>NZ_CP129672.1:4542500-5908292 GCF_030505195.1 Comamonas testosteroni
GCTGCCAGGACTAACCGTCTTTCCGGGGTAGTCGTTGTCATAAGTGCAGTTCTAGGAGAGATGAGTCCTAACCGGATAGACATGCAGCGATGCGAATCGCCCGTGTCGGCAAGTCAGGGAACGTGGTAAGCCCCACTATCCGCCAGCATGCGTAAGCGTGTCGGCAGGGAAGCCGTAAGGCAACCTGTTGGATGAGGGGGTATGGGATGGTGGAAAAAGCGAATGGCTGCCTGTAATGGGTGGCATAGGGGTTCATACCCTGACGCGAAAGCGTGCCCACTTCCACTTGGTGCAACCGTCGCTCGCGACTGCATTTGTTTAAACCTAGCCCGAAGGGATTGTGCGTATCCCTTCGGGGAGACGTGCGTCCTCTGAGGGTTCAACTCGGTAGGAGGAAAGCATGAGAAAACTCACCGGCGACGGCGAATCTGCGTCCTCACGCGAACCGCAAGACTGGCATGCCATCGATTGGCATCGTGTCGAGCAGTTTGTGAGAACGACGCAGCAACGCATAGCGAAGGCAACGCTGGACAAGGACTGGCGCAGGGTGAAAGCTCTGCAACGGTCTTTATTCCACTCGTTTTCCGCCAGGGCTTTGGCGGTAAGACGTGTAACTGAAAACCAAGGCAAACGAACGGCGGGAGTCGATCGTCAGCTTTGGGATTCTCCTGCCTTGAAACGGGCGGCGATTGGAAGGTTGAAACAGCAGAGGGGATACAGACCCAAGCCATTGCGGCGGGTCTACATCCCCAAAGCCAACGGGAAGGAGCGTCCTCTGGGCATTCCAACCATGTTGGATCGGGCCATGCAGGCGCTACACCTGCTTGGACTGGAACCGGTGGCGGAAACCACGAGCGATCCGAATAGCTACGGCTTCAGGAGGAATCGTTCAACGGCAGACGCTATGGGTCAGATATTCGTTTGTACATCCAAAAAGGCTTCGGCTCAATGGGTGCTGGAGGCGGATATTCGAGGCTGTTTCGACCATATCAACCACGAGTGGCTGGCGCGTCATGTTCCCATGAACAAGGCAATCCTGCGCAAATGGTTGAAAGCCGGGGTGGTCCACCAGGGACGCCTCTCGCCGACTGAGGAAGGGACGCCGCAAGGCGGCATCATCTCGCCAACTTTGGCGAACATGTGTTTGAACGGGCTGGAAACAGGTCTGATCGCGCACCTTCGGGGGCATGTCGGAGCTAGGAAAGCTCAGAAGCTGAAAGTGAATGTGATCCGGTACGCCGACGATTTCGTAATCACTGGCAACTCGCGAGAGTTGTTGGAAACCGAAATCAGGCCGTGGATAGAGGCATTTCTCGCACAACGAGGTCTGCAACTGTCGCCGGAAAAGACCAAGGTCGTTCACATAGACGAGGGTTTCGATTTTCTGGGGTGGAACTTCCGCAAGTACAAAGGGAAGTTGCTCATCAAGCCGAGCAAGAAGAACGTGCAAGCGTTCTATCGCAAGGTCAGTGAAACCGTGAAAACACACCTGTCGATGAAGCAGGAGGATCTCATTGCCAAACTAAACCCAATCCTTCGGGGTTGGGCAAGGTACCACCAGCCGGTGGTGGCGAAAGAAACCTTCAGTCGGATGGACAACCTGATCTACTGGCGCATAGTGCGCTGGACGAGAAGGCGACATCCGAATAAATCCCGACCCTGGTGCAAAAGCCGTTACTGGCAGCGCATCAAGGATAGGGAGGAATTTGCTGCAACCGTGAAAACGGCAGATGGTCCGCTTACGACCAGACTGTTGAAGCTTGCGGATACAGAGATCGTGAGGCACGAAAAGATCAAGGGGGACTACAACCCCTTTGACCCGGCCTGGGAAGTGTATGGCGAGACATTGCGAACGAAACGCATGTTGAAAAACATGGCGTACCAGTACGAAACGTCGATGCTTTACATCAATCAGAATGGGCGTTGCGCTCTTTGCGCAGAACCATTGGAAGAGGGCGAGCGCTGGCACGACCACCACATTGTTCACAAGGTGGCGGGCGGGTCGGACAAGCTCTCCAATCGGGTGCTATTGCATCCGGTCTGTCATAGACGACTGCACGCTCTTGGTTTGCAGGTAGCGAAACCGGCCTCTCAAAGGCTTTGAGTTCAGTTCAAAAGGTTTTCCGTCTTAAAATGGAAACCTAGCGAAACTGAACGTGTTGTGCTTGAGCCGGATGCGGTGAAAGTCGCAAGTCCGGTTCTTAGGGGGGGATGGTTCAGCAATGAACTGTTCCTACCCTACCCTCTGACCATCACTCGCATGGCATCTTTGGGGCGCTTCCCTCTCTTCTTAGAATCAGGCGTCCCACCGTAGTCGGTGCGACGGCCGCTCCCGAAACGCTGCGCCCATGAATACGGTAGATGCCAAGCGGGTTCTTGAAACAGCATTGATTTGTGCCCCGCAGCCTGTAACGCTGCGGGAATTGCGCTCACTTTTTGATGATGTGCTGGGCTCGGACACGGTTAAGGATTTGCTGCTGGATCTGCAAAAGGACTGGGCCCTCAAGGGCGTGGAACTGGTTCAGGTGGCTTCTGGCTGGCGTTTTCAGAGCCGGCCAGAGATGCGGGTCTATCTGGACAAGCTTCACCCCGAGAAGCCGCCCAAGTACACGCGGGCTACGCTTGAGACGCTGGCCATCATTGCCTACCGTCAGCCGGTCACGCGCGGTGATATTGAGGACATTCGCGGTGTGACCGTGAACAGCCTGATCATCAAGCAGTTGGAAGACCGAGGCTGGATCGAGGTCATCGGCCATCGTGAAACCGTGGGTCGGCCCGCGCTGTTTGCCACCACGCGCCAGTTTCTCGATGATCTGGGTCTGCAGTCGCTGGATCAGCTGCCCATGCTGGAGGAAACCCAGGCCCAGCAAAGTCTGTTCAAGGCGCTGGATGGAGAGGAGGGCGAGCAGGCCGGTGCGGAGGATGCCCTGCCTCTGGAGGGGGTGGAAGCCGCAGAGCCGGCCGACGTCGTAGCGAATACGGATGTCGCTGCTGAGTCCGATGCGGCTGAGAGTGAAGTCCTGGGTGCCTCGAATGAGGAAGATGGCGCCGAGGAGCAGTCTGCTCTAGGTGCTGATCAAGTGGCGGAAGGGCAGGCGGTGATTCAGGCGGAGCTTCAGCCTGAGTCCGATGTGCCGGAGCTGGAGTCATATTCAGTTCAGGCGCAGGCTGATATTGCGCAAGCTGCTACGGAAACAATAGAGACCGCGCTGGCTGACTCGGAGCCTGGGCCTGCTATGGAGCTGCCGTCTGTGAGCAAGCCCAAAGCGGCCAGGCCCGCCAGGACTGCCAAGGCGGCAGAGTCGCAGCCCAAGCCGGCGGCCAAGAAAGCAGGCCGTACCGAGTGGGTGGGACTGAAGGCGTTTCTCGAGGATGACTACGGCAGCGACGACGAGGCCGAGGACGCAAAGACGAAGGCGCGGGCCGACGATGCCGTCGAGTCGGCAGAACAACGAATTGTGGAGGATGACGATGGCGTCGTCCCCGAAGGAAAACTGGAATGAACAACGAGACATCGAACCCGATGCCCGAGTCTGCAGCCGCTTCGCCCGAAGCCGAGCCGGTCAAGAAGACTCGCAAGCCCCGCGCAGCCAAGGCCGATGGTGCCAAGGATACTGTCGAGGCCAAGAAGCCTGCCGCACCGCGCAAGCGTGCCGGCGTCAAAAAGGACGCTGCTGCCGAGGCCAAGCCTGCGCGCAAGCGCGTGACCAAGCCCCGGGCCGAAGAACCCGTGGCCGTCGAGGAGCCGGTTCAGCCCGTGGCCGAGCAGGATGTGGAGGTGCAGTCCCAGGGCAATGACCATGACGCAGCAGATGCCGTCGTCGCGGAGGTGGCCGCGGGAAGCGTTGCCGCTCCTCATGGGCACAAGGGACGCAAGGGGCAGAACATCGACTTTGCCGATGTGATCTCGGGCGACTTCGATGACGACGAAGAGAACGGCAGCGCCATGCCTGCCAAGCGCGTGCTTGCACCCCAGCTCGATTCTCCCAAGCTGCACAAGGTGCTGGCCCAGGCCGGCATGGGTTCGCGCCTGGAGATGGAGCAACTGATCCTGGAAGGGCGCATCTCGGTCAACAACGAGCCTGCCCACGTCGGTCAGCGCATTCAGTTCGGCGATATCGTCAAGGTCAACGGCCAGCCCATTCGCTTTCGTATCGACCCGCCGCCCGCACGCGTGATTGCCTATCACAAGCCCGTGGGCGAAGTGGTGACGCATGACGATCCGCAAAACCGCCCTACGGTGTTCCGCAAGCTGCCCAAGCTGCAGCATGGCAAGTGGCAGTCGGTGGGTCGTCTGGACCTGAATACCGAAGGTCTGCTGCTGTTCACCAGCTCGGGCGAGCTGGCGAACTCGCTGATGCACCCCCGCTTCGGGCTGGAGCGTGAATACGCGGCCCGTGTGCTGGGCGCGCTGAGCAAGGAAGAAAAGCAGCGTCTGCTGGACGGCGTGCAGCTCGAAGACGGCGAAGCCAGCTTTGGTGCCGTGGAAGATGGCGGCGGCGAAGGTGCCAACTGCTGGTATCGCGTGACCATCTCCGAAGGTCGCAACCGCGAAGTGCGTCGCATGTTCGAGGCTGTGGGTCATGCCGTCAGCCGTCTGATCCGCATTCGCTACGGTGCCATGATGCTGCCGCGCGGTCTCAAGCGCGGCGCCTGGGTGGAGCTCGATCAGGCCGATATCCAGGCGCTGATGTCGGCAGCCGGCGTCAAGGAGCGTGCTCCTGTCGAGCGCAACAACGCTGGCGCCCGTGGTGCCAACAACCGTGGCGGCCGCAACAGTCGCAGCGGTGGTCGCGGCAATGGCATGAATGCCGATCGCGCACCTCAGGGTCGCCGTGAAGGCGGTGGTCAGCGCCGTGGCGAGTGGGACGGCAATCGTCCGGCACCTAGCGGCATGCTGGGCGACAGCCCGCGCAACAAGTCCGGTGGCCGCTCCGGTGGCTCGGGTCGCTCGCAAGGGGATAGTCAGCCCGACCCCATGCGCACTTCGGTGGGCTATATCGGCAGCGACAGCCTGTCGCGTGCCCGCCAGAACGCCAAGCGTCGCCCTGCTGGCGGTGGCGGCGGTGGTCGTCGCGGCGGTCGCTAAAAAGTCGTCCGTAAGGATTTGAGTGCTGCCTGGACTTAAAGGTCTATGGCGGCACCGCTAAAATCAACTGTTTTGCTTTTTCGGCAAAAACCCATAGTAACCCTGATTAGGAAATAATCATCATGGCTATCGAACGTACCCTCTCCATCATCAAGCCCGACGCAGTTGCCAAGAACGTGATCGGCCAAATCTACGCCCGCTTCGAAGCTGCTGGCCTGAAGATCGTGGCTGCCAAGCTGGTGCACCTGTCGCGCGGCGAAGCCGAGCAGTTCTATGCTGTGCACGCCGCCCGTCCTTTCTTCAAGGATCTGGTTGACTTCATGGTCTCCGGCCCCGTGATGATTCAAGCTCTGGAAGGCGAGAACGCCATCCTGAAGAACCGTGAGCTGATGGGCGCTACCGATCCCAAGAAGGCAGAGAAGGGCACCATCCGCGCCGACTTCGCCGACAGCATCGACGCCAATGCCGTGCACGGCTCTGACGCTGCTGAAACTGCTGCTGTGGAAGTTGCCTTCTTCTTCCCCGGCATGAACGTGTACTCGCGTTAATCCACGCTAGCTTTACAGCATGCTCTTGCTGACGCCGGCGCTTTGCATTCGTGCAAAGCGGGTGTCAGCACTTGAAGATGCTGGCCACGGCGTGGCAAACACCGTTCGCAAGACGCCTCGCCACATGCCGATATGACTACTAATTTGCTTGATTTTGACCTCGAAGGACTGACCGCTTATTGCGAGCAGCTCGGGGAGAAGCGTTTCCGTGCGACGCAGCTGTTCCGCTGGATTCACCAGCGTGGTGCATCCGATTTCGACCAGATGACAGATCTGGCCAAGTCTTTGCGCGAAAAGCTCAAAAGCCGGGCCCACATTACCGCTTTGCCTGTGGTGACGGAGCATGTCTCTGCCGACGGCACCGTGAAGTGGCTGTTCGATGTGGGTGACGGCAATGCCGTTGAATCCGTTTTCATTCCTGAGGACGACCGTGGCACGCTGTGTGTATCGTCCCAGGCAGGTTGCGCCGTGGGCTGCCGCTTTTGCTCGACGGGGCATCAGGGCTTCAGCCGCAACCTCAATACCGGCGAAATCCTTGCTCAGCTCTGGTACGCCGAGCATTCGCTGCGCAAGCGCTTCGGTACCGAAGATCGCATCATCTCCAACGTGGTGATGATGGGCATGGGCGAGCCGCTGCAGAACTACAGTGCGCTGGTGCCAGCTCTCAAGGTGATGCTGGACGACCATGGCTATGGCCTGTCGCGTCGCCGCGTGACGGTGTCCACCTCGGGCGTGGTGCCCATGATGGACCGACTGTCGCAGGATTGCGCGGTGGCGCTTGCGGTGTCGCTGCACGCGCCCAATGATCCGTTGCGTGACAACCTGGTGCCGCTGAACAAGAAGTACCCGATTGCCGAGCTGCTGGATGCCTGCGAGCGCTATCTGGAGTTTGCGCCGCGTGACTTCATCACCTTTGAATATTGCATGCTCGACGGCGTTAACGATCAACCTGAGCATGCACGCCAGCTGATAGAGTTGGTGCGCGCGCGCGGCGATGGCAAGAGCTGGTGCAAGTTCAATCTGATCCCGTTCAATCCCTTCCCCGCTTCGGGTTTGTTGCGCTCGCCTTCGGCTCGTGTGACCGAGTTCGCTACGTTGCTGAGCAATGCCGGCATCGTGACCACGGTGCGTAAGACCCGGGGTGACGATATCGATGCGGCCTGTGGTCAGCTCGCGGGCGATGTGAAGGACAGAACTCGCGCTGCCGAGCGTATGGCCAAGCAGCGAACTATCCCGCTCAAGCAGGTGTCTTGACGGAGTTTTGAATAAAGGACAGTCAATGAGGGCAGTGGTACAGCGACCGGTTTGGCAACATTGGGGCTTGTTGGCCCGGTGGGGGGTACCGGTTGCGGTCGCGGCACTTGTGGGTTGCACTTCGACAACGACCACTACCACTTCCTCTACGTCCGTGCCTCAGTCTTCCGTGGTTGGCACGGGCGGGACCCAGGTGGCCGATGCCAATCGCCGCGCACAGATTCGCCTGGAGCTGGCTGCCAATTACTTTCAGGCAGGGCGCCTGGACGTGGCCATGGATGAGGTGGGGCAGGCCTTGGCTGCCAAGCCCGATTACGCCGATGCATATGGTCTGCTGGGCCTGATCCTCATGCAGAACCAGGACTGGACGCAGGCCGAGGTCGCCATGCGCAAGGCCGTGGATCTCAATCCGCGTGACGGCAACCAGATTCACAACTACGGCTGGATGCAATGCCAGCAAAAGCATTTCGATGCGGCCCAGCAGTGGTTTGATAGAGCCTTGCAGGCCCCGGGCTACCGTGAGCAGCCCAGGACCCTGCTGGCCAAGGGCATGTGCTATCAGCAGGCGGGACAGTTGGAGCAGGCCTACCAGAACATGTTTCGCGCCTACGAGATGGATATGGGCAACTCCGCCGCAGGCTACAACCTGGCAAATGTGCTTTGGCTCAAAGGTGATCTGAAAAAGGCGCAGTTCTACATCCGGCGCTTGAATAACAATAGCAATCAGGCCAGTGCGGAAAGCCTCTGGCTTGGAATCAAAATAGACAGGGCACTGCACGACGACATTGGAGTGCGTCAACAGGCCGATCAGTTGCGTGAGCGTTTTCCTCAATCGCGTCAGTGGCTGGCCTATGAACGTGGAGCTTTCAATGAATGAGGCTGCGGTGGAAGAGGAAACTATGCAAAGCGAAGAGCAGGTGCCCACTCAGGGGCAGGCCACGGCCGGGGTCTTGTTGCGTCAGGCGCGGGAAGCAGCCAGGATGCAGTTGCCCGTGATGGCTGCGACATTGAAGGTGCCGCAGCACAAGCTGCAAGCGCTGGAGGCCGATGACTATGCGGCCTTTCCCGATCATGTGTTCATGCGTGCTCTGGCCATGGGAATGTGCCGGACCTTGCATATCGATGCCGAATCGGTGCTGGCCAAGCTGCCGCGCACCGAGATCAAAAGCCTTGCCAAAACAGGTCCTGGCATCAACGAGACCGTCAAGGTGCGCAGCAGCTTCAAGGTCACAGGGACATCGCTGGACTCTGGCAACAGCAGCTCTCGCAAGATTGCGGCAGGCGTTCTGATTCTGCTGGCAGCGGCCGCTGCCGTGTACTTTGTGCCATTCCAGCAGATGGTGGACGGCGCCGATGGGGCAGGCGCGCCAGCGCCGGCTCAGGCCCAGTCTGGCCAGACGGCAGCGGTGAGCGCTCCGGCTGCAGAACCGCTTGCCCAGGCTGAGGGGAGTGCACAGGGCAGCTCTGCCACACCCGCAGCGCCGGTGGCAGAGCCTGTGTCGGCAGCTGCTGCTGCCAGCATGCCTGGCGACAGCGCTGCAGCAAGCGCTCCCGCACCTGTGGCAGCGGCCCAAACCGCAGCCCCGGCAGCCGAGGCAGCCACGCCTGCGGCCGGCGCTGGCGGCCTGCTGGTGCTGAAGGTGAATACCGGCCAGTCCTGGGTCAAGGTCAGGGACGCAAGCGGCAAGGTGGTGCTGGAAAAGACCCTGTCCAAGGATGAATCTGCGACTGCCGAAGGCCAGTTGCCCCTGTCGGTGATTGTGGGCAATGCCAAGGGCACGCAGGTGACGGTACGTGGCGAACCCTTCGATATCTCGAGCACACGCGACAATGTGGCTCGCTTCGAGGTGAAGTAACCGTTCGAGGTAAACAAGAGTGCAAGATTCTCAAAGCTCGCAGCAGCTCAGCCAGGCGATAGCCATCGCCAGCCCGCTGCCGCGCAAATCGCGCCAGGCCCGGGTGGTGTGGCGCAACAACGTGGTCACCGTGGGGGGCGATGCGCCCGTGCGCGTGCAGTCCATGACCAATACCGACACCGTGGATGCGGTGGAGACTGCCATCCAGGTGCGTCAGCTGGCCCAGGCCGGCTCGGAGATGGTGCGCATCACGGTGAACACGCCCGAGGCGGCGGCGGCCGTGCCCTATATTCGCGAGCAGCTCGATCGCATGGGCGAGTATGTGCCGCTGGTGGGCGACTTCCACTACAACGGCCACCGTCTGCTGACCGACTACCCCGACTGCGCCCAGGCGCTGTCCAAGTACCGCATCAACCCCGGTAATGTGGGCAAGGGTGACAAAAAGGACAAGCAGTTCGGTCAGATGATCGAGATTGCGGCCAAATACGACAAGGCCGTGCGCATCGGCGTGAACTGGGGCTCGCTGGACCAGGAAATCATGGCCGATCTGATGGACCAGAACAGCCGTCGTGACAAGCCCTGGGAGACGCGCCAGGTCATGTACGAGGCGCTGATCACCTCGGCCATCAGCTCGGCCGAGCTGGCCAGGAATATTGGTCTGAACCCCGACAACATCATCCTGTCCTGCAAGGTCAGCGGTGTGCAGGATCTGATTGCGGTCTACCGCGAGCTGGCGCGCCGCTGCGACTATGCGCTGCACCTGGGCCTGACCGAGGCCGGCATGGGCACCAAGGGCACGGTGGCATCCACCGCAGCACTGTCGGTGCTGCTGCAAGAAGGCATCGGCGACACGATTCGCGTCTCGCTCACGCCCCAACCCGGTGAAGCTCGCACGCAGGAGGTCGTTGTAGCCTCCGAAATCCTGCAGGCCCTGGGGCTGCGCGTGTTCGTGCCCAGCGTCACCGCCTGCCCGGGCTGTGGCCGCACCACCAGCACCACGTTCCAGGAGCTGGCCAAGAAGATCGACGATTTCCTGCGTGGTGAAATGCCGGTCTGGCGCACCCAGTTCCCCGGCGTGGAAGCCATGAAGGTGGCGGTGATGGGTTGCATCGTCAATGGTCCCGGCGAGAGCAAGCATGCCGATATCGGCATCAGTCTGCCCGGCAATGGCGAGGCACCTGCGGCGCCAGTGTTCATCGACGGTGAGAAGGCCTTGACGCTGCGCGGCGAGCATATCGCCGAGGAGTTCCAGACCCTGGTGCTGGAATATGTGCAGCGCCGCTACGGCCAGAAGGCCTGAGCGACTCGAGCGCTTGCAGCGGCCCAGCATGCGGGTGGTGATTGCGCTTGCTGGCACAATGCCAGCGAGCCAAGACTTTGGAATTGATAGCTGCTTGCGCACTATCTGTATGGATTTGAATTAGGTTTCTAGTTGAAGTGCATGATTGCCGTGCGCAATATGCTCTTATTTTGCTAGTAACCCAAGTGTGAGACTTCACGTGGCCAAGAACGAAAAACTGACCGCCGTCAAAGGCATGAACGACATTCTCCCACCCGATTCGGCGCGTTGGGAGTGGTTTGAAGCCAAGGTGCGCGATCTGATGGGGCGCTTTGCCTATCGCAATATCCGCACTCCCATCGTCGAGCCCACGGCCCTGTTTGTGCGCGGCCTGGGCGAGGTGACCGATATCGTCGAAAAGGAGATGTACTCCTTCGAGGACAAGCTCAACGGCGAGCACCTGACCCTGCGCCCCGAAGGCACGGCCGGCGTGGTGCGTTCGGTGGTGGAAAACAATCTGCTCTACGAAGGCGGCAAGCGCCTGTTCTACATCGGCCAGATGTTTCGCCACGAGCGTCCCCAGCGCGGCCGCTATCGCCAGTTCCATCAGGTCGGTGTGGAAGCCATGGGCTTTGCTGGTCCCGAGCTGGATGCTGAAGTGATTTTGCTGGCCGCTCAACTTTGGAAAGAGCTGGGCATTGAAGGCGTGCGTCTGGAGCTCAACAGCCTGGGTCAGCCCGAGGAGCGCAAGGCGCATCGCGCGGCCCTGATCGCCTACTTCGAGCAGCACACCGAGGTGATGGACGAGGAGGCCAAGCGCCGCATGTACAGCAACCCGCTGCGCGTGCTGGATACCAAGAATCCGGCCATGCAGGACATGGTCAACGCAGCGCCCAAGCTGATGGACTACCTGGGTGATGCCTCCAAGGCGCATCTGAAGGCCGTGCAGGAGATTCTGGATGCCAACGATGTGGCCTGGAGCCTGAACCCGCGTCTGGTGCGCGGCATGGACTACTACAACCTCACGGTGTTCGAGTTCATTACCGACAAGCTGGGCTCGCAAGGCACGATCTGCGGCGGCGGTCGTTACGACTATCTGATCGAGGAAATCGGCGGCAAGCCCGCACCGGCCGTAGGCTGGGGCATGGGTGTGGAGCGCGTGCTCGAAGTGCTCAAGGAGGTGGGTGCCGAGATTCCCCAGCCCGCAGCCGATGTCTACGCCATCATTCCCGACGCCTCGGCGCTGCCCCAGGTCTTCAAGACTGTGCAGCAGCTGCGCGCCGCCGGTGTGGCGGTGCAGATGCATGCAGCGGCCGGCGGCTCTGCCGAAGGCATGGGCTCGATGAAATCCCAGTTCAAGAAGGCCGATGGCTCGGGTGCACGCTTTGCCCTGATCTTCGGCGCCGACGAGCTGGCCCAGGGCAAGGTGACTGTGAAGTCGCTGCGCGACGGCGAAGGCCAGCAGGTGCAGCAAGCTCTGGCGGATGTGGCCTTGTGGGCCGGCAGCCTAAAATCGGCGGTTTGATTTTCCGCTTCCCGTTTTCCGACCAGCGTTCCACTCAATCTAAGTAGCCATGGCAAATCATCTCGATCTTGAAGAACAAGAGCAAATTGAGCAGCTCAAGCATTTCTGGAATTCCTGGGGAACCCTGATCACCAGCGTTCTGGTCGTGGTCTTTCTCGGGCTGGCCGGCTGGAACGGCTGGCAGTACTGGCAAAAGCGTCAGGCCACCCAGGCCTCGGCCCTGGAGTTTGCCGTGGACGAAGCACTGACGGCCAAGGATGCGGCGCGCGCCGACCAGGCATTCAGCGAGCTGCGGGACAAGTACGCGGGCACGGCGCAGGCCGCCCAGACGGCTTTGCTGATGGCCAAGGCCTCGGTGGATGCCGGCAAGCTCGATGACGCCAAGGCTCAGCTGAGCTGGGTGGCCGACAAGGGTGATGAAGGCTTCAAGGCCCTCGCTCGCATTCGTCTGTCTTCCGTGCTGGAGCAGCAAAAAAGCTATGACGAAGGCCTGAAGGTGCTTGAGGCGGCCATGCCCGAGTCCTATGCCGGTCTGCAGGCTGATCGCCGTGGCGATCTGTATGTGGCGCTGGGCAAGCAGGCTGAGGCGGTTGCCCAGTACCAGGCGGCCTACAAGGCGCTGGACAAGGATCTGGACTACCGCCATCTGGTGGAATTCAAGCTGAACGCGCTGGGCGTGGCTCCTGAAGCCGCAACCCTGGTAAAGACAACGCCGTCGGAGAAATAATCTTGAAGACTTTTGCCCATCAAGTGAAGTCCGCTGCCCCTGCAGCGCAATCCGCAGCCCGTGTGCTGGTGCTGACTGCGGTGGCCGCGTCGCTGGCTGCCTGCTCCATGTTCGGCGGCAAGGACAAGCCCAAGCCACAGGATCTGGGGCCCAACCCCGGCAAGATCGCCGTGCACCAGGCCTGGTCGGCCAAGCTCGGCAGCGAAGTGCCTCTGGCCATGCCTGCGCTGGTGCAGGGCAATACTGTCACCGTGGTCACCAAGGATGGCAGCGTTACCACGCTTGATGGCAATACCGGCAGCCAGCTGGGCAAGTTCAGTGCGGGCGAGCCGCTGACCACCGGCGTGGGCAGCGACGGCCAGCGCACAGCGGTGGTTACACGCAGCAACCAGCTCATGGTGTTTGCCGAAGGCAAGCAGCTGTGGAAGAACAACCTGACCGCAGCGGTCTATACGCCGCCTCTGGTGGCTGGCGGTCGCGTGTTCGTGATGGCGGCTGATCGTTCTTTAGCTGCTTTCGATGCCAATACGGGTCGTGAGCTGTGGTCGGTTGAAGGCCCCAGCAATGAACCGCTTATTTTGCGACAGCCAGGCGTTTTGCAGGCCGTTGGTAATAATCTGGTGGTAGGCGTGTCCGGACGTCTGGCAGGCGTTGATCCTGACAATGGCTCGGTGCGCTGGATGGCTCCTCTGGCCGCACCGCGCGGAACCAACGATGTGGAGCGACTGGTAGATCTGGTCGGTCCCGTCAGCCGTGTGGGCAGCAGTGTCTGTGCACGTGCGTTCCAGGCCTCGGTGGGGTGTGTGGATGTGAGCACGGCCAATGTGCGCTGGACGCAGACCTCCAAGGGCAGCGACGGCGTGGCGGGCGACGAGCAGGCCGTGTTTGGTGCGGAAGGCAACGGCACGGTGCAGGCCTGGAATCGTGCAGACGGTCAGCGTCTGTGGTCCATCGACAAGCTGCAGTACCGCAAGCTGACTGCGCCTTTGGTGCTGGGCCGCTCCGTGGTGCTGGCCGATGATTTGGGGACAGTGCATATGCTCTCGCGTGAAGACGGCTCTGCACTGGCCCGTTTGGAAACTGACAAGGCAGGAGTTGCCACTTCCCCGGTTGTCGCCGCCAATACTCTGGTGATCGTCAGCCGAAGCGGAACTGTGTATGGCTTCAAGCCGGATTGATAGGTTGTTTTTGGAATGAAGCCAGTTATTGCCCTGGTAGGGCGCCCCAATGTGGGCAAGTCGACGCTGTTCAATCGACTCACGAAGTCGAGGGATGCCATCGTCGCCGACTTTGCAGGGCTGACGCGTGACCGCCATTACGGCCAGGGCCGTCAGGGCAAGCATGAGTACATCGTCATCGATACGGGCGGTTTCGAGCCGGACGCATCGCGCGGCATCTTCAAGGAGATGGCCAAGCAGACGCAGCAGGCCGTGGCGGAAGCCGATGTCGTGATCTTCGTGCTGGATGCGCGTGCCGGTCTTTCCGGTCAGGATCATGAAATCGGCAACTACCTGCGCCGTCTGGGCAAACCCACCATGCTGGTGGCCAACAAGGCCGAAGGCATGCAGGATGGTGCGCATCTGTCCGAGTTCTATGAGCTGGGTCTCGGCGAGGTCGTGCCCGTGTCTGCAGCCCACGGTCAGGGTGTGCGCAGCCTGGTCGATGCGGCTCTGGGTCTCCTGAACTTGCCCGAGCCCGAAGAGGAAACTTTTGGCGAGGAAGACCAGAAGCCCGTGCGTCTGGCGGTGGCTGGCCGTCCCAACGCCGGCAAGTCCACGCTGATCAACACCTGGCTGGGTGAAGAGCGCCTGGTAGCTTTCGACATGCCCGGCACCACGCGTGATGCGATCACCGTGCCTTTCGAGCGCAATGGTCAGAAGTTCGAGCTGATCGATACAGCCGGTCTGCGCCGCAAGGGCAAGGTGTTTGAAGCCATCGAGAAATTCTCGGTGGTCAAGACGCTGCAGGCCATCGAAGGCGCCAACGTCGTGCTGCTGCTGATCGATGCCACGGAAGGCGTGACCGACCAAGACGCTCATATCGCGGGCTATATCCTGGAGAGCGGTCGCTCGGTCGTGTTGGCCATCAACAAATGGGATGCCGTGGATGACTACCAGCGCCAGATGCTGGAGCGCTCCATCGAGACGCGCCTGTCCTTCCTGAAGTTTGCGCCGCTGCACTTCATCTCGGCACAGAAGCGCCAGGGTCTCGAGCCGCTGTGGAAGTCCATCATCCAGGCCCATCGTGCAGCCACCTGCAAGATGCCTACGCCGGTGTTGACGCGCATTCTGATGGAGTCGATCCAGTTCCAGACGCCCAAGAAGGTGGGAGCCTATCGCCCCAAGATGCGCTATGCCCACCAGGGCGGCATGAACCCGCCCATCATCGTGATCCATGGCAACTCGCTGGAACTGGTCACCGATGCCTACAAGCGCTTTCTGGAGGGGCGTTTCCGCAAGGAGTTCAATTTGGTCGGAACCCCGTTGCGCATCGACTTGAAAACCTCCCATAATCCTTACGCCGACAAGGATTAATATCTGCCTGCTGGAGCCTGCGGGAAAACCCCTTTTACTGTTTTTCCCGGGCCCTGTGGTAACGTGTCGGTTTACAACAACACTCTTCGAACACGGAGAATATCGTGAGCAATAAAGGTCAACTCCTCCAAGATCCGTTCCTGAACGCACTGCGTCGTGAACACGTGCCGGTCTCCATCTATCTGGTCAACGGCATCAAGCTGCAAGGCCAAATCGAGTCGTTCGACCAATATGTGGTGCTTCTGCGCAACACTGTGACCCAGATGGTTTACAAGCACGCCATCTCCACCATCGTTCCCGGTCGCGCCGTGAACTTCTCGGCCGCTACTCCGGCTGACAACGACGCCGCTGCTGCCTAAGCTTTCTTGCGTCAACGCCCGCCGGCTAGCCCGGCGCGGCTTTTACCCTACGGGACAGGTATTTGAGTTCTGAATCCTTTGAACGTTCCGCGTCTGCTCCAGTGCTGCTGGTGGGCGTGGATTTTGGTGTTCCCCATTTTGACGACGAGCTGGAAGAGCTGGGCCTGTTGGCACAGACCGCTGGCTTGCAACCCGTGGCGCGCTTGACCTGCAAGCGCAAAGCCCCCGATCCCGCGTTGTTCGTGGGCAGTGGCAAGGCGGATGAAATCCGCATGCTGGCCCAGATGCACGGCGCCAAGGAAGTCTGGTTCGACCAGGCCCTGAGTCCGGCGCAGCAGCGCAATCTGGAGCGCCATATCCAGATGCCGGTCAACGACCGGACCATGCTGATTCTGGAAATCTTCGCCCAGCGTGCACGCAGCCATGAAGGCAAGCTGCAGGTGGAGCTGGCTCGCCTGCAATACATCAGCACGCGCCTGGTGCGCCGCTGGAGTCACCTGGAGCGTCAGGCCGGCGGTATCGGCGGCCGTGGCGGCCCCGGTGAAAAGCAGATCGAGCTGGACCGCCGCATGATTGACGATGCCATCAAGCGCACCAAGGAGCGCCTGAAAAAGGTCAAGAAGCAGCGCTCTACGCAGAGGCGCCAGCGCTCGCGTCGCGAAGTTTTCAATATTTCCCTGGTTGGCTATACCAATGCCGGCAAATCCACGCTGTTCAATGCCATGGTGAAGGCTCGCGCCTATGCCGCAGATCAGCTGTTTGCCACGCTGGATACCACCACCCGGCAGATGTATCTGGTGGAGGCCGAGGAATCGGTTTCCCTGTCGGATACCGTCGGTTTTATTCGTGACTTGCCGCACGGTCTGGTGGATGCTTTCCAGGCGACCTTGCAGGAGGCGATTGACGCCGATCTGCTGCTGCATGTCGTGGATGCATCGAACCCCGGATTCCCGGAACAAATACAACAAGTCCAAAAAGTTCTGGGTGAAATCGGGGCCGATGATGTGCCTCAGATTCTGGTTTTCAACAAGCTGGATGCCATTGAGCCCGAGCGTCAGCCTGCCATGCTGCAGGATATGTATGAGCTCGATGGCACGCCGGTGCCGCGTGTGTTTGTCAGTGCTCGCTCGGGGCAGGGGCTGGCGCAGCTGCGGCAGATGTTGGCTGACCGGGTTTTGCAGGTACGTGAAGAGGCGGCACGCGAAGAAGTCGAGGGGCAGGACGATACGTACTGGATGTCCCCTGATGACGACGCGCAATACTAGGGGCTTGCGTTCCTATTGGGCACAATGCTTGCCATGGTCCATGTCTTTTTGAAAACACAGAGACGTCTCGCATGAATTTTTCACAACGCGTCCATCGCCTGGCGGTGCTGCCGCAACGCATTCGCGGGATGTTCAATTTGAACGATCCGCGCTGGGGTCGTGGCGACAACAACAACGAAGATGGCTCCAAGCCGGACAGCTCGGCACCCGAAGGGGAGCGTCCTCCGATGCCGCCCGCACCCGAGCAGCGGCCTCGTCCTTCCTCTTCCCAGCAAGGCCAGCCGCCTGATCTGGAGGAGGTGTGGCGTGATCTCAATCGCAAGCTTTCCGGTCTGTTCGGTGGTGGCTCCGGCAATGGCCGTGGTGTGCCGCCCAGCCGCAGTGGCGGCCAGCCTGGCGAGCCGTTCAACCCCGGTAAAGGAATTTTCCTGATTGCCGGCGTGGCCGTGCTGATCTGGCTGGGTACAGGCTTTTTCATCGTGCAGGAAGGCCAGCAGGCCGTCATCACGCAGTTCGGCAAGTACAAGAGCACCGTGGGAGCGGGCTTCAACTGGCGCCTGCCTTATCCCGTTCAAAAGCATGAGCTGGTCTACGTTTCGCAGATTCGCTCGGCCGAGGTGGGCAGCGACAACATCGTGCGCAGCACGGGGCTGCGTGAATCGGCAATGCTTACCGAGGACGAGAACATCGTCGAGATCAAGTTTGCCGTGCAGTACCGCCTGAGCGATGCGCGAGCATGGTTGTTCGAAAGCCGCAGTCCTTCCGAGGCCGTGATCCAGGTTGCAGAGTCCGCCGTGCGTGAAGTTGTCGGCAAGATGAAGATGGACGCGGCTTTGGCTGAGGAGCGTGACCAGATCGCACCGCGAGTACGCGATCTGATGCAGTCCATCCTGGATCGTTACAAGGTGGGCGTTGAAGTGGTGGGCATCAATATGCAGCAAGGCGGCGTGCGGCCGCCCGAGCAGGTGCAGGCCTCTTTTGACGATGTGCTCAAGGCTGGTCAGGAGCGTGAGCGTGCCAAGAATGAGGCCCAGGCTTATGCCAACGATGTGGTGCCCCGCGCTGCGGGTGCCGCGGCGCGTCTGGGTGAGGAGGCTGCGGCCTACAAGTCCAAGATCGTGGCCCAGGCTCAGGGTGATGCCGGACGCTTCAGTTCGCTGTATTCCGAGTACCAGAAGGCTCCTCAGGTCACACGCGACCGTCTCTACATCGATGCGATGCAGCAGGTCTACACCAACGTGACCAAGGTTCTGGTGGAGTCGCGCCAGGGCTCCAATCTGCTGTATCTGCCTCTGGACAAGATCATGCAGAACGTGGGTGGCAGCGCCGCTGCTCCCGCTGCGTCGGGTGATGCGGCTGCTGGCGGCGCAGCTTCGGCTCCAGCCAACGTACGTGTAGTACCCAATCCCGCCGGTGATGCGCGTAGCCGCGATGCGCGCAGCCGTGACCGTGACGCACGCTAGGAGAGAATGCAGTGAATCGAATCGGATTTTTTGTCACCAGCATTCTCGTGGTGCTGGCCTTGCTGAGCTCGACCCTGTTTGTCGTGGATCAGCGTCAGTTCGGGGTGGTCTATGCGCTGGGTCAGATCAAGGAAGTGATCACCGAGCCCGGGCTGAACTTCAAGCTGCCGCCACCGCTGCAGAACGTGCGCTACATCGACAAGCGTCTGCTGACGCTCGACAGCACCGATACCGAGCCCATGCTCACGGCTGAAAAGCAGCGCGTGGTCATCGACTGGTATGTGCGCTGGCGCATCTCCGAGCCTTCGGAATACATCCGTAACGTGGGTCTGGATGAATCTGCCGGTGCCATGCAGCTCAACCGTGTGGTGCGCAATGCCTTTCAGGAAGAGATCAACCGTCGCACCGTGCGTGAGCTGCTGTCTTCCAAGCGTGAAACGCTGATGGCCGACGTCAAGCGTGAAGTGCTGGAAACCGTGCGCGGCTCCAAGCCCTGGGGTGTCGACATCGTCGATGTGCGCATCACTCGCGTGGACTATGCCGAGACCATCACCGAGTCCGTCTATCGCCGTATGGAGGCCGAGCGCAAGCGCGTGGCCAACGAGCTGCGCTCCACGGGCGCGGCTGAAGGTGAAAAGATTCGCGCCGAGGCCGACCGTCAACGTGACATCACCATTGCCAATGCCTACCGCGATGCCCAGAAGATCAAGGGTGAGGGCGATGCTGAAGCCGCACGTGTCTACGCAGAATCCTTTGGCAAGGATCCGCAGTTTGCGCAGTTCTATCGCAGTCTGGATGCTTACAAGGAGAGCTTCTCCAAGAAGAGCGATGTGCTGGTGCTCGACCCTTCGCAAAGCGACTTCTTCAAGGCTTATCGCAGTGGCGGTTCTGCGGGCAAATAAGCCCTGGCTGGCGCAAATTCGGATCAGGCATGGTGTGTTGCCGATAGCAATGCCTGTGGTGCATCCTGGTTTGCGCAAGTTCGGAGAGCTTTGACAACGATACAAACAATGGCCCCTTGAGGGCCATTGCTTATTGGGGGATTGCAATGGACTGGTGGGAGAGTATGGGGCTGGCGATCGCCATGCTGCTGGTGCTGGAAGGGCTGCTGCCCCTGTTCGCGCCCGGGCTGTGGCGCCAGCTGTTTGCCCAACTGCTGCAGCTCAGAGATGGGCAGCTGCGCTTTTGCGGATTGCTCTGTATCGCAGCAGGCGCCATCATGCTGGTGCTGCTTTGAATACTGCCGATACTGGCTAGGCCTTAGCGGTCAAATTGGGCGGGGCTGGCAAAGCCGGTAGAATCGCGTTTTTAACAGCCTCCCCATTTCTCCATGTCTGCTTGGGTCCTGCCGGATCACATTGCCGATGTTTTGCCCTCCGAGGCACGGCACATCGAAGAATTGCGTCGAGGATTGCTCGATACTGCGCGCAGCTATGGCTATGAGCTTGTCATGCCACCCATGCTGGAGTATCTGGAGTCCTTGCTGACGGGTACAGGCGAAGCTCTTGCCCTTCAAACCTCCAAACTGATTGACCAGCTCTCCGGTCGCACCATGGGCCTGCGTGCAGACATGACGCAGCAGGTGGCACGCATTGATGCACATTTGCTCAATCGCAAGGGCGTAACCCGTCTGTGCTACTGCGGCCCTGTCGTTCATGCACTCCCCGATCGTCCGCGTGCCACGCGTGAGCCGTTCCAGTTCGGTGCTGAAATCTACGGCCATGAAGGCCTGGAAGCCGACCTCGAAGCCTTGCACCTGGCTCTGGACTGCCTCAAGGGCGCGGGCGTCAAGGACGTCATCGTGGACCTGGCCGATGTGCGCATCGTGCGCAGTCTGCTGGCCGGCGTGATGGTGGACGAGCAAGTGCTGCGAGGCGTTCATGCAGCCCTGGCTTCCAAGGATGCAACCGAGCTGGCCCAGCTGAGTCGCGATTTCCCCGAAGCTTCGCGTGAAGGCCTGATGGCGCTGCTGCAGCTTTACGGCGGCATGGAAGTGCTCGATCAAGCTGAAAAGCTGCTCGAGCGCACTGCCGGCGTGCGCAATGTGCTGTCACATTTGCGCTGGCTGGTGCAGCATCTGGATGGCGTCAAGGTCAGCTTCGACCTGGCCGATCTGCGTGGCTACTCCTACTACAGCGGTACTCGCTTTGCGATCTATGTGCCCGGCGGCAGCGATGCCCTGGTGCGCGGGGGCCGTTACGACGAAGTCGGTGCAGTGTTCGGGCGCAATCGTCCCGCTGCCGGCTTCAGTCTCGATATCAAACAACTGGTGGCTGTCGTGCCCGAGCGTCCGCTCAAGGCTGCCATTCGCGCTCCCTGGGGCGATGACGCGCAAGTGGCAGCCGCCATTGCCGCATTGCGCCAGCAGGGCGAGACGGTGGTCTGCGTGCTGCCAGGGCATGAAAGCGAAGTGGACGAGTTCCACTGCGACCGTGAGCTTGCCAATGTTGGCGGGCAATGGGTCGTGCAAGCCATTTAAGGCATTTGACTAATTCTTCGATTTATCGGATTGGAATATGAATACATCCAAAGGTCGCAATGTGGTCGTCGTCGGCACCCAGTGGGGTGATGAGGGCAAGGGCAAGCTGGTCGACTGGCTGACCGAGAGCGCCAACGGCGTCGTGCGTTTCCAGGGCGGTCACAACGCCGGCCACACACTGGTCATCAATGGCGTGAAGACGGCTCTGCACCTGATTCCCAGCGGCATCATGCGTCCCGGCGTGAAGTGCTACATCGGCAATGGTGTGGTGCTCTCCGTGGGCAAGCTGTTTGAAGAAATCGAAGGTCTGGAAAAGGCCGGCGTGCAAGTGCGTGAGCGCCTGCGCGTGTCCGAAGCCTGCCCGCTGATCCTGCCTTTCCACCAGGCTCTGGACGTGGCCCGTGAAGCGGCCCGTGAAAAGGGTGGCGTGCAGAAGATCGGCACCACCGGCAAGGGCATCGGCCCTTCCTACGAAGACAAGATCGCCCGCCGCGCCCTGCGCGTGCAGGATCTGAAGCACCCCGAGCGCTTCGCCACCAAGCTGCGCGAGCTGCTGAGCCTGCACAACCACATTCTGGTGAATGTGCTGGGTTCCCAGAACTTCGACTTCGGCGCCGGCCTGGCTGCCTACATGAAGGATGGCGAAGTTCAGTTCGACGCCGTGTACGACGAGGCCATGCATCATGCCGAGCTGATCAAGCCCATGATTGCCGATGTTTCGCGCGAGCTCAACGCAGTGCACGCCGAAGGCGGCAACCTGCTGTTCGAAGGCGCGCAGGGCACGCTGCTGGACGTGGATCACGGCACCTACCCCTATGTCACCTCGTCCAACTGCGTGGCAGGCAATGCTGCCGCAGGCGCTGGCGTGGGCCCCGGTCTGCTGCACTACATCCTGGGCATCACCAAGGCTTACTGCACCCGCGTGGGCGGCGGCCCCTTCCCCACCGAGCTGGAATGGGAAAAGGAAGGCACTCCGGGCTGGGTGATGTCCACCGTGGGCGCCGAGAAGGGGGTGACCACCGGCCGCTCGCGCCGCTGCGGCTGGTTCGATGCTGCGCTGCTCAAGCGTTCGGCCCAGATCAACGGTCTGTCCGGTCTGTGCATCACCAAGCTGGACGTGCTGGACGGCATCGAAGAGCTGCAACTGTGCGTGGGCTATGAGCTCGACGGCGAGAAGATCGACCTGCTGCCTCTGGGTGCGGACGATATCGAGCGCTGCAAGCCCATCTACGAATCCATTCCTGGCTGGACAGACTCCACCGTGGGTGTGACCGACTACGACAAGCTGCCCGTGAATGCTCGCCGTTATCTGGACCGTATCGCCGAAGTGACCGGTGTGCCCATTGCCATGGTGTCCACCAGCCCCGACCGCGACCACACCATCCTGATGCACAACCCGTACAGCGCCGCCTGATCGGGCCGGGTTTTACTGAACTTTCAAAGGAACTGTGCCCATGCTGACAGAAGACGGTAAGCACCTGTATGTGAGCTACGACGAGTACCACGGTCTCATCGAAAAGCTCGCCATCAAGATCCACCAGTCCGGCTGGGAATTCGACACCATCCTGTGCCTGGCACGTGGTGGTCTGCGTCCCGGCGACATCCTGAGCCGCATTTTCGACAAGCCTCTGGCCATCATGTCCACCAGCTCCTACCGCGCCGAAGCCGGCACGGTGCAGGGCCATCTGGACATCGGTCGCTTCATTGCCACGCCCAAGGGCGACATTTCCGGCCGCGTGCTGCTGGTCGACGATCTGGCGGACTCGGGCGCCACGCTCAAGGCCGTGATCGCCATGCTCAAGACCAACTACGCACCCATTACGGAGCTGCGCAGCGCCGTGATCTGGACCAAGGGCGTGTCGACTTTCGAGCCTGACTACTCGGTGGACTATCTGGGTACCAACCCCTGGATTCACCAGCCTTTCGAAGGCTATGACACGCTGAGTCCCGAAAAGCTGGCGGAGAAGTGGAAGGTCTGAGGACCCGTCACCGACGTTGGCAAAGGAGCCCTTCTGGGGCTCCTTTTTTTATAGAGCAATGATGTTCATCAATAAATGAGCGCCATGTGTCTTTATTTCAACGGTTTCAAGCTTTTTTAAAGCTGTACCGTAATAAAAGCAGGAGCTAGCTGCTCCTGTTTTTGAATTGTTGTCATGATGCGGCCTGCGCCGATCAGGCAAGGTTGGCGCGGCATTTCAACAAGCTTTGTAAACCAGAAGGCTTGTGTTGGCAGCGGCTGCATTGACGCAGCTACACTGCATGGATTCTGAGAAGGTGGTGGTTGTGGGACGTCTTTCTATTGGGCGCACTGGCGCTGCTGTGGCATTGGTCGTGGGCGTGGGCGCTGCGGCATGGTTGGGGGCTTCGGCCTTGCCCGGTTTCAAGTCTGCCAAGGCAGCCGCACCAGCGGTCGCGGCAGTGCCAGCAGTCACGCCCGCAGCTGCTGTGCCGGCCGGTGCAGCGCCTGCGCTGCCTGCCGCAGTCAAGCCGGCACAGGCAGCGCGTGCCGTTCAAGGCCCCACGCCCATCTTTGTGCTGAACTCCCTGGATGCATCCATCAGTGTGATCGATCCACAGACCTGGAAAGAGCAGTCGCGCATTCCCACGGGCAAGGAGCCTCATCACCTGTACCTGACGCCAGATGAGAAGTCGCTGGTGGTGGCCAATGCCCTGGGCGATTCGCTGACTCTGGTGGATCCGCGCACGGGTGCCGTGCAGCGCGTGATCCGCGACATCGTGGACCCGTACCATCTGCGCTTTTCGCCGGACATGAAATGGTTCGTCACGGCTGCCAACCGACTCAACCACATCGATTTTTACCGCTGGGATGCGGCCACGCAGACGCCGACGCTGGTCAAGCGGGTCTCCACGGGCAAGACGCCCAGCCATCTGTTCATCGACGCGCAGAGCAAGACGCTTTACTCCACCATGCAGGACAGCGATGCCCTGGTGGCCATCGATATCGCCACCCAGACCATCAAGGCTCGTGTGCCCACGGGCCCCATGCCTGCGGACGTCTACGGCAGCCCTGACGGCAAGAAGCTGTTTGTCGGCCTGACGGGCGGCGAAGGCGTCGAGGTGTTTGACATCACGGCTCCTGAGCCACGCAGCCTGGGTCAGATCAAGACGGCAGCCGGAGCGCATGCCTTCCGCGCTGCCGGCGATGATCGCCATCTGTACGTGAGCAATCGCGTGGCCAATACCATCAGCAAGATCGATATGCTCAGCAGCCAGGTCGTGGCCAACTACCCGGCACCGGGCGGCCCGGACTGCATGGATGTCTCGGCCGACGGCCGCTACATCTTTGTGGCTTCGCGCTGGGCGCGCAAGCTGTCGGTGATCGACACGGTGGAGAAGAAGGTAGTCAATCAGGTCAATGTGGGCAAGTCGCCCCACGGGGTCTGGACGCTGTCCCACGCCGCGCGCTAAAGCGCTTGTCCCGGCCGCATCGGAGCGGCAGGGGCGGCCTGGTTTTCGTGTTGACCACCTCAAGGAGGGTGGATGCAAAGACGTTGTTTCATGCTCGGCTCGCTGGTCGGCAGCCTGCCTGCCGTTCCAGCCTTCGCTGCCGAAGCTTCAAAGAAGATGGCTTCAGGCACATGCTCCAAGGCGGTTTACCTGACTTTTGACACAGGGCATATGGGCATTGCCCAGTGGGTCGCCCAGGTTCTGCAAAAGCACAAGGTGTCCGTCACATTCTTTGCCGCCAATGAGGCCACGAAGGAGGGGGGCAGCAGTCTGGGTGACTTCTGGGCCCCGTGGTGGAAGGCGCGTGCCGACGAAGGTCACCAGCTCGCATCCCATACCTTCGACCATATGTACTGGCTGGCCGATATTCGCGACAAGGCCACGGGCCAGGTCACGCACTTCAAGGTCAAGCCCTCGGCCGGGCCCAGGGCCGGCCAGAGCTTCGTGGTGTCTGCCGATGAGTACCGGCAGGAGATTGCGCGCTCCGCCCAGCGGCTGACCCAGATCACGGGCCGCAAGACCTTGCCGCTGTATCGTGCTCCGGGCGGCAAGACATCGCCGGCGCTGATTGCCGCAGCGCAGCAGGGCGGCTTTCAGCATGTGGGCTGGGCGCCGGCAGGCTTTCTGGGCGACGAGCTGCCCAGCGACAAATATCCGAATGAACGCTTGCTGGCCCAGGCACTCAAAAACATAGGTAACGGCGATATCTTGCTGGCGCACCTGGGGATCTGGTCGCGCCAGGATCCCTGGGCCCCGGCGGTGCTGGAGCCGCTGATCGTCGGTCTGCTGGATAAGGGTTTTTGCTTTCGTACGCTGGCCGAGCATCCGGCGTATCAGGGCTGGATTGCGCAGCACCGCTGAGTGCTGCAGGAGGAGTGAGTCGTGGATTGGTTGGTTCAGATGTTTGGTGAGGCGCAGCAACGTCTGTTCGAAGGCGTGGTGCAGCCGTTTCTGTTCCATTTCGGCATGGCGAACCTGCTCGAAGATGGCTACACGGCCACGGGCTGGCTGCTGGTGGGGCTGCTGCAGATAGCAGTCATGGTCGCGGTGATCGTGCCGCTGCAGCGCTGGAGGCCGGTCGAGCCCGTGGTGGACCGCCAGGCGATTCGTGTGGACATCCTCTATACGCTGATTCATCGGCTGGGACTGTTCAGGCTGGCCTTGTTCTTCACGACGGAGCCGCTGTGGAATTCGCTCATGGGCCAGCTCCATGTCTGGGGCTTGCCGGGCTTTCACCTTGACGATATCTGGCCGGGCGTGACGGACAATGGCTGGGTCAGTCTGTTGATGTATCTGGTGGTCTTCGATCTGGTCGAGTACTGGATTCATCGAGGCCAGCACGGCTTTGCCTGGTGGTGGAAGCTGCATGCCGTGCACCACTCGCAGCGCCAGATGACGGTGTGGAGCGACAACCGCAATCACCTGCTCGACGACGTGATCCATGACGCCATCATCGTGCTGGTGGCCCAGCTGATTGGAGTGGCTCCGGGGCAGTTCGTAGCCATCGTGGCCCTGACCCAGCTCAGCGAGAGCTTCCAGCATGCCAACGTGCGCATCTGGTTTGGCCAGCTGGGCGAGCGCCTGTGGATCAGCCCGCGCTTTCACCGCCGCCATCACGCCATCGGTATTGGCCACGAACCCATGGCGCCTGTGCGCAACAAGAAGGTGCACGGCAACAACTTCGGCGTATTGCTGCCCTGGTGGGACATATTGTTTGGCACGGCCAACTTCGATCTGCGCTATGACCCCACTGGCATTCGCGATCAGGTGCAAGCGAATGCAAAAGGACAATTGCGCGACTATGGCCGTGGCTTCTGGGCGCAGCAGTGGCTGGCTGTCCTGCGATTGATGGGTCGCGCATAAGTCAATCCTTGAGTATGCTTGCCAGCATGAGCTTGCTACTCGACTCTTTTTGGCGTGCCCTGGCGTATTGCCTGCATAAGCGGGTCATTGTCTGGTCACTCTTGCCGCTGCTGGCCATGGCCTTGATGGCCTGGCTTCTTGGTTACTTCTTCTGGGCCGATGCGGTCCTCAAGGTGCAAAGCCTGCTGGACGGGGTGGGCTGGCTGCATTCCTTGTGGCTATGGCTGCAAGGGCTGGGCCTTGGGTATGCCTCGGAGGTGGTGGCCTCCATTTTTGTGGTGTTGGGAGCAATGCCGGTACTCGTGGTGCTGGTTTTGCTGCTGGTGGGCCTGTTCATGGCACCAGTGCTGACGCAGCTGGTGGCCGAGAAGCGCTTTGTCGGGCTGGAGAAAAAGCATGGCGGCTCTACCGTGGCCAGCCTGGTCTGGTCGGGTGGCTCCACGCTGATTGCGCTGCTGGCCTTGTTTGTCACTTTGCCGCTATGGGTGTTCCCGCCGCTGATGCTGGTGGTGGCTCCCCTGATCTGGGGCTGGCTCACCTACAGGGTCATGGCATTTGATGCCTTGTCCGAGCATGCCAGCAAGGATGAGCGCCGGGCCCTGTTTGCCCGTCACCGCATGTCACTCATTCTGATGGGGGTGATCTGCGGCTATCTGGGCACAGCACCCGGTGTGGTCTGGATTTCCGGGCTGCTGTTCCTGGCCGCTTTCTGGATTCTGGTTCCGATTGCGATCTGGATCTACGCGCTGGTGTTTGCCTTCTCTGCACTGTGGTTTGCTCACTTCTGTCTGGCTGCGCTGGAGCAGATGAGGGCGCAGACCATGCCGAGTGCCGCTGATCCACAGGTTCCGCTTGCACCTGGTGCAGATGATTCGGGTGGTGCAGCTTCGGTGGCTCGCTGAGAAGCATCTGCAGCAGGCATGAATCAGGTGCCATGCACCAAAACCAATCTTATTTTTGATTTGCACCACATTGGTGCAGATATATTCACCAAGGTGGTGCATGTATGAGGTGTGCTCTGGCAGTGAGACAATGCGCGTCTGTTTGGTGCAGTTTGCAGATGCGGCTCTGGTAAGTGCTTATGTCTTGTGCCGAATATCTTTACACCAAGGCTCGGTTTCGGTGCGCAGATGTTGTTGTGAGGCACCGAGGTCGAGTTGGCACGCAAACTGCTAGATACTATTCATTCTTTATTTGATCAGCCAAGTTGGCAGGAGAGATCTAATGGCGAAGACCGTTGCAGACGTGATGCAGATGGTGCAGGATAACGAGGTCAAGTTCGTGGACCTGCGCTTTACCGATACCCGCGGCAAGGAACAGCACGTGACCGTGCCCGTGTCGCACTTTGACGAGGACAAGTTCACCTCGGGCCATGCTTTCGACGGCTCTTCCGTTGCCGGCTGGAAGGGTATCGAAGCCTCGGACATGCAGCTGGTTCCCGATCCCAACACTGCCAATATCGATCCCTTCTTTGAAGAAACCACGCTGATTTTGCAGTGTGATGTGATCGAGCCCGGTGATGGCAAGGCCTATGACCGCGATCCCCGCTCCATCGCCAAGCGTGCCGAAGCCTATCTGAAGGCCTCCGGCCTGGGCGATACCGCTTACTTCGGTCCCGAACCCGAATTCTTCATCTTCGACGGCGTGCGCTGGGGCACCGAGCCTCACAACCCCTTCTTCGAAATCGAAGAATACGAGGCTCCCTGGAACACTGGCACCAAGTTCGAAACCGGTAACCGTGGTCACCGCCCCCGCAACAAGGGTGGCTACTTCCCCGTTCCTCCCGTTGACAGCACCCAGGACATGCGTGCAGAGATGTCGCTGCTGCTGGAAGCGGTCGGCATCCCTGTCGAAGTGTTCCACCATGAAGTGGCTGGTGCCGGTCAGAACGAAATCGGCACACGCTTCTCGACCCTGGTCGAGCGTGCCGACTGGACGCAGCTGCAAAAATACATCATCTGGAACGTGGCCAACACCTACGGCAAGACGGCAACCTTCATGCCCAAGCCCTACGCTGGCGATAACGGCTCCGGCATGCACGTGCACCAGTCCGTGTGGAAGGATGGCAAGAACCTGTTTGCAGGCGACGGCTATGCCGGCCTGTCCGACTTCGCCCTGTACTACATCGGAGGCATCATCAAGCACGCTCGTGCCCTGAACGCCATCACCAACCCCGGCACCAACAGCTACAAGCGTCTGGTTCCCGGCTTCGAAGCGCCCGTGAAGCTGGCGTACTCGGCCAAGAACCGCTCGGCTTCCATCCGTATTCCTTACGTCAGCAACCCCAAGGGTCGCCGCGTGGAAGCCCGCTTCCCCGATCCTCTGATGAACCCCTACCTGGGTTTCGCAGCTTTGCTGATGGCTGGCCTTGACGGCGTGGAAAACAAGATCCATCCCGGCGAAGCCGCGACCAAGGATCTCTACCATCTGCCTCCCGAGGAAGACAAGCTGGTGCCTACCGTCTGCCACAGCCTGGATCAGGCTCTGGAAGCCCTGGACGCCGATCGTGCGTTCCTGACCAAGGGCGGTGTGTTCTCCGACAGCATGCTGGATGCCTACATCGAGCTGAAGATGGGCGAAGTGACTCGCTATCGCCAGTCGGTGCACCCTGTCGAATACGATATGTACTTCTCGCTGTAAAGCAGAGGTCAAAAAAGGCGGCGCAAGCCGCCTTTTTTATTGAGCGCCCGCAGAAGCGCGCGTGGCAGCAAAGGAACCAAACGGGTTGGTGGCGGTCAAGTAGTCAATGAAAGCCGCAGGCTTGGAGCGATACTCAGGGTATTGCGGACTTGCGGCCGCCGTCTGCCTGAGAGGACCGAATGAAGAAGTTTTATGTGTTGTCGTTGCTGTGTCTTGCATCCGGGCTGGTTTTTGCCCAGGATGCAATCTACCGCTGCGGCAATGAGTACACCAACAATGTTTCGCAGGCCAAGGCCAAGGGATGCAAGCCGGTCGATGGCAGTGGTGTGACGGTGATTCACGGCACCAGACCCTCGGGTAGCAATGCCGCTGCGGCGCCGGCCAAGCCCAAGCCGGCAAGCGGCTCTGCATCGAGCGCACCGGCGGCCCCGGCCCGCAGCGACAGTGCCGCTCAGAAAGCACGTGACTCCGATGCGCGCGCCATTCTGCAAGGCGAGCTGAACAAGGCCCAGGCCAGACTGGCCGAGCTGAAGGCAGAGTACAACGATGGCAACCCCGTGCGCACGGCGCTGGAGTTGCGCAATCCTCAGGGCTACCCGGAGCGGGTGGCCAAGCTCAAGGCCGATATCACCCGCCAGGAAAGTGATATCGCAGGCATCAAGCGAGAGCTGGACCGGCTGCCTGCGGTCAACTAATCCGCCCCTTGGGGCTGGTCATTTTTGGTCAATCGCATGAGTTCCACTGCAGCCCCGCTTCCCGATATCTCCAGGCCTGATCCGGATCAGGCCAATGCTAACGGCTACCAGTCGCTGGACTGGCTTTGCACCTTGATTGCCGTGCTTGACGAGTACGGCATGGTGCGCTTTGTCAATGCGGCGCTGGAAAACGCCCTGGGCCAGTCGCGCCGCATCATGGTGGGCAGCGACTTCGCCACCTGCTTTGCCGAGCCTGCCTTGCTGGACAAGGCGCTCAGTGGCGCGCGTTCCAACGACTTTGCGGCGCTGCGCTTCGAGGCCAGCTTGCTGCGCCTGGGGCAGGAGCCCCTGCCGATTCACGCGGCTGTTTCGCTGGCCGAGAAGGCCGGCCATGTCATGGTGGAGATGTGGCCGCTGGAACAGCAGGCTCGTCAGGATCGCGAGGAACGCATCCGAGAGCAGGCGCTGGCGAACAAGGAGCTGATTCGCAATCTGGCGCACGAGATCAAGAATCCGCTGGGCGGCATTCGCGGCGCAGCCCAGCTGCTGCAGATGGATCTGGTCACGCCAGAGTTGCTGGAATACACCACGGTCATCATTCACGAGGCCGATCGCCTGCAGGCGCTGGTGGACAGGTTGCTGGCCCCACATCGCCACCCGCATGAGGTGGGCGACGTCAATATTCACGAGGTCTGCGAGCGCGTGCGCTCACTGGTGCTGGTCGAGCACCCCCAGGGGCTCAAGATCACGCGTGACTATGACATCTCCATCCCCGAGTTCAGAGGCGACAGCGCACAGCTGATACAGGCCCTGCTCAATATCGTTCAGAACGCGGCCCAGGCGCTGGGGCGGCGCATTGCAGAGGGCGATGCCGAGATCATTCTGAGGACGCGTGTGGCCAGACAGGTCACTCTGGGGCGCGAGCGCTACAGATTGGCACTGGAATTGCATGTAATCGACAACGGGTCAGGCGTGCCAGATGCCATCAAGGAACGGATTTTCTATCCTTTGGTCTCGGGCAGAGACGGCGGATCCGGCCTGGGGCTAACGCTGGCTCAGACCTTTGTGCAGCGTCACCATGGCCTGATCGAATGCGAGAGCCAGCCGGGGAGGACGGATTTCCGAATCCTGATACCGCTGCCGTAAAGCCTGACATTATCAATATGCAGAAGAAGGGAAGGATGTTGCACGAATGAAGCCAATCTGGATTGTGGACGACGACCCTTCCATCCGCTTTGTGCTTGAAAAAGCATTGGGGCGTGAAGGCTGGCCCATTCGCAGCTTTACCCAGCCGCGCGATGTGCTCAAGGCCCTGGCTGATGTGGACAACAGCGATCCCGAGCGTCAGGCTCCACAGGTGCTGGTCAGCGATATACGCATGCCTGGCGGCTCGGGCCTTGAGCTGCTGGAGCAGGTCAGGGCGCAGCAGCCCGGGCTGCCGATGATCATCATGACGGCCTATTCCGATCTGGACAGTGCCGTCTCGGCATTCCAGCGTGGGGCTTTCGAGTATCTGCCCAAGCCATTTGATGTACCCAAGGCCGTGGAGTTGATCCGGCGCGCCGTGGAGGAAAGCCAGCGCGAGGAGGTGGCCGATGTGCAGGCACCGGTGCAGGCGGAAATGCTGGGTCAGGCACCTGCCATGCAGGACGTGTTTCGTGCCATCGGCAGACTGAGCCAGAGTCATGTCACGGTGCTGATCACCGGGGAGTCCGGCGCGGGCAAGGAGTTGGTTGCACGAGCGCTGCACAAGCATTCTCCGGTTGCTGGTGGACCGTTTGTGGCCATCAATACCGCCGCCATTCCGAAAGATCTGCTGGAGTCCGAACTGTTCGGTCACGAGCGCGGCGCCTTTACCGGCGCGCAGACCCAGCGCAGGGGGCGTTTCGAGCAGGCCGAAGGCGGTACGCTGTTTCTCGATGAAATTGGCGACATGCCGTTCGAGCTGCAGACGCGTCTGCTGCGGGTGCTCTCCGACGGTCATTTCTACCGGGTTGGCGGACATCAGGCCGTCAAGGCTCATGTGCGTGTGATCGCGGCGACGCACCAGGATCTGGAGCTGCGAGTCAAGGACGGCGCTTTCCGCGAGGACTTGTTCCATCGTCTGAATGTGATCCGCCTGCGCCTGCCCGCGCTGCGCGAGCGCAAGGAAGACGTGCCCATGCTGACCCAGCATTTCCTGCAGCAAAGCGCGCGTCAACTGGGGGTGGAGCCCAAACGCATGAGCACTGCCGCCATGAGCCGCCTGCAGGCCTTCAACTTTCCGGGCAATGTGCGCCAGCTGGAAAACATCTGTCACTGGTTGACCGTCATGGCTCCGGCCCAGCAGATTGCGCTCAAGGACTTGCCGCCCGAAGTTCTGGGCAGCTCTGCATCGGTGAACACGGCAGTCTTTGCCGGCGCATTGAGCAGCGGTGTGGGCCTGGACCACTCCAAGGCAAACCTGCCCGAGGCGGCAGTCATGTCCGTGCCTGGCACTGCGGCAACGCCTTTGGCCGAAGCTTCGGCATCGACCGAGGGCTGGCTGCAAGGGTTGGGCAAGCAGGCCGAGGAACTGTTGTCGCAAGGCCACCACGATGTATGGGATCAGCTGTCCCATCAGTTCGAGGCACAGTTGCTGCGAACGGCTCTGGCGGCCACGCATGGTCGCAGAGTGGAGGCTGCCAGCCGACTGGGGATTGGCCGCAACACCATTACCCGAAAGCTGCAGGAGTTGGGGCTGGAGAACGAAAACTTCGATTGAAGCGCCGCAGTGCTCACTTGCTCTCGCGGTAGGTTTTATCCGTCCTACATGGTGCAATCACGGTTGACGACATGAGGCAGATGGCGCAGGGATAACAATCAACAGGCCTTTGTTGATTGGACTGTTTGCGTTGTCTGCCTTGCCTTCATCCATCTCTTTCCCGCCTGCACTGGGGTCTTTCCCGCAGGATGCGAGCGCCTGGTCGCCATTGCTGCAGATGCCGGAGGCCGAGGAGGCCTTCTGGCACGAGCGCTATATGTGCGAGCCTTACTTCGTCCCGGGGCGTGGTTTTGATCAGTATTACCCCGCCTATTTGCTGGGCTGGCAGGCGGGCAGATATCGGGCTCGGCGGACGGCTTCGGCAGGAGCCAGGAGTTTCGAATCCCTGGAGGCCGAGTTGCGCCAGCATTGGTCGCTGCATTGCGGGGGCAGCCTGCTGGACTGGTCTCAGGTCAGAGCAGCCGTCAAGGCCGCCTGGCGCCGTGCGATTGCTCCACCCGCGTCCAAGCCTTGCGCGGAGGTTGTACTGGGCCAGATGGCGAGGAACAGTCTTGCTCTGGCGTTACAGGCAGCACTGCATTTTGCGCAAAGCTCCAGAGAGTTTTTGACGGCCGCAGACTCCAGCATGGCTGTCGATGCCCTGCGCCGCTTCTCGCTCGATTCACACAAGCTGGTTTCCGAGCTGGAGCAACTGCTGGATGGTGCTGCGGCGGCCCCGCTATCCATGGCCTTGGATGAGGGCGGTCTGCTGCAGCGAGTGCGCAAGACCTGGCTTGACTACCTGGGAGAGACGGCGGCCGAAACCTGGCTGGGTGTGCTACGGCGCTTGCAGACCTGGCTGGAGCGCACCGAGCACACTGTTCAGCTGGATTTGCCGGTCAAAGTCGCCAAGCTGCTCAAGCGCCATGTGATGCTGCTGCGCGGTCAGGTACAGGCCTTGCAGTGGCTCAGCCACGGCGCGGCCTGAGCCGCATCCTGCCTCAGTCCAGTGTGACAATCACGGGGGCGTGGTCGCTGGGCTGCTTGTTCTTGCGCGGAGCGCGATCCACGCTGCAGGCGCTGACCTTGCTCTTGAGAGCCTCGCTGACCAGGATGTGGTCGATGCGCAGGCCGCGATTCTTCTGAAAGCCCAGCATGCGGTAGTCCCACCAGGAGTAGCTTTTCTCCGGTTGTTCGAACATGCGGAAGGCATCGCTCAAGCCCAGTTGCAACAGGCGCTGGAAATGGTCGCGCTCTTGCACCGTGTGGTGGATCGTGTCCTTGAGGCCGACGGGGTCGTAGGAGTCGCGATCTTCGGGAGCCACGTTGAAGTCCCCCACCAGCACCAGACGCGGATGCAGGGCCATCTGGTTCTGGATCCAATCGTGCAGTGCCTGCAACCAGCGCATCTTGTAGGCAAATTTTTCCGAGCCAGGTTCCTGGCCGTTGACGAAGTAGCCATTGATCAGACGAATCTCGCCGCTTGGCGAGTCTATGGTCGTGGCAATGATGCGGGCCTGTTCGTCGTCAAACCCGGGGATGTTGCGCACCACATCGCGCCCCGGCTCGCGCGTGATCCAGGCTACGCCGTTATAGGTCTTCTGGCCGTGGCTGACAGCCTTGTAGCCAGCTTCCTCGAACGCCATGTGGGGGAACTTGTCGTCGGTGAGCTTGAGCTCCTGCAGACCCAGCGCATCGACGGGGTTGGCGGCAAGCCAGTCCAGCACCTGCGGCAGTCGTACGGACAAGGAGTTCACATTCCAGGTGGCAATTTTCATCTTCTTCAACTTTCCTTATTTCATGCGGGTTCCAAGGGGGCGGATTCTTGAAGGAGGCCTCTGGCTACCAGCCTGGCTACTCGAACTGAGCCCTTGGGGGCATTTTTCTCACGGTGACTGACAGCATAGCAAGCCTGGCCCTCTCTGAAGCCGGCAAGGCTGTCCGCCGCGATCCCTCGGGTGGCGGACCTTGGCATTTGCGGCTCTGAAGCCCAATGCGCATAGGCCGGCGTGCAGGCTTTTGCTACATTGAGCCCATGAAACATGTTCCAAGCCTGGCAGGGATGATGATCGTCGTGGCGGCGGCCGGTGGCTGCGCGCAATCGGTTTCGGTCAATTTTGGCAACCCCTCGGAAGCCAACTGCAAGAAACAGGGCGGCGTGCTGCGCACCGAGAAGGGGGCGGATGCTGATCGAAATACCTGCGTGCTGCCTGACGGCTCTGCTTTTGAGGAGTGGGTGCAGCACGCGCGGCAGCCGCCCGCGAAATAGGCCGAGGCCCAGAGCTGGCTTCAGGCAGCGGCCAGGCGCGGCTCAGGCCAGAGCTGCCTTGATGCCGCAGGGGCTGGCAGGCGTGGAAGATGGCTTCAATCGCGCAGCACCGCGGAGTGCTCGAAATTCTCCGATATGGCCTGTGTGCCGTCGTCAAAGACCAGTACGCGCTCGGGCCAGCGCATGGCGGCGAGCTTGCTGCGCTGAACGGGGTCGTGGCCGCGCAGGCGGTCCAGCCAGCGCGCTCCTACCGAATAGTCCACGCAGAACACATTGCCGCGCAGGCCGTGCCATGACAGCGGCGGCGTTGCGCCGAACAGGTTTTCAAACTGCGAACCATGCGCCGGTGCATCGGCCGGGCGCAGGCGGCGCCAGTAGTGGCCGACGATGACGGCGGGCGCTTCTTCATATTCATTCCACCAGCCCACGCGTTCGACGAAGCGCCATTTGCCGCCCGCGTAAAAGGGGTTGCGGCATTCGCGTTCCACGCCGGCCGTCAGCACCTTCAGAGGGTTGACCATGGCCTTGTTGAGTTCGTTCTCGCTATGGGCCGGCAGAAACGGCGGCTCGTGGCGATAGTCTTCGAGGCTGTAAGGCCAGCTCTGTTCTTCCTGGCGCATACGCTCGGCCACGCATTGGGCGATGGCCTGTTCGCCGGCAATCGTCTCGAAGTGGTCGTAGGCAGCGCGTGCGCTGCCGCTGGGCAGCTGGCGAATCATGGCAATTTGCTCGGGCCGCCAGGCGGCATGAACAATGCGCAGATCCTCGCGCTCCAGCGCGATCGGCAACTGACCGAGCTGCTCGAGCATGGCGGGAGTCTGCTCGGCCGGCATGCGCGCGAAAGGCGCGTACTTGGGCTGATCGGCGTCGATGCGACTGTCGAAGAACCAGCCCGAGCCATCCTTGGCATCTTCGCGCAGCAGATTGATTTCGTGGTTGCCCAGCACCGCATGGGCCGTGCCCGAGGCCAGCATGGCGCCGACCAGCGCGAGCACCGAAGGGCTGTCCGGTCCGCGGTCGCAGAAGTCGCCGACAAACACCAGTCGCCGGCCTTCGGGGTGATTGCCCTGGAGGTCGTAGCCCAGGTGGCCCAGCAATTGCACCAGCGCTGCATATTCGCCGTGGATATCGCCAACGATATCGAGGGTGCCAGGAGGCAGGGGCTGGACTAGGCTCATGATGAAAGGGCGATAGGCTTGCGGGGTTGGAGGGCTCAGGCTGCAGCAGGCGGCCTTGCCATTGTCATACGACAGTCATGCAGTGAAGCTGACAATTGTTGCAATGCAACACCGCGAGGGCAAGAGAGTTTTGTCTCGTGCCGGACTGCTGGCCGGCCGGTGCCGATGCGATACCGCACGGCACGAGCCCGCGACAAGGCTCAGCCCTGCCGCTCGAAGCGTACAAAGCGGTAGGGCAGGCCATTGGCAGAGACATGCTCGCTGCGGCTCACGGCCTGCCACTGCTCGCCCAGTTCGGGGGCAAAGGCATCGCCTTCGAAGTCGCGGCAGATTTCGGTCACTTCCACGGCATCGGCCAGCGGCAGGGCCTGGGCATAGATCTGCGCGCCGCCGATGACCCAGACGTCTTGCGAGAGCTTGCAGCCCAGCGCCAGCGCTTCGGGCAGGCTGGCGGCGCGCAGGACCTGGTCGGATGCCGGCTCGGCTTGCCAGTCGGTCTGGCGGGTGACGACGATATTGCTGCGGCCCGGCAGGGGGCGGAAGCGCGCAGGCAGCGAGTCCCAGGTCTTGCGGCCCATGATGACGGCGCAGCCCCGGGTCAGTTCCTTGAAATGCGCCATGTCTTCCGGCAGGTGCCAGGGCATGGTGTTGTCCTTGCCGATGACGCCGTTGGCTGCGCGGGCGTAGATGAGTTGAATGGCCATAGCTATCAATAAAGAAGCTGCTAGCGCTTGTCAGTTGTTGATTTCAGATATGAAAGTACTTGAAATCGTTTTCTATCAAGCGATAGCAGCTTCTATTTTTATAGTGATTCGAAGAGCAGCAGTTTAGACCGCCACGGGCGCCTTGATGCCGGCATGGTGCTGATAGTCCAGCACTTCGAAGTCCTCGTACTCGTAGCCGAAGATGGAGTCGGGCTTGCGCTTGATGTTCAGCGTCGGATAGGCGAAGGGCTGTCGCGACAGCTGGGTCTGCACCTGTTCGAAGTGGTTGTTGTAAATGTGGCAGTCGCCGCCGGTCCAGATGAAGTCGCCCACTTCCAGGCCGCATTGCTGGGCCAGCATATGGGTCAGCAGCGCGTAGCTGGCGATGTTGAAGGGCACGCCCAGGAAGATGTCGGCGCTGCGCTGGTAGAGTTGGCAGCTGAGCTTGCCGTCGGCCACATAGAACTGGAAGAAGGAGTGGCAGGGCATGAGCGCCATCTGGTCCAGCTCGGCCACGTTCCAGGCGCTGACGATGATGCGGCGGCTGTCGGGATTGTTCTGGAGCTGCTTGACGACTTCTGCAATCTGGTCGACATGTGTGCCGTCGGCCTTGGGCCAGCTGCGCCATTGCACGCCGTAGACCGGGCCCAGGTCGCCGGTTTCCTTGTCGGCCCATTCGTCCCAGATGGTGCAGCCGCGCTCCTGCAGCCATTTCACATTGCTGTCGCCGCGCAGAAACCACAGCAGCTCCAGGATGATGGACTTCAGGTGCACCTTCTTGGTGGTGACCAGCGGGAAGCCTTCATTGAGGTTGAAGCGCATCTGGTAGCCGAACACGCTGCGCGTGCCCGTGCCCGTGCGGTCGGTCTTGGATGCGCCGTGCTCGAACACATGGCGCATAAAGGTTTCGTACTGGCAGCGCACGGGGCGCAGGGTGCAGGTGGTGGAGTTCATGGTGCAAAAAGCGGTCAAAGACTTGCAAAGACTGGCTGTGCCGTCAGCGTACACAAGGTGGCGCTGCTCTTGAAGAGGGTAGGCCCGCAGGGGCCGCGACAGCCGAAGTGTGCCACGTGCGCGAGCGTGCCGGCTTGCCGGCTGTCAATGACCCGGCCTGCGGCCCTGTCTGTCCCAAAGCCGCTGTCGCTGGCTTCACAATGGCAAGGAAAACAACCGAGCTGAAACAAGGAGAGTGAGCTCATGTCACGCAATTTTGTGAGCACTGCGGCGGTTGCGCTGGCCGCTGCGGCCTTGCTGGTCGCCTGCGACAAGACCAAGGCCCCGGCTCCCACCGCCGCTGCAGCGGATGCCCGGGCAGCGGCTGCCCCGCCCGCTGCCACGGCACAGATCGAGGAGGCGGCCACGGCCCCCGTCGAGGAAGTGCGCGTCCCCCATGTGGCCACGGACGGCGAGCCAGGCCTGGACAGCCTCAAGCCGCTGCTGGGCAAGTACCGCTGGGATGGAGTGGACTATGTGAAGGATGGCGTGCTGGCCCAGCGGCTGAAGACGCTGATGGGCCCTCAGTACGACACGCTGCTCAAGAACCTGCAGGCCCTGGGTCCGCTGGAGCCTTCCGCAGCTGTGCTGTACGTGATGGGCAATCGCCAGCATCAGGGCGGCGAGGAAATGGCCGCCGTGGTGATCGACCCGGTGCGCAACGGCCTGCGCGTCTGGCTGCTCAGCGAGGGCCGGCAGACTGTGTTCACCGATGTGGACGGTGCAGACATTCCCTGGCCCAGTGCGGTGCAAAGCATGCTGCGCAATATCGAGACCACCCAATGAAGCCCTGACTGCGGCCAGAAAAAAGCCCTGCCGATCCTGGCAGGGCTTTTTTTATCGGCGGCGGCGGGATCAGCCGCGCGTCAGCACCACGCCGGGGTTCATGATGCCCTGCGGGTCCAGAGCCTGCTTGATGGCGCGCATCATCTGCAGGGCAACGGGGGACTGGTATTTTTCGAGCTTGTCCGTCTTGAGCGCGCCCACGCCATGCTCGGCCGAGAACGAGCCGCCGAAGGCGTCCACGGCCTCGTAGACCAGGTGGTTGACCAGGGCCTCCTTGTCGCGCAGAAAGGCCTTGCCGTCCTCGCCTTCGGGCACCTGCACGTTGTAGTGGAGATTGCCGTCGCCCAGATGGCCGAAGTTGACCAGCCGCACGCCGGGAATCTCGCGCTTGAGCACGGCGTCGGCATGCTCGACAAAGGCGGGGATGCGCGAGGCGGCGACCGAGATATCGTGCTTGATGTTCAGGCCTTCCTCGGCCTGGGCCAGGGGAATGCTCTCGCGGATATGCCACAGGTCATGGGCCTGGGTCAGGTTTTCCGCCACCACGGCGTTGACCACGCAGCCGTCTTCAAAGGCCAGCTCCAGCAGGTGCTCGAAGCGCAGGCGTGCATGCTGCTCGGACTCGCTGTCGCTGTTCTCCAGCAGCACGCAGTAGGGCGCTTCGTCGCCCATGTCGGCCCCCTTTTCGGTGAAGGGCACGCGCAGCTGCGGCATGTGCTTGACGACCAGGCTCAGCGCAAACTGGCCCATGACTTCAAAGCCCGTCAGCCCCGCACCCAGATGCTGGTGCGCCAGGCCCAGCAGGCGCACCGCAGCTTCCATGGACGGCACGGCGGCAAAGGCGGTGAGCTGGGCGGCCGGTTGCGGGAACAGCTTCATGGTCGCGGCGGTGATGATGCCCAGCGTGCCTTCGCTGCCGATGAACAGGTCGCGCAGGTCATAGCCGGTGTTGTCCTTGCGCAGGCCCTTGAGTCCGTCCCAGATCTCTCCCTGGGGCGTCACCACTTCCAGGCCCAGGCATAGGTCGCGGGTGTTGCCATAGCGCACCACCTGCGTGCCGCCGGCGTTGGTGCCCAGATTGCCGCCGATCGTGCAGCTGCCTTCGGCGGCCAGCGACAGCGGGAACAGCAGGCCCTGCTGGTCCGCCAGATCCTGCAGGTTCTGCAAAATGCAGCCGGCTTCGACGGTGAAGGTCAGATTGTCCTTGTCGATATGGCGCACGGCGTTCAGGCGCGTCAGGCTGAGCACGACCTGCTGGCCGCTGTCGTCGGGGGTCGAGCCTACGGAAAGCCCGGTATTGCCGCCCTGGGGCACGATCTGCACGCCCGCTGCGGCGCAGGCCTTGACCACGCCGGCCACTTCGGCCGTGTTGCCGGGGCGCACCACGGCCAGGGACTTGCCGTGTACGCGCTTGCGCCAGTCCTGCTCGTAGGCGGTCAGATCGCCTTCGGTCAGCACATGGGGGGCGCCCACAATCTGGCGCAGGGATTCAAGCAAAGCGGTAGAAGTCATGGCAAGCAGGCCGCAGCAGGGGCGGCAGAGAGGGAAAACAGACGGAAATCCTAAGCCAGGCACAGCGCTGCGGCAGGAAAACCATGAAGCCGCAAGCGTAGAGCATGGCAGACTACGGGACAATCGAAATAAATTGCTTGGTTATGCCGGTTTTTCCGAACAATATCAGTCTGCGCCAGCTGCGCGCCTTTGACGAGGTGGCGCGCCAGGGCGCGTTTGCCCCTGCGGCCCGCGAGCTGTGCCTGACGCAGTCGGCCCTGTCCGAATCCATTCGGCAGCTGGAAGAGGCCCTGGGCCTGCGGCTGTTTGACCGCACCACGCGCACCGTGGGGCTGACGGCCGCCGGCCAGGCCTTCTTGCTCGATGTGCGCCAGGCCTTCGAGAGCCTGGAGCAGGGCTTTCAGAACCTGGGTGATCTGGCCGCGCTGCGCCGCGGCAAGGTGCGCATTGCTGCCGCTCCGTCGGTGCTGGCGGTGTTGCTGCTGCCGGTGCTGCCCGCCTTGCGGGCCCGGCATCCGGGCATCGAGGTGGATCTGATCGAGGACAGCGCCGAAGGCATTGCCCAGCGCGTGCAGGCCGGCAGCGTGGATTTCGGCGTGGGAGCGGCGCACCCGGCAGGCGGCGATTTGCTGACCCAGCCGCTGATCAGCGATGCCATGGGGCTGGTGGCCAGGCTCGATGAGCCTTTGCTGCAGGCCGGGCGGCTGATGGCGGCCGATCTGGCCCAACTGCCTCATCTGGCATTTGTGGGGCTGACTACCGACACTGCCATCAGCCAGTTGCTGGCTTCGGAGCCGGGCATGCCGCAGAACCTGCTGCAGACACCGCTGCGCCTGTCCAATCCGCAATTGCTGTTCGAGGCCGTGAGCCTGGGCCTGGGCGTGAGCATCGTTCCGGCGCTGACGGCGCGCCACCCTTCGCTGGGCCTGCAGGGCGATCTGGGCTTTCGCCTGCTGGACGAGCCGCGCATCCTGCGCCGCACGCTGCTGATTCAGCGCCCGCGCCGTGCGCTGTCACCGGCCGCGCAACTGCTGTTCGATGCGCTGGCGGCGCAGGTGCAGACGCTGGCGCAGTTCGAAGGCATCACGCCTGATTGAGCCGGGCCGCCTTGACGGCTCGCTGGCGCAGGCGCACATGGGCTGCGCAGGCGATGAAGAGCAACACGCACAGCGCCACCTCTGCCAGCGCCAGCCAGCGGCTGGGCGCGGCATCGCTCCAGGCACGCACCACGCCCTCGGTGAAGTAGAGCCACACCAGCAGGCTGAGCCAGCGATAGGTGTACATGCGGCGCTTGAGCAGGCCGATCACGGCAAAGGCCAGCGGCAGGGCCTTGAGAAACAGCCAGGTGCCGCCTTCGCGCAGCGGGGCCAGCCACAGCTCCCAGGCCACGCACAGCAGCATCAGTGCCAGCAGGCTGCCCACGGCCAACCAGCGCGTGGCGGCCACATCGGAGCCGGGCTGCTGGATTGGTGAAGAAGTGTTTTCGGCGGCTTGGGGCGAGAGGGCGTCGGTCATAGCAGTGGCATCATATCGGTCATGCCAGCTTTGTTTGAATCCGGTCGTTTTGTTTTGCGTTCTGCGCTTGACGTTGCGCAGCACCCGTCCTCCTTTTGCGTTCGTAAAGGAGTGCCGTCATGAAGAAAAACGAGCGTGCCGGCTTCTGGGCGGCGCTGGAAGGCAAGGCTCAGCAAGCCAGGCCGGTGACGGAGGATAGGGACAGTCCGGCGCAACCGGCTTCGGCGCACGCGCCTGCGGCAGCGCAGGTAGCGAGCGCAGGGCCGCTCGATCAGCGCCAGGAGCCCAGCCTCGATGGTCCGGGCATACCGCTGGAGCCGGTGTTCGAGCCCATGGCCGAACCTGGCCGCAGCATGAGCCCGCCCGAACCCGTGCCAGCTCCTGCCGTATCGCCTGCAGCAGCATTCAGCACGGCAGCTCAGGGCTGGAGCAGCTATTCCACGCCGAATGCGACGCCAGCCCAGGAGCAAAAAGCGGCGCATGCTTACGCTTCAGGAGTCGCGGACAGTCCCGACCTACGCCCGCAGCGCGTTGCAGAGCGCCCGCGCAGCCGCAGCCTCGACAAGGCCAGGGCGCTGGCGGCGGGCTGCAAGGATCTGGCCGGGCGTATCCCCAAGCCCCAGATGCCCAGCCAGCAGGAGCTCAAGGCTGCCTTGCGCCGCAGAAGCCGCCGTGCGCAGCAGCGCCTGCGTACCTTCCCCTGGCACAACACGGCCCAGGTGCTGCTGGCGCGCTTCAAGGAAGACCGTCTGGGCGTGACGGCCAGCAGTCTTACCTTTACCTCGCTGCTGGCGCTGGTGCCGTTCTTTACCGTGGCACTGGCCCTGTTCACGGCCTTCCCGATTTTTGGCAAGGCGCAGAAGGTGCTGGAGCGCTGGCTGATGGACAGCCTGATTCCCGAGACCATTGCGCGCCAGGTGCTGGGCTATCTCACGCAGTTCGCTTCCAAGGCGAGCCAGCTGGGCCTGGTCGGCTTTTCCATCCTGATGGTCACGGCCATTGCGCTGATCCTGACCATCGACCGCACGCTCAACAACATCTGGCGCGTGCGCCAGCTCAGGCCGCTGGGCCAGCGGGTGTTGATCTACTGGGCCGCCATCACGCTGGGGCCGCTGCTGCTGGGCCTGAGCCTGGTGCTGTCGTCCTATGTGATGTCGGCGTCCAAGGGCCTGGTCAATGCGCTGCCCGGCAGCCTGCGCTTTGTCTTTGATTCCATAGAGTTCGTGGTGCTGGCCGCCGGCATGGCCGGGCTCTACCACTATGTGCCCAACACGCCGGTGCGCTGGCGCCATGCGCTGGTGGGGGGCGTGTTCGTGGCCGTGTTCATGGAAGTGGCCAAGAAGGTGCTGGGCCTCTATCTGTCGTCCGTGCCGACCTACTCGGTGATCTACGGCGCGTTTGCCACACTGCCGATCCTGCTGATCTGGATGTATGTGGCCTGGAGCATTGTGCTGCTGGGGGCTCTGGTCACGGCCTATCTGCCCACGGTACTGGCCGGCGTGGAGCGGATGACGGGGCATCGCGGCTGGCAGTTCGAGCTGGCGGTGGAGGTGCTGCAATGCCTGGCCAGGGAGCGCGAGCTGCCGCACAAGGGCCTGTATGTGCACCAGCTCTCGCGCCGCCTGCGCGTGGAGGCGTCCCAGATTCAACCCGTGCTGCAGGCGCTGGCCAAGCTGGACTGGGTAGGGGCCGTACAGCCGCCCGATGCCTATGTGTCGCTTGAGAGCACCGAGCCGCGCTATGTGTTGCTGGTCGATCCTCAGGCCACTCGGGTTGAGCCTCTGGTGCAGAGCCTGTTGCTTGAGCCGTCCGAGGCGGTGCGGCCGCTGTGGCAGCGCGCCCAGCTCGATGCCATGACCGTGGCCGAGTTGATTGCCGCCCCGGGTGGAGATATTCATAGAGTTTGATGGCGGCGGGCAGATATCTATGAATATCTGCACTGAGGACCGGACCGTTGAAGGCAGGCGTCGCATGGCCCATGGGCAGCCGATCCGCTGCCCGCACAGCAGGCCGGCGCAAGTGCTTCAGAGGCGGTGTGGCGCTACATCTTGATGCGACCCAGCAAGATGTCGCGCCACATCATCCAGTCGCCCAGAAAGCTGTAGAGCGGTCGCTTGAAGCTGGCGGGCTTGTTTTTCTCGAAGCCGAAATGTCCGATCCAGGCAAAGGCGTAGCCGCAGATCAGGCCTGCGAGCAAATACCCCCAGTCGCCTGTCAAAAACAGCGCCAGCAGAAACACCAGCGACAGACTGGTGCCGATGAAGTGCAGCCGCCTGCAGATGGCGTTGCGGTGCTCGCCCAGGTAGAAGGGATAGAACTCGGCAAAGCTCTTGAACTGGCGCGGATCCACGCTGGCCTTGACAGCGCCGTCCGGTTCTGAGGTCGTGGTCTGTGACATGGCGAACCCCGTTGAAGTGGATGCTGTTTTTATACTGCCGACCGCCTGTGCGGGCCAGCGGGTTAGCGAGTGCTCCCAGGTCGCCGCAAGCGCGCTTCGTCACCTGAACGACAGGCTGTAGAGGCCAAGACTGATCAAAATCGGCCAGTTTCGCCATTTTTGCGGCCACTCCAGTTTCTGGCCGAGCGGCCATGAGCGCTCTCTTGCTAAGGTGGCAGCACATCTCATCGCCATTCAACCCAGACTCTGCCCATGTTTGACGACACCATGCCCCCCATTGTGATCAGCTCCAGTGAAACCCGTGTTCAGACGCCCGACGGGCAGCTGCATGTCAAGCGCTGGCAAGCCCAGGGCGAGGCGGCCAGGGCGCCGCTGGTGCTGATGCACGACTCGCTGGGCAGTGTGGATCTGTGGCGCGAATTTCCCGCCCAGCTGGCTGCGGCCACCGGGCGCGAAGTCATTGCCTATGACCGCCTGGGCTTCGGCCATTCGGACCCCAATCCGCATCGGCTTCAGCCCAGTTTTGTGGAGAGCGAGGTCGAGGCCGGTTTCACGCCGCTTCACCGGGCGCTGGGCCTGGACGCTTTCGTGATGCTGGGGCATAGCGTGGGCGGCGGCATGGCGGCCATGGTGGCGGCGGCCTATGGAAGGCAGTGCCAGGCGCTGATCACCGAATCGGCGCAAAGCTTTGTCGAAGACCGCACGCTGCAGGGCATCAGTGCGGCGCGCGACGACTTTGCCCAGCCCGGCCAGCTGGAGCGACTCGCTCGCTACCATGGCGACAAGGCGGCCTGGGTGCTGTCGGCCTGGGTGGACACCTGGCTGAGCCCGCCTTTTGCGCATTACCGGCTGGATGCTGCCTTGAAGCAGGTGCATTGCCCGGTGTTGGCGATTCACGGCGAGCTCGATGAATTCGGCTCCCTGGTGCATCCCGAGAACATCTGCACCTGGGCGCAAGGCCCTTGCGAGGCTGAAATCATTGCCGGTGGCGGCCATGTACCGCACCGCGAGCTGCCCGATCGCATCAGCCGCCGCATCGCCGCTTTTCTGTCAAGAATCGCCTGACTCTGTTTGAGCCAGTCGCCCGCGTGCGTAGTCGACCAGATCGGCCGGGTAGTGGGGGCTGGTGCGCAAGGCACTGTCATCCCAGCCGTAGAGCACGGCCAGGGCGGCCACCTCGAGCGCCCAGTAGCCCGTGCCCAGCCACGGGCCGCCTTTTTTCTGCTGCTTGGGCGAGAGCTTGAGAAACTCCTGGTACTGGGTTTGCAGATAGGGCAGCAGTGGGTCAGGCAGGGCTTCGAGCTGCTCAAAAAAAGGCTTCATGGCGCCGTAAGGGCGTTTGTGGAAAAGCTCCTCACTGACTTGCTGCAACTGCAGACCGCCTGCACACAGATAATCGAGCAACTGGTCCGTATCGAACGCCAGCACATGCTCATCAATCGCCGGGACGTCGTCCTGTGCATCCAGCAGTGTGGCCAGTGACAGCAGGGTCACGGCAATAGCGTAATCGTCGGTGCGTGTGTTGATGGGCGCACCTACGCCATAGTCCTCGCCAGTTTCCTGCGCCATGCCGGCTCGCGCATGCTCGGCCACCGAGGCAGCATCAATCCACAGCGCGGCCACTTCCTGGTAGATGGGGCGTAGCACATCGCCGCTCAGACCCAGGTCAATGCCATAGATCAGCAGCCAGCGCGCTTGCTCGCCCGCTTCCTTCCATCTCCAGTAGTTCTCCAGTGCGGCATGCGCCTTGAAATCCTGGGGAGCTTTATAGCTATCGCCGTCGGCAAAGCGCTTGAGCGCGCTCAGTGCCTCCTTCCAGTCGGCTTTTTTATCGCTCAGATGGAGATTGCGCCGGGGCTGCAAACCAGTCAGTGAAATCTTGGCCCATTCGGCGCAGGCGGCAGCCAGCTGGCCGTGGTGCTGGAAGGTTTGGCTCATGGCGCAAGCTTAATCGCTCATGCAGCCAGGAAATCCCGAATCGCAAACAGCGTCGCGTCGGGCGACTCCGTCATCTGGTTGTGGCCGTTGGGAATCACCTGCACCTTCACTGCCTTGCCCGCGCCTTTGGCCGCCTCTATCAAGCCTTTTGCGGCCTTGGGTGGTGTCATCTGGTCCTGTTCGCCCAGCACGAACAGAAGCGGGCAGCTGACCTGCGTCATGGCCGCTTCGCCACCTGCATAGCTGTCACAGGCCTTGAAGCCTGCATGCAGCAGATTCGTGCCCGTGTTACTGGCCAGCACGCGGCGGCCCAGGGCCATGCCGGCGCCGAACACCCAGCTGCCTGCACCATTGGGCGGTGCCAGCGTGGCGCGCGAGAAGGTGTTGACCATCTGGATGGCTTTCTCGGGCGTGTTCAGCGCCGACTCCAGCAGTGCGGGTGAGACCTTCATGGGAAAGGCCGTACCCACCAGCACCAGATGGCTGATGCGCTTCTTTAGCCTGGCCGCAGTTTCCATGGCAATCAGGCTGCCCCAACTATGGCCGACCAGCGCAGCTTGCTGCAGGTTTGCCGCATCCATCAGCGTGCCTATGAAGGCCGCAGCCTCCTCGACGGATTCCGGTGCTTGCCCGCCGCTTTTGCAATGGCCAGGCAAATCGATGGCCAGGACGTTCCAGCCGTGATTGGCCATGTAGCGGCTTTGCAGCGCCCAGACGCTGTGATCGCAGAGCACGCCGTGGATGAAAATGGCGGTGGGCTTGGCCGCGTCGAAAGCCTTGCCGCCGGTGTAGGCGTAGATGTCTGCGCCTTGTACATTGATTTGCATGTTTGTCTCCGGTTCTGTTCTTTGTGGCTCAGCCGTGTTCACCCAGCCATTGCTGAGCCAGCTCACGTATGTTGTCGCAGGCATCGTGTGCGGCGGCATGCTCAATCGCAGCTCGCTGCGCTGCGCTGGCTTTTTTCCAATACCGCAGGCCCAGCATGGCCTGATAGCGTACGCCGTCGTTGCTGTCGTGACTCAGGGCCTGTGCCAGTGCAGGGGTGATGCGCCTGCCCGCAGCGGCACCAAGGCTTCGCTCTCCCATGATGCAGGCAGCATGCACGCGCACCAGAGCGTGAGCGGACTGCAAAGCGCACAGGGCTTGCTCCAAATCCGCAACCCGAAGGCTGCAATAACCACCTCCAGGTGATAGTTCTTCATTCAGCGCCTGGGTCAAGGCCGGGTGCTTGAGGTCGAGCGCACGCTCCAGTGGCGCGTAGTCAAGGTGCAGGGGCGTGGTTCCCGGCTTGCTGTTCCAGGAGCGGTAGGGGTGGGCAATGCCTTGCGCGATCCTCTCCGCAGGCACGGTCGGGCCACCTATTTGCTGCTGCAGCCATTCCTGGTCGCCTAACGCCCCCAGGGCACTGGCGCACCAGCCTCGCTCGCTTTCTTGCCCTGGGCTGTGGATGGGGGCCTGCACCTGCTGGCGCAGTACAGTCAGTATCTGTTCGTCCCGGTAGGCCATCTGGGCCAGCAGCATGGCCGCACGCCACTGTTTGCCAGGCCGAGTCAGCATGGGCAGCAGCGCATGAGCCACCTGGCGGTGATCCATGACAAGCAGTGCAGCTTCTGCCTCCTCGCCCAGCGATTGCGCCTCTTTGCGGCTCAGTCCCAGTTCCGTGCACCCGATACCTTCCAGGCAGCTCAAATGGTATTGCAGCTGTTGAGCGGGGGAGAGTGCAGCCACTCTGGCGCGTCTTTGCGCATCCAGGTCATGGCTGGGAAACAAGGCAAGAAAGCGCGCCTGCCCCATGCTCTGGCGCGCCAGGGCTTCGCATTCCTGAGTGTCTTGCACATAGATCAGCACCGTAAACTCAGGAGTGAGCTGGCTGGCCCAGGGCGATTTTTGACAGGCTTTGGTCAGCTGCTTGCAGATGCGGATCAGCGTCTTGATCAGGTGCGCCTCGGTACGCAACCAGTGGGCAGGCGTGCTTTTGTTGGCTTCGGCCAGCAAGGCTTGCTCCAGTTGCTCCAACTCCTGAGAGTCGGAGGCCGAATCCAGCGCTTCCCATTCCCAATCCGGCGGGTTCCAGCGCAGAGTGCCCAACTGGCCGGTATCCAGGTCGAATTCGGACAAGCGGCTCTGCGGCTTTGGGGCATTCACCATTTGTGAATAGGCCCGCTCGCTATTGGCAGACAGCGTGGGCAGGTAAATGGGGCCGTCCTGCTCACGGTACAGGCCGTTCAGTGCCAGTGCGTAGATGCTTTCTTGAGGGTTCGCGGCCAGGAACGCCTGAGCATCTTGCCAGTAGATGCTGAATAAAGTCTGTTCAAACTGCTTCCAGTCCAGCGATGCAGAAGTTGTGGCAACCATGTTTGTTCAGGTCTCTCAGGCCGCTTTCTCGGCCGCCTTGAGGGCGCGCTTGAGGTCGTCGATCAGATCGTCGGCGTCTTCCAGGCCGATAGACAGCCGGATCGTTCCCTGGCCGATGCCTGCCTGGGCCAGCGCCTCGTCGCTCATGCGGAAATGCGTGGTGCTGGCGGGGTGGATCACGAGAGAGCGGCAGTCGCCCACATTGGCCAGATGGCTGAAGACCTTCAGTGTCTCGATGAACTTCTTGCCCTGGTTGCGGTTGCCCGCAATGTCAAAGCTGAACACAGAGCCTGCGCCGCGCGGCAGCAGCTTGCGGGCCAGAGCGTGCGAGGGGTGGGTCTCCAGCATGGGGTGGCCCACGCGACTGACCAGCGGGTGGCTGGCGAGGAACTGCACCACTTTTTCGGTGTTGCGCATATGGCGCTCCATGCGCAGCGGCAGCGTCTCTATGCCCTGCAGGATCAGCCAGGCGCTGTGCGGGCTCATGCAGGCGCCGAAGTCACGCAGGCCTTCGCGGCGGGCGCGCAGCAAAAAGGCACCCGTGGTGGACTCCTCGCTGAACACCATGTTGTGAAAGCCGTCATAGGGCTGGGTCAGCTCGGGAAAGCGCCCCGACTTTTCCCAGTCGAAGCTGCCGCCATCGACGACGATGCCGCCAATCACCGTGCCGTGACCGGACAGAAACTTGGTGGCCGAGTGGTAGACGATGTCCGCGCCATGCTCGAAGGGCTTGATCAGCCAGGGCGAGGTGAGGGTGGAGTCCACCAGCAGCGGAACGCCGGCTTCGTGGGCGATCTGGCTCACGGTGGGAATGTCCAGCACATCCAGGCCGGGGTTGCCCACGGTCTCGCCAAAGAACAGCTTGGTGTTGGGGCGCACCGCAGCCTTCCAGCCATCGATGTCGCCGGGCTTCACAAACGTGGTCTCGATGCCGAAGCGCGCCAGCGTGTAGTGCAGCAGGTTCTGCGAGCCGCCATACAGCGCCGTGCTGGCCACGATGTGGCTGCCCGCGCCCATCAGCGTGGCAATCGACAGGTGCAGCGCCGCCTGGCCGCTGGCCACGGCAATGGCGCCCACGCCGCCTTCCAGGGCCGAGACGCGCTGCTCCAGCACCGCATTGGTGGGGTTGGAGATGCGGCTGTAGACATGGCCGGGTCGCTCCAGATTGAACAGGCTTGCCGCGTGGTCGCTGGATTCGAAGACAAAGGACGTGGTCAGATGGATGGGTACGGCACGTGCGCCGGTGGCGGGGTCGGGCTGGGCGCCTGCATGCAGGCTCAGTGTGTCAAAGCCGGGGTCAGAGTAGCCGGGCATGTTTTGTCTCCATGGCTGGTTTTGATCGACGCAATGTGTGATCAAGCACGCAATCAAATATCGATTTGGTCGGATAGACGAATGAATATGTAGAAATTCATATGTTTCGTCATTGCTTTAGTTTTTCTCAATGCAAGCCATTGTGGGCTATATTTGTGCACGCACCTGCATTCTGTGTAAAGCGATGCCGCATGTGCTGACACATGCAGGACAAAAGCTGCCACGGCGTGCCAAACAGATTTCGGAGAACAGCAATGAAAGTTAGTGACATCCTGCGCGTCAAAGGCAATACCCTGTACACGGTGTCGCCCGACGAAAGCCTGGCCGCGGCGGTGCAGGTGATGTCGGAGAAGGACATTGGCTCGCTGGTCGTGATGGATCACGGCGATGTGGTGGGCATGCTCACCTTCCGCGAAGTGATCCAGGGCTTTGTGAAGACCGGCGGCGTGGAGAACCTCTCCGTGCGCGGCGCCATGGACGACGCGCCCATGACCTGCACCATGGAAACCGATATGGACGAAGTGCGCCGCATGATGCTGGACCGCCATGCGCGCTACATGCCCGTGATGGACAAGCGCATGCTGATGGGCGTGATCTCGCTGTATGACGTGGCCAAGGCCGTGGTGGACAGCCAGAACTTCGAGAACCGCATGCTCAAGGCCTATATCCGCGACTGGCCCGAAGGCGAGCGCCAGGGTGCCGAATAAGCCCGCTTTTCACGCCCGGCTTTTGCTGCAGACCCCGCCGAGGCGGGGTTTTTCATGTCCAGCCTGGTCTGAGCATGGTGAAAAGACTTTAGGCATGACAGCGCGCAGCCGTTAATCATCACTTCAACGATAATCGGCAGCCTATGAGCGGCAATACCTTCGGCACTATTTTCACGGTCACCAATTTTGGTGAGTCCCACGGTCCGGCCATTGGCTGTGTGATTGACGGCTGCCCCCCGGGCATGGCCTTGAGCGAGGCGGATATCCAGCATGATCTGGATCGTCGTCGCCCCGGCACCAGCAAGTTCGTCACGCAGCGCAACGAGCCCGATGCGGTGGAGATTCTCTCCGGCGTGTACGAAGGCAAGACCACGGGCACGCCGATCGCCCTGCTGATCCGCAACACCGATCAGCGCAGCAAGGATTACTCCAATATTGCGCAGAGCTTTCGTCCCGGTCATGCCGACTACGCCTACTTTCAGAAATACGGCATCCGCGATCCGCGCGGCGGCGGCCGCTCCTCGGCACGCCTGACGGCGCCTACCGTGGCCGCAGGTGCCGTGGCCAAGAAGTGGCTCAAGGAAAAGTTCGGCACCGAGTTCCGCGCCTGCATGACCCAGATCGGCGAGCTGCCCATCGGTTTCGAGAGCTGGGAGCATGTGCCGCACAACCCCTTTTTCGCGCCCGTGGCCGATGTGAGCCGCTTCGAGGAATACATGGAGCAGCTGCGCAAGAGCGGCGACTCCTGCGGTGCGGCGCTGCGTGTGAACGCCAGCAATATGCCGGTCGGCCTGGGCCAGCCCCTGTATGACCGACTGGACGCCGACATCGCCTACGCCATGATGGGCCTGAATGCCGTCAAGGCCGTGGAGATCGGCGCAGGCTTTGACAGCGTGGCCCAGCGCGGCACCACGCATGGCGATTCGCTGAGTCCCGAGGGTTTCCGCAGCAATAACGCGGGCGGTATCGTGGGCGGCATCAGCACCGGCCAGGATCTGGAAGTGCGCATCGGCATCAAGCCCACCAGCTCCATCATCACGCCGCGTGAATCCATCGATATGCAAGGTCAAAGCACCGAAGTCATCACCAAGGGCCGTCACGACCCTTGCGTGGGCATTCGTGCCGCGCCGATTGCCGAGGCGCTGCTGGCGCTGGTGGTGATGGACCATGCGCTGCGCCACCGCGCGCAGAATGCCGATGTGGATTCCGGCTTGGCCCCGATTCCGGCCTCGGCCAGCTGACATCGCCCAGACCTTTTTGTGCGTTACAACCTCTGACTCAGGAGAGTCCGATGGTTGCAGCTGACAAAAAACCGGATCAACGCCAGTCTCGCGCCTTGTCGCCAGGCTGGCGTTGCGCTTTTCGCAATGCCTCCCGTCCCATGTGCGCTGCGCTGCTCGCGCTGTGTTTGAGTGCCTGTGGTGGCGGTGCGCTCAGGCCGGCCAGCATGGAGATCACCGTGCTGGGCTTCAATGACCTGCACGGCCATCTGGAGCCGCCCGGGCTGGCGGTGACGGCCCAGAATGCGCAGGGGCGGAACGTCGCCGTGCCCGCTGGCGGCGTGGCCTACATGGCCCGGGCCATCGCGCAGCGCCGCCAGGCCAGCCGCCATGTGGCGCTGGTCGCGGCCGGGGACATGATCGGGGCTTCGCCCATGGTCTCTGCGCTGTTTCTCGATGAGCCGACGATAGAAGTGCTCAACCTCATGCGGGTGGACTTCGCGGCCACCGGCAATCACGAATACGACCAGGGTGTGGCCGAGCTGCTGCGCATGCAAAGCGGTGGCTGCGAGAAGTTCACGAACAAGCAGCCCTGCCAGATCAGCAAGCCCTTCAAGGGGGCGCAGTTCCCGTTTCTTGCGGCCAATACACTGCGCGGCGACGGCCGGCCGCTGCTGCCGGCAACCGGGGTGAAGTTCTTCGAGCAGGACGGTCTGCGCATAGGCGTGGGCTTTATCGGCATGACGCTCAGGAACACGCCGCATATGGTGCGCCCCAGCGGGGTCAGGGGGCTGACGTTTGCCGACGAGGCGCAGACGGCCAATGCGCTGATTCCACAGTTGCGTGCGCAGGGGGCCGATGTGATCGTGGTGCTGATCCATGAGGGCGGGGCCACCACGTCCGGCCTGCAGGACGATAGCTGCAAAGGCCTCTCCGGCGCCATCGTGCCGATTCTGGAGCTGCTCTCGGGCGAGGTCGATGTGGTGATCTCCGGTCATACCCATCGCTCCTATATTTGCGATTACGCCAGGGTGGATGCCCGCAAGCCGTTTTTACTGACCAGCGCCGGCCAGTACGGCACGCTGCTGACCGAGGTCAGGCTCACGGTGGATGCGCGCACACGCCGCGTGAGCCGCAAATCGGCGCGCCAGAATATTGTGCAGGGCGAGGCCTATCGCAACCCTGCCGGTCTGGTGGGCCTGCAGCCCGAATTTCCGGTCTTTGATGCCGACGCCCAGGTTGCGGCGCTGGTGGCGCGCTACCAGGCTGCGGCCCGGCCGCTGGCCGAAGCCGAGGCAGGGCGGCTGGCCGCAGCTGCCAGCCGCATGCCTCAAGTCAATGGCGAAAGCGTGATGGGGCGCATCGTGGCCGACTCCATACTCGCGGCCACGCGCGATGCCGCTGCGGGCGGGGCGCAGCTGGCCTTTGTGAACCCCGGCGGCGTGCGCGCCGACCTGGTGCCTGCGGTCGACGGCAGCGTGACCTATGGACAGCTGTTCAGCGTTCAGCCGTTCGGCAATACGCTGATGGTGATGAGCCTGACGGGCGAGCAGATTCGCCAGGCGCTGGAGCAGCAATTCGACAGCGGCAGCAACACCGTGAGCGCGCCGCGCATCCTGCAGGTGTCCGAGGGCTTCAGCTACCGCTTCGACCGCAGCCAGCCCGCAGGCCGGCGTGTGAGCGAGCTGCGCCTGAACGGCCGGCGGCTCGAGATGTCGCAGCACTACCGTGTGGGACTGCAAAGCTATCTGGGCAGCGGCGGCGACAACTTCAGCATCTTCACGCAAGGCATCGATGTGGTGGGCGGCATGCTGGATCTGGATGCCCTGGCCGAGCATGTGCGCGAGCAAAGCCGCAGCGGCCCGATGGCGCTACCTTTAAAGGAGCGTATTACGCTTGTCCATTAAGGATTTAAGATGAAAATATATCTGATATCATTTTACATCATGCGATTTGTGCTCACTATTTCATAGCGTTTGCCTGCCGCCAGGCACACAAAACAAAAGCCACCCGAGGGTGGCTTTTGTCATGGCGGCGCTCAGGCCTGGGGCTTTCTGGCGGCCTTGGCCTTGGGACTGCGAACCTCATCCATGATGTTCTTGAAGTCGTCCACATCCTCGAAGCTGCGGTAGACGCTGGCAAAGCGGATATAGCCGACCTTGTCCAGGCCCTTGAGCTCGTCCATCACCAGCTCGCCGAGGCGGCTGGAGTCGATTTCACGCTGACCCAGATTGAGCAGCCTGTCCTCGATGCGCTCTATGGCTGCATCGATGAGCTCGGTGCTCACGGGGCGCTTGCGCAGCGCGATCTGAAAAGAGCCTTGCAGCTTGGCGCGCTCGTATTCGATGCGCCGGCCGTCTCTCTTGACCACGGTCGGAAAGCTGACCTCGGGGCGCTCGTAGGTCGTGAAGCGCTTGTCGCAGCCGCCACAGCGGCGGCGGCGGCGGATGAAGCCCCCGTCCTCGGACTCGCGGGTTTCAACAACTTGCGTGTCCGGGTGGTTGCAGAAGGGGCACTTCATGGCAGCTCAGCGCAGCAGGATTTACTTGCTGTAGACAGGGAACTTGGCAGTCAGCTCGGCCACCTTGGCGCGCACGGCGGCCAGGTTGGCTTCGTCTTCGGGCTTGTCCAGCACGTCAGCCACCAGGTTGGCGGTGATGCGGGTTTCTTCCTCGCCGAAACCACGGGTGGTCATGGCAGGAGTGCCGATACGGATGCCGCTGGTCACGAAGGGCTTCTCGGGGTCGTTGGGGATGGCGTTCTTGTTCACGGTGATGTGAGCCAGACCCAGGGCCGCTTCGGCAGCCTTGCCGGTAATGCCCTTGGCACGCAGGTCCACCAGCATCACGTGGCTTTCGGTGCGGCCGGAGACGATGCGCAGACCGCGCTCGGTCAGCGTCTCGGCAAACACCTTGGCATTCTTCACGACCTGTTCCTGGTAGGCCTTGAACTCGGGAGTCAGGGCTTCCTTGAAGGCCACGGCCTTGCCGGCGATGACATGCATCAGGGGGCCGCCTTGCAGGCCGGGGAAGATGGCGCTGTTGATGGCCTTCTCGTGCTCGGCCTTCATCAGGATCACGCCGCCACGAGGGCCGCGCAGGCTCTTGTGAGTGGTGGTGGTGACCACGTCGGCGTGGGGCACGGGGTTGGGGTACACGCCTGCGGCGATCAGACCGGCATAGTGGGCCATGTCCACCCAGAAGATGGCTCCGACTTCCTTGGCGATTTTTGCGAAGCGCTCGAAGTCGATGCGAAGGGCATAGGCGGAAGCGCCGGCCACGATGATGCGGGGCTTGTGCTCGCGCGCCAGCTCTTCGAGCTTGTCGTAGTCGATGGCTTCGTCGGCGTTCAGGCCATAGGAGACGGCCTTGAACCATTTGCCGGACATGTTCAGCGCCATGCCGTGGGTCAGGTGACCGCCTTCGGCCAGGCTCATGCCCAGAATGGTGTCGCCGGGCTTGGCGAAAGCCATCAGCACTGCCTGGTTGGCCTGAGAGCCGGAATTGGGTTGCACGTTGGCAGCTTCGGCGCCAAAGATCTGCTTGATGCGGTCAATGGCCAGTTGCTCGACCACGTCCACATGCTCGCAGCCACCGTAGTAGCGCTTGCCGGGGTAGCCTTCGGCGTACTTGTTGGTCAGCTGGGAGCCCTGGGCTTCCATCACGGCAGGCGAGCAGTAGTTCTCGCTGGCGATCAGCTCGATGTGCTCTTGCTGGCGATGGTCTTCAGCTTCAATAGCTGCAAACAGTTCGGGGTCGACTTTCGCGACGGTATCGGTGCGTTGAAACATGGCAGTCCTGTGAACTTAGAAATTCCCTTGAGGCCAAGGGCTGCCCAGGCGAACGGCTGAAACGCTTGCAGGCTGCAGTCGCTGCGACCCTGGGCGGTACGCTCCCCGGTGGTTCACAGACCTTGCAGTCTGCCGGATTCCACGTCAGCGGCAGAAAATTCTGCGCCTATCGCCAGTTGCGTACACCCGCTAGTGTAGCTGAGCCGGCATGGCCGCAGAGCCTATGCCCGTTTTTCCCGCTGGCCCTGGCCGGGGCATAAAAAAAGCTGGCCGCAGCCAGCTTGAGAAATGCAGGGATCTGCCGCTTAGAGGTTGGAGTTGGCCAGTGCCACTTGCTGAGCGTGAGAGACCTTGGTGGCTTCGTCGGACTTGGCCGTCATCAGCGGGCTGGCCTGCAGACCCACGCCTTGGCGCAGGCGCTGGTGTTCGGCAAGCACCTTGGCCGCATAGCCGCCGTCCGAAGGAAGATTGGCTGCGCCCACGTAATAGCGCAGCCCACCCTCGATGGAGCCGGCGCGGGCAATGCACTCCTTGAGCACCTTGACTCCGACCTTGAGATTGGTGACGGGGTCGAAGGCCGCGTGCTGGCCGCCAAAGCTTTCGTACTTGTCGGTGTGCACGGAGGTCATCACCTGCATCAGGCCCTGGGCGCCGACCGAGCTTTGGGCAAACGGGTTGAAGCTCGACTCAATCGCCATGATGGCCAGAATCAGCGTCGGGTCCAGCTTGTTGGCCTTGCCCTGGGCATAGGCTTCGCTGACCAGGGCGGCAATCGGTTCGGGCGCCACCCGGTATTTTTTGCTGAGCCAGTAGGCGACAGCCGCCTGCTCCTTGGGCAGGTTCTTGGGGTTGACGGCCGTGGCGCGGTCGCTGGCGACGACGATGTTGGCGGAAGCAGGGGCTTCCTCCACTTCGGCGGCCGCTACAACGGTGCTGGCGGGCAGACGTGTGTCGAGCCACTCGCGCAGTTCGGTGGCGCCGGCCAGACGCAGGTCCGGACGAGAGATCAAAATCAGGGCCGAAATGGCCACGGCCAAGCCCAGCAGGGCGAAACCGTTGTGAGTAAGAGCAAGAAAACCGTGGGCCGTCTTATGGCCCAACGTTCGCGCGGAGGCGATTAATTTTCCTGACGCTGGCATAGCTTGTCCTTTCTTGGCTATCGCCCGAGGTCGCACCGGATCAATCTCGCGGAGCAACCAGGACAACTGGCCGATGAGGTTTGCTGCGGGCCGATTAAAAGCGCCCCTTGGGGCGCCGATCGGTCTGCTCAGTCGTGAGGCAGCGGAAACAAAAAACGCTCATTTCGAGCGCTGGCGGATTCTAGAAGCGCTCTAAATATTCAGTCAACACTAACAAAAATACTTTTTAGATTTTTAAATTATATAAAAACTGTATGAATGTACAGCTTGCTCGAAAAATTACAGCAAAAAATCACGGATTCAAGAGGTGTATACGCTCACATCGTTTTATTTGTCATCAAGGCGAAATAAAGTGCAAAAAGCCTGGTAGCCCTACGCGAGCACAGATATAGTGAATCTGCCTGCAAGTTGCAGGTGCTTGCCAAAGGAAAGGAAAAGCAAACTCCGCCGAGGCCTTTGATTCCATGGGCTGTTGGCACTTGCTCTTTATCTTCGCTTGAGGCACAAAAGGGAGCAATCTTTGCTTCCAGCGGCAAGGACCACACCCTCCTTGAACCGCGAAAAACGGTCCGGTCTGGTACCGGCCGTAAAGCCCGGAAGTCGGTTTCGCCACTTCCGGGCTTTGTCATTTCCGGCGAGTCTTTTTCCGCAGCGCATTGTTTGCATTTTTCCGCGCGCATCGGCCTCTGGCGGGTATTCCGATAGCGCAAACTTCTCCCTGTAAACGCCTCTTGCCTCTATCTATATATAGAGCGCAATCTAGATACACCAGGGTGCGCTCAAGGTACAGTGGTGTTCCGGGCGCGTGGCGGGTCCCGCCCCTGAGAGTCTTGGAAGGCTTTCATTCTCTGCATCAATAACAATTACCCATGTCCTTGCTCACATCGAATCGCTGGCTTCGTCGGCTGATCTGGTCTGTTCTTGCTCTTTTGCTGTTGTGGCTGCTGCTTTGGGCGGTAGTGCCTTGGGTCGCCAAGAGCCAGCTGGAAAAACAGGCTTCCGAGAAGCTGGGGCGTGGCGTGCATGTAGGCAAGATCGAGTTTGCTCCCTGGGCCATGTCCATCACCTTGCATGATCTGGTGATTGATAAAGCTATAAAAAAGGTAGCTGATGGTTCTGATGCACAAAGCCCTTCAGGCCAAACCAATCTGAAGTCCGCAGCGGAACCTCAGCTGGAGATCAAGCGCATCTTCATCAATGCCAGCGCGCAGTCCTTGTTCAGGCTCGCTCCTGTGCTGGATGCGATCGAGGTCGATGCGCCGGTGGTGCGCCTGACCCAGCATTCACTGGGCAAGCTCGATATCGACGATGTGATTGCCAGGCTCTCCGAGCCAAAGGACGAAGAGCCGTCCAAGCCCGTGAGCTTTGCGCTCTACAACATTGCGTTGCGCGATGGCCGTATCGAACTGAATGACGAGTTTGTGCAGCGCAAGCATGAACTCAAGGATTTGCAGCTGAGCATTCCTTTCATCAGCAATCTGGCGTCCAAGCGCGAGATCAAGGTGCTGCCGCATCTGGCATTCGATCTCAACGGCAGCAAGTTCGACACGTCGGGCGAGAGCACGCCGTTCACCGACACCCGTCAGACGGCGATGCACCTCAAATGGGATCGAATCGATCTGGCCCCTTATCTGGGCTATGTGCCTGCCAGCGTTCCCGTGCAACCCCTCTCGGGAGTGCTCGATACGGATCTGCAGATCAGCTTCGAGCAAAAAGATCAGCCTGTAGTCAGCATCAGCGGCAAGCTGGCCCTGAGCAATGTCGTATTGCAAGACCGCCAGAGTGCGCCGCTGCTGAACTTTGAGGCGCTGGAGTTGCAGCTCCAGAATGCTCAACCTCTGCAGAGCCAGATTGCGCTGGAGACTATGCGCTGGGTCAAACCCGAGATTCATGCCAGCCGCAATGCGCAGGGCGTGATCAACTGGCTGGGGTTGCATGCGCCGTCCGCCGCTGCAGCAGCGCCTGCCGAGAATGCAGGGCCTGCGTCTGACTCCTCCGACACCAAGGCTTCGGTCCAAGCGGGTACCAAGGCCGAGACGCCCGCCCAGCCCCTCGCAGTGAGCGTAAAGCAGTTCGATATTGATAGCGCTACGGTCCATTGGAGGGATGCGGCTACAGGCGCGGCACCTGCAGCCCTGACTCTGGCTCCTTTGGTGCTGCAGGCCAAGAATCTGGCTTGGCCCATGAATGCGCCTTTGCAACTGACGGCCACTGCAGGCCTGCAAACGGCTGAGCAGGCCCGGGGGGAAGGGGCAGCCAGGCTGGCTGTGGATGGAGAAGCCACGGACAAGGCGGGCAGTCTCAATCTCAAGCTCGAGCAGATGCCGCTGCAATGGGTGCAGCCCTATATAGAAGCGCACTTCAAGCCGCAGCTAAGCGCCATGCTGGGCGCCGATGCCCGGATCTCCTGGGGTGAGGGCAACGTTGTGGCAGAGGTGACAGAGCTGACCGCTGACAAGCTGCAACTGCAGGACAAGCAGGCCCCTGTCAATATCGAGCAGATCAAGGTCAGCGGCGTTCAGGTCGATCTTGCTGCCCGGCAGGTGCAGGTGCAGGCCATTGCCGTGCAGAAGCCGCAACTCGCGGCAATGCGTGACGCACAAGGGCACTGGATGTACGAGCGTTGGTTGCCCGTGGCAGCGCCCGTGGCAGCGCCTGCGGCCAAGCCGGCAACGCAGGGCGGCAAGGCGGAGCCGGGCAAGCCCTGGTCGGTCAAGTTGGCAGCGATTGCCGTGGATGGCGGTGCGTTGCAGTTTCGCGATGCAGCACCTGTGCAAGGCGCGAATGCGCGGCCCGTGCAGCTGGATGTGAGCGCCTTGCGCGTACGCCTGGGGGCTTTCGAGCCTCTGGCGGCCAAGGCAGCGCCGACTCCGCTGGAGGTCTCGGCTCAGCTGGCTGCCAGTCGCCGTGTGCAGGCAGGTCATATTCAGTTCAATGGGCAGTTGGGTCTGGCCCCTGTTTCGGCGCAAGGTCAGTTGCAGGCCCGTGCCGTGCCGTTGCATGCGCTGGAGCCGTACTTCGGTCACAAGCTCAATGTGGATCTGGTGCGTGCCGACGGCAACTTCCGGGGCAAGCTTAACTATCTGGCCCATGCCAAGGGGCCGCAGTTGTCTGTGTTGGGCGATGTGGAGCTCAACGACCTGCGCGTACGCTCCACGCTTGCAGCTCCGGTGCAGGAGCTGGTGGGCAAGCCCAGTACCGCCAAGGGGGCGCTGACGGCGGTGCTCAATGACTCCACGGCAGACCGTGCCAAGGCATTGGCTGCGCGCACAGGTCTGGGTCTGGGCGATGATTTGCTGGCCTGGAAAACACTGGTGGTGCGCGGCCTGGATCTGAATATGCAACCGGCCCAGCCCCTGCGGGTGAGCGTGCGCGAAACCGCGCTGAGCGACTTTTTTGCGCGCGTCATCGTGCAGCGCAACGGCCGCATCAATCTGCAGGACATCGTGAAGACCGAAAAGTCCGAGCAGTCCGTCGCGCAGAACGAAGAGGCGAACGCACAGGCGGCTGCTGGCGAGAAGCCCGAACGCAGCAAGCCCGTGGCCGAGCACGTGAAGCCCGAAGATGCCGGCCCCATGCCCATCATCAAGGTCGGGCCCATTGTGCTGACGGGCGGAAAGGTGCAGTTCTCCGACTACTTCATTCAGCCCAACTATTCGGCCGATCTGAGTGAGCTGAACGGCCGTCTGAGCGCCTTCTCTTCGCAGGCTCCTGCAGGCCAGGTAGAGCCGCAAATGGCCGATCTTGAAATCAAGGGCAAGGCCCAGGGTACGGCGATGCTCGATATCAGCGGCAAGGTCAACCCGCTGGCCAAGCCTCTGGCGCTGGATGTGCGCGCCCAGATGAATGACCTGGAGCTGTCGCCGCTGTCTCCATATTCCATCAAGTATGCGGGCTATGGCATCGAGCGCGGCAAGCTCTATATGGATGTGAACTACAAGGTGCAGCCTGATGGGCAGCTCACGGCATCGAACAAGCTGGTGCTGCGCCAACTGACCTTTGGCGACAAGGTGGAAGGCGCGCCCGCATCGCTGCCCGTCAAGCTGGCCGTGGCCCTGCTGTCCGACCGCAACGGTGTGATCGATCTCGATGTGCCTCTGAGCGGCTCGCTCAACGACCCGCAGTTCCGTCTGGCGCCCATCATCTTCAAGGTGATCGGCAACATCATCATGAAGGCCGTGACCGCGCCGTTTGCGCTGTTGTCGGGAGCGTTTTCGGGTGGCGACGAGTCGGGCGCAGTCAACTTTGCGCCGGGCAGCGCCAAGCTCGATGGAAAGGCCAGGGAGCAGTTGGCCAAGATCGTCAAGGCACTCAACGACCGTCCCGCGCTCAAGATGACGGTGGTGGGCGAGTCGCGTGAGGCCCAAGACAAGGAGGCCTGGAAGACTGAAGAGCTGGACCGTCTGCTGCTGGCCCAAAAGCGCCGCAACGTGATTCGCGAAGGCAAGAGCGGCGACGAGGTGATGGAGTTCAGCGAAGCCGAGCGCCCGGCTCTGCTCAAGGCCGTTTACGGCCGTGCCGACATCAAAAAGCCCCGCAATATGGTCGGAATGGCAAAGGACCTGCCTGCCGACCAGATGACGGCGCTGCTGGTGGCCAGCATCAACGTGCCCGACGATGCCATGCGCGAGCTGGCGCTGGCGCGTGGCGTGGCTGTGCGGGACTATCTAGCCACCCAACAGCTGCCGCTGGAGCGTCTGTTCCTGGGTGCTCCCAAGCTGGATGCACAGGACAAGGACTGGACGCCACGAGCCCAGTTGAGCCTGTCTGCGCAGTGATGAAAGTGCTGCAAAACACCCCTCGATTTCGCATTTTTTGGCTTGCCTTTAAATAAAGGCGAAAATACCGGTTTGCCCAGGTGCTCATGTGCCTGGGCTTGCGCTTGGAAAGTCTGCCCTCATGTGGGTTGGCACTGGCCTGTTGCAGCGTTGACTGCGCTGGCTGCCAAGCATTTCCTGACCCTTACATGACATCTATTTCTCCTAGCAGCACCATGTCTGATGCATCTGAAGTGAACCCGGCCTCTGCCAAGAATACTGAGCAACATCCGCTGGATGCATTGACGGGTGGTGCTTTCTCCGCCGAGACGTCGGGTGATCGCGCCGCGCGCATTCGCGACTGGTTGGCGACTCAGCCCACGGTCGAGCAACTCCAGGACGTTCACAAGGAACTGAGCAAGGGCGACAAGAGTGCTGCCCGTGCCGTGCGCGAGCGCCTTGACGAAATCCGTCGTACCGCCAATCAGGAAAAAATTTCCGTGGAATGGGCCGAGAAGGCTCAGGCCCTGCTGGCTGCAGAGCCCTTCGATGCCGCAGCTGCAGCTGCCTGGCAGCGTGATGCAGCCAAGGCCGGTGCCGCGCTGTCGCGCGAGCCTCTGTCGCAGTTCAAGGCCCGACTGGGCGAGCGCGTGAAGGCTGTGGAAGACCTGCAGCATCGCACCCAGGTGCAGCGCGAAGTGGCGCTGCTGCTGGCGCAGCGCATCGAAGTACTGTCCATCAAGTCCTGGAAGGATGCCAAGGCGGTGCTGGAAGCCCTGGGGGTCGATGTCGCGCGTTGGCAGGAGCAGGCCAAGGAGCTGACCGGCGATGCCAGCTGGAGCAGCGTGGACGGCCGTTTCCCTCCTCAGCTGGAGGCAGCTTCTGCACAACTGGCGCTGGTTTGGGATGCTTTCCAGTCTGCACTGGCACAGACCGAGGCCGCTGCCGCCGACGAGGCTGCGCCGTTGCCCACGGTTCCTGTCTGGGCCGACGAAATCCGCGTGGCTCGCGGTCTGCCTCCCGAAGCCGCTGCTGTGGAAGTGGGCAAGCCCGCTGCACCGCGCGCAGCTGCTGCTGGCCGTGGCAAGCCCACGCCCGAACAGGTGGAAGCCGCCAAGGCTGGCCTGGATCAGGCCCTGCAGGCGCTGAAGGCTGAAACTGCAGCTGGCAACAGCCAGGCCGGCTCCGAAGCCGTCCAGGCCATGCGCGCAGCCATCAAGGCCCATGGCCGCTTTGTGGACGAAGCGCTGGTGGGCGAAGTGCATGAGGCCCTGTTGGCCGCCGGTGAAGCCGAGGGTTGGCAGCGCCATCTGGCCGAGAAACTGCGCGAAGACCTGGTGGCCAAGGCAGAAGCCTTGCTCAACCGTCCCGAAGGTCAGGCACTGGGTGGTCGCAAGATCCAGGAAACCCTGCGCAGCCTGCGTGAACAGTGGAAGCAGGCCGACCAAGGTGCCGTGGCCAATCATGCGCTGTGGAAGAAGTTTGACGAGGCCTGCAACGCAGCCTACAAGGTGGTCGAGTCCTGGCACGACAAGATTCGTCAGGACAGCACGCAGGCCAAGGCTCAGCGTCTGGCTCTGATCGAAGAAATCAAGGCCTGGGCTGCAGCCAATGCGGCCAGCCAGGACTGGAAGAACATGTTGCGCGCGCTGCGCCAGTTTGGTGAGCGCTGGCGTGAAAGCGGCCATATCGGCGAAAAGCTGTTTGCCGAGCTGCAGCCCCTGTTCAAGCAGGCCATGGCTGCTGCCGAAGCGCCCCTGCAGGCTGCACAAAAGGCTAGCCTGGAGCGTCGCCATGCCATGATCGACGAAGCCACGGCCTTGGGTGCCGCCCCCAGTCTGCGCATCGACGCCGTGAAGGCGCTGCAGCAGCGCTGGCAGGCCGAAGCCCAGGTGGTGCCACTGGATCGCAAGCACGAGCAAAAGCTCTGGGATGCATTCCGCAAGCCGCTGGACGATGCCTTCAATCGCAAGAGCGTGGAGCGCGGTGGTCGCAGCCCGGTGGCGGTTGAGTTGTCCGAGCATGACCGTCGTGTGCTGGATGCGTCCAAGGCGGTCGAGGCGGCCAATGCCAGCGGCGATGTCCAAAAGATTCACGCAGCGCTGGCCGAGCTCGAAGCAGCCATCAAGGCTCAGCCCGCCAAGTCTGATGAAAACCAGGCCCAGACGGAGCAAGCGTCTGAAGCTGTTGAGGCGCAAGCGAGCGAAGCCGCTGCAGTGGCCAAGCCGGCACGCCCCGTGGTGGCCGTGCGTGGCGATGACCGCCCTGGCATGAGGAAGGAAGCTGCAGCTGCTGCAGGTGCTCGTCCTGGCGATCGCAAGGATGGCGGCCGTGGCCGCGATGCAGCGCGTGGCGAGCGCGGTGGCCGTGATGGTCGCGACAGCCGCGATGCCGGTCGTGGTCGTCGCGAGTTCACGCGTGAGGAGCGCGGGCCGCGCCTGGCCGATCCAGCCTTCCGTGCCCAGCGTGATGCCGTGGAGCATGCCCAGGAAGCTCTGCGCAAGCTGGCGGCTCAGGCACACGGCGAAGCGCTGACTCAGTTGCTCGGTGCCTGGCAGGCTCGTGATGCTGCGCAGCTGCCATCGGCTCAGCAACTGGGCGGCAAGGTGACGGCGCCTGTGCGCTCTTCCTGGTCCGGCGCTGTGGCTGCTGCGCCCAAGGGCAATGCTGCAGAGGCCCTGCTGCGCCTGGAAATGGCTGCCGATGTGCACACTCCTGCCGATCAGCTGACGGCACGCCGTGCGCTGCAGCTGCAGATGCTGACCCGCCGCAACGATCCTTCGCCTCAGCAGACCTGGGGTCAGGATGTGGCGACTGTGCTGAGCAGTGCCAGCGATGAGGCATCTGCCCGTCGCCTGCAGACCGCGCTCAAGCAATTGCTGCGCAAGTAAGCGACATATCGCCTCGATGGGAGGCGATTGCTAAAGAAAAAGGGAGTCGTTAGGCTCCCTTTTTCATTTGTGTGATCCGTCCTGCCGGAGGTTGACACCTTTTCTTGAAGGAAAAGGCAAGTCTCATGGAATCAGGCTCCAAGCGAACCCAGAGGGATTACACGCTGGCTTTTAAGCTGGCAGTGGTCGAGCAGGTAGAAAAAAGCGAGTTGACGTACAGGCAAGCACAGGCGCGTTACGGGATCCAGGGTCGATCGACGGTTGCGCAAGCACGGTCGCCAAGGTTGGGGGGCGTGGTGCATCATGTGCAGCTATGCCCACTGACAAGACCTCCCCCAGCACTGACGCCCGAGCAGCAGATCAAAGCCTTGCAAGTGCAGCTCAAAGAGGTCAATGAGAAGGCCCAGCTGTTCGAAGCGATGCTGGATGTTCTCAAGAAGGACTATGGAGTGCGCGTCGTAAAAAAGCCTTCGGCAAGTCCTCGCGCAGCGGCTCGTCCAAGGGTTGAGCGTGGCGAGGGCTTGCCGCTACGTGGGGGTCAGCCGTCAGGCGCACTACAAGCGCCTGGCCTGCCTGCATGCACGCAGCGAACAGGACAAAGCGGTGGTCGGCGAAGAGCGGTGTCATCAGCCACGCATTGGCATGCGCAAACTGCTGCACTTGCTCAAGCTGCCGCTTGATCAGGCGGGAATCCAGATCGGGCGCAATGCACTGTTCGGCGTGCTGTGCGAAGCGCGCATGCTGGTGCGGCCGCTGCACGTGTACCACAAGACCACCCATAGCCACCATCACTACCGACGGCATGCCAATCTATTCAAGGAGGGTTGGGCTAAAACAGTGGCCAGTGGCTGTGCGCAGCTGTGGGTCGCTGACATGACGTATCTGCCCACTAAGGAGAAGGCTGCCTGTTTGATGGTGACCGATGCCTGCTCGCGCAAGATCGTTGGCTGGCACGTGATGGAATGCTTGCTGCAGCGACCTGCAGATCTCCCGCTGGCACGTACCATGGTGTGCGAATCGGTCCGGCTGTACAACGAGCACCGGCCGCACGGGTCAGTGCTGCTTACTATTGGCGGGGGGGCGTCAACGAAAAAGCCGCTGCATTTGCATGCAACGGCTTGTCGTGTTTGGTGCCCAGGAGAGGACTCGAACCTCCACGGAGTTACCCGCTAGTACCTGAAACTAGTGCGTCTACCAATTCCGCCACCTGGGCTTTCAGGATGGCTTGAATTATATAGCGTTCAAAGTCGCTGCCAGGCCGGTTGAGGTACTTTTTTGTGCGAGTTGTCGATGGGGCGTTCTGGGGCTTGGCGATCCTTGTCGACTCGCGGGATCGGAAGTGCGAGGGGTAGAGGCCAGCTCGCCCGGAGTTGCCTTCGGCGTTGGAGTATGAAAACGAAAAAGCCGCTGCATTTGCATGCAACGGCTTGTCGTGTTTGGTGCCCAGGAGAGGACTCGAACCTCCACGGAGTTACCCGCTAGTACCTGAAACTAGTGCGTCTACCAATTCCGCCACCTGGGCATTTCAGAGTGGTTGCATTATAGAGCGGCTGGAGGGCTGCTCATGCCGGTTTGCGTGGATTTTTCAGAAAACTTTTCGCGGCTGCTGAGGTGACGGCAAAAACGAAAAAGCCGCTGCATTTGCATGCAACGGCTTGTCGTATTTGGTGCCCAGGAGAGGACTCGAACCTCCACGGAGTTACCCGCTAGTACCTGAAACTAGTGCGTCTACCAATTCCGCCACCTGGGCATTTCAGAGTGAGTGAATTGTATAGCAGCTTGAGTACTGCTCAAGCCGGTTTGCGCGGATTTTTCAGAAAACTTTTCGCGACGGCTGAGGTGGCGGTGAAAACGAAAAAGCCGCTGCATTTGCATGCAACGGCTTGTCGTATTTGGTGCCCAGGAGAGGACTCGAACCTCCACGGAGTTACCCGCTAGTACCTGAAACTAGTGCGTCTACCAATTCCGCCACCTGGGCATTTCAGAGTGAGTGAATTGTATAGCAGCTTGAGCACTGCTCAAGCCGGTTTGCGTGGATTTTTCAGAAAACTTTTCGCGGCTACTGAGGTGGCGGTGAAAACGAAAAAGCCGCTGCATCTGCATGCAACGGCTTGTCGTATTTGGTGCCCAGGAGAGGACTCGAACCTCCACGGAGTTACCCGCTAGTACCTGAAACTAGTGCGTCTACCAATTCCGCCACCTGGGCTTTCAGGGAAGCTTCGTATTGTAATGCATTTTCTTGCGTTCAATCCGAATCTTCAAATTCTCTAAGATGCCGCTTGGCTTGAAAGCATCCCTTTTGGGGAATGTTTTCCAAGTTTGTTTCAACCCTTGCAGGTTGTCGTTAAACTTGGTGCCCAGGAGAGGACTCGAACCTCCACGGAGTTACCCGCTAGTACCTGAAACTAGTGCGTCTACCAATTCCGCCACCTGGGCATCTCAGGAAAGACATAGATTGTATATCAAAAAAATGAACCCTCGCGCAAAAGTTGCCGATATGAACGAAGAAATTTTGGGCACTGTGCAGGGCCATCGCGACGGTCATGGCTTTGTCGTCCGCGACGATGGTGAGCGTGACATCTACCTTCCCCCCAATGAAATGCGTGCCGTGCTGCACAAGGACAGGGTCCAGGTGCGCATTGCCCGTCATGATCATCGCGGTCGCCCCGAAGGGCGTGTGGTGGAAATCGTGGAGCGTCCCGATCAGCCCATCATTGGTCGCTTTTTGCAGGAAAGCGGTGTCTGGCTTGTGGCCCCTGAAGACAAACGCTACGGTCAGGATGTTTTGATTCCTTCCAACGCCACAGGCGCGGCCAAGCCGGGGCAGGTGGTGGTGGTGGAGCTGACGGAGGCGCCGGCGCTGTTCGGCCAGCCTGTGGGCCGCATCATCGAAGTGCTGGGCGAAGTGGATGACCCCGGCATGGAGATCGAGATTGCGGTGCGCAAGTATGGCGTGCCGCATATCTTCTCCGACGCCTGTCTCGAGCAAGCCAAGGTGCTGCCCGAAAAAGTTCGACCCGCAGACTACAAGCACCGCATCGATCTGACCGATATTCCGCTGGTCACCATTGATGGCGAAGATGCGCGCGACTTTGACGATGCCGTGTATTGCGAGCCTGCCAAGGTGGGGCGCAGCAAGGGTTGGCGCCTGCTGGTGGCGATTGCCGACGTGAGTCACTATGTGACCACGGGCAGCGCCATTGATGTGGATGCCTACGACCGCGCCACCAGCGTGTACTTTCCGCGTCGCGTGATTCCCATGCTGCCGGAAAAGCTCAGCAACGGACTGTGCTCGCTGAACCCCGACGTCGATCGGCTGTGCATGGTCTGTGACATGCTGATCACGGCGCAAGGCGAGATTCACGCTTATCAGTTCTACCCGGCAGTGATGCATAGCCATGCGCGCTTCACCTATACCGAGGTGGCGGCAATCCTGGCCAATACGCGTGGCCCAGAAGCGGCCAAGCGCAAGGATCGCGTGCAGGACCTGCTGAATCTGTATGGTGTCTTCCAGTCTCTGCTGAAGGCCCGCGAGGCGCGTGGTGCCGTGGACTTTGAGACGACCGAGACGCAGATCGTCTGCGACGACAACGGTCGCATAGAAAAGATCGTGCCGCGCACCCGTAACGATGCGCACAAGCTGATTGAAGAGGCCATGCTGGCGGCCAATGTCTGCAGCGCAGATTTCATCGACCAAAGCGGGCAGCTTGGCCTGTTCCGCGTCCACGACAAGCCTTCGCTGGAAAAGCAGGAGATCCTGCGCAACTACCTCAAGGCCATGGGCCTGAGCATGAGCATCAGCGAGAACCCTTCGACCAAGGAGTTCCAGCAGATTGCCAATGCCACCAAGGACCGGCCGGACTCGCAGCAGATTCACACCATGCTGCTGCGCTCCATGATGCAGGCCTTCTATACGCCGGAGGGCTCGGGTCACTTCGGCTTGGCCTTTGAGGCCTATACGCACTTCACCAGCCCGATTCGTCGCTATCCCGACTTGCTGGTGCACCGCGTGATCAAGGCTGAGCTGAACGGCACGCACTACAAGCTGCCCAGCCTGCCGACGCCGGGTGAGGCCGAAGCGAAGATGGCCAAACGCCTGGCCTCGCGTGTGGTCGAGCCGGGGCAAAAGCCGCGCAAGCGCGCGGCGGCCAAGGAATTCCAGGCATGGGAGGCTGCCGGCCTGCACTGCAGTGCCAACGAGCGCCGCGCCGACGAGGCCAGCCGCGATGTGGAGGCCTGGCTCAAGTGCAAATACATGCGCGAGCATCTGGGCGAAGAATATTCCGGCGTGGTTTCTTCGGTGACCACTTTCGGAGTCTTTGTGACGCTGGATGCCATGTATGTGGAAGGCTTGGTGCATATCACCGAGCTGGGTGGTGACTATTTCCGCTTTGATGAGGCGCGCCAGGAGTTGCGTGGTGAGCGCTCGGGTGTGCGCTACGGCATTGGCGCGCGAGTGCGGGTGCAGGTCAGTCGCGTGGATCTGGACGGACGTCGCATCGACTTCCGCCTGGTTCGTGATGGCGAGGATGGCTTGGTGCAAACACCACGCAGCGGACGTGGCCAAGCCAAGGATGAGGGGCGTGGTCGCCGCGAGTCACGTGACGAGCGCGGCGCGGGCGGCTATGCCGACAAGTGGAGTCGCCGCGATGCCAAGGCAAATCGTGCGCAGCGCAATGCCGCTGCAGGTCCGGCTTCTGCTCCCGAGCCCGATCGCGCCAAGCAGGGTCGAAAGGCAGCCAAGAAAGCCATGCTGAAAAGCGTGAATCTGGCCGCACTGGAGGCGGAGTACTCACAAGAGCAAGCTGCGCCTAAGCCTGAGCCTGTGATGGAGCCCGTCACAGCGGTGCAGCAAGCCAAGCCGCGCAAGGCAGCAGGCAGGAAAAAGGTTGCAGCCCTGCTTGCGCCTGCTGCTCCGGCCATCGCTGTTGCCAAGGCTGCGGCCAAGCCCGAATCAAAGTCGGTCGCAAAGCCCGCAACAAAGCCTGCAACAAAGGTCGCAGCGAAGCCTGTGGCGAAGTCGGCTTCCAAAGTCGTAAAGGCTGCGGCCCAGCCTGCGGCAGGTGCCAAGGCTGCGCCAGCAAGCAAGACCAGCAGGCGCAAGACTGAGCGCTGATTGCTCTCCTATCAAGAGCTGAAAGGCCTTGTCAGATAATGGCAAGGCCTTTGTTTTTGGTGGTTTATTGATTGCCCAGACGCACAGCCAGTGCACTGGCGCTGAATGGGCGTTCATCAGGCCAGCAATCTGCAATGTGGCCATGGCGGAATGCGGCCTGAGTCGCTGCCATATCGGCACTTTGACCCTGTGCCCATAGCGCCGCTATCAATCCGGCAAGCACGTCGCCGGTGCCGCCCGTGGCCAGTCGGGCATTGCCGCTGGTATTGATCCAGGCTTGCTGCTGCGAATTGGCAGTGACCGTGCCGGATCCCTTGAGCAGCACCGTGCACTGAAATTTGCTGGCAAGCTGCAGGCAGGATTGAAGGCGGTTGGCTTGTACTTGAGCAGTACTGGTTTGCAGCAGGCGCGCGGCCTCCAGCGGGTGGGGGGTCAACACCGTGGTTTGCTGGTGTGCGGCGCGCTGGCTCAGTTGCTGTGCCAGTACCGGGCTGGCCGCAACGGCGTTGAGTGCGTCGGCATCCAGCACCAGTCGTGGTGCTTGTGCCAGTATGTGAGGCAACCAGGCCTGCACGGCTTCGCCGCCACCGCAGCCGCAGACCACGGTGGCCTGGCTCCAGTCCTGCGCGGCGGGCCGGCGCAACATGATTTCCGGCCAGGGCGCAACGCCTTGCGGTGATTGCTCGTCCAGCAAGGCCAGCATGACGCGGCCGGCACCGGCGTGCAGTGCAGCCAGTGCCGCCAGCCAGGCTGCGCCCGTCATCGACAGGCCGCGCAAGCCCAGGCCTTCGCCACCGAGCACGGCCACATCGCCAAAACTGCCTTTGTGGCTGGCGTGCGGGCGTGCTCTTGAGGAGGTAAGGCCTGCTGGGTTGCTCAGATGCGCTTTGGGCTGTGCTGCAGCGGCCGGGCAGGGCGAGTTTGGTGCGTCGGGAGCGCTGGCAATGCCGCAGCTCAGGTCGTCCCACCAGATTTGTCCGCAGGCATCGCGGCCCTGGCCGGTGAACAGGCCGGGCTGCAGGGTCAGCAAGGCAAGCGTGTGGCGCCGTTGGTCGGCGGCGATGGGGTCGGGCGCGAATTCCCTCAGATATTGACCGGTATCGGCATCGAGGCCTGAAGCAATGTCTACACAGAGTACGTTGCAGGTGCAATGCCGAACCTGGGCCAGCAACTGCAGCAGGCGCTGATCGGCAGTCGAGGTCTTGTCAGAAGTGCGCGGGCTCAGTCCTATGCCCAGCAGCGCGTCGACGCATAGGTCTTGTGGTCCCAGATCGGCGGGGGCGTCATTGAGCCATTGCACGCCAGCCTGCAAGGCTGTATTGCGGGAAACCTGCGCATCGGACGGAAGTTCGGCAGGTGCGCGCACTTCGCTGACCATGATTTGCGCATGGGGCAGCATGGCGCTGAGCTGCGCCGCCGCCTCGAAGCCGTCGCCGCCGTTGTTGCCAGGGCCGCAGGCAATCCAGATGCGTTGTGCGTGCGGGGCTATTGCCATTGCCAGTTTGGCGATGGCAAGGCCTGCGCGCTCCATCAGTGCGTGAGGCGGCAGGCGGTCGGCGCAAGCCTTCTCGATCTGCCGCGTGGCGGCGGTGCTGAACAGCGGCCAGCCTTGACCAGCGGAAATGGAGGTGGGCGGGGTGTCGGTGGGGGAAATGCGCAGCATGGTCCGAGGATAGCCTCCGGCCGCGTATTTGTGGGTTTTGATGATTTTTGCCTTGTTGACCAATAGCCATAAGCGGTCATAGCTACAAAAATGGGAGTCAGTTGCGATTGAGCACGGCTTCGATGCCCGCGCTGATATTCAGGATGGCATCGTCGTGCAGGGCGGCATGCCAGATCATCAGACCCATGGGGAGTTCGTTCGGGTTGTGGCACGGCAGTGACAGGGCGCAGCCGTCCAGCATATTGACCACGCTGGTATTGCGCAGCAGCAGGCTGTTGACGCGGAAGAATTCTTCGTCACGCTTGATGTCGGCTGCGGCGTCGATCCCGTTGGCCGGGGCGACGGATGCAGTCGTGGGGGCAGTGATCGGTGTGGTGGGCGAGAGCAGGGCGTCATAGCCGGCCAGGGCGCTCTCCATCCTGGCAATCCAGTGCTTGCGCGCGGCCAGCAGGTCCAGATAGTCGGCAGCGCTCATGCTCGCGCCGCGCTCTATGCGCGAGCGCACCCGGGGATCGTAGAGCGCGGCTTTGGCGGGATCTTGCAGATGGCGCCGGTGCCAGGCATAGCTTTCGGTGGGTGAGAAGCCGCCGATGATGTTGATGCCGTCCAGCTCCTCCAGCTCGGGCAAGTCAATCCACTCGATCTGTGCGCCGTCGGCCTGGAGCTTGGCGATGCTGCGTTCGAAGGCGCTGCGCACGGCAGGTTCGATCTGCTCGAAGAAGAGGGGGCGCGGCACTGCCAGGCGCCACTGGCTCAGGCTGCGTTCGTCCTTGGCGACTTCGCGCCCGGCCAGAATCTCGTGCAGCAGCACGGCATCGCGCACGCTGCGGGTGATGGCACAAGCGGTATCCAGTGTGGGCGATAGAGGCACTGTCCCTTCGGTGGGGACCAGTCTGGCCGTGCTTTTGAAGCCAACCAGGCCGTTGAGCGCAGCGGGAATGCGGATGGAGCCGCCGGTGTCCGAGCCCAGGGCTGCCCAGGCCGCGCCGCTGGCGACGGAAACGGCCGCTCCTGACGAGGAGCCGCCGGGAATGCGTGCCGGCCATGTGGGCGCCAGCTGAGGGTTGGCGGGGTGGCGGGCATCCAGTGCGGCCGGGGTGCCGAAATGCGGGTTCACGCCCACGCCGGAAAAAGCGAACTCGACCATATGGGTGCGGCCGATGATGGCCGCGCCTGCCGCGCGCAGGCGGGCAACGGCGGTGGCGTCTGCCTGGGCGACGGGCGCATCCTGCAGCACCAGGGAGCTGGCGGCGCTGCGCGTGCCTTGCGTGTCGAACAGATCCTTGACCGAGATGGCCAGGCCGGCCAGGGGCGTAGTGGACGGCGTTTCTGCAGCAGCCCAGCGTGCCTCGTTAAAAAAAGTCTGGCTGAAAACGTTGGCGCACAAGGGGCTTCGCGCGGCAGCGATGCTCATTTGCATGAGGTTTGTGGCGCTTTGGCGGCCTTCGCGGATCTCAAGAGCGACGTGACTGAGGTCGAGTTGCATGGCAGTGTGCTAAAATTTTGCGGCTTTGCTAAGGGTTAGTCCGTGAGGATTGACTTGAAAAGCTCTGAAGGTGGTTGATGCGATGGCGTTTTGCGTGTTGCAGCAATTGCTTTTAAGTCGGCAAGGCAAATAGCAAACCGGCCTATTCAAGGTGTTGCGATCGCTTTTTTCAAGGCGGCTGCAATCGTTGGGCCGGATTTTAGACCCAACCTTTGAGGTAATTAACATGGCAGTAACAATGCGCGAGATGCTGGAAGCCGGCGTCCACTTCGGTCACCAAACTCGTTTCTGGAATCCCAAGATGGCTCCGTTCATCTTCGGTGCCCGCAACAAGATCCACATCATCAACCTGGAAAAGTCCCTGCCGATGTTCCAGGAAGCCCAGAAGTTCGCCAAGCAGCTGACTGCTAACGGCGGCACCATCCTGATGGTGGGTACAAAGCGTCAGGCCCGTGAGCTGGTGGCCGAAGAAGCCAAGCGCGCTGGCGTGCCCTTCGTTGACCAGCGCTGGCTGGGCGGCATGCTGACCAACTTCAAGACCGTCAAGACCTCCATCAAGCGTCTGAAGGATATGAAGGCTCAGCAAGAAGCTGGTCTGGAATCCATGTCCAAGAAGGAACAGCTGATGTTCGTTCGCGAACTGGAAAAGCTGGAAAAGGACATCGGCGGCATTCAGGATATGAACGGTCTGCCCGACGCCATTTTCGTGATCGACGTGGGCTTCCACAAGATCGCTATCGCTGAAGCCAAGAAGCTGGGCATTCCTCTGGTCGGCGTGGTTGACACCAACCACAACCCCGAAGGTATCGACTACGTGATCCCCGGTAACGACGACTCCGCCAAGGCAGTCGAGCTGTACGCCCGCGGTATCGCTGACGCGATCCTGGAAGGCCGTGAAGCCCGTCTGAACGACGTGGTGAAGGCTGCTGCTGGTGACAACGGCGACGAATTCGTGGAAGTGGAAGCGTCCGCCGCCTAAGCGAAGTCCGGCTGCGCGACCGCATCGCGAAAAAAAAGCGGGGCTCTAGGTAGCCCCGTTTTTTTAGCCGGAATCCTGTAACGAATCGAACTGATACTGGAGAAATACGATGGCAATTACTGCAAGCATGGTCGCTGAACTGCGCGCCAAGACCGACGCCCCCATGATGGAATGCAAGAAGGCTCTGACGGAAGCTGATGGCGATATGGCCAAGGCTGAAGAGCTGCTGCGCGTCAAGCTGGGTACCAAGGCTGGCAAGGCCGCTTCCCGCGTGACTGCTGAAGGCGTTGTGGCTGCTTTCATCGACGGCGGCAAGGGCGGCCTGATCGAAGTGAACAGCGAAACCGACTTCGTGTCCAAGAACGACAGCTTCATGGCCATGGCTAACGCCGCTGCCAAGCTGGTCGCTGAGCACAACCCCGCTGACCTGGACGCTCTGGGCGCTCTGGCCTACGAACAAGACGGCTACGGCCCCACTCTGGAAGATGTGCGCAAGGGCCTGATCGGCAAGATCGGCGAAAACATGTCTTTCCGTCGCTTCAAGGCTTTCAGCGGCGCTGGCCTGGCTGCCTACGTGCACGGCACCCGCATTGGCGTGGTGGTCGAGTTCGACGGCGACGCTGCTGCTGCCAAGGACGTGGCAATGCACGTGGCTGCCATGAAGCCCGTGGCTCTGACTTCCGCTGACGTGCCTGCTGACCTGATCGCCAAGGAACGCGCTGTGGCCGAAGGCAAGGCAGCCGAATCGGGCAAGCCTGCTGACATCGTTTCCAAGATGGTTGAAGGCTCCGTGCAGAAGTACCTGAAGGAAGTGTCCCTGGCTGACCAGGTCTTCGTGAAGGCTGCTGACGGCAAGCAAACCGTCGCTCAGATGCTCAAGGCTGCCAACACCAATGTGAAGGCGTTCACGATGTATGTCGTGGGTGAAGGCATTGAGAAGAAGACTGACGACTTCGCCGCTGAAGTGGCTGCCCAGGTGGCAGCAGCCAAGGCTGGTGCTTAAACCTAAGCCTTAGCAACAATCGCGGCCTAGAGCCGCGATTGATTTATTCCCCTCCCGTTTTCATACTCATTCAACTTCCATCGGAGAAACACCATGTCCAACGCCATTCCAGCCCACAAGCGCATCTTGCTCAAGCTGTCGGGGGAGGCGTTAATGGGAGATGACCAGTTCGGCATCAACCGTGCAACCATCGAGCGCATGGTGGCTGAGATCGTGGAAGTGACCAAGGTGGGTGTGCAGGTTGCCGTGGTGATCGGCGGCGGCAACATCTTCCGCGGCGTGGCAGGCGGCTCGGTCGGCATGGACCGTGCGACTGCCGACTATATGGGCATGCTGGCCACGGTGATGAACGCGCTGGCTCTGGCAGATGCCATGGACAAGCAGGGTTTGACGGCTCGCGTGATGTCCGCCATTGCTATCGAGCAGGTGGTCGAGCCCTATGTGCGTCCCAAGGCGCTGCAGTACCTGGAAGAGGGCAAGGTCGTGGTGTTTGCTGCCGGTACGGGCAATCCCTTCTTCACCACCGACACGGCCGCTGCGCTGCGTGGTGCTGAAATCGGTGCCGAAGTCGTGCTCAAGGCCACCAAGGTGGATGGCGTGTACACGGCTGACCCGCTCAAGGATCCTTCGGCCACGCGTTACGACAAGCTGGCTTTCGATGAGGCCATTTCGCGCAATCTGGGCATCATGGATGCAACGGCTTTCGCGCTGTGCCGCGACCAGAAGCTGCCGATTCGCGTGTTCTCCATCGTCAAGCCCGGCGCACTTAAGCGAGTGGTCATGGGTGAAGACGAAGGCACTCTGGTGTACGCTTGAGCGTTTTGCCGCCACATGCCCGCAAAGGAACAAGAACATGACGATCGCTGAAATCAAAAAGAACACCGAAACCAAGATGGGTCAGTCCATCGAGGCTCTGAAGAACAACCTGGCCCGCGTGCGTACCGGACGTGCGAATCCCGCGCTGCTGGATGCCATTCATGTCGAGTACTACGGCTCCATGGTGCCTCTGTCCCAGGTGGCCAATGTGTCTTTGCTGGATGCCCGCACGATCAGCGTGCAGCCTTGGGAAAAGAACATGGCTGCCAAGGTGGAAAAGGCCATTCGCGAGAGCGATCTGGGCCTGAATCCCGCCTCCATGGGCGATCTGATTCGCGTGCCTATGCCTCCCATGAGCGAAGAGCGTCGCAGGGAGATGACCAAGCTGGCGCGCAACGAAGGCGAGAACGCCAAGATTGCCGTTCGCAACCTGCGCCGCGATGCCAACGAAGGCGTGAAGAAGCTGGTCAAGGACAAGGAAGCCTCTGAAGACGATCAGAAGCGCTCCGAAGCCGAAATCCAGAAGATCACCGACAAGCACATTGCCGAGATCGATACGCTGGTGGCGGCCAAGGAACAGGACATCATGGCGGTCTGAGTCTTTTCAAAGGACTTGTACTTTTGACATCCAAGAAAAACGGCGCGGTTCCGCGCCATATCGCCGTCATCATGGACGGCAACGGACGGTGGGCCAAACGCCGTCTGCTTCCACGTCTTGCTGGTCACAAGCAGGGTGTAGAGTCCCTGCGCCGCTGCGCCCGCGCCTGCGTCGAGCGTGGCGTGCAGGTGCTCACGGTGTTTGCGTTTTCCTCCGAGAACTGGAACCGACCACAGGAAGAGGTCTCGGGCCTCATGAGCCTGCTGGCCAATGCCCTGGCCAAGGAAGTCGCTCAACTCAGTCGCGACGGCGTGCGCCTGTACTTTGTTGGCGACCGTCATGGGCTGAGCGACAAGGTTCGGGAGGGCTTGGTAGAAGCCGAGCGCATCACCGCCCACAACACGCGTCTGGTTCTCAACGTCTGCTTCAACTACGGTGGCCGCTGGGATATTGCCCAGGCTGCACAGAGGCTGGTGGCCCAGGGGCTGGAGCTGACTCCCGAGAATCTGGACAGGGCCATGGCCTTGGCCCATGTGCCGGATCCTGATCTCATGATCCGCACCGGCGGTGAAACTCGCATCAGCAATTTCCTGCTCTGGCAGGCTGCTTATACAGAGCTGTTTTTCAGCAATGCCCTGTGGCCTGACTTCGATGAGGCGGCCCTTGACGAGGCCATTGCCGTGTTTGGCGGTCGTGAGCGCCGCTTCGGCCAGACTTCCGAGCAGATCCAACCATCATCTACCGTCACCTTGACGGTTTAACCATAAGAGGTGCCATGCTCAAGCAGCGCGTCATTACCGCCTTGATCTTGCTGGCCATTTTGCTGCCGGCACTGTTTTATACGGCCAGCACCGTGCCCTTTGCCGCACTGATGCTGTTGTTCATGGCGGCTGGTGCCTGGGAGTGGGGGCGACTCAATGGTTTTGGGCAGGCAGGCTCGCTGGGCCTGGGTGCTGTCTGTACGGCGCTGTGCGCCGGCTCCTGGTGGGCCGGCTGGGTTGATCAGCCTCTGGCCACGGTGTGGCTGATTGCGGGCTCCCTCTGGGTGCTGGGGGGCGTGCTGCTGCTGCGCGCAGGCGTGGCGGGCTGGCCGCATATTCCGGCAGCAGTTCGTCTGGTCGGCGGCGTGCTGGCATTGTGGCTGGCCTGGCTGGCCGTGGTGCAGGCGCGCAATATCGGCATCAACTTCCTGCTGTCGGTGCTGGTGCTGGTATGGGTGGCTGATGTCTTTGCCTATTTTGCAGGCCGCACTTTCGGCCTGAAGTTCACCAGGAACAAGCTCGCTCCTTCCATCAGTCCCGGCAAGAGCTGGGAAGGTGTCTGGGGCGGCATGCTGGGGGTGATTGTTCTGGCTCTGGTCTGGAGCTGGGCTGATCGCCATTACGGCGCCGGTGTTCCCAGTTTCTATTCGGTGCTGCAGTCGCGCGGACTTTGGTTCCTGCTGCTGGCTGCGGTGTTTATGGCTGCGATGAGTGTGGTGGGCGACCTGGTCGAATCCCTCATCAAGCGCAGCGTCGGTGTCAAGGACAGCAGCGGCTTGCTGCCCGGCCATGGTGGTGTCCTGGATCGCATTGATGCTCTCCTGCCCACACTGCCGTTGGCGATGATGCTCTCATCCTTTGTGCATCCATGAAGCAGAAAATCACGGTTCTGGGTTCTACCGGTTCCATCGGAACCAATACCCTGGATGTGGTGGCGCGCCACCCTGAACAATACGAAATCTTCGCGCTGAGTGCGGCCACGCAAGTGGATCTGATGCTCAGGCAATGCGCGCAGTTCAAGCCGCAGTTCGCTGTGATGGCCAGTGCGCCTCATGCTCGTCAACTGGCTGAGGCAATCAAGCAAAACGGACTCCAGACACAGGTTCTTCAGCAGCGGGATGCTCTTGAAGTGATTGCGTCGCATCCTGATGTGGATGCCGTCATGGGTGCGATTGTCGGAGCGGCCGGTCTGGCTCCCTGTCTGGCGGCTGCCAAGGCCGGCAAGCGTCTGCTGCTGGCCAACAAGGAGGCCCTGGTGGTGGGCGGCGCGCTGTTCATGGACACTGTCAAGCGCCATGGAGCCACTTTGCTGCCCATCGACAGCGAGCACTCGGCCATCTTCCAGTGCCTGCCCGAGGACAGCAGTACATGGACTGATCGCGTCGACTCCTTGCTGTTGACGGCATCGGGTGGTCCGTTCCGCCAGCGTGATCCGGCGACACTGTCCGAAATCACGCCCGAGCAGGCTTGCTCGCACCCCAACTTCTCCATGGGGCGCAAGATCTCGGTGGACTCGGCCACCATGATGAACAAGGCGCTGGAGGTGATCGAGGCGCGCTGGCTGTTCGATATGGCGCCCGAGAAGATCAAGGTGGTGATCCATCCGCAGCAGATCGTGCACTCCATGGTGCAGTTCAAGGATTCTTCCGTACTCGCTCAGCTGGGTACGCCCGATATGCGGGTGCCGATTGCCTGCGGTCTGGCCTGGCCCGAGCGCATCGAGAGCGGCGCACCTGTGCTGGATTTCGCCAAGCTGGCGGCGCTGACCTTCGAGGAGGCGGATGTGCACCGCTTTCCGGGCCTGCATCTGTCCTGGCAGGCGCTGCGCGCGCCCGAGGGCACGACCACGGTGCTCAATGCCGCGAACGAAGTGGCTGTCGCCGCATTTCTGGAGCGTCGCCTGTCGTTTGACCGCATTCATGCCCTCAATCTGCAGACGCTGGAATCCGTTCAACCTGGTGCCGTAGGCAGTCTGCAAGAGTTGATGGCGCTCGATGAGCGAGCGCGCGAGCGTGCGGCAGACATAGCGAGGCAGTGGGCGCGCTGATCTGGCGTCGACTTCGGGTGCTTGAGGAGTTGCCGGTTGAACTTGCGGCCTGAGGCACACTCCAAGCATTGATTGGCATTAAGGAGTTTCAGGTGTTGCTGACGGTTGTGGCTTTCATCGTGGCGCTCGGCGTTCTGATTGCAGTGCATGAGTGGGGCCACTATCGCGTTGCCGTGGCCTGCGGTGTCAAGGTGCTGCGTTACTCCGTGGGCTTTGGCAAGCCGCTGTTGCGCTGGGTCGGCAAGAAGTCGGGCACCGAGTATGTGATTGCGGCGCTGCCTCTGGGCGGCTATGTGCGCATGCTTGACGAACGTGAGGGCGAGGTCAGGCCCGAGGAAAAACATCTGGCCTTCAACAATCAGCCCCTGCGCTCACGTGCAGCCATTGTTGCCGCGGGACCTGTGGCCAATCTGGTGCTGGCTGTGGCGCTGCTGGCGGTGGTCAACTGGGTGGGTACCAACGAGCCGGCAGCCCGACTTGCGGCTCCTGCGGAAGGCACTTTGCTGCATCAGGCCGGTATTCAAAGTGGCGACTGGGTGCAGCGTGTCTCTGTGGGTGGCCGGGAATGGCAGCCTGTGCGTGCCCTGGGTGATTTGCGCTGGCTGGTGACGACAGCTGCCATTGAGGGTGAAACCTTGCAGTTGGAGGTGGCGGCACAGGAGCACGGCGCGGGGCGTGTCGTGCCGCTCGATCTTGCTTCTTTGCAACAAAAGGAACCAGATGCGGCTTTCTTTGACAGGGTCGGACTGCAGGGAGCCTGGAGTCGTCCGGTCATAGAAGAGGTTGTTGCAGGTGGCCCGGCAGAAAAGGCGGGTCTGCAAAAAGGCGATGTGTTGCTCAGCATCGATGGCCATGCCGCTCAGGATGGCGCTCAGGCGCGTGCCGCGATTCGTGCCTCGGGTGCATCCGGTCAAGTCGAGCCGCAGGCCTGGGTTGTGGAGCGTACGGGCCAGCGTCTGAATCTGCAGGTGCAGCCGGAAATAGTACCTGGCAAGGATGGGCAAGCTGCAACTGCACGTGTGAACGCCTTTATTGGCAGCCAGCCCGAGATGGTGCTGGTGCGCCATGGCTTTCTGGATGGCTTGAGTGCCGGTGTGCGCAAGACCTGGGAGCTGTCCTCCATGACACTGCGCATGATGGGGCGCATGCTGATCGGTCAGGCCTCGCTCAAGAATATCAGCGGTCCTTTGACGATCGCAGACTATGCAGGCAAGTCCGCCAGCATGGGGCTGGTGCAATACCTGTCGTTCCTCGCGCTTATCAGCATCAGCCTGGGCGTTCTCAACCTGCTACCATTGCCCGTTCTGGATGGTGGGCACCTGATGTATTATCTTTGGGAAGGTTTGACGGGGCGCAGTGTCTCTGATGTCTGGGCTGAAAGAATGCAGCGTGCCGGCGTCGCAGTCATATTGCTGATGATGTCAGTCGCCTTTTTCAACGATATCAACCGGCTCTGGGGCTAATTTTTACCGCTACGGTAGGCCGCATTCGCGGCGATTTCCACTCATGAAAAAACATTTCAATCGCTTGGGCATGCGCTCTGCAACTGCCCTGGCTGCTATGGTTTTAGCTGCGCAAGCGGCATGGGCATTGGAGCCCTTCAAAGTTCAAGATATCCGCGTCGAGGGTTTGCAGCGAGTGGAGGCCGGTACGGTGTTCGCTTCCATGCCTTTGCGCGTGGGTGATGACTACAACGACGAAAAGGGCGCTGCTGCCATTCGTTCGCTGTTTGCCCTGGGTCTGTTCAAGGACGTGCGCCTCGAAGCCAATGGCAATGTGCTGGTGGTGGTCGTGGAAGAGCGCCCCACCATTGCTGAGGTGAACTTCGCCGGCACCAAGGAGTTTGACAAGGACACTCTGCTCAAGGCCATGCGTGACGTGGGGCTGGCCGATGGCCGTCCTTTCGACAAGGCGCTGGCTGATCGCGCCGAGCAAGAGCTCAAGCGCCAGTACATCAACCGCAGCCTGTATGGCGCTGAAGTGGTGACCACGGTGACGCCTATCGAGCGCAACCGAGTGAACCTGACCTTCACCGTCTCCGAAGGTGAGCCGGCCAAGATCAACGAAATCCACATTGTGGGCAACAAGGCCTTCAAGGAATCGACGCTCAAGGACTTGTTCGATCAGGACACCGGCAACTGGATGAGCTGGTACACCAAGTCTGACCGTTATGCGCGCAACAAGCTCAATGCCGACCTGGAGTCGCTGCGCTCCTACTATCTGCAGCGCGGCTATCTGGAGTTCCGTGTGGAGTCCACACAGGTTGCCATTTCTCCGGACAAGCAAAATATCGGCCTGACCGTGAATATTCACGAAGGCAATCAGTATGTGGTCTCCGGCGTGAAGCTCGATGGCAACTACCTGGATCGTGACGACGAGTTCAAGTCGCTGGTCAAGATCAAGCCCGGTGAGCCTTATAACGCCGACCAGGTTTCCGAGACCGTCAAGGCTTTTACCGACTATTACAGCAATTTCGGTTTTGCCTTCGCCAAGGTGGAGGCCGTGCCCGAGATCGATCGCGCCAACAATCGTGTGGCCATCGTGTTGCAAGCACAGCCTTCGCGTCGCGCCTATATCCGTCGCATCAGCGTCAGCGGCAACAACAAGACCCGCGACGAAGTGATTCGCCGCGAGTTCCGTCAGTTCGAGGCCTCCTGGTATGACGGCCAGAAGATCAAGCTGTCGCGCGACCGTGTGGACCGTTTGGGCTTCTTTACCCAGGTCGACATTGAGACCCAGGAAGTGCCCGGCTCTCCCGATCAGGTCGATCTGATGATCAATGTGGTCGAAAAGCCCACAGGATCGATTCAGCTGGGCGCAGGTTTTTCCAGTGCTGAAAAGGTCTCGCTGTCCTTCGGCATCAAGCAGGAAAACGTGTTCGGCTCGGGCAACTACCTGGGTCTGGATGTCAACACCAGCAAGTACAACCGCACCATGGTGGTGTCGACAACCAATCCGTACTTCACGGATACCGGTATCTCGCGCACCTATGACCTGTACTACCGCACTGTGCGTCCCTACTATGACGATGGCGCCTACAAGATCATCACCAAGGGTGCCAGCGTGCGTTTCGGCGTGCCCTTCAGCGAAGTGGACACCATCTTCTTCGGTGCCGGTGTCGAAGGCAATGAGATCAAGCCTGGCACGTATATGCCCGAGGTCTACAACGAGTATTGCGGCGGGGCTGTGGGCGCGAATGTCGGCTGCTCCAAGACCGGCATTCCTCTGACGCTGGGTTGGTCTCGCGATAATCGCGACAGCGCGCTGGCTCCCAATTCCGGCCGCTATCAGCGTGTGAATCTGGAGGCTTCGTTCATGAGCGATATGCGCTATGCGAAGGCCAACTACCAGATTCAGCAATATATTCCGCTGAACAAGAAGTACACGATTGCCCTGAACGGTGAACTGGGCTGGGGCAAGGGCCTGGGCGGTAATCCCTATCCTATTTTCAAGAATTTCTATTCGGGCGGTCTGGGCTCGGTGCGTGGCTTTGAACAAGGCTCTCTGGGACGTCGTGACTTGGTCAATACCAATCTGGCCTTGGGCGGTACGCGCAAGCTGACCTTGAATGGCGAATTCATGGTCCCGTTCCCCGGTGCCGGTAATGACAGAACACTGCGTCTGTTCGGCTTTGTGGACGTGGGTAATGTGTGGGCGGAAGGTGAAAGCATGGATCTGGGAACCTTGCGTGCTTCCACCGGTATCGGTATTAGTTGGATTTCGCCGCTGGGTCCTCTGCGTTTGGCGTATGCTCAGCCAATCCGTAAGGAAACCGGCGATAGAATCCAGAAACTGCAATTCCAAATCGGAACATCTTTCTAATGAAATCTCTCTCTAGCCATCTTTCTTTGGCTGTGCTGCTTGGCGCCATGGCCGTCTCTGCGCATGCACAGGAATTCAAGGCCGGTTTTGTGAACACGGATCGTATCTTCCGTGAGGCATCCGCTGCCAAGGCTGCCCAAGCCAAGCTTGAGCAGGAGTTTTCTAAGCGTGAAAAGGATTTGGTCGATCAGGGCAATTCCTTGAAGACCGCCTCGGACAAGTTCGAGCGTGAAGCTACCACCATGTCCGAGAGCCAGCGTGCTTCGCGCCAGCGTCAGCTGGTGGATCAGGATCGTGAATTCCAGCGCAAGCGCCGTGAATTTCAGGAAGACCTGAACGCTCGCAAGAATGAAGAGCTGGCCACCGTGCTGGATCGTGCGAACAAGGTTGTCAAGCAAGTGGCCGAGACCGAAAAGTACGACGTCATCCTGCAAGAAGCCGTGTATATCAATCCCAAGTTTGATATCACCGACAAGGTCATCAAGGCCCTGAACGGCGCAAAGTAATCCCAAGGATACTTTTGTGAGCGTTCTATTGGGACAGATTCTCGATGCGCTCGGTGGAGAACTGGTCGGTGGCGAGCGCGAGATGCCTATCTCGCGCATCGCTCCACTGGACTCTGCGGGTCACGGTGATCTGAGCTTTTTAAGCAATCCCCGCTATCGCCAGCAACTGGCCGCCTCACAGGCGGCCTGTGTCATTGTGGCGCCGACGATGCGTGATGAAGCCGCGCAGCGTGGCGCCTGCATTGTCACGGGCGATCCTTATGCCTATTTCGCACGTGCCACCCAGTGGTGGAAGGCGCACCAGCAGGGCGGCAGGCCGCGTGGCATCCATGCGAGTGCGGTGGTGGATGCCACGGCCCAGGTGCATGAAAGCGCCTATGTGGGGCCGCAATGCGTGGTGGAGGCTGGCGCGATCATCGGTGCCGATACGGTGCTGAAATCGCGTGTCTCCATCGGCCAGGGCTGTGCGCTGGGCGAGCGCTGCATTCTGCATCCCGGTGTGGTCATCGGTGCCGACGGCTTCGGCTTCGCGCCCTCGGCGGGCCAATGGGAAAAGATCGAGCAACTGGGGGGCGTGCGCATCGGCAACGATGTGGAAATCGGCGCCAACACCTGCGTGGATCGTGGGGCACTTGATGACACCGTCATTGAAGACGGCGTCAAGATCGATAATCTGGTGCAGATTGCCCACAATGTGCACATTGGTGCGCATACGGTGATTGCCGGCAATACCGGCATTGCCGGCAGTGCGCGCATCGGCAAGCGCTGCCAGATTGGCGGAGCCGCCAATATTCTGGGGCATTTGACGATTGCGGACGGTACGGTGATTTCGCCAACGTCCATGGTCACTCGTTCCTTGCCCAAGGCAGGTTTTTATACAGGCATCTTTCCGTTGCAAGAGAACGAGCAATGGGAAAAGAACGCTGCAACCTTCAGGCAGTTGTACACGCTCCGCGAGCGGGTCAAGAAGCTTGAACAAGCGCTGGCTGAGGGCCGGCAAAGCAACAACGGAAATTGATGATGGATATTCAAGAAATTCTCAAGCAACTGCCTCACCGCTATCCTTTTCTTCTGGTGGACCGGGTGCTTGAGCTTGAGCGCAACACGCGCATCAAGGCGATCAAGAACGTCACGTTCAACGAGCCGTTCTTCACCGGTCACTTCCCCGGTCGTCCCGTCATGCCCGGCGTGCTGATTCTTGAAGCTCTGGCTCAGGCAGCCGGCTTGCTGGCCTTCGACGCCATGGGCCAGGTGCCCGATGAAAACAATATCTACTATTTCGTGGGCATCGACTCGGCTCGCTTCAAGCGCCCCGTGGTGCCGGGAGATCAGCTGGCTCTGGAGATCACCATCGACCGCGTGCGCGGCGGAATCTGGAAGTTCAACGCCGTCGCCAGCGTGGATGGCGAAGTGGCCGCTGAAGCCCAGCTGATGTGCACCATGCGTCACGTGGGATAAGCGTTGATGGCGGCTGTGAGCTTGATTCATCCCACCGCCGTGGTGGACCCTGCGGCCCAGCTTGACACCTCGGTGTCGGTGGGGCCGTATGCGGTTATCGGTCCCAGGGTGCGCATTGGCGCCGGCAGCAAGGTGGGCGCGCATTGCGTGATCGAAGGCGACACCACCATTGGTGAAGACAACCACATCTTCCAGTTCGCGTCGCTGGGTGCGCAGCCCCAGGACAAGAAGTACGCGGGCGAGCCCACGCGTCTGGTGATCGGCGATCGCAACACGGTGCGCGAGTTCTGTACCTTCAACACGGGCACCACGCAGGATCGCGGCGAGACGACCATCGGCAATGACAACTGGATCATGGCCTATGTGCATATCGCGCATGACTGCATCATTGGCAACCAGACCACGCTGGCCAACAACACCACGCTGGCAGGCCATGTGCATGTCGGCGACTGGGTGACCATCGGCGGGCTGACCGGTGTGCTGCAGCGCATGCGTATAGGCGCACATGCCATGGTGGGCTTTCAGGCCCATGTGAATAAGGATGTGCCTCCCTTCATGACGGTGGACGGCAATCCGCTGGCCGCGCGCAGCGTGAATCTGATCGGTCTCAAGCGTCGTGGTTTCTCGGACGCGCGCATTGCCGCCGTGCGCGAGATGCACAAGCTGCTGTACCGCCAGGGTCTGACGCTGGAGCATGCGATTGCTGCCATGAATGCGATCAAGTCGGCAACGCCTGAAGCCGTGCAGGACGTGGACTTCATGCAGTCCTTTCTGGCTTCGGCAAGCAACGGCATTACACGTTGATAGCAGCTCGCGCTGTCCCTATCTGAGTTTGAGACGTTAATAGCTCTGAAATGCCCGATAAGCAAACGCAAGTAGCTGCAGATTCAATAGCACCCAGCATCGCCATGGTGGCCGGCGAGGCCTCGGGCGATCTGCTGGCTTCGCTGTTGCTGGATGGTCTTCGTCAGCGCTGGCCCGATGCAAGCTCCATGGGGATCGGCGGCGACAGAATGCAGGAGCGCGGCTTTGACGCCTGGTGGCAGTCAGAGCGCCTTGCCGTGCACGGCTACAGCTGGGAAGTGCTGGCGCGCGTGGCCGAGCTGCTCGGTATTCGAAAAAAGCTGCGTCAGCGCCTGATTGCGCATCCGCCCTCGGTGTTTGTAGGTGTGGATGCGCCGGACTTCAACCTGGGGCTGGAAACCAGCTTGCGCGAAGCCGGCATCAAGACCGTGCACTTTGTCTGCCCTTCGATCTGGGCCTGGCGTGCCGATCGCGTGGAGAAAATCCGCCGCGCGGCCGACCATGTGCTGTGCATCTTCCCCTTCGAGCCCGAGCTGCTGGCCCAGCATGGCATCGAAGCCACCTACGTCGGTCATCCGCTGGCGCAGGTGATTCCGTTGCATCCCGATAAAGCTGCCGCGCGTGCGCGCCTGGGTCTGGCCGAAGAGGGCCTGGTGCTGGCATTGCTGCCCGGCAGCCGCCGCTCCGAGGTGCGCTACATCGCCTCAGGCTTTTTCAAGGCGGCAGCGCTGGTCCGCAAGGCATTGCCGCAGACCCGCATCGTCGTGCCTGCCGTGCCTTCGCTCTACGAGGAAGTGCAGCGCATTGCGGCCGAGGCCGGCATGCAGGACCGCTGCCTGATCGTCAAGGGTCAGTCCCACGATGTGCTGGCGGCCTGCGACTGCACACTGATTGCCAGCGGCACCGCCACGCTGGAGGCCGCGCTCTACAAGCGTCCCATGGTCATCAGCTACAGCATGCACCCCTGGAGCTGGCGCCTCATGAAGCGCAAGCAGCTCCAGCCCTGGGTGGGGCTGCCCAATATTTTATGCGGCGATTTTGTCGTGCCCGAGCTGCTGCAGGATGCGGCTACGCCCGAGGCACTGGCTCAGGCCGCGCTGGGCTGGCTCAGGGCCAGCCAGGATTCTCCTGCCACCATTGAAGCGCTGGTTGAGCGCTTCACCGCGCTACATCACGAACTGCGCCGCGACACTGCCGAACTGGCTGCCCATGCGATCCAAAAAATCATTGCCACTCCCGCTGCTTGAGCAAGGCTGCCTGCCCTGGCATCCGCCCGGGCTGGTCGCCGGGGTGGATGAGGCAGGGCGCGGCCCGCTGGCCGGCCCGGTGGTGGCGGCTGCCGTCATCCTGGATGACATGAAGCCGATTGCCGGGCTGAACGACTCCAAAAAGCTCACGGCCAATCGCCGTGAGGTGCTCTACGACGAGATCCGCGCCAAGGCGCTGTGCTTTTGCATAGCGCAGGCCTCGGTGCAGGAGATCGACGAGATCAACATCCTCAAGGCAACGCTGCTGGCCATGCGCCGCGCGGTGATGGGCTTGCGTCTCAAGCCCGTGCTGGTGCTGGTGGACGGCAACCAGCTGCCGCAGATCGATGTGCAGGCCGAGGCCATCGTCAAGGGAGACTCGCTGGTGCAGGCCATTTCGGCGGCTTCCATCTTGGCCAAGGTCACGCGCGACCGCTGGTGTGAGCGCCTGGACGCCCAGTATCCGCAGTACGGCTTTGCGGGCCACAAGGGCTACGGCACGGCCGCGCATCTGCAGGCCTTGCGCGCCCATGGGGCGACGGCCGAGCATCGGCGCTCCTTTGCGCCCGTGGCCCAGGTGCTGCAGGCAGGTCAGGTGTGCGCGGGCGGCACGGCCCAGCCCGTGCTCTGCGAGACCGGACTCTCGGGGGTGACCTCGAACCTGCTGATGTCGCAGGCATCGCTCTACGTCTGATGCGCGGCTGATCGATATTGTCTGCATTCCCGAGTGCGGCACAGGGCCGCCTCGGGCGTTCTATCTTCTTTGGGACTTACGCAAACAAGAACGCCACAACGGTCTGCCTTCTGAGGCAGTCGCCCGGCCTGAACCCGTTTTGCGTAAGTCGTGTTCTTGTTTCAAGCTCGGCCAGGCGCTTGCATGCCGGGTTTTTGTTTTTTCTCAGAGGTCGACATGGTTGCACGCCCCCAGGTCACGGACATTCATTCGCGCGACAACGCTTTCGTCAAAGAACTGCGCCGTCTGTCCCAGGACAGCACGGCCTATCGCAAGCAGGGGCAGGTCTGGCTTGAAGGCGATCATCTTTGCCGTGCGGCCCTGGTGCGGGGCCTGAAACCAAAGGTTGCTGTTTTTGCACAGTCTTTCTGGCCTCAGGCGCCCGAAGAGTGGGTGCAGGTCGCCAGCAAGGTCGTGGTGCTGGCAGATGTCTTGTTCGACGAGATCAGCGCTCTGGAATCTCCCGCCCGCATGGGCTATGTGATGGACTGGGATGCGGGTGTGCAGGTGCAGCCGGGCGTTGCCACCGTGGTGCTGGACCGCGTACAGGATGCCGGCAATGTGGGCAGCATCCTGCGCAGCGCGTCGGCCTTCGGTTTCACCCAGATCGTGGCGCTCAAGGGCACGGCCGCGCTGTGGAGCCAGAAGGTGCTTCGCGCCGGAATGGGTGCTCACTTCGGGCTGCATCTGGTCGAGGCGGCATCGGTCGAGGATGTGCAAGGCCTGCAAGTGCCCCTGGTCGTGACCAGCTCCCATCAGGGGACATTGATTCATGAGGCCGATCTGCCCTGGCCCTGTGCCTGGGCCATGGGCCACGAGGGGCAGGGCGTGGGCGATGCGCTGATGGAGATGGCGAGCCACCGCATCAGCATTGCGCAGCCTGGAGGTGAGGAGTCACTCAATGTGGCTGCTGCAGCCGCGATCTGCCTGCATGCGAGCAGCGTAAGCATGCTACGCCGCAGAGGGTAATCCCGGGGCGCTTCAAAGGGGTGAAGCGGACAGAGCCTATAATGGGCGGCTTTGTGCGACACGTTAGTCGCTCTGAGAGTCGGTTGAGCCTCTGAAAACCGTACAACCAGACCTCCCAAGGGTCCGGTACGAGGCACATTCTTCCCATCAGGCTACGCCCCACTGGGGTCAGTCCAGTCTCTGGCTCCGAACTTCGGCAGCCTCATCGGCTTGACTATTCCTGCAATAGTCCGGCTCAGCTGTGGTCGCGTGCAATGCACGTCCCGGCCGTATCACACTGACCGCCACAAGCGGACATTTCAAACAGAAATCCTTCATTGGAGGACTTCTTACGTGCATACGCTTTGAATGATGGAAGAAGCACAGAGTGCAACTCTGACCTGCCTTGTCATGCTCTCTAGCAATGGAGTGCCATGACCTTGTGTGCGACCACAAGTAGCCTACGGTGACATGCAAACCTAGTAATGGGTCTGTGTGAAGCTCACCTGACAAAGTACCCCCGCGCAAGCGGTACACCTAACCCGTGAGGGCGGATGTAGACACTGCCAGCAGAAGGGCGGTAGAGGGGCCAGGCTAGTTCCGCATGGGCAACATAAAGTGAATCATCGCTTGAACCTGGGTAACCATTGAATGGCTAAATCTGCTGATAAGCCATAACTAAAAAGTGTGCTGATGGCTGTGTTTGTAGAGCTAAGACACACGTCGACGTTAATTCAGCCCCAGGAGAGATGAGTCCTAACCGGATAGACATGCAGCGATGCGAATCGCCCGTGTCGGCAAGTCAGGGAACGTGGTAAGCCCCACTATCCGCCAGCACGCGCAAGCGTGCTGGCAGGGAAGCCGTAAGGCAACCTGTTGGATGAGGGGGTATGGGATGGTGGAAAAAGCGAATGGCTGCCTGTAATGGGTGGCATAGGGGCTCAAGCCCTTACGCGAAAGCGTGCCCACTTCCACTTGGTGCAACCGTCGCTCGCGACTGCATTTGTTTAAACCTAGCCCGAAGGGATTGTGCGTATCCCTTCGGGGAGACGTGCGTCCTCTGAGGGTTCAACTCGGTAGGAGGAAAGCATGAGAAAACTCACCGGCGACGGCGAATCTGCGTCCTCACGCGAACCGCAAGACTGGCATGCCATCGATTGGCACCGTGTCGAGCAGTTTGTGAGAACGACGCAGCAACGCATAGCGAAGGCAACGCTGGACAAGGATTGGCGCAGGGTGAAAGCTCTGCAACGGTCTTTAAACCACTCGTTTTCCGCCAGGGCTCTGGCGGTAAGACGTGTAACTGAAAACCAAGGCAAGCGAACGGCGGGAGTCGATCGTCAGCTTTGGGATTCTCCTGCCCTGAAACGGGCGGCGATTGGAAGGTTGAAGCAGCAGCGGGGATACAAGCCCAAGCCATTGCGGCGGGTCTACATCCCCAAGTCCAACGGAAAGGCGCGCCCCCTGGGCATTCCCACGATGTTGGATCGGGCCATGCAGGCGTTACACCTGCTTGGACTGGAACCGGTGGCGGAAACCACGAGCAATCCGAATAGCTACGGCTTCAGGAGAAATCGTTCGACGGCAGATGCCATGGGCCAGATATTTGTCACCACCTCTCAGCGGTCTGCGGCTGCTTGGGTGTTGGAGGCAGATATTCGAGGCTGTTTCGACCATATCAACCATGAGTGGCTGGTGCGTCAAGTTCCCATGAACAAGGCAATCTTGCGCAAGTGGCTGAAAGCCGGGGTAGTCCACAAGGGCCGCCTCTCGCCGACTGAAGAAGGGACGCCGCAAGGCGGCATCATCTCGCCAACCTTGGCGAATATGTGTTTGAACGGGCTGGAAACCGACCTGAAAGCGCACTTGGTTGCGAAATACGGGAAGACAAAAGCCAAAGGACTCAAAGTCCATGTGATCCGGTACGCCGACGATTTTGTGGTGACCGGCATCTCGCGAGAGGTGCTGGAAACAGAAATCAAACCGTGGATAGAAGCCTTCCTCGCACAACGAGGTCTGCAACTGTCGCCGGAGAAGACCAAGGTCGTACACATAGACGAGGGTTTCGATTTCCTGGGGTGGAATTTCCGTAAATACAACGGAAAACTCCTCATCAAGCCGAGCAAGAAGAACGTGCAAACGTTTTATCGCAAGGTCAGCGAAATCGTGAAAACACACCTATCAACGAAGCAGGAGGATCTCATTGCCAAACTGAATCCAATCCTTCGGGGCTGGGCGCGGTACCACCAACCGGTGGTGGCGAAGGAAACCTTCAGTCGGATGGACAGCTTGATCTACTGGCGCCTGGTGCGCTGGACGAGAAGGCGACATCCGAATAAGTCCCACCCTTGGTGCAAAAGCCGTTACTGGCGGCGCATCAAGGACCGGGACGAGTTTGCTGCAACTGTGAAAAAGGCGGATGGCCCACTCATGATCAAGCTGCTGAAGCTTGCGGATACAGAGATCGTGAGGCATGAAAAGATCAAGGGGGAATACAACCCCTTTGACCCGGCCTGGGAGGTGTATGGCGAGACGTTGCGAACGAAACGCATGTTGAAAAACATGGCGTACCAGTATGAAACGTCGATGCTGTATATCAGCCAAAATGGGCGTTGCGCACTTTGTGCGGAGCCGTTGGAGGATGGTGAACGCTGGCACGACCACCACATTGTTTACAAGGTGATGGGCGGGTCAGACAACCTCTCCAATCGGGTGCTACTGCATCCGGTCTGTCATAGACGACTGCATGCCTTGGGTTTGCAGGTAGCGAAACCGGCCTGAATAGGCTTAGGGTTCACCCCGGATTAACCGCGCTGAGGTAGAATGGAGCGCTTTTAACGGGGCTGAATTTGTTGTGCTTGAGCCGGATGCGGTGAAAGTCGCAAGTCCGGTTCTTAGGGGGGGATGGTTCAGCAATGAACTGTCCCTACCCTCCCAAGCATTCCTTCATACGCCTAGCGACGCTTCCTCGCCATTCCCTGCAGACACAAATGTCCCCGCACACATGCCGGGGCTTCGTTGGGCGTAACCGTAATTAAAAAACCGGAGAACCCAGTGCTTTTGTCTCTCAAGGGAAATTTCCCATCCGCCATTCTGGCGCTCGCAGACGGCACGGTCTTTATTGGCAACTCGATTGGTGCGCAAGGCACCACTGTTGGCGAAGTCGTTTTCAACACTTCGCTGACCGGCTACCAGGAAATCCTCACCGACCCCAGCTATTGCCAGCAGATCGTGACGCTCACGTATCCGCACATTGGCAACTACGGTGTCAATCCTGAAGACGTCGAAGCTGACAAGATCCATGCCGCAGGTCTCATCATCAAGAACCTGCCTTTGCTGGCCAGCAACTTCCGAAGCACCCAGACGCTGTCCGATTACCTGAGCGAAGGTAAGACCGTCGCCATTGCCAACATCGACACCCGCAAGCTCACGCGACTGCTGCGTGATCAAGGCGCGCAGAACGGCGCCATTGTGGGTCTGGCCGCTGGTGAAGAAGTCACCCAGGCCAGGATCGACGAGGCCATCGCCGCCGCCAAGGCCGCCCCCAGCATGAAGGGGCTGGATCTGGCCAAGGTCGTGTCCACCGACAAGTCCTACCCATGGACCGAGGCCGAGTGGACGCTGGGCCAAGGCTACGGCAAGCTCGAATCGCCCAGGTTCAAGGTCGTGGCCTACGACTTCGGCGTGAAGAAGAACATTCTGCGCATGCTGGCCGAGCGCGGTTGCGACGTGACCGTGGTGCCCGCCCAGACGCCCGCCAAGGATGTGCTGGCCCTGAATCCGGACGGCGTGTTCCTGTCCAACGGCCCTGGCGATCCAGAGCCTTGCGACTACGCGATTGCCGCTGCGCAAGAGATCATGGCCGCCAAGAAGCCGCTGTTCGGCATCTGCCTGGGTCATCAGATCATGGCTCTGGCCTCCGGCGCCAAGACCTTCAAGATGCAAAACAGCCACCACGGCGCCAACCACCCCGTCAAGGACCTGGACTCCGGCCGCGTCAGCATCACCAGCCAGAACCACGGTTTTGCGGTGGAGCTGGAGTCGCTGCCCGCCAATGCCCGCGCCACGCACATCAGCCTGTTCGACGGCACGTTGCAAGGCCTGGAGCGCACCGATGTGCCTGCCTTCTGCTTCCAGGGTCACCCCGAAGCATCGCCCGGCCCCAACGATATCGGCTATCTGTTTGACCGCTTCACAGCGCTGATGGAGAAACACAAAAATGCCTAAGCGCAACGACCTTAAAAGCATTCTGATCATTGGCGCCGGTCCCATCGTGATCGGTCAGGCCTGCGAGTTTGACTACTCCGGCGTGCAGGCCTGCAAGGCCCTGCGCGAAGAGGGTTACAAGGTCATCCTGATCAACAGCAACCCTGCCACGATCATGACCGACCCGGCCACCGCCGACGTCACCTACATCGAGCCCATCACCTGGCAGACGGTCGAGAAGATCATCGCCAAGGAGCGTCCCGATGCCATCCTGCCCACCATGGGTGGCCAGACCGCGCTGAACTGCGCGCTGGACCTGTGGAAGAACGGCGTGCTGGACAAGTACAAGGTCGAGCTGATCGGCGCCAAGCCCGAAGCCATCGACAAGGCCGAAGACCGTCTGAAGTTCAAGGACGCCATGACCAAGATCGGTCTGGGCTCCGCGCGCTCCGGCATTGCCCACTCGATGGACGAAGCCTGGGCCGTGCAAAAGCAGATGGGTTTTCCCACCGTCATTCGCCCCAGCTTCACGCTGGGCGGCACGGGCGGCGGCATTGCCTACAACCCCGAAGAATTCGAAACCATCTGCAAGCGCGGTCTGGAGGCTTCGCCTACCAACGAGCTGCTGATCGAGGAATCTCTGCTGGGCTGGAAAGAGTACGAGATGGAAGTGGTGCGCGACACCGCTGACAACTGCATCATCGTCTGCTCCATCGAAAACCTGGACCCCATGGGCGTGCACACCGGTGACTCCATCACCGTGGCGCCGGCCCAGACACTGACCGACAAGGAATACCAGATCATGCGTAACGCATCTCTGGCCGTCCTGCGCGAAATCGGTGTGGACACGGGTGGCTCCAACGTGCAGTTCTCGGTGAATCCCAAGGACGGTCGCATGATCGTCATCGAGATGAATCCGCGCGTCTCGCGTTCCTCGGCACTGGCCTCCAAGGCCACGGGCTTCCCCATCGCCAAGATCGCGGCCAAGCTGGCCGTGGGCTTCACGCTGGACGAGCTCAAGAACGAAATCACCGGTGGCGCAACCCCCGCGTCGTTCGAGCCTTCGATCGACTACGTGGTCACCAAGATCCCGCGTTTCGCGTTCGAGAAGTTCCCCGCTGCCGACAACCGCCTGACCACGCAGATGAAGTCCGTGGGTGAAGTGATGGCCATCGGCCGTACCTTCCAGGAATCCTTCCAGAAGGCCTTGCGCGGCCTGGAAGTGGGCGTGGACGGCATGAACGAAAAGACCCAGGATCGCGAAATCCTGGAAAAGGAACTGGGCGAGCCCGGTCCCGACCGCATCTGGTATGTGGGTGACGCTTTCGCTGCCGGCTGGTCGCTGGACGAGGTGCACAACATCACCAAGATCGACAAGTGGTTCCTGGTGCAGATCGAAGAGATCGTCAAGATCGAACTCGAGCTGGACGAGCTCTACGAAGCCAAGGGCGAAGGCGCTCTGGCGGCTCTGGATGCGCAGACCCTGCGCACCCTCAAGCAAAAGGGCTTCTCGGACCGCCGCCTGGCCAAGCTGCTGCACACCAGCGACAAGGCCGTGCGCGAAGCGCGCAAGGCGCTGAAGGTGCGCCCTGTGTTCAAGCGCGTGGACACCTGCGCTGCCGAGTTCGCTTCCAACACCGCATACATGTACTCCACGTATGACGAAGAGTGCGAAGCAGCTCCCACGGACAAGAAGAAGATCATGGTGCTGGGCGGTGGCCCCAACCGGATCGGCCAGGGCATCGAGTTCGACTATTGCTGCGTGCACGCCGCCATGGCCATGCGCGAAGATGGTTACGAAACCATCATGGTCAACTGCAACCCCGAGACCGTGTCCACCGACTACGACACTTCCGATCGTCTGTACTTCGAGCCCCTGACGCTGGAAGACGTGCTGGAAATCGTGGACGTGGAGCAGCCCGAAGGCGTGATCGTGCAGTACGGCGGCCAGACGCCTCTGAAGCTGGCCTTGGGTCTGGAGCGCGAAGGCGTGAAGATCATCGGCACCACGCCCGACATGATCGATGCCGCCGAGGACCGCGAGCGCTTCCAGAAGCTGCTCAACGAACTGGGTCTGCGTCAGCCTCCCAACGCCACTGCGCGTACCGAAGCCGAAGCCCTGGAAAAGGCTGCCGGCCTGGGTTATCCCCTGGTAGTGCGTCCTTCCTATGTGCTGGGCGGCCGTGCCATGGAAATCGTGCACGAGCAGCGTGATCTGGAGCGCTACATGCGCGAAGCCGTGAAGGTCTCCAACGACTCTCCCGTGCTGCTGGACCACTTCCTGTCCAACGCCATCGAGTGCGACGTCGATTGCGTGCGTGACAAGACCGGCGCCGTGTACATCGGCGGCGTGATGGAGCACATCGAGCAAGCCGGCGTTCACTCCGGTGACTCCGCCTGCTCGCTGCCTCCTTACTACCTGAAGGCCGAAACCGTCGCTGAAATCAAGCGCCAGACCGCAGCCATGGCCGAAGGCCTGCATGTGGTGGGCCTGATGAACGTGCAGTTCGCCATCAAGGAGGCGGACGGCCAGGACGTGATCTACGTTCTGGAAGTGAACCCCCGTGCCTCGCGCACCGTGCCTTTCGTCTCCAAGGCCACCGGCGTGCAGCTGGCCAAGGTGGCTGCGCGCTGCATGGCCGGCCAGACTCTGGCCGAGCAGGGCATCACCAAGGAAGTCACACCGCCTTACTTCAGCGTCAAGGAAGCCGTGTTCCCGTTCGTGAAATTCCCTGGCGTGGACACCATTCTCGGCCCCGAGATGAAGTCCACCGGTGAAGTCATGGGTGTGGGCAAGACCTTTGGCGAAGCCTTTGTGAAGAGTCAGATGGGCGCCGGCGTGCACCTGCCTGCCGAAGGCAAGGTCTTCCTGTCGGTGAAGAACAACGACAAGACCCGTGCCGTGGCCGTGGCCAAGGAACTGGTTGCCATGGGCTACAGCCTGTGCGCCACACGCGGCACGGCTGCGGCGATTGCCGAGGCCGGTGTCGAGGTGCAGACCGTGAACAAGGTGACCGAGGGCCGCCCCCACATCGTGGACACGATCAAGAACGGCGAAATCGCCCTGGTCATCAACACCGTGGAAGAGCGTCGCAACGCCATCGCCGACTCGCGCCAGATCCGTACCAGCGCGCTGCTGGCACGCGTGACCACCTTCACCACCATCTTCGGCGCTGAAGCGGCCGTCGAAGGCATGAAGGCCATGCGCGGCAGTCTGGACGTGCACTCGGTGCAAGAGCTGCATGCCATGCTGACCAAGGCCTGAAAAGCCTGACGCCCGAAGCAGCCCGTAAAGGCTGGCGGGTTTTTACCGGATTTGTGCCGCAGCAAACACGGCATAATCTGCGGTAATGTATTTGAACCGCCGCGCGGCAACGTGCGGCGGTTTGCTTTTGGGGCACAGGCCCCTGTTTGACGTTGTCACTCAGGACTGTGCGAGAGGTGCCGCGCTGGGCGCGGCGTTTGCTGAATTTGGAGACTCGATCATGGCCACCATCCCAATCACCAAGCGCGGAGCAGAAAAGCTCAAGGTGGAACTGCAACGCCTGAAGACTGTGGATCGTCCCGCGGTCATTCAAGCCATTGCAGAGGCCCGTGCTCAGGGTGACTTGAGCGAAAACGCCGAATACGAATCTGCGAAGGAGCAGCAGGGCTTCATCGAAGGCCGCATCATCGAGGTCGAAGGCAAGCTGTCCGCAGCGCAGGTCATTGACCCGACCGAGCTGGACGCCGGCGGCCGTGTGGTGTTTGGTGCGACCGTGGATCTGGAAGATGAAGACAGCGGCTCGGCCGTGACCTACCAGATCGTGGGCGAGGACGAGGCTGACCTCAAGCACGGCCTGATCAATGTATCCAGCCCCATTGCGCGCGCCTTGATCGGCAAGGAAGAGGGCGATACCGCCGTGGTGCAGGCACCGGGCGGCGAGCGTCGCTACGAGATCGTAGGCATAAAGTACATCTGATCACCCCTGAGGCGCTGCGCGCCTTCCCCTCCCTCTACGCGCTTCGCGCGGCAGGAGGGGACGATGCCCTTGCCTGGGCGGCCCCGCCGCGAGGCAGCTCTTGCCCGGCATCTCTGGTTTGCGCTCTGCCATGCTGAAATTTCACCATGATGTTTGAACGCTTGCCTGTTTTTTTTGCGGCTCTGTGGTGGGGCAGCCTGAGCGCCATCGGCTTTGTGGCCGTGCCCATGCTGTTTGCTCATCTGCCCACGCCGGCTCTGGCGGGTTTCATGGCAGCCAAGCTGTTTGCGGCGCAGACCTGGATTTCCATAGCATGTTGCGCTCTTTTGCTGGTGTTTTCAAAGCGAAAACATGCTGAAAAGCTTGAGCAATGGGCGCAAGCAGCTATCGGTTTTGTGATCGCAGGCATGTTGCTGGCGCTGCTGGTGCAGTATGGCGTGTCGCCCAAGATTGTGGCGCGTGAGAACCTCAGGCTCTGGCACAGCGTGGGCACCGGCATGTATGCGCTGCAGTGGCTGTGCGCCGCCGTCGTGCTGTGGCGTGTGGCGGCTGCTCGCAAGCCGGCTTGATCCAGTGCAAGCCCGCGCCAGTTGCGGGGAGTACACTGCCGAAGCCATGGAATCTCAAATCGTAAAAATCGACGCGACCGACTGGAGCAACGTCCAGGGGTGCGATGAATGGACTGCTGCCGTCGAAGCCGGCAAGGTGCTGTATTTCCCACAGCTGAGCTTTCAGCTCTCCGAGCAGGAAAAAACGCTGCTGCGCCCCGATGTGCGCGATCCCAAGACGCGCAATATCAGCCTCAATGTGGATGGCTCGATCAAGGGCGTGGCGGGCGACGAGGCCGTGCAGGCCCAGGTGTCGGCCATGGTCGGACGCTTTCGCGAGCAGGCCACGGCGCTGATCGCAGGCCTGTTTCCTGCCTATATGCCGGTGGTGCGCATGGCGCCCACCAGCTACCGCCCTTCGCAGGTGGAAACGCGGGCGCAGTCCTGGCGTGCGGACGACAAGCGCATGCATGTGGATGCCTTTCCTTCGCGGCCCAACTATGGCGAGCGCATTTTGCGCGTCTTCACCAATGTCAACCCGGATGGCCAGCCCCGGGTCTGGCGAGTGGGTGAGCCGTTCACCGATGTGGCCAAGCGTTTTGTGCCGCGTGCCAAGCCCTACAGCGCCTGGCAGGCCAAGGCGCTGGAGCTGCTGCATGTGACCAAGTCCTATCGCAGCGAATACGACCATCTGATGCTGCAGCTGCATGACGGCATGAAGGGCGATCCCGACTATCAGAAAAATGCGCCTCAGGAGACCGTGCCTTTCGCGGCAGGCTCCACCTGGGTGTGCTTCTCCGATCAGGCAGTGCATGCCGTCATGTCGGGGCAGTACATGCTGGAGCAGACCTTGTTTCTGCCGCCTGGCAGCGAATACAACCCCGCAGCCAGCCCGCTGTCCATTCTCTCTCGCATGAAGGGGCATCCGCTGGTCGATGCCAGGTACCGCTGAGCCTGTTCGGCAGGTCAGCCGCGCGCTGATGCAATCAGGCGGCCACAAAAAAGGCGTTGAACCTTGCGGTCAACGCCTTTTGTTTTTGCGGCTGCACCGGCAGCCAGTCAGCCCCAGGCCTTCTCGATCCACCTGGCGGGCTCGATATGGCGAAAGCGCTTGTTGCGACGGCCTTCCAGGGCATCGGGCGGGTTCACTTCGCCATGGAAGATCACGATGCGAGCATCGGTCGGCGGCACCGGCTCCTTCCAGTAGTTGGTGGGCCAGGTCGGAATGCAGTAGTACTTGAAGCTGGGGCACCAGGCGGCAGGCCAGTAGTCAAGCTTGCCCTGCTTGTGCAGAAAGTGCGACAGGTACTCCTGCTCGTTGCGGTACTTGGCGCGCATCTCTTCGGTGTGCGCACGGAAATGCTCCAGTACATCGGCATGGGCACCCAGCTCGAAGCGGTAGACCGAAGAATTGCCGACAATGCGCTCGCCAAAGCGCCAGAAACGCGGATAGTCGTGAATGATGCGGAAGTCGCCGGGCAGCGTGAAGAACTCGTCGAGGCTGCCCACAATCACCACATCCAGGTCCAGGAACAGCGCCTGACCCTTGAGACCGTGCAGGTCGCGCTCGAAGGTGGTGAGCTTCTTCCAGGCGCCGTCACGCTGGCCGGGAGCCAGATGAATGTTCAGGTCGGGGATGGGCAAGCACTCCACTTCGGAGCGAATCCCCTCTGTGCTGTCGGTCAGGCAGACAAAGCGAAAATCTCCGCTGAGATGGCGGCGCACCATGGCGTAGAGTCGGTTGACGTACTCCGGGCCGTATTTGGTGCCCCATTTCATGCAAAGAATGTGGCGTTGCTGCTGTGTGGTCTGAGCCATGGCTTGGTGGTCTAGGCGAAGAAAAAAGGCAGGTGGGCGGGCAGACAGGGCGGATCGGCAGATCAGTCCTGACGGCCTTTCTTGACCGACTTCTGCTTGGGCTTGGCGCGCTTGATGGTGCCGCCGGCGGTCAGGCGCTGGTTGCCGAGCACGCGCAGCTGCTTGACTTCGGGCTTCTGGCCGGCGCGGCCGAACTTGAGCACCTTGACGTCGCGAGGACCGGGCATGCGGTCTTCGTCAAAGGCCTTTTCCTTTTCGGGAATCGGGCGCCACAGCACCAGCAGCTTGCCGATGTGCTGGATGGGAGCGGCGTTCAGCTCGTCGCAAAGTTGTTGATAGATCTGCTCGCGGGCTGCACGGTCGTCGCCGAAAACGCGGACCTTGATCAGTCCATGGGCATTGAGTGCGGCGTCCACTTCCTTTTGAACGGCAGTGGTCAGACCATCGCCACCGATGAGGACGACGGGGTCCAGATGGTGGGCTTCGGCGCGGTGTTCCCGGCGCTGCGCGGGAGTTAATTCAATTTGGGGCATACCCGTATTATCAAGGCTGCGAGAATTCAGGCATGAAAACGAAAACCAAAAGTAAGAAGGTCAATAAGAATTGGCTGCACGATCACATCAATGACCCGTATGTGAAAGCCGCCCAAAAGGATGGCTATCGTGCCCGCGCGGCCTACAAGCTCAAGGAAATTGACGAGTCGCTCAAGCTGATTCAGCCCGGTCACACCGTGGTGGACCTGGGTTGCGCGCCCGGCGCCTGGAGTCAGTATGTGCGCCGTCGTCTCTCGCCCAGCGGTGCGGCGGCAGGCGAACTCAACGGCCGCATCATCTCGCTGGACCTGCTGCCCATGGAGCCCATCGAGGGCGTGCACTACATCCAGGGCGACTTTCGGGAAGAGTCGGTGCTGGCGCAGCTTGAAGAGGCCATGGGAGGCGGCAAGGCCGACGTGGTGGTCTCGGACATGGCGCCCAATCTGTCGGGCCATGGCGCCACTGACGGGGCGCGGGTTGCGGTGCTCATCGAGATGGCGGTCGATTTTGCGATCAACAACATGAAGCCCGAGGGCGCGCTGGTGGTCAAGTTGTTCCACGGCAGCGGCTATGACGAGCTGGTGGATCTGTTCAAGCAGACCTTCAAGGTGGTCAAGCCTATCAAGCCCAAGGCATCGCGCGACCGGTCTTCCGAGATTTTTCTCGTGGGAATGGGTCTCAAGCAGGGCTCTTGACGGAGTCGCCGGCCTGCATAGGGGCATTTGACCTCATGGTTTGCTGCGCCAAACCAGTGAAACTGATAGCGCAAAGCCTTGATAAAACACAGGCTTAGGGCCGATTGCCGGCAGGGCCATACCTTGCCTATGGCCGCTATAGGGGGAAATAGGCGTCCTTGGCGCTTGAAACACCTAAAATGAACCTCAACTAGGTCTGGAGTCCCCTCCGGGCCTTTACGTCTGAATATTCCATTGGAGCCCCGCTTGAACAATCAGTGGTTTTCAAAAGTCGCCGTCTGGCTGGTCATCGCCATGGTGCTGTTTACGGTGTTCAAACAGTTTGACACCCGAGGTGCTGGCGGTGCCTCTCATGTTGGCTACTCGGAATTCCTGGAGCAGGTGCGCAACAACCGTATCAAGAGCGCCACTATTCAGGAAGGTGGCGGCGGTACCGAGGTCGTAGCCACCACCACCGATGATCGCAAGATCCGCACTACAGCCACCTACCTCGATCGCGGTCTGGTGGGCGACCTGATCAACAACAACGTCAAGTTCGACGTCAAGCCGCGTGAAGAAGGCTCGCTGCTCATGACGCTGCTCGTGAGCTGGGGCCCCATGCTGCTGTTGATCGGCGTATGGGTGTACTTCATGCGCCAGATGCAGGGTGGCGGCAAGGGCGGCGCCTTCAGCTTTGGCAAGTCCAAGGCGCGCATGCTCGACGAGAACAGCAATACCGTCACCTTTGCCGACGTGGCTGGTGCCGATGAAGCCAAGGAAGAGGTCAAGGAAGTCGTGGACTTCCTCAAGGACCCCAACAAATTCCAGAAGCTCGGCGGCCGCATCCCCCGTGGTCTGCTGCTGGTCGGCCCTCCCGGTACCGGCAAGACGCTGCTGGCCAAGTCCATCGCCGGCGAGGCCAAGGTGCCTTTCTTCTCGATCTCGGGTTCCGATTTCGTTGAAATGTTTGTCGGCGTGGGCGCAGCCCGCGTGCGCGACATGTTCGAGAACGCCAAGAAGAACGCACCCTGCATCATCTTCATCGACGAAATCGACGCCGTCGGTCGTCAGCGCGGAGCCGGCATGGGCGGCGGCAACGACGAGCGTGAGCAGACTCTGAACCAGATGCTGGTCGAGATGGATGGTTTCGAGACCAACCTCGGCGTGATCGTGGTGGCGGCCACCAACCGTCCCGACATTCTTGACGCTGCCTTGCTGCGCCCCGGTCGCTTCGATCGTCAGGTCTATGTGACGCTGCCCGATATCCGTGGCCGCGAGCAGATTCTGAACGTGCACATGCGCAAGATTCCCGTGGGCCAGGACGTGAACCCCGCCATCATTGCGCGCGGCACGCCCGGCATGTCGGGTGCCGATCTGGCCAATCTCTGCAACGAAGCTGCGCTGATGGCGGCACGCCGCAATGCACGCACCGTGGAGATGCAGGACTTCGAGAAGGCCAAGGACAAGATCATCATGGGCCCCGAGCGCAAGTCCATGGTCATGCCAGAGGAGGAGCGCCGCAATACGGCCTACCATGAGGCGGGCCACGCCCTCATCGGCAAGCTGCTGCCCAAGTGCGATCCCGTGCACAAGGTCACCATCATCCCGCGCGGTCGTGCGCTGGGCGTGACCATGAGCCTGCCCGAGAAGGACCGCTACTCCTACGACAAGGAGTACATGCTCAACCAGATCGCGATGCTGTTTGGCGGACGTATCGCCGAAGAAGTGTTCATGAACCAGATGACAACTGGTGCGTCGAACGACTTCGAGCGTGCGACCCAGATCGCCCGCGACATGGTGACGCGCTACGGCATGAGCGATGCGCTGGGCACCATGGTCTACTCCGAGCAGGAGGGCGAGCCTTTCCTGGGCCGTACCTTCAGCCGAGGCTCCAATCTGTCCGAATCCACCATGCAGAAGGTGGATGACGAAGTGCGTCGCATCATCGACGAGCAATATGCGCTGGCGCGCAAGCTGATCGAAGACAACAGCGACAAGATGCACGCCATGGCCAAGGCCATGCTGGACTGGGAGACGATCGACTCCGAGCAGCTCAACGACATCATGGCCGGCAAGGAGCCTCGTCCTCCCAAGGACTGGACGCCTCGCAACCCCCCCTCATCGGATGGAGGCAATTCCTCGGGAGGCAATCCTGCATCGAATGCCGAGCCCTCGCCGACCACGGCTTGAGCGCCAAGCCTCCTACACAAAAGGTCCCTCAGGGGCCTTTTGTTTTTGCACTCTCAGATATCGGAAGATTTATGTCGCAACAGTGGCAGACCTCGCGTTTTCTCTTGCAGCTCGACAAGCCTCAGGTCATGGGCATTGTGAATGTGACCCCTGATTCCTTTTCGGACGGAGGCAGGCATGCCGGTGTATCTCAGGCCATGGCTCATGCGGAGCTGCTGCTGGAGCAAGGGGCGCATATTCTGGATATAGGTGGCGAGTCCACCAGGCCGGGCTCGCCCGCTGTGAGCCTCGAAGACGAGCTGGCTCGCGTTCTGCCCGTGCTGCGCGAAGCCGTCAAGCTCAACGTGCCCATCTCCATCGATACCTACAAGCCCGAAGTCATGGCCGCGTCGCTGGATCTGGGGGCCGACATCATCAACGACATCTGGGCGTTGCGCCAGCCCGGAGCCTTCGAGGTGGTGAGCAGGCACGCCAACTGTGGCGTGTGCCTGATGCATATGCACAAGACTCCGCAAGACATGCACCTGGAGCATATGCAGGGCAATGCCGTGGCTCAAGTGCGGGACTTTCTGCTGCAGGTGACGCAGCCTTTGCTCGATGCGGGCGTTGCTCGCTCCCGCATTGCCTGGGATTACGGTATTGGTTTCGGCAAGAGCGTGGTACAAAATTTTGCCTTGCTTGCACATCAGCGTGAGCTGCTGGGCCTAGACTTCCCTTTGCTGGCCGGCTGGTCGCGCAAGGGCTCCCTGGGGCAGGTGAGCGGCCTGCCTGTGGATCAGCGCATGGTGCCCAGCGTCGCGGCGGCATTGCTGGCGGTCGAACGTGGGGCCAAAATTGTGCGTGTCCACGATGTGAAGGATACGGTGGCTGCGCTGGCAGTCTGGCAGGCGATGCAAGATGCGCAAGCGCTGCAGGCCTGATGACAGGGTATTGAATCTGAAAAAGGACAACGAGAATATGGCACGACAGTACTTCGGCACCGACGGGATTCGCGGAACGGTGGGCAAGTCGCCCATTACGCCTGACTTCGCCCTGCGCCTGGCGCATGCCGTGGGACGCGTGTTGCGCCGCACGCAAGAGCGTCCTCTGGTGCTGATCGGCAAGGACACCCGCATCTCCGGCTACATGCTGGAGAGTGCGCTCGAGTCGGGCTTCAACTCTGCCGGTGTCGATGTCATGTTGCTTGGCCCCTTGCCGACACCGGGCGTGGCCTATCTGACGCGCGCCCAGCGCGCCAGCCTGGGGGTGGTCATCAGTGCCAGCCACAACCCGTTTTATGACAACGGCATCAAGTTCTTCAGTGCCGAGGGCACCAAGCTGTCTGATTCCTGGGAAGAGGATGTGGAAGACACTCTCAAGGAGGACCCCGTCTGGGTGGATTCAGCCTCTTTGGGCAAGGCGCGACGTCTGGCCGATGCCGCCGGCCGTTATATCGAGTTCTGCAAAAGCACTTTCGATCACAGCCTCTCGTTGCGCGGCCTGAAGGTCGTCGTGGATGCGGCCCATGGCGCGGCCTATCAGATTGCTCCCAAGGTCTTTCACGAGCTGGGCGCCAATGTGGTGGAAATCGGCTGCTCCCCGGACGGCCTGAACATCAACGAGGGAGTTGGCGCGACCCATCCCGAAGCGCTGGTCAGGGCCGTGCGGGCCAACAATGCCGACTATGGCGTGGCGCTGGACGGCGATGCCGACCGCCTGCAGCTGGTCGATGCGCAAGGCCGCCTATACAACGGCGACGAACTGCTCTATCTCATGGCGGCCGATCGCCTGGCTCGCGGCGACGTGGTCAGCGGGGTGGCGGGAACCCTGATGACCAATATGGCGGTGGAGCAAGCGCTCAAGGAGCAGGGCGTGGGCTTTGTCCGTGCCAAGGTGGGAGACCGCTATGTGCTGGAAGCGCTCAACGCCAAGGGCTGGCAGCTGGGCGGTGAAAGCTCGGGCCACCTGCTGGCGCTGGACAAGCATACGACCGGTGACGGCCTGGTCAGCGCGCTGCAGGTGCTGCAGGCCTGCGTGCGCTCGAAGAAGACCATTGCCCAGTGGCTGGAGTCGGTCAAGCTGTTCCCTCAGGTCATGATCAATGTGCGCTTGCAGCCTGGTCAGGACTGGAAGAGCAATGCCAAGCTGCCTGGTGAGCAGGCAGCGGTCGAGAAGCTGCTGGGCAGCGACGGCCGTGTGCTGATCCGTCCCAGTGGTACCGAGCCCCTGGTGCGCGTCATGGTCGAGGCCAGGAGTGCAGACATGGCCAGCAACTGTGCCGAGCGTCTGGCCGAGGTGGTCAGGGCCAGCTGAAGTTGTGTAAACCCTGATGACTGTCATGAACAACGATGACAGTCATCTTTTGGTCATCTAATTGTCACAAACCATGGGCAGACTGCGGACATGCCCTCAGGGGCGCTTCAAGCTTTCGCAGGCTGCTGCCACATGTCCCAATCCGTACCTGGTTCCGACTCTTTTTTTTCCGCTTCCATCACTTCTTCTTCAGGGCAGGAACCGGCTGCAGTTTCCCCATTGACCTCGCAGACCGACAGTCAGGCGCATGAAGCGGGACCTGCGTCCCTGGGTCTGGCGCACATCTCGCTGGTGCCTCCAGGCACGACGGCGCTCGTCAGCTGCGCGAGCGAACCGGCTGCAGTTGCGCAAGCCGGGGCGGCCGGGCACCATGGTGTGCCCGGTGTCGTTTCTGACGCTGCGATACCGGTTTCTTCTGCCCCTGCTAAAGCGCCGCGCCGACGCCGAGCGGCGTCCAAGAACGAGGAAGTCATGCCGCCTGTGATCGAGCCGACTCTGGAGCTGCTGGACCGCGATCAAAGCATTCTGGTCTTCAATGAGCGTGTGCTGAGCTGGGCCGAGCGCGAAGATGTGCCGCTGCTCGAGCGCTTGCGCTATCTGTGCATCGTGTCCTCCAATCTCGACGAGTGGTTCGAGGTGCGCTGCGCCCCTCATGTCTCGGCCGCCAAGGTGGGCGACGAGCAGGGCACCTACTCGCGCGCCAGCTTCGAGCGGTTGATGACCACGGCCCACGGCCTGGTCGCCAAGCAGTACCAGCTCTACAACCAGGCCATCATTCCCGCGTTCGACAAGCATGCGATTCGCCTGGTCTCGCACGGCGAGCGCACCGTGGCGCAGCGCAAATGGGTGCGCGAGTACTTTATGCGCGAGGTGCAGCCCCTGCTGATGCCGGTGGGGCTGGATCCCTCGCACCCCTTTCCGCAGGTCGCCAACAAGGCCCTGAATTTCATCGTGCGTCTCAATGGCGTGGATGCCTTTGGGAGGGCCAATGAAGTGGCCATCGTCAAGGTGCCGCGTGTCTTGCCGCGCCTGATCCGCCTGCCCGAGAAGATCTCGGGCAAGCAAAAGCTGTTTGTCAGCATCTCCAGCGTGGTGCGCGCCCATCTGGCCGAGCTGTTTCCGGGCCGCGAGGTGTCCGAGTTCTCCCAGTTCCGCGTCACCCGCCACTCCGATCTGGCTGTGGACGAGGACGATGTGATGGATCTGCGCATGGCCCTGCGCCAGGGCCTGCACCACCGCCATTACGGCCAGGCGGTGCGCCTGGAAGTGTCTTCCTCATGCTCGGTGGTGCTTTCGGACCTGCTGCTGGAGCAATACGGCCTGCCTGCCGAGGCGCTGTTCCGCGTCAAGGGGCCGGTCAATCTGGTGCGCCAGATGCAGCTGATCGATCTGGTCGACGACCCGGCCCTGCTGTTTCCCAAGTGGAAGCCGGCCTGGCCCACGCAGCTCGTGCCCGGCCGCTCCATCCTGGCGCAGATGCGCAAGAGCGACATCATCATCCACCAGCCCTTCGAGAGTTTCGATGGCGTGCTCGAGCTGCTGCGCGAGGCTGTGAACGATCCGCAGGTGCTGGCCATCAAGCAGACCATTTACCGCACGGGCATCGACTCCGAGATCATGAGCCTGCTGGCCGAGGCCGTTAGCCGCGGCAAGGAGGTGCTGGCCGTGCTGGAGCTCAAGGCGCGCTTTGACGAAGAGGCCAATATCAACTGGGCGGAAAAGCTGGAATCGCTGGGCGTGCAGGTGGTGTACGGCGTGGTCGGTCTCAAGACCCATGCCAAGATGCTGCTCATCACGCGCCGTGAAAAGCGCAACAACCAGCTCAAGCGCTATGCCCATCTCTCCACGGGCAACTACAACGCCCGCAGCGCACGTCTGTACACCGACATCAGCCAGCTGACCTGCGATGACGAGATCACGGCCGATATGGATGCGGTATTTCGCCACCTCTCCAGCCACAACACCATGCCCAAGCTGCAAAAGCTGGTCATGGCGCCGTTCCACTTGCAAAACCGCATGCTGGAGCTGATCGGCCTGGTGGCCGCCGCAGCGGTGAGGGGCGAGAGGGCACGTATGGTGCTCAAGATGAATGCGCTGACCGATGAGCCCCTGATTCGCGCCCTGGTCGAGGCCGGCCGCAAGGGTGCGCAGATCGATCTCATCGTGCGCGGCTCCTGCATGCTGCCGGCACAGCGCCCGGGCGTGACGGACAATATCCGCGTGCGCTCCATCATCGGCCGTTTCCTGGAGCATTCGCGCGTCTTCTACTTTGCCTGGGGCCAGGAAGAAGAGCTGCTGCTGTCCAGTGCCGACTGGATGAATCGCAATATGCTCAGCCGTGTGGAGCTGGCCTGGCCGGTGCTGGACAAAAAGCTGCGCCAGCGCGTGATCGACGAGTGCCTGGTGGCCTATCTGGGCGACGACCGAGATGCCTGGACGCTGGACGCTTCGGGTGCTTACCAGAAACCCGAGCGTCCCCTGGAGGGCAAGGGTGCCCAGCAGGCGCTGATGGTGCGCTACGGCGGCAATAGCCTCTGAGTTATCAAAAAAGGAGCTGATTGCGCTTGTTAGCAAAGGACTTCAGATACTTTTCATGCTGAGTTCTTTATATGACAAGCGCTTGCAGCTCTCCTTTTTAAGACCGAATGCCAAAAAGGGACTGCCTCGCAGTCCCTTTGTCTTTGCCATGTGGCGCCCGCATGGTCGGCCGCGTCAACGCAGCTGCAGCTTCAGGCTCCAGGGCGTCTTGCTCCAGGCCATGGCTTCCTCTTCGAGCAGGCGGGCGGACTGCGGGTAGGTCAGCATCCAGCCCGAAGGAGTGGAGAGCTTGCATTCCGAGCCCGAGCGCTTGATCTGTATGCCCTGCATGTCGGGGTCGCGGCGGGTATGGCTCAACTGCACGGCAATGCGCAGTGCCATCAGCGGCAGGGCCAGCTGCGGCTCCTCAATGGCGTCTTCCAGCTTGCGCAGCTTGCCCTGGTGACCGAGCACCAGCTGGCAGATGCGCTGGCGCAGCTCGGGCTCCCAGGTGGCCAGACCGCAATGCTCGACGATATAGGCGCCGTGGCGATGGTAGTCGCTCAGTGCCACGCGCATGCCCACCTCGTGCAGCTGCGCCGCAATGGCCAGGGCCTGGGTGCTCTGCGCAGCGGTTTCCCCGGGCAGGATTTGCCGGCACAGCTCGCAGGCGATGCGCTGCACGCGCTGGGCATGGGGGACGTCCACGCCGAAGTCCAGCTGCAGGGCGCCGACTTCCGCCGCTTCCTTGTCGGCAGGGGGCTCATGGTCCAGCAGGTCGTGCAAAGCTCCCTGGCGCAGTGCGCCCTGGGCGACTTCCAGCTCGGTAATGCCCAGCAGATCGACCACGGCCATCATCACGCTGATGCCGCCTGCGACCACGGGGCGGCGATCTTCCTTGAGGCCCGGCATGCGCAGGCGCTCCACATGGCCGATGTCCAGCAGCATCTCGTAGAGGTGGCGCAGCTTGGCGGGCGTGATCACCTGTCCATCCAGGCCCTGTGCCGTGAGGGCATCGGCCACGGCATTGGCCGTGCCCGAAGAGGCATAGGCGCAGTCCCAGGCCGTGCCCGGGTAGGCGAACTGGGCCTGGGTCAGGCATTGCTTGGCCGCGGCAACGGCGGCCTGGAAGTTGGCCTTGTTCAATGCGCCGTCGCTGAAGAAGCGGCTGCTCCAGGAGACGCTGCCCAGCGCGAACGACGCCACTTGCTGGGGCTGGCTGTGCTGGCCGATGATGATTTCGGTGGAGCGTCCGCCAATGTCGATGACCAGGCGCTTTTGCTGGCTGGGCGGCAGCGAGCTGGCCACGCCGCGATAGATGAGCCGGGCTTCCTCCTCGCCGGGGATGACTTCGATGGGAAAGCCCAGCAACTGGCTGCCACGCGTCACGAAGTCGTCGGCATTGAGGGCCTCGCGCAGGGTCTGGGTGGCGACGGCGCGCACATGCGTGGCATCGAAGCCCCTGAGGCGCTCGCCAAAGCGTGCCAGGCAGTCCCAGCCGCGTTCCATGGCTTCGCGCGAGAGTTCCTGGCGCGAGTTCAGGCCGTTGCCCTGGCGCACGGTTTCCTTGAGATATTCCACACGCTCGATGCGTTGATGCGAGCCGATGCGGCCTATTTCAAGGCGAAAACTATTGGAGCCAAGGTCTACGGCGGCAAGCAGCGATTCAGGAGCCATTTCTGAGCCAATCAATGCGTTGTTGTTATGCGGGTTGGGGCACGAGTGGAGCATGAGCGTGAGGGAGCTGACGACACATGCATCGGGCAGTGGAATATGCAATATGCGCCGTCATCGGGCTATCAGGTGGAAGAGTTCAGCCTCTGCCAAGTCAGGTATTTGCAGGTATTGCCGGCCCGGGCCGCCGCCGAGGGTGCTCACGCTGTGTGACAGACTATGTCATACATTGCCAGCGCCCGGCATCGGCCTTGCGACAAGCTGTTACCTGTGGTTTTACTCGGGGACCGAGTATGTAGGTCAAGGCTCAGCAGTTTGCGAATGAAATATGACACTCGCATGACCGCTCTGGCGGTCTTTCACTCGGTTGCGCCTTGAAATTTTCATGTCACGACGCTGTCATAAAAGGTTTTTAAAGTTCACTCCATCGAATCTTTCAACCCTAAGAGGTCGTTTCATGAAGTTGTCCTTGATTCACGTACTGGTGGCTGGTGCTCTGTCTGCAGCGGGTATTGCCAACGCCAGCCAGGAAGCCACAGGTGCTGGTGCGAGCTTCCCGGCTCCTCTGTATTCCAAGTGGGCTGCGGACTATCACAAGGCCACTGGTGTCAAGATTAACTATCAGTCCGTGGGCTCCAGCGCCGGTGTCAAGCAGATCGAAGCCAAGACCGTGGATTTCGGTGCTTCCGATGAACCCCTGAAGGATGACGAGCTGGCCAAGAAGGGCCTGGTTCAGTTCCCCACCGTGATCGGCGGCATTGTTCCCGTGGTCAACATCAAGGGTGTGGCTCCCGGCCAGCTGAAGCTGTCGGGCCAGGTGCTGGGCGATATCTACCTGGGCAAGATCTCCAAGTGGAATGACCCCGCCATCACGGCACTGAACCCCGGTGTGGCGCTGCCTGACGCCGCTATCGCTCCCGTGCGCCGCGCTGACGGCTCCGGCACCACCTTCGGCTTCACCAACTACCTCTCCAAGGTCAATGCCGAGTGGAAGGAAAAAGTGGGCGAGGGCAAGGCCGTGAACTGGCCCACCGGTGCCGGCGGCAAGGGTAACGAAGGCGTTGCCGCCTTTGTGGGTCGCCTGCCCAACTCCATCGGCTATGTCGAGTACGCCTATGTCAAGCAGAACAAGCTGACCTACACACAGCTGCAGAACAAGGAAGGCGCTTTCGTCTCTCCTGACGACGAGACCTTCAAGGCAGCTGCTGCCGGCGCTGACTGGGCCAAGAGCTTCTACCAGATCCTGACCAACCAGCCCGGCAAGAACGCCTGGCCCATCACCTCGGCCACCTTCATCCTGATGCACAAGACTCAGGAAAAGCCTGCTCAGGCTGCCACCTCGCTGAAGTTCTTCGACTGGGCTTACAAGCAAGGTGACAAGACTGCCGCCGACCTGGACTATGTGCCCATGCCTGACGCTGTCAAGAACGTGATCTTCAAGTCCTGGAACGACATCAAGGACGCTTCGGGCAAGGTCGTTTCCAAGTAATTTCGTGCCATCAGTGAGCAGCGGGCTGCCGTGCCGGACGGTATGTTCGCTGCTTGTTTCAACCCTTTGCGAATAAAGGCGCTCACGTGTCCACTACGTCGCCCTCCAGTTCGCTGGCTGCAGCCCCCGCCGATGCCGCCAAGCGACGTTCTCCTTCTCCGCCACGTGCTCCGATGATCTCGGGACGTATGGCGGATCGTTTGTTTGGTGGTCTGGCACGCAGCGCAGCGATTCTGACGCTGGTGCTGCTGCTGGCCATCATGGTTTCGCTGATCTTCGGTGCCTGGCCCGCCATCTCCGAATATGGTCTGGGCTTTCTGACCAGCAGTGTCTGGGACCCCGTGCAGGATCAATACGGCGGTCTGGTCATGATTTACGGCACGCTGGCCACTTCGGCCATCGCGCTCATCATTGCAGTGCCCGTGAGCTTCGGTATTGCCCTGTTTCTGACGGAACTCTCGCCCGCCTGGCTCAAGCGCCCTCTGGGCACTGCCATCGAGTTGCTGGCCGCAGTTCCCTCCATTGTTTACGGCATGTGGGGCCTGATGGTGTTCGGCCCCGTGCTGGCCACCTATGTGCAGCAGCCTCTGCAGAACCTGCTGACCGGTGTGCCCTATCTGGGCGCTTTTGTCTCCGGCCCTCCCGTGGGTATCGGCATTTTGTCGGCCGGCATCATCCTGGCCATCATGATCATCCCCTTCATCGCCTCCGTGATGCGCGATGTGTTCGAAGTCACGCCGGCGCTGCTCAAGGAGTCGGCCTACGGTCTGGGCTCCACGACCTGGGAAGTGGTCTGGAAAGTGGTGCTGCCCTACACCAAGACCGGCGTGCTGGGCGGCGTCATGCTGGGCCTGGGCCGCGCACTGGGCGAGACCATGGCCGTGACCTTTGTGATCGGCAACATGAACCAGCTCAATTCCCTGTCCGTGTTCGAGGCTGCGAACAGCATCACCTCGGCGCTGGCCAATGAGTTTGCCGAGGCAGGTGAGGGCCTGCATCAGGCGTCGCTGATCTATCTGGGTCTGGTGCTGTTCTTCATCACCTTTGTGGTGCTGGCCTGCTCCAAGCTGCTGCTCAACCGTCTGCAGAAGAACGAAGGAGCCCGCTCATGAGCCCGACTTCCACCTCCTCCAAAATGCTCGACGCAGCCGATCTGGCTGCGGTGCGCCAGGCCAGGTACAACAAGCGCAAGCACCTGAATCAGCTTGCGCTGACCCTGTCCATGGCAGCCATGCTGTTTGGCGTGTTCTGGCTGGTCTGGATTCTCTGGGAAACCATTCGCCAGGGCCTGGGCGGTTTGAACTTCGCCCTGTTCTCGCAGATGACGCCTCCGCCCAACGAGGAGGGCGGTATTGCCAATGCCATCTGGGGCTCGCTGATGATGGTGGCGATGGCCACTTTCGTGGGCACGCCGATCGGCGTGATGGCCGGGGTCTATCTGGCCGAGTACGACAAAAGAGGCTGGCTGGCTTCCACCACGCGTTTCGTCAACGACATTCTGCTGTCGGCCCCCTCCATCGTCATCGGTCTGTTTGTCTATACCGTGGTGGTGGTGCGCCTCAAGAGCTTCTCCGGCATGGCCGGCGTGATCGCGCTGGCGCTGATCGTGATTCCCGTGGTCATCCGTACCACGGAAAACATGCTGGTGCTGGTTCCCGCCAGCCTGCGTGAAGCGGCTTATGCGCTGGGTACGCCCAAGTGGAAGGTCATCCTCATGGTGACCTTGCGCGCTGCCCGCGCCGGCGTGATCACCGGCGTGCTGCTGGCCGTGGCCCGTATTGCTGGTGAGACCGCTCCGCTGCTGTTCACGGCGTTGAACAACCAGTTCTGGAATGCCGACATGAGCAAGCCCATGGCCAGCCTGCCGGTGACCATCTTCAAATTTGCCATGAGCCCGTATGAGAACTGGCAGCAACTGGCCTGGGCCGGTGTCTTCCTCATCACTGTGGCTGTGCTGGGTCTGAATATCCTGGCGCGTTTCATCACCCGCCAGAAGTAATTCGAAAGTTCAAGATCATGACTGCAACCACTGCTCCCGCCAACATCAAGCTGGCCGTGCGCGACCTGAACTTCTACTACGGCAAGTTTCACGCGCTGAAAAACATCAATCTCGATATTCCCGAGAAGAAGGTCACGGCCTTCATCGGCCCCTCGGGCTGCGGCAAGTCCACGCTGCTGCGCACGTTCAACCGCATGTTCGAGCTCTATCCCGAGCAGCGTGCCGAAGGTCAGATCATGCTGGACGGCGACAACCTGCTGACCAGCAAGCAGGATGTGGCCCTGATTCGTGCCAAGGTCGGCATGGTGTTCCAGAAGCCCACGCCGTTCCCGATGTCCATTTATGACAACATCGCTTTCGGCGTGAAGCTGTTCGAGAATCTCAACGCCTCGGACATGGATGACCGCGTGGAGTGGGCACTGCGCAAGGCTGCGCTGTGGAATGAAGTCAAGGACAAGCTGCAGCAAAGCGGATCGGGCCTGTCTGGCGGCCAGCAGCAGCGTCTGTGCATCGCGCGCGGCATTGCCATCAGGCCCGAGGTGCTGCTGCTGGACGAGCCCTGCTCGGCGCTGGACCCCATCTCCACGGCCAAGATCGAGGAGCTGATTGCGGAGCTGAAGAACGACTACACCGTGGTCATCGTGACACACAACATGCAGCAGGCCGCCCGTTGCAGCGATTACACGGCCTATATGTATCTGGGGGATCTGGTGGAGTTTGGAGACACCGAAAAAATGTTCTTCAAGCCCCAGCGCAAGGAAACGGAAGACTACATCACAGGCCGCTTCGGCTAAGGACTTAAAAATGACAGAAAAACATTTGTCCACGCAGTTCGACTCCGAACTCAATCGTGTCTCGGCCCGCGTCATGGAGCTTGGCGGTCTGGTCGAGTCGCAGATCAGCAATGCCGTCTATGCACTGACCAGTTTCAGCACCGATGCGGTTGAGCAGGTCATCAGCACCGAGCAGCGCGTCAACGCCATGGAGGTCGAGATCGACCATGAGCTGTCGTCCATCATTGCGCGCCGCCAGCCCACGGCCCGCGACCTGCGCCTGCTGATCGCCTTCTCCAAGGCCACGGCCAACCTGGAGCGCATGGGCGACGAAGCCTGCAAGATGGCCCGTATGGTCAAGTCCATCATCGAAAGCGGCGCGGCCCGTTCGCTGCCCAGCGGCGAGTTGCGCATGGCCGCCCAGATGGCTTCCGAGCTGCTGCGCAAGACCCTGGATGCCTTTGCCCGACTGGACACCAAGGCGGCGGTTGCCATCTTGCGTGAAGACGATCTGATCGACGAGGAGTTCGACGGTTTTGTGCGCAAGCTCATCACCTACATGATGGAAGATCCGCGCACCATCTCCGCCAGTCTGGACCTGCTGTTCCTGGCCAAGGCCATCGAGCGTATCGGCGACCACTCCAAGAACGTGGCCGAGCTGATCATCTACCTGGTCGAGGGCAAGGATGTGCGCCATCAGACCATGGCTGAAATCGAATCTGCGGTGTTGTAAGACGGAGGTTACTCAGGGATGAAGAAGATGCCCATGGTCCTCATCGTGGAGGACGAACCTGCGATTGCAGAGTTGATCGCGGTCAATTTGAGGCATAACGGCTTCCAGCCCGTCTGGGCGGAAGACGGTGTTTCGGCGCAGCGCGAGCTTGATGCCGTGCTGCCCGACGTGATCTTGCTCGACTGGATGCTGCCCGGGGCCAGCGGTCTGTCTCTGGCCCGCAAATGGCGTGCCGACAGCCGTACCAAGGCCGTGCCCATTCTCATGCTGACGGCCCGTGGCGATGAGCCCGACAAGGTGGCGGGCCTGGATGCCGGGGCCGATGACTACATCACCAAGCCTTTCTCCACTCAGGAGCTGCTGGCCCGCATTCGTGCCGTGCTGCGCCGCCGTGCGCCTGAGCAGGTACAGGACAAGGTCAGCATTGGCGAGCTGGTGCTGGATGCCGCGGCCCACCGTGTGAGCTGGCAGGGCGATCTGCTCAAGATCGGTCCCACCGAGTTCAAGCTGCTCAACTATCTGATGAAGCACCCCGAGCGTGTGCACAGCCGTGCGCAGTTGCTCGACAAGGTCTGGGGCGATCACGTCTTCATTGAAGAGCGCACCGTGGACGTGCACGTCAAGCGCTTGCGAGAATCGCTGGGTGTGGCGGGTGTTCTGATTGAGACCGTGCGCGGTGCGGGCTACCGTTTCAGCGCCCAGGCCATGGCCTGACAGCACTTCCCCCCGAACCTCGGCCCGGCCTGGCTGGGTCGTCAAAAATCACAACTGAAAGCAAATATGGGGTGGCGTGGTTTTCGATTGTTGGCTTCTCAGCTCGCGGCAGCCGTGGCGGTATGGCTGCTGTGGGCCTATCTCGTTGCACCCGGTGCGACGGCGCTGCAGCAATGTGTGGCGGCCATGACGGGAGCGTTGATCGGCGGCTGGATATGGTGGCTGGTGGACAGCTGGAATGGAGCGCGTCTGCTGCACTGGCTGCGTCAGTCGGAGCTGGGCGCGGTGCCCAATCTGGCAGGTATCTGGGGCGAGGCCAGCGTGCGCATGCGCCGCTGGATTCGCCAGAGCGTGCAGCAGGTGCAGCAGGGCGACCAGCGGCTCAATGACATTCTGTCTGCCTTGCAGGCCAGTCCCAATGGTGTGGTGCTGCTCGATGCACAGGGCCGCATCGAATGGTGCAATCAGATTTCCGCCAAGCAGTTCGGCTTTGACGCCGAGCGCGATGTGCTGCAAAGCATCGGTAATCTGGTGCGAGATCCCCAGTTCAGTGCCTATTTTGCAGCGCAGGACTTCAGCCATGATCTGGTCATGCAGGGGCGCGAAAGCACACCTTCGCGGCCGGTCAAGCTGTCGGTGCAGCTCTATGGCTATGGTGAAGGGCGCAAGCTGCTGCTGGCGCGCGATGTGACTGCGCTGGAGCAGGCCGAAGCCATGCGCCGTGACTTCGTGGCCAATGTCTCCCACGAAATCCGCACGCCTTTGACCGTGCTGGCCGGTTTTGTCGAGACCCTGCAGAACCTGCCGCTTGAGGAAGACGAGCGCAGGCGCTATCTGGAGCTGATGGCCCAGCAGGCCGAGCGCATGCAGCATCTGGTCGAGGACTTGCTGACCTTGTCGCGCCTGGAGGGCAGCCCGCTGCCCAGCAACAATGACTGGGTGTCGGTGGCGCAACTGCTCAATCGCTGTGAGAACGAGGCTCGCGGCCTGTCCAATGCCTTGACGCGCAAGCAGGCCAAACCCCATGTGCTGAACTTTCCTGATGAGCAGGCGCTGCGGCAGGCCGGAGATCTGGCAGGTGCGAGCGCAGAACTGCACAGTGCGTTTTCCAATCTGCTGGCCAATGCCATGCGCTACACGCCGGCCGGCGGGCAGATTGATGTGCGCTGGCAACTGCTGCCCGATGGATCGGCCCGCTTTGCCGTCAAGGACTCAGGACCCGGCATCGACGAAAAGCATGTCTCGCGTCTGACGGAGCGCTTTTATCGCGTGGATCGCAGCCGCTCACGCGACACGGGCGGCACCGGCCTGGGGCTGGCTATCGTCAAGCATGTGCTGCAGCGGCATGGCGCCAGGCTCAGTATCCAGAGTGAGCTGGGCAAGGGCTCGGAATTCGCCGTCACCTTCCCGCCCAGCCGAGTGCGGGCGGCTGCTGAACCACCCGCCAAGGCACTTTCTCATTAGGAGGCACTAGGCCGGGCCTGCGGCTTTGGAGGTCGTATGGCTCTGTGCAAAATGCTGCTGAAGGCGATGGCCGTGACAAACAGGGCTGCCGCGCTGCAAACCCACAGGGGCATGGGCGTGGCCTGCCAGTGCCGCCAGCCTTCGGCTGCTTGCCATCGGTAGGTCAGCCAGTAGCCAAGGCCCAGGCCGCCACCCCACAGCAGCAGGCAATAGATCACCAGAGGCGCTACGGTCACGCGATAGCAGCGCAGCACGAAAATGCAATAGGTCTGCACGCAGTCGGCCACATGGTAGGCGGCCACGCAGATCAGCAGCCAGGACGTCATGGCCAGCACCTGCGGGGAGTCGGTGTAGATGTCTGCAATCCAGGTGCGGGCGATTAAAAGCGTGGCTGCTGTCGCAATACCGATGAGCAGAGCAAGCTTGAAACACTGTTGAATCAGCGTCCTGGCCTGGGCTTCATCACCGGCGCCGCGCCAGTAGCTGACGCGGGCGCTGGTGGCAATGGCCAGAGACAGCGGCACCATATAGCAGATGGCGGCCAGATTGGCGGCCGTCTGGTGGCTGGCAGACGAGAGCGAGCCCTGCCTTGCCACATACAGGGCCATGAGGGTGAAGGAGGTGACTTCCACCAGAATGGCCAGGCCTGCTGGGATGCCAAGGCGGCAGAAGCGGACCAGCTGCAGCCAGTCTGGGCGCTCCAGCCTTTGCCAAAGCGCCAGCGGAGCATAGAAATCCTGAGTGCGCATCAGCCACAGGGCCACGGCAAACATGGTGTAGTTGACCAGCAGCGTGGCCAGTGCGCAGCCCACTGCTCCCAAGGGTGCAAGGCCCAGTCCGCCAAAGGTGAACCAGATGGACAGGGGGATCTTGATCAGCAGCGAGACGAGTTGCAGCCCGGTGACCAGCTTGGGGTGGCCGAGCGCCTGGTTGAGCGCGCTGTAGATGCGAAACAGCAGCGCCGGTGGCAAGCCCCAGGCCAGTACGGCCAGATAGCGCTTGACTTCCAGCTGCAGCGCGTCGGGCACATCGGTCCAGCGCAGCAGTGCGCCGGGCATGAGCAGCACCGCCATGCCCAGCACGCAGGCCAGCGCACACAGATACATGGACTGGCGCAGCGAATGGCCGATGGCCTGTGGCTGACCGGCACCTCGCTGCTCGGACCACAAGGGCAGGAGAGCCTGAAAAATGCCCATCAGCGAGGCATAGACACTGATGAAAATAGCCGACCCTACGGAGAGGGCGGCCACGGCATCGTTGGAATAGCGGCTGGCCACGATGGTATCGGTGGTGCCAAAGGCCATGACGGCCAGCTGTCCGGCCAGCACGGTGCCTGCATGCCGGCCTATGTACTGCAATTCCCCCTTCATGGAGCTTTGGGGTCGGTGTACTTGAGCAGTACCAGGACTTCCTTTTGGCCCGCCAGACGGGTGATGCGGCTGACTTCATTCCAGCCCTGGCGCAGCTTGCGATTGTGATCGCCCGCCCAGCGGTCTGCGTCGACCAGTGCCCAGCTGCAGTCGTCGGGACTGCTGCGGCGCAATAGTGCCGTATCCACGTGGGTGTAGTAGCGCACGGCAGCAATTTGCGAACGGCCCAGGCCGTAGGTCAGCACGCAGCTTGTGGCGCCGTTGTGCTTGAGTTCGCCGCTCAGCTGTGTCATCTGGAATTGATAGCTGCGAGCATGATCCAGCGGCTCCATCCAGAGAGTGGACAGCAGCACCCAGCTCAGTGTGGCGCCGCCGGCCGGGAGCACCAGGCTCTTCCAGATGGCTGCGCGATTGCGCGAGGTGCGCCAGATCACCAGTACAAACCAGCCGGCCGTGGCGATCAGTGCCACGATGACCGTGGGCCAGGAGATGTTTGCTTCGAATTGAGGAGCGAGGCGCGCAATGTTGGCAGCGATTTTGGGTGGGAATCCGGTCTGGAACGCCAGCCAGACCACCCAGATGGCAATCGCGGATGCTGTAAAGAACAGCAGCGTGAACCAGTCGATCAGTGCGCTGATGCTGCGGCGGAAAGTGGGCAGCGCGAAGGCGGCCAGGGTGGCGATGGCGGGAAGTCCCAGCAGCAGCGCCCGATCGGCCGGGGTGCTGCTCAGGCAGGCCGCCACAGGGACAGTGGCAAACAGCAGGGCGATGGACAGATGGGGGTTGTGGCCGGGGCGTGCAATCTGCCGGCGCCAGACCCACAGCGTCCACAAGGCCAGGGGCCAGGCGGGCCAGCAGAACCACAGCAGCAGTTGCAGCAGGGTGTCCCAGTCCTTGAACGAGTCCACCAGATGCCAGACCCACTGATCCAGGGCCGTGGTCAGGCTGGCTGCCAGTAGCGTGGCGCCCAGCCAGACTGCGGCCCAGATGCGGGCCTGGCGGTGGGCGCGGCCGGGATTGTCGCCCCAGCTGCGCTGGGTGAATGCGATCACGCTGCCGCCAAGTCCGAACAGCACGGAAAGAGTGGGGGCGCCGCTCAGGGCCAATCCCAGCATGCCAAATAGCAGTGCCGCGGCTGACTTCCTCGGGTGATAGGCCATTGCCGCAGCGGCAAAGAACAGCAGCGCCGTGCAGCCCAGCTGTGTGACATAGCTGGTGGTTTCGTGCGAGAGCTGGGCCAGGCCCAGGCAGGCAACCAGTGCCAGCAAGGCTGCATCGGCCATGGCGCGGGCATAGTCGATGAGCTGGGCTTCCCCTCCAAAGGCAAAGGCCACGGGCTGCGCACCGGGCGTGCGTGCAAGGTAATAGGCCGCCCACCAGGCGGCGCCCAGGGTCACGACCAGCAAGGCGATGAAGGGCAGGCGCGCCGCCATTTCGGCGCCGAGCAGCCACTCGAACCCCTGCAAGGACAGGGCCCCCAGCCAGTAGGGCAGCAGACCGTCCATGCTGGGAGCCAGACCCGAGAGCTTGGGGGCCAGCCAGTCGGTCTTGCCCAGCGCCAGCTCGCGCATGTAGCCAAAGGCCTCCATGTCGTTGGAGCGCCAGGGGCCGCGCATGACAAAGCCGGGAATCACATAGGCCAGGCACAGCAAAAGCAGGGCCCAGCGCGGCAGGCGGCGTACAGCGCTTTGGGCAACGATGGCAGGTGTGGGCTGGTTCACGCAATCAATCCAGTAGCGGCTGTGCGAATTTGCACCGCCAGATCAGGCGAAAGCGCTTGGAGTCAAAGCGCTTGGTGCTCCGATGATAGGAGCATTGGAATTTCGTGGGGCGGCACCCAAAAAAGAAAAAGGCAGCACGGTTGCCCGGGCTGCCTTTTCAGCAAAAAAGTAAGAATTACTTCTTGCCGAAGCGGTTGCGGAACTTCTCCACGCGACCACCCATGTTGTCCACCGACTTTTGTGTGCCAGTGTAGAAGGGGTGCGATTCAGAAGTGGTATCCAGCTTGAACAGAGGGTACTCTTTACCTTCGAAGTTTTCGGTTTCCTTGGTGGAAACGCAAGAACGTGTCACGAACTTGAAGCCGTTGGACATGTCAACGAACAGAACTTCGCGGTAATTGGGGTGAATGCCTTCTTTCATGATCTTTCCTTTGGTCAAGTGCGGGAGCCGCACCAGCCTGTCCGGTGTACTTTCCGCATTAAAGCCCTCCATTATTGCACACAATGAGAAAACTGTGCCGCGCCCGTCAGCGGGCGTTGGCGTGCGTTCAGCTTGCAAATCATGGCCAATAGTTCCGGTGGCAGGCCTGATCCAGGCAAGGCAGCAGAGTTCTTTTAGCTGCAGCAGCCTAGTGTTCGGGGCCGGCTGCCGCGTTCCGAAGCGCTTGCGGCTGCGCGAGCTTGATGTGGCTCAACCCCCGGCAGGACGTGACTATGCAACAACTTTTGCAGCGCATAAGATGTTGCGTTATTGCCATGCAGCAAAAAGGGGCCGCTATGGTTGACCGCAATGCCGAAGCTCAGTTCAGTTCCAGCCAGCAGCTTGATCAGGCTGTGCGCGCGATGTGGGCGCAGCAGTGGCTGTCGGTTTCCCCCGAGTCCCAATGGCAGGCCTGGATGGATTGGGCCGGCAACCTTGCCATCAGCCCGGCAAAGCGTCTGGATCTGGCAAGGCTGGCGCTGGAGGAATGGGTCAGGCTTTGCTATGGCGGGCTGCAGACGCAGGAGGCGGAGCGTCTCTTTCAGGCTCCTGAATGGAAGCAATGGCCGTTCACGGTCATGAGTGCGGGCTTTGCCGCTCAGCAACGCTGGTGGCAGGCTGCCAGCCAAGGCGTTGCAGGTGTTGACAAGCATCACGAGCATCTGGTCGGGTTCTGGGGCAGGCAGTGGCTGGATATGCTTTCGCCCGCGAACTTTTTTGCCACCAACCCGATCGTTCTGGAGCGTACCGCCAAAGAGGGCGGTGCGAATCTGGTGCGTGGCTTCCAGTACCTGATGGAAGATGTGCACGCGCAGCTCACCAACAAGCCGCCTGCTGGCTGCGAGGAGTTTCAGGTGGGGCGCGATGTGGCCGTCACCGCTGGCAAGGTGGTGCTGCGCAACCAGCTGATGGAGCTGATCCAGTACGCACCGACCACCGACAAGGTCCATCCCGAGCCGGTCTTGATCATGCCGGCCTGGATCATGAAGTACTACATCCTGGATCTTTCGCCACACAATTCGCTGATCAGGTATCTGGTCGATCAGGGTCATACGGTGTTCTGCGTCTCCTGGAAGAACCCCGATGCCGGAGATCGAGATCTGGGCATGGACGACTATGTCGAGCTGGGCTGGCGTGCTGCACTGGATGCCGTCACGGCCATCGTCCCGGGGCAGAAGGTGCATGCTGCAGGCTATTGTCTGGGCGGAACCTTGCTGGCCATTGCGGCAGCAGCGATGGCGCGCGATGGAGACGAGCGTCTGGCATCGATGACCTTGCTGGCCGCGCAGACCGATTTCACCGAACCTGGCGAGCTGGCGCTGTTCATCGACGAAGCGCAGATCAGCCTGCTTGAGGCCCAGATGGCCCAGCAAGGCTATCTGCGCGCCGATCAGATGGCGGGCGCGTTTCTGATGCTGCGCTCCCATGATCTGCTGTGGTCGCGCATGGTCAATCAATACCTGCTGGGCGAGCGGGCGCCGATGAGCGATCTCATGGCCTGGAATGCCGACGCCACGCGCATGCCAGCCAGGATGCACTCGCAATACCTGCGCCGTCTGTTTCTGAATAACGACCTCAGTGAAAGCCGCTATCCGGTCGATGGCAAGCCGGTCTCGCTCCTCAATCTGCAAGTGCCCATCTTCTGTGTGGGAACGCTCACCGATCATGTAGCGCCTTGGCAATCGGTATTCAAGCTGCACCACCACACTGCGGCTGAAATCACCTTTGTGCTGACCAGTGGCGGCCACAACGCCGGTATTGTCAGCGAGCCCGGCCATCCGCGACGCCGCTACCAGTTGCTCACGCGCTCTGTCGGCGCTCAGGACATTGTTGCCCAGCAGTGGCAGCAAGAGGCCGAGCAGCGCCAAGGCTCCTGGTGGCCGGCATGGCACGAGTGGCTCAAAAACAGATCCGGCACACCGATAGCTCCGCCGCGCATGGGCGGCACTGGCGGCGGGCCCTTGTATGACGCTCCGGGCCAGTACGTGCTCGGGCATTGAGTTTTCAAAAGCCGTTTGGTCACGGTGATATGCCGGACGGTCCGCCAGCCTCTCGATAGGCACCACCATCACCATAGGGAGAACGATATGAGTATTCAAGCGACCCCCCTGAATCTGTTCAAGGCCAATGCCGAGCTGCAACTGCGCATCGCTCAGCTGATGCGTGAAAGTGGCCATCGCTGGCTGGCAGCCGCGCAGCAGAGCAGTGCTGCCGGCATCAGTGAAACCACGGCGGAGCTGCAAAGCGTGTTGCGTGCCGAAGACTGGCAATCACTGGCCAGCCTGCCCGCCGAGGCGTTCATGCGCAGGCTCGAGGACCGCATGAGTGATGCCAAGAGCGCCAGCGATATCGCGATCAAGAACCAGCAGGCTTTTGCCAGCGGTCTGCAGCAGGCCCTGGAGGCCTGGCAAAAATCGGTGGCCGAGGCCCTGCGTGCAGACAGCGCGCCCAATCTGCCCGCTTTGCCACTGCAGGACATCTTCAAGCAATGGCTGTCTGCCTGGACGCCGGCAGCTCAGGACCCCGCTCAGGCCAAGAGCGGCGAAGCGGCGCGGAAGTAGGCAGCAGGCTGGCGTAGCTTCAGCTAAAGATGGCGGCGCTGCCGCCTGCGGGCCGGCTGGTCAGCTGGCCCTCCATTGCAAAAAATCCGATGTTTTCGGCGTTTTGTGGCGATCCATAAAGCGCTGGAGGCTATTGTTTTTGAATCTTCTTGAGTGAGAAGATTGTGACTTCGGGAGCACGACATGAGCAAACCCAGCGGGGTCGGTCCGTCTACCAGCGGGTCTGTTGATCCTTTTGCATGGTGGCGGGCCGTCGGGGCCTATGCGGTGGATGCCGCTCAACGTGCCGTGCTGTATGCCGACATCGAGCGGCAGGTGGGTGACCAGTACCGGACCCAGCGTGAGGCCAGGACGCCGAATGTGCTGCATTTCCCCGCAGAACTCGTGATGTCGGGGCTGGACCTCCCAAGACCGGTCAACTACGGCCTGGTGCGCATTCAGGCGTCCGAAGACCGGCCTGCCGACCCTGCCAAGCGACCATTCGTCGTGATAGATCCACGCGCCGGGCATGGCCCGGGCATAGGTGGCTTCAAGCCCCATAGCGAGATCGGTGCGGCGCTGGAGGCCGGCCACCCTTGCTACTTCGTCGGTTTTCTGCCTGATCCCGTACCTGGTCAGACGGTGGAGGATGTGATGCGTGCCGAGGCCGCGTTCATGCGTCGCGTGGCCGAGCTTCACCTCGAGAGTGAGGGCAAGCCTGCGGTCATCGGCAACTGCCAGGCGGGCTGGCAGATCCTGATGACGGCCGCTGTCTGGCCCGAGCTGTTCGGGCCCATCATCGTTGCCGGAGCGCCCCTGTCGTACTGGGCCGGTGACAATCCCATGCGTTATTCGGGCGGGCTTCTCGGGGGCAGCTGGATGACGGCTCTGGCCAGCGATCTCGGTAATGGCCGCTTCGACGGCGCCCATCTGGTGCAGAACTTCGAGCAGCTCGATCCGGCCAACACGCTGTGGAGCAAGCAGTACAAGGTCTATGCGAACGTCGACACCGAAGCCGAGCGCTATATCGACTTCGAGAAATACTGGGGCGGCTATGTCTTTCTCAACGATGTGGAGATGCAGTACATCGTCGACAATCTGTTCATAGGCAACAGGCTGTCGACGGCCCAGTTGCTGACCTCGGACGGTGTGCGCATCGATCTGCGCAATATCCGCTCGCCCATCCTGGTGTTCTGCTCCTATGGCGACAACATCACGCCGCCGCCCCAGGCTCTGGGCTGGATCACCGATTTGTACGCCAGCGATGACGACGTGCGCGCGCATGACCAGACCATCATCTTCAGCACGCACGACAGCATCGGTCATCTGGGCATCTTTGTTTCGGGCGCCGTCGGCAGCAAGCAGCACCGCAAGTTCGCCAGCGCCATCGAGCAGATCAATCTGCTGCCGGCAGGCATCTATCGCGCCAGCGTGGACGATGCCACCAAGCAGGAGCAAAAGCTGCTCCATGATCCTTATCTGTTGAGCATCCGTGCCAGCGGCATTGATGAAGTGCGCGATATCGTCAAGCCCGATCCCGAGTCCGATCGCCGTTTCGACGCGGCGGCCCGGGTATCCGATATCAACCTGGCCCTGTATCGCAGCCTATGGCAACCCTGGGTGCGTGCGTTGAGCACTTCCCAATCGGCACACTGGTTGCAGACCTTGCATCCCATGCGCCTGCAATTCGAGGCCTGGAGCAGCCAGCACCCGCTGGCGTCGCTGATACGCAGCAGCGCCGCATACATACGTGAACATCGCCAGCCCGTGGACGAAGCCAATCCCTGGCTGGAGATGCAGCAGCGGTGCTCGGGCGCACTGGATCGCGCTCTCGATGATTTCCGCGACCGGCGAGACCATATCTACGCCTTGTGGTTCGACATGCTCTATGGCTCGCCGCTCATGCAGGCGCTGGCTGGGCATGCTTATGGCGAGAGCGCCGCGGTGCGCCAGCATCCAGGCTCCACCCCCGAGCATCTGGCGCTGATGGCGGACAGGCAGCGCCAGATCGAGAGCAGTGTGGATCAGGGGGGCGTGCTCGAAGCCACGCTGCGCGGCTTGCTGAGCGTGCTGTCCCAGCGTCGCGCTGTGGACGAGCGCTACTACCACCTGGCTGCGCAATTGCTGGAGCAGCAAGCGCCTGGGCGCTGGACTCTGGCCGAGCTGCGAGCCGCCATCCGCGAGCAGACCCTGGTGATGAGGCAATGCGGCAGCGCCGCCATCGAAGCCATTCCCGGCCTGCTGAAGAACACGCCTGCCGACACCATCCGCAAGGCCGCTGAAGCCATCACCCAGATGGCAGCCATCGATAAGGAGCCAGGCGCGGAGGATGACGCCGTGAGACATGCCTTGCAGCAGGTACAGGCCTTGTTCGAGCAGGCCGCGCTGGCGCAGCAGCCTCGTATCCAGGAGCCTCTGGAGCTGGCGCCGGCTTTGGCACAGGCTCCTGCAACTCCCCTGCGGGCTGCGGCTGCTGAGCGACGTAAACCTGCCGCACAACGCGGCAAGAGAGGAGCGCGATGAGTCAACGGAGCCCAGACATGACGCAGCAGCCGTTTGAGGGCATAGCCGTCGGCGACAGTCTGCGCCTCACCGTTGCCTCCCGTGACGCGAGCACGCTGACGCTGCTCTGCGTCCACGATGCACCGCCTCGGCAGCCATCCCCGCAGCAGGCGGTCTCCCTGTCATCAGGCGGCGCAGCGCAGCCACTTGACGTTGCCTCCCATCACGGTCTGGCCCGGCTGCTGGCGGCTGTCAAGGAGTTGCCGCCGGTTCGTGTGGGGGTCGTCCATCCCTGCGATGCCACCAGCCTGTCCGCCGCGCTTGATGCGCATCGGCTGGGGCTGATCGAGCCGGTACTGATCGCTCCGCGCGCGAGGCTGGAGGCGATCGCTCTTGCGCAGGGGCTTGAGCTGCAGGGCCTGCGCTTCGAGGACGTGCCGCACAGCCATGCAGCAGCCGAGTGTGGTGCCAGACTTGCCGCCAGCGGCGAAGTCGAGGCACTGATGAAAGGCAGCCTGCATACCGACGAGCTGATGGCGGCTGTCGTTGCCGGCAGTGCCGGGTTGCGCACCAAGAGGCGTGTAAGCCATTGCTTTGTGTTGCAGACTGCCAGCTATCCACGCCCCTTCATCGTCACCGATGCGGCCATCAATCTGGCCCCCGATCTGTTGCAGAAGGCCGATATCGCACGCAATGCCATCGAGCTGGCACAGGTTCTGGGGGTGGCCAAGCCCAAGCTCGCCATCCTCGCCGCCGTCGAGACGGTCAACCCCAACATGCCCGCGACACTGGATGCTGCCGCACTGTGCAAGATGGCCGACCGGGGCCAGATCACCGGAGGCGTGCTGGACGGACCGCTGGCTTTCGACAATGCCGTCTCCATCGAGGCAGCGCGCACCAAGGGCATCACTTCGCCGGTGGCCGGTCAGGCCGACATCCTGCTGGTGCCCGATCTGGAAAGCGGCAACATGCTGGCCAAGCAGCTCATGTACCTGGGCGGTGCCGCCAGCGCAGGCATCGTGCTTGGCGCCAAGGTGCCCATCGTGCTCACCAGCCGCGCGGATTCGCGCGAATCCCGCATTGCATCCTGTGCGATTGCGCTGTTGCTCGCACATCACTACCGGCAGACGCCGCCCTGAAAAGCAGGGCCGATGGTGCCAGGCCGGCAGTTGCTGCGGCCTGTGCTCTCTCGGCAGACAAAGGCACTGACATGAGCAATTCCGTCATCATCGTCCTGAACTGCGGCTCGTCGAGCATCAAGTTCGCCGTCTTCGAGGCCGCTAGTCCCCTGCCGCGCAATCCCCTGTGGAACGGCAAGGTGCAGGGCATTGGCGGGCCCGCTCCCGACTTCGGCGAAACCGGCGTCCCGCCCTTTGCCATCGAACTGGGCGCAGAGCACCCGTATCGCGATGCGCTGCGCATCATCCGCGAGCGCATCACGGCCAGGCTCCAGGACCGGCCCGTGGCGGCGATCGCCCATCGGGTGGTGCATGGCGGCAGCAAGTATTTCGATTCCACCCGCATCGATGCAGGCGTGTTGCGAGACTTGCGCAGCTATGTGCCGCTGGCACCGCTGCATCAGCCGTTTGCGCTGGAGGCCATCGAGATCCTGTTGCGCGAGCGGCCCGACATCGTGCAGATTGCCTGCTTCGATACAGGCTTTCATCACAGCTTGCCCAAGGTGGAGCAGATCCTTCCACTGCCCTACGAATGGTGGCAGCGCGGTGTGCGCCGCTATGGCTTTCACGGGCTCTCGTATGCCTATATGGCGACCGCGCTGGCCGAGCGTCATGGCGACCGGGCCAGGGGGCGCACCATCGTCGCCCATCTGGGCAGCGGCGCCAGTCTGTGCGGCATGCAGCAGCTGCAAAGCGTGGCGACCACCATGGGCTTCTCGGCCCTGGACGGATTGATGATGGGCACCCGTAGCGGGGCGCTGGACCCGGGGGCCGTGCTCTATCTGATGGAGATCGAGAAACTGACGCTTCAGGAGGTGGGGAGTCTGCTCTATCACGACTCGGGGCTGCTTGGCGTCTCGGGCATCTCGTCCGAGCCGCGCGTGATCCTGCGCCATGTCCAGGATTCAGGTGAGTCCGGCGAGCGCGCGCGCATCGCGCTGGACCTCTTTGTGCGCCGCATCGTGCGCGAGATCGGTTCTCTGGCCGCTGCGCTGGGCGGGCTGGACATGCTGGTGTTCACGGCGGGCATTGGCGAGCACAGCGAGGAGATTCGCGCCCGCGTCTGCGCCGCTCTGGCGTGGCTGGGTCTGGGGCTGGATGGCCAGGCCAATGCAGCCCATGCACCGGTCATTTCATCTGCAGACAGCCGGGTACTGGTGGGGGTTGAGCCCACCAATGAGGAGTGGGTGGCCGCCCGCGATACGGAGCGGCTTCTCGCGCATTCATCGTCTTTTTGACGCGCATCGAGTGGCGGCCGGGCTTGAAGGCGCCATGCAGATATTCATGGCGGCCCAGAGCAGAGGCTGGGCGGTTGCGCGCTTTGCCGAATGGCTTCGCTCTCTTGCGCCGGATGCAGCCTGGCCGCATCGGTGCCCGCCTGGATGGCCGCGTGAGCCTGAGGGCTGCTCTTGCAGCAGCAGCCTGTGAGGGCCGAGGCCTTGGAGGCAATGTCCAGGGCGTTGGCCTGACGCAACTCTCAGGCCATGCTCGACAAGGTTTTTCTGAACCGCATCAGCGACAGCCAGAACAGCACGGCGCCGATTCCCGCCAGCCACAGAAAGGGCTTCCATACGGTTTCTATGCCGGCGCCGCGATACAGAATCGCCTGACCCAGCTCCACAAAATGCGTGGTGGGGGCGAACAGCATCACGTTCTGCACCAGTTGGGGCATGGATTCGCGGGGCGTCATGCCGCCGGACAGCAATTGCAGCGGCAGCAGCGTCAACACCATCAGCAGGCCGAACTGCGGCATGCTGCGCGCCACCGTGGCCAGAAAGATGCCCATGGCCGTCGTTGCAAACAGGCACAGGGCCGAGCCTGCCATGAACAGCAGCAGACTGCCTTCGATGGGCACCTTGAGCGCGCCGCGCACGACCAGATTGAGCGAGACACCTGCCGCCAGCAGCACCACGGCGCCCATGGACCAGACCTTGGCCAGCATGATCTCGGTAGGCGTCACAGGCATGACCAGCAGATGCTCGATGGTGCCATGCTCGCGCTCGCGGATCAGCGCCGCGCCCGTGAGGATGATGGAGAGCATGGTGACGTTGTTGATGATCTGCATCAGCCCGCCGAACCAGATCTTGTTCAGTCCGGGGTTGAAGCGGGCGCGCAGCTCCAGGGCCACGGGCAGTGCGCTCGCTCCCCGGTGGCGCTGCACAAACTCGTTGACTTCGGCCAGCACGATCTGCTGCACATATCCGCTGCCGGAGAACGCCTGGCTCATCCGTGTGGCGTCCACGTTCAGCTGCAGCTCGGCCTTTTTGCCGGACAGCACATCGCGCTGGAAGTTGGGAGGAATGGTCAGCGAGAAGGTGAAGTCGCCTGCATCCAGCCCGGGATCCACATGGCTGAAATCCACCATCTGCGGCGGCATGAACTGAGGCGGGTAGAAGGCCGAGGTGATGCGTGCGGACAGCGGCGACTGGTCTTCGTCGACGATGGCAATCGGCGCCTTGTGCAGCGTATCGGGCATGGCCGTGGCTGCGGTGTACACCGAGGCCGTGAAGGTGTAGACGATGAGCACCAGCATCACCGGGTCGCGCCACAGGCTCCACAGCTCCTTGACGCCCAGGCGCCAGATATTCTTGAGGCTATGCAACATCGTAAAAGTCCAAGGTGTGCCGTGAAGCAGAAGACGCTCTGAACAAGCGCAGGCCCAACGCAGGGACACCGAGCAAGGGCCTGGGCCGGCCGCACCGCCCCGCAGCGAGGCTGTCGTCGGTTGCCCGCATGTCCCCCTCCCGCGCAGCGAGAGAGGGGGAAGGCGCGCAGCGACTCAGGGGGAGCTTCATCACTTCTCCTGCTTGGGCAGGGCCCAGATGGCCACGCCCATGATCACGGGAACGGCAATCAGCAGCGGCAGCAAGGTAGGTGCCAGGTCGTGCAGGCCCAGCGCCTTGTTGAAGACACCGCGGCTGATGGCGAACATATAGGTTGCCGGGTAGATCTCGCCAATCCAGCGACCGGCGCCTTCGAGCGAGGACACCGGATCGGTCAGCCCCGAGAACTGCGTGGCCGGAATCAACGTGCCCAGCATGGCAAAGAACATGGCGGCAATCTGGCTGCTGGTAACGGCAGAGGCCAGCAGTCCCATGCCCGTGGCAATGACGCTGAAGAGCAGGGCGGCCATGACGAGCAGCGGGAAGCTGCCGGTCATGGGCACGCCGAACACGAATACCGCCATGGCACACATCAGAAAGAAGTTCAGCATGGCCAGCACCACATAGGGCAGCTGCTTGCCCAGCAGAAACTCGATGCGGGTCACGGGAGTGACGTACAGATTCACGATGGAGCCCAGCTCTTTTTCGCGCACCACGGCCAGGGCCGTGAGCATGGCGGGCAGCATCATCAGCAGCAGCGGAATCACGGCCGGCACCATGGCGGGAAGGCTTTTCACATCGGGGTTGTAGCGAAAGCGGGTCTCCAGGCTGACCTGGCTGGTGAGCTGTATGCCCAGTCGCTCGCGCGCCTGCTGCGCCAGCCAGAGCTGGTGCATCGCCTGGACATAGCCTTTGACGGTCTCGCCGCGCTGAGGCATGGCACCGTCGAACCAGGCACCCACGGCCGCCTTCGAGCCGCGCAGCACGTCACGGCCAAAGCCGGGCGGTATCTCGATGGCCAGTGCCAGCTCGCCGCTTTTCATGCGCCGGTCCAGGTCCGCATAGTCCTGGATGGGAGGCATTTCAATGAAATAGCGCGAGCCCGCGAGATTGTTCACATAGTTCTGGCTGATGGTGCTCTGGTCGCGGTCGAGCACGGCAAACTTCAGATCTTCGACATCCATGCTGATGCCGAAGCCGATCACCACCATCAGCACCAGCGAGCCCACCAGGGCCAGCGTGGCCCGCACGGGATCGCGTTGCAGCTCCAGCGACTCGCGCCACAGATAGCTCCACAGGCGCTGCAGGCTGAAGCCGGTGCCGCTGGAGTGTGCTGCAGAAACAGTAGCTTGCTGCGCTTTATCAGCATTGAAATCAGGGTGTTTTGATGCTGAAGATGATTCAGGACAAGCGGTAGTAGCTTCTTTTTTGATATCGAGCACGGGCGCTGCCTCGCCCGAGGCCTCCACCAGATAGCCGATGAAGGCCTCCTCCAGCGTGGCTGCGCCGCGCTTGGCGGTCAGGGCTGCCGGCCGGTCGCTGTCCAGCACCTTGCCCGCATGCATCATGGACATGCGGTCGCAGCGCTCGGCTTCGTTCATGAAGTGCGTGGAGATGAAGATCGTCACCCGGTCGCGGCGCGAGAGCTCGATCAGCAAGCGCCAGAACTGATCGCGCGCCACAGGGTCCACGCCCGAAGTGGGTTCGTCGAGAATCAGCAGCTCCGGCTTGTGCACCATGGCCACGGCCAGAGACAGGCGCTGGCGCATGCCCAGCGGGATATTGCCGGGCAGCGTCTCGCGCACTTCGGCAAGCCCGAAGCGGGTGAGCATTTCCTCGACCCGCGCAGGGATCTCGGCCGGATCCACGTGGAAGAGCTCGGCGTGCAGCACCAGGTTCTGCAGCACGGTCAGCTCGCCGTAGAGCGAGAAGGCCTGCGACATATAGCCCACGCGCCGGCGCGTGGCCACGTCATGCGGATCGATCTTCTTGCCAAACAGCCAGGCATCGCCCTCGCTGGCGGGCAGCAGCCCGGTCAGCATCTTCATGGTGGTCGATTTGCCGCAGCCGTTGGAGCCCAGAAAACCGAAGATCTCGCCGCGACGAATGCGGAAATTCACATGGTCCACGGCCACAAAGTCGCCAAAGCGCATGGTGAGATCGCGCGCCTCGATGGCGATGTCGTCATCGCTGGTCTGCAGCGGCGGGATCACCACGGCGGCATGGCCGCGCTTTTTTTCCTCGGGCAGCAGGGCGATGAACGCGGCCTCCAGCGCCGGCATGCCGGTGCGCGCCAGCAGCTCGGCGGGGGTGCCGGTGGCCAGAATCAGGCCGTCATCCATGGCCGCCAGCCAGTCAAAGCGCTGGGCCTCGTCCATATAGGCCGTGGCCACGATCACGCTCATCTGCGGGCGCTGGCCGCGAATGCGGTTGATCAGATCCCAGAATTGCGCGCGCGCCAGCGGATCCACGCCGGTCGTGGGCTCATCGAGAATCAGCAGGTCGGGGTCGTGGATGAGGGCGCAGCACAGCGCCAGCTTCTGCTTCATGCCGCCCGAGAGCTTGCCGGCAGGGCGGGAGAGGAATTTCTGCAGCCCCGTGCTCTGGGTCAGGTCGTCGATGCGCGCCCGGCGTTCGGCCGCGTCATGGCCGAAAAGACGCCCGAAGAACTGCAGATTCTCCTCCACCGACAGCGTGGGGTAGAGATTCTTGCCCAGGCCCTGAGGCATGTAGGCAATGCGGGGGCAGACGGCATCGCGGTGCTTTTTGCTGCGCATGTCGCCGCCCAGCACCTGTATCTCGCCGCCCTGCAGGGCGCGCGCTCCTGCAATCAGCGACAGAAGGCTGGATTTGCCCACGCCGTCAGGGCCTATCAGGCCGACCATGATGCCTGCGGGAATCTCCAGGCTCAGTCCGCGCAGCGCCTGCGTCTTGCCGTAGGCGAGCGTCACATCGCGCAAGGTGGCTACATGCTGGGTCATGGCAAATGGGATCGCAGCGTTCACGAGGCCGACGCGTCGGCGTCGCCGGTGCGCAGCTCCAGCTTGGCCGGCCATTCGCGCTCTTTATCGAGCTTGATCCAGGCCACGCCGGGCAGGCCTGTCTTGACTTGGGTCAGGTGCTTTTGCAGCAGATCCGGAGCAATACGTGCCTTGACGCGGAACATCAGCTTCTGTCTTTCGCTGGCCGTCTCCACGGTCTTGGGCGTGAACTGGGCGGTGCTGGCGACAAAGGACACCTGAGCCGGGATCACATATTGGGCAGCCGCATCCAGCACGATGCGCACCTCGGTGCCAAGGGCCACCCGGCCTGCCACGGTCTCGGGCAGGAAGAAGCTCATGTAGACGTCCGAGACATCCACCATATTCAGCACCTTGCCGCCGGCGCCGATCACCTCGCCGGGCTGGGCCAGCCGGTATTGCACGCGGCCGTCGCGCGGGGCGGTGAGCTCGCTGTCCTTGACATCGGCATCGATGCGCTGGACGGTGGCGGCAGCGGCCGTCACCGCCGATTCCGCACCAATGGTCTGGGCCTTGGCCGCGTCGATGGCCGCCTTGGCGGCCGTGGCCTGTGCCTCGGCGGCCTTGAGCGCGGCCTGGGCGCCACGCACGCGTGCCCGGTCGTCGTCCAGCTCCTGCTCCGATGAAGCACCTTCGCGCGCCAGTGTCTCGGAGCGCTTGACGCGGCGCAGCGCCGCATCCAGTTCGGCTTCGCGCTGGGCCACAGTGGCCATGGTGGCCGCGTACTGGCTTTCGCGCAGCGCGATTTCGGCGCGCGCCGAAGTCACCGCATGAGAGGCACGCTCACGGCCGGCTATGGCTTCGCGCTGCTGAGCCTGCAGGCTCTCGATCTGCATGCGCGCCAGTGGCTGACCGGCTTTCACGAATTCGCCTTCCTGCACCAGGATTTCAGCGATGCGGCCGGCGTATTTGGTGGCGACGTCGATTTCGGTGGCTTCGATGCGGCCGTTGCCGCTGATCAGCCCTTCGGATGCCTGTGCGCTGCGCCATTGTTGCCAGCCATAAGCGCCCAGGGCGGCGGCGGCAACGATGAGCGCGGCGATGGTCAATTTCTTGTTCATGGACATGGATTCGCTGGTCAAGGTTGGAGGGCGGCAGAGGTGGGGGCGCTGCTCTGGCCTTGAGCGTAGTAGCCTCCACCCAAAGCGGCATAGAGCGCGACCTGGGTGGACAGCAGGGCTTCGCGGCCCTGAACCAGTTGCTGCTCGGCGCTCAGCAGGTCGCGTTCGGCATCCAGCACATCGAGATAGGGCGAGGCGCCCTGGTCATAGCGCAGCCGGGCCAGTCGGGCGCGTTCCTTGAGTGCAGCGCGCTGATCGCTCAGCACCACGAGTTGCTGCTCGAGCAGGGTACGGCTGGACAGTGCGTCCAGCACTTCGCGCATCGCGGTCTCTATGGTTTTTTCGTACTGGACGACCGCCATGCTCTGTCGCACGGCCTGCAGATTCAGGTTGGCCTGGCGCTGGCCGCCGTCAAAGATCGGCAGCGACACCGTGGGAGCAAACTGCCAGGCACGGCTGCCGCTTCTGAACAGGCCGTCAAGCTCCGCGCTGGCGGTGCCCCAGCTGCCGGTCAGGGCGATGCGAGGCAAAAACGCAGCGCGTGCGGCAGACACATTGGCCTTGGCGGCCTGCAGGCCGTACTCGGCCGCAATGATGTCGGGGCGCTGTGTCAGCAGATCGGACGGCAGGCCTTCGGGAATGGGCTTCAGGACCACGGCGGTGGAGCTGCTTTGTGGCAAGCGGTCTGCATCCACTCCGGTGAGCTGCTGCAGTGCATTGGCCTGCAGCGCGCGCTGCTGTGCCAGCTGGGTGCCTATGGCCTTGGCCTGGTGAACCAGAGTCTGTACCTGCGTGAGCGCATAGCGTGAAGTGGAGCCCACCTCGGTGCGGCGCTTGAAGATGCGCAGCGATTCCTCGCGGCTGGCAATCGTGCGCTGGGTCAGGGCCAGGCGCTCATCCAGACTGCGCAGGGCCAGATAATTCAGCGCTACCTGCTTGACGAGACTGGATTGAACCGCATGCTGCGTGGCATCCAGCGCCAGATAATTGCCTAAAGCGGCATCGCTGAGGCTTTTGACACGGCCCCAGAGATCGAGCTCCCAGCTGTTGAGGCCGACAAAGACCTGCTGATCGCCGGCGACGACGGAGCGGCCACTGGCGTTGAGGTCGGCGGGAACACGTGCTCTGCCATGACTGCTGCCCAGGCCGATCGTCGGCAGTCGAGCAGCACTCTGTATGTCATAGGCGGCCTGGGCTTCCTGCACACGCAGCAAGGCGAGGCGCTGGTCCTGATTGTGGGCAAGAGCTGCGCGAATCAGCTCCTGCAGGTTGGGGTCCAGGTAGAAGTCCTGCCAGGCAATCGATGCCGTATTGGCTGGCGCAGCGCGCTCTTGTTTTTTTGTCCACTCCTGAGGCCACTTGTCCGGTAGCTTGGCCTGGGCCTGTGGCTGAAGAATCGGCACCGTCGGGCTGCAGGCTGCCAGCGCTGTCAGCAATGCAGCTGTTGCCAGCAGGCGCATCGGTGTGGTTTTGTAGGGTGGTGTGCGATGTGCTGAAGGGGGCATGAATGCAGAACCCGCGACTTGAAAGCTTTTGGCCTCCGGTTATCGCAAGATTTGTATAGATGTGTATCCCTAGTATTGAGGGGCGGCTTGCAAGTCAGTTTGAGCTATGTCAATCAATGGGGTCAAGCGCCAGAAACAACAAAGCCCCGCAAGGCGGGGCTTTGTTGTTTCGATGCACGAAGAGGCCTTAGCCGCCGCGACGCATCATGTCGAAGAATTCGACATTGTTCTTGGTCGCCTTCATGTTCTTGATCATCAGCTCCATGGACTCGATCTCGTCCATGTTGTACATGAACTGGCGCAGGATGCGAGTCTTTTGCAGAATCTCGGGAGCCAGCAGCAGCTCTTCGCGGCGTGTACCGCTCTTGGTGAGTTCGATGGCCGGGAACACGCGCTTTTCGTACAGGCGACGGTTCAGGTGCAGTTCGCTGTTGCCGGTGCCCTTGAATTCTTCAAAGATCACTTCGTCCATGCGGCTGCCGGTGTCGACCAGTGCCGTGGCGATGATGGTCAGCGAGCCGCCTTCTTCCACCTTGCGGGCCGCGCCGAAGAAGCGCTTGGGGCGCTGCAGTGCGTTGGAGTCCACACCGCCCGACAGCACCTTGCCCGATGAGGGCACGACGTTGTTGTAGGCGCGGGCCAGACGGGTGATGGAGTCCAGCAGGATGACCACATCCTTGCCCAGTTCCACCAGGCGCTTGGCGCGCTCGATCACCATTTCGGCCACGTGCACGTGACGGGTAGCTGGCTCGTCAAAGGTGGAGGCAATGATTTCGCCCTTCACCGAGCGCTGCATTTCCGTCACTTCTTCAGGGCGCTCGTCCACCAGCAGCACCATCAGGTGCACATCGGGATGGTTGGCGGTGATGGCGTGCGCAATGCTTTGCATCATCATGGTCTTGCCGCTCTTGGGCGGTGCCACGATCAGCGCGCGCTGGCCGCGGCCAATGGGGGCGATGATGTCGATGATGCGGCCGGTGATGTTTTCTTCGCCCTTGATGTCGCGCTCAAGGCGCATCTGCTCCTTGGGGAACAGAGGGGTCAGATTCTCGAACATCACCTTGTGCTTGTTTTGCTCAGGTGGGCCGCCGTTGACCTTGTCGAGCTTGGTCAGGGCAAAGTAGCGCTCGCCATCCTTGGGGATGCGCACTTCGCCTTCGATCATGTCGCCGGTGTGCAGGTTGAAGCGGCGCACCTGGCTGGGCGAGATATAGATGTCGTCGGTGCTGGCGGTGTAGCTGGTATCGGGGCTACGCAGGAAGCCGAAGCCATCGGGCAGGATTTCCAGCACGCCGTCGGCGAAGACCTGTTCACCGGCCTTGGCGCGCTTTTTGATGATGGCGAACATCAGTTCCTGCTTGCGCATGCGACCGACGTTTTCGATCTCAAGCGCTTCGGCCTGCTTCAAGACTTCAGACACGTGCAGTGCCTTGAGTTCATTAAGGTGCATGAAAAGACTCCAAGCGTGGAGTGAGAATAACCAGGGGGGGAGGCGTAGAGCCTAACGAAACACTGTGAAAGTGGGCAGGCTTGCCTGAAGAAAATCCAGCGCGGTCCCATGCGGTTGCCGGCGGTTCATACATTATGACAGGAAAACTGGCGCAGCTTGCAAGCAATTTATTGCGCACTTGTCATCTGCAGCCTGTGCCGGGACTGTAGCAGATACAAATGAGGGGGGGGAGAGGGTGCCCGCAAGCAAACAGAGCTCCATTGGGAGCTCTGTTTGTGGAATGCATTAGATGTGCTGGTCGAGGAAGGCGGACAGTTGTGTCTTGTTCAGCGCGCCAACCTTGGTGGCGGCCAGTTGACCGTCCTTGAACAACATCAGCGTGGGAATGCCGCGAATGCCGAACTTGGCAGGGATCTCACGGTTTTCGTCCACATTCATCTTGGCGATCTGCACCTTGCCTTTGTAGCCTTCGGCCACATCGTCCAAGATGGGGGCGATCATCTTGCAAGGGCCGCACCATTCAGCCCAGTAATCCACCAGCACGGTCGTGCCGGGTTGCAGTACGTCAGACTCAAAGCTTGCATCCGTGATGTGCTTGATCAATTCGCTGGCCATTTGTAGTCCTGGATTTTCTTGAATCAAAAAGGTAGGCGGTCTATTCGCCTAGTGACTTGATTGTGACAGAAACTCATCTCCTGCCACGGTGTGTGGCTGGTTGTTTGCAGCTATCGCGCTAATAGTGCCCGCAATATTGCAGAAATGCTGTCAGTGGTATTCTGCGCACCCTTTGGCGGCCGGTGGCTGCCAGCAGATTGAGGTGGTAGAAGTATGAGTGTCTCGGAGCCCTTGATGGCCGATTCCGAATGGATCTGTGATGTGGCTGTGATCGGTGCCGGGCCTGCAGGCTTGATGGCGGCCGAGCAATTGGCGAAGGCCGGCTTGTCGGTCAGAGTGTTCGAGGCGAAAGCCTCGGCGGCTCGCAAATTCCTCATGGCGGGCAAAGGCGGTCTCAATCTTACGCACTCCGAGGAGTTTTCGAGCTTTGTGACTCGCTATGGCTGCCGCTCTGCAGATTTGACCCCCTGGCTCGAAAAGTGGGGTGCGAGCGAGCTTCAGGCCTGGGTCAAAGAGCTGGGCTTTGATACCTTCGTGGGGACATCGGGAAGAGTGTTTCCTGCGGATATGAAGGCAGCGCCGCTGCTGCGTGCCTGGCTGGTGCGTATGAAGTCGCAGGGCGTGCAGTTTCATATGCGTCACCGCTGGATCGGCTGGGCAGAGGATGGCAAGCCGGTTCTTCAGACAGAAAGTGCCAGGGTCAAGATCGGCTGCAAGGCTTTGGTGCTCGCGACGGGCGGAGGCAGTTGGGCGCGTCTGGGCTCGGACGGTGCTTGGGTTTCGTTGCTGCAGGGCAAGGGGGTGGGCATTGCCCCGTTGCAGGCGGCCAACTGCGGCTTTGATGTGGGCTGGCCGCAAGGGCGTGAGGCCGGCTGGAGTGAGGTCTTTGCGCAGCGCTTTGCCGGGCAGCCATTCAAGTCGGTGGTTTTGAAGTTTGTGGATGAGCAAGGCGCCGGCTTTGAACGTCAAGGTGAATTTGTGGCGACGCAGACCGGGGTGGAGGGCAGCCTGATCTATGCGGTCTCCTCCCTGTTGCGGGACTGCATTGCCCGTCAGGGCGCTGCGCACTTCGAGCTGGATCTGCTGCCGCAGTGGAGTGCGCAGCGTGTGCAGCAGGAGGTGATGCGGCCGCGCGGCTCGCGCAGCCTCAGCAGTCATCTCAAAGGACGCCTGGGACTTGATGGCATCAAGGCGGGTTTGCTGTATGAGGTGCTCGGCAAGAATGGCATGGCGGTGGCGGACATGAAACGCCTGGCATCCACGATCAAGGCGGTGCCTTTGACGGTGATTGCACCGCGCCCCATCGATGAGGCCATCAGCACTGCAGGCGGAGTTCGTCTGGAGGCTCTGGATGCGCGGGGGATGTGTGCCGCCCTGCCTGGTGTCTTCTGTGCGGGAGAAATGCTGGACTGGGAGGCCCCCACGGGCGGTTATCTGCTCACGGCCTGTATGTCCTCTGGCGTTCGTGTGGCCGAAGGGGTGAAGAGCTTCCTGCAGGACAACTGACGCGCGAGCTTGTGCTTGTGCTTGTGCTTGTCTGTGCGGCGGGAGGGCGGCATTGAACTCTGGAGCGATCCCGTCTTGACGGCGGGTGCTCTTGCCTGCCGTAGCGCGTAGGCAGGCCCGGGTTGGCAGTGGTTCGAGGTTTGTGGCTCCGCGGCGAGGGAGTCATCCGCGCTGGCCCTCGCTTGAATCGCCGAGCAAGCCCTTGCTCGCCGGGCGGAGTGGGGGAAATACCCGAGCAATGTGTCTGATTGATTCCTGAGTGGGGCTTTGTGACAGGAGGGTAGTGTCTCAAGCCCTGCCTGGAGCCGGCTTGGGGCGGGCGGCTGCAAGCGGCGGGTGCCCCTCCTACGAGGCGAACTCTTGCTGTGGGACAGATGTCTTGAACCGGAGACATTACGCTGGCAACATTGCTCCATCGGTTGATGAGTCGTGACGGATTTGCGTTGTTACCGGAAAAGGAGGTTGGTCATGTTTTTCGGCAAGATCTTCGGTTTTGGACGTTCCGAACCGCGCTATATCCGCCGTACGCGTGCCTATCTGCAAGAGGCGCGCATGGCTGTTCTGGAGCACACTATCGCGGCGGAGTACTACCAGTCCTCCGCTCAGATGTATGCCGAACGTGCTGCACGACTGGAAGATGAATTGCGAGCCTGGGAGCAGGGCGAGCAGCATGTTCCCGTGGTGCCGCATCACTATCCCTATGTCCCTCACTCTGCACACAAGGCCGTCGCTGTAGATGCGCCACCCGTGGGTGCTTCGGTGGGTGTGGTGAGAGCTGCCTGAGCAGATAAAAGAAAAAGCCTGTATGGCTTGCATACAGGCTTTTGAATGGCTCCTCAACCTGGGCTCGAACCAGGGACCTACGGATTAACAGTCCGGCGCTCTACCGACTGAGCTATTGAGGAATATGTCGGTGTGACAAGCCTTGAGCGATTGCAAGGCGACTAAATTTTGGCTCCTCAACCTGGGCTCGAACCAGGGACCTACGGATTAACAGTCCGGCGCTCTACCGACTGAGCTATTGAGGAATGTGTCGGTGTGACATGCCTTGAGCGATTGCAAGGCGATTAAATTTTGGCTCCTCAACCTGGGCTCGAACCAGGGACCTACGGATTAACAGTCCGGCGCTCTACCGACTGAGCTATTGAGGAATGTGTCGGTGTGACATGCCTTGAGCGATTGCAAGGCAACTAAATTTTGGCTCCTCAACCTGGGCTCGAACCAGGGACCTACGGATTAACAGTCCGGCGCTCTACCAACTGAGCTATTGAGGAATATGTTGGTGTGATGCTTTGATATCCGCAAAGCATCGAAATTCTTGGCTCCTCAACCTGGGCTCGAACCAGGGACCTACGGATTAACAGTCCGGCGCTCTACCGACTGAGCTATTGAGGAAGAAGACCTAGATTATAGGGTGTAAAAAAGGGCTCGCAGGAAGTTCATCACAATTTCATCAAATTCTCTGTGCCTGATACCCAGAACAGGCCGCACCGTTCACGTGGATTGGTGGCGACGCTATGCTTTTGATGATTGAACAGTGTGGTGGCCCGGTGGTTGCTGCACGCCGTATCGATATATGACTGTACGTACCATTTTGAAGATGGGTGATCCCCGTCTGCTCAAGCTTGCCAAGCCGGTGACTGAATTTGATACGGATGCATTGCATCTGCTTCTCAAGGATTTGCTGGACACCATGCATGCTGCCAACGGCGCCGGTCTGGCGGCGCCGCAGATCGGCGAGGATTTGCAGATGGTGGTGTTTGGCTCGGGTGAGCCCAACCCTCGCTATCCGGATGCCCCCATAGTGCCTCGTACCGTGCTGATCAATCCAGTCATCACACCCATCGGTGAAGAGGAGCAGCTGGATTGGGAGGGTTGCCTGTCTGTACCCGGTCTGCGAGCCATGGTGCCACGCTGGAACAAGGTGCGCTACACAGGCTTCGATATCTACGGCGACCCGATCGACCGCACGGTCGAGGGCTTTCACGCGCGCGTGGTCCAGCATGAGTGCGACCACCTCTGGGGCAAGCTCTATCCGATGAGGGTGCGCGATTTCAGTCGTTTCGGCTTTACCGACGTGCTGTTTCCCGGCATCGCTCAGGCCGAGGAAGACTGATCGGCCACTGACAAGCGGCTCCAGATTCGCTTTTCTCTTCTCTACCGGATGCAAGACACAACGGGGAATGTGTCTTGCATCCTTTTGTTCTTTATAGAGGGCATGGAAGCATCGATGGGCCTGATCTGTGTCAATTTCCAGTGCCCGATCGCAGCCAATGAGTGTGCCTTTTTGCTTTGGAAAGGTTCTGGTCAGCACTTTGTATACAAAACTGTAGACAATTTTGGTGTCCTGGCAACGTACAGTCTCGACTCATGCCCTTCTGGGTATGGCTTTGATTGCGTAATGGAATAGTCCGGCCTGCGGATGCCATGCAATCAAAGGAGATTGAAAGACTGACTTGGGTGAATGAAAGAGTGGTTTGCTCTTTTCCATAGGTCGGATCGCTCTCGCAGAAGAGCGACTGGCTGCAGCACAAGGCCTCGCTGGGGCGATCGGAAAAGATCGCTGCCGAAAAGAGTTGCTGCAAGTCGACCGGACAGAGCGAAAGGCCTCTAGAGCCTTGGTGAGTAGGTAATTTAGGAGACAAAGATGAACGATCAGACCGGAGCATCCAAGAATGCGGCCGTCAAGCGCCCCGAAGATGAGAATCTTGGCGTCACCGCCAACCTCATGTATGGCTTGCAACATGTGTTGACCATGTACGGCGGTATCGTGGCGGTGCCTCTGATCGTGGCTGAAGCGGCTGGTATGTCCGCTGCTGATGCCGGTCTGCTGGTGACCGCCTGCCTGTTCATGGGGGGTGTGGCAACCTTGCTGCAGACGCTGGGCATTCCTTTCTTCGGCTGCCGTCTACCTCTGGTTCAAGGCGTTTCGTTTGCAGGCGTGGCCACCATGGTCAGCATCCTGCACACCGGTGGTGGCATGCAGGGCGTGCTGGGGGCCGTCATGTACGCCTCGGTACTGGGTCTGATCATTGCGCCGGTTTTTTCGCGCATCACCAAATTTTTCCCGCCCTTGGTCAATGGCTGCGTGATCACGGTAATCGGCATGTCGCTAATGCCTGTGGCTGCGCATTGGGCCATGGGCGGCAATGCCAAGTCTGCTGATTACGGCAGCATGGGCAATATCGGTCTGGCCGGTCTGTCGCTGTTCATGGTGCTGCTGTTCAGCAAGCTGGGCAATGCCATGCTGTCGCGCCTGTCGATTCTGGTGGCGATCGTGGTGGGCACCATTACGGCCGTCTTCATCGGCAAGGCCGATTTCTCGCAGGTGTTCAACGGTCCCATTTTTGCGGTGCCCACACCTTTGCACTTCGGCTGGCCCACTTTCGACATGGCGGCCACCATCTCCATGTTCATCGTGATTCTCGTGATCCTGGTGGAAACCTCGGCCGACGTGCTGGCCGTGGGTGAAATCGTGGACAGCCCCGTGGACGGTCGCCGTCTCGGTGACGGTCTGCGCGCCGACATGCTCTCCAGCATCGTGGCTCCCATCTTCGGCGGCTTCACACAAAGCGCTTTTGCACAGAACGTGGGCCTGGTGGCCGTGACCGGAATCAAGAGCCGTTTCGTGGTGGCTTTCTCCGGCCTGATCCTGATCGTGTTTGGCGTGCTGCCGGTGATGGGCCGCATCGTTGCCTGCGTGCCTCCCTCGGTGCTGGGCGGTGCCGGCCTGGTGCTGTTCGGTACCGTGGCTGCCAGCGGCATCCGTACCCTGGCCAAGGTGGAATACAACAACAACATGAATCTGATCATTGTTGCCACTTCGGTGAGCGCGGGTCTGCTGCCGGTGGTGGCTCCCAAGTTCTATGACCAGTTCCCTGCATGGTTTGCCACGATCTTTCACTCGGGCATCAGCGCAACCGCTCTGGTTGCCGTGACCCTGAACCTGCTCTACAACCACTTCAAGCAAGGCAATTCCGATCAGCCTTCCGTCTTTGAAGCCGGTTATGGCCGCGCCCTGAGCCAGCATGTGCTGGAAGCCCTGGCCGATGGCGACCGCGTCGAAGGTGGCAAGGTCTACGACAAGGAAGGCAAGGAAGTGCCCATCCTTCCGGTCAAGCCGGCACATGGCCATTGAGCCGAGATCAAAGTGCGCGCGGTGGGGTCTGACCCCGTCGTGATTTACACCGCTATCCCGAGGGATAGCGGTTTTTTTATGCCTGCCTCAGAAGCTGCGGACTCCAAGGAGTCCGAGGCAGGACGCCGGCCGCCCTTCAGTGAGACACGCCCAGGATGGCATGCAGGCGCGCACTGGTCGTCGTGTATTCCAGCAAAGGCTTGCTGCCTTGCAGGTATTCGGCGGCTGCAAACGCGGCCATGGTGGCTTCGTGGAAGGCGCAGAGGATCAACCGCTTCTTGCCGCTGTAGCTGACGATGTCGCCAATGGCATAAATCCCCGGGGCGCTGGTGGCAAGCGTTGCCGGATCCACCGCCAGTTGCTTGCGCTCCAGTGCCAGGCCCCAGTCCGTCAAAGGGCCCAGCTTGGGTGAAATGCCCTGGTATACCAGCAACTGTTCGACAGGCCGCGTATGTTCGTCGCCTTCGCCGTCCATCCATTGCACGGCCTCTAGTCGGCCGTCGCCGTGCCGCACTTCGGTGATCTGGCCGATCAGCACTTCAAGGGTGCCGGATTCGCGCAGTTGCTGCAGCTCGCTCAGTTGCGCAGGCTCGGCATTGAAGCTGTCACGGCGATGCATGAGAACGGTTCTGGCCGCGCTTGAACTGCAGGCAATGGCAGCTGCTACGGCTTCCTCATCGCCGCCATAGACCAGCACCTGGCGGCCTGCGGCCATATCCAGCTGCTGCGGGTGATAGTGCAACTGGCCCGTGCCGAGTGCATCCACACCCGGTGCCTTGAGGGCCTTGGGCACGAACGCGCCGACACCTGCGGCGATGAAGACGGTGCGGGTGTGGAACAGCGCTCCTGCCGTGGTGCCGAGCTGCCAGCGCCCGTCCTCAAGGGCCTGCAGAGTCTGTACTTGCTGGGACAGATGGCGGCTCACCTGCATGGGCGCGATCTGTTTTTCCAGCAGTTGCACCAGCTCCAGGCCGGTGCACACGGGAATGCCGGGAATATCGTAGATGGGCTTGTGCGCGTAGAGCTGGCTGCACTGGCCGCCCACATGGGGCAGGGCATCGATCAAATGGGCTTGAATGCCCTGCAGGCCAAGCTGAAAGGCCTGAAACAAACCCGCCGGACCTGCGCCAATGATGATGGCGTCGGTTTCCACGGCGGGTTGTAGTGAGAGGGAAGCGTTGGTCGTTGCGTTGGACAGGCTCATGCGGGCAAGCGTAGCGCAGTCCGCGCCCTGACTGGCTTAGCGCTCCAGCAAATCCACTTTGTTCGGCTTGCCATTCCACTCGTCGGCGTCGGGCAGCGAAGCCTTGCGCTTGGTGATGCTCTTCCAGCTCTTGAGCTGGGACAGATCCACGTTCAGCTTGATGAAGGCCAGTTGATCGGCAGGCACATCTTCTTCGGCAAAGATGGCATTGGCCGGGCACTCGGGAATGCAGACGGCGCAGTCAATACATTCATCGGGATCGATCACCAGAAAGTTGGGGCCTTCACGGAAGCAGTCCACGGGGCAAACGTCCACGCAATCGGTGTACTTGCACTTGATGCAGTTTTCGGTAACGACGTGAGTCATTGAGAATCTTCTTCTTGGGTGGGGATTGGTAAAACCCCGTGATTTTAGGTTTTTTCCCGCGCAGCGCCAGTGCCCGGCTGGATAAGGCCGTATGGAGATCTGGTTTGGCGGCCAGATCGCTGTTGCGGCCTTGTCTTCATTGGCTTCAGTTCACCAGCGCGGCACCGGCTGTTGCATTGCTGGCAGTGTCCACCAGAATCAGCGAGCCCAGCTGGCGGGCCTGGGTGAAGGGGGCGGCCGGAATGGCTTCCTGCAGCACCAGCTCCACCTGGCCGATGGCATTGGCCTCTAGCTGTTGGGCGTCTTCCTTGTCCAGTGTATTGATATTGAGGCGGTGCACCAGGCGGCGCGCCTTGGCCTTGACCCAGCGGTGGCCATGCAGCGCCCAGTAAACGCGACCGGGCACCAGGGGTTCGGTGTCCATCCAGGCCACGGTGACGGTGATCTCGCGGCTGCTGGGCCAGGGGCTTGCGGCAGCAGGGGCATCAAAGTCATCCTCGGCAACGTCGGCTTGCACGGGGGCGGCAATGATCCAGTCGCCGCGTGAGACATCGACCTCGCGGTCCAGCGTGATGCCGGCGGACAGGCCCGCAGTCACGTCCTTGGGCGCGCGGGCATGGTCTATGACCTGGGCCACGGTCGCGAGTTGGCCGCTGGGCAGAATCTGCACCCGGGTGCCGACCCGGGCAACGCCCGTGGCGACACGGCCCCAGAACACGCGGCGGCCCTGGCTGGTGTCGGACGAAGAAGAGAACTTCTCCACCCACTGCACGGGGAAGGCCAGTGCCAGATCGCTGTCGGTCGGTGTGTTGGGCAGTTGCTCCAGCAGTTGCAGCAGGCTGGGGCCGTGGTAGCCGGCCCAGCCGTCAGTGCTGTTGACCACGTTGTAGCCCTTGAGCGCGGACACGGGCACGGTGGCTGTGATCTTGATGTCTGCGGAAGCAGTGAACTTCTGCAGCGCCGCGTTGATATGGGCAAAGGCCAGGGCCGGGTCCTGCACGGCGTCGAGCTTGTTGACGGCAAACACCAGCGAATTCACGCGCAGCAGATGGGCCAGCAGGCTGTGGCGGCGGGTCTGGGGCAGCAGCTCAAGATCGGCATTCTTCCAGTCCAGCTTGGTGGCATCGACCAGCACCACGGCGGCATCGGCGCTTGATGCGGCCGTCACCATATTGCGGGTGTACTGCTCGTGACCGGGTGCGTCGCCGATGATGAACTTGCGCGACTCGGTCGCGAAGTAGCGGTAGGCCACATCGATCGTGATGCCTTGCTCGCGCTCGGCGGCCAGCCCGTCGGTCAGCAGGGCCAGATCCGTCTCGCCGGACTTGGTGACGCCGGCCAGCTGATCCTGCAGCACGGCGCGGGTATCCACCAGCAGGCGACCGATCAGGGTGCTCTTGCCGTCATCGACCGAGCCGCAGGTGATAAAGCGCAGCGCGCTGCTGTTATGAGCATCAAATTGGCCTGAAGCGCTTGATTGGTTTGCGCTAGCAGCTACGGAATTAATAGTTTCAGTCATCGCGTTCTTTCCTCAAACAGGCATGTCCCAACTCAAAGACGCCAAGCAAGAGCCGCCTCGCGGCGATGGCGTCGTCCCCCTCCCGCAAGCGCAGCGAAGCGAGAGAGGGGGAAGCGGCGCAGCCGCTCAGGGGGAGCCTCAGAAGTAACCGTCTTTCTTGCGCTTTTCCATGGACGCTTCGCTGGTCTTGTCGTCCATGCGCGTCGCGCCACGTTCGCTGACCTCGGCGCTCAGGGTTTCGATCACGATATCTTCGGCCGTTGCTGCGGTGCTTTCCACGGGGCAGGTGCAGGTGATATCGCCCACGGTACGGAAACGCACATCGCGCTGCACGACTTCCTCGCCGTCACGCGGCGGGGTCAGTTCGGTCACGGGCACCAGCAGGCCCTTGCGCTCCACCACATCGCGCTTGTGGGTGTAGTAGATCGATGGCAGGGCGATGTTTTCACGGGCGATGTACTGCCACACATCCAGCTCGGTCCAGTTGCTGATGGGGAAGACGCGGAAATGCTCGCCCTGTGCAATGCGGGTGTTGAACAGCGTCCACAGTTCGGGGCGCTGCGCCTTGGGCTGCCACTGGCCGAAGCTGTCGCGGTGGCTGAAGATACGCTCCTTGGCGCGGGCCTTTTCCTCGTCGCGGCGCGCGCCGCCGATCAGGGCATCGAAGCGGAACTCGTCAATCGCCTCCAGCAGCGTCACCGACTGGTGCACATTGCGCGATTCGCCAGGGTGTGCCAGACGCACGGTGCCGCGCGCCATGGAGTCTTCCACGCTGCGCACGATCAGCTCGGCACCCAGTTCCTTGGCTCGCTGGTCGCGGAAATCGGTCACTTCGGGGAAGTTGTGGCCGGTGTCGATCATCAGCAAGGGATAGGGAATGCGGCCCGCGCCAAAGGCCTTTTCGGCGCAGCGCAGCATGACCAGCGAATCCTTGCCGCCCGAAAACAGCAGCGTGGGGCGTTCAAAGGTGGCGGCCACTTCGCGCAGGATGAAAATGGTTTCTTCTTCCAGTGCATCAAGGTGGCGGTTGCTGAGATGGCTCAACACGGAAGTATCCACACGAGCGTTCATTTTTTATCCAATCAAATAATGCTGTAGCACTTATAGATATTGGGCTAGCAGCTATCTTTTTTATTAATCAAGACCTAGACGTGCAGCGAGAGAAGGGGAAGCCGCAAAGCGGCTCAGGGGGTTAGTGCGATAAATGCAGGCCGCACTCGCGGTTGTCTTCACCCTTGGTCGGGTCCACATAGTCAAAATTGTTGGGCAGGCCGTGCTTTTCGCAGTATTCGTACAGATCCTTGGACGACCAGTGCAGCAGAGGTGCAACCTTGATCAGACCGTCGGGATTGATGCTCACGGGCTCCATCTGTGCTCGCACGGCGGTGTCGGTGGCGCGCAGAGCAGTGAACCAGACCTTGGGTGCGGTTTCGCGCAGGGCGCGGGCAAAAGGCTCCAGCTTCACTTCTTCGGTGAAGGCCGCATGGCGCGGATCGTCCAGCGCCGGCGTGGCGCCTTCCACGGCCTCGCGGTGGGCGCGTGAGCGCAGCGGCAGGTAGATCTTGAGATTGAGCCCAAGTTGCCTGGTCACCGCATCGGCAAACTGATAGGTGGCTTCGGTGTTGTAGCCGTTGTCCATCCAGACCACGGGCACGTCGGGGTTGGCACGCGTCACCATGTGCAGGATCACAGCCTCGAAGGGGCGGAAGTTGGTGGTGACTATGGTGGGCTGACCCAGGCCCACGGCCCAGTTCACCAGTGCCTGGGCATCGCGGCCCAGTTCGGCATTGATTTGTGCCAGATCCAGGTCGAGGGCGCTTACGGGGGCGAGCTGGCTCATGCTTGCACCCCTACGAAATGGGGCTGTGTGTGCACGGCATCGGCCTGGTAGAAACCGCCAAAGCGCTCGAACTGACGCTTGGCATCGGCAGCGTCCACGCCTTCGCGCAGCACGGCGCTGCTGAAGCCCGTGCGCTCCATCTGAACCAACTGGTCGATCAGCACATCGCCGGTGGCACGTATGTCACCCGCAAACTTCAGACGGCGGCGCAGCAGATAGGCCTGGCTGAAGGCGCGGCCGTCGGTGAAGTTGGGGAAATGCAGATCCACCTGCGTGATGCCGTCGAGATTGACTTCGAGGGCGTTCACATCGTTGGCCAGCACCAGCACATTGCCGGTGCTCTCGCTGGGGGCCTGGTATTCGTTGCTTGCCAGAATTTTCATGACTCTATCCTTGTTCTTATGGCTTCAGGCCAGCGCTTCTTCTTCGGCTTCCACAGGGTGGCGGGCTGCCTTGGCGGCCTCCTTGAAGGGATCCAGGCCGATGCGGCGCACGGCGTCGATGAAGTGCTCGCCGGGCTGGCGCAGGTCGCGATAGGTGCTGAGCACGGCTTCGATCACATCGGGCACTTCGGCTGCGCTGAACGAGGGGCCGATGACCTTGCCGGCCACGGCCTGGCCGGACAGGGTGGAGCCGTCGGAGCCGCCCAGCGTGACCTGATACCACTCCTTGCCGTCCTTATCCACGCCCAGGATGCCGATATGGCCGCTGTGGTGGTGGCCGCAGCTGTTGATGCAACCGCTGATATGCAGATCGATCTCGCCGATGTCGTCCAGCTCGTCCAGATCCTGGTAGCGGGCCGTGATGGCGTCGGCAATCGGCAGGCTGCGGGCATTGGCCAGCGCGCAGAAGTCACCGCCGGGGCAGGCAATCATGTCGGTGAGCAGCGCCACATTGGTGCTGGCCAGACCCAGGGCCTTGGCCTCGGTCCACAGCGCATGCAGCTGGCCGACCTGCACCCAGGGCAGCATCACGTTCTGGTCGTGCGTCACGCGGGCTTCGCCGGCAGAGAACTTGTCCACCAGATGAGCCAGTGCGTCGAGCTGTTCGCTTTGTGCATCGCCGGGGGCCTGGCCCACACGCTTGAAGGACAGGGTCACGGCGCGCAGACCGGCCACGCGATGGGCGTGGACGTTGCGGGCAATCCAGCGTGCAAAGGCGGGTTCCTTGGCGGTCTGGGCAATCAGGGCCTGCTCATCGCCTGCGGCATCGGCCACCACGGGCAGGGTGGGCGTGGTGAACATGGCAGACACGCGATCGAACTCGGCCTGGGGCACGGTGTGGGGGCCTCCGTCCACTTCGACGATCTGGCGGAATTCCTCTTCCACGGCGTCGATATAGGCTTTGCCTTCGGCTTTGACCAGAATCTTGATACGGGCCTTGTACTTGTTGTCGCGGCGGCCCAGCTCGTTGTAGACGCGGACGATGGCCTCGATGTAATTCATGATCTGGTTCCAGGGCAGGAACTCGCGTATCACGGTGCCGATCACGGGCGTGCGGCCCATGCCGCCGCCCACGAAGACCTTGAAGCCGATTTCGCCGGCCTCGTTCTTGACCATGTGCAGGCCCACGTCATGCCAGCCCGTGGCGGCGCGGTCTTCGCTGGCGCCGGTGATGGCGATCTTGAACTTGCGTGGCAGAAACGCGAACTCGGGGTGCAGCGTGGTCCACTGACGCAGAATTTCTGCGTAGGGACGGGGGTCGATGATCTCGTCGGGGGCGATACCGGCCAGCGCATCGGTGGTGGTGTTGCGGATGCAGTTGCCGCTGGTCTGGATGCCGTGCAGGTTCACGGATGCGAGCAGATCCATCACGTCGGCGGACTTGCTCAGCGGAATCCAGTTGAACTGCACATTGGTGCGGGTGGTGAAGTGGGCGCAGTTCTTGGGCAGATAGGTCGTGCCCAGCTTGCCCTGGCCTTCCAGAGCCTGTTTGAAGACTTCGGCCTCGGGCTCGTCGTACTCACGGGCCACCTTGGCCAGCACGCGGATCTGGGCCGAGTTGATTTCGCCGTAGGGCACGGCCACGCGCAGCATTGGGGCATAGCGCTGCACATACCAGCCGTTTTGCAGGCGCAGCGGGCGGAAGTCGTCTTCCGTGAGCTTGCCTGCCTGCCAGCGTTGGAGCTGGTCACGGAACTGGTCGGCGCGTTGCTTGACGAACGCTTTGTCGAAATCGGTGTATTGATACATGTCTTCAGTTCTTCCGTGGAGCGGATGCCTTGCCTCGGGTGGCATTGCACTTAGATCGTTGGTCAGAACTGTAGAGATGCTTTATATAAAAACAAACGATTATTTAGTGCTTCATATATATCTGAATGAATATGTGAAGGGCTGCCGGAACGCTCGTACGCAGCGCTTTAACCAATTTCCTTTCTGCGCGCTTGCATTTTGTGAGCGGCCCTGCGCCGGGCATTCTCTAGAATCAAGGCTTGTTCAATGATTGAGGCGCCTGGATTGAAAGCGGGTGCCTGACTATGGAAATAGCCATACTTTTCGCTCTCATCTGTCTGAACGGCGTCTTCGCCATGTCGGAAATTGCGCTGGTCACCGCCCGCAAGAGCCGCATGCAGAAACTGGTGGATGAGGGCGACAGCGGCGCTGCAGCTGCTATCAAATTGGGTGAGGACCCGACGCGCTTCCTCTCCACCATCCAGATCGGTATCACCTCCATCGGCGTGCTCAACGGTATCGTGGGCGAAGCCGCCCTGGCCGGCCCTCTGGCCGTCTGGATGACCGAATCCGGCATGCAGGCCAAGACCGCAGGCTATGTCTCCACCGGCCTGGTGGTGTTGCTGATCACCTACTTCTCCATCGTCGTGGGCGAGCTGGTTCCCAAGCGCCTGGGCCAGACCCATCCCGAGGCCCTGGCGCGCCTGATCTCGCGTCCCATCAACTTCCTGGCCCTGGCTACCAAACCCTTTGTCTGGTTGCTGTCGGCATCGACACGCGGCCTGCTCAAGGTCCTGGGCGTCAAGGAGAGCAATGGCAGTGTGGTGACCGAAGAGGAAATCCAGGCCATTTTGGTGGAAGGCCACACGGCCGGCGTGATCGAGTCACAGGAGCACACCATGGTGCGCAATGTGTTCCGTCTGGACGATCGCCAGATCGGCTCGCTGATGGTGCCGCGCAGCGATGTCATCTGTCTCGATATTGACGCGAGCCTGGAGGAGACTCTGGCCCGTGTCGAACAGGCCGACCATGCGCGCTTCCCCGTCGTGCGCGGCGATATGAACAATATCGTGGGCGTGCTCAATGCCCGCCAGTGGCTGACGCAGGCCTTGCTCAACAAGAGCCAGCAGGCGCTCAAGGACCAGCCTCTGCAGGCTGCCCTCTATGTGCCCGAGACCATTACCGGCATGGAGTTGCTGGACAATTTCCGCACCTCCGATCTGCATATGGCCTTTGTGATCGACGAGTACGGCGAGGTGCAGGGCATTGTCACGCTGCAGGATCTGATCGAGGCAATTACCGGTGAATTCCAGCCGCGTGATCCAGAAACCAGCTGGGCCGTGCAGCGCGAAGACGGCAGCTGGCTCCTGGACGGCCATATTCCCGTGCCCGAACTCAAGGACCGCCTGAGCCTGCATACCGTGCCCGAGGAAGAGCGAGGCCGCTATCACACCCTGAGCGGCATGATCATGCTGCTGCTGGGCCGCGTGCCCACCGAGGCCGATGTGGTGGAGTGGGAAGACTGGCGCTTTGAAGTCGTGGACATGGACGGCAAGACGCTGGACAAGGTGCTGGCGAGCAAGCTGGAGCCCCTGGTCACCGTGGCGTCGTTAAGCAGCGAATAAACCCGGCTTCAGAATAAGGCCCGAAACGGCACGCAGCACTTCTCCGTAAGCGCTGCGTGCTTTTTTTGCGATTGGCTTACCTGGGTTGCTGCAGGCAGCGGCTCCACAGGCGCTGCGTACCCAGGGCCTGAGCCAGCCTGGCATCCAGCGGCAGTGGCTCGCCATGCAGGCGTGCCGCCAGCAGCTCGCCGCACAGCATGGACAGCGTCAGCCCGCGTGAGCCCAGCCCCGTCAGCACCCACAGGCCCGGTAGATCGGCTGCCGACTGCCCGGCGGGGCCTGCCAGCGGCAGACGGTCATAGGCCGCGCAACGCAGCCGTGCCCAGGTGGCGGGTCGCTGGTCAGCATCGAAGAAGGAGCGCAGCGCCTGCCTGCACCCGGGCAGCAAAGCGGCCAGCTTTTCGCCATTGCTGGCATGGGCTGACTGCTGGTCGGCGTCGGTGGGCGGCAGCTCGGTCACATCGCGCTCGAAGGTCGATCCCATGATCCACAGGTGCGTGCCGGCCTGATCGGCCGAGGGGAAGTCCGGCACCAGATTGCCATGACCGTTGACGGGGAAGGGCGGCATGGCCGCCAGCGTCCCGGCATCGTGCTCGGCCACGCTGACCTGGCCGCGTATGGCTTGCAGCTCCCATTCCCCTGCGGCCAGGCCGCTGGCTTGCAACAAGGGCTTGGTGTCCGGGCCAAGGGCCAGCACCAGCATGGGGGCTTCGGCCAGGGTCTGGCCCTGCGCATCCAGCACTCGCCAGATATTGCCCACTTCATCGCGCACCAGACGCGAAGCGCGGGCATGGCCCTGCCAATGAATCCCGGGGGCTTGCAGCAGCGCGCGCACCAGTTGTGCAGGGCGTACCCAGCCAGCCTGCTCATGCCAGACGGCGTGGCTGTCTGCAGGCAGCTGTGCCGCTGCCAGCTGAGCCGGCAGCGCAGGCGCACTCCAGTGCTGGCCCCAGGGGTGGGTCTCGCTGCCGGGTTGCAGCCATGACCTGGGCAGATGGGAGGGCTCGTTCAGGTCATGCTCCAGCACGCCGCCATGGGCCCAATCCTGGGCCGGATGCAACTTTTGCGCCTGGCTCAGTTGCTGCAGATTCTGTAGCGTTGTGCGTACGCCGCTTCTGGACAAGCGCGATAGAACACTGTCATCAGGCGAAATATGCGGGCAAAACAAGCCGGCTGGCAGGCCTGATGCTCCTGCCGCGGGCTCGGCTGCCGCATCCAGCACCGTCACCTCCCAGCCGCGTCTGGCCAGACTGGCGGCGGTGGCGGCACCAGCCAGGCCCGCACCCAGCACTAGGCAGCGGCCGGCATGCTCTACGGGCGCAGGCAGGCCGTCCGGGCGATGGCGCGGCTCCCATGACGGGTTGTAGGCTGCATGCAGGTTATGGCGCTTGGGCGGCACGCCAGCGTGCTTCTTGACTTCGAAACCCTGAGCCTTGAGCGCCTGGCGCACATGGCCGGCCACGCACCAGGTGGCAAGCTGCGTGCCCCGGCGGCAATGGCGGGCAATGTTCTTCATGGCATCTTCATCCCACATCTCGGGGTTGAGCTGGGGAGAGAAGCCATCCAGATACACGCTGTCCGCCGTCATCTGCTGCTTGCGCAGCATGGTCCTGGCATCGCCTATATGGAGCGTCAGCAGCACCTGGCCGTCGTCAAACGACAGGCGATGCACGCCGGGCAGCAGTCCCCACCATTGCTCGGCCAGTTGTTCGCCAAGCGGGCGCAGCTCCTCATCGGCTGGCAAAAACGCGAGCAGATCCTCGCTCGAGACAGGGTAGGCCTCCACCGAGACAAAATGCAGAATGCGCGGGCGTCTGGGGTCGGCTTTCCATGCCGCCCAGGTGACCAGGAAATTCAAGCCGAAGCCAAAGCCGGTTTCCAGAATGCGCCACTGCGCTGCATCGGCCCAGGCAGCTGGAAGATCGCAGCCACCGAGAAAAACCTGGCGAGCCTGGTCGAGGCCGCCGAACTCGCTGTGATAGCGATCGCCGAATCTGGAGCTATAGGGGGTGCCATCCGGCATCCATGTGATCGGTTCAGACATGGAAAGTGAAACTACATGGGTAATGCATGGCGCAGTCTAGTTCAGAGCAGCCAAGCAAGGGCCGCCCCGCAGCGATGGCTGCGTCCCCCTCCTGCGTAGCAAGAGAGGGGGAAGGCGCGCAGCGCCACAGGGGGAGTCTCGATCACTCCCAGCGCTGCTGGTACGAAAAAACCGGCAGGCGCCATTTAAAACGAATGGCGGCCAGGCGGAAGGCCAGACCGCCGGCAAAACACACGATGGTGCTGATATTGGGGCTGACATCCAGGTAGCGCAGGCCCAGGAACATCAGGCATACGCACAGCGACACACTGGCATACAGCTCGCGGCGGAACACCACGGGAACCTGGTTGCAGAGCACATCGCGCAAGATGCCGCCGCTGATGCCGGTAATCATGCCGGCCATGATGATGACGATGGTGGGGTAGCCCAGCTCCAGCGCGGTATTGCAGCCGATCAGCGAAAAGGCGATCAGCCCCATGGCATCCAGCAGCAAAAACACCTGCTTGAGTCGGTGCATATGGCGTGCAATCACGGTGGTCAGCAGACCGAAGCTGATGACCAGATACACATATTCAGGGTGCTGGGTCCAGCCGATGGGGTAGTGGCCCAGCACCATGTCGCGGATGGTGCCGCCGCCCAGGGCGGTGACGAAAGCGATGACGACGACGCCAAAGATATCCATATTGCGCCGGCCTGCGGCGAGTGCGCCGGACATGGCTTCGGCGGTAATGGCCACCAGATAGATGACCAGCATGACGGTGAAGTTGGAGGCCTGGAACGAGTCCAGCAATGAGACGGAAGGAAGCATGAAGGCACTTGAAAATAGACCAGCCACTCACATCGGCGGGAGTGTCCGGCTTGCCTCTCCCGCTGTCCTTTTACCTGAGAGTTGCGCACGAACACCTTCGTGGTGCGCATGCTTGCCCCTTCGGTGAGCCCTGCAGACTTGTGGTTGCGGGCTGCTCTCCAGTTGGCGATATCCGGGTCCTGTCAGACCCACCTGCGGTACTTGTTGCCTGAGCGATTATGGGAGTTTGCGCCTTCGGCGGGAACCCTTGAAAGGCTCCGCTCTCCCGCGGGATGGGCGCGATTTTAGCCAGTTTTAGCGACTTTATTCGGGTTAATACCTGTGCGGGTGTGGTTCTGCGGCTGCCGACTCAGGGCGCCAAAGGCCGCCCCTAGCGGCTCTGCTCCCTTACCCCGACACCTGTATACATACAAGCGGCTCTAAGTATGGGACAAGTATCAGCCTGGGCTTGGCCGCAATGGCGATAGGAGCCTGCCCGTCACTACGATGCGTGAGCTGCCAGGCGTTGGCCCCCATCGAATATTGACGTAGTCAAAGCTCAACGCATACGCAGCAGAAGGTCATCCTTGACTATGAACTGGTGCCATAGAGCGGCGGCTGCATGAAGACCCACGGCAGCGAATACCAAGTTCGCTCCTGCCTCGTGAATCTCCTTAATGCTGCGGCCCAGTGGCACATCGACAGTCAACGGTAATGTCCAAGAGGCCCCGAAAAAAGCAATGGGCTTACCAGACCAAGCCAAGGCCAATACGCCCAGCACCGGCATACCCAGCATCAACAGGTACAGCAACCAGTGCATGGCGTGAGCAGAAATCTCCATCCAACGAGGACCTGGAGGCAGCGGCGGCACTTGGACGCTGGCGCGCACCACAAGGCGGATTGTCATGAGCAGCAATACGGCGAGGCCAAAGCTTTCATGCCATAGAGTCATCTGCGCGCGATCAGCTGACCCCTTTGGGAAAAAGCCCTTGAGCTCGATGGCAGCGACTGCGAGCGCTGCTGCAACGAAAACCAGCCAGTGCAACAGCACCAGCGAGCGAGGATATGAGTCTGAACGGGTCATTGTTGATTCCTTATCTTTCGGCGAAGAACGTGTTGATATCCGTCATTCATCACGTTGCGTCGAATTGGTTTGATTCAGATTGCAGGGCAGCAAACGTCGAGGGTAGATCCAGGCTGCATTAATCATCAAAATCCCACATCTCATGCAAGTCCAGCCGCAGACGACTGTCGCTTTCCAGCGTGTCGATGTGTGACATGCGCTCAGCCAGCACTGCCTCAGCGAGCACCCGGCGTGCCGCCAGCAGATCGGCTAATCCAGATTCACCGGCACGATAGGCTCGCATTGCTCGGTCGGTCGCACTGCGCTGAAGCGTCACTGTTTGAGCCTGTGCCGTGACTGCCGCACGCTTTCCTTTCAACTGACTCCAGAGCACATCGAACTCAGCGCCCAGTCGCCTTTCCACCGCCAAACGGCGTGACAGTGCCGCGTCGGCATCTGCCAGCGCAGCCGCTGCCTGCGATTGTCGATGTACCGAACCTATTGGCAAACTGATGCTGATGCCCGCAATACGTTCGGAGCCACCACGCTCGCTAGTCGCAAACACTCCGACTGTGGGGTCGGGGCGGCGCTCGAGATCCGTGCGGCGGGCCTGGTGCAGTGCCAAGGCCTCCTCGGACTGTGCTAGTAGATACTCATGGCTGTGCTCTATGTAGCGCAAACGTAGCTGAGTCTCTGATCCGCTCGGGGGTGTGGGCAAGGTGGCCGCATCAGTGGAAGTGCTGGCCATGGGACACAGATCGGGAAACCGCGCACAGAGATCGGCCCTTGCCGAGGTCTGTGCGGCCTCCGCCCCTGCCAGTGCTGCTTGCATGCGGGCCTGCTCGGCGGCAGCCAACTCGGCTTCAAGTCTGGCCGCGTCGCCAACACGCAGGCGACGCTCGGTGATGTGGGCCAATTCCGCAGCGGCATCGGCATTGCCCTGCGCCGCCTGGCGGGCCTGACCAGCGCGTAGAGCCGCGAACCACAAAGCCAGCAACTGACGTGCCGTTTCGTGCCGGGCGTCTTGCGCTGCCAAACGGCCTGTGGCTCTAGTTGCCTCGGCTAGCTCTGCATCAACTGCGGCCTTTCCCCAAAGTCGCAGTGGTCGCTCTATCGCGATCTGGCCTTCAGTAAAGCGCTGACCGGAGCCATCATGGGTCCAACGGCGCTGACCACTAGCTCTGACTACCGTTTCATGAGGGCCAACGCGCAGACCGTCGGCTCGAGCCTGAGCGCCCCTTCGTGCTGCGTCAGCCGCTTGCACGGTAGGCGACTGTTCTACTGCCATGCGCACTGCCGCCTCCGAAGGCAGGTAGCTCTGAGCCTGGGCTGCACTCGTAAAAAGTAGAACTACGACGCAGGCATGAAGCAGACGATTTTTCATAGGCAAACTCAGAAAATACGATTTGGAGTTACCCAGGGCTCTATTGCAAAAAGCGTTTGCAGCTTTCATTTTTGTACTTCCTCAGCACTGCGTGCTACGCCAAAGCGCTCAAACAGCAGTGGTAACAACAGCAAGGTCAGAGCCGTGGAGCTAATCAATCCCCCTGCCACGACGACGGCCAACGGACGCTGAATTTCCGAGCCAGGGCCAGTAGCCAGCAGCAGCGGCACCATGCCCAGGGCCGTGATGCAGGCCGTCATAAGCACAGGCCTGAGGCGGTCGCGCACGCCTTGGCGTACAGCCTGGGTCAGCTCCATCCCTGACGCCAGCAGTGCGTTGAAGTGCGAAACCAGCACCACGCCGTTGAGCACGGCAATGCCCAGCAGTGCAATAAAGCCCACAGAGGCGGGCACCGACAGGTATTCGCCACTGATGCGCAATGCAGCCATGCCTCCCACTAGTGCGAACGGAATGTTGGCAATGACCAGCAAGGCCTGTCGCATTGAGCGGAAGGTGAGAACCAGCAACACGAAGATCGCCGAGAGCGCCACAGGAACGACCAACGCAAGGCGGGCGGCCGCTCGCTGCTGGTTTTCGAACTGGCCGCCCCAGACAATGCGCAGATCCTTGAGTGCAGGGTCGGCAGTCACAGATGCCTGGGCCTCGTTGACGAAGCTCGCGAGATCGCGTCCTTCGACATTGACCTGAACCACGGCGAAGCGCGCTCCGTCCTCATGGTCGATACGTACCGGTCCGTCCTGAGGGGAAAGTGTCGCTAGCGAAGTGAGTGGCCAGGTGGTCCCGTCGGGGGCGGTCACAAGAAGGCTTGCCAGGCCTTCGGGTGAGTGCCGCAGCGCCGTTCCACCACGAAGCAGTAGCGGTGTACGTACCATGCCTTCGGGCACGATTCCTATACGATCGCCCTCAATCAATGCGCGTAACTGGGCCTGCAAGGCATCACCCGAAAAACCGGATTGACCAAGTGCAGCACGATTGAGCACGACTTGCAGGTATTGCACGCCGCTGTTGCTGGGTGCAATGACTTCGGCGGCACCGGAGACGGTGCGCATGCGTGCAGCAATCGCCTGGGCTGCAGCATCGATCTTGGCTAAGTCGGAGCCGAAGATTTTGATGGCCACGTCGCCTCGCGAGCCCGTCAGCATCTCGGACACGCGCATCTCGATGGGTTGCGTAAAGCCGTAGATAAGGCCCGGAAAGCCTTCCATCACGCGGCGGATGGCATCTGCAATATCTTCCTTGCTGCCACGCCACTGAGCACGTGGCTTGAGCACAAGAAAGGTGTCGGTCTCGTTGAGGCCCATTGGATCCAGCCCTAGGTCGTCTGAGCCCGTGCGGGCTACGATGGAGCGGATTTCTGGAACTTCTTTAAGCAGCGCTTGCTGCACGCGCTGGTCCATATCCAAAGAAGCGGGTAACGATATCGACGGAGCCTTCTGCAACTGAACGATAAGATCGCCTTCGTCCATGGTCGGCATAAAGGTCTTGCCGACGGACAGATACAGGGCCGCCGCACCAGCGAGTGTTGCCACGGCGATGCCGAATACTGCGCGTCGGTGCGCGAGACTCCAGGCCTGCATCCAGGCAAAGCTGCCCGCCAGTTTTCGCATCAGCCAGGGCGCATCACTGGCATGCGAGCGCAACAGTAGTGAAGCCAGCGCTGGAACAACGGTAAATGCGATGAGTACAGACGCGCCAAGGGCCAGAACGATGGTCAGGGCGACTGGCGCGAACAGCTTGCCTTCCAGGCCTTGCAGCGTCAGCAGCGGCAGGAACACAATGGCGATGATGGAAACGCCTGCCAGCATGGGGGCAGACACTGCCGATACGGCATCCCGGATCAGGCCGAAACGGTCCACGGACTTTGCCGAAGACGCATCTTCTTGACTGTGAGCCAGTGCTGTCTCGATGTTCTCCACCACCACCACCGAGGCATCCACCAACATGCCCAAAGCGATGGCCAGACCCCCCAGGCTCATCAGATTGGCCGTCAGGCCCACGTAGCGCATGAGTAGGAATGTGACCAGCATGGACAGAGGGAGTGTGGCCGCCACTACCAATGCAGCGCGCACGCCGCCAAGGAACAGATAAAGGATGACGACTACGAGCACGCTGGCTTCGACCAATGCGCGCACCACAGTGCCAGCGGCACGCGAAACCAGTTCGCCTCGGTTATAGAACACCTGGATGCTCATCCCTTTGGGCAGGCGCGGTACCAGTTCGTCCAGTCTGGCCTGCACTGCATCGACCAGGCTGCGAGCATCCACGCCGCGCAGTCCTAGAACCAGTCCTTGGACGGCTTCCCCATGTCCGTCGCGACTCACAGCGCCATTGCGAGTGGCCTCGCCCAGGCGCACCGTTGCCACATCACCTACCGTGGCTGCAACCTGTCCGTTTCTGGCCGGAACGATCACGACGGCCCGCAAATCGTCGAGCCCGCGCACGCCACCTTCCACGCGCACCACCCAATGCTCCTCACCTCGGTCCAGTCGGCCTGCTCCATCGTTGCGATTGTTGGCTTCGAGTGCCTGACGCAACTGGTCCAAGGTCACGCCACGCGCACGCAGCCTCGCAGGGTCGGGAATCACCTCGTAGCCCCGTACCACGCCACCCAAGGCATTCACGTCGGCAACGCCGGCGACAGTGCGCAAGGCCGGCCGTATCACCCAGTCCAGCACACGTCGGCGTTCGGCCAGAGAGTAGGTGTCGCCATCAACCGTAAACATGAACATCTCGCCCAACGGCGTGGTGATGGGGGCCAGCCCTCCTTCTGCGGTAGCAGGCAGGTCGCGCTGTATGCCGGCCAGCCTTTCGGAGACCTGCTGGCGAGCCCAGTAGACGTCCGTACCCTCGGCAAAATCCACAGTCACGTCGCTGATGCCGTACTTGGAAACCGAGCGCACGATGGTCTTGTGCGGCAGACCCAGTAGCTCCTGCTCGACGGGCGTGGACACGCGCTGCTCCACCTCTTCAGGCGTCATGCCCGGCACCTTCAGGATCACTTTGACCTGGGTTGGTGAGATGTCGGGGAACGCATCTATGGGTAGATGCACATAGGCCCAGGCGCCTGCCAGTGCCAGTGCCAGGGCTGCGAGTAGCACTAGAGCGCGCTGACGCAGCGAAAAATCGATCAGCCTAGCCAGCATCACTGACCTCCGGACAGCAGGTTCTTGAGCGCAGCGATACCTGCAATCGCAACCTCCGCATTTACTGGGAGCACTCCGCGCACCACGGCTGTAGCTTCGTCTCTGGTTTCCACCGACAAGGGTGCGAAGCGCACGCCCTTGCCCGTGCGAATGAACACACCGGTCTGGCCTTGCCAGTACACCAGTGCTGAGGCGGGGATGCGCAGACGGTTTCCTGCTTTCGACTGCGCCTTTTCCGTGTCTGAATCTTTCAACGTCAATATGGCTGTAACACTTTCTCCCAAGCGCAGATCCCCGTTCTTGATTAGCGCAACACGCACACGCATCCCTGCGCTACCGTCGCCAACTGGTGCAATACCCTCGACACGGCCTGCGGCGCCGCGAGTGATGACTTGCACACTGTCGCCTACAGCGGGCAGTGGAACCTCTCGACCCAGTAGCAAATCAAGTTCCAACGCCTTGGGATCAGCCACTCTCACCAAGGGTGCCGATGCATCGACACGTGCGCCTGGCTGGACCATTACTTCAGTCACAATGCCTGCTCGTGTTGTCAGCAACTGCGCCTCATTCCCAGCCAGCTTTACACCGCTGGAAGCCAGCTCGGCGCGTCGGGCTTGTGCCATGGCCGCAGCCTCTGTGGCGCGTGCCTGTGTTGACTGCCATCGACTGGCAGCGATGATGCCGTCTTCATGGAGCAATCGGTCGCGTGCCAGGGATTGCTGTGCCAGCCGCGACTGTGACTCGGCTTCCGCCAGTGCGCGACGCGCTTCATAAAGCTGAGGGCTGGTGAAAGTCACCACGGGCTGACCCGCTCGCACGGACTGGCCTACAGCTACCAGCACACGTGGCAGCGCCCCCGCATAAGGCGCAGCCACAACAACCTGAGCATCGGGTCTCAGAACCACACGTGCATGAGCCGAAATATTGAGCTCGTCAGAACTCTGGATGGATTGGAAGCGCACGCCCAAGGTACGCGCCTGCTCAGGGGATAGAGACACGGCCTCGGCGGCCATGCCTGCGACTGGCAGCGCAAGTGCGCCGGCCAACAGCCATTGGTGGAAGAACATTCCTGACTCCGGAAAAAGAAAAGACATGCATCCATGCGCTTGCATGGAGGCTGGCAAGCCTGCGAGGGGCCTGGGAGGTCAGGAAAATTGAGGCGGAGCTTGGGCCGGAGATGGTCGTATGACGCGACCTTGCCAGCGTGAAAGTCTGTGCGCCGGCTCGGGGGGGGATGTGGGCCTTGCGGCAGTGCAACGCATGAGCGAGGCACGCAGACCCCAAGTCAGCAGAGTTAGGCCAATAACGGCCAACAGTGCGACAGGGAGCAGATCTAGTGGTTGCAGTGCATTTTGCACGTCAACTTCAAAAGGCTCGGATTGAGCTTGATGGACATCGTGGTCACTGAGAGCGTCGTGCCCAGTGAACAGATGGAAATGAGAATCAGCAATTCTGGAAGGTGTCGTGTGCACATGCAGGCCAGATTGATTCGGAGTCCCGAAGTGGCCGTGCAGAAGCGGTATCAGCAGTTGCGCCGCCATGATCAGCAGCAGCAATGCGCTCCGCAGAGAAAGTCTCTGGATTGCACGCGACATATCATTAATTGTACAGCTTCGATTTGATTTGCAGTGCAACAGAGTAATTCTATTGAAGAGGCTCCATATTCAATAAAGCAAAGGAAAAGGCGTCCTGCGGTTTTGAAATGATTGCCTCCCACTTGACCCCGCTCAAATGTTTGCTATGCCATAGGCAGCTACTAAATTTCTCCGATTGTCGAAGCGTGGTCATCTGTGTGCACTGCTACCCGCGCACATTCCCGTCACCAGGACGAGAGCTAGACCATCTAAAGTCCAACGCGACTGAGAGCGCTGGTGGCTAGTGGGCTACTTCTGGATGGAAATCAATATCAAGCGGCCAGAACCTGATAATGGATCTCAGTCTGAGGCCGACTACTGGCACCTGGGTCGGCTTTGCAGGATGGATTCAACCGGTCGTTGCAACGCATTAACTACCGGATAGGCGGCAGGAGTGTTGCAAATGACGCGGCGACCCAGAATCTACTATTCGGACAGCCAGAAGGCGCTGATGTGGGAGCGCTGGAAGCAAGGCTGGACGTTGCAGGAGATCGGCAAGCTCTTTGATCGCGCCCACTCTTCGATCCATCGAATCCTGGCCGAGACAGGCCGAATCCGTCCCGCTCAACGAGCACGGGCCACAACCGCATTGACGCTGGCCGAACGAGAAGAGATCTCGCGAGCCATCGTGGCGGGGGCATCGATTCGGGCCATCGCTGCACGACTGGGACGAGCACCAGCAACAATCAGCCGGGAGATCAAGCGCAATGGTGGGCACGACAGCTATCGTGCGAACCAGGCAGATGCAGCTGCCTGGGACCGAGCGAGGCGCCCCAAGTGCTGCAAACTCGTTGCGAGTCGCGCATTGGTCCAAACCGTGGCACACAAGTTACGGGTGCTGTGGTCGCCGCCGCAGATTGCTGGCTGGCTCAAGCAGACTTATCCTTGCGACGAGAGCCACCACGTGTCACACGAAACCATCTACCGCAGTCTGTTCATTCAAGCGCGTGGCGCCTTGAAGAAGGAGCTGTTGGAGCACCTCAGACGCACTCGCGGGATGCGCCGCTCACGGCTCTACACGCAGAAGACGGCCATCCATGGCCAGATCGCCGATGCCGTCACGATCCGTGAGCGTCCGGCGTGCGTTGAAGACCGAGCTGTGCCTGGGCAGTGGGAAGGCGATCTGGTCTTTGGCAGTGGCAACAGCCAGATTGCAACCTTGGTCGAGCGTCAAACGCGCTACGTGATGTTGATAAAGCTTGATGGCAAAGACTCGCAGACAGTGGTCAACGCGCTCATCAAGCATGCTCGCGAACTGCCGCAGGAACTCTACAAATCGCTAACCTGGGACAGGGGCACCGAGATGCATGCCCATAAGCAATTCACCTTGGCCACGGACATCCAAGTCTACTTCTGCGACCCACAAAGCCCATGGCAGCGGGGAAGTAACGAGAACACGAATGGGTTGCTCAGGCAGTACATGCCCAAGGGCATGAACCTATCGGGGCTGTCCCAGCATCAACTCAACGCGATAGCGAGACAATTAAACGAGAGGCCGCGCAAGACGCTTGGCTTCCATACACCCGCTGAGATGTTCAGCGCATGTGTTGCATTGACCGGTTGAATCCGCCGGCCCACAGCCGTCATTGCATCAGGGCCTTCAATGCAGGCCTGCCTAACACTTCAAAGTTGTCGAGGAGGGGGCTCTTTCAAGAGGCCGCATGCTAATCAGGTATTGCACGAGGTATATCCATATCTGTTTTTCTTCCTTAACGCACCACGAAACAGCTTCTAGAGTCAGGACACGATTTCGCTGGCCTTGAACTTCAGGCAGCGCCGATTCCCCATCGTGAACTGCCTTATGGAACCATATTCCCCTTCCTCGTTGTCGCTCTCAAGAAGACGCATGCTGCAAAGCGCTGGAGTCTTATCGCTGGCTGCGGCTTTGCCATCCATCGGCAATGCGCAAAGCAGTTTGCGTGGTGTGACTTTGCGTGCGGCCACCTATAAAGGCGGTCACAAAACTTTGCTGGAGGCCGCAGGCCTGGCGCAAACGCCGTATCAGATTGACTGGAAAGAGTTCAACTCTGGTGTGCAGCACATTGAAAGCATCAATGCTGATGCGCTGGATTTTGGCTCTGGCAGCGAGATACCCGCTGTGTTTGCCGCCAAGGCCAAGGCCTCGGTCAAAGTGGTTGCGGTCTATCACGAAGACTTGAACAACCAGGCCACGCTGGCGCAAAAAGACTCGGCCATTTACAAGGTGGCAGATCTGCGTGGCAAGCGCGTGGGTTATGTGCGCGGCACCACCTCGCATCTGTATCTGTATCAACAGCTCAAGGAAGCTGGGCTGAGCTTTGACGATATCAAGCCCGTCAATCTCTCGCCCGCAGATGGACTGTCGGCTTTTGCGCGCAGCGATATCGATGCCTGGGCTATCTATGGCTACAACGGCCAACTGGCCCGCACACGTCATGGTGCACGCATTCTCAAAACGGCGGTGGGTTATCTGTCGGGCAATTTTCTGATTTATGCCAATCCAAAGGCGGTGCAAGACGTGCAACGCCAAGCGGCCCTGGCTGATTTGCTGCAGCGCCTGCAAAAAGCCTATGTCTGGAGCAATGCCAACTTTCTGGACTACGCCAAGGCCCAGTCCGCACAAACGCGCGTGCCGGTGGGTGACTTGGTCGAAATCTATAACAACCGCAGCCAGAACAGCAGTGTTCAGGCGGTAAGCGACAAAGCCGTTCTAAGTCACCAGCGTGTAGCCGAAGCCTTTCAGTCCATGGGGGTGCTGGAGGGCTCGGCCGATGTGCGGCCGCTGTGGGACAAAACATTCAATCGATATTTAGGCGGTGCAGCCTGAAGGAGGGGAAGCAAGATGAGCAAACGACAACTTAAGGCAGGTTTTGTGCTGCATGGCGTGGGGGCGGGTTGGGGAGACTGGCGCCATGAGGCGGCGCTGACCGATGGCAGCGTGAATTTCGGTTTCTATCGAGAGCAGGCACAGCTGGCAGAAAAAGCAGGTTTCGAATTTCTGTTTGTGGCCGATAGCGTGCATATCACTGAGCGCTCCAGTCCACACTATCTCAACCGCTTTGAGCCGCTGACGATTCTTTCTGCACTGGCGGGGGCCACCTCTCATATCGGTTTGGTTGCCACCATTACAGCCTGCTATAGCGAGCCGTTTACGGTGGCGCGCCAACTGGCTTCGCTAGACCATATCAGCGGTGGCCGTGCGGGCTGGAATGTGGTGACTTCTTGGCTGGATGGCAGTGCGCGCAACTACAGCCGCAATGAGCACTATGCCCATGATGTGCGCTACCGTCTGGCGGGCGAACATCTGGATGTGGTGCAAGGTCTGTGGGACTCATGGGAAGACGATGCACTGGTGCGCAACAAGGCCACGGGCCAATTCTTTGACAAGAAGAAGCTACACCGTTTGGATCACAAGGGTGAGTTTTTCTCGGTGGAAGGGCCTCTCAATATTGCACGTTCACGGCAAGGCCAGCCGGTGATTTTTCAGGCTGGAGCCTCTGAAGACGGTAAAAATTTTGCAGCTTCACGCTCTGATGCGATCTTTTTTCACGCCGACTCGCTGGAGCAAGCCCAAGCCTATTACCGCGACGTAAAAGCCAAGGTGGCAAAGTTTGGGCGAGACCCGAGCAAGGTGCTGCTCTTACCTGGCATTCGACCCATCGTAGGACGCACCGAGCAAGAGGCGCAAGAGAAGTACCGCATTGCGGCGAGCCTCGTGCCTATTGAGAATGCCTTGGCTGCTTTGGCCCGGCCTTTCAATGACCATGACTTCTCGGTCTATCCGCTGGATGAACCCTTCCCAGATCTGGGCGACATTGGACGCAACAGTCAGCAGGCCGCCAGCGATCACATCAAACAGACTGCGCGTGAGAATGACTGGACTTTGCGTGATGTGGCGCAGTGGTTCGCTACGCCAAAGACGGTGTTTGTCGGCACGGCCGAGCATGTGGCCAATGAAATCGAGCGCTGGTTCAACAACGAAGGCGCAGACGGCTTTAACTTCTTTGAAGCTTTGCCTAATACGTCGCTGAAAGACTTTGTTGAACTGGTTGTGCCTTTGCTCAAGCAGCGCGGCATTTGGCGCGAAGCTTATGAGGCCGATACCTTCCGCGGCAACCTGGGGCTGGATGTGCCCGTGAACCGCAATACGGTCAAGCGCTTGGCTCAAGAGGCGAAAGAGACTCAAACAACGCAGAGTCAGCCAGCAACAGCAGTGGTTTGAGTGTTCGGTACAGATTAAAAAAGGCAGCTTGCGAGCTGCCTTTTTTGTGGGCGAACGCAAGACCGTTCAGATCACTTTGAAACCATGGGTAGCATCTCGGCCCAGTTGTTCCACTAGACCAAACTCCCAGTCCAAATAGGCCTGCATGGCTTCATGGGCGTTATCTGTGCCTTCATAGGGGCGGCGATAGCGATCGACGCGGGGGCTGGCAAGGCGTTGCTCACCGGCTTCAACGGGCAGTCCTGTATCGGCCCAAGCCTGATTGCCTCCCTCCAGTACCTCAACGGTTGCGCCGGTGGCCTCGGCAAACTCTTGCACCGCGTATTTGGCCAACAAGCTGCTGCCGCAGGTCAGCACATAGCGATCGGCCTTGGGAATGCGGCTCAGTGCCTGTTGGAGGTCGGTTCGCAGCGCAAACCAGGCACCGGGGATATGGCGGCGTACATGGTTGGCGCTGGTGGTCAGGTCCACCACGGCAATGCTGTCTTTAGGTGCTTTGGCAATTGCATCCGCCAATGCTTGGGGCTTGATCCAGGTCACGGGCGCTGTGGGCTCTGGCAGGTTTTGCGCCACCGGGCGGCTGTCTGAAAAGTCAGCACTGCTCAGACCGTCAAGCACATACACATTCCAGCCCATCTGGGCCAGCCAGGAGGCCGTCATATTGGCTCGCACGCCATCATCGTCAGCCAGCACGATGCGAGCGCCACGTACCGGTGCAGAGACATCGGTTTCTTGCACCAGTTGACCACCGGGCGCGCTGCGAAAGCCAGAGAGATGGCCTGCCGTAAATTCCTCGGGGGTTCTGACATCGAGCAGATAAGTGGTGCGATCCACTTCTTGTTGCCAGTTGGCAATATCGCTGCGCACAGCGCGTTGTACGCCGGCTTTGTCTGCCACGTCGCGGGCTTGTTGGGCAGCAGCAGCTTTGTGCTCTGCAGAGACTGTGGCTGGAGCGCGGCGGTCTGCACCATGCTCCAGGGTCTGGCCTGCGAGCGTCCAGCCAATCGTGCCATTGCGCAAAGCGGAAATAGGATTTGGCAGACCTGCGTTGACGAGCGACTGGGTGCCAATAATGCTGCGTGTGCGGCCCGCGCAGTTCACGATGATGCGTGTTGTCGGGCTAGGCGCCAGTTCACGGGCGCGCAAGACCAGTTCGGCACCCGGCACGCTGCTGCTGCCGGGGATGTTCATGGTTTGGTACTCGTCAAAGCGGCGAGCATCCAGCACCACGACATCGGCTTTTTGATCCAGCAAGGCCTTGACTTCGGGGGCGGGCAAAGAGGGCGTGTGACGCTCGGACTCCACCAGTTCGCCAAAAGACTTGCTGGGGACGTTGACGTCGATAAAGATTTCGCCGCCCGCATCGCGCCAACCTTGCAGGCCGCCTTGTAGCAGACTGACCTGGGTAAAGCCTTGGGCTTGCAGACGTTGTGCAGCAATTTCAGCAAGCCCTTCACCGTTGTCATAGACCACGATCTGGGTATTGGGGCGGGGAATGCGCCAGCGCGCATCCAACTCTAGTCGGCCCAGTGGAAGGTTGGCGGCAAACAGCGGGTGGCCTTGCGCAAACGGATCTTCTTCGCGCACATCAAGCAAGGCGATTTCGCGCTTGGCAAGCAAAGCTTCACGGACTTGAGCGGTCGTGGTGTAGGAAATAGGTTGAGTCATGGAGCGCGAGACAGAAAAGTCAGTGAAATCAATGAGAGGTGGCAGCGCGCGATTCGGTTTCGCGCGATCTGTCCCAGATGTTGGGCAGCGAGGTGTTGCTGTAGCCAGAGATAAAGGCTTTCTCCTTGCCGTCTTCTGTGAAGACAGAACGGTGGACTGCGCCGATATTGGCTCCATAGACATGGATGCTGATGGAGGTTTGGTTTTCAAAGAGATTGCTGACCTGGTGCACATCACCGATGGTGGGAGAAACGGCTTCCACATCGCCCGGTGAAAGCACATGGGCGGCACCCTGAGGCTGCCATTGCTTTTCAGTGTCTTGCGCAAAGCCTTGGGACTTTTCCCCGCCGCGCAGCAAGCCAATCAAACCCCATACCGTATGGTTGTGCACCGGCGTTTTTTGACCGGGTCCCCAGACAAAGCTCACAACGGAAAAGCGCTCAAGCGGATCTGCATACAGCAGGTACTGCTGGTAACGCTCTGGTGATGGCTGGGCGTAGGCATCTGGTAGCCAGTCATCGTGTTGCACTAGGTTGTGCAGCAGCACCTTGCCGCGCTCCAGTAACAAGGTTTCTTCAGGAGCTTCGTGGACTAGCTGTGTGAGTTGCGCGAGAAAGCGGCGCAGTCTTGCAGGGTTGTGGCTTGTCGTCATGGCTTCCGTTTACGAAAAGTGAAGTCTGAGCCGATTGCAGCAGAAGCGTGGCCCTGCTGGCCGAATACTTTCGCATAAGGATCTTTGTTTTTCTTCGTTGGTGTACCGGGGTTCTCTTGGGTTCAATGCAAGCTTGGCAACATAAGGGGATTGGTCATGGCGGCATTGGATCCAGCAGAGCTGGGCGAGGGTAATGGCTTAGGGCGTCGTGCATTTTTGCGCACAGCGTCTGCAGCGGGCACTTTGGGCTTGGTGGGGGTGGGCGCAAACCAGGTTCTGGCTGCTCCACCCGCGCGTAAGCTCAAACTGGCCTGGAATATGGGTGCGGTTTGTCTTTCGCCAGCGCCGGTGGCCATAGAACGCGGCATTTTTGAAAAGCATGGCCTGAATGTTGAGCTGATTAACTTCAGCGGATCTACCGATCAGCTGTTGGAATCCATTGCCACAGGCAAGGCCGATGGTGGCCTGGGCATGATTCATCGCTGGCTCAAGCCTTTGGAGTCCGGCTTTGATGTCAAGCTGGTCGGCAGTAGCCATGGCGGCTGCGTGCGCTTGGTGGGCTTTCAACCTGCCGGTGTCACCACGCTCAAAGCGCTCAAGGGCAAAACGATTGCTGTTTCAGACCTGAATAGTCCCGGTAAGAATTTCTTCTCGATTCTGCTTCTCAAGGCTGGGTTGGATCCTGAAAAGGACGTGAACTGGCGGCAGTTCCCCGGCGACATGCTGGGTGTGGCGGTGGAAAAAGGTGAAGCCCACGCAATCGCTGACGGTGACCCGAATCTGGCCATCATTGAGCGCCGCACCAAGGGCCTGGTGGAGCTGGCGACCAATTTGAGCGGTGAATATGCGACCAAGACTTGCTGCGTGGTGGGTGTGACGGGCAAGCTGGTGCGAAACGAAAAACCAGTGGTCGCTTCTTTGGTCAGAGCAATCAACGAAGCGTCTGATTTTGTGGCCAATTACCCTGCAGAAACGGCTCGTATCTACAGCGCCTATTCGAAGGTGTCTGAGGCTGACTTGCGGGCGGTGCTGGCTACATTGACGCACAAGCATCATCCGCAGGGCCAGGCTTTGCGCCAAGAAATTGAATTCTACGCACGTGATTTCAAAACCGTGGGGGTGCTGAAGTCCACAACGGATCCAGCTCGCTTTGCCACCCATGTTCACGTGGATGTACTGACCTGAGGAGAAGGCTATGAGTGCGGTGAATATTTCTGCAACGCTGGAGCACTCTCTCGAGGTTAAGTCTCCGTTGTCAGTGCCCCAGACACGTCAATCGATCCAGGCTTTGTGGTTGGTTGGGTTGTCCGCTGCGGTGTCCTGGGGAGTTCTATCTGCAGTGACCTTGCTCTGGTCCAACGCAGAGGTCGGCTTTAGCGATTGGGCCTACACCACTGAGTTTGGATGTGCTGCTGCAGTTGTGGCGCTGGTTGCGTTACTGCAAGCGATGAGTCCTTTGATTGGTATTCCCGTCACAAAGCGGGTCAAAGCACTGGGGCCTTGGTTGGTGGCGTTGGGCGCAGGTTTGACCGTGTGGGAAATTGTGACGGCCAAATTGGCCAGCTTGCCAACGCCATTTTTTGCACCGCCTCAAAGCCTGATCGAAGTTTTCACAACGGACGCAGCCAAGCTGCTGGACAGCACCGGCAACTCTTTGGTGCTGCTGTCCGCAGGAATTGTGTGCGGTGCGTGGACGGGCTTTCTGGTTGGGGTATGGATTGGCTGGTCGCGTCAGGCCAGCTACTGGATTCACCCTGTGCTGCGGGTTCTGGGACCCATCCCCACCACGGCTTTGCTTCCTGTCTCGTTTTTCTTCTTTCCATCCAGTTGGTCCACTGCGGTGTTTTTGATCGCTTTGGGAACAGGTTTCCCTGTGGCTGTGCTGACATGGTCTGGCATTGCCAGCGTGAACAAGAACTTTTATGACGTGGCACGAACCATGGGGGCATCGCAGTGGTTTTTGATCCTGCGTGTGGCTGTACCTGCTGCCTTGCCTCAGGTGTTTGTGGGCCTGTTCATGGGTTTGGGCGCAGCGTTCTCCACCTTGGTTGCAGCCGAGATGCTGGGAGTGAAGTCAGGCTTGGGGTGGTATCTGACCTGGGCGCAGGGCTGGGCAGCCTATCCCAACATGTATGGGGCGCTGATTGTGATGGCACTGCTGTTCTCGGGCCTGATTAGCTTGCTATTTTTGGTTCGTGACCGTGTGCTGCGCTGGCAAAAAGGAGTGGTGAAATGGTAGGGCGAGTTGCAGAAGTCACGCGGGCCGATGCGTCCACGGTGCAAGCGGGCGCGCATGTGCAAATTGAGGCGGTTAACCACTGGTTTGGTGACGGCAACAAGCACTTGCAGGTGCTGGATGACTTTTCTTTAGATATCGCTCCTGGCGAGTTTGTTGCCCTCTTGGGACCTAGCGGCTGCGGCAAATCGAGCCTGCTGCGTCTGGTGGCTGGCCTGGATACGCCTACGACGGGAGAGATACGTCACAACAGCCAGCAGATCGAAGATCCAGATCCTTCACGCTTGTTGGTGTTTCAAGATCCCACGCTGTTTCCCTGGCGCACCGTGCGTGACAACGTATTGCTAGGTTTGCAGGCCCGAGGTTTGCAGAAGACCCATGCTGCAAGGGTTGATCAGGCTTTGTCTTTGGTGGGGTTGCAAGATTTTGCGCAGGCTTTCCCGCATCAGTTGTCTGGTGGTATGGCGCAGCGTGCGGCTTTGGCACGGGCCTTGGTCAATGATCCTGAGTTGTTGATACTCGATGAACCGCTGGGCAAGCTTGACTCCTTGACGCGGCTCGGTATGCAGACGGAAATTGTGCAGCTGTGGCAGCGCAAAGGCTTCTCTGCGCTGCTGGTAACCCATGATGTGGAAGAAGCGCTATTCCTTGCGCAGCGCATCGTGGTGCTTTCAGATCGACCAGCACGGGTCAAAGCCGTTTTGCACAACGATCTGCCATATCCGCGCCACCGCAGCCATCCAAAACTCACAGAGCTGCGTCACGAAGCCCTCAAGCTGCTGGGTCTGGATGCAAGTTGGTAACTTGAGAAGTTGGTAATGGCGAGCAGAGCTTGAATAGGTCGGTATGACGGATGATGGAGTCAAGACCCTTTTATGGGTCTTGCACCAGGCCCAACTTGGCCTGGCTGCTTTCCTGGAAATATGGGGGTTCAGCTCTTGGCCTTTTAGCCATAGGTTGGCGGCAGAGCAGCTGCTTTTTGATCGTGGCCAGGCTGCGCGCGTGGTGTGGGCTGCACTGGTCATCGCTGCATTGCTGCTGATTTTGGCTGTGGCGCTGTGGTGGCGAAAGAGGCTACGCAGGCTGCTGGGGCTCGGGGCCTTGGCGATCTTGATCGCTCTGTTCACGCCATGGCCTATATGGCGTTTGCTGTTGACGCCCACCGTCCCCACCGCGTTTCACGCCAGCGCCGTGCCTTTTACCGCCAGTGCAGTGATGCAAGGGCAGCAGCTTTATCAAGCACATTGCCTGCGTTGCCACGGCGCGTTGGGTGACGGCGATGGAGTCGATGCCGAGAAGCAAGTGATATGGCCACCTACTTTGAATCGATCCATCTTGTGGCGACGATTTGAGGGTGAGCTTTTCTGGAGTGTTCGCCATGGCATGACAGATAGGCATGGCGCCGCAACCATGCCTGCTGCCGATGCGTTAATGACGGATGAGCAGATCTGGACGGTCTTGGGCTTTATTCGTGCGCAAGCGGCGGGGCAGTCTCTTAAGCGTGAAGGCGTCTGGGAGTTTCCTGTGGCTTTGCCAGATGAGGCCGTGAGATGCGCAGGGCGTGGCCCAAGCACTCAACGCTTGGATGCCTTGCGCGGGCAGACCGTGCGTCTGGTCTTTGCTGGGGACACTACGGTCAGAGAAGACCCGCGGATGGTGACAGTGTCGGTGGGTGAGACGCAAGGCATAGATTGCACAAGCGATAGTGCAGAGATGCGCCGCGTTTTGAGCGTCTTGCTGGGGGCGGAGGAGGGCCAGTTGGGCGGGTATCAGATACTGGTGGATAGACAGGGTTGGCTGCGCGCGCAATCCAAGCCTGGTAGTTCCGGCTGGAGTGAAGATGATTTGGTGTGCCGCACGGCGGATGCCCCCAACATCAGCAAGCCTGCTAGCGAGGCTGACGGCTTGCAGGCTCTGATACGCCGTATGGATGCCGAGCCCGTGCGCACGGTAGTTGCGGGTTTCGCTCACTGAGTTGTTTCTCAGGTTTTACATGCGAAAAGCGGATGTGAAAACTCGTTTTTCTTCGTTGGTTGATTCAGGCGTTCGACCTATGGTGGAGGTCAATGATCAACTCACAAGGAATACACATGAGCGCCCAGTTCATCGGCATGATTCAGCCCCATGAAGTATCGGAAATCATTGCCAGACGCGGCCCTGCCATAGATCCCGCTTATGTTCGTGCATTTGCTCAGGCCCACGAGTACGCGGGCTTTGACCGCATTCTGGTGCCAGCCAGCGGCAGCAGTCCAGATACGTTGCTGACGGTCAACTATGCTGCGGCTGCAACAAAAAATATTAACTTTCTGCTGGCACATCGCCCAGGCTTTGTCGCACCTACGTTGGCGGCTCGCCAGTTGGCGACTCTGGATCACTACACCGGTGGTCGGGTTGCGGTGCACATCATCTCGGGCGGCTCCGATGAAGACCAGCAGCGTGATGGCGACTTCTTGAGTCATGACGAGCGCTATGCGCGAACCGATGAGTACCTAGGTTTGCTGCGCCGTGTTTGGGGCGAAGACAAACCGTTTGATCACGAAGGGCGCTACTACCGCGCCAAGGGGGTGTGGTCTGAAGTCAAGCCTTTGCAGCAACCTCATATTCCGATCTACTTTGGCGGAGCTTCAGCACCCGCGCTGGAGGTTGCCGGTCGCCATGCCAATCTCTATGCATTGTGGGGCGAGTCTTTGGCTCAGGCGGGTGATCTGGTGCAGCGTGTAAGAGCCGCTGCAGCGCTCCACAATCGAGAGATCGATTTCAGCATTTCGTTCCGACCTATTCTGGGTGCGACGGAAGCCGAAGCCTGGGATCGTGCACAGCATATTCTTGAAACTACAAGGCACCTGCGTTCCGAACAAAGCTATGCCCGTGGTGGCCCACAGCAAAGCGAGGGTGCACGTCGTTTGTTGGCCGATGCCGCCAACGGCGACCGCGTGGATGAGCGCCTATGGACGGCGGTTGCCCGCGAAACAGGTGGGCGCTCCAACACCACATCGCTGGTGGGCACGGCCGAGCAAGTGGCCGACGCGCTGATCAAGTACTACGACCTGGGTATTCACACCTTCTTGATTCGAGGCTTTGATCCTTTGCCAGATACCTTGGTCTATGGGCGTGAGCTGCTGCCTCTGGTGAAGGACAAACTTGCAAGCAGCAAACGGGTGAGCGTTGCGGTCACCCATTCATCGCCGGCCTTGCAAGCTCTGGCGGCTTGAAACTCTTTTTGAAGAAATCGGATTGTCTATGCCTACTGCTATTGCCTTGTCCGAGCAAGTGCTCAGCCACCGACTGGAGATTAACGCCCGCCCCCGTCGTCAAGATTGGTTTGAAGAGCCTGCGCCGCAACGCAGCATCCTGCAAGAACGCCAATATCGTCGCGAGCAGCTGGCGATTGCTTTTCGATTGTTCGCACGCCACGGCTTGCATATAGGCCTGGCCGGCCATATTACGGCCCGTGACCCTGAGTGGAGTGACCATTTCTGGGTCAATCCATTAGGCATCAACTTCTCGCAAATTCGTGTGTCGGATCTATTGCTGGTCAACTCTGCCGGAGAAATTGTGGTGGGCAAAGGGCCGCTCAATCGTGCAGCATTTGCGATTCATGCAGCCCTGCATGAGGCGCGCCCCAATATCGTGGCTGCGGCGCACACCCATTCCACCTATGGCAAGGCATGGTCCACCTTGGGGCGCTTGCTAGACCCGTTGACGCAGGATTCATGCGCGTTCTACCAGGATCATGCGCTGTTTGACGACTACTCCGGGGTGGTGCTTGAGACCGATGAGGGCGAACGCATTGCCAAGGTGCTGGGAGAGCGCAAGGCGGTGATTCTCAAGAATCACGGGATCTTGACAGCGGGTCCATCGATCGAAGCTGCGGCTTGGTGGTATATCGCACTAGAGAATGTCTGCCACACACAGTTGCTTGCAGAAGCGGCAGGCACACCGCAACCCATACCGCACGAGATTGCTGCATTGACGCATTCGCAAATTGGTGGCCCTGGTGGTGCTCATCACACCTTCCGCGATTTGGCAGCCGTTATTGTGCGTGAGCAGCCGGAGGTGCTGCAATGAACGCGCCGTTGAAATTACCGGAGCTGGTGCGCAGTCTGTCCGCTGATTTTGCGCAGCGTGCGGCTGCGCATGATAGGGATGCGAGCTTTCCTTTTGAGAATTTCTCGGATCTGCATCAAGCGGGCTTGCTGACCTTGGCCGCGCCCAGCTCGCTTGGTGGGCAGGGGGCCACATTGGCGCAGCTCAGTGATGTGATTGGAGCGATTGGTAAGGGCGATCCCGCTACAGCACTGGTGCTGATCATGCAGTTCACTCAGCACCGCAGTTTGGGGCGCGCGGGTAATCGTTGGCCCAAGGCTTTGGCACAAAAAGTAGTGCGTGAAGCCGCTGAGAAAGGGGCGTTGATCAACGCCTTGCGTGTGGAGCCTGAGTTGGGGTCTCCTGTGCGTGGAGGTCTGCCTGCGACCATTGCACGCCAAACGCCCCAGGGGTGGCGAGTCTCGGGGCGCAAGCTGTACTCAACAGGCGCGCCGATTTTGAGCTGGTATGCACTATGGGTGCGTACCGATGAGGCCGAGCCTAGAGTAGGCTATTTGCTGGTTCCTGCGGGGCTGGCCGGTACACGTATTGAAGAGACCTGGGACCACCTGGGCTTGCGCGCCAGTGGTAGTCATGATGTCGTGTTTGAAGATGTGCTGGTGCCTTTCGAGAATGCAGTGGATTTGCGTCTTCCGGCCGAATGGCTTGGTGCAGATCCCCAGGCGCAGGCAGAGATTGCCGTGCTGATCTCTGCGCTTTATACGGGTGTGGCCGAGGCCGCACGTGATTGGTTGCTGGGTTTCTTGCATGCGCGCAAACCGTCTTCGTTAGGGGCTTCTTTGGCGACCTTGCCACGTGTCCAAGAAGTCGTTGGCCGTATAGAAAGTCTGTTGCTGACAAATCAGCGCTTGATCGCTGGACTGGCCCGAGGTCTGGACGATGGTGTGTTTGCATCCGCGAACGAAGCAGGGCTGATCAAGAGCGTGGCTACCAATAATGCAGTGCAGGCAGTGGAGCTGGCCCAGTCGCTGACCAGCAACCATGGGCTGACACGGCATAACCCCTTGGAGCGCCATTGGCGTGATGTGCTGTGCGGTCGTATCCACACGCCTCAAGACGATAGCGTGTGGATTGCTGCGGGGAGCAAGGCCCTGGGGATTGGATCATGGGCTCAATGACAGACGCACCCGCCTTTGCGCCTTCGCTGCGCCAGGCCATCGTGCTTAATCAGTTGGGAGGTGCGGTCTTGTCTGCATCTACCGGTGTGCAGGTTCTGGATGCGAGCCAAGATCTGGCCTGGGAGCGTTGTCACGAGGCCGATGTGTTGCTGACTGCTCCACGTAATGGCTGGCGCGATGCTCCCAAAGAAAAGCCGGCAGGCTGGCCTGGGCGGCTGCGTTGGGTGCATCTGGCTTCGGTTGGCATCGATTATTTTCCCGCTTGGTTGTTTGAGGGAGTTCAAGTCAGTTGTGCGCGTGGTGTGGCGGCTGAGCCTATTGCCGACTACGTGCTTTCTGTGCTGCTGGAGCAGTCTTTGGCGTTGAATGCGCGCCGTGCGAAAAACGCTGCGGATTGGGAGCGGGAATCGACTTTGGTGATCTCCCAACCCATGGGGCTGCTTGCAGAGCAAACACTGGGTATCGTGGGTTACGGTGCCATAGGTAAGGCGGTAGCCCAACGTGCAAAAGCATTTGGCATGACGGTGCAGGTTTTGCGCAATGGAAAAGGATCTGCGCAATTGACTGAGGATGGAGCATCCCATGCCAAAGACCTGTCTCAATTGCTTGCTAGCAGTGACCATGTGGTGTTGGCTTTGCCGTTAACAGCCGCGAGCAGGGGATTGATCAATGCCGATGCATTGGCGTATTGCAAGCCGGGCCTGCATCTGATCAATGTGGCTCGTGGGGGCTTGATAGACCAAGATGCACTCAAAGTTGCGCTGGATTCAGGTCTGCTCGGCGCAGCCAGCCTGGATGTGACCGAGCCTGAACCCCTGCCAGAAGATCATTGGCTCTACAGCCACGAGAAGGTCAGGCTCACCCCGCATATTTCTTGGGCCGCAGGCGATGTGCAAGCTGCGACCCGGGACAAGTTTGCCGAGAATCTTCAGCGTTATCGGCACTCCCAAGCTCTATTTGATGTGGTGGATCTAAGCAAAGGCTACTGAGTTGTCTCACCGTTTTTCGCATAAGCATCTGCGAATTACTCGCTTCACCTAAAGCAACTTGACTGCTGCAATGGTCCTTGTATTTCAGACATCACAAGGACGGTTATGCAAAGAAGACAATTCCATCAAGTGCTGGGCGCTGTTTTTGCGGGTTCCAGCTTGTTGGGCGCTTCAAGTGTGAGGGCGCAAGGCAATCGCGTGCAACTGCGCGCAGGCGATCAAAAAGGTGGGTTGAAGGCCTTGCTGGATGCGGCAGGTGAGACCAAGGATTTGCCCTATGACATCAAGTGGAGTGAGTTCCCGGCAGCCGCACCTCTGGCGGAGGCGTTAAATGCCCGGGCCATTGATTTCGGCATTATTGGCGATGCACCCTTGTTGTTTAGTCTGGCGGCGGGCAGCGCTGCCAAGGCATTTGCCGCACAGCGCTCTGATGCCTACGGCACCGCCATTTTGATACGCCCAGATTCAGCATTCAAATCCGTCAACGACCTTAAAGGCAAAAGCATTGCCACGAATCGCGGCTCGATCGGGCATTTTGTGGCGCTCAAAGCCTTGGATACTGCAGGGCTGCCACTGGACTCCGTGCAGTTCAAATTCATTCCGCCAGCCGATGCCAAGCTGGCGCTGACACAAGGCTCGGTGGATGCGTGGGCAACTTGGGAGCCATATACAGCTTTGGCGGAAACTAGCCAGCATGCACGCGTACTGGTGAATGGACGAGGGTTGTGGAGTGGCCTGAGCTTTTTGGCTGCAACCGATGTAGCTCTCAAAGAAAAGCGTGAAGCCCTGCAGGACTTCAAACAGCGTGTCGCCAGAGCACAAATCTGGTCTTACAAAAATGCTGATGCTTATGGCCAATCGCTGGCCAAAATCATTGGCATTCCCGTGGCAGCCGCGACTCTGCAATTTGAGCGCAGAGCCATGCGTTGGCAAGATATTGATGCCGCAGTCATTGCTGACCAGCAGCGCACCGCAGATTTTTATGTGAAAGCACGGTTGCTCAAGCAAAAGCTGGAGGTTGAGGCGACCTTTGATAAGAGCTTCAGGCTTCTTTGAATCGGGCTGGGATTGATCAAAAATTCTGATGCCAGCTGGATCGCATCACCCTCATGGAGGGTGACTACGGACTTCCAGCTTTTATCGAAGGTTGCTGCCAACTACTCAAGGAAACCTGCCATTGAGAAGCTCCCAGCCTTATAGCTCGGATGACCGCTATATGGTGGCTGGCGAAAATTCGTAATGTGAGTGCGAGCAGCCGTAATCGCTGCTTGGCGGTCCTCGATCGTCAAATCTTGAAGTGCGGCAACCGGTCGATAGCTGCCTTGGATCACCGACGACTCTCGGTTGCGGCCATTGTCAGCCTGCGACCTGAACGAGAGCTAACTCGGTTGGCTGACACTGGTGCAGCTGGATATGATGTATCAATACCCACCCGCTCCGAAACAGGGAAGCTGTGGTTACCCGGGCAGGAAGACGGCCTCATATCCAGCATGCAGCTCCTGGACGAACTGTTGACGTCGCTCGCCAACGCCTGAAGATTGCCTCTCTGCACAGACCTTGAAAGCCTCCAATGTCCAAGAAAATCTTCGTCAACCTGCCCGTCGCTGACCTGCCGAAGGCCAAGTCCTTCTATGAAGCGATCGGCGCCGTCAACAACCCGCAGTTCAGCGACAACACCGCTGCCTGCATGGTCGTCTCCGACAGCATCTACGTGATGCTGCTCACCCACCCGAAGTGGGCCACGTTCACCCATAAGCCTATCGTCGACGCCCATGCTGCCAGCGAAGTCATGTTGTGCCTGAGCGCCGACGACCGCGCGGCCGTCGACAGCATGCTTGAGGCCGTTTCCGCTCACGGAGGCAAGGCGGACGTGAACCCCTTGCAAGACCACGGCTTCATGTATGGCCGCAGCTTCGAGGACGTAGACGGCCACATCTGGGAAGTCATGTTCATGGACATGAGCCAGATGCCTCAAGGCTGAAGCAACCTCGTCCATTGGCAACGCCTGCCTATGGACGTCTTCTAGCGCTGCCCGCGCGGCAAGGGTGCAGACCGCCTGCTCAGGCCGGTAGCTCCGTTTTTTGGACTTCGCTGACAGCCGACTTCTCCGGCAGGGGCCGCCTATCGGGGTTTCCGTTTCCTGGCATATTCGTGTATTCACACTATCGGCCAGAAGCTGCCGGTGGCTCTTGCAAAAAGCAGACATCCATCAAAACTCTACGTTTCTTCGCAACAAACTCACTTGTCAGAGCATTGATGTGGAGCAGAAAGTTGCTTGGATCGGCTGCGACGGTTGCTGGGGCCTGTGCTCTACTCTTTGAGTGAGCTTCTCCTGAGACAACGGAATTCATGTTGAGCATTCGAGCCCCGCACAAGAAGAAAGTCAGCTTCATTGATCAGCTGATAGATGGTCTAGTTAAAAGTCTTATCCAGTCTAGATATCTTTTGCTGAAAACCATTGCAGGAGTTGTCTTTATTGCTTCTATATTGATAGCAATTACTTGGCACAATCTGCATGAGTCGTATGACTATCACGTTCAGCGGGGAGTGGATGCATCGGTTAACCAAGCTCGCCTGTTGAGTTATGAGCTAAACACCGAGATGCGGCTTATCGATAACGCTCTAGCGACGATTGCTCAAGAATTCCAGGAGGCTGGATCAACCGCACCTGAGTTTGAGAATGCCGTTATCAATCAGCGGGCCTTGCTGCCTTTTTCCAAGGCCGTGCGCGTGGCTGATGAATCCGGCGTGGTTCGCCTTGGCCTTTCATCTGGCGAACGCCCCTTCTCAATCAAGGAGCGGGGCTACTTCGACGCTTTGAAGCACTCGAACCAGATGGTGATCTCCGAGCCACTGATCAGCCATTCTTTTAGACAGTGGAGTCTTGTTTTGGGTCGCAAGCTGGAGTCCCGTGATGGGGCTTTCAAGGGGGCCGTCTTTGTGGTTTTGGAGGTGGAGCATTTCCGCAAATTGTTTGAGACGTTGACACCAGGTGAAGACAGCGCCACCACCTTGCGCTCTGCCGAGGGCCGGTTAGTGGCTCGTTACTCCGCTGCTGAACCGACGTCGACGGAAGGTATCGGCGGAACCTTGACATCCTCGGCGCTCAAAGAAACTCGGCGGCTCAACCCAGAGCATGGCTGGTACATCACGCCGACTGCATTGGACGGCATCGAGCGCATTACTGCCTATCAACGCCTTTCAGCCCTCTATCCATTGACGGTGTATACAGGTCTGGGCACTGCAAGCTACCTTCAACCCTGGCGCAGTGAAGCGGTGGCCGTGTGGAGCTTGACCGCGTTTTGCGTGCTGCTTATGGCGTTTGGTGCTGGGAGCTTGTTCTGGCATCAGCAGCGGGAACTCGCTGCCAAACTCCAGAACGCACAGCTGCTTAAAGAGCAAAACTTCTTTGTGGAAAATGACCTGATCGGCATGATCAAGGTACGCGACCGCAAAATACTCTGGGCCAACAAAGCCATGGCGCGCATGGTGGGCAAGCGTGTTTCCGAGTTACTCCAGCAATCCAAGCGCTGCATTTATCCCGACGATGAAACATATGAGCGGATGGGGAGACTTTCTGGTGAGGCACTCAACCACAATAGGCGTTTTCGCACCGAGGTGCAGCTGCAAAACAGCAGTGGTCAAATTTTCTGGGTCGATGCCAATGCTGCACAGATCACCGACACCGATTCAGTGTGGATTTTCGTGGATGTGGAAGCTCATAAAAAGCGCCAGAAAGAGATTGAATATCAAGCCACTCATGATGCTCTGACGGGGTTGCCTAACCGCCGTCTCGTCATCGCGCAAATAAAACAGTCCATCGCGCTTGCTGATCGAGACCAAGGCACTGTTGCCGCGTGTTTTGTCGATCTGGATGGTTTCAAGAGCGTGAACGACACCTACGGACACGACGCAGGCGACATTGTGCTGCAGACAGTTGCCGAGAGGTTGAACAGTGCAGTTCGTTCGCATGACTGTGTAGCGAGGCTTGGTGGCGACGAGTTCGTGGTGGTGTTGACAGGAAAAAACAATCGCGAGAACGCGGTAGGCATCATGCAGCGCTGTTTGGACATGGTGCAGATTCCCATCGCGGTAGAAGATGGACATGCCGCCATGGTGGGGTGCAGCATCGGCATTGCCTACTATGTGGGCGACAACGAGTCCTGCGACTCATTATTGGAGCGTGCCGATGTGGCCATGTACATGGCAAAGCACGCTGGCAAAGGCCGCATCTTCGAGTCTGTTCGGACGCAGGCGAGTGGACCCACATTCGAGCATTCGCCAGTCGCAGCTTGACCCGTGAGCGATGCAATATGAAAAGTACCTCTTTATGCGGGTGAACTCTACCTCTGCTTTGTGTGAATGTTTCGGTGGCTGATCCGGGTCGATCTGCGACAGGCGCAGTCCGGTCAGAAGCGGGCATTGAAAAAATCATGCCAAGAGATTGCTTGCACTCGGAAAAGACTCGACTTTGAGCGCGGTGCATCACTTTGCTCCTAGACCTTCCCATGTGCTCTGGGGTCCGTGAGAGGGCTTCCCGATTCGGCCAACCGTAGCTGTATCAATTCCAGCAGTGCCCGGACACGCGCAGTCACGGAATGTCGATGGCTGTATGCCCCCAGCAATTGCAGGGGGGCAGGGCAAAGGTCCAGTGGCACTTCCTGCAATCGACCCGTTGCAAGGTCTTCCTGGCAGGGATAGGCCGCCACAATCGCGAAGCCGATGCCTTGCCGTGCACCTGCCACGGCAAGCTCTCCGCTGTTGACGCGGTAGCGGCTGCGGACCGGCACCTTGACGATTTGCCCCGCAGCGTCCTGAAATTGCCAGGGCTGGCCCTTCAGCGCGCTGAGGGTGGTGATGCAGGGCAGAGATTTCAGCTCACGCACATGGCGTGGCATACCGGTCCTGGCCAGCAAGGAGGGGGCGGCAACCACAATGCTGGGCAGGGTGGCGAGCTCGCGGGTGATGAAAGCACTGTCCTCCTGATGGCCCCGGTGGAAGACGATAGAAAGGTCAACGTCCTCTCGAAGCGCTTCCAGTCCGGTCATCCGGGTATCGCATTCGAGCTCGACCCCCGGATGGAGGCTGCAGAATTCGGCGAGGATGGGGGCCAGCAACCTTGGTGCCTCGCCAGGCATGCACATCTTCAGAGAGCCACGCAGTTCGCGCTGCACCGCGCCAAGCTCCTCCTGCGTGGAGAGCAGGGCTTCGAGCAAGGGCTTTGCGCGTTCGTAGAGCAATCGACCGGCTTCAGTCATGCGCAGGTGGCGGGTGCTTCGCTCCAGCAGCAGTGTGCCGAGTCTGCGCTCCAGTGACGCGACGTGGCGGCTGACGTTGGACGAGGGCATGGCCAAAAGACGCGATGCACCAGCAAAGCTCTGCTCATCAACAACCGCCGTAAAGACGCGTACGGTATTCAGATCGAGTGCATCGCGCATTGATTATCCCGTTTGAGGTATGAAAACGTCCCAATTTTGCATGCTAGTTCTCTTTAGCGGCGAAATCTAAGATGCCCATTTTGCTCGATGCAACGCAGCGGGCCGTGCATTGGGAATCGTATGGACAGGAGAGATCTAGCGTGGAAATTGGAATACTTGGCGGTGGCATTGCGGGCTTGAGCGTGGCGCTGGCTTTGCGCAAACAGGGCTGCAACCCTCGCGTCTATGAGCGCCGAACGGAGCCGGCAACCATGGGGGCAGGCGTGACGCTTTGGCCCAATGCGAGCTTTGTGCTGGAAGAGCTGGGGCTGCTGCAAGACATCGAGGCCGTTGGCGGTCAGCCGCTGACAATGCGCCGCCAGGATGCCATGGGCAATGCATTGGGAGGCCTCGATATCGCCTTGCTGGACCGGACGATGGGATACCCGACCTACACGGTGCTACGCAAGCACTTGCAGGAGGTATTGCTCGATCACGCAGCCCGGGCCGGGATACCGGTGGAGTTCGGACACCGGGCGGTGGCCATCGAGCTGGATGCCAATGGCAAAGCCGTGGCCCATTTCGAGAACGGTGCGAGCATCCGCCCGGATCTGCTCATTGGCGCCGACGGTCGCATGGGGTCAGTGGCGCGCAAGTTTGTTGCGGGTGACAACACGCCTGTCTATCAGGGCTTCGTGAACTGGATCGGCGTGGCGCAGGGGCAGCATGCGCTGGTGGACGATATTGCGATTCAGGATTTCTGGGGGACGGGCGAGCGCTTTGGCTGCGTGGCGATTCGACCTCAACTGGTGTATTGGGCCGCAGCGCAGGCACGGCCCCTCAATGAGGCCACGCCCGCCGCAGATATGCGCAAGGAGGTCGAGGACCTGTTTGCGGGATGGCCCGAACCAGTCGCGCATCTCATCCGGGCCACGCCCGCAGATGCCATCCGGCTGATTGCGGTGCATGACCTGGAGCCGCTGCATACATGGAGCAGGGCGAATGTACTGCTGGTTGGGGATGCCGCGCATGCGCCGTTGCCGACTTCGGGGCAAGGTGCCTGCCAGGCACTGGAGGATGCGTGGCATTTGGCCCGGTGCCTGGATGGCGCACACGGAGGCTTGGACGGCGTCTTCCAGGCGTTTGCGAATATCCGTACCTCGAAAACCGCAAGGCTGGCGGAACAGGGCCGGGTGTTCGCGCGCGGGCTGTTCGCCACTGATCCTGAAACCTGTCGCATCCGCAATGAGCGTGCCAAGGCGTCCGATCCTATGCATGACGTGCAGCTCTTGGCTGCCGGATGGGGGCAGGGCCTGCCAATGCCAGGCTGTACCAACGGCACGCCGGCGCAAGGGGGGGGGTGGGCAGCCTGTACCGTATTGAATGACGTGCGCAGGATTCCACGCGGATACAAAGCCATGTCTCCAGTGACGAGAGTCGCGCGTCCGGCTGAGCTTTTCTGGATGCAGGATGCGCTTCGTCGGTTTTTATTCAAGCGCCTCTTTCTATGCATCCGGATAGCGTGCATGTGGGCACCAGCCGGTAAGCGCTGCATGGCAGGCATGGTCCTTGACACTCGAACGACCGCAACGGGTTGAGCTGCGACTGTCGCAGTCCGGCCAGGAGCTGCCGGTAGCTAACGCTCCGCATGCACCGCTGCTGTTACTTTCATGTCACACAGTACAAACGTCACAAAAAGTACTTATGTGTTGCTTAGAGTTCCGGCAGCGGTTGCAGCAAAGCTGCCGCCATTCCCTCTGATAAGTTCCGTTCGTATCTCGTCAATGAAAAATCATAAAACGTGCTCGCGTACTCTGGCAGTCGTGGTTGGCTCATTCCTGGCCTCTTCTTCAAGCCTGGCCCTGGCACAGTCTTCCATCACCATTTTTGGCGTAGTGGACGTCGGCATCACCAGTGCCAAGTCCGGCGACAACAGGCTCAATGCTCTGAACTCCAGCCAAGGCAAGACCAGCCTGATCGGCTTTCGCGGCACGGAAGACCTCGGCGGCGGCAACCAGGCTCAGTTCTGGCTCGAAGGTGGCCTCAGCCCTGACACCGGGAGCGGCGGCAGCAGCGGCTCTCTGGGTTTCGAGCGCCGTTCCACAATCGGACTGGTCAACAATTCCTGGGGTGAAATCCGCCTGGGTCGCGACTACACCCCCAGCTACAACATCTTCACCGCCTTCGGGGGGCCCGACACCACCACCGGCGTGCAGGCCAACCTGTTCCAGACGATCCGTCAGACTGCGTATAACGCCGCCAGCCAAAGCGGCACGGTGGATCGCACGCGCATCAGCAACTCCGTGGGCTACTTCCTGCCGCGCAACCTGGGCGGTGTCTACGGCCAGTTCTCGGTTTCCTTTGGTGATGAAAACGCCTCCAACTCTGGTGCCAGCAAGGCCCGCAGATACGTAGGCGGTAACCTGGGCTATCGCTCCGGCCCGCTGAACGTGGGTATCGGCTACGGCAAGATCGACGGCACTGCAGCCGTGACATCGCCCAGCGCCATCGCCGCAACCAGCGACCTGGAAGACTTGGCGCTGGGCGCTTCCTACAACTTCGGTAGTTTCTTGCTCAATGGCGGATACAACAGCCTGAAGTGGAAACCCGCCAGCGGCGCAACCTCCGGGAAGGTGGACGGCTTCTACCTGGGCGCTACCATCCCCGTCGGGCCAGGCAGCTTCCGCGTCAAGTACGCCAGCGCCAAGTTCAGCGGCAACGCGACAGCCCTCACGCGCAGCGGCGGCAAGAGCGACAAGTATTCGATCGGATATGTCTACGACTTCTCCAAGCGCACCTCTGTGTACGCCGGGATTGCGCGTGTCAACAACAAGAATGGCGCCAGCATTGGTCTGATTGGCGGCCCTGCAGGTGTCGCCAATACCGGGTCGACTGGTGTGGATATCGGCATCAGCCACTCGTTCTGAGCGGCACAACGCCTCTTTGAGCAAAGAAGTCTCCAAGGCCGGGCAGGCCTTTGCCCCGCCGGGCTTGCTTTTTGGGGACTTCCATCTTCCTCTCAAGCCATACCCGCCATGCGCCATCTCACTTCTTCCTCCTGCCTGATAGCAGCGACTGCCGCCGCGACTGCCTTGCTCAGCGCCTGCGCCGACACCCGCCAGCTCCAGGTCGACAACCCCGAGCCGGTCATGCAGACCACCGGCGTTGGCAGCATCAGCGCCGTCGTCACCCGTCAGGACGTCCAGTTCGACGACAAGTTCTATTTCCCCTACGAAGGCCAGCATCCCGGCACCAAGGCCGATTTCCCCAAGGGCTTTCTGCCTGCCTATGGCTCGGGCCTGGCCTTGAAGGGCAGGCGCGCCGACGGCACGCTGGAGTTCTACGCCATCACCGATCGCGGCCCGAACGCCACTACTGGTCCGGTCACGCAGATCACCGACGGCTCCAACCCCACGGGCTTCGCCAGTTCCACGGTGTTTCCTTCGCCCAACTTCACGCCGTCCATTGGCGTGATCACCCTCGGCAAGGACGGAGCCAGGCTCGTCTCGACCTTGCCGCTCAAGTTCAGCGCCGCGCAGAACGCTAATGGTCGTGTGCAGCCACGGGGCATCACAGGCAACACGGGCGAGCAAGTTCTGGACGACTCCTTCACCTATCCCGGCAAGGCCAAGGGCTACAGTGAGTTCGGTCTGGACACCGAATCCGTGGTGGTGGATGCCGCACGCAATGTGCTGTGGGTTTCCGACGAATACGGCCCCTTCATCGTGAAGATCGACCCGGCCACCGGCATCATCCTGAAGAAATACAAGCCCGGCACTGGCACGGCCGATCTGCCTGCCATCCTCGCCAAACGCCGCGCCAACCGTGGCATGGAAGGGCTGAGCATCGATGTGGCCAGCGGCAAGCTGCACGGTTTCCTGCAAAGCCCGCTGAACGACGGCAAGGCCGACTACACCACTGCTGCCGTTCCTGATGCGACCGGCAAGTCGGAAAACGTGCGCGACTACGCCCGCTTTGTGCGCTGGGTGGAGTTTGACCCGACTACCGAGAAAACCCGCTTGTTTGCATTGCCCGTGGACAGCAGCTGGTACAGCCAGGGCAAGACCGGCAATGCCAAGCTAGGTGATGTGGTCTCGCTGGGCAATGGGAAGTTCATCGCCATCGAGCAAGGCACAGGCAAGGACAAAAAAGTCTTTAACGATCTGGTGCTGATCGAGTTTCCTGCCAACGCTACCGACATCACCGCGCAGGGCTCCGACCTGGAAAAGAGCAGTCTGACCGGCAAGCCAGTCAATGGCTCGGACTATTCCAAGGTAGTGGCGCTCAAGAAGACCCGGCTCTTCAACTTGAACACCACCGGCTGGGTGGCCGAGAAGGCCGAGGGTCTGGCACTGGTCGATGAGTACACATTGGCGCTGACCAACGACACCGACTTCGGTGTCTCGCTGGCCGTGCTGGACGCCAGCGGCAAGGAGATCGAAGGTTCGGATGTCACCAAGTGCATGGTGGATGCCGACGGCAAGATCGTGAACGATGGCAAGTGCGCCAAGGGCGCGGCGAGCCTGCGCTTCACCACCAATGACGTCAACGATCGCGCGCAGCGACTGTGGACCTTCAGGTTCAGCAAGAAGTTGAGCGAATACGGCGCTCTCTGAAGGGCAGCGGCTGCACAAGCCGCTCTGTGCTATAGCCTTGGGCGCCGTACCGGAGCCAGTAGGCCCGCTCGCACGAAGGCTGTGTTGACGCGGCGCACAGCGACTTGCGCTCGCGCTCCAACGGTCTGGATATCCAGTGCGACCCGGGCCAGACCGTGACAGCCGCCAGGCCCAAAATTGAGATGCGCATCAAATGTGCGAGCGCATGCCTAATTCGGGCGACTATGGGGCTAACTGCTCTCGCAAGGTTGCCAATATTTCTTCAGAAAGCGCCGGGTTGCCCGCTGCCGTGGCGCGAGCGAGAACCAAGGCACCAACCATGCTGCTGAGGGTCACGATAGTCTGAGTACGTTTGGCTGCGTCATCACCTGGGAGCACGCTCATAAAGCGCTGGATATTGCGTTCCACTCCCTGGGCAAAAACCTCCGACATCTCCGGCCCCGCTCTTGCGGCATCTGCTGCCAATGCCGCAGCGGGGCAGCCCTCTCCGGGGTGATCGCGATGCGTCGCAGAAAGATAGCCATGCACCAGCGCACGGAGTCTGGTCGCAGGCGCGCCATCCGCCTCCGAGGACTCCAGTCCGTCTAGCGGCGTGATGGTCCATTCAAATGCACGCAGGCAGGCCTCGCGTGCGAGAGCATCCTTGGACTCGAAGTGCCGGTACAGCCCGCCATGTGTCAAGCCCGCATCGCGTGTGATCTCTGCCACGCCCACGCCATCCAGGCCCTTTTCTCGATAAAGGCGCGCAGCGGCATCCACGATTCCTTCGCGGTTCTCGGCGGCCTGTGCTTTGCTCACTTTCATACGTTAGATGATACTCATCATCAAAACTCATTTATGATTGCGGCCATCATCAATAAAGTTGGGCTCAGCTCCTGGGTTCAATAGCGGAAGGTGCAGCATGGGTCGTCGGGTAGTCATCACCGGTTTGGGCTTGGTCTCTCCTCTAGGGTGCAATGTGGAGCTGTCCTGGCAACGCCTGCTGGCCGGCCAGTCCGGGGTACGCGCCTTGAGCGCCGGTGTGGGTGAAGGCACAGGCGTCTCCATCGCCGGGCGGGTGCCAGGCCTGGAGGAGGATTCGCAAGCCGGCTGGAGCCCCGAAGCCGTGATCTCGGCCAAGGAGCTACGCCGCATGGATCGCTTCATCGCATTTGCATTGGGGGCGGCAGACCAGGCGCTGGCGCACGCGCAATGGGCGAATCCAAGCGTCGAGCAACAGGAGCGCGCGGCTACCGTCATCGGCTCCGGCGTGGGCGGCTTCAGTACCATTGTTGAAGCGGTGCGAACCACGGATGGCAAAGGGCCGCAGCGCTTGTCGCCTTTCACCGTGCCGGCGTTCCTGGCCAATCTGGCTTCGGGACAGGTGTCGATCAGGCACCAGCTCAAGGGGCCGTTGGGTGCTCCGGTGACGGCTTGTGCAGCCAGCATCCAGGCCATTGGCGATGCGGCACGTCTGATTCGCAATGACGAAGCTGACATGGCGCTTTGCGGCGGTAGCGAAGCCACGATTGACCGAGTTGCGCTCGGCAGCTTTGCTGCGGCAAAAGCAGTGACTGCCTTCTGCGGCGGCGATCCAGCGAAGGCCTCCCGACCTTTCGACCAGGCACGGGACGGTTTTGTCATGGCCGAAGGTGCGGGCCTGCTGGTGCTGGAGGCACTGGATCATGCGTTGGCGCGGGGCGCCGAGCCGCTGGCCGAGGTCGTGGGCTATGGCACCTCTGCCGATGCATACCATGTCACCTCCGGGCCCGAGGATGGATCAGGCGCCGCGCGATCGATGCGCGCCGCGTTGCGACAGGCACAGTTGCAAGCTCGTGATATTCAACACCTGAATGCTCACGCAACCTCCACTCCCGTTGGTGACCGAGGTGAGCTGGCAGCCATTCGTCAAGTGTTTGGAGCAGGCCCCGGCCCCTCCATCACGGCCACCAAATCAGCCGTGGGTCACATGCTGGGTGCTGCAGGCGGAGCTGCTGCGATCTTCACCGTATTGGCCTTGCGCGACCAGATCGCACCACCCGTGCTCAACCTGGAGCATCCAGACCCTTTGGCGGACGGCCTGGACCTGATCGCCGGGAGCGCGCGTGCTCATGCAATGGAGCACGCCATGCTCAACGGATTTGGTTTCGGCGGTGTAAATGCATCGTTGATTCTGAAGCGATTTACTGCCTGAGCCATACCTCTATCTGAGACCTCATCAGGTCATATCGCACATGCGGCTCTTGGTCGATCGCGCAGGCTTCTCACCCGAACGAATGCCAATGGCCGCTAGTGCGGGACCTATAGAAGCCTGCGTCAGCAGACGTTCGATGCAAGCAGCCAGTCGGCTGACGACTGCTTCAGGGGCGCTGGCGAAATAGAGCTTTTGTTCACAAGCCGACGTTCGGGATGAAGGCAGAGTAGTGCACAGTCATGTGGTCACCATAGCCAAGAAGACGGCGATCAACAGCCCTAAATAAACCTTCGCGTGAACTCGGTCTGGAATACGCCCGATCCAAAGCGATGCTGCACGGATACCAATCCAGGAGCCGGCCACGAGCACCGCAGCAGCTCGTATGTCGATATAGCCGAGGTGCCACTCTCCAAGAGGTAGGGGAGATTGAGTGGACAGGACGATGTAAGTCCCTGTTCCTGCCAGCGCGACGGGCAGTGATAGCGGATTCGCCATGGCGGTAGCTCGTGTCATTTCGATTCCACGGCGGCGCATCAGGGGAACGGTCATCACGCTGCCGCCGACCCCTAGCAATGCAGCAACCCAGCCGATAACCAGTCCGGACAGTGCATTCGCCAGCGGCCCAGGGCGGTGCTGCTTTGCTGCGGGCTGAGCAAGAAATCCAGGCCTCAACCAGCAGTCCAGAATGGTCAGTGCCAGATAGGCCGCAAAGGCCCAGCGCAGCCATTCGCTTTGAACAACGGTTGCCGCAAGTGCGCCAAGTACGGCCCCCGCGCCAATGGGGCCCAGCAAAGGCCTGACATCCCTCCAATCCACGGTTCCTGCGCGTTGGTGACGCCAAGTAGCGAGGAGCGCACCGAAGACCATCACGCAGGTGGATGTTGCAACGGCAATCTGCATGGCCGACTGCCCCACTGCGCTGTCTGAGGCATTCGGTGTAGACAACAAGCGGTACAGCAGAGGGACTACCACGAATCCGCCACCAAAACCAAAGAGAACGGTAGTGACGCCCGTCACACATCCGCAGACCGCCAACAACAAATACAACGACACGAAAAACTCCATTGATGCAGGAGCCCTCACAGTAGATGGCTCTGGAGTGGCGCGCTTTCGATGTTTGGTCAACAATATTTGCATTTCGGCCATTCGCTTCTTGCAGTCTTGCTGTGCGCAATCAATCACTGAACTCCCTCGATGCCACGCCTCGCGCCGTTGTGGCCATTGGCACCGACTACGCGCCTGGCACCGTTCTGGATACCCATAGCCATCGCCGAGCACAGTTCCTCTATGGCGCGACCGGATTGATGGAGGTCGGTACTGACGATGGCGCCTGGGTGATACCTCCCCACTGTGGTGTGTGGATTCCAGCAGGCAAGCCGCACAGGGTGAAGATGGTGGGAGTCAACACTCGAAGCCTGTACGTTGAGCCTGATGAGGTACCACGGAGCCAATCGCATTGCGAGGTACTGGCCGTGTCCCCGCTGCTACGGCAACTGCTCATCGAAGCCATCGACTTGCCGGCGCTGTACGACGAGCGCGGTCGCGATGGCGTGCTGATGTCGCTTTTGCTGCTGGAGGTCGGCCGCGCTGAAGCACTGCCGTTCTTTGCGCCGCTACCGCGAGATGAACGGCTGGCGACTCTGTGCATTGCTTTTCTTCACCAGCCCGACGTGCGCTTGTCGCCACTGGCCTGGGCGCAGCAGCTGCACCAGAGTGAACGCACCTTCAGCCGGTTCTTTCGCTCGCAAACCGGAATATCGTTTTCAGAATGGAGAAGCCAGGCGTGTCTTCTTTTTGCGATGTCCAAGCTGGGGACCGGCGATTCGGTGACAACCGTGGCGCTTCAACTGGGCTATGACAGTCCGGGTGCCTTCTCCACGATGTTTCGCAAGAGGCTCGGGAGCAAGCCGTCAAACTTCATGGCGACAGGGCGGTAATCCGAACCGACGGCCGCGTTGTTGATTCACTACCGGCTCGTGAACGTCTGCCTTCAGGAACCAGTTTTTCAGATCAGTCCAACTTCGTGCTTCGTCCCCTTTGGAGGCACTGCCATCAAACCGCTGCGCTCTGTACACGCCTCCAGCCTGGATGTGCTCTGTTTGGATCGGGGTATGCAACGACCTTTTCTTCGATCGTCCATGCAATAGAAACGTGGGGTGTGCAGAAGCTGAAAGCTGTGTATCGACCAGTGGCAGGCTGGGTAAATGAAAGAGGCGGAGCAGCTGCCGACATTGGCACCTTGGGAGTAGTTGAAGCGGCACCAGCCTAGCTCCGGGTCTCTGTCGGCTGGCAGCTATCGGCCATGAGCAGTCGGTCAGCATTTACCGTTTAAAGCCAAATATAGGCACGTGCGGGCGTCGCTCTCCACTCGACAAGCGCAGATCAGCACTGGGCACTACCTTGCCTGGACTAAACACCTAGCGGTGCAGCTGAGCTTTCGACATGCAGCGACCCAGAGCATATGGCGCTTTGTAGAATTGGGCATGAATATCGACGATATCAAGGGCCGCTTGGCCTTTCTCCAAGAGGCTGAAAAGCTCAAGAGCGTGCTCCGGAGCTCACACACTTCGACGGGCAGAGCGGAAAGCACCGCCGAACATACGTGGCGCTTGTGCCTGATGGCCATGACCTTCGCGGACGAGTTGGCCGGCATGGACATGCTCAAAATTCTCAAGATGTGCCTCGTTCATGATTTGGGCGAAGCTATTCACGGGGACATTCCCGCTATCGAGAAAAACCAGCATCCCGACAAGAGTGCGCAGGAAAAGACCGACCTCCTGCACTTGACTCGCTCGCTCGAAGAGACTCACCGGAGTGCCATCCTTGCGCTTTGGCAGGAGTATGAGGATGCATCAACACCCGAAGCAAAAGCTGTCAAAGCGCTGGATAAGCTTGAAACAATCCTTCAGCACAACCAGGGGCTCAACCCGCCTGATTTCGACTACGAGTTCAATCTGACCTACGGTCAGAAACACACGAGCGCCGATCCACTGTTCGCATTGATGCGTAGCATCATTGATGAAGCCACACGCCAGAGGTTGGCCGAAAAAATCAGTGCTGTGTGACTGCAACGGGTCGTCAGCACCTGTTCGTAGCTTGCGAGAGCTGCCGCTCAGGTTGTCTGGGGTACTGAGACCCAGCAAGTTTCCGGTTTGAGGCTCGTAGCGGTCGTTTGATCAGATAGCGGGTCAACGTCTGGTCTCGGCAGCAGCGGTCACAAGCTTGCCAAAGCTCAGCGGCTGCAACCAGCCTAAAGCAGTCAGCACCGGAAATATCCAGAAAGGCTGTCCCAAGCCATTTCGCCCATGGCCAACTTCCTCAAGCCGCGATGGCAGAACGGGGACAACGGGCTTTAGCTGTGCGGCTTGTGCGACGGGAATTGCTCGAAATGCCTGGGCGGGGCGTTTGGCGCTGCTGCGGCTCGGTCATGGTTTCTTGCTGATGACTGCATCCAAAAGGATGTACCCGGTACCGATCCAAGCTGGTGTCATAGCCAGCCGGCCCGGCGAAAGCGATAGTAGACATAGCTGCACACGCAGACAATCAGCAGCAGTGAACCGGGGTAGCCATACTGCCACTTCAACTCTGGCATATGCTCGAAATTCATTCCCCAGATGCCCACAAAGGCGGTGCAGATTGCAAAGATGCTTGCCCAGGCTGCCAGTCGTTTGGTGACTTCGCTTTCATCGATTGTGACCAGTGCGAGGTTGACCTGCATCGCCGTCGCTATGGTGTCGCGCATTCCCTCGATGAGACCGTTGATACGGACCAGGTGGTCAGCTACATCGCGGAAGTAGTCCTGTGATCCCGCGCAGACCTGGGGGACACGTCCGCCGTGGAGCTTGCTCACGGCCTCCAGCAATGGAGCAACCGCGTGCTTGAGGATCATGACACGTTGCTTCAGCCCATACAGCTGCTTGATGCTCTCGCGTGCAGCTCGCTGCGTGAAAATCTGTAGCTCGACCGACTCCAGCTCGGCTTCCAGGGCTTCAATGATGGGGAAGTAGCGGTCAACCACTGCATCCATCAGCGCATACAAGACAAAGCCTGAGCCGTGCTTAAGTAGTTCGGGCTCTTTCTCGCAGCGATCCCGCACTCCCAGGAAACCTTGTTTGCTGCGATTGCGGACCGACAGAACGTAGTTGGAGCCGATGAACACATCCACCTCGCCCAGGTTGAACTGGCCGGGTTGAGCGGTATCAGGCTCCAGAAGATGCATGACTGCGAATAGGGACTGGCCGTATTCCTCGATCTTCGGCCTTTGGTGTCCGTGGCTGGCATCCTCCACGGCGAGTTCGTGCAGGTTGAACTCTGCACGCATTTCGTCCAGCTCAGCCGACGTTGCATCGGACAAGGCCACCCAGACAAAGCAGTCGGGCCTTGCGATGTACTCGCTGATATCGGCGACAGCAATATCTGCCAGCTTGGATCCCTTTTCGTAGGCCACGCAATTGATCAGCATCGAGATCCTCTTTCCACAATCGAAAGGCTCAATGGTGCCATGCCGCAACCCGGCAGAGTCCACCGATAGACAGACAATGCTAGGGCTTGGGAAAGATGGGCAAGTGTTGTTCAACGTCCTTTTTTCCACTGGTGCTGTTGTGACAGCAAAACTGGCTGCTTGCCGGGAGCTAGGTCGGATCACCAGAGCCAGGTGAATTTACGCTTAGCGCAGGCGCCCGGCAGGCCGTTGTCGGCTGTGGATTCAGCTGGGCAGCAATTGCTTGAAGGACTGCTGTCGGAGGCAACGACGAAATGCTGCTCTCGGCCGAGGTTGTGTGGAAACTAAAAACTTCATCAGCATCTCAGCCAACGAATCGATAGATTTCCCGCCTTTCCTGGTGTCGAAGATTTTTCCAGCCAAGAACGATCTGAACCCGCCCAATCGGGCATTCAAGGTCTTTTTTACGCTAATTTCACCGCGTAAAAAGGGCTCATCTGCCCACCAGACGCATCGCGGCCATTGTTCTCTCAAACCCAAGAATGCAAAGCACTCGCTTGAGGTTGTAGGCCAGTACATTCAAGCTCATCTCGGTGCTGACATTGGGCAGCCGCTTGGTCAAGAAGTGCGTGGACCCCATCCAGTGCTTGAGCGTGCCAAACACATGCTCCACCGTTCGCCTTCTCACCATCATGGCGTCTGGCATTTGAATTAAACGCTGCTGCGCACGTTCCACAACACCTTCATGCTCCCATCGGCTAATACGTCGGTAATCGCTGGGCGTGCACTTGGATTTGATCGCACATTGCGTACACGCGCTGCTCCAGTAGCGCCGCATTTGCAAACCACCTTCCTCGCGGGTAAAGCGGTAAATGGCACGCTGCCCTGCAGGGCATTGGTACTCGTCATCTTTCTGGATGTAGATGAAGTCTGAACGATCGAAGCGTCCTTGGAAGCGAGCGTTGGAGGTATTGGGCTTGGGAAGAATGGCTGCGACGCCAGTGTCTTCACATGCTTTGATCTGCTCGCCGCTGTAGTAGCCTCGATCAGCAATGGCTTACAGCTTGCGTTTGCCCATGGCCCTGCGTGCAGCCAGCGCTATGGAGGCCAAAGCACTTCTGTCATGCCCTTTGGTTGATCACTTCATGGGCAACGATCAAGTGATGTTTAGCATCCACTGCCACCTGAACGGGCCACCATGCCTGAGCCTCGGCCACTGGTGGCCATGGATCTGGCATCAGGGTCTGTCGTTGAAAGTTGCTTGTCTGGTTGCTCTTTGAGCTGTTCTTTCACTTCATCGAGAGCCTGCATTTGTTTGCGCAGCATTGTGATCTTGTCTTGGAGCCTGTTGGTCTTGGCTTCCAGTTCCACAGGCTGCGTACGGTTCGCTGTATCCAAAGCCGTCAGATAGCGTTGGATGCTTTCTTCGATCTGCTGTTGCCGCTTGTCGATCTTGCCTGCCATCCGGCGATAGACCGCTCATACAGCCAGAGTCAGTTTGACCGGAATACGCAGCCGATCACGGACCACTGCTTGAGCGGCTTTCGCCGGCCACACCAGTTTTTGGAGCGTCGCCTGCCTTGAGCGGCAACTTCGTCCTCGGGGTCGGCTGCTTGGCTCGACGCGTCTCCTCTCTGGCAATCGCTTCTGCCTGCAATGACAGGTGGCACGCCCGTAGTGACATCAGGCGCTGCAACAGGGCTCGATGCCACCTTGGGCGAGGTGCGGGTGACGGCGCAAGCCGAGCGTGAAGCCGTCATCAGTCTCGTCGTGGACGGGACTGCCAAGCGGACGGCTATCGGCACCAGACCGACACCGACCTGCGCAAGGCCCCGCAGCCGGTATTCGTGTCACTCGCGACCCAATGGACGAGCAAGGCATTCAGACCCTCTTTGACGCCTTGCGCTGCACCTCGGGTGTGCGCTCGGAAGAGGGGCAGACCAGTGTCAACAGCTTGTTCATGTGCGCTTTCCTCGCGCAAGGCAAACCTGCCTGGACGGTCTGCGCATTCGTCCGGCGGTTGTTTCGGCTACTTTGCGGAAAAGCCTTTTGCATTGGGGCGTGTCGAGGTGCGAAGAGGCCTGGCTTCGACTCTCTATTGCCAGGCGTCTGGAGGCTGCGTCGTCAGTTGACCTGCATCTGGGCCTTGCGTGCCACGTCACCCAGCCGTTTGTATTCGGACTGTGTCAGCGCTTCGAAGGCTTGTGCCGCAGACCCCTTGGGGGTGAATCCGGCCTGCACCAGCTTGTCCTTGACGGCCGGATCGCTCAGCGCCTGGTTGATGGCAGTATTGAGTTTGGCTGTGATAGCGGGATCGAGCTTGGCTGGGCCATAGACGCCGAACCACGGGTCGACTGCGTAGCCTTTGAGTCCGCTCTCCGCGATTGTCGGCACATTGGGCAGCGATGGGCTGCGCTCGCTACCTGCCACGGCCAGTGCTTTGAGCTTGCCTGCCTGAATGTGTGGCAGGGAAGCGGGCAGGTTATCAAACATGGCGGGCAGGTGGCCGCCAAGCATGTCGGTAATACCCGGCACGCTACCTTTATAGGGCACATGGACAGTATCCAGGCCTGTCATTTGCGCAAACATCACGCCAGCCAGGTGCATGCTGGTTCCGGCGCCGGCCGTACCGTACTGAAAGCCGGGGTTCGCTTTGATGTAGGCGATGAGCTCCTGCACGTTGTTTGCCGGGAAGCTCTTGCCCACTTCCAGCACGATGGTCGAGTAGCCCAGCATGGAAACTGCAGTGAAGTCCTTGCGGGGATCAAACGCCATCGATTTGTAGATGTGCGGGTTCAGCGCATTGGTGGAGATGGCTCCGAAACCGATCGTGTAGCCGTCAGGCTTGGACTTGGCTACTGCATCCATGCCGATATTGCCCCCGGCGCCAGGCTTGTTCTCGATCACCACAGCCTGGCCGAGCGTGCGTGCCATGTGCTCGCCCACGACTCGTGCCACGAGATCGGTTGTTCCTCCAGCCAGATACGGAACGACAAAAGTAATTGGCTTTTGCGGAAAAGCGGCTTCCGCGTGGACGGTTGCCATGGTGGTGAGCGTGCCTACGGCGGCGATGGAAGCAAGTATCTGTCGACGGTTCACGGGGTCTCCTTGGTAGTTCTATTGGGTAGCATTTGAAGTCGATATCCGGAATCTGCTTGAAGCAAGGCCTTGGAGGCCGTTATCGCCCGAAGCAGGGTGGCAAGCAGTGTATTGGTTCAATGCAGTCCGTGGGGCTCAGTCTGGCAACTGCTGGCCAAGTGCCAGGTACAGATGTGGAACAGGTGCTGGCAACCCATTGACCTGTAGTCAATAGAACCGTTGAAAGGGGGAGGGGCCTTCATAATCAAGACCTCCAACTTGTTCGAGATGCCTACCTTTCGTTATGGATAAATTGTTGTTGCAGCAGCAGGTGCTGAAACGGCTCGCCGAGGACCTTGTGCAAGTCGAGCAGGCAGCGAGGGTTGCCCATGAAGCGGCGACTCATGAGGAAAATATCGCCGAAAACAAATACGACACATTGGGTCTCGAAGCTGCCTACCTGGCTGCTGGCCAAACTCGCCGTGCGCAAGCCATCCGCCAAGCGATGGCCCATTGGCGCCAGTTCCGCCCGCAGCCCTATAACGCCAGCCAAGGTATACAGCTCGGCGCACTGATCTGCCTGGTGGATTCAGACGGCCAGCAACAACAGATCTTTCTCGGCCCGGATGGGGGGAACATGAAGTTGCTCAACGGTGCGGAAATCATCCAGGTCATCAGCAGCAAAGCCCCCTTGGGCAGGGCTGTGCTGGGTAAGTGTGAAGGCGATGAGGTGTCGGTACAGATCGCTCCGCTCCAACAGCAGTTCGAGGTGCTGTGGGTTCATTAAGCCCCGAGCAAGTTCACACTGGATTGACCGGAAATCATTCGTTTCAGACCCTTCAGGCTGGCTCATGGCCGAAAGGCTGCCGGCGTCATGAATTCCTGGAGCAGACATTCGATGTGAGCGCCAGATCGTCCTGCGCCTGATTTCGGGGTCACAAGTGAATGGACGAAAGAGCAGCTGTCTGTAGCCAAATCGAGCATGGTGGCGGTCATTCGGCGACCGCAGGGCCAATGTCTTCCCGGCATTCTTCTGCCCGGTGTTGACCTTCCCCCATGCGTCCTATGTCCTCCTCACTGCCAAATGCAACCTTCATTACGGGGGCACAAGACTCTCATGTGCTCTCGCTGATGGTTTCACTCAGGCTGGGAGAGCACCGCCGAACCCGAGTCTGAAAACTGGATGGTTCATGGCGGACTCTTTACTGTCGAGGAGCCCTATTCGATGTCCCTGCGATACTGACCAGGTGTCACCCCCAGTTGCTGTCGGAAGATGCGATTCATGTGGGTTTGGTCAGAAAACCCACAAGCCCTGGCAACCTCGGAGAGCGTCATTTCGCCATTTTTAATGAGCGACTTGGCCTGTGCAACCCGCAGATTCTGTCGATATTGGTGGGGCGTTAGATGCAAGGTTCGGGTGAATCGCTGGAAAAGTACGGTACGGCTCAAGCCAACATATGCGGCCAATTCTCCGAATGTGAAAGGCTGGTCCAAGTGGGCGCGCATATATTCATCCACTTTTCTGAGTTGAGACGCTGATAGCTGTACGTCGGCATGAGGGGACTCCTTGCCGCCAAGCACACAATGTCGCTGAAGGATGTGGCTGCCAATTGCGCGTGCGAGGTACTCGCTGCGCCAGTCCTGATATAGACCCTCCAAAAGCATCTGTTTGGTCGCGCGCATCAGTTGCGACAATATGGGGTCGGTGGCACCGAACGAAGCCTTGTAGTGAAATTCCACCTTTCCTAAGTCGAATATGTCTTCAGCGACCTCTCTAAGCACACTATCTTTCAGGAAGAAATGCAACGTGCGAGTATGGTTGCCTATCGTATCTACAACGGCCTCACCGGGCGGAGTGATGACAAGCGCCTGAGGCTCAAGCAAGCCTGCAAAATCTCCCCCCTGTGCATTCCGCTGAATGTCTGCTGGAGTCAGCACCATCGCAATCCATATGCCGGAGATAGGCCGGTGCTCAATGGTGTGCGGGGACTCCTGAGTGATCACTGCCGCTAAATCGCCCCATCCGCGTCCCTCACTGGAATGAAGGATCTTGATGCTATCAATCAGCGGAAGTGAAGTTTCCTCCAGTCTATATTCAAGCGCGGACCATGACTGCGTACGCAGGTGTGAGGCAGAAGTCGATTGCTGCGGAGGATCCCAAACGCCTGAATAACTGTTTTCCTTACTGCATTTTTCCATAATTTTTCTGATGATTGCTTGTTGATTTCCTAGAGAGGCTGTTGCGTGGATCTCGTGGAGATATAGGGCGCTGAGACAATTTCCTATTGCTCAAGAATGATCTGTCCAATAGAGCGCATCGGTTTCATCTTCAGGGAGGTCAGCAGAAATATGTACGATAAATCAATAATCAGGACGGATATACTTTTTTCCTGAAATTCATCATCAATAATTCCTGGCAGGGATCTGAGGTGTAGTGCAGGTGCTAAGCAGGTGATTGATGTAAAAAGTCAGATCACTATTATTCATGAGTGGCAGGATTTGCCATTTCAGTACAAGGCAGGCACTCCTGCCTGGTTTTTCAGATGCTGAATATTGCTGCCAGGACATTGATTTATATGGTTGTTCATCCTTGCAGGAGAGGCGATTTATTAGGTGCTTGTGAGGACTGAATGGGAATGATCTTCTTGTCTTTGGGAGTTGCTGTTCTCTTTTGTGTTTTGGCTTGCATGCGCAGCTAACGTAATGGCGTGCCGCTGATCAAGAAATTGCATTGAAGTGAATGTCGCTTGACTGAAATCTGCATATTCACATGTTCAGCAGGGGGGTGGTATGTATTTCTTGATTCTATTGGGTGCAGTTGTTTCGATATTGAAGTTGATGCGGTTTGAGCCAGTTTTGGATTGGTCGTGGTACTCAATAAGCATGGTTTTTGTATTTTTTTTTTGCTGTGGTCGGTTTTGGCGAGTATTCGCAAAAACCGGAAAAAAATAGAGCAGAATGCCAACGAAAACGATATCAACTCAGATCGCCCGGCGCAACCAGAAGTAGGAGCTTGGGAGGATATTCATGAATGGGAAAGGAATAGACAATAAGAATCATGATAATGATGGGGTTGTTAATTTCGGTGCCAATAATATTCCCCGTGATTAATCCATGAAACTCGGATTGAAGAATGTACTTTACGTACAGGACTCCTTGATTTCTATAAGAATTTGCTTATTTTGAGATTTTTCTGCGGGGTTTTTCTGGGCTTCTGCCTAAATTCGCGCCCTGAATTCAATAAAAACTGAGTACCAATGCATAAGAGTGAGTGTGTGAGAGGCTTCACACTGATCGAGCTTCTGATCGTCATAGCCATGATGGGCGTCCTGGCGGCAATCGCCGTGCCTAGCTATAGCGACTACCTCAAGCGCGGCCGCATCGTCGATGGCCTGGTGCCTCTTGCGGACATGGGGGCCAAGCTGGAGCAGTATTTCCAGGATTACCGCCAGTACACCGGTGCCTGCGCGGCGGACTCGATTGCGCCTTTGCCTGCGGAAACCAGCCACTTCAAGTACACCTGCGCCCTGGACGAAACACCCCCGAAGGTCACCGCCACAGGCAAGGGCAGCATGAGTGGTTTTGTCTTCACCCTTGACACCAAGGGCGTGCGCAAGACTGTCTCAACGCCTACTGGCTGGACGACGCCTGAAGCCAATTGCTGGTCTTCACGCAAGGACGGAAGTTGCTGATGCGCCGCGCTGTACAGGGTTTCACCCTTGTCGAGATGCTCGTTGGCCTGGGTCTCACAGTCTTCTTCATGCTGATGACGCTACCCAGCGCCAGCGCCTACCTGAGCGACGCTCGCATCCGCGCAGCGGCACAGACCTATTACAGCAGCGCACAACTTGCGCGCGCCGAGGCCGTACGTCGCAATGCCGAGGTACGGCTCCTGCTGACCGATGATCCGAGCGCTTCGCCGCCCACGACCAGCGTGAATGCCCTCGGCTGGGTCACGCTGGCAGGTGGTTTGCAGGGAGTCGACTGGAGCACGCTCGAGGGAACGGAATGGGTTGACAGCAAAGATCCGAAGGAAGCAACAACGGGACTGCGCGTGGAGGCCAACGAGGCCGTCGTGCAGTTCAATGGCCAGGGGGCGGCCTCCGTCAAGCAGATCGTCAAATTCCTGGGCCCCGCAGCGGACGCCTGCTATCCGCAGGGTCCCCGCCGTTGCCTGCATGTCGTCATATCGCTTGGCGGACAGGTTCGTTTGTGCGATCCAGGCATTTCAAACAACGGAGATAACCGCAAATGCTGACCTCCCCCGCCAGGACAGGCGCAAGACAGGGCCGCAACCAGCACGGCATTGCACTGATCGAGTCACTTGTATCCATCATCATCGTCATGACTGGCATCCTCGGAATTGCCGGGCTGACCATGAAGTCCGCGACCTGGGCCGGTCATGCGCAGTACCGCACGGAGGCGGGCATGTTCGCTTCGCAGATCGTGCGGCTGATCGAGCTCAAAGTGAGCCGCAGCTCGCCAGACAATCTGGCGAACTCGCTGACAGCGTTCCAGCACCAGCCCGATGGCGAGATGTGTAACTTCAGCGGCGATAGTGCAGGAGACGCCACGTTCCAAAGCGTGCTCAAAGCCGCACGGGGCGAGCAAACCAACGTACATGGCCTGCCTGGCACCACGGCTGCCATGCAGCAAGTCAGGGTTGATGCAGCGGATGACAATCGGATCACGGTCACGCTGTGCTGGCAAGGGCCCAATGACCCGGCCGTGCGCAACTACCAGATCCAGGCTTTCGTGCACTAGGGCATGCCAATGAAAAAACGCAAGCTCCCATGCGCAACACCGTTGGCAATGGGTCGGTCCCTTGGTTTTTCCCTGATCGAAATCATGGTGGGGCTGGCCATAGGTCTGGCCAGCATGCTGGCCATCTACCAGTTGTATGCAACGTCCGAAGGGCGGCGGCGCACCATCGTCTCGATCAGTGAAGCGCAGACGGCAGGCTCCATGGCATTGTTCGCCATTGAACGCGACATTCGCTCGGCAGGGCTGGGGTTTGCAAGCATCGACCCCCGCTATCTCAACTGCTCAGTGAAAGCGTACAACAGCGGACGCAGCACGGCCGCTTTCGACTTCCCGCTGCTACCTGTGCGCATCGCAGACGGGAGGATCTGGGTGCTGACTGGCTCTTCCAGCAATATGTTTGCTGGCGCCCGCTATGTGGACAGCAGCGGCGGTGAATTCAAGATGGAGAGATCGAATGCGGGCTTTCAGGCCGGCGATGTGATCCTGGGCACCAGCGACAGCTTCACCAACAATTGCCTGCTGATGGAAGTGACCGCCGGGGCCGAGCCGACATCCCCAACAGCAGCCGCCAACAAAAACAAGGTCCATCGAAAGACCGGCACCTACCAGGATTATTACCAAGGCAAGGAGGTCGATGCCACGCGCAATGATGGCGCTCACATCAGCCTCCTGGATTCGAGCAAAAGCAGTCTGGGCGAAGGCATGCTCTACAGCCTGGGGCCGGAGCCCACCCTCACCGTCTGGAGCGTGGACGACAAGAAGCAACTGACCCGCTACAACCATCTCGATGAAACCGAGACGGGCAAGGTCGCCGTGGCCCATGACATATTGCAACTTCAGGCCGAATACGGCTATGACGCCAACGCCAATGGCGCGATCGATGAAGAAGCCGAATGGACCGCTTCGCTTACCCCCGGTGCAACCAGGTGGGAGCAGATTCTTGCTGTGCGTATCGCCGTACTGATGCGTATTCCGCACTACGAAAAAGACAAAGTCACCAACTCCGCACCCCGCTGGGCCAACGGCACCAAGGAATTCAGCATGGAAGCGGGGGATGAATGGAAGCACTACCGCTACCGGGTATACGAAAGCATTGTCCCGCTGCGTAACACGCTATGGGGTCAGCAGTTATGAAAGCCGTGCATTCACTCACACATCGCCCCAGGCCCCGCAGGCAGGCCCCGCAACGCGGCGTCATCCTTCTGGTCGCACTGGTCGCACTGGTCGCACTGGTCGCACTGGTCGTGCTGCTGGTGATGACGCTCACCGGCCTGGCCTTGGTGCGCACCTCCACTCAGGGCGCCGGCATGGCAGGCAGCCTTGCACTCAAGCAAGGGGCCACATCGGGTGCCGACTTGGGGCTGGAGAGAGGCATGGCCCAGCTCGATGCGCTGTATTCCGCTGGCGGTGCGACGCTGGAGGCCGACGCTGACGGTGGCTACTTCGCCAGCCATGACCCCAGGGCGCCGCTGGACTGGAGCCAGGCCAATCTGGTCACCGAAGACGATGGCCTGGGCAACAAGGTGGAATTTCTCATTCACCGGCTGTGCAGGGATGCCGGCCGCTGGGATGCCGCTGGCCAAAGCTGCGTGCTGCCGCAGGAGCTGGAGTGCCCAGGCTCCTCAGAGACGGCAGGCAGTGTTTCCTCTTGCAACGCCCGCCCCATGTACCGCATCACGGCACGAGCCACGGGCCCGCGCAGCACCCTGAGCCTGGTGCAGATGACCGTGTATTGACCGCGTGGGTGGGCATGGCTGGCGGGAAAACGGAAGCCGCGGACAAGGTCGGCATGCATGCAGACCAACAGACAGGCAGATAGACAGGCAGATAGACAGACAGACGGGCACTCGGATTGCCCGAGGTTGGAAAAGGGAGGTTCGAGATGCACCAGAAACTGACATATAGGCTGCGGCCATTCATCACGGCATCGCTGGCAGGGGTCATCAGTTTGGGCCTGCTGGTCTTCGCTGGCCGCATGGCCGTGGCCAACGCTCCGGCCCAGGATGCCGTGCAGATATCGGACACGCCGCTGGGCGTCATGGCCGATCAGAACAAGCCGAACGTGATGCTGCTTCTGGACACCTCTGACTCCATGAAGTGGACCCACATGCCCGACGACTGGGAACAGGACGCCACCACCTACTTTCCCGTCGGCTACAAAAGCGCGCTGTGCAATACGCTGTACTACAACCCGCAAACCACTTATGCGCTGCCCAAGAGGCCTGATGGCCGGGATATGGACGCGCCTGCGTTTGAGAACGCCTGGAAGGATGGCTACGACCAGTCTCTGGGCACGGTGGACCTGTCCAAGAACTTTCAGGCCTACGACAACGACACCCGCCGCAGGGCGTTTTATGAAGATCCCGCCCAGCCAGCCTATTTCTTTGAATGGCGTAAATACTCCGCTGCATTCGTGCAGATGCCTCATTTTGAGGGGCCGTCCGAAAATCTCGGTGTTTGCAACAAGATCACGCCGTATTTGGACTGGAAACCAGTGCGCGTGGACGACGGCACACTGCGCGTCAACGAGCAGAGCCCCAACATCTATGGCGGCGGCCCAGACGGATACTGGACACGCCGAGCCATACCAGCCGACAAGAAGCAAAATTTCGCCAACTGGTATAGCTATTACCGCACGCGCATCAATATGGCCAAGTCGTCGGTCAGCCTGGCTTTTTCCACACTGAACGACAATTTTCGCATCGGCTTTCTGACCGTGGCCAATCCCGGTGCCGGGCCCCACAGCAAGTTTCTACCGGTCGCTGACTTCAACACAGATGGCAAGCAGCAGTGGCTTGAGGCCATACAGACGGTCAAGACCGGCGGCACCTCGCCAGCCCGTGAGGCGCTGGCTCGCGTCGGTCGCTACTATGCAGGCCAAAGCGACAGCATCAATGCCAGCATGACGCCCTTCGTCGACCCTGTGGTGTCGGCCTGTCAGCGCCATTACGCCATTGTGACCACTGACGGGTACTGGAACGTCGGGCAAGAGAGCGCAGGGCCTGTGAAGATTGATGGCAAAACCCTGGTCGGCCAGCAGGACGGCCCGCCAGAATCGCTGACCGATGCCGATGGGCTGCGCCCGCGGCCTATTTTCGATGGCTCGGTCAGCGGCACCAAAGACGTACACGATGCCGAGGTCCGCTATGGTGCGGAGTGGTGCAGTCAGTGGCAGCTGACGACGCCAGGCGGGGGCACCAAAACCGAGACCACCTACAAAAAGATCGTCAAGAAAGACGTTCTCAAGCAAGCGTGGAGCACTGCCACTCTTAGCTGGATGAAGAAAAGCACGAGGACGCTGCGAGAGTACTTCGGAAAAATCAGCGACATAGAGGAGCAACTGGAATGGCCCAAGCGCGTCCGCTCCTACTGGTATTCGCAAAGGACAGACCAGGTCAACGTCAAGGGCTACAGGCAAAGGATTACCTGGGACTATGTCACCAAGACGCAATACCGCTGGAAGTCGACAAGCACCTGGAGTACGGAAACACAGACGCCCTGGGCTTCGGCCCTGGCCATACAGACCCGGCAAAAGCGCTATTTTTACTGGTACAAAAACCCTGCCGTGGGCGAACGGGACCTCAAGACCACGGACAAGGCGGTATGCGATCCATTTCCAGGCGGCTGCAGGGTAGAGGGCAGCGACCAGTGGAGCGTGGTGCAGTCCTGCTCTGCCGGTATGGATGGATTCTTCAAGGTCGAGTGCGAGACCCAGAAGGTATCCGTCAGCGCAAAGGATTTTTGTGACAGAAATGGCCAGTATGTGGCGGGACTGGGGCTCATCCAATGTGAAGGTACTACCTCGGTCGCACCTTATTCCGGGCCTGTTGCCGCTTGCGGGACCCTTCACCCGGACCTGCGGGACAAAATCATTGCTGCATCGCAAGGCCATGGCGGCAGTCCGCTTTCCATGGTGCAGTTCTCCAATTGCGACAGTCGGCACTGGGAAGAGAAATTCGTCACAGCCGACGAATGCAAATCGGTTCCGCCCACTAAGGACAATGGATTCAAGACGACCCGTTGCATAAAAGAGGATTTCGGATCGCACACGGACAATAGCTGCCAGATCACGACGACCCCCGTGCTGGATGCATCCAACAACAACCTGTATTCGGAATGCAAAAAAAAATCTGACTATGAGTGGACTGCAGAATGTACCGCGGGGCCCATGGACGATGCATCGGGGCGCATGAATACCCAGTGCGGGAGCCGTGGGGACCCTGACCCTGGGTACGACTTTTATACTGGTCCGAAGAGTTGCACCCCCGGCATCCAGAAGAATGGATACTTCTATGAATGCACGCCCTTGCCGAGCACTTGGAGCGGTCCGGTTCAGCAAGGCTCCTCCGCCTGCTGGAACAGTTCTGATGGGGAGAAGACCTGTGAGAAACAAAGCAGTAGCTGGTGGCCTGCGGAGACCTGTTCGGCTGAGGCTCCCTCGGCGAGCAATGGCTGGGTCGGCCGCGAGTGCGCAAACAGAGGCGATGGCGATGTCACAGACCCGCCATCGTGCAAGCCAGCGCCAGGCAAGGAGGGCATTGCGCTGCCGGAGAGCGGTCCCAGGGCTCCAGGCACTTGCACACCACAGGCCGCCACGCCAGAAAATGGCTGTATCTACAGCAGGTGCACTGTTGATGGCCTCGATCCGACTGACGTTCCAATAAATTACTGCACTCCCAACGCCGCTTCGGCGATCAATGATTGGGCGCAGACCACATGCACCCGTGTCGACGAATACCATTCACGCGTGCCTTCCTGCTCGCAGCAGGGATGGCTAGACGGCTTCAAGACAATTTCCAGCTGTCGTAACGATTCCAAAGCCACGGACATGGCCTACGGCACCTGCGAATCCTCGCTGGATGGGGGCGGGAAGCCAACGCAAGCCAATGGCTGGATGAGCAGCAGTTGTCTCAAGGTCGACGAAGGGGCGGGCGGACTGACCTACTTGCAGTCCGAAGCGGACTTTGCGGCTTGCGAGGCCAGCAAGGGCACGGCTGCCAATGGTGTCGAAATCCAGTGCATCAAGGACGGCCCCCACACCGTCACAGTGCTCCAGGGTGAAGCCTGTATCCCAGGCTACAACGCGAGCACGAAAAAGGTGACGGACTGCTCAGGCGTGGGCCAGCCCACAAGCGAGATCGTGGCCGATAAACCCGCCAATTGCACTGCGCCGACCTGCGTGGAATTGTGGGACGGCAGGAAGTGGACCTACAACGGCGACTATTGGTCCGACAAGAAGACGACGATCGAGACGATGACCGGCACGATCGAGACGGAAACGTCGAAGGGTAGGAAAATTGGCTTCAGCGGTTACTTGGAGTCCCCTGCAAGATGCTATTCACGTGAGGAATGGAATGCACAATGGCCGCTTCCGCCTGAACTCAAAGTCCCCCCGGGAGGGCGGCCGCAGCCAGGAACGCAGCCATGGACACAGCTTCCCGCGACCCACACGGCCTGTGGCAAGCTGCCCTGCGAAGAATTGGGTGCGCAAACCGCCACAGGAGGAAGCACCAACTCGCTGGCCGACGTGGCCCAGTACTACTATGCGACCGACCTTCGCCCTGACAGCGACAATGTGGTAAAGCCCGCAGGTAACGCAGCGGAGGATGACAAGGCGACATGGCAGCACATGAGCACCTATGTGATTGGCATGGGCGTTTCGGGGACGCTCAAGTACGACAAGAACTACAAGAATGGTGCGGGCGATTTCGCCGACCTGCGCACGGGCAAGAAGACCTGGCCGGTCTGGCCCACTGAGGGCACGACGAACTACGAGCAACGGCAATCCATCGATGATTTCTGGCATACCGCCGTGAATGGCCGGGGCCTGTACTTCAGCGCCAATGATCCCAAGGCCATCGAGGCCGGCCTGAGCGAGGTGTTCACAGACATTCGCGCCGCCATGGGTTCGGGGGCTGGCGTGGCGGTGTCCTCCGCGCTGGTAAGTGCCGACAGCCAATACGCCTACGGCGCCACTTACAAGACCGGCCGATGGTCTGGCGACCTGCTGGCCTACAAGATCGATCCGCAATCGGGCCAGCGCACACAGATTGAGGGTTGGTCGGCACGGGCCAGGCTCGATGCCCGTGATCAGGCCAGCGACCCACGCAGGATTTACTTCATGGACGGCAACAGGACGCGAAAGCCATTCACATGGAGCGGGCTGGGCAGCAGCCTGCAAAGCAACTTTAGCGGCACCCATGCCTCAAGCCGTCTGGCACAGTACGACCAGATGTCGACCGCGCAAAAGCAGGCCGCCCTGGGCCAGAATCTGGTGGACTTCATTCGCGGCGACCAGAGCAAGGAGGGCTTCACCCAGGACCAGAATGGCAGGCTGTACCGTACGCGCGAGAGCAGGCTGGGCGACATCATCGGCTCCCAGCCGCTGTATGTGGGAGCGCCACCGCACAAGTACCGGGATGCAGGTCATAGCGCCTTTCGACTGGCCCAGCGTGGCCGCACGCCGATGGTGTATGTGGGGGGCAACGATGGCATGCTGCATGCCTTCTATGCGGAGGTAGACCCGCGTGCTTCTGCCACCGAAGGCCGCAAGCAGGTGCAGACGGCTGCACGCGAGGCCTGGGCCTTTGTGCCGACGACCGTGATGCCAGAGCTGCCCAGACTGGCCAGCGTCAGCTATGAAGGCGGTCACCGCTACTTCGTGGACGGCTCTCCTGTGACGGCCGACATCCAGGCCGGCGGCACCTGGAAAACCATCCTGGTGGGCGGATTCAACAAGGGCGGCAAGGGCTACTATGCGCTGGATATCACCGACCCGCAGGACCCCAAGCCGCTATGGGAAGTCAACAGCACGAGCATCTCCACCATGGGCCATAGCTTTGGGCGGCCACTGGTGTCCAAGTTGCCTGACGGGCGCTGGGCCGTGTTCCTGACCTCGGGCTACAACAATACGGATAACAAGGGGTATCTCTATGTGCTTGATGCCAACGACGGCAGCATCATCCACACGATTGCCACAGCAGGCAGCGGCCTGAGGGAGATCAACAACTTCGTACGCAACCCGGCCATCGACAACACTACGCAGCTGCTGTATGGCGGCGATCTGGAGGGCAATGTCTGGCGCTTCGAGTTCAATAAGGACGGCTCAGCCAAGAGCGCGAAGAAGGTCGTTCAACTGGTGGACGAAGGCAGCAAGCCTCAGCCCATCACCACGCGTATGGAACTGGTGCCCACTTCTGCGGCGTCCGAGAGGCCGCGCATCCTGGTGGGAACCGGCAGGCTGTATGGTTCATCCGATCTTGCAGACAAGAGTACGCAAAGCGTCTATGGCTTTGATGACAACATGGATGGCATGTCGGGGGAGTCGCTGCGCAGCCGGCTCAATCAGATGCTGCTGGAGTCCAGTACCGGAGCGGGCGGCCAGCGCACGCGCACGATAGAGTGTCTGGGCAGTTCGACGGACTGCAAGGATGAGGCCAAGGGTTGGTACGTAGATTTGCCTGACTCAGGTGAGCGCGTGAATATCGACATGCGGTTGGCCAACTCAACCCTGGTCATCGCCAGCAACGTGCCTTCACCCGATGTATGCCTGGCAGGCGGCTATGGCTGGATCAATTACCTGAACTTCAACACTGGTCAGGCCGTGATTCAAGGGCCCGATGGCAAGGGCGATGTATCGACCATTGTGGATGGCTCAACGATCTCGGGACATGCCTCCACTATCACCGGCGATGGCAAGGCAACCGATCACATATCGACGACGGGCGTCGGGGACAAGCCTTTGGACATTGACATTCCCTATGCTGCGCCCAAGCCGCTGGGTAGACGCATTAGCTGGCGTGAACTGGTGAAATAAGCATGAGGGAGCCTCTGCAAAACCTCGTTTTCTGGACACTCAACCCAATCCAATCAATAGGTTGTGATGGATTGGTGCATGAAAACTGGGGTTTGCAGACCCTCCTTGGAGTGGCTGACACCACCGATTCACGAAATGCGCACAGATAAATGCGCACAGGTAAATGCGCACAGGTAAATGCGCACAGATGACTGGGCTTGAGCCTGAGCAAGTCTTCGATGTGCACCGCATAGGCCGCAAGCTTCCTGATTTTCCCGCCGGGCTCGGTCATCATGGCGGTGCTCTACTCTCAGCTGTCGGATTCCGTGGCCATGCTTCGGGCCGGAGCGCTCATGGCCTGTTCGTCAACGGCATGGTGGGCGGCTAAGCCAACTGCAGAATGCGGGTCGGCTTGACTGAAGGGTTACCCTAGGGCGATATGAGAGGCGCAATGAAGCTCAGTTTGATGGCACTTTCCATTGTGGCTGCGCTCTTCCTTGCAGCCCGAGGCTGTGCAGGCCTCAACAGCTACTGGTACGAAGGCTACCTGCCTCAGGCGATTGAGGTTGAAGAATTACTGTTTATCGAAGACAGTGGCGGATTGAGAGAAGGTTGCGGAGCAGCTATCTACAAAATGGATGGGCCATCGCTGGAGCGCATTCGCACGAATGGGCTTGATGCTTTAAGAGACGCCAAGCAGGCCAGGCGGCATAAAGCCCGCGAATACAGTGACTGGAAGGAAACTCCCTACATCGAGCCGAAGGACGAAATGGTTCGAAACGGCTGGCTGACCGGTATGAACGAGGGGTGCTCGGATATTCCCTCCGAAATGGAGCGCGGTATCAATGAGGCGTTGAGAGAGCCCGGCTCCTTTTATGCAACGGGGCATGAGTCTGGCCTGATCGTCATTCCCAAGCGTGGGTGGATCATCTTCTCTCATTTCGGATGAAGATCGCTCGCGGCCCCTTCGGTTGCATGTCCCTCCTCACCGCCATCCGATATTCGACACCTGCGCTGAGCGTCCGTTTCGCATGCCTTCGGCGACGGCCTGTGGCCGAGACCTCCATTTCACCCGTGCCCTCGAAAGCGGCCGGCCTTGAACTTTCCCCATCGGCCGCGTCATGCCCGGTATCGGAAGAAGACGGGGCCGCGATGAATCACTGATTGCAGCCCATCAGGCAGTTCGTTCAGGTTTACAGGATCTTGAACGGAAGCTCCGCTTGCAGTCGAAGTTGATTCATATTGGCTTCACCTTGCGTTTTATTCGTTCGATGCACTCCGTAGCGCAGCTGCAAGCTCAGGTTCTTTGCCGCCCCATGTTGCACCGTGTATCGAACCTGAATGTCTCGCTCCCAGTGTTTGCCGTTGGCTGCCGAATAGCCGAGGTAGCTGGCATACACCGCGTTGAGACGGCTGTTGTCGATACCGGAGCCTCTGGTGTAGGCCACGCTCGCGCTCAATCCAGGGGTTGCAATGGAGCTTAGGTCCACGTCGTACCTGAGCTGCCACGAGGCTTCGCGCGGACCGTTGAAGTCGGACAGCTGCATCGCGTTTTCCAGCCAGATGGAGCCGCGATTCACATAGTCAAACGGGTTGTTCCCGCTGACCTTCTGGTAGCCGAGACCGAATTTGTGAGCACCTATGGCGTAGCTGCTCATCAAGCTCGAGGTGGTGGTGTCGATGACGCCGGACTTTGCCCTGCCGGTGTCGGTGCTGCGATAGATATTCAGATTGAACGACAGTGAACGCTTATCTGGCAGAGCAAGCTTGTAGAAGCTTCCCAAATACGCGGTGTTCCAGTTGTCCGCGTATTGCCCGTAGTAGCTGCTGAGCGTCAGGTTGGTGATGGGCGTGACCCATGTACCGCCTATAAAGCTGAAGGAGCTGCCGGTCACGCCCGAGTAGTTGGCCTGCAGATCGGCGCCGTTCTTGCGGGCGTTGCGGTCAGCCCAGCCGGTAAAGCGTCCGGCTTGCAGTGTGAGCGCAGGGATGTCTGTGCTGATGACTTGCCAGCCTCGATTGCTTTCAGGCAGCAATCGAGTATCGGACGAACTGAAGAGCGGGGACCTGGTCCGCATCTCGCCCACCTTCAGTTCGGTGGCTGAGATTCGAATTTTCAGCGCAGCGCCGGAGCGCCCAAAACGATCGGCAATCTCTTGTCCATCTCTGGCCACGTAGCGAGGTGTTGCGCGGGCATGGTTCGCTTCGGTGCCTAGATTGAGGGCACCATAGGCATGCGCATCAAGCCCCACTCCAACAAGGCCCCGTGTGTAGCCTGATTCGTAATTGAGCATGAGCCCGTAGGCCGATTCGCGAGCAAGGGTTTGGCCTCTTTGCCCGCTTGCGGCGCGAAAGCTGCTGCCATTTTGATAGTCGAGTTGCTCTGAAAGCATGCGGTTTTGCATGATGAGAGAACTGCCCTCGGCAAAGCCTTTGGCCTCTTCCTGTCCAATAGCGAAGGCTTTGCCACCGGCCAGGAGGAGGGCAGCGACGATTGCAGGGCAGCAGAGGGTGGGGCGGGAGGTCACGGTAGATTTTTCAGGGAAGACAGCGTGCATGTGCTCCTGCGTTCTTGGACACATGGTTTGCTTGCTTGAAGACAAGAGCTGGAACCACGTGCGGGTAAGCATAGAGTTGATATGATAGTGATAATTCAATATCAATAGAGCAAACAGCTTGTCACCTTCTCCGTCTTCGCCAGCGAGTGCTGGCCGTCTGCAATCGATCGATGCGCTGCGTGGTCTTGTCATGCTGTTCATGCTGCTTGACCATGTCCGTGAAACCTTTTACCTGCATCTGCAAGTACCGGACCCGATGGTGGTGGCAGACACTCCGCCCGGCCTTTTCTTTGCGCGCATGCTGGCCCATCTGTGTGCGCCAGTGTTTGTGTTTCTGACAGGCTTGGGGGCATATCTGTATGCCAGCCGTCATGCCGAGGCGGGTCAGGCGAGTGCAGCGTCAGGCTTCTTGTGGCGGCGCGGCCTGTTCTTGGTGCTGCTGGAAGTGACGGTAGTCAACTTCGCCTGGACTTTTCAATTTCCCCCCGCCAAGATCTTCCTGCAAGTGATCTGGGCCATTGGTCTTTCCATGCTGGCACTGTCGGTGCTGGTGTGGCTGCCACGCAAGGCTTTGCTGCTGTTGGGCCTGGTGCTGGTAGCGGGGCACAACCTGTTCGATAGCCTGCATTTCCCGCCGGATCACGTGATGCACATCCCCTGGGCAATCTTGCATGACCGTGGTTGGCTGGAGCAGGCGGGCTTGCAACTGCGCACGTCCTATCCTGTGCTGCCCTGGATTGGTGTGATCGCCCTGGGCTACGGCATTGGACCGTGGTTTGGCAAAACCTGTGACGCGACGCAGCGCAGGCACCATCTGCTCGTTGCTGGCGTGAGCTGCCTGCTGGGCTTTGCTCTGCTGCGCACGCTGAACGTGTATGGCGATGCACCTTGGCTGGCCGGTGCGGATGCGCTGCGGACGGTCATGTCCTGGTTCAACGTCACCAAGTATCCGCCTTCACTGTTGTTCCTGCTATTGACGCTTGGCATCGGATTGCTGCTGCTCAGAGCGTTCGAGAAAGCCACAGGCCGCCGCTGGCTGCAGCTTCTGGCCACGCTGGGCGCCGCGCCCATGTTCTTTTATGTGTTGCATCTGTATGTGCTCAAGTTCATGTACCTGGGCGCAATGGCGGTCTGGGGGGCCAACCAGGGACAACTGTTCGGGCTGAGCAGTTTTCTTTGGCTATGGGCGATCTCGGCGCTGCTGGCCGTGGCCTTGTATCCCGCCGTTCGCTGGTTTGCTGCACTCAAGCAGCGTCGACGCGACATCACTTGGCTCAAGTACCTATAGGGGCCGGTCAAGGGGCGAGCCAGGGCACAATATTGCCTCCCCCCGCTTCCATGACATAGCCTCGCCACAATGACCCCCTCCAAGCAACGATCCACGAAGCAGCGCGCGGCTATTGAGCAGGCCATGACGAAGGCCGGCAGGCCGCTTGCGCCACAGGAGGTGCTGGAGCTGGCGCAGGCAACGCTACCTGGGCTGGGGATTGCGACCGTGTACCGGGCTCTCAAAGCGATGGCTGAAGAGGGTTTTCTTCATGAGGTCCATTTGCCTGAGCGCACGCCCATGTATGAGGTAGCTCACCACGGTCACCACCACCATTTCCAGTGCACCGTCTGTCAGCGGGTTTTCGATGTACATGCTTGTCCCGGCGACCTGGCGGGCTTGGCGCCACCTGGTTTTCTGGTCGATAGCCATGAAATTACGCTGTATGGCCGCTGTCGTGAATGCGCATCCACCTTGTCGTGAGTGTGCGTCCAGTTTGCCGCGGCGATGACCTCTCTTGCCGGTAGCCGTCTTGTCGGCCGGCCTTGAATACCGATTCCATCCCAGAGCGGCCATGCGATTGGTTGCCATGTCCGACGGCATCTGGATGACTGCTCTCGCGTGTGTCGAAACGGTGCAGCAGACACTGGCAGACATTTGCTAGCGCATATCTGCGGCATGCCCGAGACCGCGCTGTCCTGCCTCGTACGACCACCTTGGATCTTGATGTTGTTTCGTGTCCCAAGCAATCAGTCAGGCAGCCCTGCGCCCGGCTGCCCAATATGAGTTGAGGAACATTGCAGTGTGCTGCAAAGACTGGCGGATATCCGGTTTGGCTATGCCATGCCTATTGGCAAATTGCTCGACTGCCGCCGTATCAAAGCGAGTGGTCTGAATAAAGTCCAAGGCTTCAGCGTTTGTATTCATGAACCGAGCGACGGGCGCAATACTCAGGAGCAATTTCAGCAATCGCAGTGAAATGTGATGCCTGGGAGGCTTCAGGCCCATGGGGCGTGCCACCTGTCCGAGGAGCTCCCGCAAGTTGGGACTTTGGTCATCAAGCGCCAGTAGTTCCTTGCCCGCCATGGCAGGGTCGAAAGCACAAGCTGCCACCAACTCAACCAGGTAATCCACGGTGACCAGTGGCAGCCAATGCTCGGCGGTACCGGGCACTGCAGCCAGCTTTCCCTGCGCAAGATTGCGGATCAGCGCCACCAGCGGCTGACCGTCAAGGATATGCCCCGTGCGGCTGTGGCCACAGACCGTCGCGGGGTGGACAACGGTCACTTCCCCGCCCTTGGCGGACATGAGATCCAGAGTCGCAAAGTGCGCCTCCAGCTTGCTCGCCTCGTAGGCACCGACGCGCCGGTAGACGGCAGGCCAATTCGTCAGCTCCGGATGGCGAGGATCAATTCCGATGCGCAGCAGGTGTTCATGATTTTTCAGCATGTAGCCGCCGATCATCACCAAGCGGCTCTTTTGCCCAGCCGCCAACAGCGCCACGCGCTTTGCCCCTTCTACATTGACCGCACGAGAATGCTCCAATGAAAGCCCCCAAGCGAAGTGGGCACCCAGGTGGAATACGACTCTGGACTGCCTTAGCTCTGCCTGGTCGGAAGGGCTCAGCCCGAGGTTGTCCTGCTCCAGGTCGCCCGCAACGGCAAATATCCGGGTGCCAATCCCTCCCAGGTTGTCGACTTGCTCTCGCAGTGCAGCTAGTCGCTCTGGGCGGCGCATCAACACCTGAACGGGGTGACCTTTGGCACTCAGGTTCGCCAGCAAATGTTGACCGATAAAGCCGGTCCCTCCCGTGACAAAGCACTCCACGCTCATTCTCCTGCTCCTTGGTTGGGTGAGAGATCAAATGTAGAGTGTCGACCTAACTCTATAGTCAAGCGGTATTTTCATGAGAATCGGCGAACTTGAGACCCGCAGCGGCGCCAGCCGCCATACCTTGCGTTACTACGAGCAAATCGGCCTGATCTCGCCGACGCGGCGATCTAACAACTATCGCGTCTACACTGCGCAAACTCTGCAGGAGCTGACCTTTATCCAGCGCGCACAAAGCATGGGTTTTTCGCTGGGGGAAATAGGTCAGATTCTGGATGCGCAGCGGAACAAGACGATCGATTGTGCTGACGGCGCCAAGCTCATTGAAAAGAAGATGGCGGAGATCAGACAGAAAATCGCCGACCTCCAAAGCATTCATCGCTATCTGGATGCAGAGCGTGCAAGCCTCGAAGCCAGCGCTGCCAGGCAACTTGAGCTGCAGCAACTGGCCAAGGCGTCGAGCTGAGCTGTCGGTATCCAGGAGCGGAAGCTGCCGCAACTTTCTAGCACAAGGCGCTAACACTCATCCGTGCCTGGCATGACGCGCGCAACCCACGGAGTCCATGGCTATCCATGCTGCACATCATCTCGTATCTGGTTGGTGCGCAGGCAGCGCTGAGCTAGAACTTAGCGAGTTTACAAATCAGTTGATTTTTTTGACGCAATATTTACAATGCGCGGAAATGATGTGAGGAATCATTCTCATTTATATTTGCTGGTAGCCCATATACGGTGTATCCGTTCTAGCCACAGCGTCATTGGTTCTTCGGCTGTTGATAACTTCCAGCTCGAAGAGAACACTTCGTTTGCTTTGAAACGCTCATGCTAGAACGCTCGTTGTGCCCCTTAAGAGGGGCTTTGCCTTTTCGTCTTCATGCGATGGCCTTGGCCGCAGGTGTTGCCAGCTTGCTGCCGCAGCTCAGCCATGCACAAGAGGGTGGCGAGTCCACGCTGTCGGAAGTGACAGTGCAGGAAAAAGCAATTCCCAATGTTTACGGGGAGTCTAGCGATTCCTATGTGGCCAATGGGGTGGAGGTAGGAAAGACTGCTCAGTCTTTGAAGGAGGTTCCGCAGTCTGTGACAGTGGTGACCCGGCAGCGTATGGACGATCAGGCCATGCGCACGCTCGATGATGTGATGAATTACACCACCGGGATCACGCGCGAAGAGACCTGGCTGGATACGACCTATATGTCCCGCGGCATGAACATCACCAATTTCCGGTTCGATGGCGGTGCTGCCAGCTCCTCTCGCTCGGGCAGCCGCAGTCTGGACATGGCGCAGTTCGACAGCGTCAGTGTGCTGCGCGGGGCCGACGGCCTGTTCGGTGCAGGTGAGGCGGGTGGGGTTCTGAACTTCACCTACAAAAGGCCACAGGCCAAACGTCAGACCCAGGTGATGCTTTCCGGCGGAACCATGAGCAACTATCGCGCCGAGCTCGACACGACGGGCGCGTTGAATGAAAGCGGAACTCTGCGTGGCCGTTTCGTGGCTGTGAACCATGACCGCAAGGAAATGGCAGCACCATCCAAGCTCAAGCGGCAGATGCTGTATGGAGCGCTGGAGCTGGATCTGACGTCCAGCACAGTCGCCACGCTGGGTGCCAGCTATCAGAAGGACAGAAATACGGGCTTCAATGCCAGCCTGCCGCGCTATGCGGACGGCAGCGATATCGGCTTTGCGCGCAATACCAACTTTGGCGCGCCCTGGAACTGGATCAATCGCGAGAACACCACGGTCTTTGCCAAGCTCGAGCAGCAGCTAGGCAACGACTGGCTGCTCAAGACCCAGCTCAGACACACCCGCTTCAATGAAGGTGTGAACGGCGCGGAGATCGAAAGTTCGCCGGATCCCGTCACGCTGCAGGGGGCGGACTGGTGGATCCATCAAGCCAAGTCACGCGAACGTGAAACCAGCTTCGACGTCAACTTGCAGGGCGGCTTCGATGCCTTTGGTCAACGGCACGATGTGATCCTGGGTTTTGATCAGCACCGTAACAGCAATAACAATCGGAGCCTGTGGCCGAGGGTGGGCCCGGCTGACGTCTTCAACCGGATTCCACCGGAGGACCCCGGTTATCCGCTGGGTGACTGGACCAGCGGCTCGCAGACAAAAACGCAAAAGAGCGGCCTCTATGGCTCTATTCGCCTGCGTCCCGTTGAGCGCTGGTCCGTGGTTTTGGGCGGACGCTATGTGCTGCAGGATCGCAATACCCAGCACGACATGAACGGTGCGCTCACGGCAAAGAGTCGGGAATCGAATGTCTTTGTCCCCTATATGGGACTGATGCATGAGCTGACCAAGTCGACCAATCTGTATTTCAGCACCGCCGAGATCTATCAGTCTCAGGCCGGAAAGTTCTCGGCACCACTGCCGGGGACGCCGCTGGATCCGGTGCGTGGTCGTACCTACGAGCTGGGTGTCAAAAGCGAGCTGACCCCCGATCTGATTGCCAGTGCGGCCTTGTTTCGTACCGATAAAAAAGGCGAGGCCGTTTACGACCCCGCTTATCCCCAGACCGATTGGCGCGGCGGTTGCTGCTACTTCCGCGACGGCTTCAAGCTGAGCCAGGGCATTGATCTGGAGATGACGGGGCGAATCACTCCCAATCTCCAGCTGGCGGTGGGCTATACCTACAACAGCAACGAAGACAGACGCAAGGACAGCGCCCAGTTCAGCACGGTCACGCCGCGCCATCTGTTCAAGGCCTGGGCGGACTACCGCATGAGTGGTGCCATGCGTGGCTGGAGCGTTGGTGGTGGCGTGGTGGCGCAAAGCTCAAATTACCGGGCTTCAGGGATCAGCGCTTACAACCCGGCAACGGGCCGTTATGACGGAGCCTGGACACCGTACAACTTCACTTCCCCGGGTTACGCAGTCTGGTCGGCTCGTGTGGCCTATGCCTTCAACAAGGATTGGAGCCTTGCGATGAATGTGGGGAACTTGTTTGACAAGACTTACTACAGCACGGTCGGCTATGCGGGCTATGGCAACTTCTACGGTGAAAAGCGCTCGGTGACTTTGTCCCTCAAGGGCCGGTTTTGAAGAGGCGTAGCAATGTCGCAAACTGATGCATCGCATTCTGGCTGGGGAGTGGGCGCGCGCGTAGCTGCAGCGGTGCTGGGAGGCTATGCCATCTCAAGCGCCTGGGTCGTTTTATGTGGCGCCATGAGTCAATCGCGTGTTGAAGCGATTGTGGGAGGCATGCAGTCCAGCTGGCTGTGGTATGTCGCTGCTGTGGTTTGGGCATTCTCCCCGGCCTCACCTCGAAGGATATGGTTTGTGCTGAGCATTCTGATACTTCTAATGCTCGCGGCAACCATTGCTTTGCTGTACTTGAGGGGGCTGTGATGGCGCAGTCAAAGAATGAGTTTGGTGCCGGAAAAGGAAGTTTCCGTCAAGCCCAGGCTTGGTTGCATACCTGGTGTGGCTTATGGTTTTCCTGGCTGCTGTATGCCGTTTTCCTGACTGGGACTCTGGCCGTATTCGAGGAGCCGATCACCCATTGGATGACCCCGGAGCATCATGCACATGAGCAAGCCCAGGCGCGGTCTGTCGGCACTGCGCAAGAAGCCGAGTCTTCTCTGAGTCGGCGTCTGCAGTGGGGCCTGGCGTATATGAAGCGGCAGCACCCAGGTGCGGATATGTGGGAGCTTTGGCCTGCAGATGCCCAAGGAGGAGGCGATTTACGCGTCTACTGGTTTGATGCCAACGGGCAGTACGCTGCGGCGCGGCTCGATCCCGAGTCTGGCAATGCCGTGGACGCTGCTGATGCACCCAAGGTGCGCGAGACCTTGGGTGGTCATCATTTTGTGGATTTCCATTACCAGCTTCATGCGGGCCAGGTGGGCCTCTGGATTGTCGGAATCGCCGCGCTTGCCATGCTGGTGGCCCTGGTCAGCGGGGTGATCACCCACAGACGAATCTTCAAGGACTTCTTCACCTTTCGTTCCCACAAGGGGCAGAGAAGCTGGCTGGACATGCACAACGCCGTGGCGGTGCTGACGCTGCCTTTCCAGTTCATGATCGCCTACACAGGCATTGCCATCTCTTGCTCGACCTTCATGCCTGCAGGCATTGCAGCCTACTTCGGCAGCAGTGCCGAAGCCGTCAAGTCTTTTCAGGTGGCGCTGAATGAACCTGGCAAGCCACAGCGTTCGGGTCAGTCCATGCCCGTGCCGGATCTGGAGTCCTTCGTGCTGCGCGGTCAGGCCTCGATCGGGCAACCGGTGCGCGCGGTGGTGATTGACTACCCCGGAGATGCTGCGGCACGTGTTGGCGTTTATGGGTGGAATGCCGCCGATGATCTGAACCAGCGTCTCAGTTCTACCAGTGGCATGGCCATGTTCTCGGCTGCCACTGGAGAGCTGCAGCAGTTGCGTCTGCCTGGAGGTGTGGATGGCGGTGTGGCATCACTTACGCAATCGGTGATCGGCGGGCTGCATATGGCAACTTATGGCGGGCTGCCGCTTAAGTGGCTGTACTTCATTTGCGGGCTAGCAGGAAGCGCCATGATGGCCACGGGGGCTATTCTCTTCATGGTCAAACGGCGGGGCAAGCATCAGGGAGAGTTTGGCTCCAGCACCTCCACGGTCTACCGGATGATTGAAGCCGTGAATGTGGCGGCCATCGTGGGACTGGGCATCGCCTGTGTGGGCTTCCTGTGGGCCAATCGTTTGCTCCCCATCGAGCTTTCACAACGCTCCAGATGGGAGCTGGCGGCATTTTTCGCACTCTGGATTCTGGCTCTTCTGCATGCGCTATTGAGATCGCCGCCAATGGCATGGCGTGATCAGATGACGGCGCTGGCTGTTCTGTGTCTTTTGCTGCCTGTGCTGAACTTCCTGAGCACTGGAGATCACCTTGCTGCATACCTTCTGGAGGGGGATTGGGAAAGCGCGGGAGTCGAGCTTTTTTCCATTGCTGTCGGGGTGGCGGCTGTCGCAGCCTTGTTCTGGATGCGAAGGCCAAAGCCTGTGCGAAAACAGATGCCTCGTGAAGTGTCGAAAGACTTGTCTGCGGTGGTGGACGCAAACGCCGTCAAGCAAGGGAGCCTCTCATGACGCTGTGGCAATCATCTTTGCAGGCTCTTGCTCTTTCAATGGGTGGAATGACGGCTTTGGCCCTTGCCATGGACCGTCATTACGCGCAACTGAAGCCTCGGGACGAGGTGCCTGCTGCACATCGCATGGCGCTACGTGTGCTGGGCGGTCTACTTTTATTGGCAGTCTGGCTACCGGCCATTCGCAGTTGGAGCGCAACGGTTAGTACTGCGCTGGTGCCGGGTTTTTGGAGTCTGGGAGCGCTCGCGACAGTCGCAGGGCTGTCCTGGTCGGCTCGGCGTTTTGCGGTAGCTGCTGCCGTGATGGCGCTGCTGGGCGCAGTCAGTTGCCTCTGGTGACGGCCGCCTCGACGCCTGTGTGGCTTTGGATCTTCAATCGCTCCAACCCATGCCCTGAGCATGCGTTTGAGCAGCGGCTGCGAATTGTTTTCTGGAAAGTGCGACGTTCATGACGGTGGGGAAAGTCAAACGCTGGAGTGGCCTCGGCCTGCTTCTGGTCTGTGCTGCAGGTACTGCTCTGTGGTGGGCCAGTCGACCAAGGATAGAGTATCAGAGTGTTGCGGTGCAGCGCGGCGATGTGGAGTCCACGGTCACCGCCATCGGCACCCTGCAACCCAGAACCTATGTGGATGTAGGGGCACAGGTTTCGGGGCAGATCACCCGTTTGCTGGTCAGTGCCGGGGCCAGGGTCGAGAAGGGCGCATTGCTGGTGGAGATTGACCCCAGCGTGCAGCGTGCCACCGTGGATGCGGGAAGAGCATCGCTGGCGAGCCTGCGTGCCCAGATCGCCGAGCAGCAGGCGCAGCTGAAGCTCGCCAGTCAGCAGTTGAAGCGACAGCAGCAGCTGGCCGCCGAGGAAGCCACTAGGCAGGAAGACGTGCAGATTGCCGAGGCCCAGGTTGCCGGTGCAGCGGCGCGTATCGACCATCTCAAGGCACAGATGCAGCAAACGCAGGCCAGCCTCAAGGCGGATGAAGCCCGGCTGGGCTACACCCGCATCTATGCCCCCATGTCCGGCACGGTGGTGTCTGTCGATGCCCGTGAAGGCCAGACCCTGAATGCGACCTATCAGACGCCCAATATCTTGCGCATTGCCGATCTGACGGCCATGACGGTCTGGACCGATGTGTCGGAAGCCGACGTGCGGCGCGTGAGAGCGGACATGCCCGTGTATTTCACGACTCTGGGCAGTGCCGGTCAGGAACAGGCGCGCCGCTGGAACGGCAGGGTGAGGCAGGTACTGCCTGCGCCGCCGGCCAGTGTTGCCCCCGTGGCAGGCAATGCTGCGACACCTGCTGCGGCCACCAAGGCCGTGACCTATACGGCGTTGTTTGACGTGGACAACAAGGATGCGGAACTGTTGCCGCAGATGACGGCCCAGGTGGTCTTTGTGACCGGCAGCGCGCCGCAGGCCCTGACGCTTCCATTGACAGCGCTCCAGTCTGAGAAGGAGCCGCAATCGCAGAGCGTCCGGGTGCTGACGGCCGAACGCCAGCCTGAGCTGCGAAGTGTGAAGCTGGGCGTCAGAAGCCGCCACCAGGTGCAGGTGCTCGACGGTGTGGCCGAAGGCGAGCGTGTCATCGTCGGCGAAACCTTGATTCCAGGCGGCCTGCGGTGGCTGCAATGGTGAGTGCGATGGAGCAGGCGGCGCTGATTTCGCTGCGTGGCATTCGCAAGCACTATGGCGGTGTGGGCGAGCAGCCGTCGGTGACCGTATTGCGTGGCATCGATCTGGACATTCGCGCGGGCGAGTATGTTGCCGTCGTCGGCAGCTCTGGCTCGGGCAAGTCCACCTTGATGAATATCCTGGGCTGCCTTGATAAGCCAAGCGAGGGTTGCTATCGGTTTCAAGGTCAGGACGTGTCCTTGCTGGACTCGGATGCCCTGGCCTGGCTGCGTCGTGAAGCCTTCGGTTTCGTGTTTCAGGGCTACCACCTGATTCCCAGTGAAAGCGCTTCGGAGAATGTGCAGATGCCTGCCATCTACGCAGGTTTGCCCAAGGCGCAGCGGATGCACAGGGCCCAGCTTCTGCTTGAGCGCCTGGGGCTGGGATCGCGCCTGGGCAATCGCCCCAATCAGCTATCGGGTGGTCAGCAGCAGCGAGTGTCCATTGCTCGGGCCTTGATGAATGGCGGTCACATCATCCTGGCCGATGAGCCTACCGGGGCTCTTGATTCGCATAGCGGAGCCGAGGTGATGGCCTTGCTGCGCGAACTGGCCGATGCGGGACACACCATCATCGTGATCACACATGATCGCGAAGTTGCCGCCCAGGCAAGACGTGTCATCGAAATCAGCGATGGACGCGTCGTCAATGACAGTGCTCCTCATGGCAGTCAGGCTCACGGCGAGCTACCGCCATTGACCGCGCAGCGCAACACAGCAACATCGGGAATCTCCTGGGTGGCTGAAATTTCCGAAGCTGCACGCAGTGCCTGGCGCGGCATGCGCATGAACCGCGTGCGTACCAGCCTGACCTTGCTGGGCATCGTGATCGGTGTGGCCTCGGTGATCGTCATGCTGGCCATCGGCGAAGGTGCCCGGCGCAAGGTGGTCGAGCAGATGGGCACCATGGGAACGGCCATTCTCTATATGGGCAGCAAGCCGCCGGCCAGCGGTGGACCTGCGGGCCAGATCACCGAAGACGATCTGGCTGCCATGCGGGAGTTGCCAGCGATACGCAGAGTGATGCCTGTCATCGGAGACCCCGTCACCGTGCGCTATGGCAAGGCCGACAAGCAGCTCTATGTGTTTGCGGCCAGCCAGGAGATGCCGCTGGTCCACCACTGGAGTGTGGCTCAAGGCCGTTACTTCACCGATGTGGAAGATCGCGATCTGGCTCCGCTGGTGGTGATAGGGCACAAGGCGCACCGGCATTTTTTCCCGGAGGTGGCCAATCCCCTGGGTCGGCAGCTGATCATCGGAAACTCGGCGTTCGAGGTCATTGGCGTCATGAGCGAGCGAGGGGCGGACTCTGGCGCGCAGGACTATGACGACATGGTGTTCATTCCCTATCAGTCGGGACGCGCCAGGGTCTATCAGGCGCAGACACAGCCCGATTACGTGGTCGTGGAAGCCAGCTCTTCCGAGCGGGTCCATGAAGCCGAGCAATCCATCCGCAGCCTCCTGCTGGCGCGGCACGGGGGAAGGGAAGACTTCGGCATCGGCAATGCTGCAGCCCGTATTCAGGCCGAGGCAGCAACGCGCCAGAGCATGGCCGTGATGCTGGGGCTGATTGCAGCCGTTTCGCTGGTGGTCGGAGGTATCGGGGTCATGAACGTGATGCTGATGACGGTGCGCGAGCGGACCAGAGAGATCGGCATTCGCATGGCGGTGGGTGCCAGACAGCGTGACATCCTGCGTCAGTTCCTGACGGAAGCCAGCATGGTGACCGTGGTGGGCGGGGGCGTGGGCCTGCTTGCAGGCTTGGGCATTGGCCTGGTGCTGATTGCCTCGGGCGTGCCCGTGGTTTTTTCGGTGAAAGCCATGCTGGGGGCATTTGCCTGTGCGGTGCTCACCGGTCTGGTCTTCGGCTTCATGCCGGCCAGAACGGCGGCACGGCTGGAGCCCGTGCGAGCATTGGCGGGAGAGTAGGCATGTACAAATGGAACGCAGCCCTGGCGGCTCTTGCTCTGGCGGGATGCGCGGCACAGGAATCCAGTGACGAGGCTCGAAAAATGTCTCTCGATATTCCTCATGCCTGGGCGCAACAGCAGGGATCGGAGCGCGAGGAGGTCAACTCCCGCTGGTGGCATGGTTTTGGCAGCCCTGAACTCAGCGCACTGGTCGAGCGGGCCGGAACTCAAAGTCTGGATGTGGCAGCAGCCGTGGCGAGAGTGCAGCAGGCGGATGCCCGCGCAGCTTATGCCCGCGCAGCTCTGGTGCCGGAGGTGAATGCAGATTTCGGGGCCTCAAGATCAGCCGCTCTGGACAGTCATACGCAAAGAAATGCCAGTGCCTGGCGGATAGGCCTGTCGAGCAGCTACGAGCTGGACTTCTGGGGACGCCAGCGGGCGTTGAGGGACGCCGCCGAGTCCGGCAGACAGGCCAGCGTGTTTGACCGCGAGACCGTGCGCCTGACGGTCACGGCTTCGGTCGCTCAGACTTGGCTTCAGTGTGTGGGCTTGCGTGAGCGCGTTGCGATTGCCCAGCTCAATCTCGAGGTTTCCGAGCGGCTGTTGAAGCTGGTGGAGTCCCGAGCCCGTTATGGGGCCGCAACCTCCGTGGAACTGGCTCAGCAGCGCGGTCAGGTTGCCGCACAGCAGCGTGTCGTAGCTCTGCTGCGCAAGCAGCTAGCGGATGCACATGCGGTGCTGGCTCTGCTGTCGGGTCAATGGGCTATGGATCTGGTGAGCGAGGCCAGTCTGTCGAATCTGGCGATTCCGGGCATTCGCGAGGGTACGCCAGCGGACCTGATGACACACAGGCCGGACGTGGCGAAAGCCGAGGCTCAACTGCTTGCAGCGAATGCCAATCTTGCCGTAGCCAGAGCAGCCATGCTGCCGCGCGTAACGTTGACCGCAAGCTTGGGCTCTGAGAGCGAAAAGATCCGCAATCTGCTGGAGAGTCCGTTGTCTTCTCTGGCAGCAGGGATTCTGGCTCCGATTTTCGATGCCGGACGGCTTGCTTCCAATCGTGACCTGGCTGTAGCGCAAAAGGAGGAGCTGTTGATTGGCTACCGCAAAGCCATTTTGCAGGCCTTCAATGATGTTCAAGTTGCATTAAATGCGGTTGACGGTGCCGAGAAACAGGCGCAGGTTCAGGCGCAGGAAGTGATTCAGGCACAGAAGGCGCTTGCGCTGGCGGAAAGCCGATACAAGGCTGGTGCGGACAACTTGCAGACCTTGCTGGACGTGCAGCGTGTGGCCTATCAGAGCCGGGACCTCGCTGTTCAGTTGCGGCAGGAGCGCCTTCAGGCGAGTATTGCGCTTTACAGGGCCCTAGGAGGTGGCTGGAGACGAACCCCAGAGGGGCCTGAGGGTTGAGGTTTGTAAGCGTGATGCCACGGTTGAGGGCAGCAGGACTGCGTCCAACCGTCGCCAGAATTGGCGTGCTGAGCTCTTCTGCGCATGCGCTCAGCAGAGACGAGATCTATCGTCAGCTATACCTTCGGGGAACCCCGGTCAGTGTGGGAGCCGTCATGCAGGTGGGCATCCGCTTAGGGCGCATCACGGTAACGACCATGAGGCCAGGGCACCGCCGAAGGTGAAGTGCATCCGGGCCCTCGCACTGGCTCCTGTCGAGGCTAGAGGATCCTCATTGCGGCCGCCCTGGCGGAGGCGGGGCGAGTTCCATCCGGTCCCGTCCCTTGCGCTTTGATGCGTATAGGGCTTCGTCGGCCCGCTTGAGCCAATGTGACAGCTCGGCCTCGGACTGCTCGAACAAGGCCGCACCGATGCTCAGGGACACCGGCTCCGGCGTTGCGAACATAGCGCGCGCTTGCTGCGCGAACGACTCGCGCAGGTTCTGTCCCAGCGCCTGCGCGACGGTGCCGGAGACACTGCGCAGCAGAATCACGAACTCGTCCCCACCCAGTCGCGCTGCCAGCGCGCCTTGGGGGAGCGAGCCGCGGATGAGGTCGCTCAGTGCCACCAGCAGGCGGTCGCCTGCATCGTGACCGTGCAGGTCGTTGACCTGCTTGAAGTGGTCAATGTCGATCAGCAGCAGGGCACCGGGGCTGGCCGGCGAGGCCTGCCGCAGCAGCTCAGGTGCGCGCAGATAGAGCGCTCGGCGGTTGTCCAGGGCGGTCAGTGGGTCGCGGGCGGCGATCTGCGCGATACGCTCTTCACGGCGATGGCGCTCGGTGCCGGTCATGGACATCGCGAGCAGCATGATCGCCATCACGCCTTCCACCAGCGAGACCAGGATCACCGTGCCGTGGAAATTGGTCAGGTTGATGAAGGTGTCTAGCGCCACGGTCGAGACGGCCTTGGCCAGGTAGAACAGGCCGTGTGCCAGCAGAACGAAGCGCAGTTGCGCCGCGCCCACGCCCAGCGTACCGCCCTGCGGGCGCAGCAGCAGGCCGGCGCGCAGGCTGATGACGGCGATCAGCAGCGACTGGATGCCCAGCATTGCCCTGGACCACCACGGCCCGCTAGGTAGAAACAGCATCGCCAGCCAGACGACGGCCACCAGCCACCAGGTGCGCGGCAGCCGGGTGTGCGTGAACGCGGCAACGCCGGCCAGGAACAGCCAGTGCGCGGAGATCAGCAAGCCGTTGGGAAACCAGATGCCCAACAGCACATGGCCGCTGGAGCGCAGCAGGGCCAGCACACAGCCCACGGCGATGATGGCAAACCCCCCGCTCCAGAGCAGCAGCGAGCGTTCGTGCACGCTCCCCCATTCCGCAGCCAGATACAGCGCCGAGGCGGCGGCCATGGCCGCGGTGAGAACGAGCAGGGTGAAGGGATCGAGAACCATGGACGATGGATGTGTCAGCGCGGGTGGGCTCCGCGCGAGAGCCGTCCGGCCAGGGGCAAAGCGCGGGAGCCGATCAGTTGCTCGGGGGTGACGGTCGGGGCCGTGGCATTGAAATGGAACGGGCCGCACGCGAGGCGAATTGTCGCAGGATGCGGATTTTCAAGTATCTCTGGTTGGCTGGGTCGTCGAAAGGAAGTAGCGGATGGAGCCGGGCATGAGGAGAGGACGGCCTGCCGTTGCCGCCGCGATCGGCGGGCTGTCTTCGTTGACCCGCCGCATGCGGACCAGCCGTGCAACCTCGTCGTTACTGCTGCGAATTCACACATAAAAAAGGTTCATCGCGCATTACCGGGGAATGCTGCCCGAATCTTCAGAAAGAAGTAGTCCTGATCGCGGTAGCCATAGGCCCGGCGCTTGATGACCTTGATGGTGTTGTTGATGCCCTCCACAACACTTGTGTTCAACGGATGCCTGCATCGGGCGATGATCCCGTGCAGGTAGCTTTGCAAGCGCTGAGCGAAGGTGCTCAGTGCGGCAATGCCGCTTTGATGGGCTTGATCACACCAGTGCCGCCAGGCGCGATGCGCCCAAGTCGCACGACGGTAGAACCACAACTGTTTGAGCTCGTCGCGCAAGACGTATACCGTCATCAATGGTTGATTGGCCGCCAGCAGTTCCTTGAGTTGCACTGCTTGTTGAGGCTGCAGCTTGTTGCGATTGCGCAGCAGCAACCAGCGGCTGGATTTGAGCACCTTACGTGCTGAGGGCTGTTGGCGCAGCAAGTTGGCCTGATCGACACGCACTCGGTCGATGACCTCCCGGCCGTACTTGGCCACGACATGGAACAGGTCATAGACGATCTCGGCGTTAGGGCAGTGGGCCTTAATCTCCAGCTCGTAAGCCGTAGTCATGTCGATAGCAACTGCGCGAATGCGCTGGGCAACGCCAGCGGGCAACTGCTCGAAGAACTGGCGGGCCGTCTCGCGTGAGCGCCCTTGCCCCACCCACAGCACCTGCCGGCTGATGGGGTCGACGACGACTGTGGCGTAGCGATGGCCCTTGTGCAGCGCAAACTCGTCCATCGCCAGGTACTCGATCTGATCCCATTGCGGCTGCGCAGTGTTGGCCAGCAGCAAGGCTTTGTCGATGGACTTGACGGTGTGCCAGCCCAGATCGAAGAAGGCCGCTACCGCCTTGATGCTGCTGCTGCGAAGCAACTGGCTGCACGCCTGCGCCAGACGGTCTGTGACGCGCTGGTAGCGACCGAGCCAGCTGAGTTTCTCCAGGTGCGGGCCACCACAGCTATCGCACCACAGACGCCGACGCGGCACATGTAGCACCACTCTGTACTCGAACAATGCCAGATCGCGCACGCGCCGTGTCGTGGTCTCATGGACTTGGCTGCACTGCGCACCGCAGCGCTCGCAATGCATGACGCTGGCCTGCGGCTTCAGATAAATCGACACGGTGCGGCTATCGCCCTGGGGCCACTGCACACGTTCAACCACGTAGCCCTCCCAGCCGCCAAGAGCCTGCAATAACTTCGAGTCCAGCATTTGATTTGTTCTCCGATGTCAGTGTCGTTGCCATCAGATTACAAAACGAACGGGCTTATCTCCACGAAATTCCTCGATGAACCATAAAAAAGCCCCGGGGCAGGGCCACGGGGCTTGGTGTGCGAGTCAGAAGAACTTACTCGGCGCTGGGAGGCACATAGCCGGCTGCGGCATCGGCACCACCACCAAAGAAATGGTTTTCCATCTGGCGGGCCAGGTACTGGCGGGCGCGGGCATCGGCCAGGTTCAGACGGTTTTCATTGATCAGCATGGTCTGGTGCTTGAGCCAGTCGGCCCAGGCCTGCTTGCTCACGCTTTCATAGATACGCTTGCCCAGTTCGCCCGGGGCAGGAGGGAAATCCAGGCCTTCAGCGTCTTGACCAAGCTTGATGCAGTGAACGGTACGTGCCATGTGTAGGGTCCTCTTGGTTGATTTCAGATGTTTGAGTAATAACAAACTGAAATCTTAGTAGTTTGAGTTTTAAGAATGCGGCTCAAGAATGCACAGCAACGGGGCAGAAGCCCGTTAACCATTCACTCCAAGAACACAGTCCAATGAAAAATCGTCGCAACTTTATCAAGTTTCCTCTGGCTGCCGGTCTGATTGCTGGCTTGACCCTCTCGGCTCTGCCCACATTGCCCGCTTTTGCGCAAACCGGCGTGCAACTGCTCAACGTATCCTACGACCCGACACGCGAGCTGTATGTGAACTACAACCAGGCGTTCGCCAAGCACTGGAAGGCCACGCAGAATCAGGATGTGACCATCAAGCAGTCGCATGGCGGCTCGGGCAAGCAGGCGCGCTCCATCATCGACGGTATTGAGGCCGACGTGGCCACGCTGGCCCTTGCAGGCGATATCGACGCCCTGGTCAAGAACGGCAATGTCAAGGCCGACTGGCAAAAGCGCCTGCCGCACAACAGCGCGCCCTACAGCTCCACCATCGTGTTCCTGGTCAAGAAGGGCAATCCCAAGGGCATCAAGGATTGGGACGACCTGGTCAAGCCCGGCATTCAGGTGATCACTCCCAACCCCAAGACCTCGGGCGGTGCACGCTGGAACTATCTGGCGGCCTGGGAATTTGCCAAGCGCAAGTACGGCGGCGATGCACAAGCCAAGGATTTCATCACCAAGCTTTACAAGAACGTGCCCGTGCTGGACACCGGCGCGCGCGGCTCCACCGTGACCTTTGTGCAGCGCGGCCTGGGCGATGTGCTGCTGGCCTGGGAGAACGAGGCCTATCTGGCGCTCAAGGAGTTCGGCCCCGAGAAGTTCCAGATCGTCGCGCCTTCGCTGTCGATCCTGGCCGAGCCTTCGGTGGCCGTGGTCGACAAGGTGGTCGATAAAAAGGGTACGCGTGCCGTGGCCGAGGCCTATCTGAAGTATCTGTACTCCGAGGAGGCCCAGCGCATTGCCGGCAAGAACTTCTACCGCCCGACCGATGCCAAGGTGGCGGCCGAGTTTGCCGGCCAGTTCCCCAAGCTGGAGCTGTTCACTATCGACAAGGCTTTTGGCGGCTGGGCAGCGGCAGACAAGGCTCACTTTGCCGACGGCGGCAGCTTCGATCAGATCTACACCAAGAAATAAGCGAAACGCAGGATGGGAGCGCGATGAGTGCTCCTGACTTTGCAATAACAAAAAGATAAAGCCAAGCCATGTCGATTTTGCTGATTGCCGGTAGTCCCTCGCAGCCTTCGCGCTCCAGTGCCTTGCTCAATGCCGTGGCCGCTCGCCTGCAGGTGCAGGGGCTGAGCACCGAGCCCGTGCTGCAGCTCAACCAGCTGGAGCCCGCAGCCCTGTTGCATGCCCGCTTCGATCACCCCGAGATTCGTGCCGTGACCGATAGAGTGGCCCGTGCCGACGCGGTGGTGGTGGCCACGCCGGTCTACAAGGCGGCCTATAGCGGCCTGCTCAAGGTGTTTCTCGATGTGCTGCCGCAGACGGCGCTCAAGGGCAAGCTGGTTCTGCCATTGGCCACTGGCGGCAGCCCTCACCATATGCTGGCGCTGGACTACGCGCTGCGCCCCGTGCTGCAGTCGCTTGGCGCGCGCCACATACTGCCGGGCATCTATGCCACCGACCAAGGTGTGCCTCTGCTGCCTGAAGGCGGCTATGGCCTGGCCCCCGAGATCGCCGAGCGCGTCGAGGATGCAGCCCAGTTGCTGGCCACCGATCTGCGCCGCAGTGCCCAATGGGCCGCAGCCAATGACTTTGAAAGCATTGCGTTTGCCGACGTGCGATGTAGCGTTTAAGTAGGTCCCCCTGAGCGGCTTTGCCGCTTCCCCCAGGGGACGACGACCTTTGCTGCGGGGCGGCCCTTGCTGGCCGTCCTTTCTCGCAGCGTTGACGCATTTACCATTTTTTTGATAGCAGTCCTCGCACTGCGAAGGCCGAGCTGCGCCTGAAATCAGGCCGAAGGTGCGCCTGAAGTGTGTGGACTGCAAGCTCCAAGGATTGATTTCTCATGACTGATCGCAACAACACTTCTGGCGTCATTTCGTCGCAATTGCTGAACACCACACGCCGTCAGTGGCTGGCAGGTACGGCCGCCTCGGCGCTGGCCCTGGCCTCGGGTGGACTGCATGCGCAGCAGGGCAGTGGCACGGCAGGCGGGCAGCGAGTGCTGCGTGTGGGCCATCAAAAAGGCTGGCTGTCGATTCTCAAGAATCGCGGCACGCTGGAAAAGCGCCTGACCCCGCTGGGCGTGGCCGTGCGCTGGGTCGAGTTCAACGCCGGTCCCGTGCAGCTGGAAGCGCTCAATGTAGGCTCCATCGACTTTGGCGATGTGGGCGAGGCTCCACCCATCTTTGCCCAGGCCGCCGGTGCGCCCCTGGTCTATGCGGGTGCCACCGTGGCACGCCCAGGTCTGGAAGCGGTGATCGTTCCCAAGGGCTCGGCGATCCGCAGTGTGGCCGACCTCAAGGGCAAGCGCATTGCCTACAACAAGGGCTCCAACGTCCATTATTTCCTGGTCAAGCTGCTGGAAAAGCATGGCCTGAAGTACGGCGATGTGCAGTCGGTCTTTCTGGCTCCTGCCGATGCGCGTGCCGCCTTCGAGAAAGGCTCGGTCGATGTCTGGGTGATCTGGGACCCGTTCCTGGCCTCGGCCCAGAAGGCTCTGGATGCACGCCTGCTGGCCGATGCCAGGGGCGTGGTCAACAACCGCGCCTACTACTTCACCTCGCGTGACTATGCGAGCCGCAATGCCGATGTGCTGCGCATCGCGATCGAGGAAATCGCTGCCATCGATGCTTGGGCCAGCAAGAACAAGAGCGCAGCAGCGGCAGAGCTGTCGCAGATCCTGGGCCTGGACACCGCCGTGACCGAGCTGTACCTGAGCCGCGCCGAGTTCGGCACCAAGGCCGTGAATGCCGAAATCCTGGGTGAGCAGCAAAAGATTGCCGACACTTTCTTCGATCTCAAGTTGATTCCCAAGAAGCTCAATTTGCTGCATGCCGCGCCCGTGGACTTGCTGGCCAGCCGCTGATTCATGAAAAGGTCATTGCCATGAGTTCAGCATCCTCTTCACCCCGTTTCCATCGCGGCCGTCGCCAGGCTCTGCAACTGCTGGGCACCACGGCTTTCAGCTGGAGCCTGGCCGCCTATTACGCCAACGATGCACTGGCCCAGTCTGTGCCGGCTATTGCAGCTCCGGCCCAGTTGCGCATCGGCTATCAGAAGTCAGCCGTCAATCTGGTCGTGCTCAAGCAGCATGGCGTTCTGGAAAAGCGCTTTCCAGGCACCAAGATCAGCTGGCTGGAGTTTCCAGCCGGGCCGCAGTTGCTGGAGGCGCTGTCGGCCGGCAGTCTGGACTTTGGCCTGACTGGCGATTCGCCACCCGTGTTTGCCCAGGCTGCGGGCAAGGATCTGCGCTATGTAGGGGCCGAGCCGCCCAAGCCTGAAAGCTCGGCCATTCTCGTGCTCGCCGATTCGCCGCTGAAAACCCTGGCCGACCTCAAGGGCAGGCGTGTGGCGCTGCAAAAAGGCTCAAGCGCCCATTACCTGCTGGTGCGTGCGCTGGACAAGGCCGGTATTGCCTGGGCCGAGATTCAGCCCGTGTATCTGGCCCCGGCCGATGCGCGTGCAGCGTTCGAGCGCGCAAGCGTCGATGCCTGGGCCATCTGGGACCCGTTCTATGCGGCCACCGAGCTGAGCATCCGAGCGCGCGTGCTGACCACCGGCGAAGGTCTGACGGGCAACAACTCGTTCTATCTGGCCTCGCGCGGCCTGGTCGAGCACCATCCCCAGCTCATCAAGGCCTTGTTCGACGAGCTCACGCGCGCCGATCAGCTGGTGCAGGCCTCGCGCAAGGAGGCAGTGCAACTGCTGGCTGCCTTCAGCGGTCTGGACGCGAATGTGGTCAGCCGCTTTATCGGCCGCCGGCCCAGCTCGCCGACCACGCTGCTCAATCCCGCCATCGTGCTCGAGCAGCAGCGCGTGGCCGATACCTTTTTTCGTCTGGGCGTGATTCCACGCCAGGTGAAGGTGGCCGACATCGTCTGGCAGCCCACAGCGGCGGAATACGCGGGCTATGGCCAGGCGGGCCCCGCCGCGTCATCCATCACGCCCGCCGTGGCATCCAGGTTCTAAGTCAGGCTCAAGGAGATTTCGTCATGCAAGTGTTCTGGTTCATTCCCACCCATGGTGATGCCCGCTACCTGGGCAGCAGCGAAGGCGCACGCCAGCTGAGCCATGACTATGTCAAGCAGGTGGCCGTTGCGGCCGACAGCCTGGGTTACGAAGGCGTGCTGATTCCCACGGGCCGCTCCTGCGAAGATCCCTGGGTAGTGGCGTCCAGCCTGTTGCCCGTCACCAAGCGCCTGAAGTTCCTGGTGGCCGTGCGTCCCGGTCTGCATCAGCCCAGCCTGGCTGCTCGCATGGCAGCCAGCTTTGACCGCCTTTCCGGCGGGCGGCTGCTGATCAATCTGGTTACCGGCGGCGATCAGGCTGAACTGGAGGGTGATGGCGTGTTTCTCGATCATGCGACACGCTATGAACAATCGGCGGAGTTCATCGAGATCTGGCGCGAGATTCTGGCGCGCAGCCATGAGGGCAAGTCGCTGGATTTCAAAGGTCGGCATCTGCAGGTCAAGGGTGCCAAGCTGCTGTTCCCGCCACTGCAAAAACCCTATCCACCCGTGTATTTCGGCGGCTCTTCGCCTGCCGCTCACGAGCTGGCGGCAGAGCAGGTCGATGCCTATCTGACTTGGGGCGAGCCGCCGGCCGAAGTCGCCAAGAAGATTGCCGATGTGCGCGAGAAGGCCGAGCGCCGTGGCCGCAAGGTCAAGTTCGGCATCCGTTTGCATGTGATCGTGCGCGAGACCGATGAAGAAGCCTGGGCCGACGCCGAGCGATTGATCAGCCGCCTCAAGGACGAGACCGTGGTGCAGGCACAGGCCGCATTTGCGCGCATGGATTCCGAAGGCCAGCGCCGCATGGCCCAGTTGCATGCGGGCGGCACCAAGCGCAGCCGCAAGGACCTGGAGATCAGCCCCAATCTATGGGCCGGCGTGGGTCTGGTGCGTGGCGGTGCGGGCACGGCCCTGGTGGGCAGCGCCCAGGCTGTGGCCGACCGCATCAAGGAATATGCCGATCTGGGCATAGACACCTTTGTGCTCTCGGGCTACCCGCATCTCGAAGAAGCCTATCGCTTTGCCGAGCTGGTCTTCCCGCTGTTGCCGGTCAATGTGCAGGAAAAGCTGGGCGGCGGCAATCCGGGTGGCCCGTTTGGAGAAACCGTGGCCAATCTGTACTCGCCGCGAGCCGCCGCTTCGGGAGCCGTCGCTTCGGCAGCCTCCGCTTCGGAGCGCGAGCAGGTCCGAGTATCGCAAAGCTGAAGGAGTGTATATGAGTGATGTTCAAACGCTGACCTTGCAATCCGCTGCCCAGCCTGCAAGACCGCCGGTGCCGCGCCTGGAGCTGCTGGCGCGTCAGTTCGCTTTGCGGCTGCTGCCCTGGCTATTGCCTGTCGCACTGATCGCTGCCTGGCAGGCCGCATCGGCCTATGGCTGGCTGTCCACACGGGTGCTGCCCGCACCGCTGGATGTGTTGCGTGCAGCCTGGGCTCTGGCAGAGTCGGGCGAGTTATGGACCCATGTCAAGGTCAGTGCCGGGCGTGCGCTGGCAGGGCTGGCCATTGGCGGCAGCCTGGGCTTGCTGCTGGGTCTGCTCACAGGCTCGCTGCGCTGGGCCGAGACGCTGCTCGATTCCACGATCCAGATGGTGCGCAACATCCCGGCGCTGGCGCTGATTCCGCTGGTCATTCTGTGGTTCGGCATCGACGAGTCGGCCAAGCTCTTCCTGATCAGCATTTCGGTGTTCTTCCCCATCTACCTCAATACCTTCCACGGTATCCGCAATGTGGACCCGGGGCTGATCGAGATGGGACGCAGCTACGGCCTCACGCGCTGGCAGCTGTACCGCGACATCGTGTTGCCGGGAGCGTTGTCTTCCATTTTGGTGGGCTTGCGTTTTTCGCTGGGGCTGATGTGGGTGATTCTGATCGTGGCCGAGACCATCTCGGCCCAGGCAGGCATCGGCTACCTGACCATGAATGCGCGTGAATTTCTGCAGACCGATGTGGTGCTGGTGGGCATCTTGCTCTACGCAATCCTGGGCAAGCTGGCCGATGTGTTTGCCCGTTCGCTCGAGCGCTGGTGGCTGCGCTGGCATCCTAGCTATGGAGCCCCCTGAGCCGCATTGCGGCTTCCCCCAGGGGACGACAGCCTCGCTGCGCGGCGGCGCTTGCTCGCTGTCACGCGCATGTGCTGGGCCAGTTTTGAACAGACAAAGACGGGAGTGGGTGATGAGCAGTTTGTGGAATCGTTTGACGCAGTCGCTGGTGAGTGCTGGTGCCTTGAATGCACGTCAGCCGCTGGTGGCATGGGAGGCATCCTGGGACGAGGCCGAGGCCTTGCAGGCTAGCGGCCAGCTGTGGCACAAGGCCGAGGATGCGGAAGAGGAAAAAAAGGACAGCAGCCAGCGGCCGGACGCGCAGCAGAAAGAGCAGACCGAGGGCGCGCAGGGGGTGCATTTACAGACACGGCAGCTGACCAAGCGCTATGGCGAGCGTGAAGTGCTCAAGCAGGTGCAGCTCGATGTTCAGCCCGGCGAGTTCATCGCCATCGTTGGGCGCAGCGGCTGCGGCAAGTCCACCTTGCTGCGCCTTGTGGCAGGGCTGGAAGAGGCCAGTGCTGGGCAGCTGCTGATCGATGCGGGCGATGCGCGCGAACAGCGCCGGCAGAACAGGGATACGCGCATCATGTTTCAGGACGCGCGTCTGCTGCCCTGGAAGCGGGTGCTGGACAACGTGATTCTGGGGTTGCCTGATTCGGCTCGCGAGCGCGGCCGCAAGGTGCTGGCGCAGGTGGGACTGGCTGAGCGCGAAAACGAATGGCCGGCGCGGCTGTCTGGCGGCCAGCGCCAGCGCGTAGCCCTGGCCCGTGCCCTGGTTCACCAGCCGCGACTGCTGCTGCTCGATGAGCCGCTGGGCGCTCTTGATGCGCTGACGCGCATCGAGATGCACCGCCTCATCGAAGGTCTGTGGCGCAGCCACGGCTTCACGGCCTTGCTGGTCACGCACGATGTGCAGGAAGCCGTGGCCCTGGCCGACCGCGTGGTGCTGATCGAGGATGGGCGCATTGCGCTCGACGAGCGCATCGATTTGCCGCGTCCGCGTGTGCATGGCGATGCCCGCTTTGCTGCGCTGGAGACGCGCATTCTGGATCGCGTGCTGCAAAAGCCAGAATCCGGGCAGGTGTCCGGGCCGAGCAATTGGCTTGGCGTGCCGGCAACGGGCTTGCGCTGGGCCATCTGAGGCATACAACGACAACAAAGAGAAACAGGCGGCCGACGCAGAAGGAAATTGCGCCGGCGGCTATCAAGATATGAATTTTCAGCAACTGCGTTCGGTTCGTGAAACCGCAAGGCGTGGCTTCAATCTGACCGAAGTGGCGGCCATGCTCCACACCTCGCAGCCCGGCGTGAGCCGGCAGATTCGCGAGCTCGAGGAGGAGTTGGGCATCGATATCTTTGTGCGCGCCGGCAAGCGTCTGACGGGCTTGACGCCGCCGGGCACGGCCTTGCTGCCCATTGTCGAGCGCATGCTGCTCGAAGCCGACAATCTGCGTCGCGCGGGCGAGGACTTTCACGCCAGCGAGCGCGGCGGTCTGTCGATTGCTGCCACGCATTCCCAGGCACGCTATGCCTTGCCCCAGGTGGTGCGCGATTTCCGCAGGCTCTACCCCCAGGTTTCGCTGCATCTGCATCAGGGCTCGCCACGCCAGGTGGCCGAGATGCTGCTCTCGGGCGAGGCCGATATCGGCGTGGCCACCGAGGCGCTGGGCAGTTATGAGAATCTGGTGACTCTGCCTTGCTACCGCTGGTCGCACAGCGTGGTCGTGCCGCCCGGCCATGAACTGCTCGATGCAGAAGGAGCACTGACGCTGCAAGCGCTGGCGCGCCACCCCATCATCACCTACGAGCAGGGTTACACGGGGCGTGCCCATATCGACAAGGCGTTTGCGGCGACCGGGCTGGTGCCTGATGTGGTGCTTACCGCCATGGATGCCGATGTAATCAAGACCTATGCGGAGCTGGGCATGGGTGTGGGCATCATTGCCTCCATCGCCTTCGATGCCGAGCGCGACCGCCATCTGCGCGCTATCGATGCTCGCCACCTGTTTGAGGTCAATCTCACGCGCCTGGCACTGCGCCGCGATGCCTGGCTGCGTGGCTATGCCTATGCCTTCATCGAGAGCTTTGTGCCTACGCTGACGCCTGAGGTGGTGCGTGCGGCACTGCAATCTGTCAAAGACTGAATTTCAACTCGGACTTCCCGAAAGAGCTTCAAGCCCCCGGGTATTGCACTGCACGGGGCGAATATGCAGCAGGGGCCGGCACAGGTGGTGCTCTATGTCTCGAGCTTTTTGCACAGCCATATCGTGGTGATGGGCGTCTTTGTCATCCGCTCGATCGGGCTGTTGTTCGATGCCTGGCCGCGCAGGCGTTGTGCCACGCAGGCTCGTGCCACGGTATGGACGCTGATTTTCATAAGATGTTTTTGGTATAAAAATTTTTATTTTTATTCTTTTGAGTTTTTTGGAGAAGGTTTCAGAATCGTTTTCATGCAGTGCAGCAAACACTGTTTTCAAAACCTTTCACGACTTCTCAGGAGAATTTTGTATGTCCATTCAAGCCATCAACGTACGCAATCAGTTCAAGGGCAAGGTCAAGGAAATCATCCGCGGTGACGTGGTCTCGGAAGTGGATGTGGAAACGCCCTGGGGCATCGTCACTTCGGTGATCACCACGCGCTCAGTCAATGACCTGGGTTTGGCGGTGGGCTCGGAGGTGGTAGCTCTGGTCAAGTCCACAGAGGTGTCCATCGCCAAGCTGTAAATCTCATTGACTCTCAAAGAGCACCCAGCGCAGGTACTGCTTGCGCTGGGTGCTTTCTTTTGTACTGTCTGCGGCTTCGCGCCTAGTCTCAATAGCAGACCTGCGGTTTGCTGGGTGGTGTTAACGGCTCTGAGGGGCGTGGTGAGTATCGGGCGCACAGCGTCTCAGGGGGTTTTTGCCTATTCCAGCGTCATCAATGCCGCATTGCCGCCCGCTGCCGCCGTGTTGTGCGACAAAGCTCGTTCATGCCAGAGCCGTTCCAGCCGAACGGGCTGGCCTGCCACACAGCGTGTGGGCAGTATCAACGGGCCGGGGCGCCTTGCCAAGGCCTGCGCCCAGCGTAGAAATTGAGGGTCGTCGCATTCCAGCAGTGCTGAATCCATGGGTTCGGTTTGCGCAATTTCCTCGATTCTCAGCCCGGCAGGCAGCAGCAGCACATGGCGGCGCAGTGGCTCTGGCAGCTCGCCGTGAACTGCGGTGCCTAGCGGGCCGGGTGCCCATAGCGGTTGCGAGCCGCAGGCCAGTGCGGCCGCCAGTTGCTGCAGCAGCATGGTTCTTTCCTGCGCCAGGCACAGTGTGCGCGGCTTGCCAAGCAACTGGTAGAGATTGCGCTCGCCTGTGGGGCCGGGCAGTAGGCGCACAGCATGCAGATCGGGCAGGGCCGATTGCAGGCGCTCGCAATCGCGGCTGACGATGGCCTCACCATACTGCCTGGCCCAGTGGCCCAGCTGCCGCAAGGCGGTCGCCGCTGCTGCCGTGACGGGCGTGGCATTGGCCTGTGCCTGCCCGGATTGATGCAGCAGCAGACTGAGCAAACGCAGGGGCGAGCCGGGTGTCTGCTGCAGGCGCGGAAGATACAGGGGACCGCCGGCCTTGGGACCGGTGCCCGACAGCCCCTCGCCGCCAAAGGGCTGAACACCGACTACGGCCCCCACCATATTGCGATTCACATACAGATTGCCAACATGTGCCGCCTGGGCGACCTGCTGCACGGTTTCGTCGATGCGCGTGTGCAATCCCATTGTCAGGCCGTAGCCCAGGGCGTTGATGCGCTCCAGCAACTGCGGCAACTCGCGCCTTTGATAGCGCAGTACATGGAGTACGGGGCCGAAGACTTCGCGTTTGAGCTGATGCAGATCGGGCAGCTCGATCAGCGTGGGTGCCACAAAATGCCCTTGTGCGGCAGTTTCAGGGCTCAGGGGCGATTGGTGGATGCGCAGACCCAGAGCCCTGAGTCTGGCGATATGCCGCTCGATACCCGTCTTGGCGTCGGCATCGATCACGGGCCCCACATCGGTGGCCAGTTCGGCCGGGTTGCCGCAATGCAGCTCTTGCATGGCACCGCGCAGCATGGCCAGCAGCCGGTCGGCGCAGTCGTTTTGCACACACAGCAGGCGCAGAGCCGAGCAGCGCTGGCCCGCGCTGTCAAAGGCGGATGCAGCAATGTCCTGAACGGCTTGCTCGATCAGGGCGGATGAGTCCACCAACATGGCGTTCTGACCGCCCGTTTCGGCCACCAGCACCACAGGCTGGCCGTCGGGGCGCAGCCTGGCGGCGGTCTGCAGAGCCAGCAGTCGCGCCACCTCGGTGGAGCCGGTGAACAGCACACCTGACACGCGCGCATCGGCCACCAGCGCGGCGCCCACGGTCTCGCCCCGGCCGGGCAGCAGCTGCAGAACGTCTGGCGCAATGCCGGCCTGATGCAGCAGGCGCACGGCTTCAAGGGCGATCAGCGGGGTCTGCTCGGCGGGCTTGGCCAGCACTACATTGCCAGCGCTCAAGGCGGCTGCGACCTGGCCGGTGAAGATGGCCAGTGGAAAATTCCAGGGGCTGATGCAGACTACGGGGCCTATGCCGGGGGCGAGCAGATCCGCATCGGCCTGCCGCTGAATCTGAGCCGCGTAATAGCGCAGAAAGTCCACGGCCTCGCGCACCTCGGACACGGCATTGGCTGCAGTCTTGCCGGCTTCGCGCATCAGCAGGCTCATCAGCGGCTGCATCTGCGTTTCAAAGAGCTCGGCTGCAGTCTGCAGCAGACTGGCACGCAGCTCGGCCGGGGTGGATTCCCACGCAGGCTGGGCCTGTGCGGCTGCCTGCATGGCCTGCTGAATCTGTGCGGGCCCGGCATCGCTGACATAGCCCAGCAGCTCCTGATGGCTGGCCGGGTTGGTTATGGCTGTGCCGATGGTGTCGGCGGCATGCACGGCATGGACACCTTGGCGAAGTTGTGCGGGCCTGCTTTGCGCAAGCGCTTGAGACAGAGCGCTCAATACACCGTCATCGCTCAGGTCCAGACCTGAGGAGTTGCGGCGCTGCTCACCCAGCAGATCGCGCGGCAGCACTATACGGGGGTGGGGCAGGCCTATGTCATCGCCTGCAAGAAGTGCCTCCACCCCGGCTCGGGTTTGGGGACCCGGTTGGCCCTCAGCCCAGGTTTGGTCTGCCGGGGCTGCTATCAAATCAGAGATAGGCCAATCGGGGTTGGCGATGCGGTGCACGAATGAGCTGTTGGCGCCGTTTTCCAGCAGGCGGCGCACCAGGTAGGCCAGCAGTGTCTCGTGCGTACCCACGGGAGCATAGATGCGGCAGGGGCGGCGTGCGGCCTTGTCCTCGGCCTCGACCACATGCAGGTAGAGCTGCTCGCCCATGCCGTGCAGGCATTGAAACTCGTAACGTCCGGCGCTGTAGGGCTGAGCACCAGCCAAGGATTCGATGCTGGCCACGGTCTGTGCGTTATGGGTGGCGAATTGCGGGTAGATGGCGCTGGGGGCGGCCAGTAGCTTGCGAGCGCAGGCAATATAGGCCACATCGGTGTGGTGCTTGCGGGTGTAGACCGGGTAGTCGCTCAGACCGTCGATCTGGGCGCGTTTGATTTCGCTGTCCCAGTAGGCGCCTTTGACCAGGCGCACCATCAGGCGGCGCTCGCTGCGACGGGCCAGGTCGATCAGATAGTCGATCACATAGGGGCAACGTTTTTGATAAGCCTGAATCACAAAGCCCAGGCCGCTCCAGCCTGCCAGGGCAGGGGCGTGGGCCAGCTGTTCCAGCAGGTCCAGCGACAGCTCCAGGCGGTCGCCTTCTTCGGCGTCGATATTGAGCCCTATGTCGTAGCTGCGTGCCAGCTCGCACAGTTGCAGCACGCGCGGCAGCAGCTCGGTCATCACGCGTTGCCATTGTGCGCGGCTGTAGCGCGGGTGCAGGGCGCTGAGCTTGATGGAAATGCCCGGCCGTTCATAGACGCTCTTGCCGCCAGCGGCCTTGCCGATCGCATGAATCGCATTCACATAGGACTGCATGTAGCGCTGTGCGTCCTCGGCCGTGAGTGCGGCCTCGCCGAGCATGTCGTAGGAATAACGAAAGCCTCGGGCCTGCAGCTCGCGAGCGCGCTCCAACGCCTTGGAAATGGTCTCGCCCATCACAAACTGCTCGCCCATCAGGCGCATGGCCATGTCCACGCCCTTGCGCACCAGCGGCTCGCCGCCCCTGGCTGTGATGCGTTTGAGCGCCGCGAGCAGGCCAGACTCGCTATGCGTATCGACCAGCTTTCCGGTGACCACCAGTCCCCAGGCGGCAGCATTGACAAAGAGCGAGGGGCTCTTGCCCAGATGAGCCTGCCAGTCGCCGCCGCGCAGCTTGTCGCGGATCAGTGCGTCGCGCGTGGCGGCATCGGGTATGCGCAGCAAGGCCTCGGCCAGACACATCAGCGCCACGCCTTCCTGCGAGGACAGAGAGAACTCCTGAAGCAGGCCTTGTACCAGCCCCTGGCGCCCCGCGCTGGCGGGTTGGGCGCGCAGCTGCTCGACCAGGTTTTGTGCATGGGCAGCGACCTGGGCAGCCTGGGCGGGCGGCAGCGTGGCTGCAGGCAGCAGCCGTGCCACGGCATCGGACTCGGCCATGCGGGTGGCGCAACTGATGGCTTGACGCAGTTCATCGGCAGGGCGGCTGGAATCTGGCAGCGCAGTGAAAGTCGGCATGTCTGTGCAGGTGTTGTAGAGCCTGGACGCGAGCGGGTGCGCGGCCTTCACCATGTTCACAGCTGCATTGCATGCGGCTCGGGCGCAGCTGTCTACATAGGGAAAATCATTGCTGGTTTGTCGAAAAATGAATCACTATATTGAGTGAATTAAAAAGAGGAATTCACCAATGATCGAGGCTTCAGAAGTGGATATCGACAGGATTGATCGAAAAATACTGGCAATTCTGCAAACCGATGGGCGCATCTCCAATCTGCGCCTGGCAGAGCAGGTGGCGCTGTCGCCCACAGCCGTACAGTCCCGCGTGGCCCGGCTTACGCGCGATGGTTACATCCTGGGCTACGAAGCGCGGCTGAACCCGCAGAAGCTGGGCGTGGGCATGACGGTGTTTGTCGAGGTGCTGCTGGATCGGACCACGCCCCATGTGTTTGACGAGTTCAAATCTGCCGTGCTCGCCTATCCGGCCATCATGGAATGCCATATGGTGGCAGGCGGTTTTGACTATCTGCTCAAGACCCGCATGGCCGATATGGCTGCTTATCGTGACTTTGCGGGTCGGGTGCTGTGGCAGCTTCCGGGCGTGCGCGAGACCAGAACCTATGCGGTGATGGAGGAGATCAAGGACGATGCGCGGCTGCCTCTGTAGGAGAAAAGCGCGTTTGAATGAAGGTCTCGGAGCCCTATATCTGCATTGACGCGGGCTAGCAACAACTGCTTTTCCAGGAGTGGGTGGGTTGCCCAAAACATGTAAATAATTGATACACACAGAGGTGGTCGCCGCAGCGTGGGCTGCGGCACAAAGCTGTGCAGTTTTTCTCGATTAATGACCAAAAAGCGGCATCTATGAGAGTCAATGCACCAGTGACCCAGCGGGAGTACAGCTTTGATGAGCATGCAACTCTGATGTCCACCACGGACACGGAGAGCTACATCAAATATGCCAATCAGGCGTTCATGGAGGTCAGCGGCTTCGAGCCGCAGGAGATCCTCGGCCAGACGCACAATCTGGTGCGCCACCCGGACATGCCCCCGGCTGCTTTTGCCGACATGTGGGCCACCCTCAAAAGCGGCGAGCCCTGGAGTGCACTGGTCAAGAACCGGCGCAAGAACGGGGACCACTACTGGGTTCGGGCCAATGCCATTCCCATCATCCGCAATGACAAGGCCAAGGGCTATATGTCGGTGCGCACGCAGCCTGAGCGCAAAGAGGTCGAGGCGGCGCAAAAGCTGTATGAGTCCATGCATGACAAGGGCGCTGCCGCTCCCGAGTTGCACAAAGGCATAGTCTCCAAGAAGGGGCTGGGGAAGGTGCTGTCGATCTGGCGGCACATGGGGGTGCGCTGGCGCATTCGCCTGAACTCCCTGGCCTTGTGGAGCGCCCTGATACTTGGCACCTGGCTGCTGGGTCAAAGCCAGATGCAGTTTTTGTCGATGGCGGCCTTCATGACGGTGGCGCTGATGGTGATGACCCTGTTGCTGGAGAGCCAGTTCGCCACGCCGCTGGAGCTGCTCAAGCGTCAGTCGCTGAATGTGGCAACCGGCAACAACCGGCAGACCGAATACTTGCAGCGCACGGATGAGATCGGCACCACGCTGCGCACGGTCAACCAGATCGGTCTCATGTTTCGCTGGCTGGTGGACGATGTGAATCAGCAGGCGCTCAATGTTCAGCAGGCCTGTAACGAGATCGAGCAGGGCAACAGCTATCTGCACGGGCAGACCGAGCAGCTGGCGGTGAATGTGGCCCAGACTTCGGCGTCCATGGAGCAGATCACGGCCCGGGTTCAATCCAGCGCCGATACGGCACAAAAAGCCGGTGTGCTGGCCAGCGAAGCCAGCGCGGCGGCCTTGCGCGGGGGGCAGTCCATGGATCAGATCGTCTCCACCATGGAGTCCATCACGGCCAACTCCCGCCGCATTGCCGACATCGTCGGCGTGATTGACAGCATTGCGTTTCAAACCAATTTGCTGGCGCTGAATGCGGCTGTGGAAGCCGCCCGCGCGGGCGAGCATGGCAGGGGGTTTGCCGTGGTTGCCGGTGAGGTGCGAGCCCTGGCTCAGCGCAGCGCCGATGCAGCCAAGGAGATCAAGACGCTGATTCAGGCCAGCACGGCCACCATCGAGGCCGGCTCTTTGGTGGTCGGAGATGCGGGGACCAACATTGGTGAGATCGTCTCCCAGGCGCGCAGCGTAGCGGACTTCATTGCCGAGATCAGCAAGGCCACGCGTGAGCAGAGCGAGGAGATCAGCCAGGTCGGCAAGTCGGTGGCGGACATGGACTATCTGACGCAGCAGAACGCGCAGTTGGTGACCCAGGGGGCGCAGGCGTCCAGCAGCATGCAATGGCAGGTGAAAAATCTCGTGGAAGCGATTGGCGTGTTTCGATAGCTGATGAGTCGCAGAAGGCTGAGACGGCATGGCCGCTATCGTTGCAATGAGCGGGCGGCCGTCTTTCCTGATGAGCGAGATGCGCGCGAGCCGATCGTGGCAGGCGCTTCAGCCCCAGAGCGCCGGCTTGTTCACCATCAAATAGTAGGTGCCGGCCATGGCCACAAAAGCGGGGTAGCCCAGAGCTTCCCAGCGCAACTGATACTGCCGGAAAAGCGGTGGCAAGGCCTGGCTCTGGCTGTGGGCCTGAGTGGCCAGGGCCGCCATGCGCATCTGCAACCAGACTACGGGCAGCCAGCAGATGCCAGCCAGCGCATACAGCCCCAGAGAAAGTGCGAGCCAGGGAGTGGTGAGCGGCCAGCCTGCCAGATGCGCCATGGCAATGCCCGTAATCGGTTGAATGAAGACGCAGGGAGTAGTGAACCACCAGTCGGCCCGTACCACCAGGCGGCTGACCACGGCCTGGGCGGCGACCGAGCCACTGCGGTTTGCGAAAAACATATAGAAGGCCGAGCCGAGGCCGGTGCCGACCAGCAGCACGCTGGAGAGGATATGCAGTGTCTTGAGCAACAGATAGGTATTCATGATTCAAGCCTGTTGGACGAGTTGCCTGTTTGCAGCAAGAACCACAGCATGGCGGCGATGGGCAGGTTCTTGAGCAGCGGACCCAGAGGGTGCAGCCACAGCGTGGGCTGAAGAGCCGTGCCGATCACGGTCATGGCCGTCATCAGCAGCAGGGCGCTCAGGTAGATGGCGCGGCCGGGGCGCAGCAGCAAGGCCAGACCCAGAGCCAAATCGGCCAGCAGGCCGGACCAGATGAGCAGTGCCTGCCAGCGTGCGTCGCCAATGCCGCCCTGGTCCAGCAGGCGGGCACCTTCGTGGTTGAGGCCTGAGAGTCCGAGATAGTCCAGCGCGCTGACTACAGCCGTGCCCAGCCAGACGACGACCAGACTGGCGTGCATGAATCTGGCCGCTTGCTTTTGCGGGTTGGCTCTGCTGCCGTTTTGCAACTCAGGCATGGCGGCGGCCTTCCTTGGGCAAGGTGGCCAGCATGGCATCCGGAGCCACGGGGGCGCGCCCCAGCAGCGAGGCCAGGGTCTGAGGATCGGTGACGTTGTCGTTTTCCAGCAAGGCCATGGTTTCGCTGCACCAGGGCAGGGCTGGTATCTGGTCTCCGACTCTGGCACTGCCCTTGCTCATCCAGTCTGGCAGGGCATGCACCGAAGCCGGGCCGTAACCCATCTGGGCGCGCAGGCTGGCGATAAAGGCCTCTGTCGAAAGCGGCTGGGGGCCGCCGATTTCGACGATACCCTCGCAGGTGTCCGATGTCGCCATATGCGCGAGCACTTCGGCGAGATCGCGCACGGCCACGGGCTGAATCTGGCTGCTTCGCATGAGCTCGGGCAGCAGCAAAACGGGCAGTCTGGCCAGATTCAGAAACAACTGGCTGCTGGCACCGCCCGCGCCAAAGATGATGCTGGGGCGCACGACAACGGGCTTGAGCAGCGCTTGCCTGCCCAGCGCCAGCAAATGTTCGTCGGCCGCGCGCTTGGTGCTTGCGTACTGGGTGCCGCTCTGATCGGCCCCCAGCGCCGAGACCTGAACCACGCGGCGCACGCCAGCCTGGGCGCAGGCATCAAACAGCGCGATGGGTGCCAGAGAGTGCAGGGTCTGCAGATCCTGGCCGGGCTTGTCGCGCAGAGCACCGACGGCGTTGATGACGGCGTCGATGCCATGCAGATGCTCAAGCCACGCTTCGGTTGTCGTACAGGCGCTGAAGTCCAGAGGCGGCTGGCTGTGGCGGCTGCGCACCACGGGGTCGTGGTCCAGCAGGGCCAGCGCATTCACGATATGTCGGCCCAGAAAGCCTGTGCCGCCGCAGATCAGAACTCGCATACGCTACTCCTTTGCAATTTTCTGCCTTGACAGAATTCAGTTCGGCTTCAATCGTTGCCGCTCTCCCGGCCGCCATCCTTGCCTCTGACAAAGCGCTGGACGCTGGCGCCAAGGCGCAGGATCTTGTCCAGCGTGGCCGGGGACAGGCGCAGCATTTCGTCGGTCCAGATGCCCAGCGAATCCATGAGGCGCAGCGTCTCGTGCACGCGATCCTGGGCATCGGGCGTTTCCTGCTCGAATTCGGGCTGGGCGATCAATTCGCGCAGCAGTGCACTGGTGGGGTCGAACTCGCGCTGCTTGCGCTCTCGCACAATGGTGCGCAGCAGCTCCCAGACATCGGCCGAGGTCTCGAAATACTCGCGTCGGTCACCGCTCTTGCGGCTGCTGCGAATCAGGTTCCAGTTCAGCAGCTCCTTGAGGCTGTTGCTGACGTTGGAGCGTGCCGCACCCAGGGTTTCGCAGATTTCGTCGGCATTGAGGGGGCGGCCATGAAAGAACAGCAGTGCATGAATTTGCGCCACCGTGCGGTTCACACCCCAGGCGTTGCCCATATCTCCCCAGTGGTGCACAAAGCGTTCAGCGATAGGACTCAGTTGCATGAAGCGAAGTGTGGTCTTGCTTGAAATTTCTGTCAATACAGAAATTTCTATTCATGTGAATGCCAGAGAGGGATCGGCAAGGTGTTTGTGCAGGCTTTGCCCATGGGAGCCGGGACGGTAGGCAATTTTCTCGAAATGAAGAAATTTCACGTCCACCTGGTCGCTGCGTCGCTACTCGTAAAATAGTCGCATTACAGGGGCATGGAGCCCCGTCAGGGAAGGGAGAGTTCATGACTGCTGCATCCGTCTTGCGTGCCGCTTTGGTTCTGTCGGCCTGTGCTTGGGCCCAGGTCGCATCGGCTGCCTGCTATTTTGTCTATGCACCCAATAACGAGCTGATCTATCGCTCCAATGTGGCGCCGGTCGATCTGTCCCTGCCTCTGCATCAGACGGTGCCGCAACTCTACTCCGGAGCCCGCATGTTTTTCTCGCTCGACGAGTACAACTGTGCCACCGAGGTCAACCTGATCGCCGAGCGCGCCCAGATTGCTGCGGCGCGCAACAACCGCGAGCGTCGTCTGCGCGAAGAACAACGCTTCTGATTGCATAGCTGTCAGACAAGCGTCGGCGGCACCTTGAGGCTTGATTTGCCTTGCAGAAGGCCGATTGGCTTGGCGCGTGACATGGGCGCCCATGCAGTTTTTTGCCGTGGTCGGCTCTCGGGTATGGGGTGGCCTGAGACAATCGGGCACCATGAGTGAATCCCGCGACAACAAAATTCCCGAAAACCTGCCCGAAGTCCCGTCTGATGCCCCGGCGCTGCCCGAGGGCTGGCTGGAAGTGCTGTCCATGGACATGGATGCCCAGGGCGTAGCCCGCAAGCCCGATGGCAAGGTGGTCTTCATCGACGGCGCCCTGACCGGTGAAATCGTCAGCGCCAACACCCATCGCAAGAAGAACAACTGGGAAGCGGCCACGCTGACTGACATCCACCGCGAATCCTCGCAGCGCGTGACGCCCGGCTGCCCTAATTTCGGGCTGCACGCCGGTGCCTGCGGTGGCTGCAAGATGCAGCATCTGCATGTGGCGGCCCAGGTCGCCATCAAGCAGCGTGTGCTGGAAGACAACCTCTGGCATCTGGCCAAGGTCAAGCCTGAGACGCTGCTGCGCCCCATCGAAGGCCCGGCCTGGGGCTATCGCTTTCGCTCGCGCCTGTCGGTGCGCTATGTGGCCAAGAAGGGCAAGGTGCTGGTGGGCTTCCACGAGCGCAAGAGCCGCTACATCGCCGACATGGAGGTCTGCAAGATTTTGCCTCCCCATGTGGATGCAATGCTCATGCCCATGCGCGCACTGATCGCCAGCATGGATGCGCGCGAAACCTGTCCTCAGATCGAAGTGGCCTGCGGCGACCATGTCACCGCCCTGGTGCTGCGTCACCTGGAGCCTCTGTCGGAGGCCGACAAGCAGCGCCTGCGCGACTTTGCTGCCGAGCAGAACGTCCAGTGGTGGCTGCAGCCCAAGGGCCCGGATACCGTGCATCTGATGGAAGAAGGCGGCACACAGCTGTCCTACGGTCTGCCGGACTTTGGCATCACCATGCCGTTCAAGCCCACCGACTTCACCCAGGTCAATCCGCATATCAACCGCGTGCTGGTCACGCGCTCTTTGCGCCTGCTGGATGCGAAAAAGGACGAGCGCGTCATCGACTGGTTCTGCGGTCTTGGCAACTTCACGCTGCCCATTGCGACCATGGCGCGCGAGGTGCTGGGCATTGAAGGCTCGGAAACATTGGTCAAGCGCTCGCACGAGAACTATGCGGGCAACAATGCCACGCGCAGCGAAGACGACAAGCTGGCTCCCACCAGCTTCGTGGCGCGCAATCTGTTCGAGATGACGCCCGCCATGCTGATTGCCGACGGCAACTCCGACAAGTGGCTGGTCGATCCTCCGCGTGAAGGTGCGTTTGCCCTGTCCAAGGCACTTGCCGATATTCACCAGATCCGTATCGGCGCCAAGCAGACCGGTGTGGCCAGCGAAGAGCAGCCCGATTTGCTGCCGCCGCTGCCCGAGGGGCAGGAAAACTGGCAGTTCCCCAAGCGCATTGTCTATGTGAGCTGCAACCCGGCCACGCTGGCGCGCGATGCAGGCTTGCTGGTGCATCAGGCCGGCTATCGCTGCGTGGCAGCAGGTGTGGTGAATATGTTCCCGCATACGGCGCATGTGGAGTCCATGGCCGTTTTCGAGCGCGCATAAGCGAGCATGTCCTGAACTGCGCCTGCGCGGCGCAGTTCAGCCGCCAAGGGATGTATCCAGAATCATCATCAGCACAAAGCCCAGCATGAGTCCTGTGGTGGCCCAGGCTTCATGACCCTTGCGGTGGGATTCCGGAATGATTTCGTGGCTGATGACAAACAGCATGGCCCCGGCTGCAAATCCCAGGCCCCAGGGCAGCAGCACGGTGGAGCTGCTGACCACGATGGCGCCGATCACGGCCCCCAGAGGCTCGATCAGCCCTGTCAGTGCGCCCAGCACTACCGCAAAGCCCCGGGTATAGCCGGCAGCCAGCAAAGAGGCTGCGACGACAAAACCCTCGGGTACATCCTGTATGGCAATGCCCAGCGTGAGCGAGCTGGCACGCAGGCCCTCGTTGGCGGCATAGCCCACGCCGATGGCCAGACCTTCGGGCAGGTTGTGAAGGGTGATGGCAATCACAAACAGCCAGGTGCGCCGCAGCTGCTTGGCATCAGCGCCTTCACGGCCTTTGATGAAGTGCTCGTGCGGCAGCAGGCGTTCCATGGCCAGCAGGGCGGCACCTCCGAGCAAGATGGCTGTGCCTATCAAGGCTCCGCTCATCCATTCGCTGCTTGCGGGCGAAGTCGCTACCTTGGCGGCTTCCAGCCCGGGCAGAATCAATGAAAAGGCGCAGGCAGCCAGCATGACGCCTGCGCCAAAGCCAAACAGCGTGTCCTGTGTGCGCTCGGACGGATGTCGGGTCAGCAGCACGGGCAAGGCGCCCAGCGCGGTCGCCAGTGCCGCCATGCTGCCGCCCAACAGTGCATTCAGTGCTGCGGGATTGGTCTGCAGCTGTTTCCAGACCATGGATGCCAGCACCAGAGCACCAGCCGCAGAGATCAGCAGCCCGAGCCGGGTTCTGTGCGACAGGAGCGATTGGCTTGAAGATGCGCTTTGCAGTCCGTCCGGGCCCATGGCTCAGCTCCTGCTGGGCTGGGTGGCGGCAGCGAAGCGGCGCGCCACTTCATTCCAGTCCACCACGTTGTAGAACGCAGCGATGTATTCGGGGCGGCGGTTCTGGTATTTCAGGTAGTAGGCATGCTCCCAGACGTCCAGGCCCAGAATCGGCGTGTTGCCGCTGCCAATGCCAAGCATCAGAGGGTTGTCCTGATTGGCGCTGCTCTCCACATGCAGCTTGCCGCTAGGGTCCACGCCGAGCCAGGCCCAGCCGCTGCCAAAGCGGCTGATGGCGGCCTTGGTGAATTCGGTCTTGAAGTTCTCGAAGCCGCCCAGGTCTGCGTCAATGGCTGCTGCAAGAGCTCCCTGGGGCAGACCACCCCCTGTGGGAGACATGACTTGCCAGAACAGGCTGTGATTGGCATGACCGCCGCCGTTGTTGCGCACGGCCTGGCGCAACGTTTGCGGCAGCGATTCGACCTTGGTGAGCAGATCGTCCAGAGGCCATTGCGCGTACTCGGTGCCTTCGAGAGCCGCGTTGAGGTTGTTGACATAGGTCTGGTGGTGTCTGGAGTAGTGGATCTCCATGGTTTGCGCATCGATATGCGGCTCCAGCGCCGCGTAGTCGTAGGCCAGTGGAGGCAGGGTGTAGCTCATGAGTAAAAGCCTTGGCAGTGAGAGAGATGGGAGTCAGTGCAGTGATGAATGCACAGGCTCGAAGCTGGCAAGGCGAGAGCGCCTGTTGCTGGCGGGGTGAGTGAGAAAGGGGGCGGATGTCGAGGCGCAGACGCCCGCGGCGGCGTGGGGGCCTGCTGCACCATGCTCGGCCCGCGCGGCCAGGAGCTGCGGCAGATGGCGGCATATCGCCAGGTTCAGGGACTGGCTGGTGGAGTCCTGCTGCAGAAATGGCATCAGGGTTTGTTGCGCCTCATGCAGGCATTCAGATGCTGCTGCCGGCTGATCTGCTTCGACGAGAGCATCCGCCAGATTCAGGTGGGCAACAACAAAAGCGGCGATGCGGTCATCGTCGGCAATATCGCCGGACTCTGCGACCAGCAACTGCAAGCCAAGCTGTTGTGCATGTCGGTAGTGTTCAAGTGCTGAGAGATGGCGATGCTCCAGCGTTGCGGCCAGCGCCGTGCGGGTTTGCTGCTTCCAGGCGGACAACAAATCAGCTGCCGAGGCGTTTGTCGTGTGGACTCTCATGAGGCTCCTTCGATGCAGGCTTGGGCTGCCACGACTTTTCCGTCCTCTCCGGATGGGTGAATGCGAACCACGCGCAAGGCTGTCGGCTGATCCACCAGCAGACAGGTCTTGCCGGTGCGCTTGCAGTGATCCTTCACGCGCCAGTAGGCTCCGTCGCTGATGCAACCTGTCTGGCAAATCACCAGGTCGGCGGCGTGCAGGCTGTCCTCCAGCAGTTGTTGCTCGGACAAGGCCTGGCTGTCGGCATCCTCAACCAAAGGCCAGTCGACGCCGGACGCTGTCTGGTCAGCTGTGGGTTGAGGTGTTTCCTGCAGCAGATCCAGTGCCATCGCCTGGGCCAGGGCGTGGCGCTGCTCACGCTCCCAGGCAAGAGCGCTATCGCGGACAATGACCTTGGCCCTGAGCAGTACGAGCTGCTGCCTGAGTGCTTCGACCTCCCGTGCCAGCGACTGCATCTGGGCCGTGCAGCGGGTCTGCACTTCCCTATAGGTCAGCATGAGGGCCTCATGCTCAAGGCGTATTTGGTTGAAGTCATCATCTGGCACGGCAGTCTTGTCCCCATGGTTGAGAGCACAACAGAACTCGTCGCTGGGATGCACGCATGTGCGGCTAAGAATGGAATTTATCTTTCATGAATATAAATGATAATGGTTTTCATTCAAAGTCCGCAGAAGAAATATGACATCCGAGTGGCTTGGCGTGAGAGGTGCTGAACATAAAAAAGGCCGTAGCAGTGTTGCTACGGCCTGTGCGGGCGTTGGCCGGCACTGGCCCGGAACTCATGATCCGGGCCTGGCGCAAGCGATTTCAGCTGCGGTTGCGACCGGCGCTGTTCTCGGGCTCCGCAGTGCTGCGTTTTTCGGCTGCGTTCTGACCCAGTACGGAAGGCACGCCTTCGATCTTGTTGGAGCGCATGTATTCATCCATGTCCTTCCAGCCCGCAAACACCAGCGCCTTGGGTGCCTTGGGGTTGAGGACGTAGCAATCCTCCAGTCCGCGCATGGCATGCCGGCAGGCGCCGCCAATGGCCTTGGCTTCGGACTCGCGCGCCACGGCGCGTGGGTCTGGACCCAGGCCCGGAATGTCTTCAATCTTGCAGCCTGCCAGTACCAGGGGCAGCAGGGCAATGGCAAGTGCGCGGGGAAGGTGGTTTGGCTTCATCTTGTCTGGTTATCGGCAGCAGCAGTCGGAAATTTAGTCCATGACTGAAATATCCATCGATGCGATGACCGCGCCTGGCGTCAAGGTTACCGGAAACAAAAAGGAGTGCGCAAGGCACTCCTTTTTTGCTTGGGTGGTGGCGAGGTTCAGTCGCGGTCGCCGCCCATGATGCCCAGCAGGGCCAGCAGGCTCTGGAACACGTTGAACAGGTCCAGATACAGGGCCAGGGTGGCGCTGATGTAGTTGGTCTCGCCGCCGTCGATGATCTGCTTGAGGTCATACAGCATGTAGGCGGAGAAGATGCCGATGGCCAGCATGGAGATGGCCATCATGCCTGCAGTGGAGCCCACGAAGACATTGATGATGGCGCCTACCATCAGCACCAGGGCGCCCACGAACAGGAACTTGCCCATGCCCGACAGGTCGCGCTTGATCACGGTGGCCAGCATGGCCATCACGAAGAACACGCCAGCGGTACCGGCAAAGGCCGTCATGATCAGCTGGGTGCCGTTGGAGAAGCCCAGAATCATGCCGATCAGGCGCGATAGCATCAGGCCCATGAAGAAGGTGAAGGCCAGCAGCACGGGCACGCCAGCGGCGCTGTTCTTGGTCTTTTCAATCGCGAACATGAAGCCGAAGGCACCGACCATGAACACGATCAGACCCACGCCGCCCGTCAGCGCGCGAGTCATGCCAGTGGCTACGCCCAGCCAAGCGCCCAGCACGGTGGGGATCAGGCTGAGTGCCAGCAGCCAGTAGGTATTGCGCAAGACACGGTTGCGCTCTTGCTGCGAGACACCGTAGCCCGCAGAGCCCAGTGTGGTGACTTGTTCGTTCATGTAGCCATTCCTCCTTCAGGAATTGTGGGTTGAAACATTGTCATTCTAGGTGGGGGTCTTGAGAAGCCTTTGCAATACCCCGTTGCAATGCGGCAGTTTTAGGATGGAATGTTTTTCACATCGCATCTACTTTTGCCTGCAAAGTACAGAATATGCTTGCTGCATTGACAATCCAACGGAGCTTTTTATCTTATGAAGACCAAGCACGAACTCGAACTGGCCGATGTGAAAGCCATCGCTGCGGCTGCCGAAGCTGAAGCACTGAAGAACAACTGGCCCGTGACGATCTCCATCGTGGACGACGGCGGCCATCTGCTGCTGTTGCAGCGCATGGATGGTGCTGCTCCCATCTCTTCCCACATCGCCCCCGCCAAGGCGCGCTCTGCAGCCGTGGGCCGCAAGGACACCAAGGCTTTCGAAGACATGATCAACAACGGTCGTACCGCTTTCCTGAGCGCTCCCTTTGTGGACGGTCTGCTCGAAGGTGGCGTGGCCATCGTCAAGGACGGCCAGGTGCTGGGTGCCGTGGGTGTCTCCGGCGTGAAGGCCAATGAAGACGCACAGGTTGCCAAGGCCGGCATTGCTGCCCTGGGTCTGTAATCGCGCTTGATTTCTGCCACTGCGGTGGCAGAGACCAAAACAAAACCCCTGTCGCTTGATGAGCGCAGGGGTTTTGTTTTGGCGGGTTGCGGATGAGGGAAAAAACGCGTGGCTATGTGAAGTGTGAGCACAAGAGAGGGCAGGTGCTCTACAACGACTATGGCTGGCGAATCGACACTTGCGGTGTCGCCCCACGATGAAACGGTTTATTTGGTCAGAATGAGCTTGCCCAGCTTGGTGGCCTGCAGGCGATAGGGCGTGCCGTTGTGCAGGATGGTGACGGCCTTTTGGCCGTTGAGCAGCAGGGCGCTGTCCAGGCCCAGGCTGGGGCCGGCAGCGGCTGAGGGGGTTGCAGCAGCCATGGAGGAAGAGCTGCGGTTGTTGGGCTGTGAGGTCGCAACAAGCGGTGCAGACATGCCGTGATTCCTTAAGTTCAAAACTGAGGGAATGATAACAATTCTCAATTAAAACGCAAGTGATACTTAGTCTCATTTGCGAAAAAACACTGTTTATTTTTCTGCGGGAATCCGTCCTTCCGTGCGCCAGCCCGGGATTTCTGCCTTGCGATGTTGCGCAAGAGCTGGCCCGGCTGGGCAGGCAGATGCGGATGCCATTGCTCGATGCCATTCGAGTCATGAAAAAACGGCCCCAGAGGGCCGTTTTTTGGGGGCAAGCACGCGCTTATTGGGTGGGGTCGGTCACAAAACCGATTTTCTTGACGCCGGCACGCTGGGCGGCGGCCATGGCCTGGGCCACGCGTTCGTAGCGCACTTCCTTGTCGCCGCGGATATGCAGGTCGGGCTGAGGCTCCTTGACGGCTTCGGCCTGGAGATTGGTCTCCAGCTGCTCGTCGCTGATATTCTGGCCGTTCCAGGAATACTTGCCGTCGGCCGTGATGCCCAGCTGGACGGTGGCAGGCTTGGTGTCCTCGGGCTGGTTGGTGGCACGCGGCAGGTCCACGTTGACCGAGTGCTTCATCACGGGCACGGTGATGATGAAGATGATGAGCAGAACCAGCATGACGTCCACCAAAGGCGTCATATTGATCTCGTTCATCACATCATCGCTGTCCCCATCGTCCATGGTTCCGAATGACATGGCTTAGGCGCCTTTCTTCAGGGGCAGCACATTGCCAGAGACCTGGCCGTCCACGGAAACGCGGGCACCAGTCACGAAGTAGGCGTGCACGTCGTGGGCGAAGCTGTTCAGTGCATTCAGGATGCCCTTGTTGCCGCGCACCAGAGCGTTGTAGCCCAGCACGGCGGGGATGGCGACAGCCAGACCCAGGGCGGTCATGATCAGCGCCTCGCCGATGGGGCCGGCCACCTTGTCGATGGATGACTGGCCGGACATGCCGATGGCCACCAGCGCGTGGTAGATGCCCCAGACGGTGCCGAACAGGCCGATGAAGGGGGCGGTGGAGCCCACGGAAGCCAGAATGGCCAGGCCCGATTGCAGGCGGGCCGTAAATTCGTTGATGCCGTTGCGCAGGCAGCGAGTCACCCAGTCGCTGATGTCCAGCGTGTCATGCAGGTGGACGCTGGTCTTGCGATGGTGGGCGGAGGCTTCGCGGCCTTCGAGCACCATGAAACGGAAGGGGTTCTGCTTGTCGTTACCGAGCTTTTCCAGGCCGGTGGCCAGATCGGGGCTGTGCCAGAAGTCCTGTGCCTGGGTGGCGAACTTCTTGAATTTCACGATATCCAGGGCCTTGAGAACGATGACCAGCCAAGAGGCCACCGACATGACCAGCAAGATGATGGCCACGCCTTTGGTCACGAAGTCGCCCTGTGTCCAGACGTGGGCAATGCCGAATTGGGATTCCATGGGTACTCCTGAGAACTGCAGATTTATTTGAGAACAAAGTTGATGGGCACGATGTGCCACATGGGTTCGGCCACGCCGTTGCGTTTGCCGGGAACAAATTTCCACTGGCGCACGGTGTTGACGGCGGCTTCATCCAGACGGTCAAAGCCGCTGGACTGCTTGATTTCGATTTTCTCGGGTTGGCCCTGCTCGTTGATATAGACGCGCAGCAGCACCTTGCCTTGCTCACCCATGCGCTTGCTGACCGAAGGATAAGCGGGAGCGGGGTTGTTCAGATAGGCTGCATTGCTCGATGGCTGCTCGATCTTGGGCGGTGCAGGTGGTGCCGGAGGTGCGGGCGGAGCTGGAGGGGCCGGGGGCGCGGGTGGCGCTGGAGGCGTCTTGTCCGGTTTGCTGTCGTTGCTCTCCAGTGCTCCTTGAGGCGCGGCCGGTGCAGGGGTCGGATCCTTGATTGCCTTGGGCAGCGGAGCCTTCTTGACCTCGGGTTTGGGCTGCTGTTTTTCGGGCTTGGGCGCTGGTGCGGGAGGCTTGGGAGGCGGCGGTGGGGCAGGCGGTGCGGGTTCGGCAGCAGGCGGCGCCACGAACTGGGCAATCACGCTGGCGGGAATCACTATCTCTGGCGGCTTTTGCTGGGCCAGGCCATGCTGCATGGCCCACAGGGCGGCAGCATGCACAACAACCACAGCACCAGCAACTGCCATATTGCGGCTCACGCCGCTGGCAGGTGCAAATCGATCAGACTGGGACATAAGAGCGAGAAGAGCAACCAGCGCAGGCTGGAATCAGAAAGGAAAAGCGCTGGTCAACCGGCAATAGCTGGCCGAGGAAACAGGGCACGCAGACGGGATCGCATCATTCACGCAGGATCCACCAAGTGCATACCATCACCAGAATCAGGCTGCCGAAGACGGCTGAGAGGACGGAGAGGTGGGCCATGCTTTGCTTTCCAGAATATTGGTGGCAAGCTGAACGGTCTGCACCGAAGCGCACGATTGCGCTTCGTTGTGGATCGCCGCGATCGGATGGCTTGCACTGCACTGGGCGACGACATCGCGTGCACAGCCTTCGCAGCGCCCGCATTGTGTGGCAACACCCAATTCAAACTGGATTTCGTCAAAGCTCATACCCGCATGCGCGTGGCGTGCTATTTCTCGGTCAGAAACCCGGCGGCATACACAGACGATCATGGCTACAGGCAGTTGTTGCTGGCTATTGATGTAATAGGCGGAGTATAAATGAGAATCCATCGCATTTGCAATGCATGCCGCCAAATTACGCACAATCAGCAAGTGGTTAAGAGCCCGGGCCCGATCTGATCGAGCCTGGCGCAGCCGGTCTGGGCCATGGCCAGCTCCAGCTCGGCGCGCAGCAGATACAGCATATGGGCCACGCCCAGCATGCCGGCCACTGCCAGGGCATGCATCTGGGGCCGACCCAGCAGCACGGCACTGGCACCCAGTGCGATGGCTTTGAGCACATCGGTGCCCTGACGCACGCCGCCATCCATCAGCAGCGGGATATGGGCAGGTGTGGCCGCGCGTATGGCTGCGAGCACTTCCAGAGCGGAGACGGCGGTGTCCAGCACGCGCCCGCCATGGTTGGAGACCACGATGGCATCGGCCCCCAGTTCCACGGCTTGCGCGGCGGCGCGGGCCGAGAGCAGACCTTTGATGATCAGCGGTAGCCGGGTTTGCTGACGCAGCCAGACCAGGTCGTCCCAGGTGGGCGCGCCTCGGGCCAGCTCGGAGCCGAACAGAATGTGCTCGCTCATCAGGTCGCCACTCTGGCGCTGCTGGGGCATGCCGCGCAGGTTGACGGCCTCCACGCCTGGCGGCAGCGGGTAGCTGGAGCGTTTGATATGGGCGTCCACCGTCCAGACCAGCGCCTGATAGCCGGCGTCTTCGGCGCGTCGGATCAGCTGCAACGTGTGCTCGCGTGCTGCCTGCTGGTAGAGCTGAAACCAGAGCGGGCCGCTGCGTCCCAGCTCCTGGGCTGCGGCTTGCGCGGCCTGGGCAATGGCTTCCAGGGTGCAACTGGACAGGGTGCTGACCATCATGCCGGTGCGCATGGCCATGGCCGCGCGTGCCGTGGCGAGCTCGCCCTCGGGATGCGCCAGCTGTTGATAGGCAACAGGCGCCAGCAGCAACGGCCAGTCCAGACTTTGGCCCAGCAGGCTTTGCCGCGTATGGGCTGCGGACAGATCGACCAGCGGCTCCGGGCAGAGGCGAAAGCGGTCAAACGCCTGGCGGTTATGAGCCAGCGTCAGCCCCTGATCGGCGCCGCTTTCCATATGCGCCCAGGCGTGGGCCTCCATATGCTCGCGCGCCAGCCGGGCGTAGTCCGCAAGGGAGCCTGTCTGAGCGGGAATCTGCGTCAGTGGCGGTTTGACGGGCTGGCCTGTGGCATTCAAACGTTCAACAGTCATAAATCAAGCCGGTTGGATGGGGATGGGGCGACAGAGCAGGCCCGGTGCAGGAGGAGACAGCCGGCGAGGGCTGCCCAGCAGCGCAGGCTGTCGTCCCCCTGGGGGCTAGCTTTCCGACCACATGCGCAAGAGATTGTGATAGGTGCCCGAGAGGGCGGCGACGCGCGGGTGTTCGGGCTGCTCCTGGCTGAGTTGCTGAATGCTCTGGTCCAGATCGAACAGCAGACGGCGCTGCTCCGCCGACTTGACCAGGCTGTGCGTCCAGAAGAACGAGGCATAGCGCGTGCCGCGTGTGACGGGGTTGACGCGGTGCAGGCTGGTGCCGGGGTAGACGATGGCGTCGCCCGCCGCCAGCTTCACGCTTTGCTGACCGAAGGTGTCTTCCACCATCAGCTCGCCACCTTCGTATTCGTCGGGATCGCTGAAGAAGACCGTGGTGGAGACATCGGTTCTGACCTTGATGGCGGTACCCGGAATGGTGAAGAACGCATTGTCGATATGGTTGCCATAAGTGCCTCCGCCCTCGTAGCGATTGAAGCGCGGCGGCAGGACCTTGAGCGGCAGGGCCGCCGACATGAACAGCGGGTTGCGGCCCAGCCGGTCCAGGATCAGATCACCTATCTGCTGGCCGGTCTTGCTGTCCAGTGGCAGCTGCAGATTGCGCTTGACCTGAGCCGCCACATGGCCGGCCGTGGCCTTGCCGTCCTGCCAGCTGGCGGCTTCCAGCGCCTGACGGCAGTGGCGTACTTCATCGGGAGTGAGCAGGGCGGGTATGCGTAGCAGCATGGGTGGGTATCTGGCGGTTGTTGATCCTGGTCTCTCATTAACCATAGCTGCTTGCGCTTGCTGCATATTGTTTTCAATATCTTTTCATATTGAAATCATTGAAGGGCAAGCGTAAGCAGCTATGGTTTTAAGAACCAGAATCCGACATTCTGAAAGAGTATCCGGGCAGTGTGCACGTAAAAAGCCCCGCTGGCATCCGGGGCCTGCGGGGCTTGGAGTGATGGTTTGCTGCAAGCCTGCGCCAGATCAAGCGCAGGCAGGGCTTGCATCAGTACGTGAACTTGAGCGAAGCCACGGCAGAGCGGCCAGCGCCGATATTGGCGTAGTGGGGCGAGCGCACGCCGGTGTAGTAAGCCTTGTTGCCCAGGTTGTAGACATTCAGCTGGAAGCTCAGGTTCTTGTCGATCTGGTAGGCCATCATCGCGTCGTAGCGGGCATAGCCGGAGGCGCCCTTGGTTACGATGCCGCCATCCACGGTGGACACTGCATAAGCTGCATTGACGCTGCTTTGCGCATAGATGCCCATACCCAGCGTCAGCTTGGACATGGGCTTGTAGCTGGTCCACAGGCTGAAGCTGTGCTTGGGGGTGTTGATGAAGGGGCGGCCATTGGCGACGTTGCCGACGCCCATGTTCTTTTGCTCGCTATCCATGAAGGTATAGCCGCCGAACACGCTCAGGTTGGACAGGATCTGGCCGGTGAAGCCCAGCTCCAGACCGTTGACTTCCTTGTTGCCGCCCATGTAGGTGATGCCGTTTTCCGTAATGCGGACGTTTGTCACCTCATTGCGGAAGATGGCAGCGCTCAGGTTCAGCTTCTTGTCCAGCAGATCCCACTTGGTGCCCAGCTCGATGGACTTGGTCTTCTCGGGCTTGAGGTCGGCCAGTGCAATGGTGTTGGCAGCCAGATCTTCATTGCCGTTACCCAGGGTCGAGCCGCCGGGGCGCGAAGAGGTGCCCAGATTGGCGTAGATGCTGCCATTGGCCGCAGGCTTGTAGACCACACCCAACTGGTAGTTGAACAGCGTGTCGCTGCGGCTCAGGTCGTATGCGGGGGCAGGGTTGCGGCCCGTGCTTGCGGGGCCGGATGCGCTGAGCTTGTAGTGGTCCACGCGCAGACCGGCGTTCACCAGCCATTGCTCGTTGAGCTTCAGAGTGTCAAAGCCGTACACCGCGATGGTGTCGATCTTGTTGACGGTGGATTGAGTAGGTAGTGCCCAGGCGAAGTTCCAGGGGGCATTGGCGCCGCTGGGGTTGCTCAGGGTGGTGCACCAGGGGTCGGATACCGATGTGCAGGTGCCGCCGCTTTGGATGGCGGCGGAGCGCACATCTGCCTTTTCCTTGGACAGCTCCAGACCGAAGGCATAGCTGTGGCCGATGGAGCCGGTCTGCTCCTTGCCGGTGAACTCGGTCACGTTCTGCAGCGTGGTGGTGTCGGATACGCGTGCGTTGCCGCGGCGCCAGACATAGCCATTGAGCACATTGCCCTTGGAGTCGTCGGGCTGGGTCCAGACATAGTCCTGCTTGGTCTTGCTGTAGCGCAGGCTGTTGCGGATCTTGTTGGTGTCGGTGAACTTGTGGGTGACCGAGGCAGTGAACAGATCGCTCTTTTCCTTCTCGAAGTCACGGTTGTTCAGGCCGTACCAGTTGGCGCGGTCATTGCCGTAAGTGGGGCGCACGGTGCTGCCGCCGGGCAGTCCCGCCATGGCCGCATTGCTGTACAGATAAGGTACGCCCCCATCGGGTGTGTTGTCGGTCTGCAGATGCTGCCAGGACAGCGTCACTTCGGTGGGCGTGCCCATGCCGAAGGTCACGGTGGGAGCAATGCCCCAGCGCTTGTTGTCGGGACCGTTGCGGCCAGGAACGTCGGCACTGTGGCCCATGGCGTTCAGACGGAAAGCCGTGGTGTCGTTGATCTTGCGGTTGATGTCCAGCGTGCCGCGCAGATAGTTGTCGGTGCCCAGGCCCACGTCGCCCGAGATGAAGTTCTCGTTCTTGGCCTTCTTGGTGGTGATGTTGATGGAGCCGCCTGCACCGCCACGACCGGCGTAGGCCGAGTCCGCGCCCTTGATGACTTCCACGGCTTCGACGTTGAACAACTCGCGGGTGCCGGAGGCGATGTCACGCATGCCGTCCACGAAGGTGCTGGACTGGGCGTCCATGCCGCGGATGAAAGGCTGATCGCCTGTGGGGTTGCCGCCTTCGCCGTTGCCGAAGGTGATGCCGGGGGTGGAACGCAGGGCATCCTGCAGGCTGGTGGCGCCGGTCTGCTTGATGATCTCTTCATTGATGACCTGAACGGTCTTGGGCGTGTCCAGCAAAGGGGCGGTGAACTTGCCTTGAGGGCTTGCTTCGGTCTTGAAGCTGGCGTCGGCAGCGGCTTCCACATTCACGGTGGACAAGGTGGTTTCCTGCTGAGCCATCGCGCTGGCGCCAATCAGGCACAGGCCTGCGGCAATCACGATTTGCTTGAGCTCGCAGCGCAAGCCGTTGGAGTCGGTCGGAGTCAGGGAGTGGTTGGACATGCTTTTGATGAGGAGTCGATTTTTGGAAAAAGCGTGCGGATTCTAGGTGATATTGATAATAGTTCTCGATATCATTCAATAATGGCTGCGGACACCCTGCGTTTTGTTGTACTACAGCAACAGACAGCCGGTCTGGATAGGCGGTGCGGATCCTGCCTACCTGTACAGCCACGAGTTTTCGGGATGGCGTAAACGCTCTTGCCTTGGGTGGGTGCTTTGTTTACGTCAAGTAAAGTAAATAAAAGTGAGATGCATTTAGAATTTGCGCAACTAGAATGCCGCCTTGCTGCGCAAGCAAGGCCGGCCTTGTGGCGCGATGTCGCGCAGGCCGGTTCGGCCCGGCGGCGATGCAATCCCAGAAAGTTCTGAATGACCGCGGCTTCCCCCAACGCTCCGCAGCGGGCGTACTGGCTCAAAAAATTACATGAGTGGCACTGGATCAGCTCCGCCATCTGCCTGATCGGCATGCTGCTGTTTGCTTTGACGGGATTCACCTTGAATCACGCCGGGCAGATCGAGTCCAAGCCCAAGGTCGAATCGCGTGATGCGCAATTGCCCCCGGAGCTGCTCGAAAAGCTGCAGCAAGCCCAGAAGCAGGGCGCGCAGGCTGCCAGCAAGGATGCGGTGGGCTTGCCTGCCGAGGTGGATGGCTGGCTGGCTCGGCAGATCAAGGTCAGTGCCAAGGGTTTTGCCGTGGAGTGGAGCGAAGACGAAGCCTATGTGCCCATGCCGCGCCCGGGTGGCGACGCCTGGCTGCGCGTGGACTTGAAGGAGGGATCGGTCGAGTACGAGAAGACCGACCGGGGCTGGATCTCCTACCTCAACGACTTGCACAAGGGGCGCAATACGGGCGGAGCCTGGAGCCTGTTCATAGATGTCTTTGCGATTGGCTGTCTGGTGTTCTGCATCACGGGTCTGCTGATTCTGAAGATGCATGCGCAGCGCCGGCCCATGACCTGGCCCATGGTCGGCCTGGGGCTGGTGCTGCCTGCGCTGCTGGTATTGCTGCTCGTGCATTGAAATGAGGCACTCCCTGAGTCGCTTCGCGCCTTCCCTCTTGAAAGGGGGCGACGGTACATGCTGGGGCAGCCCTTGCTGGCCGTCTCTGACTGGGATTGCGCTCGTTTCATGCGATGTGGGAAAAGTTGACTGGAAATTTGTGAAGGAAGAAAAAATGGCGAAGCGGATTTTCAAGACCACGGTGGCGCTGAGCGCTGTGGTGGGCCTGCCGGCAATCGCGGGCGGCATGAATGTGGCTGTGACTGTGCCCCAGTTGCAGGTGGCCGAATACCACAAGCCGTATGTTGCCGTGTGGCTGGAAAAGGCCGATGGCGGCGTGGCAGCCAATCTGTCCGTCTGGTACGACGCAAAGATGAAGAATGCCGAGGGCACCAAGTGGCTCAAGGACATGCGCCAGTGGTGGCGTCGTACGGGCCGTGAGCTGAGCTTTCCCATTGACGGCGTGACCCAGCCGACCAAGCCTGTGGGCAGCCATGCGCTGTCTTTTGCCGAAGGCAAGAACCCGCTGCCCCAGTTGGCTCCCGGTCAGTACAAGCTGATGGTGGAAGCCGCGCGTGAAGTCGGCGGCCGCGAGCTGGTGTCCATTCCCTTTGAGTGGCCCGTCAAGCAGGCCACCAGCCTGAGCGCCAATGGCAGCACCGAGCTGGGCGCGATCAAGCTGGAATTGAAGCCTTGATCTTGATTCTCACCCCCTGAGCGGCTTTGCCTAGGCGGCCCCGCCGCTTCCCCCTCTCTGGCTTCGCGGCAGGGGGACGACACCCTCGGTGCGGGGCGACCCTTCCTTGGTGTCTCTTGCCTGCGTAGCGCCAGTTTTAGGGTGTTGCTTGGCCGTCACGTCTCTCTCTCTTTTGATTTGTCACCCTTTTTGTTCTCAAGGACCCGATATGAAGTTCAAAACACGTGCTCTCGCTGCAGCCGCTCTGGCACTGACCGTACTGGGCGCCCAGGCGCATGATCTGTGGTTCAAGCCCTCCAGCACCGTGCTGTCCAAGTCCGACTGGGTGACGGTGGATGCGGCCGTGTCCAACGATGTGTTCTTCTTCAATCACCGTCCGCTGGGCCTGGAAGCCGTCAAGGTGACCGCGCCCGATGGCTCGGCGGTGGAAATGAAGAATGTCGCCAAGGGCGAGTTGCGCAGCATGTTCGACTTCAAGCCAGAAAAGGCCGGCACCTACCGCGTCACCATGCTGATGACCGGCGTGATGGGTGGCTACAAGGATGCCAACGGCCAGCCCAAGCGCCTTCGTGGCTCGGTGGAAGAAGTGCTCAAGCAGATTCCCGCCGATGCCAAGGAAGTGCGCGTGACCGAGAATCTGCGCCGCATGGAAACCTTTGTGTCCCTGGGCAAGCCTTCGGCGCTGGCGCTGACCGGCAAGGGTCTGGAGCTCAAGCCCGTGACGCACCCCAATGATCTGGTGGCCAGCGAAGAGGCGACTTTCGAATTTCATCTTGACGGAAAGCCCGCTGCGGATCTGGAGCTGGAGCTGGTGGCCGACGGCATTCGCTACCGCGACGGTGTGGACGCCATGAAGCTCAAGACCGATGCCAAGGGCCAGGTCAAGATCAAGTTCCCCCGCGCAGGTCTGTTCTGGCTGAACGCCGATGCCACGGACAAGAAGACCAGCATTGCCAAGGCAACGGAGCGTCGCCTGGGCTATATCGCGACTCTGGAAGTCCTGCCTTAAGCGTTGGCGCTTGATGGACTGAATACGCGCCCGATCCGGGCGCGTCGTTGTTTTCGCTGCTGTTTTCGCCTTTGTCTGGATGCCCATGCCCACACCCCCCCGCGTACGCTTTGACGCCAGTCTCTGGCAACTGCCCTTGTCGGCGGCACAGAGTCAGGCTCGCGCTCGGATGCCGGCGCCGGACTTTGGCGTGCAGCGCTGGCGACCTGCAAGCCTGCAGCATCGGCAGGACGGGCGTATTCATCGCCTGTCCGGCCAGACCATGGGCACGCATTGGTCGCTGTGTCTGGCCAACCCGGATTACCTGCCCACCGAGCCGGCGCAGGCTCTGCTGGAGCAGGTGTTTGCTGATGTCATCGCTCAGATGAGCAACTGGGAGGCGGATTCGCTGATCACCCGGTTCAATCGTTCAGGACCCGGTCAAACGCATATAGTGCCGGCGGAGTTCGCCCATGTTCTGGAAGCGGCCTTGCACTGGAGCCGGCTATCCGGCGCGGCCCTGGATCCCGCCATGGGGGCGCTGGTCTCGCTGTGGGGGTTCGGGCCGCGCCAGAACCCGCTGCAGCCGCATTCAGGGCAGGCGCCGGCCGGCGATGAGATCGAGCGCTTGCTGAAGACCAGCGGCCACGGCCATCTGCGCTGGAATGCGCAAACCCGGCAGTTGCAGCAGTCCGGAGGTCTGGAGCTGGATTTTTGCGGCATTGCCAAGGGCTTTGCCGTGGATTGGGCTGTGCGCAAGCTGCAGGCCGCAGGCTGGGCTGCGGGCATGCTCGAAATTGGCGGTGAGCTGCGCAGCTGGGGGGCGCGCCCTGATGGGCGGCCCTGGCAGGTGCAGCTGGGCACGGGCGGTTCTGCCGAGGCCGAGCCGCTGGTCGTGGCCTGCAGGGAGGGCGCTTTTGCCACCTCGGGCGATTTCTGGCATCAGTTCACGCAGGCCGGCAGGCGCTATTCGCACACGCTGGATCCGCGCACGGGCTGGCCGGTGACGCATGATCTGGCCAGCGTGACCGTGTTCCATGAGGAATGCATGCATGCCGATGCGCTGGCCACCGTGCTCACGGTGCTGGGTCCGCAGCAAGGCATGGACTTTGCCCGTGAACACGAGATTGCAGCCGTGCTCACATCGCATCTCGCATCCGATGGCAATGAGGCCCGCAGACGGGTGCTCAAGACACCGGCCTGGATCAACCTATTTGAGGCATGACAGTGGAATGGATTTTGACGCCCGAGCGCATCTATGGGGCTATGGGTTTGGTCGCAGCCTATGCAGGCATGTGCTGGGGTATTGGCACCAAGGTGCGCAAGCAGCGCCTGGCCGATGAGGCCGAGAGCAAGGTCTCGCAAGGCGATGCTGCTGCGCCTGCCGTCCTGGTCGCCTATGCCAGCCAGACGGGGCAGGCCGAGGCCCTGGCCCGTGCCACGGTCAAGATGCTGGTCGATGGCGGTCTGCAGGTGCGCCTGCTGCCCGTCGAGAAGCTGACGACCGAGCTGCTGCAGCACTATGCACACAGCCTGTGGCTGCTGTCCACCACAGGCGAGGGCGATGCGCCCAACCATGCGCTGGGCTTTGTCCAGCAGCTCATGGCCACGCAGCCTCAGCTGAGCCGGCACCAAAGCCTGGTGCTCGCGCTGGGTGATCGTGAATACCAGGAGTTCTGTGCGTTTGGTGTGGAGGTGCACGAGTGGTTGCAGAGCGGCGGCGCGCGCAGCGATCTGGTCTGCGTGGACAATATGGAGGCCTTGAGCTTGCAGAGCTGGCAGACCCAGGTCGCTCAGATGCGACAGGGCTTGCTGGGCGAGTCTGCGCCAGCCCGGGAGCTGGATTCGGACTGGTTGCAGGCGCCGGCCAGCATACCTTTTGTGCTCAGTCGGCGGCGTTTGCTCAATCCCGGCAGCCAAGGCGGGGCACTGCACTTGCTGGAGTGGACGCCGCAGTCGGGCGAGCTGCCGCAGTGGGAGTCGGGCGATCTGGTGTCTCTGTGCGTGCCTGCCGACCCTGAGCGTGCGCGCGACTATTCGATCGCCTCGATCACGGCCGATGGCAGCCTGCAACTGCTGGTGCGCGAGAGCACGCGTGCCGATGGTTCACCGGGCCTTGCCTCGCACTGGTTGTGCCGAGGCATGGCCGAGGGGGATGTACTGCCGCTGACCTTGCGCGAGCACCGAGGCTTCAGACTCGGTGAGAACGCCGGGCGGCCGCTGATTCTGATCGGCAATGGCTCGGGCCTGGCGGGCCTGCTCAGCCATATCAGGGCGCGTGTGCAGCAAGGGCTTGGTGATCAATGGCTGTTGTTCGGGGAGCGCAGCCCGCAGCACGACGCGCTATTTGCCGACCAATTGGGCGCATGGCTCAGGCAAGGCCGACTGGCACGGCTGGATCAGGCCTGGTCGCGCAACGGTAAGGATTCGCGCTATGTGCAGGATTTGCTGCGCAGCCATGCACAGGAAGTCCGGCAATGGGTGGAGCGTGGCGCGGCCATCTATGTCTGCGGCAGCCTGAGCGGCATGGGGCAAGGCGTGCATCTGACGCTGCAGGCCATTTTGGGCGAGGCCAAGGTGGCCGAGCTGTTGGGCTCGGGCCGCTACCGGCGCGATGTGTATTGAAAAAGCCGAGACCGGCTTTGCCTGTTGCTGTGCAGGGCGGCTTCACGCCGGGCTCGATCGCAAGCCCCGGCTTGCTTTGCGGTATCAGCCGTTCGGCCGTGAGGTGCTTGTCTCAGAAACGCAAAAAGCTGGCTCAGGCCAGCTTTTTTGTGGTCAGCGCAAGCGCAGTGCTTACTTGACGTGCTTGCCGATCAGGCCGGCCATCTCGAACATGGAGACTTGGGGCTTGCCGAAGACTTCCTTGAGCTTGGCATCAGCGTTGATCATGCGCTTGTTGGCCGCATCTTGCAGGTTGTTGGCCTTGATGTAGACCCACAGCTTGCTGATGATTTCAGTGCGGGGCAGGGGATCCTTGCCAACCACGGCAGCCAGAGCGGCGCTGGGGGTCAGAGGTTTCATGAAGGCAGCGTTGGGAGTGCGCTTCTTAGCGGCGGGAGCTGCTGCCGGTGCTGCAGCGGGTGCCTTCTTTGCAGTTGCCATTTTGCTTATTCCTAATTGGGTAGTGGACTTATCACCAGCGAAATACAGCTGCAATCCACTGGCTGAGGCTGATGCTAATGGCAAAAAATCGCTCTTCCAAGCTAGTGGGCTGTTTTTTTGCCTTGATTTGTTGCTCTCAGGCCCTTTAGTGTCCGTTTTCACGGGTTTTTCCTTGAGAGTGTTGTGAAAAAGTTGCTCTCTGTGTGTGCCCGCAGGTGCTTGTGTTATGTCGGGTGCTCAGGGCAAGATGCGGGAGAGTTGGTTCTGTGGAGATTTTCATGAGCGATTCCTCGGCTTCTCTTGGCTTTAGCACCTGCGATTTGTGCGATGCGCATATCAGTGACGACAGCAGCGATTTCCGCGTGCTGCCGCCCGTGTTCCACAGCTATGGCGGGCATGTCGGCTTTACGGGCGAGGTCAGCACCGTGCAGTGTCTGGACGACAACAGTCTGGTGCGAGCGGCGCTGGCCGAGCCGGGAGGTGGCCGTGTGCTGGTGGTCGATGGCGGCGGCTCGCTGCGCCGAGCTCTGGTGGGCGGTAATGTGGCGACATCGGCGGCCCAGAACGGCTGGGCCGGGGTGCTTGTCTATGGCTGCGTGCGCGACGTGGCCGAGCTGAAATCCACGCCCCTGGGTCTGTATGCGCTGGCGCTCAACCCCATGCCTACCGCCAAGCAAGGCCAGGGACTGCGCGATACCTATGTGCAGATCGCAGGCCTGTGGATTCGCCCGGGCGACTGGCTGTATGCCGACTCCGACGGCATTGTGCTGAGCCGCCGCAACCTGCTTGCCTGATGGCTGATGCTGCCTAACGCCTGATCTGCAATGAGCCGGGCCAGGTTGCAATCACAACGCTGGTCAGGGCTATGCCGAAGGCCAGCAATTGCATGCTGCCGATGCGCTCGCCCAGGGCCAGCGTACCCACCACAGCGGCGCTGATGGGCAGCAGCACGGTAAAAATTCCGGCTCGCGATGCGGGCACGGCGCGCAGCCCCGTCATCCACAGCCACACCGTCCAGACACAGGCGGCCAGGGCGTAAAACAGCAGCAGGCCCCATGCAGGCACCGAAACCCGGGAAAAATCAAACTGCCAGGCCAGATAGAGCCCGGCGGGCGTGGAAAGCGCGAACCCCCAGAGATTGATCAGTGCCGTAATACGCTTGGGGCTTACGCTGGCGGTGAGCTTTTTGCCGATCACGGCATATGCAGCCTCGCACAGTACGGCGGCAATCAGCAGCAACTGACCCAGGCCTTGCTGAGGATGTGCGGTTAGGCTGCTTTCGGTCTTGCTCAAGGCATTCAGCCCTATGCCGGCCACTGCGAAAACAATGGCTGTCCATGTACGCGCGCCAACGGCTTCGCGCAGAAAAAGCCAGCTCATGATGGCGACTGCGGCAGGAATTGCGGCCATGGTCACGCCCGCCGTGACCGCACTGGTCAAGGCCACGCCGCTGATCATGCAGAGCGTGAAAAGGAAATTGCCGAAGAAGGACTCAAAAAACAGCAGCCATTTGGTCTGCCTGCTCAGAGTTGTCTCGTGTGCAGGGGCCTTGAGCCAGCCCAGCATGGCCACGGCACCGATGCCAAAGCGCAGCCAAGCCAGCAGCATGACCGGAAAGATGGCAGCCAGAGGCTTGGACAGGGCCACATAGCTCCCCACCAAAGACATGCTGAGCGCCAGGCAGAGATAGGCGATGGGGCGACTGGGCGTGTGCATGGCGTGGCGAAATGGATGTCGATGACCAGAGAAGGTGATGCAAGGCAGTGTGGCAGGGCTGTTGCATGCATTTGACTCGGAGCAGGGGGCTGTTGTTTTTTTGTTCTCGCCGCCTTGGGCACTGTGTCTTTGTCCTGTCACCTGGTTTTGTTCAAGTGGCCTGGCCAGTCCCGTGCCGGGTAAATGGGTAGATCAAGACAGGCGCCGGGACTTTTTTCGTGCCGCGTTCAAAGGATGCCGACTTGAGAGGCCGTGCTTGCGCAAATTTTTCATGAAGCAAGAATTCAATTTCTTATTATGAAAAATTGAAATGCTGCGCTGCCGCAAAATTTCTCAATACGAGAAATGCGTTTTCTCATTGTGAAAAATAAAAATAAGCCATTGATTTTATTGAATATAAATTTCAGTCTTTTATAAGACATAAGACTTTGTAGAAGAACGTCGCAGACATAGAGTAGATCCCAAGGACGAACACCAAGTCATCTTGTTTTAACCGCTAAGGAGTGCACCATGCCCCAATCCCTGACTCAGCAACTGAGCCGTGAACAGCAAATCGCAGCCCTCGAAAAAGACTGGGCACAGAACCCACGCTGGAAGAGCGTAAAGCGCGGTTACAGCGCTGCCGATGTGGTGCGTCTGCGTGGCAGCCTGCAGCCTGAGTACACGCTGGCCCAGCGCGGCGCCGAAGTGCTGTGGGACAAGATTAACGGCAGCTCGAAGAAGGGCTATGTGAACGCCTTCGGCGCCATCTCTGCAGGCCAGGCCATGCAGCAGGCCAAGGCCGGCCTGGAAGCCGTGTACCTGTCGGGCTGGCAAGTAGCCGCCGACGGCAACACCTCCGAGACCATGTACCCCGATCAGTCGCTGTACGCCTATGACTCCGTGCCCACCATGGTGCGTCGCATCAACAACACCTTCAAGCGCGCCGATGAAATCCAATGGGGCAAGGGCATCAACCCCGGCGACAAGGAGTTCATCGACTACTTCCTGCCCATCGTGGCTGATGCGGAAGCCGGCTTTGGCGGCGTGCTCAACGCGTTCGAGCTGATGAAGAACATGATTCAGGCAGGTGCTGCCGGCGTGCACTTTGAAGACCAGTTGGCCGCCGTCAAGAAGTGCGGCCACATGGGCGGCAAGGTGCTGGTGCCCACCCGCGAAGCGGTCGAGAAGCTGATCGCCGCCCGTTTTGCAGCTGACGTGATGGGCGTGCCCACCATTGTGCTGGCCCGTACCGATGCCGAAGCGGCCAACCTGATCACCAGCAACCATGACGAGAACGACATCCCGTTCCTGACTGGCGAGCGTACTCAGGAGGGCTTCTACCGTGTCAAGAACGGTCTGGAGCAATCCATCAGCCGCGGCGTGGCCTACGCTCCCTATGCGGATCTGGTGTGGTGCGAAACCGGTGTGCCCGATATCGGCTTTGCCCGCGAATTTGCCCAGGCCGTGCACGCAGCCTGCCCAGGCAAGCTGCTGAGCTACAACTGCTCGCCTTCGTTCAACTGGAAGAAGAATCTCAACGACAGCCAGATCGCTTCCTTCCAGGAAGACCTGTCCGCACTGGGTTACAAGTTCCAGTTCATCACGCTGGCCGGCATTCACAGCAACTGGTACAACACCTTCAAGTTCGCCCACGAGTACGCTCGCGGCGAAGGCATGAAGCACTACGTGGAAATGATCCAGGAGCCCGAATTCGCGGCTCGTGACAAGGGCTACACCTTTGTCTCGCACCAGCAGGAAGTGGGCGCAGGTTACTTCGACGACGTGACCACCGTGATCCAGGGCGGCTCCTCCAGCGTCAAGGCGCTGACCGGCTCCACCGAGGAAGAGCAGTTCCATTGAGCCACGATGAATCGTGATTCTGTCTAGGTAAAAAAAGGGGTTATGCGCCCGGGGCGAAAGTCTCGGGCGCTTTTTTGTTTGCCGGGTTAAAATGCCGCGACTTCAATTCACAAGGGCGAGAAAGGCATCAACGGTTATGACACCGCGAACTACATCGGAGATGTACTTCAGCTGCTGATGGCAGCTGGCGGTTCGCGCCTGCCCGAGATTTCTCGACCCCTCATCAAAGCGCGGACTGGTTCCGCGCTTTTTGCTTTCAGGCAACTCCAAAGCTCTGGCGCTGGCCCTCACCCACACAAATTTGGTTTGACAAGGAATTTCATGATCAACATCACGCTCCCCGATGGCTCCAAGCGCGAATATCCGGGCCCGGTTTCGGTCGCTGAGGTCGCTGCTTCGATCGGCTCCGGCCTGGCCAAGGCGGCACTTGCCGGCAAGATCAACGGCAAGGTCGTGGACACCAGCTTTGTGATCGAGCAGGATTCGCCGCTGTCCATCATCACCGCCAAGGATGCCGATGGTCTGGAGGTGATCCGCCACTCCACCGCTCACTTGCTGGCCTATGCCGTCAAGGAGCTGTTTCCCGATGCCCAGGTCACCATCGGCCCTGTGATCGAAAACGGTTTCTACTACGACTTCTCGTACAAGCGTCCCTTCACTCCCGAAGATCTGGCTGCCATCGAAAAGAAGATGACCGAGCTGGCCAACAAGGACGAGCAGGTGGTGCGTCGCGTGCTGCCGCGCGACGAGGCCGTGCAGTACTTCAAGGGCATCGGCGAAGCCTACAAGGCCGAGATCATTGCCTCCATCCCCAGCAACGAGGATGTGAGCCTGTACCGTGAAGGCGCCTTCGAAGATCTGTGCCGTGGCCCTCACGTGCCCAGCACTGGCAAGCTCAAGCACTTCAAGCTGATGAAGGTGGCCGGTGCCTACTGGCGTGGCGACCACCGCAACGAGATGCTGCAGCGCATCTACGGCACCGCCTGGGCGACCAAGGACGAGCTCAAGGACTATCTGTTCCGCCTGGAAGAAGCCGAAAAGCGCGATCACCGCAAGCTGGGCCGCGAGCTGGATCTGTTCCACATCGATGAGCATTCGCCCGGCACCGTGTTCTGGCACCCCAAGGGTTGGGCAGTCTGGCAACAGGTCGAGCAGTACATGCGCCGCGTCTATCAGGACAACGGCTACCAGGAAGTCAAGGCTCCGCAGATTCTGGACAAGGGCCTGTGGGAGAAGACCGGCCACTGGGACAAGTACCGCGAAAACATGTTCACCACCGATTCGGAAAAGCGTGAATATGCCCTCAAGCCCATGAACTGCCCGGGCCACATCATCATCTTCAAGCAAGGCATCAAGAGCTATCGCGATCTGCCGCTGCGCTTTGGCGAGTTCGGCAACTGCCATCGCAACGAGCCCACCGGTTCGCTGCACGGCATCATGCGCGTGCGTGCCTTCACTCAGGACGATGGTCACATCTTCTGTACCGAAGACCAGATCCAGGCCGAGGTGACGGCCTTCACTTCGCTGCTGCAAAAGGTGTATGCCGACTTCGGTTTCACCAATATTTTGTATCGCCTGTCGACCCGTCCCGAGAAGCGCATCGGCACCGATGAAGCCTGGGACAAGGCCGAGAACGCGCTGGCCGAAGGTCTGCGCGCTTCGGGTTGCGAGTTCGAGTATCTGCCGGGCGAGGGCGCGTTCTACGGCCCGAAGATCGAGTACACCCTGAAGGATGCGCTGGGTCGCGAATGGCAGTGCGGCACCATCCAGGTGGACCCGAACATGCCCGAGCGTCTCGATGCGGAATTCGTGGGCGAGGATGGCGAGCGCCATCGTCCCATCATGCTGCACCGCGCGATTCTGGGTTCGCTCGAGCGTTTCATCGGCATTTTGGTCGAGCATCACTCGGGCGCGCTGCCTGCCTGGCTGGCTCCCGTGCAGGCTGCCGTGCTCAATATCACGGACGCTCAGGCCGACTATGCGCAGGAAGTTGCGCAGAAGCTGCAAAAAGCATTGCCGAATCAAAGCCTTAGGGTAGTGACAGATCTGCGCAATGAAAAGATTACGTATAAAATACGCGAGCATTCCATGCAGAAGCTGCCCTACATCCTTGTCGCAGGCGACAAGGAGAAGGCTGCTGGTGCGGTTGCAGTGCGCGCCCGGGGTAACAAAGACCTCGGTGTGATGTCGGTTGATGCATTCATTGAATTGCTCGCCAAGGACATCACGGCCAAGGCCTGAAGCAGATTAATTTTTGTGGCGGGCCGGTCAGCGTGCAAGGCACGCTAGCCGGCTACGCTGTTGTAGCCATTTCAATCCAAGGGTGAAAACCATAGCTACTGAATTTCGCGATCGGCGCCACCGTGAAGAGCGCAAGCATCGACTGAACCGAGAAATCATGGCGCCTGAAGTGCGTCTGTCTGGTCCTGACAACGAGCCTCTGGGCATCGTGCCGCTGCTAGAAGCGCTGCGCATGGCCGGTGAGTTGGATGTCGACCTGGTGGAAATTGCGGCCAACGCATCTCCTCCGGTCTGCCGTTTGATGGATTACGGCAAGTTCAAGTACCAGGAACAGAAGAAGGCTGCCGAAGCCAAGGCCAAGCAGACCGTCATCGAAATCAAGGAAGTGAAGTTCCGCCCTGGTACGGATGATGGTGACTACAACATCAAACTGCGCAATATCCGCCGTTTTCTGGCGGAAGGCGACAAGTGCAAGATCACGCTGCGTTTCCGCGGCCGTGAAATCACGCACCAGCAGCTGGGTCTGAATCTGCTCAACCGTCTGCGCGACGATCTGGCCGATTCCATCCAGGTGGAGCAGTTCCCCAAGCTGGAAGGCCGTCAGATGATCATGATGGTGGCGCCGTCTCGTGCAGGCGGCAAGAAGCCTGCCGGTGGTGCAAAACCACAAGGTGATGGCGTCGCTGCTGCACCTGAAGCTGCAGATAAGGCATAATTGCTGTTTTGCCTTGCGGGTAAAAGTGGGCTTGGCCCACTTTTGCAGGACTTACGCAAACAAGGATGTCGCAACGGCCAGCTTCTTTTAGAAGATGCCTTGCCTAAGACCTGATTTGCGTAAGTCGTTTTTGTGCGGCAACAAAGAATTTGCAGGCTTGCCTGCAAGACGTCAGTCCGGCCTGGCCGGACTGACAAACAAGTGCCTCGGAGGCCAGCGAAGTGTGTGCAGGTTGCACACCGCCTTGCGAGCACAAATTCAATAGGAGCATTCACATGCCCAAAATGAAGACTAAGAGCAGCGCGAAGAAGCGTTTTCGCGTTCGTCCCGGTGGTACCGTCAAGCGCGGTCAAGCCTTCAAGCGTCACATCTTGACCAAGAAGACCACGAAGAACAAGCGTCACCTGCGTGGCATTGTCAACGTGCATGAAGGCGATATGGGCTCCATCGCAAAGATGTTGCCTGGCGCTGGTCTGTAATTCACTGACGAACTAGGAGAAAACACATGCCTCGCGTCAAACGTGGTGTAACGGCCCGTGCCCGTCACAAAAAAGTTCTGAATCTGGCCAAGGGTTTCCGCGGTCGCCGTGGTAACGTCTTCCGCGTTGCCAAGCAAGCGGTCATGAAGGCTGGTCAATACGCCTACCGTGACCGTCGTACCAAGAAGCGCGTGTTCCGTCAGCTGTGGATCGCTCGTATCAACGCTGCTGCACGTGAACTGGGTCTGACTTACAGCCAATTCGCCAACGGCCTGAAGAAGGCTGCCATCGAAATCGACCGCAAGATGCTGGCCGATATCGCCGTGCACGACAAGGCTGCTTTTGCAGCTATCGTCGACCAAGTCAAGGCCAAGCTGGCTGCCTGAGGTCACGATCGGTAGTTACTCTTGTAGGACTTTTGCAGACCAGAATCCCCAAAGGCATTTGCCGATGGGCGAGCATCTTGCTCGAACCTGATTGCAGAAGTCGTGTCTTGTTCGGTAGCTGCTGATGCACAAACAGCAAGGGCTAGGGCTTGAAAAGGCACTAGCCCTTGTTTATTTTTACAAGTCGATAAAGAGTCGATATGAACGAGTTGGATTCTCTGGTCGAAAGCGCACAGCAACTGTTTGCGCAAGCCCACACCCCCGCTGATCTGGAAAATGCCAAGGCGCAGTTTCTGGGCAAGTCGGGCAAGATGACCGAGCTCATGAAGGGCATGGCGCAGCTTTCCGTCGAAGAGAAGAAGTCGCGCGGCGCCGCCATCAACGTGGCCAAGCAGGCGATCGAAGCGGCCTTGACCGCCCGTCGCAAGGCTTTGGCAGACGCCGAGCTGCAGGCCCATCTGAAGGCCGAGGTGCTGGATGTGACTCTGCCTGGTCGCCGTCGTGGCGCGGGAGGGCTGCACCCCGTCTCCATCACCATGGAGCGTATCGAGGGTATTTTCGGCTCCATGGGCTTTGATGTGGCCCAGGGCCCCGAGATCGAATCCGACTGGTTCAACTTCACGGCGCTGAACACGCCCGAAGACCATCCCGCGCGCTCCATGCACGACACCTTCTATGTCGAAGGCGGCACCCAGCACGCACCCAATCTGCTGCGCACGCACACCAGCCCCATGCAGGTGCGCCATGCCGTGCAGCATGTGAAGAATTACCGCAACGCGCTCGATGCCGGCCAGACCATGCCCGAGATCCGCGTGATTGCCCCCGGCCGCACCTACCGTGTGGACTCGGATGCCACCCACTCGCCGATGTTCCACCAGTGCGAAGGCCTGTGGATCGGCGAGAACGTGAGCTTCAAGGACCTGAAGGTCGTGTTCACCGATTTCTGCAAGACCTTCTTCGAGCAGGATGATCTGGTGCTGCGTTTTCGTCCCAGCTTCTTCCCGTTCACCGAGCCTTCGGCCGAAATCGACATCCAGTTCCAGAGCGGCCCGCTGGCCGGCAAGTGGCTGGAAGTGGCGGGCTCCGGCCAGGTGCACCCCAATGTGGTGCGCAACATGGGCTTGGACCCCGAAAAATACATCGGCTTTGCCTTTGGCATGGGCCCCGACCGCCTGACCATGCTGCGTTACGGCGTGAACGACCTGCGCCTGTTCTTCGACGGCGACATCCGTTTTCTGTCGCAGTTTCAGTAATTAAAAAAGTGAGCTGTCAGCGCACGCTTTGAAACGATTTCAGATAGTTTTTATGCTGAAATCCTTGTGTGACGAGCGCTAGTAGCTCATCTTTTTGATGATACGCATGCCCAGCCAGTGGCAGACCGCTTGCGGTGCGACTGGCATGAACGCCAAAGAGTCTGACTATGCAATTTCCTGAATCCTGGTTGCGCGAATACTGCAACCCCAATCTGACCACCCAGCAACTGGCCGATACCCTGACCATGGCCGGTCTGGAAGTGGAAGAGCTGGATCCTGTGGCGCCTCCCTTCACCGGCATCGTGGTCGGCGAAATCAAGGAAGCCGTGCAACACCCCGACGCCGACCGTCTGCGCGTATGCAAGGTGGATATTGGCCAGCCCGAGCTGCTGAACATCGTCTGCGGCGCGCCGAACGCGCGCGTGGGCATCCGCATTCCCTGCGCCACCGTGGGCGCCGAGCTGCCGCCCGGTGCCGATGGCAAGCCCTTCAAGATCAAGATCGGCAAGCTGCGCGGCGTGCAGAGCTTTGGCATGCTGTGCTCGGCCAAGGAGCTGGGCATCGACGAAGACGCCAGCGGTCTGCTGGAGTTCCCTGCCGATGCGCCCCTGGGCCAGAGCGTGCGCGAGTACCTGAATCTGGACGACACGCTGTTCACGCTCAAGCTCACGCCCAATCTGGCGCACTGCCTGAGTGTCTACGGTGTGGCGCGCGAGCTGTCGGCGCTGACCGGCACGCCGCTCAAAGCTCTGTCCTTCCCCGCTGCGGCCGTGGCCTTGCAAGACAAGCTGCCGGTCAAGATCGAGGCGACCGATCTGTGCGGACGCTTCTCGGGCCGTATCGTGCGCAACGTCAACACGCGGGTGAAGACGCCCCAGTGGATGGTGGACCGCCTGGCGCGCTGCGGTCAGCGCTCGGTCAGCCCGCTGGTGGATATCTCCAACTATGTGATGTTCGAGCTGGGCCGTCCCAGCCATATCTTCGATCTGGACAAGATCAGTGGCGGCCTGAATGTGCGCTGGGGCAAGGAGGGCGAAACGCTCAAGCTGCTCAACGGCAACACCATCAAGATCGACGATTTCCTGAAGGTCGGCGTGATTGCCGATGACAAGCAGGTTGAGTCGCTGGCCGGCATCATGGGCGGCGACGCCACGGCCGTCTCCGACGACACCCGCAACATCTACATCGAAGCCGCGTTCTGGTTCCCCAAGGCCGTGGCCGGCCGCTCGCGCCACTTCAACTTCTCGACCGACGCCGGTCACCGCTTCGAGCGCGGTGTGGACCCCGAGTTCACCACCGAGCACATCGAGCGCATCACCGCGCTGGTGCTGGAAATCTGCGGCACGCCCGAGACACAGGTCGGCGCCATGGACGACCAGCGGCCCAATATGCCCACCTCCAAGGCTGTGCAGCTGCGCGTGTCGCGTGCGGCCAAGGTCATCGGCATGGACGTGACCCAGCAGCAATGCCTGGACGCCCTGAACGGCCTGGGCCTGCCTGCCTCCGTGGCTTCGGAGGGCGTGATTTCGGTGACTGCTCCTACCTTCCGCTTCGACATCAATCTGGAAGAGGATCTGATCGAGGAAGTGGCCCGCATGATCGGCTACGAAAACCTGCCGACCCCCAAGCCGCTGGCCCCGATCTCGCCCAAGCTGCGCGCTGAGAACGAGCGCAGCCCCTATGCCGTGCGCCACGAACTGGCGGGCCTGGGCTACCAGGAAACCATCAACTTCAGCTTTGTCGAAGAAAAGTGGGAGCAGGAGCTGGCAGGCAACAACAATGCCATCAAGCTGCTCAACCCCATTGCCAGCCATCTGAGCGTGATGCGCTCGTCGCTGCTGGGCTCGCTGCTGCAAGTCTTGAAGTTCAACGTGGACCGCAAGGCGCAGCGCGTGCGTGTGTTCGAGCTGGGCCGCGTGTTCTTCAAGGACGACTCCGTGGTCGACTCCGACACCACCGTCAAGGGCTTTTACCAGCCCATGCGCGTGGCGGGTCTGGCCTACGGCGCTGCCGATCAGCTGCAGTGGGGCAGGGCAGAAGCCAAGGTCGACTTCTACGACGTCAAGGGCGATGTGGAAGCGCTGCTGGCTCCGGCCAAGCCCGTGTTCGAGCCTGCCGAGCACCCCGCCATGCACCCCGGCCGCTGCGCGCGCGTGCTGCTGGACGGCAAGGCCATCGGCTTTGTCGGCGAGCTGCACCCCCAATGGCGCCAGGAATGGGATCTGGCCCAGGCTCCCGTGATGTTCGAGCTGGAGCTGGACGCCGTGCTGGCCCGTCAGGTCCCTGTGTTCAAGCCCGTGGCCAAGCACCAGGCGGTGGAGCGCGACATTGCCGTGGTCGTCAAGGAAGCCGTGACCCACGCCCAGGTGATGGAAGCCGTGCAGCAAGGCGTGCAGGGCGGCATTCTGCGCTCGGCCGTGCTGTTCGACGTATTCCGTCCCAAGAAGCTCAAGGCGGGCGAGGAAGCGGCGCTGGGCAGTCTGGCCCAGGACGAAAAGAGCCTGGCCGTGCGTCTGACGCTGGGCAGCGACAGCGCGTCGCTGACCGATGCGGAAATCGAGGCCGCCATGCAGGGCACAATTGCGGCTCTGGTTGAACGCGTTGCGGCTCGACTGCGCTGATATGTTCAATCCACAAGGAGATCGACCCATGGAGCTTGCCGTAGAGAGCATCGACAGCCCTGCGTTGACCAAGGCGCAGCTGGCCGATCTGCTGTTTGACGAAATCGGTCTGAACAAGCGCGAAGCCAAGGACATGGTGGATGCGTTTTTCGACCTGATCTCGCAAAAGCTGGTGGAGGGCGAAGACGTCAAGCTTTCGGGCTTTGGCAACTTCCAGATCCGCACCAAGGCGCCTCGGCCCGGTCGCAACCCGCGCACCGGCGAGCTGATTCCCATCGCTGCGCGCCGCGTGGTGACCTTTCATGCCAGCAGCAAGCTCAAGGAGCTGATCCAGGGCGAGAGTTCGGAGTCTTAAGGCGATTGGCACACGGCGGATGCACTGTCAAGCGGAGCATCGGTCACTGAAGAGCTGACAGTCTTGCGTCGCGCGCGGTGCAAGGTCCTGTCAGCTCTTCGCGCTATATTGCTAGGACTTGCGCAAACAGGAATGCATAGCGGGCATCTCGATCGATAAAACACCGTGCCTGATCCGGATTTGCGCAGGTCGTGATTGCCTATCTTTCACCCATCCCTTCACTGACCGCTTGCAACCAGCCATGGCTTCATCTTTGCCAGCAATTCCCGCCAAGCGCTATTTCACCATCGGTGAAGTTGCGGATCTTTGCGACGTCAAGCCTCATGTGCTGCGTTACTGGGAGCAGGAGTTTGTGCAGCTCAAGCCCATGAAGCGTCGTGGCAACCGACGCTACTACCAGCATCATGAGGTGTTGATGGTGCGTCGCATTCGCGAGCTGCTCTACGAGCAGGGCTTCACCATCAGCGGTGCACGAAATCGTCTGCGTGAACTGGTGACGGGTCATGGCAGGGCAGTCGAGCAGCAGCCGGTGCTTGTGCATCCGGCCCTGTCCCCTCAGGGCAAAGAGCTGGAGCAAAGCCCTTTGCTGGCTGCAATGCTGGAGCAGGGCTGCTCGGAGCCTGCCGGTGCCATGGGCATGGAGGAGGTCAAAGAGGAGCTTTTGCAGATCAGGGCGCTGCTTTCTCTTTGACATCGAATTTCTGTGTATAATTCAAGTCTTCGGAATGTAGCGCAGCCTGGTAGCGCACTTGCATGGGGTGCAAGGGGTCGCGAGTTCGAATCCCGCCATTCCGACCAATTAGACAAGGGCTTCTGACTATCAAGTCAGAAGCCCTTTTTCTATTTCTGAGGTGATCCGGCGTGAAGTATTTGATGACGACTTCACTGTAGGAGTGGGTCTGATTTCGCCTGATTGCGTTCGCTCCAACGAGAATAGCGAGAATGGATGCGGTATTGATTCTTGGTTTCTTTGATATAAGAACGAAATGAAAAGAATTGCCAATTCCAGGCGAAAAAATCGAACTTCGGCTGTTTGAGTGATTTTTGAAACAAATTCTTGCATGCGTTGTGCTAGATTTGCAATCGAATCCAGTTGTTTGATGGTATTGCCAGGAGATCAGCCATCAACGCACGGCTTCGCATGCAAGGTTATGCGTCAAGAACACCGGCCGGAAACCGGAGGCTCCGCCTTGCTATCGTGGAAAGGAAAATCTCCAAATGCGCTGTGTCTAGCCTATAGCCGCTTCACAGCCTGTCCGCGCGATTTGTCTGGCCAGGGGCTGACCTGTTCACTCCTTCACCACGGCTTTGTGGTGCTGCGCCAGGCAAAGTCATGGGTTTTGACGATCAGGCAACAAGCGTTGCCTGAGCTTCAATCTCGCGTGCGGCGCTGGCATGACGCCAAAGGCCGTGATCAAGAGAATTACAGAACTCCGTGTGACGAGTTCTGAGGCCGTATGCGATGCCTTGCCGGGCAGCAGCGAGCCTGTCCGCATCAACAACCAGCTTCCGCGGGAACGACTTTCAAGGTTGCACCGATTGCTCTCGCCAGCGTTCTGGCGGGTCAGCTGTCGCATTGCCCGGTCGGAGCCCAATGAGAGGGATATCAATGAAATTCAATCAGATTGCACAAGTGGTCGCCACCCTGGGCGTGGCATCGTGGGCCATGGCCGGCATGGCTCAGACGACCATGAATGCGCAACAGGCCAACGAACAAGGCGTTGCACTGCAAAAAGTGGTGGAGCAGGCGCTGATGACCCACCCCGAAGTGCAGGCGCGCTTCCAGGATTTCACGTCGTCGGCTGAAGGTCAGAACGTAGCCCGCGGCGGCTGGCGTCCCCAGGTCACCGCCCAAGGCTGGGTTGGACGCGAGTGGCGCAGCCATATCCAGGATTCTCCATCGCAGAACTGGAACCGCCCGGGCTGGAATCTGCAGCTGCGTCAGCTGATCTTTGATGGTTTCACCACCAGCAGCAATATCCGCCAGTTGGGCTTCGAGAAGCTGGCCAAGTTCTACGATCTGCGCGCGACCACCGAAAACCTGGCCAACGATGTCGTTGCGGCCTATCTGGATGTGCAGCGTTACCGCGAAATGGAAAAGCTGGCGCGCGAAAACTTCGGCACCCACCAGGTGACGCTGGGGCAGTTGCGTGAGCGCCAGCAGTCTGGCGTGGGGCGTGGCGTGGACCTGGAGCAGGCCAGCGGTCGTCTGTCCCTGGCACAGACCAATCTGATGACCGAGAGCAACAACCTCAACGATGTGATGCAGCGCTACCGCCGCGTGGTGGGCGAGTATCCGGCGGCCACGCTGGATCCCGCGCCCGAGGTGACTGGCAAGCTGCCTGTCTCCGGGGTTGCCAAGGATTTCGGCGATTCCCTGCGCGCCAGCCCGCTGCTGTTGTCCAAGCAGGCTCTGGTGCAAGCGGCCGAGGCCGGTCAGAAGGCGGCCAAGGGCGCGCACATGCCCAAGCTCGAACTGCTCGCTTCCACCGGACGCGATCGTGACCAGAACTCACCCGCCTACAGGGATGTGCAGAGCTCGCGGGTGCAGCTGATGCTGACCTACAACCTGTATCGAGGCGGTGCCGACGAGGCACGCCTGCGCCAGACGATTGCCCAGGGTTATGCGGCGCAGGATGTGCGCGATTACACCTGCCGCAACCTCCAGCAGGAGTTGTCGATCACCTGGAACAATATGGCCCGTCTGCGTCAGCAAACGCCCTTCCTGCGTGAGCACGTGCTCTCCACTGCCAAGGTTCGCGTTGCCTACCAGCAGCAGTTCAAGATCGGTCAGCGCTCGCTGCTGGATCTGCTGAACACCGAAAACGAGCTGTTCGATGCCCAGCGTGCCTTGGTCAATGCGCAATACGATCTGAAGAAGGCCGAGTACCAGTGGCTGACGCTGTCCAGCCAGATCCTGCCGGTGCTGGGACTTGCGCAGCCGCATGACGATAGCCGCCCGGATGAGCAACAGGCACTGACCTTGCCCGATGATCTGCTGCGCAGCTGCAAATCCTCGGTGCCGGACACCGCCAATCTGACGCCGGTGCCTTTCAGCGTGGGGGCCGAACAGGGTGCTCCTGCGCAAGCCCCTGCGGCAGCGCCGGTACCTGCCGCGCCTGTGCGTCAGTGATGATTGCCGGCGTCTGGGGCATCTTTTGTGGGAGTTGATGAACAACATGGATAAAAGCGATTCACCACCTTCGGAGCGGTCTTCCCGGCGGGAGTTATCGGCGCTGGATGCGGATTTCATCCGCGTTCTCGAGGACTTGATTGACGCCCTGCTTGCCAATGGGACCTTGCGCTTGACGGATCTTCCGCCACAGGCGCTTGATAAGCTGAACCAACGCAAGCAGGCGCGCCAGCGCATGCGTAATTCGCTGGACCTGATTGATGACGACGAAGAGCTTTTATAGGTTGATTGTTGAAGATGACCAAACCAGACGTTGAACCTACATTGGCATCGGTCAGCGGTACGGATGCGACCCAGATGGGAGGGCATGGTGCTTCGCCGCAAGCCGCTGCAGCAGCAGCAGCAGCAACGGAGCATGCCGGCCCGGCCTTTTTGGGTGCGCGCAGCGCGGGGCATGCGACGGCTGAGGGCTGGCGCATGCCGGCTCATGAGGCCCATGCCGATCCCTTGCTCGATTGCCTGGTGCAGCTCACCCACCTGCATGGCAAGCCCTATACGGCTCAGGCCCTGAGCAATGGCCTGCCGCTGGTGGATCAGCGCCTGACGCCTTCGCTGCTGGCCCGGGCTGCGGCTCGCGCGCAGTTCAGCACGCGGATCGTGCAGCGCACTCTGGACGATGTCCCCCAGGGCTTGCTGCCGGCGATACTGCTGCTTCACGGCGGCCGTGCCTGCCTGTTGCTCAGGGCGCAGGAGGGCGGTCGCGTCCTGCTGCAATATCCGGAGTCGGATAGTCCTGTCGAGGTGGAGTTGCAGGCCTTGCTGCAGGACTACACGGGGCTGATGTGCTTTGTACGTCCGCAGTTCCGCTTCGAGCAGCGTTCCGTGCAGCAAGGCATGGAGCCTCGCAGCAGCCACTGGTTCTGGGCCGTGATTCTGGAGAACCGGCGCCTGTACCGCGATGCCTTGCTGGCCGCCGTGCTCATCAATGTCTTTGCGTTGGCCATGCCCTTGTTCAGCATGAATGTGTACGACCGGGTCGTGCCCAACAACGCGGTGGAAACACTGTGGGTGCTGTCCATAGGCATCTCTCTGGTGCTGATCTTCAACTTCGTGCTGACGACGACGCGTGCCTATGTTGTCGATGCAGCGAGCAAGCGTGTGGACGTGCAGCTGTCCGCGCAGATCATGGAGCGGGTTCTGGACCTGCGCATGGAAAGCCGGCCTGCATCCGTGGGCTCGTTTGCGGCCAATCTGCGTTCGTTCGAGTCCGTCCGCGACTTCATTGCATCTGCCAGTCTCACGACGCTGGTGGATCTGCCCTTTGTGCTGCTGTTTCTGGTGGCGATTGCCTGGGTCTCACCCTGGATGCTGATTCCCCCCGTGGTGGCGATTGCCGCGATCTTGCTGGTTTCCTTCTGGGCCCAGGCGCGCATGGAGAGCCTGACGCTCAAGACCTTTCAGGCCTCCTCGCAGCGCAATGCGCTGCTTGTGGAGTCGCTGACCAATCTGGAGGCTGTCAAGACGCTCAATGCCCAGGGCGGAGTGCAGCGCCTGTGGGAGAGCTCCACCCAGTACATCGCCTATATGGGCGGCAAGATCAAGTTCATCTCCTCGGGTACGGTGAACTTTGTTCAGACCTTGCAGCAACTGGTCACCATAGCGGTGGTCGTCATCGGTGTGTATCAGGTGCAGGATTCGGCGCTGTCCATGGGCGGCATCATTGCCGCCTCCATGATTGCGGGACGTTGCCTGGCGCCCTTCGGTCAGGTCGCGGGGCTGATGATGCAGTTTCACAATGCACGCACCTCGCTCAATTCCATCGACAACTATATGAAGATGCCGGTGGAGCACGAAGCCGACCGTGAGTTCGTCTCGCGTCCGGATCTGCGTGGCGCCATCGAGTTTCGCAATGTCAGTTTCAGCTACCCGGGAAGCGAGCAGGCCAGTCTTTCGGGCGTGAGCTTTTCACTGCGCCCCGGTGAGCGGGTCGGTATTATCGGGCGCATAGGCTCGGGCAAGACCACGCTTGAAAAGCTGGTTCTGGGCCTGTATCAGCCCAGCGAGGGCTCGGTGCTGATCGACGGAGTGGATGCGCGACAGATAGACCCCGTGGACCTGCGCCGTGCCATCGGGCATGTGCCCCAGGATCCCATGCTCTTCTATGGTAGCTTGAAGCACAACCTGCTGGTGGGGGCTCCGTTTGCCGATGAGTCCGATATGTTGCATGCGGCACGCATTGCCGGTGTGGATGAGTTTGTGGCCCGCAATCCCAAGGGCTACGACATGCTGGTGGGCGAGCGCGGCGAGTCGCTTTCCGGCGGCCAGCGCCAATCCATTGCGGTTGCCCGTGCCCTGATCAACGATCCGGCCATCTTGCTGCTCGATGAGCCCAGCAGCAATCTGGACAATCAAAGCGAAGTACAGCTCAAGCGTCGTTTGGAAGAGGCCGCCAAGGACAAGACCATTTTGCTGGTCACGCATCGCACGGCCCTGTTGACCCTGGTCGACCGGTTGATCGTGATTGATGGCGGCAAGATTGTTGCCGATGGTGCCAAGGATCAGGTCATCGAGGCGCTGAAACAAGGGCGGATCGGTGGAGTAGGAGCGCGAGCATGAGCGAGTCCCAATCGGAAAAAAAGCCGTCGCGCTTCATGAGTGCTCTCAAGGCGCGCTGGTCGCGGCTGGAGCGATGGCTGCTTGACGGCAGCGAGGTGGTAGGAACGCATCAGCCGGATGACCTCAAGGCCGACGCGCAGTGGGCGGCAGGGCAGCAACAGGCGCGCGGTTCGCGCCTGCTGATATGGGTGGCCTTGGTCACTGTGCTGGTTCTGCTGCTCTGGGCCTGCCTGGGGCGCATCGACGAAGTGGTGCGGGGTCAGGGCAAGGTGGTTCCTTCGCGCCAGGTTCAGGTGGTGCAGAGCCTGGACGGCGGCATCGTCAAGGAAATCCTCGTGCATCCCGGTGAGCATGTGGAGCAGGGTCAGGTCATCTTGCGCATCGATCCAACGCGCTACAGCTCGTCCCTGGGCGAGAACAAGGCCGAGCTGCTGGCATTGAAGGCGAAGGCCGCGCGTCTTCAGGCTCTGGCATCAGGCGAGCCATTCAAGGCTCCCGAAGATGTGCAGGCCATGGCGCCCCAGCTCGTGGAGATGGAGCGGCGCATGTGGGAGAGCCGTTCCCAGGAACTCAACACCAATGTCAATATTGCGCGTGACCAGTTGCGCCAACGCCAGCAGGAGCTGCGCGAAACCCAGGCCAACCGCGACCAGGCTTCCTCCAGTTGCAGCCTGACGTCCGAAGAGCTGTCGGTGACTCGCCCCTTGCTCAAGAGTGGTGCCGTGTCCGAGGTGGACTTGCTGCGCCTGCAGCGGGATGTGGCTCGCTTCTGTGGCGAGGCCAAGGCGGCAGGTGCGCAGATCGGGCGCATTCAGGCAGCGATTCAGGAGGCGGAGCGCAAGATTCAGGAGTCTGAGCTGAATATGCGCAATCAGTCTCGCTCCGAGCTCTCGGATACCCAGGCCAAGCTGGGGACCCTGGAGCAAGGCAAGGTGGCGCTGGAAGACCGCGTCAAGCTGGCCGAGGTCCGCTCGCCCGTGCGCGGCACGGTCAATACCTTGATGGCCAACACCATTGGTGGTGTCGTGCAGCCGGGCAAGGACATTCTGGACATCGTGCCGCTGGATGACACCTTGCTCATGGAAGTGCAGATCAATCCGCGCGACATCGGCTTCCTGCACTTCGGCCAGCAGGCGGAGGTGAAGTTCACTGCCTATGACTTTGCCATCTACGGGGGCTTACAGGGCAAACTCGAGCAGATCGGGGCCAACACCGTGACGGACGAGAAAGGGAACTCCTTCTATGTCGTGAAGGTGCGCACGGAAAAAGCCCATGTGGGGGATGACTCGCGTCCCATCATTCCGGGCATGCAGGCCGAGGTGCATATCCTTACCGGCAAGCGCACCCTGATGCAGTATCTGCTCAAGCCGATTCTGCGTGCCAAGTCCAATGCATTGATCGAACGTTAGTTCATGGATCGCCAACAAGTAAAAAGGAACTCTATGAATGCCTTGCCTGTATTGATGCTGACCCAGGATGCCACGCTGTGGCAGGAATGGCAGCAGATCGCAGGCCCTCAGTGGATGCCTGCGCGCGGCCAGAGTCTGGCCGATTTGCAACGCTGGAAGCAGCAAGGCCGTACCGTGGTGGTGCTGGATGCAGCCTTGCCATCCTTGCCCGAGTCGACTGAGGCCCGCTGGATTGAGTTGTTGAAGGATCTTCAGGTTCTGGTTCTCAGCAACCGCCCCAGCGATGAGGAGGGCCGGAACCTGCTGTCGCGCGGAGCATCGGGCTATGCTCATGCGCAATCGGGCCCGGAGGTACTGTCGCGGATGCTGCAAAGCATGGCTGGCGGCAATATCTGGCTCGGGCGCTCTCTGCTGCAGCGCTTGTTACGTGATGTTGACGCCCGCCTGCCTGATCAGGAGTCGGACTGGGCCGAGCCATTGTCGGCACGCGAGCAGGAGGTTGCACGTTATGCATCGCTGGGTGACAGCAATGCGGAGATCGCCGAACGCATGTCCATCAGCGAGCGTACCGTGCGCGCCCATCTGTCTGCGGTTTTTGAGAAACTGCAGGTACAGGATCGGCTGATGCTGACCCTGAAGGTTCACGGTATCGGGCGCAAGCAACTGGCCTGAGCCCGACCTTGGCGCAGCTGATGCCGACCTGATCGTCTCCGGTGCCTGCCGCTGTAGTGCCGGTTGCTGAAAAGCCTGAAGCCTGCATATTGCAGGCTTCAGGCTTTTTTTTGATCTGGAGCAGCAGAGATCGAATAAAACAGATCCCGATTGGCTTTGACGCCAATAGTGCCCCGGGGTCTTGGCTCCTACCATGTCGGCTGGAATATTGGAGAGGTGCCTCTGTGCACCTTCACTTTTTAATCTGACTGGATAGGCAGAACCTCATGGCAGCTCAAACCGTTCTCGTTACCAAACTCACTGGCCAGGCTTGGATGCGTGGTCCTGATGGCAATCTGACGGTGCTCCATGAAGGCATGCGTATCCCCGCCGATGCCGAGATAGTGACGGCTTCCGGCAGCACCGTGCAGTTGCAGGCGGATGGCCAGCCACCGCTGATGGTGGGCGAGAACCAGGACGTGCATCTCACTGCGGACCTGGTCCAGCCGCCAACCGTGGAAGAGGCGGCTGTGGCGAGCCCCGCGAATGCGCAGATTGACCAGATCATTGCGGCCATCAATGCCGGCCAGGATCCGTTCGATGAGCTCGATCCCACGGCGGCCACATTGTCCGGCGGCAGCGAGGGCGGCAGCACTTTTGTGCGTCTTTCCAGCATCATTGAAGCAGTGTCGCCGCTGGCGCTGGAGTACGGACGTTCTGTACCAGCGACTACGGTGCTTCCACTTTTTAGTGGGGTGAGCGCTTTGGCGGACAGCACGGATCAAGTTACACCGATCCAGCCTGCCACAAGCATTCCTCAGGCCAGTGCTGATTCGGGTGCGATCTTCGAAGATGCCGTATCTGCCTTGCAAGGCAATGTGCTCGCCAACGACAGGTTGGGTGAAGGGACTCTGACAGAGCATCGAGTTGTTCTGGTCGGCGCAGATCAAGGGCAGTACGGCAAGATTACCCTCAATTCCGATGGCAGCTATAGCTATCAGCTTGATAGCAGCTTGAATGTTGTGCAGGCATTGGGTGTAGGTGAGACCCTGGTCGAAACTTTTACGTATACCCTGGTCGATAAAGACGGCGCCAATTCTTCCGCGACATTGACTGTCACCATCGTTGGCACCAACGACGATCCTGTCCTCACCGGCAAGGCCGATGGAGCTTTGGCCGAAGACGGCGTGTCGGTGGTCACTGGCAAGCTCGATGTGGCCGATGTCGACATCACCGATACCCACAGCTGGAGCGTCAGCAACGAAGGTAAGGGCCAGTACGGCAACTTCTCGGTTGACCAGAACGGCGAGTGGACCTATGTGCTGAACAACGACGACCCCAAGGTCCAGGCCCTGGCCGAAGGTCAGAAGGTCAACGATACCATCACCGTGACCGTCGACGACAGTCACGGCGGCACAGCGACTCAGACCATCACCGTCACTATCACCGGCGCCAACGATCTGCCCGTGGCGCCCAACTATCAGCACTCCACGCCGGAAGACCAGCCCGTCAGCGGCAAGGTCACCGGCACCGATCCCGATGGTGACACGCTGACCTACACGGTCGACAAGCAGCCCGAGCATGGCAAGCTGGAATTCAATCAGACCACCGGCGAGTACACCTACACGCCGAACGAAAACTATAACGGCCCCGATCAGTTCACGGTCATCGTCGATGACGGCCACGGCGGCAAGACCACTTCCGTCATCGAGATCGGCGTCACCCCGGTCAATGACGCACCGCTGGTTCCCAATTATGAGCATACGACGCCCGAGGAACAGCCCGTTAGCGGCAAGGTCGTCGGCACCGACGTCGACGGCGACAACCTGACCTACACGGTCGACAAGCAGCCGGAGAATGGCACGCTGGTGTTCAACCCGACCACGGGTGAATATACCTACACGCCGAACGAGAATTACAACGGTCCTGACCAGTTCACGGTCATCGTCGACGACGGCAATGGCGGCAAAGCCACTTCGATCATCAATATCGGTGTCACGCCGGTCCTCGACGTACCCACGGTTACCGTCTCCGACGCCGGTGACGTGAACGAAGGTTCCTCGGCCACGTTCAACATCAGCCTGCAAAACACGGTCGACCTTGACAAGGACACCACGGTCACGCTCAAGCTGGACGGCCAGATCGAAACGGCCGATCACGGAGCGCCGACGGTCACCATCGGGGGCCAGACCGTCCAGGTCACAGCGAATGCCGACGGCACTTACAGCTTCACGCTTCCCGCTGGCACCACGGGAGGCATCGTGGTCACGGTTCCGACCCACGACGACGCCGTCTTTGAAGGCCGTGAGCAGATGACGCTCACGGCTACCTTGACCGGGGAAACGTCCAGCGGCACGCTGCCGTCCGGCATCTCCGACTCGGGTAATGCCGTAATCGTCGACACCGAAAGCACGGATCCGGGCAACCCCAATCCGGGCGCTGACGTCCCGACCCTGGACGTCTCCGATCCAGGTACTGTCCACGAAGGCTCCGACGCCACGTTCGACATCACGCTGGGCAAGGCCGTCGACGCCGCAACTACCATCACCTTCAAGCTGGGCGGTGACATCGCCTCCGACGACATCGGCACGCCCGTGGTCACCATCGGTGGCACCACGGTCACCCTGGTGAACAACGGCAACGGCACCTACAGCTTCCAGGTCCCGGCCGGCACCACCGGCGGCATCGTGGTCACCGTTCCGACCAACGACGACGCCGTCTTCGAAGGCAGCGAGAAGCTGACCCTCGAAGCCACGCTGAGCGGCAAGACCGCCAGCGGCGTGGATCTGCCCGCCGGCATCACCGACACCGGCAACGCCGCCATCGTCGACAGCCAAGGTCCGGGCGCTGACGTCCCGACCCTGGACGTCTCCGATCCAGGTACTGTCCACGAAGGCTCCGACGCCACGTTCGACATCACGCTGGGCAAGGCCGTCGACGCCGCAACTACCATCACCTTCAAGCTGGGCGGTGACATCGCCTCCGACGACATCGGCACGCCCGTGGTCACCATCGGTGGCACCACGGTCACCCTGGTGAACAACGGCAACGGCACCTACAGCTTCCAGGTCCCGGCCGGCACCACCGGCGGCATCGTGGTCACCGTTCCGACCAACGACGACGCCGTCTTCGAAGGCAGCGAGAAGCTGACCCTCGAAGCCACGCTGAGCGGCAAGACCGCCAGCGGCGTGGATCTGCCCGCCGGCATCACCGACACCGGCAACGCCGCCATCGTCGACAGCCAAGGTCCGGGCGCTGACGTCCCGACCCTGGACGTCTCCGATCCAGGTACTGTCCACGAAGGCTCCGACGCCACGTTCGACATCACGCTGGGCAAGGCCGTCGACGCCGCAACCACCATCACCTTCAAGCTGGGCGGTGACATCGCCTCCGACGACATCGGCACGCCCGTGGTCACCATCGGTGGCACCACGGTCACCCTGGTGAACAACGGCAACGGCACCTACAGCTTCCAGGTCCCGGCCGGCACCACCGGCGGCATCGTGGTCACCGTTCCGACCAACGACGACGCCGTCTTCGAAGGCAGCGAGAAGCTGACCCTCGAAGCCACGCTGAGCGGCAAGACCGCCAGCGGCGTGGATCTGCCCGCCGGCATCACCGACACCGGCAACGCCGCCATCGTCGACAGCCAAGGTCCGGGCGCTGACGTCCCGACCCTGGACGTCTCCGATCCAGGTACTGTCCACGAAGGCTCCGACGCCACGTTCGACATCACGCTGGGCAAGGCCGTCGACGCCGCAACCACCATCACCTTCAAGCTGGGCGGTGACATCGAATCCGACGACATCGGCACGCCCGTGGTCACCATCGGTGGCACCACGGTCACCCTGGTGAACAACGGCAACGGCACCTACAGCTTCCAGGTCCCGGCCGGCACCACCGGCGGCATCGTGGTCACCGTTCCGACCAACGACGACGCCGTCTTCGAAGGCAGCGAGAAGCTGACCCTCGAAGCCACGCTGAGCGGCAAGACCGCCAGCGGCGTGGATCTGCCCGCCGGCATCACCGACACCGGCAACGCCGCCATCGTCGACAGCCAAGGTCCGGGCGCTGACGTCCCGACCCTGGACGTCTCCGATCCAGGTACTGTCCACGAAGGCTCCGACGCCACGTTCGACATCACGCTGGGCAAGGCCGTCGACGCCGCAACCACCATCACCTTCAAGCTGGGCGGTGACATCGAATCCGACGACATCGGCACGCCCGTGGTCACCATCGGTGGCACCACGGTCACCCTGGTGAACAACGGCAACGGCACCTACAGCTTCCAGGTCCCGGCCGGCACCACCGGCGGCATCGTGGTCACCGTTCCGACCAACGACGACGCCGTCTTCGAAGGCAGCGAGAAGCTGACCCTCGAAGCCACGCTGAGCGGCAAGACCGCCAGCGGCGTGGATCTGCCCGCCGGCATCACCGACACCGGCAACGCCGCCATCGTCGACAGCCAAGGTCCGGGCGCTGACGTCCCGACCCTGGACGTCTCCGATCCAGGTACTGTCCACGAAGGCTCCGACGCCACGTTCGACATCACGCTGGGCAAGGCCGTCGACGCCGCAACCACCATCACCTTCAAGCTGGGCGGTGACATCGAATCCGACGACATCGGCACGCCCGTGGTCACCATCGGTGGCACCACGGTCACCCTGGTGAACAACGGCAACGGCACCTACAGCTTCCAGGTCCCGGCCGGCACCACCGGCGGCATCGTGGTCACCGTTCCGACCAACGACGACGCCGTCTTCGAAGGCAGCGAGAAGCTGACCCTCGAAGCCACGCTGAGCGGCAAGACCGCCAGCGGCGTGGATCTGCCCGCCGGCATCACCGACACCGGCAACGCCGCCATCGTCGACAGCCAAGGTCCGGGCGCTGACGTCCCGACCCTGGACGTCTCCGATCCAGGTACTGTCCACGAAGGCTCCGACGCCACGTTCGACATCACGCTGGGCAAGGCCGTCGACGCCGCAACCACCATCACCTTCAAGCTGGGCGGTGACATCGCCTCCGACGACATCGGCACGCCCGTGGTCACCATCGGTGGCACCACGGTCACCCTGGTGAACAACGGCAACGGCACCTACAGCTTCCAGGTCCCGGCCGGCACCACCGGCGGCATCGTGGTCACCGTTCCGACCAACGACGACGCCGTCTTCGAAGGCAGCGAGAAGCTGACCCTCGAAGCCACGCTGAGCGGCAAGACCGCCAGCGGCGTGGATCTGCCCGCCGGCATCACCGACACCGGCAACGCCGCCATCGTCGACAGCCAAGGTCCGGGCGCTGACGTCCCGACCCTGGACGTCTCCGATCCAGGTACTGTCCACGAAGGCTCCGACGCCACGTTCGACATCACGCTGGGCAAGGCCGTCGACGCCGCAACCACCATCACCTTCAAGCTGGGCGGTGACATCGAATCCGACGACATCGGCACGCCCGTGGTCACCATCGGTGGCACCACGGTCACCCTGGTGAACAACGGCAACGGCACCTACAGCTTCCAGGTCCCGGCCGGCACCACCGGCGGCATCGTGGTCACCGTTCCGACCACCGACGACGCCGTCTTCGAAGGCAGCGAGAAGCTGACCCTCGAAGCCACGCTGAGCGGCAAGACCGCCAGCGGCGTGGATCTGCCCGCCGGCATCACCGACACCGGCAACGCCGCCATCGTCGACAGCCAAGGTCCGGGCGCTGACGTCCCGACCCTGGACGTCTCCGATCCAGGTACTGTCCACGAAGGCTCCGACGCCACGTTCGACATCACGCTGGGCAAGGCCGTCGACGCCGCAACCACCATCACCTTCAAGCTGGGCGGTGACATCGAATCCGACGACATCGGCACGCCCGTGGTCACCATCGGTGGCACCACGGTCACCCTGGTGAACAACGGCAACGGCACCTACAGCTTCCAGGTCCCGGCCGGCACCACCGGCGGCATCGTGGTCACCGTTCCGACCAACGACGACGCCGTCTTCGAAGGCAGCGAGAAGCTGACCCTCGAAGCCACGCTGAGCGGCAAGACCGCCAGCGGCGTGGATCTGCCCGCCGGCATCACCGACACCGGCAACGCCGCCATCGTCGACAGCCAAGGTCCGGGCGCTGACGTCCCGACCCTGGACGTCTCCGATCCAGGTACTGTCCACGAAGGCTCCGACGCCACGTTCGACATCACGCTGGGCAAGGCCGTCGACGCCGCAACCACCATCACCTTCAAGCTGGGCGGTGACATCGAATCCGACGACATCGGCACGCCCGTGGTCACCATCGGTGGCACCACGGTCACCCTGGTGAACAACGGCAACGGCACCTACAGCTTCCAGGTCCCGGCCGGCACCACCGGCGGCATCGTGGTCACCGTTCCGACCACCGACGACGCCGTCTTCGAAGGCAGCGAGAAGCTGACCCTCGAAGCCACGCTGAGCGGCAAGACCGCCAGCGGCGTGGATCTGCCCGCCGGCATCACCGACACCGGCAACGCCGCCATCGTCGACAGCCAAGGTCCGGGCGCTGACGTCCCGACCCTGGACGTCTCCGATCCAGGTACTGTCCACGAAGGCTCCGACGCCACGTTCGACATCACGCTGGGCAAGGCCGTCGACGCCGCAACTACCATCACCTTCAAGCTGGGCGGTGACATCGAATCCGACGACATCGGCACGCCCGTGGTCACCATCGGTGGCACCACGGTCACCCTGGTGAACAACGGCAACGGCACCTACAGCTTCCAGGTCCCGGCCGGCACCACCGGCGGCATCGTGGTCACCGTTCCGACCAACGACGACGCCGTCTTCGAAGGCAGCGAGAAGCTGACCCTCGAAGCCACGCTGAGCGGCAAGACCGTCAGCGGCGTGGATCTGCCCGCCGGCATCACCGACACCGGCAACGCCGCCATCGTCGACAGCCAAGGTCCGGGCGCTGACGTCCCGACCCTGGACGTCTCCGATCCAGGTACTGTCCACGAAGGCTCCGACGCCACGTTCGACATCACGCTGGGCAAGGCCGTCGACGCCGCAACCACCATCACCTTCAAGCTGGGCGGTGACATCGAATCCGACGACATCGGCACGCCCGTGGTCACCATCGGTGGCACCACGGTCACCCTGGTGAACAACGGCAACGGCACCTACAGCTTCCAGGTCCCGGCCGGCACCACCGGCGGCATCGTGGTCACCGTTCCGACCAACGACGACGCCGTCTTCGAAGGCAGCGAGAAGCTGACCCTCGAAGCCACGCTGAGCGGCAAGACCGCCAGCGGCGTGGATCTGCCCGCCGGCATCACCGACACCGGCAACGCCGCCATCGTCGACAGCCAAGGTCCGGGCGCTGACGTCCCGACCCTGGACGTCTCCGATCCAGGTACTGTCCACGAAGGCTCCGACGCCACGTTCGACATCACGCTGGGCAAGGCCGTCGACGCCGCAACCACCATCACCTTCAAGCTGGGCGGTGACATCGAATCCGACGACATCGGCACGCCCGTGGTCACCATCGGTGGCACCACGGTCACCCTGGTGAACAACGGCAACGGCACCTACAGCTTCCAGGTCCCGGCCGGCACCACCGGCGGCATCGTGGTCACCGTTCCGACCAACGACGACGCCGTCTTCGAAGGCAGCGAGAAGCTGACCCTCGAAGCCACGCTGAGCGGCAAGACCGCCAGCGGCGTGGATCTGCCCGCCGGCATCACCGACACCGGCAACGCCGCCATCGTCGACAGCCAAGGTCCGGGCGCTGACGTCCCGACCCTGGACGTCTCCGATCCAGGTACTGTCCACGAAGGCTCCGACGCCACGTTCGACATCACGCTGGGCAAGGCCGTCGACGCCGCAACCACCATCACCTTCAAGCTGGGCGGTGACATCGCCTCCGACGACATCGGCACGCCCGTGGTCACCATCGGTGGCACCACGGTCACCCTGGTGAACAACGGCAACGGCACCTACAGCTTCCAGGTCCCGGCCGGCACCACCGGCGGCATCGTGGTCACCGTTCCGACCAACGACGACGCCGTCTTCGAAGGCAGCGAGAAGCTGACCCTCGAAGCCACGCTGAGCGGCAAGACCGCCAGCGGCGTGGATCTGCCCGCCGGCATCACCGACACCGGCAACGCCGCCATCGTCGACAGCCAAGGTCCGGGCGCTGACGTCCCGACCCTGGACGTCTCCGATCCAGGTACTGTCCACGAAGGCTCCGACGCCACGTTCGACATCACGCTGGGCAAGGCCGTCGACGCCGCAACCACCATCACCTTCAAGCTGGGCGGTGACATCGAATCCGACGACATCGGCACGCCCGTGGTCACCATCGGTGGCACCACGGTCACCCTGGTGAACAACGGCAACGGCACCTACAGCTTCCAGGTCCCGGCCGGCACCACCGGCGGCATCGTGGTCACCGTTCCGACCAACGACGACGCCGTCTTCGAAGGCAGCGAGAAGCTGACCCTCGAAGCCACGCTGAGCGGCAAGACCGCCAGCGGCGTGGATCTGCCCGCCGGCATCACCGACACCGGCAACGCCGCCATCGTCGACAGCCAAGGTCCGGGCGCTGACGTCCCGACCCTGGACGTCTCCGATCCAGGTACTGTCCACGAAGGCTCCGACGCCACGTTCGACATCACGCTGGGCAAGGCCGTCGACGCCGCAACCACCATCACCTTCAAGCTGGGCGGTGACATCGCCTCCGACGACATCGGCACGCCCGTGGTCACCATCGGTGGCACCACGGTCACCCTGGTGAACAACGGCAACGGCACCTACAGCTTCCAGGTCCCGGCCGGCACCACCGGCGGCATCGTGGTCACCGTTCCGACCAACGACGACGCCGTCTTCGAAGGCAGCGAGAAGCTGACCCTCGAAGCCACGCTGAGCGGCAAGACCGCCAGCGGCGTGGATCTGCCCGCCGGCATCACCGACACCGGCAACGCCGCCATCGTCGACAGCCAAGGTCCGGGCGCTGACGTCCCGACCCTGGACGTCTCCGATCCAGGTACTGTCCACGAAGGCTCCGACGCCACGTTCGACATCACGCTGGGCAAGGCCGTCGACGCCGCAACCACCATCACCTTCAAGCTGGGCGGTGACATCGAATCCGACGACATCGGCACGCCCGTGGTCACCATCGGTGGCACCACGGTCACCCTGGTGAACAACGGCAACGGCACCTACAGCTTCCAGGTCCCGGCCGGCACCACCGGCGGCATCGTGGTCACCGTTCCGACCAACGACGACGCCGTCTTCGAAGGCAGCGAGAAGCTGACCCTCGAAGCCACGCTGAGCGGCAAGACCGCCAGCGGCGTGGATCTGCCCGCCGGCATCACCGACACCGGCAACGCCGCCATCGTCGACAGCCAAGGTCCGGGCGCTGACGTCCCGACCCTGGACGTCTCCGATCCAGGTACTGTCCACGAAGGCTCCGACGCCACGTTCGACATCACGCTGGGCAAGGCCGTCGACGCCGCAACCACCATCACCTTCAAGCTGGGCGGTGACATCGAATCCGACGACATCGGCACGCCCGTGGTCACCATCGGTGGCACCACGGTCACCCTGGTGAACAACGGCAACGGCACCTACAGCTTCCAGGTCCCGGCCGGCACCACCGGCGGCATCGTGGTCACCGTTCCGACCAACGACGACGCCGTCTTCGAAGGCAGCGAGAAGCTGACCCTCGAAGCCACGCTGAGCGGCAAGACCGCCAGCGGCGTGGATCTGCCCGCCGGCATCACCGACACCGGCAACGCCGCCATCGTCGACAGCCAAGGTCCGGGCGCTGACGTCCCGACCCTGGACGTCTCCGATCCAGGTACTGTCCACGAAGGCTCCGACGCCACGTTCGACATCACGCTGGGCAAGGCCGTCGACGCCGCAACCACCATCACCTTCAAGCTGGGCGGTGACATCGAATCCGACGACATCGGCACGCCCGTGGTCACCATCGGTGGCACCACGGTCACCCTGGTGAACAACGGCAACGGCACCTACAGCTTCCAGGTCCCGGCCGGCACCACCGGCGGCATCGTGGTCACCGTTCCGACCAACGACGACGCCGTCTTCGAAGGCAGCGAGAAGCTGACCCTCGAAGCCACGCTGAGCGGCAAGACCGCCAGCGGCGTGGATCTGCCCGCCGGCATCACCGACACCGGCAACGCCGCCATCGTCGACAGCCAAGGTCCGGGCGCTGACGTCCCGACCCTGGACGTCTCCGATCCAGGTACTGTCCACGAAGGCTCCGACGCCACGTTCGACATCACGCTGGGCAAGGCCGTCGACGCCGCAACCACCATCACCTTCAAGCTGGGCGGTGACATCGCCTCCGACGACATCGGCACGCCCGTGGTCACCATCGGTGGCACCACGGTCACCCTGGTGAACAACGGCAACGGCACCTACAGCTTCCAGGTCCCGGCCGGCACCACCGGCGGCATCGTGGTCACCGTTCCGACCAACGACGACGCCGTCTTCGAAGGCAGCGAGAAGCTGACCCTCGAAGCCACGCTGAGCGGCAAGACCGCCAGCGGCGTGGATCTGCCCGCCGGCATCACCGACACCGGCAACGCCGCCATCGTCGACAGCCAAGGTCCGGGCGCTGACGTCCCGACCCTGGACGTCTCCGATCCAGGTACTGTCCACGAAGGCTCCGACGCCACGTTCGACATCACGCTGGGCAAGGCCGTCGACGCCGCAACCACCATCACCTTCAAGCTGGGCGGTGACATCGAATCCGACGACATCGGCACGCCCGTGGTCACCATCGGTGGCACCACGGTCACCCTGGTGAACAACGGCAACGGCACCTACAGCTTCCAGGTCCCGGCCGGCACCACCGGCGGCATCGTGGTCACCGTTCCGACCACCGACGACGCCGTCTTCGAAGGCAGCGAGAAGCTGACCCTCGAAGCCACGCTGAGCGGCAAGACCGCCAGCGGCGTGGATCTGCCCGCCGGCATCACCGACACCGGCAACGCCGCCATCGTCGACAGCCAAGGTCCGGGCGCTGACGTCCCGACCCTGGACGTCTCCGATCCAGGTACTGTCCACGAAGGCTCCGACGCCACGTTCGACATCACGCTGGGCAAGGCCGTCGACGCCGCAACCACCATCACCTTCAAGCTGGGCGGTGACATCGAATCCGACGACATCGGCACGCCCGTGGTCACCATCGGTGGCACCACGGTCACCCTGGTGAACAACGGCAACGGCACCTACAGCTTCCAGGTCCCGGCCGGCACCACCGGCGGCATCGTGGTCACCGTTCCGACCAACGACGACGCCGTCTTCGAAGGCAGCGAGAAGCTGACCCTCGAAGCCACGCTGAGCGGCAAGACCGCCAGCGGCGTGGATCTGCCCGCCGGCATCACCGACACCGGCAACGCCGCCATCGTCGACAGCCAAGGTCCGGGCGCTGACGTCCCGACCCTGGACGTCTCCGATCCAGGTACTGTCCACGAAGGCTCCGACGCCACGTTCGACATCACGCTGGGCAAGGCCGTCGACGCCGCAACCACCATCACCTTCAAGCTGGGCGGTGACATCGAATCCGACGACATCGGCACGCCCGTGGTCACCATCGGTGGCACCACGGTCACCCTGGTGAACAACGGCAACGGCACCTACAGCTTCCAGGTCCCGGCCGGCACCACCGGCGGCATCGTGGTCACCGTTCCGACCACCGACGACGCCGTCTTCGAAGGCAGCGAGAAGCTGACCCTCGAAGCCACGCTGAGCGGCAAGACCGCCAGCGGCGTGGATCTGCCCGCCGGCATCACCGACACCGGCAACGCCGCCATCGTCGACAGCCAAGGTCCGGGCGCTGACGTCCCGACCCTGGACGTCTCCGATCCAGGTACTGTCCACGAAGGCTCCGACGCCACGTTCGACATCACGCTGGGCAAGGCCGTCGACGCCGCAACTACCATCACCTTCAAGCTGGGCGGTGACATCGCCTCCGACGACATCGGCACGCCCGTGGTCACCATCGGTGGCACCACGGTCACCCTGGTGAACAACGGCAACGGCACCTACAGCTTCCAGGTCCCGGCCGGCACCACCGGCGGCATCGTGGTCACCGTTCCGACCAACGACGACGCCGTCTTCGAAGGCAGCGAGAAGCTGACCCTCGAAGCCACGCTGAGCGGCAAGACCGCCAGCGGCGTGGATCTGCCCGCCGGCATCACCGACACCGGCAACGCCGCCATCGTCGACAGCCAAGGTCCGGGCGCTGACGTCCCGACCCTGGACGTCTCCGATCCAGGTACTGTCCACGAAGGCTCCGACGCCACGTTCGACATCACGCTGGGCAAGGCCGTCGACGCCGCAACCACCATCACCTTCAAGCTGGGCGGTGACATCGAATCCGACGACATCGGCACGCCCGTGGTCACCATCGGTGGCACCACGGTCACCCTGGTGAACAACGGCAACGGCACCTACAGCTTCCAGGTCCCGGCCGGCACCACCGGCGGCATCGTGGTCACCGTTCCGACCACCGACGACGCCGTCTTCGAAGGCAGCGAGAAGCTGACCCTCGAAGCCACGCTGAGCGGCAAGACCGCCAGCGGCGTGGATCTGCCCGCCGGCATCACCGACACCGGCAACGCCGCCATCGTCGACAGCCAAGGTCCGGGCGCTGACGTCCCGACCCTGGACGTCTCCGATCCAGGTACTGTCCACGAAGGCTCCGACGCCACGTTCGACATCACGCTGGGCAAGGCCGTCGACGCCGCAACTACCATCACCTTCAAGCTGGGCGGTGACATCGCCTCCGACGACATCGGCACGCCCGTGGTCACCATCGGTGGCACCACGGTCACCCTGGTGAACAACGGCAACGGCACCTACAGCTTCCAGGTCCCGGCCGGCACCACCGGCGGCATCGTGGTCACCGTTCCGACCAACGACGACGCCGTCTTCGAAGGCAGCGAGAAGCTGACCCTCGAAGCCACGCTGAGCGGCAAGACCGCCAGCGGCGTGGATCTGCCCGCCGGCATCACCGACACCGGCAACGCCGCCATCGTCGACAGCCAAGGTCCGGGCGCTGACGTCCCGACCCTGGACGTCTCCGATCCAGGTACTGTCCACGAAGGCTCCGACGCCACGTTCGACATCACGCTGGGCAAGGCCGTCGACGCCGCAACCACCATCACCTTCAAGCTGGGCGGTGACATCGAATCCGACGACATCGGCACGCCCGTGGTCACCATCGGTGGCACCACGGTCACCCTGGTGAACAACGGCAACGGCACCTACAGCTTCCAGGTCCCGGCCGGCACCACCGGCGGCATCGTGGTCACCGTTCCGACCAACGACGACGCCGTCTTCGAAGGCAGCGAGAAGCTGACCCTCGAAGCCACGCTGAGCGGCAAGACCGCCAGCGGCGTGGATCTGCCCGCCGGCATCACCGACACCGGCAACGCCGCCATCGTCGACAGCCAAGGTCCGGGCGCTGACGTCCCGACCCTGGACGTCTCCGATCCAGGTACTGTCCACGAAGGCTCCGACGCCACGTTCGACATCACGCTGGGCAAGGCCGTCGACGCCGCAACCACCATCACCTTCAAGCTGGGCGGTGACATCGAATCCGACGACATCGGCACGCCCGTGGTCACCATCGGTGGCACCACGGTCACCCTGGTGAACAACGGCAACGGCACCTACAGCTTCCAGGTCCCGGCCGGCACCACCGGCGGCATCGTGGTCACCGTTCCGACCACCGACGACGCCGTCTTCGAAGGCAGCGAGAAGCTGACCCTCGAAGCCACGCTGAGCGGCAAGACCGCCAGCGGCGTGGATCTGCCCGCCGGCATCACCGACACCGGCAACGCCGCCATCGTCGACAGCCAAGGTCCGGGCGCTGACGTCCCGACCCTGGACGTCTCCGATCCAGGTACTGTCCACGAAGGCTCCGACGCCACGTTCGACATCACGCTGGGCAAGGCCGTCGACGCCGCAACCACCATCACCTTCAAGCTGGGCGGTGACATCGCCTCCGACGACATCGGCACGCCCGTGGTCACCATCGGTGGCACCACGGTCACCCTGGTGAACAACGGCAACGGCACCTACAGCTTCCAAGTCCCGGCCGGCACCACCGGCGGCATCGTGGTCACCGTTCCGACCACCGACGACGCCGTCTTCGAAGGCAGCGAGAAGCTGACCCTCGAAGCCACGCTGAGCGGCAAGACCGCCAGCGGCGTGGATCTGCCCGCCGGCATCACCGACACCGGCAACGCCGCCATCGTCGACAGCCAAGGTCCGGGCGCTGACGTCCCGACCCTGGACGTCTCCGATCCAGGTACTGTCCACGAAGGCTCCGACGCCACGTTCGACATCACGCTGGGCAAGGCCGTCGACGCCGCAACCACCATCACCTTCAAGCTGGGCGGTGACATCGCCTCCGACGACATCGGCACGCCCGTGGTCACCATCGGTGGCACCACGGTCACCCTGGTGAACAACGGCAACGGCACCTACAGCTTCCAGGTCCCGGCCGGCACCACCGGCGGCATCGTGGTCACCGTTCCGACCAACGACGACGCCGTCTTCGAAGGCAGCGAGAAGCTGACCCTCGAAGCCACGCTGAGCGGCAAGACCGCCAGCGGCGTGGATCTGCCCGCCGGCATCACCGACACCGGCAACGCCGCCATCGTCGACAGCCAAGGTCCGGGCGCTGACGTCCCGACCCTGGACGTCTCCGATCCAGGTACTGTCCACGAAGGCTCCGACGCCACGTTCGACATCACGCTGGGCAAGGCCGTCGACGCCGCAACCACCATCACCTTCAAGCTGGGCGGTGACATCGAATCCGACGACATCGGCACGCCCGTGGTCACCATCGGTGGCACCACGGTCACCCTGGTGAACAACGGCAACGGCACCTACAGCTTCCAGGTCCCGGCCGGCACCACCGGCGGCATCGTGGTCACCGTTCCGACCAACGACGACGCCGTCTTCGAAGGCAGCGAGAAGCTGACCCTCGAAGCCACGCTGAGCGGCAAGACCGCCAGCGGCGTGGATCTGCCCGCCGGCATCACCGACACCGGCAACGCCGCCATCGTCGACAGCCAAGGTCCGGGCGCTGACGTCCCGACCCTGGACGTCTCCGATCCAGGTACTGTCCACGAAGGCTCCGACGCCACGTTCGACATCACGCTGGGCAAGGCCGTCGACGCCGCAACCACCATCACCTTCAAGCTGGGCGGTGACATCGAATCCGACGACATCGGCACGCCCGTGGTCACCATCGGTGGCACCACGGTCACCCTGGTGAACAACGGCAACGGCACCTACAGCTTCCAGGTCCCGGCCGGCACCACCGGCGGCATCGTGGTCACCGTTCCGACCAACGACGACGCCGTCTTCGAAGGCAGCGAGAAGCTGACCCTCGAAGCCACGCTGAGCGGCAAGACCGCCAGCGGCGTGGATCTGCCCGCCGGCATCACCGACACCGGCAACGCCGCCATCGTCGACAGCCAAGGTCCGGGCGCTGACGTGCCCAAGCTGGATGTCAAGGATGCGGGCGATGTCATCGAAGGCAACGCAGCGAACTTCAACGTCAGCCTGGACAAGGCAGTTGATGCCGAAACCACGCTGACCTTCAAGCTCGGCGGCGAGATCACTGCGGCTGACTATGGTGTTCCCACTGTCAGTATCGGCGGCCAGTCCGTCACCGTCACTGCCAACGCCGACGGCACCTACAGCTTCAAGGTGCCCGCCGGCACCACAGGCGGCATCGTGGTCACAGTTCCGACCACGCCCGACGGCGTCTACGAAGGCCGTGAGAGCATGACCTTGACGGCGACGCTGACCGGCGCCACCGCCAGCGGCACCGCGCTGCCCTCGGGCATCACCGATAGCGGCAATGCTGCAATCGTCGACATCAACAAGCCGCCTGTCGTGGGGGGGGGGGACACGGCCGTCTCCGAAGAAGGCTTGGCTGGTGGCATCAAAGACAGCAACGGCACATCGGATACGACCGATTCGCCCCAGGCGAACGGCCAACTATCGATCACCGACGACAACAACGCTACCTACAGCATTACGCTGGTTGCGCCCGCCAATGGCGCCCTGACCTCCCACGGAACGCCCATAGTCTGGACGCTGTCCGACAGTGGACACACGCTGACGGGCCGTGCGGGCGGCACGGACGCCATCGTCATCAAGATCGACGATAACGGCGCCTATAACGTGAAGCTGCTGGCTCCGGTCGACCACCCCGACACCTCGCGTGAAGACACGCTGGGCCTGTCGGTCGGCGTCAAGGTGTCGGATGGCGTCAATCTGGCGGTGTCCACCAACATCAACATCACGATCGAGGACGACTCGCCGGTGGTGCAACCGAACGACCCCGTCTCGGTGCAGACCACGAACATCCCCGACGTCTACACGGGCAAGGTGAGTTTCGCTGGTTCCCAGACCAGCACCAACCAGATGAAGATGACCTTTGGCAATGGCGCGATTGAAGTCACGGCCAAGGGCTTCACGTCCAAATCCGACGTCACGCTGATCGATGCCATGGTCAACCAAAGCAAGTCTGGCCTGGGTGTCGCAAGCACGGACTCGCCGTACCACAACATCGCCAATGAAATCGACTATCGCAACACGACCGACGGCAAGGGCGCGTCCGAAGAACTGACCATACGCCTGACTGGTGGCAAGGTTGCCTATGGCGCCACTATCGATTTCGGCGCCATGTACGGCGGCGAGGTGGAAAGCGGCGTCGCGAAGTTCTACCGCAATGGCGTGTTGATCGCCGAACGCACCTTCACCTCCGACCAGAACGGCGGCGACTATGCGGCCAACTTCCGCGTCGAAGAAGGCGGTTTCGACACGATCGTGATTTCGGCCACGGACAACCACAAGAACTCGTCCAGCGACAACAGCGACTTCACCGTCACCGGCATCACCTTCCTGGGTAGCAATACCGTCCAGGCCATCGCCTACGGCGAAGGCACGCTGAATTACGGCTACGGCGCCGACGGCGCAGGCCGTCTGGAACTGACGGGTGCGGAAGGCGGCCTGAAGACGCGCGACGGCGCGAACATCACGACGACGCTGAGCAACGGCAATCTGATCGAAGGCCGCGACCCGTCGGGCAATCTCATCTTCGAGATGCGCTTGACGCCGGCCACCGGCAAGTGGGAGTTCTATCAATACCAGCCCATGCAAGGCACCGCGGACGGCAAGCTCGACTTCACCTACAAGGTGACGGATGCCGACGGTGACTCCACCGCTGGCCACTTCGAAGTGGCGGGTGTGGAACCTCCTGCTCCCAGCGTCAACATCGAGGACTACAACCTCGCTGCGCCGGGCGCCATCAGCGTGTCGGAAGCTCTGGCCTCCGGTAGCGGCACGTTCACGATCACCGCGAGCGCAGGCCTGAAGTCGCTGACGCTCGACGGCCCGGGCAACGCCGACGCGTCCCTGACGCTGGACCGTCTGGCCGACCTGGTGAACAATCCGGTCACGCTGACGACCAGCAAAGGCACGCTGACGCTGACCGGCTACGACCCGACGACCGGCAAGGTCAGCTACACCTACCAGACCAGCGGCCAGCAGGCGCACACCGGTGACGACACCAACGTGCAGGACCACTTCCAGATTGCGGTGGAAGACAAGTTCGGCGGCAAGGCAACGGGCGACCTGGGCGTGCTGATCACCGACACGGCCCCCAGCCTCAAACCGATCGCGGAAAGCTCGGCGCTGTCTTCGCACGGCACCAACATCATGCTGACGCTGGATACGTCCGGCAGCATGAATTATGGCAGCGGCGTGTACAACGGTTGGACGCAGCTGTCGCGCCTGGCGGTACTGAAGTCCTCGGTCAACAACCTGCTCGACAAGTACGGCGAAGCCGGCGACGTCCGCGTGATGATCGTGGAGTTCAATACCTCAGCCTCGCAGAAGGGCGGCGGCTGGATGTCCCTGGCGGAAGCCAAGGCGCTGGTGAGCGGCCTTGGTTATGGCGGCGGCACCAACTACCAGACCGCGCTGGACACTGCGATGAATGCCTGGAACAACTCTGGCACGGGCAAGCTGGAGGGTGGCAACGTCCAGAACATCTCCTACTTCTTCACCGACGGAGAACCCGATTCGAACCGTTCCGTCAATTCCGCCCAACAGGCGACGTGGGAAAAGTTCCTCGCGGACAACCATATCAACTCTTATGGCATCGGCCTGGGTACTGGCGCCACCGGCGGCTACATCGATCCGATCTCCTATAACCCTGACCGGCCCGGAGACAGCAACACGATCCTCGTGAAGGACCTCAACGGTCTCGACACGGCGATCGAAGGCACCATCGCGCCACCCATCAACGGCGACATCGCCTCGGGCGGCACGCTGGGCGCCGACCTGAGCGGTGCGCGCATCACGCAGCTGGTCATCGAAGGCAAGACCTACAACTACGATGCCGCAACCAACAAGGTGACCGCCACCTCGGGCGCCACGTATAGCTTCGACGCAGCCACGTCCGAACTGACCGTGACCACCGCGCATGGCAAGTTCACGCTGGACCTGGCGGGCGACAATCTGGGCAACTACCGCTACGTGCCGAAGACGGCCGGCACCGACACCATCCAGTTCACGGTGCAGGACGGCGACGGCGACACGGCTAGCTCCAGCATCACGGTCAACGTGACGCCGCCGGTGTACCAGACCCCGGATGCGGTGAATGACAAGATCATCACCAACATCTTGGGCACGCAGCTCACGGTGCAATCGGGATCGCTGCTGGCGAACGACGTGCGCGGTACGGGAGCGCTGACGATGGGTCCGCTCACTGTGAATACGGGCTGGGATCAAGGCAAGGACTTCACGCGTAGTTCGTTGAAAACTTATGAAATCACCAGCAAGAACACTAAGGAACTGTCAATCGCGCGCAGTGAATTTATGAAAACCGGCGCGGGTACGGACAGGGCCCAATTGGTGGTGAAGGGCTATCTGGACAAAGTTGGCGCGAATAATGGCAACGATCAAGACACTCTGTTCATTGCGCTGACCGCCGGTGAAGTGTTGACCTTAGATCACAACTTCACTAACCCCAACTGGATCAGGATGGAGTACCGCCTGGCCGGCTCGACTGGACCATACACCGTCGTTGCCGATGGCGGAACGATCCCGGTGACACAGTCAGGCAACTACGAGATCCACATCGTCAACATTCCCGACAATGGAAACGGCACTGGCTCCACTGCGGAAGAGAACTACACGCTCACAATGACGGTCGACTACAGCAAGGTCAACCTGGATGGTGCTACCGCGAATAGCACGTACACCATCCAGACCGCCGACGGTCACAGCGACAGCGCCAATGTCTCAGTAAGCTACCAGTCGGGTGACCACCTGGTGGGCACCAACGATAGCGAAATCCTGATGGCTGGCTCCGGCAACGACACGCTGGACGGCGGCAAGGGCAATGACGTGCTGATCGGCGGCAAGGGCGATGACACGCTGATTGGCGGCGAAGGAGATGATGTTTTCCTGTGGCTCAAGGGCGATCAGGGAACCACTGCGGCTCCTGCCAAGGATGTGATCAACGACTTTGGCAAGGGCGGCTCCGACGCCAACGGCAGCGACGTACTGGATCTGCACGACCTGCTGCAAGGTGAGGAGAGCAGCACGGATCTGTCCAAGTTCCTGAACTTCTCCAAGAGTGGTGCAGATACCGTGCTCAAGGTTTCCACTGACGGGAGTCTGGGGGCTTCAGGCGCCAACTACGATCAGCTGATCACGTTCAAGGGGGTGGACCTCACGGCGGGGCACGCGTTGACCACCACGGCGGATCAGAACGCCTTGATCAAGGAACTGATCGATCAAGGCAAGCTCAAGATCGACCACACCTGATAAGAGGGCTCCGGCAAGGGCCGGCAGAGGGCTTGATAAATCAAGTCTTCTGCCGCCTTGCCCGGGCGCGATCGTCAGGTCGTTTTCAGAGCTTGCTTGATTGGTTACATTTGTGAGCATTGAATCTTGACTGTGTTCTCATCGAACCATCAAGCTTCATAGCAGTCATCACAATATTCACAGGCGCTTCAAGCAGATTCTGTCTTGGGTGCCTGCTCTTCCTGCAACTCGATTGAGCACTTCGCCCAGCCTTCTGTTTCCACATGCCGTGGAAAAACCGCAGCGTCTGTCGCGCAGAGGCATGCTTTTGTATGGCTCTGCGCTTGTCGGCGGCTGGCTGCTGCAGCGCGGGTTTGACGCCGCAGCGCTGGATTTCGATGCTGAGCGGCTGCACAGCACCATGCAGTCCCGTTATGGCGGCGCAGGTGTCCAGAGGCTGAACCAGTGGCTGGCCATGCAGCAGGCCCAGAAAGACAGGCCGTTGCAGCAGCAGTTGCCGGCCGTCAATACCTTCTGGAATCGCGCCGTGCTGCAATCGGAGGACAGCATGCTGTGGTCCCAGCCCGACTATTGGGCCACGCCGCTGGAGACACTGGGCAAGGGGGCGGGAGATTGCGAGGACTACGTGATCGGCAAGTATTTCTCGCTGCTGCGCCTGGGCGTGGCGGTCGAGAAACTGCGCCTGATCTATGTGCGTGCCCGACTGGGCGGCGCAGGCAGCACGCAGAGCATTGCGCATATGGTGCTGGGCTATTACGAGACACCTGCAGCCGAGCCGCTGGTGCTGGACAGTCTGCTGGACAACATCATGCCGGCCAGCCAGCGCAAGGACTTGACTCCTGTGTTCAGCTTCAATGCCCAGGGGGTGTATGTCGCGGGTGCACAGCCTGCTTCGGTGGACAGGATCACGCGCTGGCGCGATCTGCTGGCGCGCATGAAGCAGGAAGGTTTTTTGCCATGAATGCCATGTTTCGCGGTGCAGGCAGCGGAGCCCTATTGAATGGTCGACACAGATAAGGCAGCAAGATGTCGTTGTTGAAACAACTTTTGATCAGCGTGACAGTGGCCATCGTGGCCATCCTGATTGGCACCCTGGCGTTCAGCATAGGTGCCGCGCGCCAGTATCTGGATGGGCAGTTGCAGTCCGAGAGCGAGAATGCCGCTTCGTCGCTGGCCTTGTCACTGTCGCAGCCGGCCAATCAGGACCCGGTCACCCAGGAGCTGCTGATGATGGCCTTGTTCGATGGCGGACAGTTCAAGCTGATTCGCCTGGCCTCGCCCGAGGGCGAAACCTTGTTCGAGCGCCGGCGCGACAAAGACATTACCGATAGTTCGGCCCCTGCTGCCAAGCTCAAAGACAGTGCTGCTCCGCCGTGGTTTGTTGAGATGCTGCCGCTGCGCTCGCCAAAGGCGGAGCGAGTGATCAGCGATGGCTGGAAGCAGGTCGGGCAATTGACGCTGGTTGTGGACAACAGCTATGCGAGCCAGGCACTGTGGGGCAGCAGCGTGCGCTTGGCAGGTGTGGTGGTGCTTGCCGGGTTGGCCTGGGCTTTCTTTGTAGTCTTGCTGTTCAGATGGTTTCGCAAGGTCTTGCAGCAGGAAATCTCGGCACAGGTTCAGGCAATTGGACGTCAGGCCGGCAGTGAGGTTCCGGCGAGGCCCGCCAGGGCCGCAGTGGCCGAGCTGGTGCCCGTACTCAGTGCCATTGCAGACACCCGAGAACGGGTTCAGGCTACGGCGCAGGAGCAGATGGAGCGTATCGAATCACTGGAGCTGGAGGTCAATCGTGATCCTGTTACTCAGCTGCCGAATCGCAAGTACTTTGTCAATGAGTTGCGCCGCGCGCTGAGCGGAGCTGATGGCGCTGCGCCACATGGCCATGTGATGCTGTTCAGGCAGCGTGATCTGCTGGCCTTGAATGCGCAGATGTCGCGCGTCAGTGCCGATGCCTGGCTGGCAGCGATGGGCGAGCAGGTCAATCAGGTGTTGAAGAGTCATGCCGAGTGCAAGGCCCAGCTGGCCCGCCTCAATGGCTCGGACTTTGTGGTGCTCATGCCGGCCCTGGCGGGACCTCAGGCCATGTCTCTGGTGCAGCAGATCCGGCAGGTGCTGCTGTCCATGCGTGTGACCCTGAGCAGTGGTCAGTGGTGCCGCTGGAGCTTTGCCTTGACCGATTACTCGGCATCGAGCTCGGTGACCGGTGTGCTTGCACGGCTGGACTACGGTTTGATGCGCGCCGAGAGTTCGGGCCAGGCCGAGGTGGAATATGTGGCCTACGGGGATGACGAGGTGGTCTCCGATCTGGCCGGAGAGACCTTGTGGCGTCAGATGCTGATTGCGGCACTGGAAGCGCAGGATGCACTTTCCCTGTCCGTGCAGCCGCTGCAATTCAAGGGGCGCACCGGGGTGCAGGAGCGTGGCGAAGCGTCGCTCTCGCTGCGCACTGCTTCCGGCGAAACCTTGATGGGGTCGCTGTTCCTGCCGGTGGCCGTGCGTCTGGGCTTGTCGGCAGAGTTTGATTTGCGAGCAGTGGCTCTCGGTGCTGGGTGCCTTGAACAGAACGACTGCGAGCTGGTCATTCGAATCTCCTTGCCCTCGCTGGCCCAGCCCGACTTCCTGGGCCGCCTGCGTGAAGAGCTGAGTGCGCCGAAGTGGGGGCATCGCCTGTCCTTGCTCTGTCTGGAACTCGATGCCCATGGACTGACGGCCTACCCCGATGAGGTGGCCGAGTTCTGCCGGGCCATGGCATTGGCCGGTGTCGGCGTCGGACTGCGTCGTCTGGATCAGCAACCCATGGGCCTGACCAAGCTCCACACCTTGCCGCTGCGCTATGTGAAGCTGGGCAGCGAGTTCTCGGAGCAGGCTGCTCAAAGCCCGGGTGCCCTGCATCTGCTGCAAGCCATTGTGGAGACCGCGACAGGGCTGGGGATTCAGGTGATCGTGAACGATTCCGTCAATGCGGAAACCGCACAGCTGCTGCACAAGCACAATGCGCTGACGCTGGCGGCTTGAAACGGCGGGTCGTCCAAGTAAGGAAAAAAGGGGCGCACAAGGCGCCCCTTTTCATGGGTCAGCTGCTCTTAATGAGGCGCGCTCTCATCGGCAATCTGCACGCGCCTGGCATAGCGCTGTGCCAGCACGGCGCAGACCATGAGCTGGATCTGGTGGAACAGCATCAGCGGCAGCACGATGGCGCCCACGGATGCGGCGGGAAAGAGCACATTGGCCATGGGAATGCCGCTGACCATGCTTTTCTTGGAGCCGCAGAAGACCAGCGTGATCTCATCTTCCTTGCTGAAGCCCAGGCGACGTGCGCTCCAGGTGGTGATCAAGAGCACGGCTGCCAGCAAAATGCAGCACAGCACGATCAAGCCCAGCAGTGAGGGAATCGGCGTCTGCTTCCACAGGCCGCTGATGACCGCAGCGCTGAAGGCCGCGTAGACCACAAACAGGATGGAGCCCTGGTCCACCAGCTTGATGATGGAGGCGCGACGCTGCAGGAAGCCGCCGATCACGGGGCGCATCAGATGGCCGATGACAAAGGGCAACAGCAGCGTCATGGCAATCTTGCCAATGGCATGCAATGCATCGCCGCCTTCCGCATTCTTGTGCAGGATCAGACTCACCAGAATCGGCGTGACCAGGATTCCCAGCAAGGTGGAGGCCGATGCGCTGCACACGGCGGCAGGCACATTGCCGCGCGCCATGGAGGTGAAGGCAATCGCCGATTGCACCGTGGCGGGCAGGGTGCAAAGAAACAGCACGCCGATATACATCTCGGTGGTGACCAGGGGCGAGAGCACCGGGCGCAGTGCCAGCCCCAGCAAGGGGAACAGCACAAAGGTGGCGATGAAGATCCAGATATGCAGGCGCCAGTGACCTATGCCTGCCAGGATGGCCTGGCGCGAGAGTTTGGCGCCATGCAGAAAGAACAGCAGGCTGACGATGCCTGTAGTGACAAGCTCCACATATTTGGCCAACTGGCCGGATGCAGGCACAAAACTGGCGAGGACGACGGTGGCAATCAGTGCCAGCGTGAAGTTATCGGGGACAAAGCGGGGGCGAGACATATTCTTGAACTGAAGCCATCCATGCAAGGCACCGGGCTGGTGCGCGATGGCTGCGTATTGGACACGCAATCCATTTAAAAGAGAAATGGATTTATTCGATAGTCCTATAATTTTTTGATATGAATATCAGCCTGCGCCAACTGCGTGCCTTTGTGGCAGTGGCTCAAAGCAGCAGCTTCAGCCGCGCTGCCGATGCCTTGGCATTGACCCAGCCTGCCGTCAGCCGCAATGTGACGGACCTGGAGCAGGCCATGGGTTTGCTTTTGCTGCATCGAACCACGCGTGAGGTGGAGCTGACCGAGGCAGGCCGTCTGCTGCTGGGCAATCTCTCGCGCGTGCTCGAGGATCTCGATGCCTGCCTGCTCGAAGTGCAAGGCCTGGCGACGCAGCGCAAGGGCCGCGTGAAGGTGGCCAGCAGTCCCACGCTTTCCGCCAACCTGCTGCCGCAGTGCATTGCGCGTGGCAGACAGCAGTCGCCGGGCGTCAATATCCAGCTGCTCGATCGCATTCAAAGCGATGTGCTGCTCAGCGTGCGCAGCGGGGAGGTGGATTTCGGAGTGGTGATCGACCCATCCGAGAAACAGGATCTGCATGCACAGACCATCCTGACCGAGCCTTTTTGTCTGGTCTGCCTTTCCTCGCATGGCCTGGCGCGCAAGAAAGAGGTGCACTGGGCCCAGCTGGCGGGCGAATCCCTGGTGCTGCTCGATCATGCATCAGGCAGCCGCCGCCTGATCGATGCGGCACTGCAGGTGCATGGCGCGGCTGCATCGGTGGTGCAGGAGGTGGGGCATACGGCCACCATCTACAGCATGGTGCAGCAAGGTCTGGGTTTGAGCGTGGTGCCGCGTCTCGCCATTCCCTCGGCCTGGGCGGCTCGGACTGCAACGACAGCGGCAGCTGGCAGTGCCGCCTTGGTCAGCCGTCCCCTGGTGCCCAAGGTGCAGCGCAGCATCATGCTGGTCAAGCGCCAGCAGCGTGAGCTATCGCCTGTCGCGCATCTGGTCTGGGATCTGATTGCAGAGGAGGCGGTCGGTCTGCTGGGCGAATAGAGGGTCAGGGCCTGAGCACGATGCGTGAATCGATCACCAGCCCTTGCGGTTGCGGCGCGACATATACCGGCTGGGGCGGGGCTACGTAAACCGGTTGTGGCGCATAGTAGGCCTCAGGACGGTTTCTGCACTTGCGCTTTTCCTTGTACTCGCCATTGCTCTTCCACTTGCGCTGCACTTTGCAGTGGCCGTCCCAGTACTCCTCCTTGTGCTCGCGCTTGTGGTGATGGTGGTGATGGCGGTCATGTGCCTGGCTGCTCAGTGGCGTGGCAATCAGCACCACAGGCAGGCAGATGGAAACAAGAGCAAGGATTTTCTTCATTGTGGGTGGGGCAGTCCATGACCCGAGCCATGGACGCATCGGTTTCAAACGCTGCGAGCATAAGCGCAATGCACCGAAGAGACTGTATCAATTCATGAGCAAGATTTGTCCTGTGGCTGTGCGCTGGAGGGGAATGAGGTGCAGGTTCTTATAAAAAAGAGAGCAGCTTGCGCCTGAAGAATAAGGAACTTGAAATGATTTCTATCTGAAATTAAGTAAATTCAAGTGAAGTAAGCTACTAAAAAAATAGCTTTTCAATGGATGGCTGCTTTGATCTGGACCGTGGTAGATGCAGCCCTTGAATGCCATGGCTTCAAGGCTCGGACATTGATCTCGCAAACCGGCGCAGGAATTGGCTGCGTTTCGTAAGACCGCTTCGGGCTGGGCCGGATCGCAGATTTCCTCTCAAGGCATGTCTGCGTCCGAAGAGGCTTCGACAGCCGGATTGCAAGCCTGGGCCGTGGCGGCTGCTTTCTGGGCAGACGCTTCCGGATGGTGTTGCCTTGGTCGCTGTAGCTGGCGCGCGCTGGCAAAAGATGGCTCCGCTCTGGTGCCGTCTATCGCCGGATCAATGGCTCCATAAGGGACTGATCCCGTGTGCCTGGCGTTCCCACCGGCAAGCCGGGCAGGCAGAGCCTGAATGTCTTCTGTCGATGGGCACCTGGCACAGTCTGGCAGATGCGGCTGCTGCCCAGGCCGCCCAGGCAGGCCTGGGAGCTGTGCCGGAGTTTCTTTGGGCAGCAATGTTCGCCGCGGCCCCGTTGGCAGCGATTGAGCCGTAGCTTCAGATTCAGCCTCGTCTGCTGCTTTGTCCCATGTCATTTCACGAGATGGTGGAGAATTCGTACCGACCCTGTCCAATCTGAGCAGGGAAGCTGCAGGCAATGCAAAAGTGCCATTCTTGCCAGGTTGACGATGAGAGGAATGTTCAGGTGTGGTGTCGAAAGAACAAGAGGGAGGGCGGCGTCACCAGTCGTGATGGCGTGTGCAAAGTTCTGGCTGCCAAGCGAGATGCTCAGCTGGCGACCAGTCTGTTGCTGGTAATCTGGGTCTCTGTACTGGTGGCTACCAGCTGGCAAATCGGGTCGGCGCATCAGCGCACCCTGAGCGAGATTGATACCAACAACCGCAATCTTGCACAGACGCTGAACACCTATGCCGAGGGCGTCTTCACCCAGAGTTCCATGCTGCTGCTCGGCATGCTTGAGCGCCTGGAGGTGGAGGGCGCCACGCCTGAGCATCTGATCCGCATGCAGCAACTGGTCGGTCGCCAGGAACATCTGTTTTCCCAGCTCAATGAACTGCTCGTCATCGATGCGAGCGGTAAATGGCTCATGTCATCGAGAGGGGAATTTTTCGACGGGGCGAACAGTGCTGACCGTCGCTTTTTTTCATATCACCGCGATAACCCGTCGCACGAGATCTTCATCGGTGCGCCCATACGCAGTCGTTCTACAGGTGAATGGGTGCTGACCATCAGCCGGCGATTTGATAGCAAAGAGGGTGACTTTGCCGGGGTCATCGTTGTCGTGCTGGGGATAGAGAACTTTCTGCACTTGTTCGGCAAGATCGATGTCGGCGAGCAAGGGTCTATTGGACTGGCAACCACCAGCGGACAGTTGCTGGTGCGCTATCCATTTCGTGAGCAGGATCTTGGGCGCGACTTCTCTCGTTCCCCCAACTTTCTGCGCTACCACTCAAACCTGAAATCCGGCACGGCGTCCTTTGAGTCCGGCATAGATGGAACGGAAAGGCTATATGCCTTCAGGAGCAATGATCGTTATCCCATTTTCACGGTGGTGGCCCGGGGGCGGTATGAGGCACTGCAAGCCTGGCGAAGCCAGGCGCTGCTGACGGCAGGTGTGGTGCTAGGTCTGCTGGCAGTTGTCACACTGATAGGCTGGCGCCTGATTCAGGTCATCCGGCAGCGTGCGCAGGCAGAGACATCCCTGATGGCAGTGCGTGAGAAGTTACTGGATGCCAACCTCGAACTGGAGCGGCTGGCCACCCAGGATTCGTTGACAGGGCTGGCGAACCGGCGTCGCTTCGACGAGGTACTGCAACTGGAGGTCCGCCGTGCCGCACGCGAGGGGACGGTGCTCTCGCTTTTGCTCATCGATCTGGATCATTTCAAGGGCTTCAATGACCGCTATGGTCATGTCGCCGGCGATGAATGCCTGAAAGCGGTGTCGCGGCAGTTGGAGCTGTCGGCCAAGCGCTCAGGGGATCTGGCCGCACGTTACGGCGGGGAGGAACTTGCCATCATTCTTCCCAATACCGCGCTGGAGGGGGCCCTGCGGGTTGCCGAGGAGTTGCTGAAGTGCATACGAGGACTCGGCATTGCCCATGAGTCCAGCCAATTCGGCCATGTCACTGTGAGCATAGGAGCTGCAAGCATGCAGGGCAGGCATGAACTGGCGAGTCCGCTGTATCTGGTTGAAGCGGCCGATCAAGCCCTGTATCGGGCCAAGGCGGCTGGGCGCAATCGTGCCGAGTGCTGAGCTGTCGGAGCTGGTCTCTTGGATCCTTTGACGACCTTCAAGCAATCTGAGGGCGCGAGCCGTCATTTCGAATCCGTAGTCTTGCCAAAGGGGAACCTTGCCTGGAGGTGTCTGTCGAGCCATGGCCAGGAGATCCGGCATGTCCGCAACCACGCAGGACGCAGCAAAAGCACCGAAGCCGGCTAGCGAATTTCTGCGAATTTCTGGCGTGTTCCGTCTTCGGCAAAGCCTGCTGGATGGCATCTCCAAGAGGCTCTTGTGCTCGGACTGGGCGGCAATGACCGTTGCTGATCTTCCGGATGTCCACCGGAGCAGCCAATCCCTGAAGCGCAATGCTCCGAGCAAGACCTGCTGATGGGAAGCACCGCGCTTGCCAATGTCGGTGAACTCATTCAGCAAGCAAGTGCTGCGCGCTCGCAAGAACCTCACGCAGGCAAAGCATATCGTGCGATGGGGTGAGTGACGCTTGAACACTGGTGCCCGCGAAGGCAGGTTGGCCTATCGCATGACTCACGACACGGCCTCATACAGATGCATTGTTGATGCTGGCTCTGAAGGCTATGAGCGGCATCGACGCCAGTGCTATGTGCTGGAAGGTCGAAGATCCACAAGGAAGTTCAACACTTGCAGCGGTGGGCTGGAGCTGGGATGAGGCCGGCGATAGCAACGCCACCCATGACTGGTGGCGGACTTTGTGCATGCCTGATGCCAGGCTGGTCAGGCCAGATGTGGGAATCTCAAGCAGATGGCGTGAGAGTGCTCCAGCGATCCATGTCGACACGCGCTGAAAGCAGCGCGAGCATCGAAGAGTCAGAGCTGACCGCTGCGATCTGGATCGGGTGCAGGCAGGGCTTGCAATTGAGCTGCAGGCTGGGTGCTTGCGCGGTCCCGTGATCCTGCAACTGGCATAAGCCCCATGTCAGGGCTGGTGGCCGTCGTAGCGCACCATGTCAACCGCTGAGGTTTAGTGACGGCGCTGCTGCGGCGCAGGGTTGCTGTTGTTGGAACGCTCGATATGACGGAAGGTCAGGCGACCCTTGTTCAGATCATAGGGAGACATCTCCAGCGTTACCTTGTCGCCTGCCAGCACGCGAATACGGTGCTTGCGCATCTTGCCGCCGGAATAGGCAATCAGCTGGTGGCCGTTGTCCAGCGTCACACGAAAGCGGGCGTCCGGCAAAACCTCGTCCACTCTGCCTTGCATTTCAATCAATTCTTCTTTGGCCAAAATATTTCCTTTCTACAAAGAGGTCAGTTCAATTGGTTGTCCAGCACCATGCTGCGCCCCTCGGCGAGGGCATATTTGCTGGCCATATCTGGGGTGTCGAACTGGCGGATAAACCTGAAAATCCGGTCATAGGTTCCGCGTCGGATGGAAACCGCTGCAGCAATCTTGCCGGAGTGAGTCATTTGGGTGAGGGCAGTCACAATGTAGTTGCCGACACGCTCTGTGATTTGTTCTGTGCGCATATCGAGTCAACGGGCGGCAAAAAACCCAGGGCAGGGCGTGCCGACCAATGAAAAATGAAGGAATCCAGCTCTAATGAGCCAGGATCAAATAAGCCAGCCGCTTGCGGGTGACTTATGCTTCTTGCCATGGAGTGCTTTGGCTGTATGGATCCAAGCGTGGGCAACGTGAGAACTGCCTGAGAGATGCTGCGTAGGGCAAGTGCCACGCAGTAATCCTCCAATTATAAAGCATTGTTCTTTTATGAGCAAATTGTGATGAAACCGAGGCGCAGCAAAAGAAAAAGTCCCAGGCACGCAAGAACCTGGGGCTTTTATCCTGGTGCCGCAGAGATGAATCGAACGCTTGTGCGGAGCTGTGCAATAGATGCATAAATGTTAATTAAATCAACATGTTATGAGTGTTGAAAAATTGGTATAGTGCGATGAATGCGAGGTTTTGAACAGAAGTTCTACCCATTCCTACCCACTTTTACCCGTTTTTTTTGCCCATGTCTGCACCCCAAAAGACGCCTTCAGGAAGCTGGCGGATACAGGTCTTCTACAAAGGCGCGCGTGACGCCGCAACCTTCCCTACGCAGCGCGAGGCGCGGGCGTGGGCCGATGCTCGTAGAACCGAGCTACGGGCTGCTGCAGAGGGCGGGACCGTGGCTGCCAAGATTCGCGGCGAAGCGTTCAATTTGAACGACGCTATGAAGAAGTATGGAGAGGAAGTTTCACCAGAAAAGCGCGGCGCCCGATGGGAGCTGCTTCGCATAGAAGCGATTACGACAAAGCACCCGCACTGGCCGGGCAAGAGGCGGATGGTAGATCTGGATGCCCAGGACCTTATTCAGTGGCGTGATGCTCGATTGAAGGCGGTGTCCAAAGGCACAGTGCTGCGTGAAATTGCATTGGTGAGCCATGTTCTCGATACCGCTCGCCAGGACTGGGGCTGGATCAGCAGCAATCCCATGGCTGATGTACGCAGGCCAAAAACGCCCGATCATCGGGAGCGAATCATCGCGGGTCCAGAGATCCGTGCCATGCTGAGGCAACTGGAATGGACGAGAGGCAGGAGAGCGACCACTACAAAGCATGCTGTGGCACATTGCTTTATTGCCGCTCTGCAAACTGGGATGCGCGCCAGCGAGATCGCTAATTTAGAGTGGGATGATGTGCGAGACTCATTCTGTATATTGCATACAGGTCGCACGAAGACGGGTAAAGGGCGCCAGGTCCCATTGACCCATGCCGCACGCAGAAACATCGAAATGATGCGTGGGTTTCATGATGTGCTGGTGTTCGGCGTGGAGGCTGCATCACTTGACGCGCTGTTCCGCCGTCACCGAGCTAAAGCCGAGCTGGACGGGTTCACCTTTCACGACACCCGACACACAGCAGCGACCCGTATGGCTCAGGTGCTGCATGTGCTGGATCTGTGCAAAGCGTTTGGGTGGACGGATACGAAGCGCGCGCTAACGTATTACAACCCCACGGGATCTGATATTGCCGCACGGCTTAACGCTGGGCGCGCCGCGACTCCCATTCAATGATTTCAGACAGCAGCCATTTGCCATCTGTGCCGGGGCGGGGCATGGTTCTATCCTGCGCGAGGCGAACATTCAATGAGTTACGGTGAATGCCCAGCCTGTGCGACAGCTGAGCTCGTGTGAGGCGTGAGCCTTGCTGTACGCACAGCATTTGGATAGCGCTCGTCAAAATGGCCACTTGGCTTTTCAAGGCGAGCAGGGCAGAGTTTTCTGTAGATGCGGTCATGGTGCGTGTGAATAGTTAGGCCCCGGGGTTCGGGGCTTTCTGCTTTGGATGGCTGATAAGGCGCGCGGCCTGGTTGTAGGCATCCCAGAGCTGCTGGCCACCGGCGCAGCGAGCCTGCTTGCCTCCTGAGAGGCCGGCCGCGCAGCAGGTAGGGCAGTTGAAGTGGTGGGCTATGTAGGCCTTGTCTTCTGGCAGGCCCACAGTGCTGGCGCTGGTCATCGCGGTTTCTCGATGCGCTTGAAGTCGATCACCCATACCCAGGGGTTTGCTGCCCAGTCGCCGCCTGTTGAATCCCACAGGCATTCAAATAGTTGCTTGGATGTCAACGTTTCATCAGCATCTGGCACGGTTCGCAGGAATCCAATACCTTCCGCTTCGGCGTCTTCTTCGCTGATGGACTGCAGGCGCTCCACGCGCACGCCAGTGACCTCCAGCCAGATGCGGGCCGCCCACTTTGGCATGTGGATTGATGGTTTCCAGCGGGCGACGATGTCGTCATCCATCGTCATGAATTCAGGTGGTGCACCGCCGTCTGCCGCGTACTTGCAATAGGCGGGTGTTTTGAATTTCGAGGGGAGTTCGTCTGCCTTTGAGAAATAGTGGTCCTCCCACTCCTTTGCGCTCATCAATGGCCCTTGCCATGTCTCGCGCACATAGATGCGGTCGCCGGGCTGGCCCCATGGACATGCCCGATGAATGACATGCTGGGGCTCTCCTTCCAGTACAAGGGCACCAGGCGCATACCAGTTGCCCAAGTCAGGGTGGCGCACATCTTTGGCGATGCGGCGGGTCTGTGTCTTCTGCCCGCTCAGGATGGCGCGCACCAAGGGCGCCTTGAACATCAAGCCGGTTTCTTTCATGGAGGCTCCAAAAGAGAAAACCCGCCGAGTGGCGGGTGTGTGGGGTGGATACAGATTGGAGCGACTAACAGGATAGGTGGCCGGTTATGCCATAAGCCATGCGCTGAATTGGATTGGGGTGCGATCCTTCAGGGCGGATGGCAATCCTTGCCTTCAGGCCATCCAGTAACCGTGCCGCATGGCTTATCCTCTAAGCGCGCAACACCAACTGATGTCGCGAAGTTTATGTGAGCGAATGTCATGCGAATCAAGAATAGTAAGTCGGGTGCTGCTAATAATGGAACACCGCCATGTATGTGGTGACTCCATGTAGCGTGGTAAGGATTTTTAATATGAAGATAAAACAAGAAGACTTGGCAAAATGGGAAACAGATGAACCGGATTTAATGGTTGATCCAATCTTTCTAAAGAGCAGAATCGCTGATGTAGAAAAGGCGTTGTTGATTAGCTTGCCAGATGAATATTTGGATTTTATTCATCTGGTCGGCGATCAAGCATGTAGCCCACTGGATGAACTAGATAATTTTATAGCAACATATAACGGAAAAACTAGGGCGGTCGTTATGGCTACCTTATCTTCTACAGATAGAGTTGTGAACTCAACCAAATTATTACAGGAGTCAGTCTATGATCATCGCTCATTGCTACCTAATGGCTTAATTGCAATTGGTTCAGAATATGATGATGATGGTGACGCATATATTATTTATGATGTGAGGCCTGAATCTCCTACCTACAGGAATATATTTCATTGGCGATACTATGTAGACAATTTGATTGCGGGTGATGGATTGGGATTGTTGGCTCTATCATTAAGAGATTTTTTGCGTAAACCGGCATTGGAAAGGGAGATCTAATTTATTGGGTGTTTTTGCATAAATAGCCCCCCTGAGACGGATAGCCTCAGCCGTTGAGTCAGTATTGGTCACCCAAACCCCGTTACAGCAGCACCAACTGGGCGCAATACAACGCTGCGCTCAAGGCTCGGTGCTTCGTGACCATCCGCCAACGTCTGGAATGATTGGATGTTCAGGGCAGGCCTGCATGCCATGCTGCGGTGATCTCTTGCTTGTCTTGCATATAGGTGGCTCCCAGAATGAGAAAAGCCCGCGGCTGCGGGCTTGGGTGTTGGTGGTCAGGCGGTGTATTCCTGCTCTGCGATTTCGCATGTGACGCCGCAGGCCGGCAGCCACTCCTTGCGGTCGGCCTTGCCTGCAGGCAACTGGTGGAGGGGGAAGCGCTGTCCCTTCAGCGGACCGGAGCGGTGGCGCAGGATGTAGGCACCTGGGCCGATCTCGGCTTCCACGTCTGCAAGCCGCTTGAACTCTTCCGGATAGTCTTCGCGGATGGCTCTGAAGTAGCCAGCGCCGCCCTTGACGCAGCCGATGCAGTTGGCGTTCTGATAGCCCTGCAGGTACATGAATGGCAAGGTGATGCCCGCGCGCTCAACCATGGTCTTGCAGTCGGTCTTCGTGAGCCCGCGCTCAATGAGCGGTGCGACTACAGGGCGTTCTGGGTAGGCTTCTTGAAAGTCGTCCAGGCGCCACTGTTCGTCAGCGGTGTAGCCCAACACCAGTACATCGCCGGGCTGCTCGAATGTGCGCAGTAGGTCACGTTTCAGCCTCTTGGTGCAGGAAGCACCTTGTCGGCCCTTGATGTAGCGAGTGCGGCGGAACACCTCGATTGGGTCCGCACCGTACTTCTCATCACGCAGGATTACAACCTTGCGTCCGAACCAGGCCTCGCAGTCGGCCAGGAATCGACGGTTATCGACGTGTTCACCAGCTAGAAAGGCATTGATGATTTCGCAATGGTCGCCGTACTGAGCGATAGCGAGCTTGGTGGCTACTGCTGAGGCGGCGCCACATGAAAATTGGCAAACAGTTCGCATAGGGCTCCAGAAAGCAAAAAGCCCGCTCAGTGGCGGGCCGTTTAGGTATGGAAGTGAGGTGAGGAGGTATAGAGACGCTTTGTGCGTGTGCTTTTGCGCCTGTGATGGCACTTAGAGACATAGTGTCTGGCAATGGATCTCTTTGCACCGGTAGGCTAGTTGCTGTACCTTATGAACGGCAGTGTTGACCTGCTCTTTTCTCAAGGAGACGGGCTTCTCATACTGATTAACCAGATTCGCAAGGCAGTGTGCTGACTGCAAGGAGGCCGTGATGGAAACGATAGAGCAGATGGCTGAAAGACATATTCGCGAGTCTGAAGCGGAATTGGTTCATATCGATGTGCTGATGAAGCGTGTGCAGAAAATGAGTGCGAACGCTGCTGATCAAGCAGAAGCTGAGAGGCTATTGGATCAGGTAGTGAGGCAGCGCGAAAAGTTAGAGCTGCATCTCGCGGCCCTCAAGAGCAAGCAAGACGCTGATTACGAGAAACTGGCTGAGGAGGGCAAGCGCTTTAAAGCGATGCTTACAAAGATGCGGTCGAATATTGAAGTGATGCTAGCTTCCTGGCTTTGATTGTTAAGCTGTCGCGACGATGGTCAACCTCTGAGCGCTTCAAGCCACTCCTTGGACTCATGTTGCTGGAGGACTTGCTTTAGGAGGTGCTGCAGTGGCTGCGTTAGCCGTTGCTTTCACATCTGCCCTGGAGTGATGCGTGGCCGCTGGCGCTGGCAGCCAGCGCGGCAGGCAGGTCGCCCAGGCTGGTGCGGCCTTCGCCGCCCAGGGCTTCGATCAGGTCGGGAATCAGGCGCGACAGCTCGCCCGTGGCAATGGCCACATCGGTATCAAAGCCGCTGTCGTCCTGGCTGTTGCCATCCATGACTGCATCCAGTAGCGTGATGTTCTTGATCTGCAGGCCTTCGGTCAGCACAAAGCTCACCCGGTCGTCCCAGGTCATGGCCAGCTTGGTAGGGCGCTTGCCGTGCTCGATGTGCTGGCGCATCTCATCGATATCCAGCGGGTGGCGGGCGTAGCGCACGATTGCCTTGGACTCGTCCGCAGCCTTCAGCTCCGTTTCGCGGTCGGCGGTGAATCCGGCGGGCGGCTCCTGCGTCATCAGCCAATGCGCCATGGCGGCCTGTGGGCTGGTCTGGGTATCCAGCAGAGCCAGGGCAAAGCCGGGCAGGCATTCAACCAGCAGCGTTACCACCTCGTCAGCGCGCCCCTGGGCGCTGGTATCGAGCACCAGAGTGCGCGCCTGCGGGTCGATCCAGACCCACATGCTGCCCTGCTTGGTGAAGGCCATGGGCAGCAGATCCAGCTTGGCCTCTTCCTTGAGCTCTCGCTTTTCCTTCTTGCCAGGCTTGCGGCCTTCGGTCTTTTCGATGTGCGCGGCCTTTTCCTCGACCTTGCGATTGAGCACGCTGGCCGGCAGCACCTTGGCCTCGGTCATGAAGCACATCACCCACTGGCCGGCCACGGACTCGACCAGTAGGCCGTGCTGCTCGCCGCGCGGCGGAACCCAGCCCACAGAGCGCTCTTGGGTCGCGCCGCACTCGGCAAAGACTGTCTTCTGCAGGGCATCCTCCAGCACCTGCAGATCGCCTTGCCAGCTCTCGGCAATGCGGTAAATGATCATGTTCTTGAACATCGGAACTCCAGAAAGACAAAGCCCGCTTAGCAGCGGGCAGTCGGGTGATTGGGGTGTTGTGCAGTGCAACGGAACATCGAATTACATGGGGCATCTGCAGTGGGAATAGGCTGAATGCAGCCACTTACTTAAAGGGTCACCATGAAAAATCTACTTGCACTGGTTGCGGTTGCCGGGATGCTGGCAGGGTGTGCGATGCCACCGCCCGATAAGAATAAGCAATCGCATGGTCTTGGTTCTAATCAGCTGGAAAGAAATACTGATCAGGATCTTAGAAATGATCAGATCCGGGATCAGGATAGTTCTCCTGAATTTGACAACGACTGGGATCGGGAGCATTACCGCGACAGGGGTAATGAGGGGCATGAAGATCAAGCTGGTTTGAGGCCTTGGCCTGGATCGGGCTACAGCGGTGAAGACGCCTACCCAGGGGGGCATCGCTGGGGCTACTAGGAACGTGAAAGGCTCCGCATCCCCGCAGTCAGGGCTTTTCCTTCAGACACTGCACTGTCTTGTCATCCAGCCACTCGGCATGCATGCCAGGACAGGCGAACTCGTCGCGCAGGTTTTGGGCAATGGTCTGGGGTTCATCGGCCTGGGCATCTGGCACGGCCAGCCATGCAAGACCCAGGCAGATGGCCACGATCAAGATCAGGGCTTCAAGCAGCTTTGTCATGGTTTCGTTCCTTAGCGCTTATCCAGAAAGCGCGAGCAGCTATCGAAATTGAATGATCAGACGGGCCATGCCTCGGGCGTGAGAGCTATGACCACGGCCGCGCCGACCAGGCAGAAGAGGCCGAAGCCAGTGAGAGCCCATTGCGCCGCGAGCAGCAGCTTTGTGGGATGGGCAGTAGGTGGAGTCGAATGCATGGAGTCTCCTGTGGACGAAGAAAAAGCCCGCGAGCGGTTGCTGCGGGCTTGAATAAAGAGCCGGTGACCTTTCGGTCTTGCCTGGGTGAGCTAAAAAGGGAGTGAAAAGTTGCCCCAAGCCCGGCGAAACAGGTAAACGACGCAGCAGTTTTCCCATGGTTAAAGAAAAGGTTCTGCGCCCTCTGGCGTGACCACTGTCGCTCACGACGCAAAGCGCCGTGCTCCCAATTGACAGCAGCCCAGGCCCATTCCTGAGATGCCGTACCTGCTTGAGTGGCCACACCGGATGGCTCTGACTTTGGTTTAAAAGAAGCCACCCCGCGAAGGGTGGCTTAAAGAGGCTTTTCTCACACCTGAGTAGCTGCGCTCATTCAAAGACATCAATTAAGGTGAATGCTTTCACCAATTGCAGACCCTGTCAGTATTTTCTATTGATAGAAGCAAATTAATACACATTTACTATTTTGATGAACCCGCTATAGCCCTGCGAGGGAAGGTACATTCGAGGCCTAAGCCTGTAAGTGCCTATTGCTTGGCGAGTAGCAGTTTTGCCGTGCAGGTGGTGGTTGGACTCGAGTGCATGGGTCTCCTGTGGGCAATAGAAAAAGCCCGCGAGCGATTGCTGCGGGCTTGAATAAAGAGCCGGTGACCCTTTCGGGCCACGCCTGGGGAAGAGGTCAGAAAGGGAGGGAGGAAAGATCCCAGGCCCGGCGTAACAGGTAGATGGGGGCGAATTCTGCACGATGCTTTTCAGGCAATCAATAGGAGTTCGGCTTACCTAAAACTGGTGCTGCGCCATCTGGTGTGACCACTGTCGCCTAGTTCGTAATTGCCGTCAGCCCAGGCCCATTCCTGAACTGCCGTACCTGCTTGAGTGGTCACGCCGGATGGCTCTGCGTAGTTCGCAGAGGAAGAGGGCCCTTTAAGTTGCTCCTCTTAAACCTTTCCCAGCTAGAAATCTATTTCGATTGGATTTTTTCCAACATGCAATGTTGGATGCAACATCCTGAGTAATGATGAAGCTCTGAAAATTTAGGAGCCTACCCAGTGAGTCTCAACAACGTGTTCAAGTTTGTGGCAGTGGTATTGCTGTCATTAACGCTTGCAGGATGCGGGCAGTCGCTGATCACTGCCGTAGCTGTCAACCAGCTTAGTTCTGAAACGCCTGAGAGCGTTGGAGAGGTTGCCTCCAAGTACCGAAGTCAATCTTGTGCTGAACTTGCCTCAGAACGAGAGCATGCGCTAAGTGAGACCACTCGCATTGGTGAACACACGGAATACTCCCAAAAGCGCGGCAGATGGAAATTGGCTGTAGTGGAGCAAGTTGAGAAGGAGAAAGGATGCGTGCTTGGCATCTCTTCCAGTGAGGCTCACATCCTTGAATTCATTTCCAAGAACCCCAGTACTGCGAAAGAGCTTGATTCAAAGCTCAAATCACCTGCAGCAAGGAAAGCCTTAGCTGCATTAGTTGCCCCTTCTCAGACGTCTAAATCGAAGACTCCGCCATCTAGGACTGAACAAGCGCAATCCGGTAAGCCTAAGAGCTCCGCTCCCGTGCCTGCTAAAACAAAAGAGGCAAAGTCCAGGATTTCTGAGGAATCCGGTGTCGCAAGTCAGGCTGCTTCAGGAGTCTCTTCATCTGCACGTGGCTGGCTTGGAGTCTCATTGCTAGAAGTTCCCATCACCCCGGTCTTAGCCGCATCTTTGGGGCTGTCTGAACCTATGGGTGTGTTTGTACAAGGTGCCGTTAAAGACTCAGCGGCCGGCCGGGCTGGAATGCGATCATTGGATGTCATTTTGTCCGCTGACGACAAAGAGTACAACAGCGGAGATGCATTGAAGACCTATTTGGTTTCTTTGCGAGCGGGCCATAAATTGAATCTCAAGGTTTGGCGAAATCGTTCAGCACAAATCCTAAATATCACCCTTTCCGATACACAGCCAGATGCAATGCTTCCGACAAATAGAGAGGGCTATTGTTATGTTATCGCCATGCCTCCCATGGATGGGACAAAAAAGTTAGTTTGGGTTAGCGATATATTCCCCGTTGCTGATAAAAAATCTCAGCTTTACTCTCGAGGTCAGGTTGCTGGCGAAGCATTTGCGAAATTTCTTCAACAGGAAAAGGTTCCTCAAGCTTCCGATCTCAAAGGATTGGGCATGTGCAGTCCTAGCTTGAATTCTCTTACTACTTCGTGGAATGCTGAACTCGCTAGCTACAGTGCTCCAGCATTTAAGGCAACGGGCTCAGAAGGCGTCCTGCTCTATTGGCAGCCATCTTGATTTACTTCGCATGTAAATCAAGACTTCTGATGCGACCTCGCTTTTCATTGCAGAGGAGTGAGTTCGCTGAAAGCTTCCCATGGTCACACCGGATGGCCCCGCTAAGCCCTGCGGGGGAAGGCACATGCATGCCGCATGCTGGCTAAACGCTCACATCTCAAGATATCCGGGCACAAAAAAGCCACCTTAGAAGGTGGCTTTTGAAAATGAAGCCCTTAATCGTGTGGGCTGTCGAGCACTCTTGCTACCAGAACCGATAGCTATGGCGCATGCGCGATTGCCTCTCTTTTTGCCTTCGTTTGTTTTTTTCGGGAGGTCCGCACTGCTCGATGTTGGGTGGACTGGGGAGTAGCTCGCCTCTGGCGAAGACTCGTCTGACTGTTCTCCAAACCTTCAGGAATGAAGATGGGATGCGGCTTGCTGACATATAGACCTCCGGACTGACACGCGCGAGCTACGGGGGCTCGCTGCGTCTCCGTGTGGTGCTGTCACGCCTTGTCGTTGACAGCAGGTGCTTCGGAGCTGGGCTGTGGGGCTTTTGGCGTCGTCGCGAGTGCTTGATCGAGACTGGGTTCGATGGGTTGAATCTTTGAAATCGGCTCGAGGAGCATCACCCACATATCACGCCAGAACTCGGACTGACGTTTGTAGCCAAGTAGTGAAAACATATAGACCTCCGGTCAGATGCTTGCTCAAGCGGCAGAGATTTTGTTGAGGACCGCTTGCAGCAAAAGGCGGTTCGTTTTTTTGCGCAGCATCTGCTCAGGTGATTCTTCCTGCAGCTGTGCATCCGTTTGAAATGGCGTGTGAAAGATTCGGTCGTCATCCGCCGCGTTCCGGGATTCGACGTCCTGTTTCGCGACGGGAAGTCGCGAGCGGATGTTAAAGATGGTTTTGTTGATGAAAGACATATAGACCTCCGGTCTATTCTGGCGGTCCAAGATAGGCCGTCTCACACCACAGTACTCCTTTTAATGCCCTTAAACGGAGCGCTCAAAGCTCACGTCAGGAATGAACTGCGGGGCGTCATTCGCAGTCGCTTTCCCAACGAAAAGCCACCTTGAAAGGTGGCTCAGGATCCGGATTTCGTGCTCTTCAGGCTTAAGGAGCCGTTGAGTCAGGCCTTGTCCGTGGTTGCCTCTGCATGGTGCGCGGGCTGCTGCGCTTCAGGCTTGCCGGAAGGCTCTTGGCCGAAACTTGAAGGGCTTGGCGGAAGCTCAGAAATGGGCTCGAGGATGATCGACCACATGTCGCGCCAGAATGCGACATACCTCTGGTACACAAGGAGTGGAAACATATAGACCTCCGGTCTAAAGCAGCAAATCAGGATGACTTACATGTGTCCACGGTACGCTTTTTTAAGACCTTAAACGCTGCTGGAAAACAACCGAGAAGGTGGCTTGGCCGCTCTTTCTAAACGGCTGCTCGACGCAACCATTCCAGCCCTGACGCGACAAAACGCCTCACCATATCGCTACTGCTTGCGTTGCTGCTGCTGTTCTTCCTCGTTCCTTTTCTTCGGTACGCGCGGTTTGCCTTGTTGCTGTGGGGCTGGGAGCCCATCCGTGAAAAAGAACATCAGCTTCAAGGTGTCCAAAAAGGATGGGGTAGAGATGGGAATGGGGTTACTTAACAAGTAGACCTCCGGTCTAAGGTGGCTGATCAAGATTGATTGCCTTGTCCCAAGGTACTCTTTTAAATGACCTTAAACGGGGCCCTTGAAAAATACATACCCCACCATGTTGTCGCAGCTGCGGTCAGTCGATGAAGCCGAGGTCGCGCAGCGCTTCTGTCTCTTGGGTGTACTCTGCGTCCGCGATCAGCAGCGTGCCGTCTGGGCCATAAATATTGCGCTGTGGCGCGCCCATGACTTGCTCAATGCGTTCGACTTTGTAGCCGTGCCGCTCCCAGATTTCGGTGGTGTTTATGCGTGTCATGGATTCACTGTACCCAAACCGAAGCCCTGCAAGCAAAGCTTTGGTTTGCGCCCTGATCTCGCTCAGGGGCTGGCGCTGCTTGCGCAGATGCGTGCATGTGGCGGCGTCACCTGGTGTAAGAGGGCGGGCGACTCCTCAAACCATCGGCCAACTTTGATCCCGTGCCGGCTTTCGTGCGGCTTTCTACGCCTGCCTGTGATTGGCAGTTGCTGGGCCGGGTCACCCGGCCTATTCATCTCGCATGTGTTCTCCTTCGCAGCGCGCGGCTGCCTGGTTGGGATGCTTTCGCTGGCATCGATTCAGCAGTGCTCTGGTCTCACGCGTTGCACTTCCTTCCGCGCGCAGTCCCCGAATGCGATTTGCTTGAAATCGACCCGGCTTGAACATGAAGGTTTTGCCCGCATGCCCGGCCTGCTTGCTCCGTGTACCGACTCACTCGGCTTGGAGACGGGTTTAACCCGCGCCAGACGCTGTTGATCACTGCGTCCCGGCTATTGCGCTATCTATGTGACTGGTGCGATTTGGGGAGGCGGGCGGGCTACTTTCACCGCTATGCAAGGACGCATTCCGTCTGAGTAAGCACTGCAGCTCTCGGGCAACGAATCCAGTGGCAGGCCGGGTACTAGCCAGCCAGCTCCAGTCATGCGCCCACCTCTCCAAATCACACCAGCATCTTTTTAAAGACCCGTGGCGCGCGGCTCGATCACTTCGCACCCATCGCTGCGGGATGTTGCTGCGACGAATGAATTCTACAACTGTAGATTTAATGCAGTCAACAACTGTAGAAGAAATTTGTTGAATTTATGTAGATAAATGGACTCGCCTGCCGATCCATAAAGCACCGACGCAAAAAAGCCCGCTGATGCGGGCTTCGAGACAGCTTGTTCGGATTGTCTAGAGATAGCGATGGTCGGTTTTACGTTGCGGCATGAGAAGCAGTGCTGTGCAGAATGCTCGCTGAAGGCCTGCCTGCACTCACTATCTCCGTGAAACAGCGAGAAGCAGTAGTCCTAGAAAAAAACCTTTTTCGTGCAGGCGTCTAGTGCCTGTGCAGCGGCTTTGCTTAGACCAGTTGTGGGAAGCGGTATTTCCTTGCCAGCTGGTGTGGTGAATGAGATTGAGGTGATTGGATCCGATGCCAGTGCCATCGCCATCTCATCAGGCATGGCAAAACCCACCTCAATCCCATTGCTATACAGCGTCATTGCTGCGGAGTTGCCTGCGTAGCGCTTGCCATTGATGGCTCCGCCGATGCTTGATGGAGGCAATGAAGACTGCTTTTCAGCTACTCCGAACTTTGGGCCTTGCAGTTCTACATAGGTGAATAGCGGGTTGCACTGGGTGGCGTATTCAAATGCAATCAAAACCAAGCGACTCGTGGCGGCTTCTGAAGGAAGCCCGACTCTTGCGACCGGGCCCACGTAGCTGCTGAGGTCGGCCTGCCATGTTTGCTGGCTCAGGGCGGGTGCGGCACACAAGCAGCAAATAACCGGAAGCAATGCTGCACAGTTATTTTTCACTACGCACCTCTTGGGAAGATGTGAATCAGTCGCACCGATTACAGCCTTTTTCCATTCCAGGCCCAAACCACCCGACCCACCACATCCACTTGATGATCACCATTCAGTGTTTGCACAGTCTTGGCGCTGGGGTTGTCGCTTGTAACCTGCAGCTTGCCGTCAAAGGTCGGGGTGACGCGCTTAACGAAAGTTCGGTCATTCGCCCGCAAAACGTAGACGCCTTCACGTGAGCTGGGATCGCGTGCACTGAGCCCGGTATCTACGAGCAGAACATCACCGTCTGTAAAGGTTGGATGCATGCTGTCGCCGTAGGCATGGATGAAGCGTAGCTCTTGTGGGTTCTGAGGTCTGATCTGCTGATTGATCCAGTGTGGAGACAGGGCCAAGTCACCCACAATGACATCTGACTCCAGCAACTCGGAACCGGGGCCCATGCTGCCGCAGTTAGAGAGCAAAGGAACAATTACAGCGTCAGGTGCGCGATACATCGGAACAGCACCGTATGCCGCCATGTCTATCTCACGCGTAGCAGAAGAGGGTGGCACTTCCAGCAGCGATGCGACATCCAAGTCGCGGGATTCGTCTTCAAGCATCTCCACACTCATGCCTAGGCCACGGGCGATGAGGGTTGCGAACTTTGAACGGCTGCTGTCTCGATTCTCGAGTGCGGAGATTGTCCCAACCTCCACGCCAGATCGCTCAGAGAGCTGCTCAAGGGTGAGTCCTGCTTTTTCTCGGTAGTGACGAATACGGGTGCCTAGTGCCATAGCGGCCGATCATTGAACATTTGTTGAATTGGCGCAAATACAGTTGTTGAATTGATTCTTCTGCAACTGTAGAATTTGTGTCATGAACGCAATTACTGAAGCCATTAACGGCGCAGGAGGTCCAGCTAAGGTCTCGCGCGCATGCGGGGTATCTGTCCAGGCGGTTTGTTTTTGGCGCGATGGATTGCGCACCCTCCCGGCAGATCAATGCATCACTCTTGAAAAGCTGAACCACGGGCGCATTCGTTGCGAGGACTTGCGCCCTGACGTCGACTGGGCATACCTACGCACCATTCAGTCGCCCCAGGAGCTGGCTCAGCCATCCACCCCAGAAAAGGAGGTGGGTAATGACTGATCCAACTCCACACCAAGTATCTGAGCTGACGCTGATTGATGCCGCGCCAGAGCCAAGCGAGCTCAAAAGCGTGGCTGAGAAGCCAGAAGAGCGCGAACGGCATTCAAGGTGTCTGCACTCAGGGCAACAGGGTCCATTTGCGCCGATATCACTGTTGAGCAATGAGGGCAGGTGTGTGCAATGCATTTCCACGATCTGTGGTCCGGCCCTATGCCGTTGAGGGTCGCAATGCGGAATTCCTGGATGTCTTGCTCGCACTTCGGGCACTTGTTCATGTCTACCCCTCCCGGGAATGGTTGTGTAGGAGCTTCCATTCTGCCCCGGGAGGCGGTGGGCACCCAGGCGCAGCACGCCGCGCAAAACCGAATCTCCTTGGCTTTGGCCAATCGCTACGCAGTGGGCACTCCGCTGTGGCACCTGTTCAACAACTTCTATCGCCATACCGTGCACAAAGCGGATTGCGCGGAGAACCTGCATGAGGAGGTCACACATGGCTGACTCCACCAAGCGCATAGCGCCACTCGCTCACCTGTCCAAGGATCAGAACACTGCACTTGCTGCTGTTCTGGACGCGCTCAAGGGGCTGCCGCCCGAAGATGCGCAGGAGGTCTTGGATCACGCGGCCGAACATCTGGCTGCTGACGACCAACCCCCGATGTTCGCTCGCGGCATCGCCGGCCCGCTTGGAAAACTGATCTGCGCCGTCAAAACCAAGATCGATGACGTCACCTATGGCCTGTGGTTGCAGTACTGCGCTGCGCGCGGCCTGGATACCGCCTGCGTGCTGCGCGACTGCATCTACGCCCTGGTGCACGGCAAGACGTATCGGCAAATGGTGATGGAGAAGATGAACCATGAAGCCAATCGTATCGATGCGATGGCTCAGCTCATAGGTCCATTTGGGGGCCCCGAACTCATGGGGAACCGCAAGCAATGAATCTGACTTCGACCATGACCCCGGCGGCCGTGCAGCTGACCATGAGCAGCCGCGAGATTGCCTGGTATGTCGGTACTCAGCACGACAGCGTGCTCAAAACCATTCGCCAACTGATCGAGAGGGGTGTCGTTTTTGGAAACGAGACCCTCTACACGCACCCCCAGAACCAGCAGACCTACCCGGAGTTCCTGCTGGACTACCGCAACACCATGGTGGTGGTGTCTGGCTACAGCGCGGAGGTGCGGGCCAAGATCATCGACCGCTGGCAAGCGCTGGAGGCCCGGCAGGTCCCCGCACTGCCTAACTTTGCAGATCCAGTGGCCGCCGCGCGCGCCTGGGCTGACGCAAAGGAAGGCGAGCAGAACGCCGTTGCTCAGCTGGCGCTGGCGGCACCGAAGGTGACCTTCTTTGACAAGGTGGTTGAGCGCACCACACTGATGACCGCCACGCAGGTTGCCCAGAAGCTGGGCATGTCGGCCATCAAGCTGAACAAGCACCTGGACGAGCTGGGCATCTATGCCATGGGTGTAAAGCGTGCCCGTGTTTTCAAGCAGTGGGTGATCGACAAGGGCTATGGCGAGCTGAAGCAAACGGAGCTTGGCTATTCGCAGCCGCTGTTCACCACCGCCGGCGAGGCATGGATTGTTGAGCGCCTGACAAGCGAAGGAGTTGCGTGATGGCACAGCAACACACCAACCCCAGCACACACAAGGCGCGGCTGGCGCAGGAAGGCAGCGCCAGCACATGAGCCTTTCCGCATCCTTGACCAATGTTGGCCATCCCGTGGCCTATTACCCGCGCCTGGCGCGCTTCTTCGGCTCCGTGAACGTGGCCATTCTGTTTGCACAGCTGCATTACTGGAGCCAGCGCGGCGAGAGCGACCTGGGCACGCACAAGAGCTCTGAGCAGTTCAGCGAAGAGACGGGCTTGTCTTACCGTGAGCAGGTCACAGCGCGCAAGCAACTGCGCGAGGCCGGCTTTCTGGTCGAGACACACCGCCGCCTTGAGCATCGCGTCTATTACCGCCTGAATCTGGAGGCCGTGGACGCTGCTTTTGACGCCTGGACCGAGGCACAAACAAAAGCGCATTCCCCGAACGACGAAAACGCAGTTCGGGAAAACACAAATCCGCAATTGGGGAGTGACGCCAAAAGCAGTCCGGGGGCTGCTGATTCGTCGCTCGACGAACTGCGCCAAACGCAGTCCGTTAATGGTACAGAGACTCCACATAAGACTCCTACAGAGACTCCCTCTATTGCAGCCAAGGCTGGCGCCAAGGCTGCGAAGGGGAAGGAGCCGAAGAAGCCGAAGGAGGCCAAGGAACCCAAAGAGATCAAGCCGATGATGGTGAAAGCGCCCAACGGCGTGACCCATGTCATCCCCGGTGAGCTGCGCTATCCGGGCGAGAGCACCAAGAGCCACAAAACTTGGGTGGCCTATGCGATTGCCTACCAGGGCCGCTACAAGGACTGGCCCCTGTGGAACGAGTCCGTTGCAGGGCAAATCATCAAGTTCATCGACAAGGTGGGAGCGGAGCGGGCGCCCCGTATCGCAGTGCACTACGTGCGCCGTGTCGAAGAGAAGTTCATCTGCGATCAGCTGCATCCCGTGGGTCTGCTGCTGAGCCATGCCCAGAAGTGGGCCACCCAGCAGAATACCGGCGCGAGCACACCGCCCCCATCCCTGGCCCCGGCCGCGAGCCACAAGTTTGCTGGCGCCGGCAAAGCCATTTTTGACGGGATCGAGCTATGAACCGCAGCTACGAGATTGCAGACCTGGCGCAGCACGCCCTGCAGGGCGCCGAGCAGCAGGGCCAGGCCCAGCGCCCGGAGGCATCCATCCGCACCCGCAAGCTGTTCGTGGTGCTGCAAAGCGCCTACGGCACAGCCTTCCTGGCCAAGTTCAGCACAGGGGAGCTCAACGAACGCCGCGAGGACAAGGGCATGCGGGCGGCGCAACTGGTCTGGGATGCCGCCCTGGCTGAATTCGCGGATGACGTAATCGAGACGGCCTCTCGGAATGCCCAGCGCGAGAGCCCCGAGTTCCCACCCAGCCTGCCGCAATTCGTGAAGGCCTGCGAAGCCCTGACGCCGCGCAAGACCTACTTTGAAGAGAACGGCCTGCTGGCGCTGCCTGCGCCCAAGGTAGAGCGCCTGCTGGACGTGCCGGTCGAGCTCAAGGGTGACAGCAAGGACTGGGCTCGAAAGATCGTCGCGCGCATCAACCATGGCGATCAGACGGTGACGCGCCACAGCCGCATGGCAGCGATGGAGGCCCTGGGCCTGAGCCGGCAGCAGGAGGGCAGGTGATGAATGCCAAACGATCTACCACCGCACTACCTGGAAGCCAGGGACCATCTCGCGCAGCTGGCAATGACGCCGGGATGGTGGCACTACTCAAGGCGCAGGGCCTTGGCGTTGGAAGAGGAATCCGTGACACATGGGCACGGCCTGTGGCCGGGAATGCGGGAAGCGGTTCGGGGCGAACTCAAGCGCCTAGGGTTCAAGCCGCCGCCAAGCGATCTGGAGCCGGTGGAGCCAAGTACGGCAACAAGAAGACCGTCACCCCCGATGGGGTGAAGTTCGACAGCAGGGCCGAGGCACGCCGCTGGGGGCATCTGTGCATGCAGCTGCGAGCGGGTGAAATCAGCGAGCTGCGCCGGCAGGTGGCCTATGAGCTGGTGCCCGCCGTGAAGTTTGCGGACGCAAGCCGCGTCAAGCCCGCTATCCGCTACGTGGCCGATTTCGTCTACGTGGAGAAGGGTTCCGAGGTCATCGAGGACGTGAAGGGCGTGCTGACCACTGAATTCAAGCTCAAGCGTCACCTGATGAAGGCTCTGCTGGGCCTGGAAGTGAGGTTGGTCAAATGATCCAGCCTTTGAACCCGGCCTTCTTTGGCAAGGTCGTGCCGCTGGCCGGCCAGCGCAAGCCGCCCAGCAAATCCACGATCACCCGGCTGCTGAAGCCGCATCTGGACCGCATGTGCGACGGTCGGTACATGCATCGCGTCACCATGGAAAACCGCTGCGGCAACCCCATTGAGGTCGGCTCCCGCAGGATCTATGTGATGGACGAGTACGGCGATACCGTGCTGGTCGATGACTGGGGGCCCTCATGGTATTGATGCGCCGTTGCCCCCTCAAGTCCGGCAAGGGCTTCAAGTCACGCGGCGGCTGGGCTGGCGCTGGGCTCCGTGATGACCAGGACGAGGGTCACCACTACGAGCCCGGCCAGTCTGACTGCCGAGAGCAGCGTCTTGCCGAGCGCGCCGCCCGCCAGATCGAGAGCGCTCTGGCAACGGCCGACCTGGTGCCCGAGAACGTCACCATGGAGCCCGGAGCTGGCACGACTGGCATAACTGTGCTGAAAGAGAACGTCATCGAGAGCGAGCCCTACCGCCGTCTGGTGGCAGAGCTGCCTTGCTTTTGGTGCGGCATCAGCGGCTATAGCCAGCATGCCCACCTGAATCTGGGCAAAGGCCTGGGCCTGAAGACCGACGACCGCACCGGCTTCCCGCTGTGCTGCAGCCGTCCTGACATCGAGGGCTGCCATGTGGCCTATGACAACTACCGGCTGCTGGAGAGCGGAGGGCGAGAGGCCCACCGTGAGTACGGCATCGAGGCCGGCCGATTTACCCGCGAACAGATCCTGAAGGCCGGGCTGTGGCCCAGGAAGCTGCCCCTGTGGGCTTGAGAAGAGTATTGAACAAAACACCCTGGAGCATCAATGAATTCCACACAAGCAACGCAAACCTCTGGAACATCGACACACCGCGCCCGTGATGGAGGCGTGGATCTTGGGGCTACCGAGGAAACGCCGACGCTCATGCTGGTGTTTGAGGCAATCAGGCAGATTCACGATGCTGGCGGAGAGCCGACGCGCGAGCGCATCGTGGCAATGACTGGCCTCAAACCAACCACGGTGGACGACCGTATCAAGGTGCTGCGAGGCGAGGGCATGATCAGCCCGTTGAAGCAGTGCTACCGACCGCTGCACCAGCATGTGGCCGCGCAGCCTGTCTCTTGCACAGTCATGCCCAACGGGGTCTACAAGATCGAGAAGGGCGATGAAGTGATGACGTTGGTGCCTGCAGAAGCGCGGCAGCTCGCACCTATGTTGGCAGGCAAGGCGCTGGAGGCTTCTGCGCTGGAGCGCGTACAGGAGATGGAGGCGCGCATGGTGGAGATGGCGCAGCAGGTCAGGGATGTTGAGCGCCGATACAAAGCGCTCAAAGCATCTCAGTCGGGGAATGTGGCGCAGCAAAGTCTTGAGCTGATCCAGTAGATGTCATGGCTTGCTTCCACGGCATCGGCTTTTCTGTGCTCACAAGGGTGCACTGCTGGCGTTCTAGTCAATGGCGCCTTGCATTCGCCGAAGCAGCCCTGGATTGAGTGACAATATGTATCAAAGTTATCAGAAGGTATCTTTTATCTACAGAGTTCACTTCCTAAGCTGGAACCACCAGGAAATCTATGAAAAAAATTTGCTCCATGCTCATGGCTGTTGCGTCGCTCGCACTTGTGGGTTGTGAGTCCATCCCCAAGGCAAACAAGGACCAAGTCACGCAATCATTCACTCAGGCGTGTAAAAATGCCGGCGGCCAGATTCAGCCGTCAACATATGAGGGTGCCGAAGTCTTGTGCAACGTCTCTGGGCGCAGGGCGCATCTTGTCGTCCTACCAAAGTACATTCATATGATGCGCGAAGAGGCACATCCAAGCCTTCAATACTTTGGCGCGCGTGAGGCGGCTTATGAGTGCAGTACACGCAACGGTAAATATGAGGGTGGGCTTGAAGCCAGAGCGGGCCGACTTGTTCACTCAAGCCCTGACATGACAGAAATGTGCTTCAAGATTGAGGGGAAGCAAGCACTGTGGTCTCTCACATCGTCTCAACCAATAGGCAAGGACGGTAAGCGGTTTGGCTTGTATTCAGGGACTCTATTCTTTGCTCCGAATCATGTTTACTCGGAAGAGGACATGAACTGGATTCTCAAATCCGTTACCAAAGAAATGAAGCTCTGACGGGGCGCCGTTGCACTAATTGAGATTGGGGCAAGTTACCCATGCCTTGGCCGTGGCTATGCCACGCCCAGGTTCTAACTACGGTACAGCTCAGTGAGTCAATCCCGGTCAAATTTGGCGGTTGTTAACGACATAAAGCAGAAACTCGTTAACACTTGGCATGAGAGGACTCGGCGTCAATAGGGCCGAAGTGCTTTCCTCTATGGCAATTGGGACAGAGCGCGATAGCGTTTTCAACTGTGTCATCACCACCGTCCGCAAGTGGAATCTTGTGATGGACCTCGAGATATGGGCTTTTATCGCTGCGACGCTTGAATGGTGCTTCGCTACCGCAGTTTCCACAGGTGCCATTTGCGCGGTAGAGGGCCTCCGCTACAACATCTGGATTTCTCTGAAAGAGCCTTACCAGTTTTGTGATCCGCTGCGGTTGCGTTGATGCTGTGCTCAGTCTCTTTTGGCGTGCTGCAACCGAGTCACTCTGTGATCGTTGAATCTGATGCTCAAACTGCAAGTTCAACTCGTAGATGTCAACGGGCTCACCATTTTGGAAAGCGCCCAACTGTTCTAGCCAATGTTCATGCCTACGCAGAATTTTGCGGCTTGCCTTTTGCGTGACTCCCATGCCTTCTCTGTATTCGATATGAAGGCGAAAAGCTTGAAGCGCAAGATGAAGCCGGTCTAAGCCATCGTCTTTGCGTATTTTTTCGAGCAAGTAGTCTGAATCTGGAGCGCTCAGTGCTCGCTTGTATTGACTGCCACTGCTCATATGAAGGTAAACATAGATCAAGAAGCTGGCAGTTGAGAGTTTCAGCCCAATATCTCGATGCATCTGGGCCGCACCAGCCTTTTGTGATACTCCCCCGTCTCGCACCGATCTTGCAATTTGATATGCGGCAGATTGCTGTTCTCTGTTCATGGGAGAGTTCATTGTGAGATGAGCACAGTTAGATTTGGATGAGCAACTAAACGCGATCGTCGATCGGAAAAACCTCTTGGGTCGCAACAATGATAGAGAAGGAGCAAGCGATAGCTGTTTAAGCCCGTTATCAAATGACAGCTTCTGGTCGTTAGGAGAGTTTAAGCGCGTCTCATCGCTGAGCTACAGTGAACCCAGCTAGGGTTCGACGCTTGATGCCATGCGCCTCAGTATCCGGTGCATGGCATCCAGTGAGGCAGTATCCAAACCCAATAAGAGTACCCAGTCGGCCCCCGGCGCGAAGGAGGCCGGCAAGGCTGCGCCTGCGGATTGGGAGCGCATCGAGCTTGACTATCGTGCAGGCGTAAAAACGCTGCGTCAGATCGCAGATGAGAACGGTATTACGCACGGCGCTATCAACAAGAGAGCAAAGCGCGATGGATGGGAGCGTGACCTGTCCGAGAAAATCCAGCGCAAAGCGGATGCACTGGTATCCAAAGCGGCAGTATCCAGCGAGGTATCCAAGGAAATCAGAGCTGTGGAGCGCGCTGTAGTTGATGCCAATGCACAGGCCATTGCCGATGTGCGCCTGGCCCACCGCCGTGACATTCACCGAGCCCGCCGCATCACCAATGCGCTGCTGGACGAGCTGGAGCAGCAGGCCGACGCCGACACCGTAGCCCTGCTGGAGCAGTTGGGCGAGAACATGCGCAACCCGGACGAGAACGGGATTGATCGGCTCAACGACCTGTATCACAAGGTCATCAGCCTGCCCGAGCGCTCCAAGACCATGAAGACTCTCTCCGAGAGCCTGCGCATGCTGGTGGACATGGAGCGCACGGCCTTTGGCATGGATGACAAGGAAAAGGACGAGCCAGCACCTGGTACCGCTGGTTATGTGCCGCCCGCTATCCAGATCGTGCACGTTAAGGCACCTGTGCATGAGCCCGATGAGGACGAGCAGGCATGAAGCTAGCTCCTGTCCCCTCTACTGCGCAGCGCATGCCCGAGGTGCCGGTGCTGGCCATCCCCGAGAAGCTGGCCGGCATCTGGGATCCAAAGCGCTACAAGGTCATGCACGGCGGGCGCGGCGGCGGCAAGTCTTGGACCGTGGCGGCCGTGCTGCTGGTGATGGCGGCCAGCCGGCCACTGCGCGTGCTGTGCACCCGCGAGATTCAGAAGTCCATCAAGCAGTCGGTGCACCAACTGCTCAAGGATGTGATCGCGCGGCTGAACCTGCATGCGTTCTTCGAGGTGCTGGAAACCGAGGTGCGCGGCATCAATGGCTCGCTGTTTCTGTTTTCCGGCCTGCAGAGCCATACCGTGGACTCCATCAAGTCCTTTGAGGGCTGCGACATTGTTTGGGTGGAAGAAGCCCATGGCGTGAGCAAGAAGTCCTGGGGCACCCTGATCCCTACGATTCGGAAGGAGGGCAGCGAGATTTGGCTGACCCTGAACCCGGATATGGAGACGGATGAAACCTACCAGCGCTTCATCGCTACACCCAGCCCTGATACCTGGGTGGTCGAAATCAACTGGCGCGACAACCCCTGGTTTCCGCGTGTGCTGGATGAGGAGCGGCGCAAGGCCAAGCGCACCATGCTGGCCGATGACTACGCCCATATCTGGGAAGGCAAGGCGCGGCGCGTGGCTGCCGGCGCGATCTATCGCCATGAGATGGAGTCGGTCTATCTGGACAACCGAGCGCGCGATGTTCCCTATGACCCGACGCTGCCGGTGCACACGGTCTGGGATCTGGGCTGGAACGATGCCATGAGCATCGCCCTGGTGCAGCGCGGACCCCAGGATGTGCGAATCATTGGGTATATCGAGGACAGTCACCGCACGCTGGAGTGGTACGTGGCCAAGTTGGAGAAGCTCCCCTTCCGCTGGGGAACGGACTACCTGCCCCACGATGGCAAGACCAAGAATATCCAGACAGGAAAGAGTTCCGAGCAGGTGTTGCGGGAGCTCGGGCGCCGGTCAGTCAGATCGCAGGACCGGGCGACGGATGTGGAAGAGGGCATCAAGCAGCTACGCATGCTCATGCCGCGCTGCTACTTTGATCTGACCAAGACCGCTCGCCTGCTGGAGTGCCTGAAGCGCTACCAGCGCCGCATTCACGCGGTCACGAACGAACCCATGGAGCCGCTGCACGACGAATTCAGCCACGGCGCGGACTGCATGCGCTATGTCGCGCTTTGGGTTCCGCAGATGGCTGGCATTCCCAATGCCAATGACGACTATGAAGAACCAGAGGAATCCGACTGGAGGCTCAATTGATCAATACCTATGAATCTAATACGGCTGACTCTGGCCAAGAGTTTGGCGTTGCCTATCCGGAAGCGCTGGAGGTGACCCAGGAAGAGTTCACCCAGTGGCTGCGGGAGATGGACGAGGAGCCAGGATGGCGAGCGACCGCAGATAAAGAAATGGACTATGCCGATGGCAATCAGCTCGATACAGAGCTGTTGGCAGCCATGAAAGAGCAAGGTATTCCGCCGGCGATCGAGGACCGTATCGGTCCCATGTTGCTTGCCTTGCAAGGCTATGAAACCACTACGCGCACCGATTGGCGGGTGTCGGCCAATAGCGGGCAGGACGGTGCAGATGATGTGGCCCAGGCACTGAATGAAGAGTTGAACCAGGCCGAGCGAAAATCGAAAGCAGACGACGCATGCTCAGATGCATTTCGTCCCCAGGTCGGGGTGGGGTTGGGTTGCGTAGAGGTCAAGTTTGAGAGCGATCCGACCAAGTTTCCCTTCAAATGCGCGGCCGTGCACCGCAATGAAGTGCGATGGGACTGGCAGGCTCAGGAGTGGGACTTGTCTGATGCGCGCTACTTCAAGCGTGACAAATGGCTGTTGCCGGACCGCATCGCGCGTGCTTTCCCTCAGCACCGGGAGTTGATCTTGCAGTGCGGCTGGCATGGCGCTCAGTGGTGGAACGAAGGGCTCAACAGTCGGTTTTCCAGTCAGGGCGGAGCATCAACGGGCTTACAGAATGCCTCGCTGGAGGGCCGAAGCTCCACAATTGAGGAGGCGCGCTGGTATAGCCGGGTGAGCAAGCAGCTGTGCCTGACAGAACTTTGGTACCGCCGCTGGGTGGAGGCTACCTTGCTAGAAACACCGGACGGCCGGGTGGTGGAGTACGACAGCGAGAATCAGGCGCACAACTACGGCATCGCAACGGGCCGCACCAAGCCCTTTCGCGCCGTGGTGTCCAAGGTTCGACGCAGCTATTGGCTAGGGCCACACAAGCTGCATGACAGCCCAACGCCTTACCCGCATGAACATTTCCCCTATGTGATGTTCTGGGGATTCCGCGAGGACCGCACGCGCGTTCCCTACGGCTATGTGCGTGGCGTGATCTACCAGCAAGACAGCCTCAACAGTGGCACCGCTTTGCAGCGCTGGGGCATGGCTGCATATCGCACCGAGAGAACAAAGGGGGCGGTGGCCATGACGGATGCCCAGTTTCGGCGCCAGATCGGACGGCGCAACGCTGACATTACGTTGGATCAGGAGCACATGGAAAAGAAGGGTGCGCGCTTCGAGGTCAAGCGTGATGTGCAACTCAGCGAGCAGCAGTTGCAGCTGATGAACAACTGCCGTTCTGTGTTTGAGCAGCTGTCTGCTGCACCGGCTGCATTTACTGGTCAGCGAGGAAACGCTACAAGTGGCTTGCAGGAGCGCACACAGCTGGAGCAGGCCAACCAAAGCCTTGGCGCGGTGATGAGCAATTTTCGCAAGGCGCGCACGCTAATAGGCGAAATGCTGCTCTCCTTGATCATCAAGAGGCTGGGCGACAAGCCAAAGCAGGTTGCCGTCGAGGGTGATGCCGTGTTGCCAGACCGGACCATCTCGCTCAATCAGCTGGAAACCGACCCTGAGGGCTATACCTACCTGTCCAATGATGTACAGCGCACCCTTTGCAAGGTTCAGCTGGATGAGGTTCCCAGCACGGCCGGCTACCGTTCTCAGCAGCTGTATGCCATGCAGGAGGTTATCAAGACCATGCCGCCGCAATTCCAACAGGCCGCCTTCCCCTACATGGTGGCTCTTATGGATACGCCTTACAAAAAGCAGATCGTTGAGGCGTTACGGGCTGTGGGCTCACAGGAGACGCCGGAGCAAGTTGAAAAGCGTGTGCAGCAGGCGGTGCAGGAGGCTTTGGTTAAGGCTGGGCATGAATTGAAGGCGCGCGAGCTGGATCTCAAGGAGCGACTGACCGAAGCCCAGATCAAGCAGATCATGGCCCAGGCAGTGCAGACCGGCGTGCAGGCCGCATTCTCTGCCATGCAGGGTGGCGCGCAAGTGGCGCAGATGCCGATGATTGCCCCCATTGCGGATGCCATCATGCAGTCGGCCGGCTACCAGAAGCCAACACCGGGCGGCGACGATCCGAATTTCCCGATACCTCAGGGTGCGACGGAGTCTGTGGCTCAAGACGCGGGAATAGACCCAGTGCGCCAGAACACCAGTCCAACCTTTCCGCCCATTCCTCAGAGTGCGGACACAGGGATGCAGGGCATTGAAACGCCTTCCGACCAGGACAACTTACCCTGACCGGCAGCGCCATCAAGCAAAGCCGTTCATTGGGGCGGCTTTCTTGTTTGTTACCCCACTAGAGTTTGCCCAGAGTAAGCCCGTCAACAACACTTCCTCCTAAGCCACCAGCGCGAGCTGAAGGCGAAGTGCAGCGGCTACGGCCGTTGTTAAGCAAGCAGATGGAGCTATTCAAACCATAGCGCCTGATTGCTCAGCCCTTTGCGGCTACTGCGACAAGTGGCGGGACAGCATGACGACATCAACCAACGACTCTTTAGAAAGCCAAGACAGCGCACTGAACAGCACTCAGCTGACCGACATGCTCAATGCCGGCCTGCATGGCGATACCTCGGGTAGTGCCGGGGATGAAGGCGGCGCGCCAGCGACCGCCGCTGATGCTGCGAAAGACATTGCTGCAAAGGCTGACCCGGTGGAAAAAACCACTGATGTGCCCAGCGATACAGACCTGAACTCTGCCAATACGCGAGTTCTGGCAAAGGATGGTGTTCACACCATCTCCTTTGAGAAGTTCCAAGCGCATCGGGATGGTGAGCGCGAGTGGAGGCAGCGCGCCCAGGCGGCTGAGCAAGAGGCTGCCCAGGCGCGTCAGGCTTTGGCCGATGCGCAGGCGCAATCTCAGGCTCGGCAGGATTCCGGCCAGCAGGCCACAACAAAGGACAAGCTGCTGGACATGGCTCAAGAGGCTGTGAACAGCGGTGCGGATGTGTCTTTGTTTGGGGACTTCTCCGAAGAGGCCATCACTCAAGGCATCCAGAAGCTCAACTCTCAGGGTCGTACCGAGATGCGTAAAGAGCTGCGCGAAGAGCTGCTGTCTGAGCTGCGCCAAGAACTGGCGCCGGTCATTCAACAGCATCAAAGCAGCGCGGCTCAGACCCATTTCGAGCAGATCACCAAGGCTCATGCTGATGCCGGATCCATCGCGGAGAGCGCGGAGTTTGATGCATGGATCAAGGCGCAGCCCAGCTATGCCCAGGAGCCCATTCGCATGGTGCTTGACCAAGGCTCGACAGCGCAGGTGATCGAGTTGCTCGATCAGTACAAGGCCGCCACCGGCCACAAGAGTCAGCAAGAGCGAAAGCCAGACGTGGCCGCCAAAGCGGTGGTCGATAACCTGCAGTTGCCTGCTCCCAGCAGCCTTTCGGACATTCCCGGCGGCAGGGGTGGTGCTCAAACCATGCAGGAACGCCTGGATTCGCTACACGGAGTCGATCTCTTCAACGCATTCAACGAGATGTCGGACGATGCGGTCGATTCCTTTCTTCGACGTAAATCTTAAGAAGCGAGGCTGACATGAGCAAGACCAATATGTCCGCAGGCGATCAGCAGAAGCTGGTTCAGCAGGCCATGGGGGTGTTTTCGGCCACCCAAAAGCGCCATTCCAATATCAATCGCCTGACAGGCAAGTTCCCCAAGATCGAGGCCACTGCCAGCGCGCTGAACAATCAGTCCAGCAACACCATGCCAATCGTCCAGACCATGGACTTGGGCAAAGGGCGCGGCGATGAGCTGAAAATGAACTTCGTTAACCCGGTGGGTGGCATCCCCATCATGGGCAGTGAATATGCGGCCGGGCGCGGCGAGGGCGTTTCTCTGTCTGAGGACCGCTTGCGTGTGAATCAGGCTCGCTTTCCCTTGGATCTGGGTGGCGTCATGGATGAAGTGCGCAGCCCTGTCGATATTTATCGACTGGCCAAGCCGCTGCTGCAGCGCGCCATGGACGACTATGAGGACCAGTTGGCCTTGGTGCACATGGCAGGCGCGCGCGGCTTTATGAGCGACCACACCTGGCGCGTTCCTCTGGCGGCCGATCCGCGATTTGGAAAGGTGGTCGTCAATCGCGTGAAGGCACCCACCAAGAACCGCCACTTCATTATTGAAGGCGATTCGCTGCAGCGCTTCAAGGCCAACGCTGGCGAGGTGGATCTGACCACGGCCGACATCATGAAGATGCCCAACGTGGACGCACTCAGCAGCTACCTGGAGCAGATGGTGATGCCGCCACCGCCGGTGGAGTTTGAAGGCGACGAGATGGCCAAAGACAGCCCTTTCCGAGTGTTGCTGGTCTCCACATCCCAATACACGGCGTTTGCGACTGATCCCAACTTCCGAGCATATCAAGCACAGGCCCTGGCCCGTGCACGCAATGCCAAGGATCACCCGCTGTTCCGCAGCCCCGAGTCGGCCTTCTGGTCCAACACCCTGGTAGTGAAGATGCCCAAGCCCATTCGCTTCTTTGCTGGCGATGAGGTCAAGTATTGCGGCCAGTTCGACAGCGAGAGCGAGTCAAGCGCGATTGTGCCCGCGTCATTTGGTGACAAGTTCGCAATGGACCGCGCAATCCTTCTGGGTGGTCAGGCCTTGGCCAAGGGCTACGCCAAGAGTCGTCACAACGGCCTGCCTTACTTCTGGAAGGAGCAGGACGACGACTTTGACGACAAGATGGAAGCACTGATTGGCGCGATTGTGGGCGCTTCCAAGATTCGCTTTGCGGTGAATACGGGAGACGACAAGGTGGAGTTCACCGACCACGGCATTGCGGTGCTCGACACGGTGGTGCCCATCTTCGGCAGGACCATCTAAGCCAAGGCAGAGGGGGGAACCCCTCTGCAACCGCGTTGCTTCAACCTTCAGGAGCCAATCATGGCAAAAATCACCATTCTCGGCGCATCTCGTAACCAGTTCGGCGGCGCGCGCCCTTACGGAAATACCACCACCATTCGCAGTGTTCTGGCGACGGCGGCCAGCGGGCTGCCCATTGGCTCTGATGCCGTGGCCGCATTGGCCGTCAATGATGTGGTGCGCATCAATACCCTGCAGCCAGGCTTTCTGGTCGATGAGGTCAAGGTTATCGTGTCTATGGGCTTTGGGGCGGGCGTTCAAGCCTCCCTGGGCTTTGAATATCTGGACGGCGTAGACCGCCCGGCTTTGCCTCAGAGTCCAACTTATTTTGGTGCAGGTATCGATCTGTCCGCGCCTGCAAACCTGCGTCAGGCCTTCACCAAGAAGCTGGCCAAGCTGCCTGCAGGTGCTGCTGTCATTCTGACCATCACCGGCGCGGCCGTGGCCAAGGCTGCCTACCTGGATGTGGTCATCAAGGGTGAGCACTTGGGTGCTGATTAAGCACTTTCGTAAGGAGTGAAGGGGCGCGGCCCTTTCGCTCTTTCGTTCGCGCCCTTCTAGGATCAATATGAACACCCAGATCAATACCGACGTGAAGTACATAGGGCGTCGAAGCCCATATGTGGACCGTCTCTATGGCACCAATCTGTCCTTTGAGCACGGCCAGGTGCGCGGCATACCCGCCCAAATTGCCAAGAAGTTCTTGCGCCATGCCGATATGTTTGCCTTGAGCAAGGATGAGCAGGCCACCAGCAGTCAGGCAGGGCAGAGCAGTGCAACTCTTTCGGATGACACGCTTCAGACACTGGAGCAGGCGCAAAAACTCCAGGATGAGCAGCGTGAAAAGGACACGCAACGCCAGCAGCTGATCGATCAGATCATGAATATGGACAAGGATGGTGTGCAGCAGTTCGCCAAGGACAGCTACAACCAGGTTGTGCCCAAGAACCTGTCGCTGGACAACATGCGCGCCAAGGTTCTGTCCATGTTGGATCAGTACGGGGTGTGCTGATATGACGCGCGATGAGCTGATTGCCTCGTTCCGTGAAGATGCATCAGACACGTTGGAGCCATTCCTGTGGGAAACGGAGCATGTGACCCGTTGGCTCAACGAAGCTCAGGATGAGGCTGCGATCCGTGGGCGACTGCTGCTCGATGACAGCACGCCTGCCGTGACCACGATTGAGGTGCTGGAGGGTAAGGCCTCTTATCAGCTCCATCCCAAGGTGTTTGAAATCGCGCATCTGCACTGGCAGAAGGGCACTGGAAGCGGTCGCGGCAGGACCGTTAAGCTAGTTTCTCGCGAATGGCTTGACGACATGCGCCCAGGTTGGCGCAGCAATGCCCACGCCCATGATGCGTTTGCCATCCAGACCGAGCGCGCTTTGCGTTTGGTTCCCATCCCACAAGAAGATGGGATGCTGACGATGGAGGTCTATCGCCTGCCCATCAAGTTGCTTGTCAATGACAGCGACAAGCCGGAGATCCACGAAGCTCACCATGCTTACCTGGTGCATTGGGCTTTGCATCGTGCTTTTAGCAAGCCTGATAGCGATGGATTCGATCCTCAGCGCGCAGATACGTCTGAGCGCGCCTTTACCGATTATTTCGGACCACGCCCCGACTCGGACTTGCGCCGATCCACCCGCCACGATGAACCCCAAGTGAACGTGGTCCACATTCTTTAAGGTGCCGCATGTTCGGACTGTCCAAACCCATCCCCAAAGACAAGGGCGCGAAGCTGGCACAGGCCCAGAACCAGGCACCCGACAGCATCCCTGGCATGTTCAAGCCGGGAGAATTCGTGCTGCCACCCGATACTGTGCATGCCATGGGCGGTAAGCAGGCACTTCAAGGTGTGGTGGATGCCACGCATACACCAGTGGCTGCATATGGCCTGAATGCCCCGCGCGCCAGCGGCCCGCTATCCAAGGCCGCGCCACAGCTGGGGCTCAAGCCCGAAGTGTTCTTTGCCAATGGCGGCGCGCCAGAGGACCAGCTGCGCCGCGCGGGGAACGGCCAAGCCTCGCCGTCTAATACCTTTCCGCAGGCCAGTCCCAGCGCGGGGGCATCCATCTACTCGGGTGCAGGCCTTGGGCGTGACCAGTTTGGAAGCAGCGGGCAGATCGCCAAAGTTCCAGATGCCATTGGTCAGCAGCCTGGCCGCCAATTGCCGGCTCAAGCTCAGACCGTTCCTACTGCTCAGCCTGCGGCAACTCCGATTGCTGCCACTGGCAGCGCACCTGATGCCGCCGGTGCATCTCAGGCCGCCGTAACGCCGCCGGCCGGGGCTCCTGCTGCTGCCACCCGTTCGCCTGGGCCCTCTGAGTTGTACATGCAGGATCGCGCCCAGGAGATGCGTGATCAGTGGGGCTCTGGCAACTATGCGCAAGCCGCTGGTACCGCTGCCCGCACGGCGGTTCAGGGTCTGGGAATGTATGGCATTGAGCTGGCCGATAAGGTCGGCTCTCCCGTGGCGAACGCGGTTGGCAATTTTGCCGGTGGATTGATTGGCTCGGATGCCCATGCTGCTCAGTCGCCGGCTGTACAAGCCTCAACGCCGAGACCAAACGCAGCCACAAGCACCAAGCCTGCAACTCCACCTACAGCGCCGGCCGCGATTCAACCAGGCCTGACGAACACGGTAGGCAGCGCTCCGCGTGCTGCTCAGTCGGTGACGGCTGCCAGCGCCAGCGGTGAACTTCCTGAGGGCGTGTACAACCATGGGCGCGGCCAGTACAGCGACCAAGCCAGTGGTATGGGCTTCCCGGCTGGATTCACCGGCAAGCCCAATGCGAGGAACATGGCGGCGGCTGACAACCTGGCTGCCTCTAATGCTGCTCCTGCTGTCAGTGGTCAACCCGAAGATGGCGGCTTTGGGCTCCGTGCGCCCACAGTTGCACACAGCGGAAATGACTGGGCGGCACGCCAACGGCTCAAGGATATGGAGACTTCCGCAAGCTCGATCACCAACCGTGCCGAGTGGCGCAGTGGCAGCAGCACCCAAGCATGGGGCTCTCGCCATCAAGGCCAGAACGACCCGGATGGAAAAGTCGCGCGCTTCAATGCAGCCACACAGGCTGATTTGGTTGCGCAAGGCAGGGCGCCTGAGTTGCAGCAGCGCACCAATGAAATCAACGCGGGCCTGCGCCGCGCGGCCATGGCCGAGGCGGGGGCTGATCGCCGTGCCCAAGGGCAGATCGGTCTGGGGCTGGGTCAACTGGCACTAGGTGCCCAGCGAAACCAGCTCGATGCCCAGCGCATCACCAACGATGAACGCCTGCGCGCGCCGCAGATCCGCGCAGCGGAGCGTATCGGACAGCTCCAGGAGCAGTATCTGAAAGCCAAGACTCCCGAGGAGCAGGCGGCACTTGCAGCCCAGATCCGCGCCTACTCTGGCAAGGAATCGGATAGCTGGAAGGCTGTCGCGCTGCAGGGTGGAACAGACGCCCAAGGCAACAAGACCGAGAGCATTCTGGGCGCAGTCAATGAGCGAACAGGGGAAATGAGGCGGATGGGGGCGCAGCAGCAGGCGCCTCAGTACGTCAAGGATGGTGTATATCGAGATCCGCAAGGACGTATGCAACGCTGGAACGGGTCGGCCTTCGAGCCACTTTAAGGGCGGATCTCCACCAGTACTGCATTGGTGGGGTCAAAGTCTTTAGTAGCCGGAGGTGGAGAAACCAACACAGCATTGGCAGCATCAAAGCCGCTGCTGCTGTTTGCAGGTGGCGCGGCAGAGTTGGCGCTAATTGCTTGGGGAGTGTTTGCAGCCGCTGGCCGCCCTTCAGTCCATGACTGCAGAGTGACAAGTGCGACCAAGAGCCATGCCAGAAGAATAAATGGCTTGAGTCCGGCCGCCTTTGCTTGGGCAGGTGCCAGAAGGCGATAACCACCGCCGATCAGTCCCACCAGCAATGCGACCCCCAGAAGAGGGGCCAGCCATGCGCCCAAGTCAAACCGCCCCACGTAAATCAATGGGTTGGCCGCCCCAAGAAGCCCTATGCCGATCAAGTGGGGCACCGGGTTGAATACAGCAGGGGATGTGCTGGACTGTCCCATTTCTCTCTCTCCTTTATTTAGCGCACTGTAGCAGAGCCGTTTTAGTACCCCGCTAGGGTTCGACCACTCGCGCAAGATGCGGTCACATCGATGGCATGAGCAATGCCTTCGACCCCCAAAACGCCAAGCTGGTTTCAGCTCCGCAGCAAATCGATACTGGATTCGATGCGAGCAACGCGAAACTTGTTGAAGACCCCACGAAACGCAGCGCAACCGACTACTTACGCGATGCGGCTGCCTGGGGCCTAAAAAGTGCCATTGCCGTACCTGAAGCAGCCGTAGGCTTGGCTGATATGGTCACCGGCGGCAAGGCGGGCAAGGCCCTGGAAAATGAGGGTGGCAGCTTTGGCCTCCGCTTCAAACAGGCGCGCGAAGTCGCCAATGATTTGCACTCGGACGCCACCAAACTAAGGCAGCAGCAATTTCAGCAGGCCGATGGCGTTGTAGAGAAGGCAAAGGTTGCGGTGCAAAACCCGTCCCTGGTGGTCGGCGCAGTCGCGGAATCACTGCCTTCGATGCTTGCGGGCGGTGGGGTCGGGCGTGGTCTGATGGCTGCTACCCGCCTGGGTCAGATGGGTGCCAAGGGCGCGGCCATTGCTGGCGCTGCTGGTGAGGGTGTGGTGGGTGCTGGCTCGGCCGCAGAGCAGATCCGCCAGGAAACTGCAGACGGCGAGCTGACCGCCAAGCAGGCCGCCCTGGCCGCCGGGACCGGCCTGGCTACCGGTGCGCTGGGCTTTGCTGGCAACAAGGTTGCGAACCGTCTGGGCATTGGTGATGCCGACATGATGTTGGCCCAGGGCACCAAGGGCATGGCCAAGGATGCCGCAGAGCGCGCCACGGCCGCAGCCGTCAATCCTCTGGCCCAGCCTGCACAAAAGAGCATCCTGCGCCAAATGGGCGAGGGCGCGATCACCGAGGGCGTGCTGGAAGAGCTGCCCCAGTCGGTGTCAGAGCAGATCCTGCAGAACGAAGCGCTTGGCAAGTCTTGGAGCGAGGGTCTGGACGATGCCATTGTGATGGGCATCCTGTCTGGCGGCGCCATGGGCGCGGGCGCGGCTGGCTATCGTGGCTTCAAGGACAAGCAGATTGATGATGCAGCAGCGAATGCGAAGAAGGTTGCTGCGAACGTCCCGGGCGCGGCCCCCGGCCAAGATTCGGCTGCAGGTGGTTTGCCGCCGGCGCAGTGGACGACCTCTGCCGGTGCGGCAGCCAGGGCCGAGCCCGGCACAGCGCCGGCATCCCCCGCCAATGCTCCAAATCTGGATTATGAAACCCTGCCAGGCGCGGCCCCCGAGGCTGTCGGCAAGGAAATTCCCTTTGAACGCGAGTTTGATACCGGTGGCCTGAGCCTGCAAAGCACGCAGCCGGCAGCCGTGGCCCCTGTGCTGGACCACGACGCGCTGCGCGACAAGGCCGGCGTGATGATGCCGCCCCAACTGGATTCCGGCCGCATAGAGGTGGCAACAGGCCTGCAGCCGCTGTCCAACGAGCAACCGCCGCGCCAGTGGGATACCGGAAATCTGAGCCTAGTGGGCGAGGCGCAGCCGCAAGCGCCGCTGAGTCAGCGCATGGGCCTGGACCCGAAGGCCGGTGCGCTGTCCAAGGCTGCCGCCATGGCGGTGGATTCAGGTGCCTCCCCTGTGGTGCAGCCCCAGATGGCTCCAGTGCAACAGCAGGCCACCCCCCAGGTGCCCGCCGGCGTGGACCCGGAAACCGGCGAGGTATCGCTGCAAGCCCAGATGGACGAGCTCAAGAGCCGCATTGCCTTTATGCAGCAGCAGGGCGCGGCCCAGGGCTGGGACGGAAATAGGGCCGCCCAGCGCAATGCGCTACAGACTCAGCTCACCCGCCTGGAGCTGCAGGCCGCCGGCGGTCAGGGGCGCGGCGCTTCGACCGCTGGCGCGCCAGCACCCGTGCAGTTGACCGGCATCAACCAGATCCTGGCCAAGCAGATCCCCGACATGAACGAGCAGGAGCTGCAGCAGGCCATTGCCCATTACGGGCCCACCCACAAGCGCACCAAAAAACTTGAAAAAGCACTTCAAGCGCTTGCGCAGAAACCGCTAACAGCTATTGAATCAGGAGCGAATGCCAATGTCTCTGAAGCCGATCAAGCCCAGCAAGGCAGCGCGCAACCTTCGCAAGCAGGAGCAGCGCAAGCTGGCCAAGATGCAGACCAAGGGGTAGGCAATGGCACCACCCCAACTGCGAACCCTGGAGCGCAAGAGCAGGGCGCGAGCCTTGCGAAAGCTCAAGCGCAAGTCTCGGAAGCAGCCGGCGCGGCCCAGGCAGCTGTAGGCAAGGCGGCGCAGATCGCGCGCGAAGGCAATGCAGAGCGTGAAGCCCAGCGCCAGCGCCAGCGCCAGCTCGATGCCAGCGAGCGCTGGACACGCATGACCACGGCGGAGCGTCAGGCCGTCGCGGCCACGGCCCCTGGTCTGACCGTCATCGCACGCAAGAACGTGCATACCCGTGCATGGCCGGACCTTGGCGAGAAGATCCGCGAGAAGCTGCTGGATTCTCTGGTGGCACCGCTGGTGGAGTCCACGAGTAAAGCGCCTGCAGCTATTGAAAATGCAGCAAAACCTGCGCCCAATGCCGTCTCCGGAGACGCGCTGCCGAAGCCTGCCGCGCAGCCCGTGGGCGATGAAAAGCCGTTCACGGCAGAGACTGGCACGCTGGGCATCCCGCGCGCCGATATGCCCCAGGTGCCCACCGCCAACCATGGCGGCCTGGTCAAGCACTTGAAGGCCCAGGGCATTTCACATGAAACCACGACCGTGGACGCGGCCCAGCTCAAGCCTACCCAGGCTGAATACTCCCCGTCCAAGGTTGAAGCGGCCAAGACCGCCACCGGCGACCGTGCGGTGATTGTCTCCAGCGATGGTCACATCATCGACGGCCACCACCAGGCAGTCGCGGCAGCCGAGGAAGGCAAGCATGTCAAGGCCATCGTCTTGGATGCCCCCGTGGAGAAGGCGCTGGCGGCGGTGAAGGCATCGCCCAGCGCGAATATCGAAGCAGCGCCAGAACGCTACAAGTACCCAGCCATAGGAAATACCAAGCCTGCCCAATATGAGCTGCAGAAGGCAGCAGTCGACTATCTCAATGGCGATGTGGGCAAGTCGGAGCTTGTCACCAAGGCAGCGCAGGCCTTGCGTGATGGTGTGACCCTTGGGCAGGTGCACGCCCTGTATATGCGGACCTCGGATTTCACCACTGGCGATGGATATGCCGCGGTTCGCGCATCCAGCCCTGAAATGGCAAAGGCGTTGGACATCGTTCAGGATGGAAAGGTCTCCAAGTGGGCAGCAGTCAAGCAGATTGCAGCGCTTGGACTCAATGGCTCCCAGCTCAAGGCCGTAACGCAAGACGGGTCTGTGTTTGGTAAGGACTTTTCAGACGCTGACCTTGAGGTGATGCAGGCCAAAGTGGCGCCTGCAGCACCCGTGGCTGCGCCCAAGTCGGTGCCGGAGCGCATGAAGGAGGCCAAGGCTGCCAAGGAGGCCGCCAGCGCGGCTGCTCCAGATCCAGCAACGCAGGCCGCTTCTGTGCAGGAGCAACCTGACAGCGGCGACTTTCCCATGTCCGAAGCAGTGCAGAGCTACAGCGGCATTTCCCACTCTGGCCGCAGTCGTGCCGATGGGGACAAGCAGGCCTTCGATAAGTACATGGAGTCGGCGCGTGCAGCTGCTGAAAAGCTCGCCACCACCGATGCCCAGCGCGATGCCTTGGCAGCAGCTACAGACAGCCTGCGCGCTGATTACCTGAAACAGTACCGATCCCTGATGAATGTGCGAGCAGGTGCTTACAGCGGGTTCGTTGCTGGACGTGGAAACCTCAATAGCAAGCAGGCGAATAGCCGGAATAGTGCGCTGGACAAGGCCATGGAGCGCTTTGATAGCTGGGCCGGTGATAACGCTGATCGCGTGAGCAAGGCTGTGCTTGCCGCTCGCACCCCTGAGCAGGTAAAGGCCGATAAGGACAAAGTAGCCGCTGACATCAAGGAGAAGGCAGACAAAAAGGCAGCGAACCTGAAGGCTCAGTTGCTGAAGTTCCTGCGATTCAAGAGTGGTGAAGAAATGCCTTATGGCAAGAATGCCATCATCACTCGCGTCAGCTATGACCGTGACGGCTACCCAAGCAGCCTGACCTTCAAAATGGCGGATGGTTCGGCTCTGACCAATGACAAGGTGGAGCTGGTGCCGACTCTCAAGGGCAAAGATGAAACCTTGGAGCAGGCCAAAACGCGAATTCGCGCTTTGGTCGATGAGTTGCGCGCCGAGAATCCCGAACTGGTTAAAGGCATTGGTGCAATGCGTGCTGCAGCTTCAGCGAAAGCGGAGAAGCCGGCCGTCAAAGAAGACTCCAGCCCTGCACCTGCTTCCTTTCTCGACCGACATAACACCATCGATGACGGCATCAACTCGGGCCAGCTGGCGCTGGATGACTACAAGAGCGCCTTTGCTGAGCTGGAATCCAACCCGGATGCGGTGCATGCCGAGCTGCAGAAGCTGACCAAGGACCAGTTGTTGCGCGCAGGCGGCCCAGCATTCGCCTATCGGATGGGGAGCGAGAAAAAGGACGCCATTGTCCTGGCGGCCTATCAAAAGATGCTGGACACCTACGCGCTGGGGCGCAGCTATGGGCCGAGCTTTCAAATCCTGTCTGCAGCCAATATTGCCAAGAACAAGGCCGACAAAGCCCAGGCGCTGCGCGAGCTGGTGGGCAACACCACAGCCGAAGACCTGGCTGCCCGGGCTGCTGAAATCAAGGCCCTGCGCGATGAGTTCAAGGCCAAACGTGCGGCCGAGGCCGATGCGCTGGCCAACCCCAAGACCTTGCAGGACTACCGCGGCTTCATGAGCCATTGGGTCGATCAAGGAGACACCAGTGAAGCGGCCTATCTGCGCCTGACGCCTGAGCAGCGCCAGCAGTTTGATGCCCTGGAGGCAGAGCAGACCAAGGATCAACGCGAGGCGGAGAAGCGCCGGGCACGGGTCACGGTGCAAAGCGCAGGCAACACCACGGCCGGCGAAATCATCGCCACCAAGCACACAAAACACGGTCATGACCTGTTTGTGGTACAGCTGGCCGAGCGCGTGGAGCGCGATGCTTACGACACCCTCAATAGCAGCGCCAAGCGCCTGGGCGGCAGTTACAGCAGCTATCGCGGCAATGGCGCCGTGCCTGGCTTCCAGTTCCGCACCCGAGAGGCGGCCGAGGCCTTCCAGAAGCTGGTGGCCGGCGATACAGCGCAGGCCCAGGATCTGGCCAATCAGCGGCGCGATGCCTTCGAGGACGACAAGAGCCAGAGCGCGGCTGAGCGACTGCGCACCATGGCCGAGGCTCTGGACGAGCGCGCTACCGAGTCTCTGGGAGTGGATCGCAAGGCCAACACCGCCCGCCGCGCGCGCTTCGCTGCTTCGGCGGAGGCTGCCGCGCGCATGCAGCAGGCTCTGGCCGGAACTATGCGCAATATTGCCCAGGCCATTGACGAGGGGCGCGCCAAGTTCCTCGACGGCGTGCGTCAGCGGGTGCAGGTGGAATACCTGATGGCCCAACTGCGTACCGCCAAGAGCAACCAGCTGCAGGCCAAGTATCCCAACTACGGGGAGCGCATGAACCGGGTTGGCGAGCCTATCGACGGTGAAACCGTGGACTTTGCCCAGTTCCCGCGCTTTGAGATGTACCGTAGTGACCTGGCAAGCCTCGCGCGTCAACTACAAGAAATCGAAGGTGGCAAGAAGATGGGTGCGGCTCTGGGCCGGCTGGCCGATGACGTGACCGACGCCTATACGAACTGGGCAAAGGAGAATTTGCTGCGTGTGAGCCACTTTGGCAACAAGGCTGCGGGCGGGTTCGCGGAGTTCACCAACAAGGAAACGGCCGAGCGCGCCATCAAGCGCAGCGGTCTGGTGGGTAAAGCCATCGTGCTGCAAGTCAAGCGCGGCCAGAACCGCGTGGTGCTGTCGCCCGGTGAGGCCATGCAGCAAGGCCTTTGGCAAGGCGATGGCGATAAGCGAATTCGCCTGGGCATGGGGTTCGTTGAGGATCTGGTGAAGCTGGGCAAGCGTAAGGGCAGCAAGGCCCTGTCCCTGCCGTGGCAGCTGGAAAGCGCCTACGAGAACCGCCAGCGCCTGCAGCGCATGGGCATCCAGTCGCCCGCTGAGTTCCGCAGCGCGCTACGTGAGTTGGCATCGCTGCAGCAGGAGATGGGTTCACCCGACCGCATCAAGGAAATGGAGCGGGCAATGGTGGGTCGGGCCAATGATGGCCTCGACTTCTTCCCGACCAGCCCTGCCGTGGTGCAGAGCATGCTGGATGCCGCCGAGATTGCCGAAGGCATGGCCGTGCTTGAGCCGTCTGCAGGCATGGGCCACATTGCTGATGCCATCGTTGCCGAGTCTGGCGCATGGCCGGATGTGGTGGAGTTGTCACCCAGCCGCCGCGAGCTGCTGGAGGCCAAGGGCTTCCATCTGGCCGAGGCAAATGATTTCCTGCAGATGGAGCCGCGCAACTTCTTCACCTTTGGGGACACCTTCCGGGCGCCCGATGGCGTTGAGGGCACCATGCGCGGCGTGGGCAGCATGGGCAGCCAGCGGGTGCGCCTGGAGGACGGGGACGGTAACCGCCTGGGCCTATACAACCGCGACGAGTTGACCGGCATTGCGCAGAACGGCAGCTGGTCCGGCTATGACCGCATCATCATGAACCCGCCTTTCTCGGACGGACGCGACATTCAGCACGTCATGCATGCCTATAGCCTGCTGCGCCCAGGTGGCCGCATTGTGGCAATCATGGGTGAGGGCGCATTCTTCCAGTCCAACAAGCGCGCCGAGGGCTTCCGCGAATGGCTGGACGAACGCGGCGCCACAAATGAAAAGCTGCCCGATGGCTCTTTCATGGATCCAAGCCTGCCGGTCAACACCGGCGTGGCGGCCCGCATGGTGGTGGTCGACAAGCCGGCCGGCGATATGGTCACCGACGACACAGGTGCCCCAAGCTTCCGACGCCAGGAGTCCGAGCAACTGGCAGGCGCGGCCTTTGATGTGGCGAGCTTTCTTCAGGGCATGGGCGAAGGGCTGCCAGCCAATCTATCCGCAGCTGCTGCCCCAGCAGTGAACGTGCGCCCCAGCTATTCGCCGGCGGCCCGTGCCGAGGCGGTGCGCGCCGTCAAGGGCACGGCCGATGCCATTCGCCAGGCCTGGGCCAACGGTCCCGAGGTGATCGTGGCCTTTGACATGCAGGACCCTGTGGTGCCAGAGAGTGCGCGGCGTGCCGACCTGAAGCAGCGCAGCGGCGGTGCCCGGGGCGCTCCGGAAGGCTTCTATTACCAGGGCAAGGTGTACCTGATGGCGTCCAAGCTCAAGACGCCCAACGATGCTGCGCGCGTGCTGTTCCATGAGGCTTTGGGGCACCATGGGCTGCGCGGCCTGTTCGGCAAGGATCTGGGGCTGATCCTGAATCAGGTGGCCACCATGCGCAAGGCCGATGTGGACGCGAAGATTGCTGAGTACGGTCTGCGCCGCGTCAACAGGCTCGACCGCCGCACGGCCGCCGAGGAAGTGCTGGCCGAGATGGCTCAGAACACGCCGCAGATCGGGTTTGTGCGCCGAGCCGTGGCCGCGATCCGGACCTGGTTGCGCACCCATGTGCCGCGCTTCAAGTCCCTGGCGCTGACCGATGACGAGTTGATTCGCAACTTCATCCTGCCGGCGCGCGTCTGGGTGGAGCGTGGTGCAGGCGTGAATACGTCCCAAGATATTGCATTCAGCCGCACCAGCGCCACCAGCATGCCGGATGCCGTCATCGGAAGCACACTGGGCTCTGCCTCATCGCACCCTGACTATGCTGCGGCTAAGGGCGGAGACATTGAGGCGGCCGTGCGCCTGGCCCAGCATCTGGTGACACCGGAGCTGGTAGCAAAGGTCAAGGCTGCGATTGGCGACAGCAAGCCACGGGTGGTGCCAGTGGCAGCCGTGGAGGCCTCTGGCCGTAACAAGATCCCGGTGGCAGCCGCCGAAGTGCTGGCGGCACGGCTCGGGCTGTCGACGGATGACATGATCGTGCAGGCCAATCGGGCTCATCGCACAGGAATGGATGGGCTGGACCGCATCTTTGCACCGGTGGACTTTTCCGGCGCGGTGCAGGCTGTGCCTTATCTGCTGGTCGACGACACATTGACCCAGGGCGGAACGTTCGCGGCGCTGGCCAGCCATATTCGGGAAGGAGGCGGGACCGTGGCCGGGGTCATTGCATTGACCGGCAAGCAGTACAGTGCAAAAATTCAGCCCTCTGCAGAATCTCTGGCTTCTCTCCGACAAAAACATGGTGACCTCGAAAACGAATTCCGCGCCGCAACAGGCTACGGCTTCGACGCGCTCACCGAGTCGGAAGCCCGCTATCTCGCGCGTTACGAACCGGCTGAGCGACTCCGAGATCGAATCACTGCGGAAGGAAACGCAAGCCGCGCAGGTGAAGATCCGGGAAATTCTGGCCCGGACGGCGTAAACGACGACCCGGTTTTCAGTCGTTCGCGCTTCGCAGACCTCAAGGACAGCGCACTTGACCAACTGACCAAGACTTTCACCCACGAGGGCAAGGTATCGCTCTGGGACAAGTCCGTGGGCACCATGCGCCACCTGGCCGAGCGCGCGCCAAGTTTCAAGCCTGTCTATGAGTCGGCCCAGCAGAACATCGATGATGTGAGCATGCTGGCCAATGACGCGGCCGACATGGCACCGCGCATCCTGCCGCGCGTGGAGTCGCTGGGCGACCTCAAGAAAAAGCCGGTCTCTGCTGCTGACAACAAGGCCGTGGCCCGCCCCCTGTTTGAGGGCACTTTGATCTGGGCGCGCGACGAGAACGGCAAGCCGACCCTGGTCGACGACTTGCAAAAGCGCTATGCCAATCTGTCGGCCCATAACAAGGCAGCGATGCTGCTCAAGCACGGCAAGATCGATGCGGGTGTGCTGGCCATGTGGCAAGGCCTGCCCGTGGCTCAGTTCGAGAAGCTCATCAACTCCCGCTTTGAGAACAAGATGCTCAAGCCTGGCATTGTCTGGACCGATGCGGAGCTGCAGGCGCAGTTCGGGACGGATGCCAACCAGATCAGCCTGTACCGCGAGGCGCGCGCGGCCATTGATCGCTCCATCGACATGACGGCACGCACCGACATGCTGCGCGTGGTGGGTGAGAAGTACGAGCCCATGCGCGATGCCGTGCTGGCGCAGCCATCCGTCGAAGCTGCGGCCCAGCTGCTGCTGGACACACTGGAGCAGGATGCCAAGGCAGATCCCGACTCTGCAGACCGCCTGGGTCGATACATGCAGCAGATCAAGAGCCGCATGGAAACGGCGGTGGATCTGCAGCAGGGTGGCTATGCCCCGCTGTCACGCTTTGGTCGCTATACCGTGGATGTGGTGGATGCCAACGGCGAGCGCCTGTACTTCGGCATGTACGAAACCGCGCGCGATTCCAACCGGGCCAAGATGCAACTCGAGCACGAGTTCAAAGGCGCGACCATCACCACGGGCACCATGAGTGCCGAGGCCTACAAGCTGTTTGCCGGCGTGACGCCGGAGACGCTGGAGCAGTTCGGGGAGATGCTGGGCCTGAAAGCCGAGGGCAACGAAGCCCAGGACAAGGCTTTCCAGGAGTTCCTGAAGCTGACCAAGAACAACCACAGCGCCATGAAGCGGCTGATTCACCGCAAGGGCATCGCCGGTTTCAGTGAGGATGTGGGGCGAGTGGTGGCCAACTTTGTCTACTCCAACGCGCGCGCCGGAGCCATGGGCCTGAATGCGGGCAAGATGGAAACGGCCATCGGCAAGATCCCCAAGGAGCAGGGCGAGCTCAAGGATCTGGCCATGGGCCTGCGCGACTACATCCGCGACCCGCAGGAAGAGGGCCAGGCCGTGCGCGGCATGCTGTTTGCCCAGTATCTGGGCGGCTCCATCGCCTCGGCCTTTGTGAATACGACGCAGCCCTTCGCGGTCACGCTGCCATGGCTGAGCCAGTACGGCGGCATGAAGAAGGCCGGCGCGCAGCTGGCCCGTGCGCTCAAGGACATGGGAAGGTCCGTCGCTGATGAGGGCTTCGAGTACGAGGCCGACCTGGCCAAGGCCTTGCAGGCTGCCGAGGATGACGGCGTAGTCAGCCCCCAGGAAATCCACCAACTGATGGCCCAGGCGCGCGGCGCGGGCATGCTGCGATCGGGCGATGGCACCAAGGCAGGCGATCTGCGCGCCAAGGCCGGCAACCTCTGGGAGCAGGGCAAGGTGCTCTGGGGTCAGCCCTTTGCTCTGGCCGAGCAGTTCAACCGCCGCAGCACCTTTATTGCGGCCTACCGCACGGCTCAGGACCAGGGCATGGCGGATCCAGCGGCTTTCGCCCGTAAGGCGGTGCTTGAAACGCAGTTCGTCTACTCTAAGGCAACGAAGCCAAAGTGGGCACGCGGTGCAGTCGGCGGCACAATTTTTACGTTTAAGACGTACAGCGTGTCCTATCTGGAGCTGATGCACCGCATGTGGAACCAGGGCGGCCCAGAAGGCAAGCGCGCCGTGGGATGGGCCTTGGCGATGCTGTTGCTGATGAGCGGTGCCGGCGGCGTTCCCTTCATGGAGGATGCCGAGGATCTGATCGATGGCGCTGGCCAGATGATGGGCTACAACATCAGCGCCAAGCAGTGGCGCAAGGAACTGCTGGCCAACGTGGTGGGCAAGGAGCTGGGCGAGTTCATGGAGCAGGGGCTGTCTGGCCTGCCGGGCGCGCCCATCGATGTGTCCGGACGCCTGGGCATGGGCAACCTGTTGCCCGGTACCGGGCTGTTCTTGAACAAGCCCAACCGCGAACGGGATCTGATGGAGATAGTGGGCCCGGCCGGGGACCTGGTGGCGCGCGGCTTTACCGGTGCGCGCAAGCTGCTGGGAGGCGATGTTGCTGGTGCGGCGCTGGAAATCTCGCCCACTGCAGTGCGCAACCTGGCCAAGGGTGCCGACATGGCAGCCACCGGCATGTACCGCGACACCAAGGGCTACAAGGTGATCGATACGACTCTGGCCGAAGCCGCGGCGAAAGCCATCGGCTTCCAGCCCAAGAGCGTGGCCGAGGTGCAAGAGGCCAATAGCTTTATGCAGCGCAGCAAGTCGTTCTATACCCAGACCAGCTCTGACATTAAGGCGCAATGGGCGGACGCGCTGTTCCGCAAGGATGAGGCGGCCGTGCAGCGGGTACGTGAGCGCTTGGCGGCATGGAACCGCGACAACCCCGAGCAGCCCATCGTGGTCAAGATGCCCGATGTGTGGAAGCGCGTGCGCGAGATGGGTAAGGACCGCAGCGACCGGATTGCCGACACCGCGCCGAAGGCACTGAGGATGCAAATGAGGGAGCAGGTGCGTTCATTGGGGTAAACAGTGCCTTGGGTCGTTGGTGAAGTGGCGCTAACGACCCGTTGCAGTCGTTCGAGCTGATAGCAGCAATGTCTGCTGTGCAGCGGTTGCTGCCGGCAGCCTTTGGTGGGCGTACTTCCCATCACTGGCATCAAATAGTCGTTCGCGGGGCACCAACTGTATGGGCTTAACCGTCTGCTAAGTGAAGTTCTTCAGTCATTGGCAAGCAACCACATCTGGCCAGAGCGGTGTCGACTTGCGAGGGAGTCACGTAGTCTTGTAGTCCCTTCAACAGCGCATCAAATGTCACCTTGCAGCTCGGGTTATTGCGCAGATCTTCGTGCATGGTGAGCCAGGTCTCCAGGCTCAGCCGTATGCTTCCAGGCAATATGTTCACCAGATTCAGGTCGCGCGCCGCTAGATTCACTTGGCACACGCCAATACCGCAGCCAGCTCGGATCAGAGCCATCTGTGCCATGTCGTTGTCGGTACGCACAGCAAAGTTTTCGCGGTTCCAGATCGGGAATGCCTTGCGTGCTACACGCACGAACGGCGTCTCTTCATCAAAGCCAATCAGCGCGTGCTGCGCCAGATCGGCCAGCGAGCTGGGCGTCCCGTGCTTGTCCAGGTAGCGCTTGTGCGCATGAAATCCCAGTGGCATCACTCCAACGCGCCGAGCAATCAGTTGCTCCTGTCTGGGTTGTGTCATACGCACTGCAATGTCGGCCTCGCGCTGCAGGAGGTCCTGCACCCGGTTGGTCAGCACCAGCTCCACCGTCAGGCCCGGGTGTGTGTCCTGCAGTTTCGCCAAGATAGGTGGCAATACCTCTTGCCCTATCACCTCGCTGGCCGTAACTCGCACTGTGCCCTGGATACCCGAACCTTGGCTTTCGGCCGCACGCTTCAGCGCAGCGGCAGCTCTGTACATGGTCTGGGCAAACGGCTGCAACGCTAACGCCGCCTCGGTAGGGAGTAGCCCCGTTTGGGAACGGGTAAACAGCGTCACGCCCAGTGCTGTTTCCAGTGCGTCGACATGCCGCCCCACTGTGGGCTGGGCAATTCCCATGGCGCGCGCCGCACCGGACAACGAGCCCTCTTCCAGCACGCCCAAATAGGAGCGATACAGCTCCCAGCCGATCTCGGTGGTGTTGTTGATAGTCATACAAAAATGTATGACGGCTATCACATGTTGGTCAATTGCTTAATAGCAGTGCCCGCCAGAAACTTCCTGCCATCGCAACACATTCAGGGGGAATGAAATGGAAAGCAACACGGCCTTGGTACTAGGCGCCACCGGCGGTATCGGTGGCGAAGTGGCTCGGCAACTACGCGATGCTGGCTGGACAGTGCGTGCATTGCGCCGAAGCGGTGAGCAGCAAATTGAGCGGCGCAATGGCATGGTCTGGATACGCGGCGACGCGATGAACCGCGAAGACGTGCTGGCTGCAGGAGAAGGCTGCTCCGTCATTGTGCACGCCGTCAACCCGCCCGGCTACCGTCGTTGGGGTGAGCTGGTAATGCCCATGCTGGACAACACCATCATCGCCGCGCAGGCCAACGGCGCTACCATCGTGCTGCCTGGCACAGTCTACAACTACGGTCCCAGCTCCTTTCCCACGTTACATGAGGATTCGCTGCAGCAGCCCATAACCCGCAAGGGGGCCATCCGAGTGGAGATGGAGCGGCACCTGCAGCAGGCCAGCAGCCAGAACTGCAGAGTGCTCGTGGTGCGGGCGGGGGACTTCTTCGGACCCAAGCCGGGCAATAGCTGGTTCTCACAGGGCATGCTGAAGCCCGGTCAGCCGGTCAAATCCATTAGTGTGCCCAACGCACCCGGCATAGGCCACCAATGGTCTTACCTACCCGACGTAGCCCGCACAATGGTGGAGCTTTTGCAGCGGCGTGACACGTTGCCCCCCTTTGCAGCCTTCCACATGGCCGGTCATTGGGACGCCGACGGTACCCAGTTGGCCGAAGCGATCTGCCGCGTGGTAGTCAAGCGCGGCGGCGTCAAACCCAAAGTGAGAGGCTTCCTCTGGTGGCTTACCGCGGTTGCCGCGCCCTTTGTACCGACCCTGCGTGAGCTACGTGAGATGCGCTATTTGTGGAGCACGCGGGTAGAGATGAGTAACGCCAAGCTGGTCTCGACGCTCGGGCATGAGCCGCATACGCCGCTGGATGAGGCGGTGGAGGCCACCTTGGAAGGTATGGGGTGCTTGCAGGCGACGCCTGTGCGCAAGTTAAGCACCGTAAACAGTGATGGCTAACGACAGATGACGCAAATGTCACCGTGCTCGATTGACAGCGATAAGCCTGAACCTGCCGTTCGCGGCCATGCATTGGACGACAGCTCCTGGCCGTTCTGAGTCCTTCGCGCCAAATATTCACTACCGCTACACCCCTCTAGGGTTCGACCTTTGAAGGCCATTGGCCAAAACTCCCTGCAAGTCACACAGGAGTTTTGCCATGGCCAACAAGTTCTACCCCAAAGGCGCGCAGAAGCTGCTTAGCGGCGCCATCAATTTCAGCGCCGACACCATCAAGGCCGTGCTGGTGCCGGTTGCCTATGCGTACAGTGACGGCCATGAGTTCCTGGCTGACATCGGTTCGGTCGTCGGCGCCGCAGTGGAGCTTGTCAACAAGACCATCGCGGGCGGCGTGTTCGACGCGGACGATATTACCTTTGGCGCTCTGGCCGCTGGCAGCACGGTCAAGGCGATTGTGCTGTTCAAGGACACGGGCAACGCCTCGACTTCGCCCCTGCTGTGCCATCTGGACGGGGTGACGGGTTTCCCTTTCAGCACGAACGGCAGCGAAGTCAGCACGCCATGGTCTGACGGCCCGGCCAAGATCCTCTCGCTGGTGTAAGGGGCTGGCATGCTGCAGGAGAGCTATTTCAACAATGCCGGATTTGCTCTGGCGGGCGGGATCTCGGCTGCGGATACCGTGATTTCTTCTGCCATCACGATGCCCGAAGCGGGCCTGATTGAAGGCGGGGGGCGCTTCAATCTCACCAGTTTTGCGCGGGCGACCCTCGTCAACCCAGAACAACGCGATGCCGTGGAAATCGTGTTCATCGTCAAGATCAACGAATTCGAAAAGACGGTAGAAGTCTTGAGAGGCCAGGAGGGAACGACGGCGCTGGCTTGGAATGAGGGCACCAAGCTGGAGTGCCGCATCACGGCGGGCATGTTGAATGCGGCGCGTGCTAGATCGGCGTTTTCCCCGAACACGGGCGCACTCAGTATCAATTTCGGAGACAACCTGCGCGTGTACAGCTATGCGGCTGGAGCTCCTAACGGCCAAAGCTTGATTGCCAATTCTTGGGCAATTGGCGGCGCGCCGGTGTTGGCCCAAGCGGGTGGAGATGAAGCTGGCTTCATGCTGATGTGCTCGTCTGTGGAAGGTGTAGGGAACAGTGCTGCTGTTGAGTTGGGTGTGGCACCCGACTACGAAAGCACCAAGGCCTACTATCCAGGCTCGATCGTCAAGAGCACAGAAGCTCCGTTTAAGGTGTTTTCGGCCAGCCGCGCTGTGAAATTGGGCCCGGGCATCCCGAAGCCAGCGCTAGGCGAGGAATATTGGTCGGAGGTTTCTGAAGACGCCGACGGTGGGATTGCCCGAGTGGGCTTCCAGGATGGTTGGGATGACCCGGATACCTGGTTTTACCCCAGTGAGATCGGCTTCATCTGCGAAGACTACGCAGCTACCAGCACGCCGACGGTGTCTGTTGGCGAACTCAATGCCGGTGGTGCCGTGGTCAGCAAGACCAATCTGGTCAATGCAGCGCCCCTTACAGCCATTGATGGCAGCCATCAGCGCATTGTGATGGCTACCAACATCAAGAAGGGCGTGCGGGGGATGATTTTCTCCATCGACACCGCGGCTGCAGGAGGAACGTTCAGGGGGCGTTTCTACTGGAAGGGTTTGTTTGTGTGCACCAATACAGCCGCCGGATTCCCCTCTGAATATGGCCCGCCCGACGAAGTTTAGCTAGGTAGCAGCATATGTCATACCCAGGCTTTAACGCAGCGCAGATCAACGGGGCGGCATCGGGAACCAGTGGTGGATCTGGCGGGATTCGGGTTTCTAGCTTGAGGCCTGTTTCCATGGGTGTCCCATCGCTGGTGGTGCACACGGGTGAGTTTGCGGTCGATAGCCTGGCTCCGGTGCGCTTTGGGGTACCTGCAGCCAAGCTAAAGATGCGTGTGGCGAGTCTGTCGCCTGTGCAGTTCGGTACGCCACGGCTCAAGGGCCAGGAGATGCGCCCCGAGAGCCTGGTGCCGGCGCGCTTTGGTACGCCCGAGGCGCGCTTCGGCATGCCCCCTGGCGAGGTGACACTGCAGGCCCAGAGCCTGCGCCCAGTGACTTTCGGCCGCCCATCGCTGCAGGCGGTTCTTCAGGTCGGCCCCCCACCTAGTCTGACGCCTGCGCGCTTCGGCCAGCCCTGGCTTTCCATGGGCCTGCGTGTCCAGAGTCTGCAGCCTGCGGGCTTTGGCGCGCCAGCGGTGGTCACGGTTGCGCGTGTGGATTCGCTGCGGCCCGCGCGCTTGGGCGGGCCTTCGCTGCAGCTGGGCTTTGGCGTGGCGGGGCTGCAGGTCGGGCGCTTTGGCACTCCGCGCGTGCAGCTCGCTGGTCTGTCATTCACGCCCGAGAGCCTGCAGCCGGTGAACTTTGGCAGCCCGGCGCTGGGCGGCATGGCGATGCGCGCCAGAACACTGTGCCCGGTTCGGTTTGGGCGCCCCACATTGGATAGAGGAACGGCATGCTGACCTATAAAGGCTTTACCGGCATCAACAATGTGCTGCCCGAGCACCGCATGGGCAGCGGCGATCTGCTGCTGGCGCAGGATGTGGACATCGGCCTGACAGGGGAGGTCACGCGCCGCGCGGGGCTGACTGTGGTTTCCGAGCAGTGCCACAAGAACCTGCATCAGGCCCACAGCTTCATGCTGGCGACCTGCGGCAGCGCCCTGACAGCGATTCACCCCGATGGCGCGCGGCATGTGATTCACCCGGCGTTGGGATCGGGCCGGGTCTGGTACTGCGATCTGCCGGATGGCCGCACTACCTATAGCAATGGGCTGATTCATGGTGTGACGGACGGGCGCGCCGGCGTGGAGCGCAGCGTGGCCTTGCCCGATTCGCTGGGCGTGCCCGATCAGTGTTTCGGTGCGTTGCACCCTGGCCAGTACCGCTACACCTTGAGTTTTGTGCGCCTGGCTGACCGGCTGGAAGGCCCGGCCATCAGCTCCGAGCCGCTGATGCTGGCGCAGGGCGGTTTGCGTCTGGACGGGCTGCCCGAGCTGGAGGGCCATGCGGTCAATGTCTATCTGAGCGGCAAGGACGGGGAGGGCGCCTATCTTGCCGGCACGGCCTTGGGGCCGAGCTTTGAGTTCACGGGCGACAACACGGCGCTTGTATTGCCCTGCCGCACGCTGGGGGCCGAGCCCTTCCCGGTGGGCACGGTCACGGCCTTCTGGCGCGGGCGGGTGCTGGTGGCGCAGGGTAATGTGCTGTGGGCTTCGCGCCCCATGGCGCCGCATCTGTCGGACTGGCGCGACTTCAAGCCCTTGCCTGCGCCGATCACGGCCATCCAGCCGGTGGAGGATGGGGTGTATGTGGGCACCGAGCAGGATCTGGTGTTCCTGGCGGGTACGGAATGGGAGCAATTGGCCTATGTGCCTACCAAGCGCGGCCCGGTGGTGCTTGGCTCCGGCGTGTCGGCGCCCGGGCACCGCATCAAGCTGGGCGACGGCACGGGTGGCGGCCAGGCCATGCTGTGCATTGCAGGGGGCGAGGTGGTGGCCGGCTTTGCCGGTGGTCAGACCACCAGCCTGAGTGCAGATCGCTACCGCACTGCGATCAAGGAGGTGTGCGCGACTTTCCGCGAGGTGAACGGCATTCCTCAATATCTGGCGGTGCCCCAATGAATTTGTGGAACCCGTTTGCCTTCGATGTGCTGGGCCGACCCGTGGCGGCGGCCGCGCCGCCGGCGCTGCGCGTGGAGGGCGGACAGGCCAGCACCGAGCAACGGGCGATGGCGCAGCAGGTCTTTGCGCGCTATGTGAGCCATGCCCGTCTGTCCCAGGTGCCCAACCCCACGCAACTGGGCAAGCTGGCGGACGGCACGCCTTACCGCATTGTCTCGGTGGCCGGGCAGCACATCATGCAGATCTGGCCGGCGCAGAGCAGCTGCCGCGTCAAGGTGGATAGCGGGATTCTGTTCTCCCAGATGCAGTCGGGTGAGATCTGGCTGCTGGTCAACGAACTGGTGGATGGCCGGCCTTCGGCCAAATGGGTGTTTCGCAATATTGCCCAGGAGTACAGCGCGCCCGAGAAGTCCGATATTTTTGCCCTGCAGGGGATGACAGACCGGGCCATTGCTGTGCCTGGTGGCTGGGGCTATTCCTATGCCACGCAGGGGCTGGGGCGGTATGGCTACTTGAACGTGTTCACGCCGCTGAGCACGGGCGACTATCCGGGCGAGCTGATGCATGTCTCTCCCGGCGGCGCCGCGGTCTTTGTGAATACTTTGGTATCTGGCGCGCGAACAATGCGCCAATCGGTGCTCAAGAAGGGCGTGAGCGACTTGAGCCCAGCGCCTTTTGGCGCCAATACGCAAACCACGGTCATCAAGCAGGAGGTGGCGGCCGAGAGTCAGGATATGTCGGTCGATACGCCCGGGTTTATCGACCTGGTGGATCTGTTTCCGCTGCCGAACCCGGATGAGCGTCAGTTCCATGTTGTCTCTCCCAACGGCAAATACCTGGCCGTGGTTGTCCAGAAGTATGCGGGCCGGCGCTCCACCATCGTGGGCCCGCTTGTCTATGCCCCGGACTATTTCGAGATCAAGTGGGATATGTGGCCCTACGTCAGCTATTTCCGTGGGGATAGCGTCAATCTGTACTTGCAGCTCACGCCCAACAACGCGGGGCCGGCCGAGTATGAGGAGACGGAGCAGGTCGTCAAGGCCTTCAGGGCCGGCAGCGCTGGGTATGAGCCTGCTGCGGATGTGGTGCTCCCCGTCACGCCCAGCGTGTTCACGCCCACGATTTCTCGGGTCGTCAATAACGTGGTGCAGGCGGCCTATCACGCCGGATTTCATGTGGTGCAGCAATACTGGCCGCATCCGCACCTGATCAGCAGTGTCAGCCTGATCGAGGACCACGGCGGGGCCAATAACGTGTACCAGGTGTCGGCCACGCACTCCACCACGAATAGCTACCAGCTGCGCAAGTCCAGCGAGCGTACAACCCGGCGCTTGATCGGTATCACCGATAGCGGTGAGCTGATGACCCAGGACGATAACGTCAGCCTCGTTTACGAGGTGGACTACAGCCGGCCCACTTCCTCCAGCGTCGTGGCCCTCACTCAGCAAGAGAACCCGCCCAAGGTCGGTGTCGAACTCGTCATGGGCATGCCCAGCATCAATGTCAGCTCCGGCAGCTTTGAAGCGAAGTTCAAGTACCACGCCAAGAATCTGCGCAAATACAGCCACGGCCCCGAGCTCGTCATCAGCGAAAGCTATGTGGAAGGCGTCAAGAGCGGGACGTTCTTTGAAGATCTGATACCCCTTGGTAGGGTGCGCAATGGCAGCGCCCAGGTGCAGTACACCTCGCGGGTCGTGAGTCGCCGGGTGCTGCTGCAGCGTCTTTCGGATGGGCTGCTGGTGTACTACGTGCACTCGGCCGAGCTGAGCCACCAATCCTCTTCGGCTTATTCGCAGCAGACGAGTACGGAGTCGCCCTCGACCGCCATCCCCGTGCTTCATGCACAGGTGCATATCTGGTACCGGGGCGAGGAAACGACTTTCCCTATGGAGCCCAGCGGCACGGGCTATGCCGGCTATGCCAACCTGGGCACCAATATTACCGAGCGTGGCGAAAGCCTGCGCCCCTCTGAGAACCTGTTGGGGGACTCGGAGCCCATCGGCGGCTGGGATGTGAACTATGCCGCGCTGTCCGACTTTATTGCGACCAATGTGGACAGCGTTGTGGCGCCTTTGTCCATCAACAACTTGTTTGCCTCGGCTGTCTGCGCGAAGTGCCCGCAAACGCCAGCAATGCTCCTGGAGATCGCGGTCGGCAATTTTCCAGACCAGCAAACCCGGCGTTTCCTGGTGGATCCGGTGGCTGGGGTCAGAGAGGCCGAGTCTGTCCTGCCGTGGCCGCAAGCCGCCCGCAATGCCCCATCGTTTTACCCCTTCTGAGATCCCTCATGACTGCAATCACCGTCAACACCCTCACCGGCGCAGTGTCCGAGTACACGCGCCACGACTTCCAGAGCATCACGCCAAACCATGGCGGCAGCGCCTCGGGCCTGTATGCCTTTGGCGGGGACACGGATGCCGGCTTGCCGATTCAGTCCACGCTGCGTCTGCCCATCACGCTGCGCGAGAACACGCTCAAGCAGCAGATCGCCATGGTCTATCTGTCCATGCAGGGGCAGGGCGAAGCCGAGTTCACGGTCTTCGGCCCGGGCGCGCAGGGATGGTCGTATCCGTTTCCACTGCGCGACAGTAGCCAGACGCGCTGCCCGGTGGGCAAGGGCATCCGGGAAAACTATCTGGGCTTCGGTCTGAGTACCCCCGCTGGGCAGGCCTTCACGCTCGATCGCGTGGAAGTGCTGAGCGTGAAGTCCAAAACAAGGAGAGTTTGAGATGGCAGAGTTTGATTTCAACGGCCCCGCCGAGATTGTTCAGGACAAGTATGAGCGCTCCATCGACTTGGCGAACCAGGCCTTGAGCGAAACCAAGTCCATGCAGGAAGCCTTCAATGCGCTGCTTCCCACCACGCCCGTGATCAGCGTGCGCTGGGGCACGATTGCCGCGCCCAACTTGCCGAATCTACCGGACTTGCCCGAGCTACCGCAGGTGGGCTTCACCACGCCCGGTGATATGCCGGCCGCGCTTGATCTTGGCAGCCTGCCAGATGTGGAGGTGGTCGGCTTCGACCTGCAGCCGCCGGCCATGGACTTTGGCACCGCGCCCAATCTGGTGATTGGCCAGGCGCCGGCCTTGCCCCAGATGCGGGAAGTGGCCATACCCGATGCGCCGGATGTGAGCTTGCCTGATGCGCCCGAGTTCCTGTCCTTGACCACGCACAGCTTTGGCGGCGTGAATCTGCACGAGGACTGGCTGGACAGGTTGGATGATGTGCCCGAGTTGCAACTACTGGAGCCCGCGCCCTTTGAGTTCAAGCGCGCGCCCGGCTATGCCTCGGAGCTGATGGGCAACCTCAAGGCCATCCTGGCCGCGCGCATTCAGGGCGGAACAGGCCTGAATCCCGTGGTGGAGCAGGCCATCTGGGATCGATCGCGCGACCGCGAAACCCAGATTGCGCTGGCGCGAGAGCGCGAGGTGATGCGCGGTGCCGAGGCGCTGGGGTTCCCGCTGCCGTCCGGGGTGCTGGCCGGTCAGCTGGCCGATGCCCGCCGCGAGTACCACGACAAGCTCTCGGGCCTGGCCCGTGACATTGCGATCAAGCAGGCCGAGCTGGAGCAATCGAACGTCAAGGATGCGATCACCCAGGGGCTGGCACTGGAGGGGCAGTTGATTGACCAGGCATTGCAGCTGGATCGCCTGTCCTTTGATGCAGCGAAGACGGCAGCCGATCACAGCATTGCCGCGCACAATGCGGCGCTTGAGCGCTTCAAAGCACTGCTGGACGGCTACCGCACTTATGCCATGGCCTATGAAACCGTCATCAAGGCGGAAATGAACAAGGTCGAGGTCTACAAGGCGCTGCTGCAGGCCGAGCAGACCAAGGCTGACATCAACCAGTCGCTGGTGGCGCGCTACAAGGCAGAGATTGATGGACGCATGGCGTCCGTGGAGATCTACAAGGCCCGCGTGCAGGCCGCGCAGACGCTGGTGGGGCTGGAGCAGACCCGGATTCAGGCCGGCGGCGAGCAGATCCGCGCCTTTGTGGCGACCATCAATGCTGAGACTTCCAAGGTGGAACTGTACAAGGCACGCGCCCAGGCCGAGGCCACCAAGCAGGACGCCTACAAGTCCCAGGTGCAGGCTTACGGCGCCTATACCGGCGCCCAGGCCGAGCGCGCCCGTGTGGCAATCGCCCAGGCCCAGGCCAAGATCGCGGCTAAGGAACTGGAGTGGAGCGGCTGGAAGGCCAAGCTATCTGCCGAAGTGGCCAAGATGGACGCGGCGGCCAAGCAGTCGGCCATTCTGGTGGACGGCTACCGCGTGAGCGCGCATGCCATCGAGGCCAAGGCTGCGAGCTATATGCGCCGCTGGGAAGCGGACATCAAGCAGTATGAGGCCGGCTCCAATATCAGTCTGCAGACGGCCAGGATCAACACCGACTTGGCGATCCAGACCAACAATGCGCGCCTGGAGGCGGCGAAGATTGGCCTCGCGACGGCATCGCAGCGTGTGGCCAGCGCTTGGAGCATGGTGAGCACTTCCGCTGCAATCAGTGGCTCTGTCAGCCAGAGCGTCTAGCACCCCTCTAGGGTTCGACTGTTGGACCTAGCCCCGGAACACTCCGGGGCATGAAAAAAGCTCTCGCATCAATGCTGGCGCTGCTGGGCATTCACCAGCATCTGAGTGCCGAGCAAAAACAGGACATAGCCATCGCGGCCGTGCAGACCACGCCAGGAGCTGCATCAGCCGGTGCAGCGCGGCTGGGCGGGCTTCCTCTCAGCGATTGGGCAGTGGTGGCAACCATCGCTTTTGTGGCGCTGCAGGCGGCCTATCTGATCTGGAAATGGCGCCGCGACTATGTGCACGAGCAGGTGCGCCAGGAGCTGCGCGATAAGGCCAAAGCTGCCGTAGGGGGCACGCCATGAGCAAGATCCCATCGCAGTTGCGCGCCAGCATTGGTGCCTTGCTGGTCTTGACAGGCATTGGTGGCGGCAGCTACTACGTGGACCAGGCCGGGACGGCCGAGGCCCAGCAGAATCAATACATCCAGGCAGTCGCAGCGGATCCTGAAATGCCCGATGGCATGCGTATTGCCATGGTCATTGCCGCGTTCTATGAGTCCAGCAATCGCCACATCGGCACGCCCTACGTGGACAAGGTGGGCAAGGGCCAGCCGCTGACGGTCTGCAACGGACTGACGGGCAAGGATGTGATCGCGGGCAAGTGGTACAGCCCCGTCGAATGCTTCCGTCTGGAGAAAAAGCGCTATGTGCAATATGAGCAGATTGCCAAGCGCTCGCTGACTTACTGGGGCAGCTACAACCCGTTCCAGCAGGCCACGTTCTACGACTTCCTGCACAACAAGGGCGACGGGAATTTCCAGACCAGCACCATGCGGCGCGACGCGAACGCGGGCAACTGGGCCAAGGCCTGCCGCGAAAACCTGCGCTGGAACAAGGGCACGGTCAATGGCGTGTCTGTGGTGCTGCCCGGTTTGAAGATCCGCGGCGACGCGAATGCCGAGCTGTGCGAGTGGGGTCTGTCGTGGCGCGGCTGACCATCTACACAGCCCTGGCAGCAGCTGCTGCTGGCGCTGCCCTGGCCTGGTACTTCCAGGCAGCGCGCCTTGGAGCCGAGCTGGCCGACGAACTCCTGCAGGCCAGCCAATACCGCGAGCAGATCGCTGATGAACGCATGGCCGCCGGCCGGCGCGTGCTGGCCGTGGAGCGCACGGTCAACGGCAAATACCAAGGAGCCCTGAATGACGCCATCAATAGGCAAGCCGCTTCGCAAGCTGCTGCTGATCGCGCTCGCCGTGAGCGTGACGGCCTGCGCAAGCAACTGTCCGATGCCGAGCAGCGACTTGCTGACGCTTCCCCCAGTGCCCTCATTGAGTATGCCCGCGCCCTCAACCACGTATTCGGACAGTGCAGCCAGCGATACACGGAGCTGGCAATCCGAGCTGATGGTCACGCAGCTGATGCAGCAACCTGCCGCGCAGCCTGGCCAGTGATTCCCCAACTCAAGGAAAAACAATGAGCAAAATTGCGATCACCGAGCAGATGGTCGGCCGCTTGCTGTCCTGGCCACTGCCGGCAGACTTCGCGCCTGACTGTGGCATTAGCTTCACCCGCTCGCCACACGCTGGCATGACCCCCATGGGCACGAACCTGCTGCACTTTGGTCAGGCCAAGGCAATGCTCGAGCACTGCATCAATGGCAGCGAATCCAATACCAGTGCACTGCCGCCGCACCAGCAGCGCGTGCTGAATGAAAAGCAAGAGTTGGACATCCGAATCACCAGGCTGGACGAGTTCATTCTGCGCAATGCCTTGTTCCGCCAGCTGGACCCCGAAGAGCAAGCCCGTATGCGCCGTCAGCTCGATGTGATGCGGGAGCTGTCTGTGATCCTAGGTGAGCGCATCTCTGCTTTCTAAGCCTTCCGGCCCGCACCGGCCGGCTGCCTCGCATTTGACTTAGCGTAATTAGCTATTTTTAAGCTTCAATGGGTGAATGCATACTGTTTGACGATTTCAATCGCGAGGTGCTGAAATGAAATGGCTGCTTATCTGTTCCGCGCTTGTCATACTCACACTCTGCATCAGCTTTTGCGCTTCGGTCGTGGACGACCTGAGGATGGCTAGCGACGATAGCTGATCGAGTAGTTACTTCAGTAGCCTTCGACCCAAGGCATTTCCGTCCCATCGACCGCAATCACCACGCCTGGTGTCGCGGTCAATTTCGATTGGGACGCCCCACAGCTCATTGCAGAGCTCTGATCCAAGGATTCAATTCAAGGCTTAGCGCGCTGGACGTGTTTCCTCAAGCAGTCCGCTGACTGCATACTTTTCGTCTGAACCAGCTTCCCACCATTCGCCTTCGACATCGAGCTCGCCATCCTCGTAGTTAACTTTGACTCGCAATATGTAGTCCCCCGGCGTTGGCTCACTGGGTCTATTGCTCCCCGCGTACCTGCATGGGCCTTTGAACTCATAGACGTTGGCTGTACTAGGAACTCTTCGCCCTGTTACCTCAAACGTCCATGGTGCGCCGTTGAAATGCGCAATGGCTTTAAGGGGCGCTACAGCTTCATTGATGGCAAGGTACTCGACATCGAGGCGCTCTCCAACGAAGTCTAGAGTGCCGGAGAAGAACTGGGGCATTGAGATCTCCTGGTTGTGTGTTGTGAGATATGATTGTCTTAGTAAAAATAAGAGTCAGCAATAATATTTAAGAGATTGTTAAATGAATAAGCGACACCAAGAGCAGCTGATGGCGCGGCTGGACGATCTGTACACAAAGGGCACGACCTACATTTCGTGGCCAGAAATCTACTACTGGTACTCCATAGAGCGGATCGCAAAGGCTCCATGGAGGGACATCAAGGCGCGATGGGCAGACCTGCTGGAAGAGGCTGGTCAGAAATATCAAGATCCACACGTTGCGGAGACGAGTGGTGGAGTTTCCTTTTTCTATGCCTCCAAGCCCCAAAAGCTCAGTAGCTTGGCAGACTAGCTCCGTAGGTGGCACTCCGTTTGAATGCCTCCGAACTCCGTGTGACGTATCGCGCGTGAATGGCGTCTTCACTCTTGAAGGTCTTCATATGACAAGCACAAGTCGTAGAAAAATGTGGTGCGGGACCTGTGGATCCAGCATTGCTCAATCTGGGGATGAGCTGGAGATTCCTGAATTTCTAAAGCGATCCCCTGAGGCCGACCCTAATGCCCGTGAAATCGACCTGCCACATAACTTCCAAGCAGGCAATCCAAGCCTAGATTCGGTGGACCAAAACGGCGCAGGCGACCGTACCACCCAGGCAGGCACAGGTCCAAAGTAAACTAGCCCACCAAGAGCTGTGATAACAAACACGCGCCCGGGGAGGATCTCTTCTTATGTGATGCAGTCGCTGATGTGCTTCGGCCAGGGACTCCGATGTTGGCCCTGGCGCGCGACTTCTCTCAGTAGCCTTCAACCAGAGGCATTTCCGTTCCATCGACCGCAATCATCACGTTGAGGACGATTTCAATGGTGACGCCTCATTGGAATTACTTTGCAAACAGCCTCTGGATAGAGAACTGGAGCGCCACAGTAGCCATGCCGGTCTTCAAGCAGACAAGTCCGCATCGTCAGCAAGCTACGCGGACAGTGTCTTAGTCGACACGCAACTGATACGGCAACCTGTCGCGCCGTTCGGCCAATTCCCATAAGTCAATGGTGCAAATTGATGGGCTGTGCGTCTATGGGCGTAGTTGTCAGGGCTTGGACAGGAACTTGGGCCAAGCGCACAAACCTAGCGAGGCCGACCGCTGACACTGAGTGATAGTGACTTTGATAGCCATCTTCGAAATGCTGGCAGAACGCTACACCTCCTGAGTGCAGACTGCTAGACCAGTACCAAGCAAGATCAAAGGACTCAGATCCTCCGTCAAGGAAATCTGGTGCGATGGTTTGAGCGGGGAAAGAGTCAGAGTAGTGCTTTCCCTCGGGAAGACTATTGTGGTTCACACCATCAAAATAGTTCGCATAGTTCCGATTTCGAGATGGCTTTAGCATGCGATAACCCAGCTCCAATACGTCACGTGCTGGTATCAGCCAATCGTTATATCCATTGATGTTTGCTGCAAGTGCAGCTTTAGCAAGCGGGCTTCCTGCATCTGCTAAAGCGATAGTATTGCTGCTGCTGTCAGCAGGATCAAATGCATTCGCTTTTTCAACGTCAATTTTTTCTTTGATTTGGGTGGATTTTGGAGCCCAAACTATCGCATAAATGTTTGAGTTAATATTTATTAATCCACCGTAGAATCCACCTTCAAATGGTTTCCCATATTCAGTATCTATGCTGGATAAGAATTGAGGGATGCGCATGATTGATCTCGGTTGAATTAAATTCAATTTTTTAATGTTATATTTTGTTGAGAGTCATTTTGATTTTTCTTTATTAGGATAGTCCATTTCTTGTAATTAAATAAAAATAATACGAAATATTACTTTTATTTAATTTTTAGCGTGAAAAATACATTTAGAAGATGGTTGCTTAGCCTTTTAAGTATTGATTTGTCGAGTTTGTATAATTTTGAGTTTGAATATTGATTGGATTGCTCTCAGTTGGGAATTTTATGTCTGCTAATGGCTGTAGTAGTGTTATAGATAATTAAATATATCTTTGACAATGAGCTATTTTGGTTCAAAATGTATTGAAAAAATGGAAGGTCAAGGCACTATGCAAGACGTTCTATCGAATCACCGAGAAAATATCTCAACCCTCGCGGCCTGGGCCATGTATAGCCGAGGCTTGGAAGCAGAGTTCTCGTACAGCGTTCTCGAACAGCTGTCCCTCCTATCTGGTCACGCGAAAGAGTCTGGCCATGGAGTTCATCAGATGACTCAACTGCTGTGGTGTTCAATTGATAACGACGACTCACGCGACCTTGACCAAATATCATCAATTGAGCAACTAGAGCAGGGTAATGTTCGGGTTTTCGTTGCCGTGTCTGATGTTGACAGCGTGGTCAAGAAAGGCTCTCCGATTGATGAGCATGCGAGGCTAAATACAACTTCTGTCTATAGTTCTGCTCGAGTGTTTCCCATGCTGCCGGAGCAGCTATGTACAGATCTCACCTCTTTGAACCAAGATCAAGATCGCCTGGCTCTTATCACGGAGATGACCTTCAGTGGCGATGGTCTTCTGATTGAATCGAACATATATCGGGCAGTTGTGCGGAACAAACCAAAGCTTGCATACGACGCAGTGTCGGAATGGTTCGAGGGGGTCGGGGAGTTGCCAGAGCCAGCGCAGAAAGTTGCGGGGATGGACACCCAGCTTAGGATGCAAGATGAGCTCGCTCAGAAATTGCGATTGCTAAGGCGATCGCAAGGATCGCTGGAGTTAGAAACTTTTCAGCCTCATGCTGTGTTTGACGGCGACATCATCATCGACATTCGTCAACAGCCACACAATCGGGCTCGTCAATTGATCGAGGAGTTGATGATTGCGACTAACGGTTGCACGGCGCGCTTCTTGGCCGCGCAAGGCACCGCTTCATTGCGAAGGGTAGTCCGTTCACCAGAGCGTTGGCAGAGAATTGTCGAAGTCGCTGAAAGCTACGGCTGGAGCTTGCCAGGTGAGCCTGATGGAGAGGCTTTACAGGCGTTTCTTGCAATGCAGCACCAGGCAGATCCCTTGAGATTTCCGGATCTATCGTTGGTGATCATAAAGTTGATGGGGCGAGGTGAATATGTTGTTGAGCGCCCGCGCGGGCAATCTATCGGCCATTTCGGATTAGCGGTGCAAGACTACATGCATTCGACAGCCCCTAATCGACGTTACCCGGACCTGATTACCTTGCGTCTACTCAAATCTGCACTTGCTGGGGAAAAGTCCCCCTATACCTACGATGAACTGGAGGCTCTTGCCGCACATTGCACCACTCAAGAGGATGCGGCTCAAAAAGTAGAAAGGCAGGTGCGTAAGTCGGAGGCTGCCCTGCTATTGCATGATCGAATCGGTGAAATATTTTCTGGACTCATCATTGGTGTAGGGGAGCGCGGAACTTGGGTGCGTATTTTTACACCTCCCGCAGAGGGTCGCTTAAAGGGAGACCTCCCTACTCTTAATGTGGGTCAAAAAGTGAAGGTAAAGCTTGTTTCTACCTCAGTTGAGCGTGGATTTATTGATTTCACTATCGTTCATTGAGATTCAATGGAAAAATATTGGTCTTGGCAGAAGTGGAGAGTTTAGGAAGTGATCTTCTTCTGAAAAGGTTCTTCATATCCCCCTGGCATGCTGTAGGCATTCCCGGAGCTACTGCTTGAAGCGCATATTCAAATGGCAACCCAGAATGCGCGGCGCAGATGGATGATTTATCAGCGACAGGAATTTTCCTTGATGTTCTGGGTGCCCGGGGTTGCAATGATCAGACTTAATTTCCAACTGAAGTTGAACTACCAAGTTTTAGAGCATGGTGCAGATTTTTTCTTCTACATACATGCTGCTAATACTTCTCATCAACAAGTGTCATCTGAGCATTTGACAGTAAGTGAGGAAAGTGCTGACTGGAAAATTCAACAATGTCAAGACGTCACGCAACGTTGTCTAAGGGTCAGTGCTAGGCCTGGCACACTGACTGTGAATTACGAGGCAATCGTAGAGATTTCTCACCATAAAGCTGAGCCAAGATACGTTTCAGAGGTGCCTGTTCGGTGGTTGCCGTTAGAGGTGCTGCAATATGTCTATCCCAGCCGCTACTGTCAGTCGGACCGATTGTCGAAGTTTGCGGTCGATCGGTTTGGTCATCTGCCGCAAGGCTACACCCGAGCCCAAGCGATCTGTGATTGGGTGAGGCAAAACGTGACATTTCGGTCGAATACGTCTATTAGTACAACTTCAGCAGTCGACACGTTGATCGAGCGGGTAGGAGTATGTCGTGATTTTGCTCATTTAATGATAGCGATTTGCCGAGCAATCAACTTACCTGCGCGATTTGTGACAGGTACGGACTATGGTGCTGATCCGGCTCTAGGGCCAAGCGATTTCCACGCCTATGTGGAAGTTTATCTTGGGTATCGCTGGTTTATTTTTGACCCATCAGGAACGTCTATTCCCATGGGGCTGATGCGAATTGCAACGGGGCGGGATGCCGCAGATGTGGCGTTCGCAACCATATTTGGCAGTGTGATTAGTGAGCCTCCGCACATTCATGTTCAAGTTGAACATTCGGAGAAGAAGAATTGGGAGTGGCCCGTTTATACGTCACTTGCTTTGTCAACGGAATAGTCCCATGCGATGCATAGGCATTGAGGTAGAAGTTGCTGCGGTACTTTGGAGTAGCGTGTGTGCCGCCAATCTCTAGTAAGAAGCCCAGTCTTCTCTCAGGCTGACAGTTAGGGCGTGGCTATCTGATGTGTCCACTACAAGGCAAAGGAGGGTGGCTGCGAGCATCGCTACACTTTAGATGCAGGCAAAAAAAGTGGGTAGAAACCGTTTCAGGTTTTCTACCCACTTTCTACCCACTTTACGTGGGGAATGGCTTATTTACTAGCAATTCTGGTGCCGCAGAGATGAATCGAACGCTTGTGCTGTGCTGTGCAATAGATGTGTAAATATGAATTAAATCAACATGTTATGAAGGATGTGAAATTGGTGTAGTGCGATGAATGTGAAGAACTTGCGGCCTGCGATCGGGCACGCATCAGGGCATCAACGCTCAGGCACGACAGCGACTGCTGGCGTTGGTTGTACAGGAGCTGACCGCATCCAGCAGCGTGATGCTCTTGATCTGCAGGCCTTCGGTTAGCACAAAGCGCACTCGGACATCCCAGGTCATTGCCCAGGTCATCGCCAGCTTGGTGGGCAGCTTGTCGTGCTCGATGTGCTGGCGCACTTCATCAATATCCAGCGGGCGGCGGGCGTAGCGCACGATGGCCTTGGATTCGTCGGCGGCTTTTAGCTCCGTTTCTCGGTCTGCGGTGAAGCCGGCGGGCGGCTCCTGCGTCATCAGCCAGTGCTCCATGGCAGCCTGTGGGCTGTCTGGGTATCCAGAAGGGCCAGGGCAAAGCCGTGCAGGCCTTCGGCCGCCGGCGTCACCACCTCGTCGGAGCGGCCTTGCGCGCCGGTATCGAGCACCAGGGTACGGGCTTGCGGATCGATCCAAACCCACATGCGCCCCTGATTGGTGAAGACCATGGGCAGCAGGTTCAGCTTGGCCTCGTCCTTGAGGTCGCGCTTTTACTTCTTGCCCGGCTTGCGGCCTTCGTTCTTTTCGATGTGCTCGGCCTTATCGTTGACCTTGCGATTGAGCACGCTGGCCGGCAGCACCTTGGCCCCTGTCATGAAGCGCATGACCCACTGCCCGGCCACGGATTCGACCAGCAGGCCGTGCTGCTCGCCGCGCGGCGGCGCCCAGCCGACGGAGCGCTCCGGTGTGGCGCCGCATTCGGCAAAAACTGTCTTTTGCAGGGCATCCTCTAGCGATCTGTAGATCGCTATGCCAGCTCTTGGCAATGCGGTAAATGATCATGCTCTTGAACATCGGGATTCCAGAAATAGAAAAAGCCCGCTGGTGCGGGCTTGGTACGAGTGGATAGAAGGGGGCTAGGTTTATGTGATTGGGAACGTGCTTGGGGCGTTGCCCAGCGTATTTGGGGCAGAGGGCCTTAGCGTAATGCGCAGGTGGCTTTTCGAGGCAGAGCGCTACTTGTGGGCAGTGCGTGCGCCCATCACATTGCCGCTTAGGGACTTTCATCGTGGTATTGGTCAACACTCCTGCGGCCCGTGCACGCTGATGCTCATTGAAGGGACTTGCGGGTGACCGTAGTTGCAGCGGGTAATAAGCGGTCTTCCATGCAATCAGTGGGATCAACGAGTACACGAAGAGTCGAAGCAAGGTACCCCCGCAGTTTGGATTTTTCAGGAGTGTTGGCTTATGTAACTACGTTAATCATTCCTAAATAGTCACATGCACAAAACCTGCAGAGTGCGGGCTTGGTTGTTTTGTTGATGCGCATCAAGATTGCGGGGTGCGAGCAACTACACAATTGCTCACCGATACCAAGTTCGGTCATCGGAATCGCTGTTTGCGGTCATGTCATGAGAACCAAAGCCATTGCCTTCCTGCTGACGTCTATCGCTTTCAGCGCCCTGTGCGGAAAAGCAATTGCGCACGACCCAAACCCAATTGCCGGGGAGGTAAGGAGGGCTGCTTCTGAGTCGCTGCAGGTCTATCAAAAGAGCGGCGTATCAGGTTTGATAAGTGCAGTTTCTGATTGCTGGAAGTTTCCGCGCGACTTTTGTCTCTATCTGGACGCTGCATCGCATCGTCTTGCCTTAGGTGCAACGCATTCGGGGACTCAATTGAGCGAGTACTTCTACGATGAATCCGTCTCTAAGCGAGGACAGGCTTGGCTCGTGTCTAACGGCCATGGGCGAGTGGCTAATGAACAGTACTTGCAAGCTATCGATCAAATAATGGTGCGAGCGTTGGTTGTGCAGAGAGAAAAAATGCCCGGCGGCAAGCCTTGATATTTGTCAGGGCCTTTCTTCAGGCAATGCACCGTTTTTTCGCCCAGCCACTCGGCCTGCATACCCGGGCGGGCGAACTAGTCGCGCAGGCCTTGGGTGATGGCCTGGGGTTCATCGGCTTGGGCGTCAGGCGCGGACAACCAGGCCACCCAAAGCAGGGTGCCGACGATTGCCAGGTGTTTGATCCCATGTTTTGATGGTGCAATTTTCCCATGAATGGAAGGAAGCACTATGGGCCAGGTACTGCACGTGAGCGCCACAACGACGAGGCAGTCCGTCGAGCGATACAACATAGTCAAGAGCGCTTAAGAGCACTATCCAAGCGCTACGGGATCAATCAGAAGACGGTGGCGAAGCGGCAGAAGCGAACCTCGGTCGCCGATCTGCCAACAGGGCCGAGGCAGCCGTGCTCCACCATTTTGTCCGTTGAAGATGAGGCGGCGATCATTGAGATAGCCTCCTGAATCTCCGGACACAGTCCATCGCTTATCTTCGAGATAGGCATAGGACTGTGCATGTGATTAGGCATACAGAGACGATTGAGGTCATCGCCCGAGACCAGCGCAGGCGGCGCTGGTCGGCTGCCGAGAAGGCTGCCTTGGTTCGCAAGACGTATGAACCGGGCATGAGCGTCTCGCTCGTGGCCCGCCAGGAGGGCGTGTCGGCGAGCTTCCTATTCACTTGGCGGCGACTGGATCGCGAAGGCGCGCTGGTGGCCGAGAGCGCCGGCGAAGCGGTTGTACCGGCTTCGGGGCTGGCCGCAGCTCGCGCCGAGATCGCCAAGCTGCAACGTGTGCTGGGCAAAAAGACCTTGGAGAACGAGATCCTCAAGGAAGCCGTGGAGCTCGCCGCAGCAAAAAAGCGGATTGCGCGCTCGCCCTTGTTGCCTGGGGACGACCAATGAAGTCGGCCTGCTCGGTGCTGGGCGTGGCGCGCTCGAATCTGCATGTGCGGCATCACCGCTCTGGCGGCTGGCAAGACAGCCCAGAGGCCGCACTCCGACCCAGGATGAGCTCTTGCTGGCCGAGCTGCGGCACCACATTGCCGAGTTGCCCAGCTATGGCTATCGCCGCGCCGGTGCGCTGCTCAATCGAGAGCGATGTTCGCAAGGTCAACAGGCGCTGAACCACAAGCGCATCTACCGAGTCATGGCGCTGCATCGACTGCTGTTGCCCAAGGTGCCCAAGCGACGGCATTCGAGCCGCATTCACGATGGCCAGGTCAGTGTGCCGATGAGCAACATGCGCTGGTGCTCTGACGGCTTTGAGATCAAGTGCGATTCGGGCGAGACGGTCACAGCCACCTTCGCCACGGACTGCTGCGACCGGGAGATCCTGGCCTGGCGAGCTTGGGAGGGCAAGGGACTTGCGGGAGAGCCTGTGCGCGACATGCTGGTGGAGGCCGTGGAGCGGCGCTTTGGCACGGTTGAAGCCGTGCCCCTGGAGCGTGAATTGGAGTTCCTCACCGACAACGGCAGCGCCTACATCGCGCACGAGACGCGGAGCATTGCCAAGTCACTGGGACTGAAGCCAATCAATACGCCGGTGTGTAGCCCGTAGAGCAACGGCATGGCCGAGAGCTTCGTGAGCACCTTCAAGCGCGACTACATGAGCCGTATGGACCTGCGTGATGCGTCGACGGTGCTGGCGCAATTGCCGGGTGCATCCGAGCACTTCAACGAGATCCACCCGCATTCGAGTTTGAAGATGATGTCGCCCAGGGAGTTCCGAAGACGGCAGAATCACCCCGCCCATCAGGGCTAGCTTAGCGACTGTGGACGGTGTCCGGGACTACGGGGGCAAGATCAGTATCGCTAAAGTGTAGAAGTTCAGACTTGATCTGACAGTGGGCCTTGCCAATAGGTGAGGTTTCCCGTTTTGATAAGGGTACGAATCTTTATCAATCCGGGCGCGCGAGCGCCCAACGGAGAAACCTCATGAACAGTTTCAACCAAACCATCATTCGGCACAAGGTCGGCCTACTCAATCTGGCCAGTGAGCTGGGCAACATCTCCAAGGCATGCAAAGTCATGGGCGTGTCCCGTGACACCTTTTATCGCTATCAGCATGCCCACGAAGAAGGTGGCGTTGAAGCCCTGATCCAGACCTCTCGGCGAAAGCCCAATCCCAAGAACCGGGTTGATGAAGCCATTGAAGCGGTTGTCCTCGCCTATGCCCTTGAGCAGCCAGCGCATGGACAGTTGCGTGCCAGCAATGAATTACGCCAGCGGGGCATCTTTGTGTCGCCATCCGGTGTGCGCTCCATCTGGATGCGCCATCAACTGGCCAGCTTCAAACAGCGTCTGTCAAACCTGGAGGCCGAGGTCGCCAAAACTGGCGCTGTGCTCACCGAAGCCCAGGTGACAGCCTTGGAGAAAAAGCGTGAAGATGAGCTGGCCTGCGGAGAAATCGAAACCGCCCATCCCGGTTATCTGGGTAGCCAGGACACCTTCTATGTGGGCTCGATCAAGGGAGTCGGGCGCATCTACCAGCAGACCTTTGTGGACACCTATTCCAAATGGGCCGCTGCCAAGCTCTACACCACAAAAACACCGATCACGGGTGCTGATCTGCTCAATGACCGGGTGCTGCCGTTCCTGGCCGAGCAAGGCATGGGGCTGTTGCGAATCTTGACCGACAGGGGCACGGAGTATTGCGGTAAGGCCGAAACGCACGACTACCAGCTGTACCTAGCCGTCAATGACATTGAACACACCAAGACGAAGGTGCGTCACCCGCAGACCAATGGCATCTGCGAGCGATTCCACAAGACCATCCTGCAGGAGTTCTACCAGGTGGCGTTCAGGCGCAAGATCTACCGATCAATTGACGAGCTGCAAACGGATCTGGACGACTGGATCAATTACTACAACGGGCAGCGAACACATCAAGGCAAGATGTGCTGTGGCCGGACGCCGCTGCAAACGCTGATGGATGCAAAGGAGGTGTGGGACGACAAGGTAAAAGAGCTGAATTAATCTGACAGCCGTACCGTCCGAAACGGGAGCATCTGTCAGATCAGATCGGAACTTCTACAGCTAAAGCAATGTGGGAGGCTCAACATAGCTGCAGAGAGCGTGCTTCTTGATATCAAGTGCAGGAGAGCAGCTCGTTTCCCATAGAGCTTGCCCGTGGCAGTTCTTGATCAAGTTTTTTGCTTTGGCAACTTCATCTTCGTTTTCGAGCCTGTCCTCTATAAAGTTCTTGAAGTCCTTGTCTTGAAGCATTTCCACAAGACTTGCCGTGTGCGTGTTGACTTCATAGACAAATGGTTTCTTGCCTGGATAGGTCGTTAACTTACCTTGACGAAAGCCCACAAATCCGCATACAGCATCGCCGTTCTTTCCCAACTTCACGTCTTCGAACTCTGCGTGCTCAGGGAAGTCAAGCAGCCGCCTGGCAGCTCGCTTGGCCTCAAGTTTGTGGCTCTCCTCATTCGTACAGGAGACAAGGACGAAGCCTGAAATGGCGATCGATATGCTAAGAGACAGCGTTGATGGACGCATAGCTATTCCAGTATTGATTTGGCCAAGCCGGGACTTTGCAACGGTCGCAGACACGATTGCTCGTTGGCGTTGGCTGTTAGGTGAATAGCTAGATCAAACCGAATTCAAGCGGCTTTCACGGAGATTGCGGTGGCGCTTGGGAAGCGCTTCAGGGCATCTTCCAGTGCGGCGCATGTGCTTGGGAATAAGGCTGTGTAGCAGGCTCCTGCTACTTTGATGATGCATCGCTTCATTGAAATCTCCTTGAGTCTGTTCAGTTCATATGAGGTTATCGGTTGATGTGTATCAAACTGAAACAAAAAAAGTACAGTGGCTCAGATTGACCAAATGCCGCGCGTTTGTGCGAAGACAACGCCTGCACGTAAAGCTCTGGTTGGCACCCCTGATGTCGACGCCGATTGCTCGGTGGGCTTTTCTGTTCTTGGTATCCCTGAATACCTCAACAGGTTTCTGTTCTTGGCATCCCGTCTGCCTCACCCCGTACCGTCCCAGCGGCTGGACTCTCAACATCGGCACCTTCTTCTGCTGGTGCCACATCTCGTTTGCGTTGCCTGGCTGTTGCGATTGAGTCAACCACCAAGGCGCGGTAATCCGTGACACATGGGCACGGCCTGTGGCCGAGAATGCGGGAAGCGGTACGAGCCGAGCTCAAGCGCCTGGGGTTCAAGCCACTGGCAAGCGATCTGGCGCCGGTGGAGCCAGGTACGGCAAGAAGAAGACCGTCACCCCCGATGGGGTGAAGTTCGACAGCAGGGCCGAGGCACGCCGCTGGGGACATCTGTGCATGCAGCTGCGCGCTGGGGAAATCACCGAGCTGCGCCGCCAGGTGGCCTATGAGCTGGTGCCTGCCGTGAAGTTTGCCGATGCGAGCCGCGTCAAGCCGGCCATCCGCTACGTGGCCGATTTCGTCTACATGGAAAAGGGCGCGGAAGTGATCGAGGACGTGAAGGGCGTGCTGACCACCGAATTCAAGCTCAAGCGCCACCTGATGAAGGCTTTGCTGGGCCTGGAAGTGAGGTTGGTCAAATGATCCAGCCTTTGAACCCCACCTTCTTTGGCAAGGTCGTGCCGCTGGCCGGCCAGCGCAAGCCGCCCAGCACATCCACGATCACCCGACTGCTGAAGCCGCACCTGGACCGCATGTGCGACGGTCGGTACATGCATCGCGTCACCATGGAAAACCGCTGCGGCAACCCCATCGAAGTGGGCTCCCGCCGGATCTACGTGATGGACGAGTACGGCGATACCGTGCTGGTCGATGACTGGGGGCCCTCATGGTATTGATGCGCCGTTGCCCCCTCAAGCCCGGCAAGGGCTTCAAGTCACGCGGCAGTTGGACTGGCGCTGGGCTCCGTGATGAGCAGGACGAGGGCCACTACTGCGAGCCCGGCCAGGCGGACAGCCGAGAGCAGCGCCTTGCTGAGCGCGCCGCCCGTCAGATCGAGAGCGCCCTTGCAACGGCCGACTTGGTGCCTGAGAACGTCACCATGACGCCCGGAGCTGGGGCGACTGGCATAGCTGTGCTGAAAGAGAACGCCATCGAGAGCGAGCCCTACCGCCGCCTGGTGGCCGAGCTGCCTTGCTTCTGGTGCGGCATCAGCGGCTACAGCCAGCACGCCCACCTGAACTACGGCAAGGGCCTGAGCCTGAAGACCGACGACCGCACCGGCTTCCCGCTCTGCTGCAGCCGCCCTGGCATAGAGGGCTGCCATGTGGCCTATGACAACTATCGACTGCTCGAGCACGGAGGGCGCGATGCCCACCGCGAGTACGGCAGGCCGCTTTACCCGCGAACAAATCCTGAAGGCCGGCCTGTGGCCCAAGAAGCTGCCCCTGTGGGCCTGATGAGCGCATAGAACCAAGAACCCTGGAGCATCAATGAATTCCACACAAGCAAAGCAAACCTCTGGAACATCGACACACCGCGCCCGTGATGGAGGCGTGGATCTGGGAACCACGGAGGAAACGCCGACGCTCATGCTGGTATTTGAGGCCATCAGGCAGATCAACGACGCCGGCGGCGAGCCCACGCGCGAGCGCATTGTCGCCATGACGGGGCTGAAACCCACCACGGTGGATGACCGTATCAAGGTGCTGCGAGGCGAGGGCATGATCAGCCCATTGAAACAGTGCTACCGTCCGCTGCACCAGCATGTGGCCGCGCAGGCTGTCTCTTGCACGGTCATGCCCAATGGGATTTACAAGATTGAGAAGGGCGATGAAGTGATGACACTGGTGCCTGCGGAGGCGCGTCAGCTGGCACCTATGTTGGCCGGCAAGGCGCTGGAGGCTTCTGCACTGGAGCGCGTGCATGAGATGGAGGCGCGCATGGTGGAGATGACGCAGCAACTGAGGGAGATTGATCGTCGTTACAAAGCGCTGAAGGCATCGAGAGTGGAGAATTTGGCGCAGCGGAGTCTTGAATTGATCCAGTAGCGAGAGGAATCAGTGTGTTTCTCGGACGACCACCGAGGAATGGGAATTCAGCGCACGATAAGAACTGGAGCTTTTGTCAAATGAAGAACTTTGCAGGTCACGGAACCCAATAGAACAGACTCGGCAGCAGTCAGTCCGTGTGAGCCGATGCAAATAGCAAGGCTGCCAAGCTCCTCGGCTAGGTTCACGATAGAGGTCGCATCCTCGCCCATCAAGGCGTAGGTGCTGCAGGGGATTTCAGCTACGCTGATCAAGCTGCGTGCTTGGGCTGTTGCAGCCCAAGCATTTCGTGCTAGCTCTGTCTCTGCAGCTTCTTTGCTCATCCAAGGCTGGACATTAACCAGGTCGACTGCATCTCCTTGGCCTATTCCTATCAAGCGTGCAATCGCGGCAACTGCTCGCAATGAGCATTCCGAACCATCAACTGCAGCCAGCCAGCGCGCGCCGCTAGCTTTCTTTCCACTTAACTCTGAGTTCCAAGCAATTAATGTGAGCCTGCCAAAGCTATCGCGCCGCTGAAGAGAAGGCGAGGGAGCCAGATCTGTCAATTTTCCATCGCTCATAAAGCTCTCCTGGATGGCTTGCGTGACGAGAGCTTCACGCTTAGCAACACGGAAATCAGAACAATGGAGCCAACAATAAGCAGCGACCAATGCACCGGCATATGAAACCAGGGCATCGCAACCATCTTTGCTCCAATGTAGATCAACACCAGAGCAAGGCCGTACTTAAGCAGATAGAAACGTTCCGCCATATCGGCCAACAAAAAGTACAGCGCCCTCAAGCCCAGTATCGCAAAAATGTTGGATGTAAAGACGATGAAGGGGTCAGTGGTTACTGCAAAGATTGCCGGGATGCTATCGACAGCGAAGACCAGATCACTGGCCTCGATCATCAACAGCACAAGAAACATCGGTGTTGCATAGAGCAATCCATCGATCCGCACAAAAAAGGATTGCCCATGAAACCCAGGTGCAATACGCATGTGGCTGCGCAACCGAGGGTGTGCAGAATTTTGTGTAAACGGACAATCAACCGCCGGCGCAAGCCGGCCTGTCCGTAAGCACAATGAGCACCAAGAAACACGACGTACCCGAAGAACTGCTGTCTGGCCTGCTGGCCAACTACAAGAAGCCCGAAGACCTCATCGGCGAGAACGGCCTGCTCAAGCAGTTGACCAAGCTGCTGGTGGAGCGAGCCCTAGACGCCGAACTGACCGAGCATCTGGGCCACGAACGCAACGAAGCGGTAGCCAACACCACTGGCAACACCCGCAATGGCAAGAGCAAGAAGACCCTCAAGGGCGATTTCGGCGAGTTGCCCATCGAGGTGCCACGTGACCGCCATGGCAGCTTCGAGCCCCAGCTCATCCCCAAGCACCAGACCCGCTGGGCCGGCTTCGACGACAAAATCATCTCGCTGTACGCCCGCGGCATGACGGTGCGCGAGATACAGGCCCACCTGGAGGAGATGTACGGCACCGAGGTCTCGCCCAGCCTGATTTCCTCGGTGACCGACGCCGTGGCCGATGAGGTCAAGACCTGGCAAGCCCGCCCGCTCGATGCAATCTACCCCATCGTCTATCTGGACTGCATCCATGTGAAGGTGCGCGAGGGCGCTGTGCGGGTCAAGGCGGTGTACTTGGCCATCGGCATCACCATGACGGGTGACAAGGAGGTGCTGGGCCTGTGGCTGGCGCAAACCGAGGGTGCCAAGTTCTGGCTGCAGGTCGTCACCGAACTTCGCAACCGGGGCGTGCAGGACATCTTCATCGCCTGCGTCGACGGGCTTAAAGGCTTCCCCGACGCCATTGAGGCGGTATTCCCCAAGGCGGTGGTGCAACTGTGCATCGTGCACATGGTGCGCCACAGCCTGAACTACGTCTCGTGGAAGCGTCGCAAAGAAGTGGCCGCCGACCTGCGACGCATCTACACGGCAACCACCGCCGAGGAGGCCGAGCTGATGCTCGGTGAATTCGAGGCCCGCTGGGATGCCGAGTACCAACCCATCGGCCAGTCCTGGCGCAGGAACTGGAGCCGGCTGATTCCGTTCTTTGACTACCCACCCGAAATCCGCAAGGTCATCTACACCACCAACGCCATCGAGTCGGTCAACATGAGCCTGAGGAAGCTGACCAAGAACCGGGGCTCGTTCCCCAGTGACGAAGCGCTGACCAAACTGTTCTATCTGGCCCTGCGCAACATCAGTCAGAAGTGGACCATGCCCATCCGGGATTGGAAGGCTGCGCTGACCCGCTTTACCATTCAGTTCGGAGACCGCATCTCCGTCAATTGAAGTCCGAACCGTTTACACAAAAATTCGGACACGCCCGCGCAACCAGCGTAGCAATGGATTTTTTTCTAAGTCGGGCTTTTGGTCAGCCATGATTAGCATCTTGCAGCCTGTCACAACCAAGAGCAGCCCAAATACATAGAGCACCCAGGCAAACTCGGAAACCAGCCAGATCCCCCCAAGAATCATTGCTGCGCGCATCACTATGGCACCAAGGACTCCATAAAGCAGTACACGACGCTGTAGTTCCGGTGGAACCGCGAAGTACGTGAAGATCATCACGAACACAAACATGTTGTCCACCGAAAGCGCTTGCTCGATGAGATAGCCGGTGAAAAACTCCAGGGCCTTGTGGTTGGCAACTTCGCGACCGGCAGTGCTGTCCAGATACCACCACAGCAAAGCACCAAATGACGTGGCCAGAGTCATCCATGCCACTGTCCAGCCAGCAGCCTCCCTGACCGAAACGCGGTGAGCCTTGTTGCCGCCAAGCACAAACAGGTCCAAGGCCAGCATTATCATTACAAAGGCGACGAAGCCTATCCACATCGGTCCTGTGGCAAGCGTTTCAATGTTGTTCATGGGAAGGTTCCGGGTACGGTTCCCCGATGCAGACCGTCAGCTCGAGGCCATCCACAAAGCAACGATGCCTGCGCCGGCGCCGGCGCCGACTCCGGCGGGAATGCCAATGCGCTCGAGCTTCGATGCAGCCTCCCCAGGAATGACCTCTACGGGGACACTTGTTTTCTCTAGCACCTGATTGGTTACAGAGTTCTCAATCAGCCGTACCAGTGAGCTCTTGCGCGCCGTGCTCATCAGAATTAGGTCGCAGTGGAGCCTACGTGCAGCGTCCACAATACAGTCCACTTTGTTGCCAACTTCTGAGTGAACGGTGTACGGGATTCCCGCGGTATCCAGCATCCGGCGCGTTTCCAAGAGCGCAGCATCAGCCTGTTCTTGGTGGAACTCCATTCGAGCGCTCTTGCTTGAGTATTCGGTGATGAGTTTCGAGAATGGCGGCTGTACGTTCAAAAGATGAATTTCAAGCCCTTGGCCTTTATTAAATTCATCGATAACGTGACGTATGGCATACAGAGAATTGGGCGAACCGTCTGATGGGACAAGTACTTTCAGCATGGTCTGCTCCTTGAAGTTGCGCTGCGCAGCGCTATCACTCGACGTTGGTTGACCCGTGATTTAGAGGCCGCATGCACCCTCTGCTGCGAAGGCTTTCTGCATGGCACTTCTCCCTGCATTGCATGACATCAACAATAGCGATGCAGCCAATTAATAAAAGCAGATAATTCAGAAGCAATAGCTCTGAAAAGCCGAACAATGAACCCAGGCTTCAGTTACCGGCACCTTTACTATTTTTGGGTTGTCGCCAAAGAAGGTGGCATGGCTCGCGCTGCAGAACGTTTGGGCATGGCCGTGCAAACTGTGAGCACGCAAGTTCGTGAGTTGGAGCGGTCTCTGGGGTATGTTCTGCTCAAGCCCTCAGGTCGAGGAGTGGTGCTGACGGATGCGGGACTTGCCGCCATGCGGCAGGCAGAGCAAATATTTCAACTTGGAGAGCAACTTCCTGCGGTAGTGCGCGATGCAGTAGGCGCGCCTACGGTGCGTCTGATTGTCGGAATCTCCGACGAATTGCCTAAGCTGGCGGTTCAGAGCTTGATGCAGTCAGTGATGCAGGAGAGGAACCTCCGGCTACTGTGTATGGTCGATGAGTTTGAGGACCTGTTGGGTGACCTCGCGTTGCATCGATTAGATGTTGTTCTTGCAGACCGAGCCGCGCCGCTCAACCCGAACTTGAAAGTCTATAGTCATTCCCTGGGTTCATCTCCGTTGGCTTGGTATGCGCCATCATCGCTGTATGTAGCAGCTAAGCACAATTTTCCTCATTCTCTATCCACGGTGCCCGTCCTACTGCCAACCACGCATGCTGCCGTGCGTCCAAGGCTCGATCAGTGGTTTGAGCGCAACTCAATCAGACCACACCTCGTCGGAGAATTTGAAGACAGTGCCTTGCTCAAGACATTTGGCGCTGCCGGTATGGGTGTATTTCCCATGGCCAGCCTCGTTCACGAGGAGTTGACCAGCCGATATGCAGTGAAACGTCTCGGTGCCTGCGAGGGTGTTGAAGAACATTTTTTTGCGATTGCTGCAAGTCGCAAAGTGTTGCATCCGCTGGTGCAGCAGTTGTTCCCATCACAAGAATAGCGGATCGACGGTTTCTCGTTGAAGACTGGGTAGCAAGGCCTGCACTTTGCCGCGCTAGTGACCCGGCTAGGGTTCGACGCTTGACGCCACGCGCCTCAGTATCTGGTGCATGGCATCCAGTGAGGCAGTATCCAAATCCAAGAAGAGTACCCAGTCGGCCCCCGGCGCGAAGGAGGCCGGCAAGGCCGCGCCCACCGATTGGGAACGCATCGAGCTTGATTACCGTGCAGGCGTAAAGACACTACGCCAGATCGCAGATGAGAATGGCATTACGCACGGTGCTATCAACAAGAGAGCGAAACGCGACGGATGGGCGCGCGATCTGTCCGAGAAAATCCAGCGCAAGGCGGATGCGCTGGTATCCAAAGCGGCAGTATCCAGCGAGGTATCCAAGGAAACCAGAGCTGCAGAGCGCGCAGTAGTCGACGCCAATGCACAGGCCATTGCCGATGTGCGCCGCAGCTGCCGGGCCATGCTCTACATGTGTACCTGAGCGGGCGCGATGGCTAGGGAATGTTCTTCGCCGGTACCGCCACAGAGCGCAGCTTTGAATTTGGCGGGCGCAATAGCTCTCGGGTGCTGCCCGATGGCACGCTGATGGCCTTCTGGCGGGGACGTGTGCTTGTGGCCCAGGGCAAGGTGCTGTGGGCCAGCCGCCCGGCCGTGCCGCACCTGAGCGACTGGCGCGACTTCAAGCCCATGGCGGCCGACATTACGGCCCTGGTGCCCGTGGAGACGGGCATTTATGTGGGCGCGACGCAGGATTTGATTTTCTTGGGCGGCGATGCGAATGCCGAGCTCTGCGAGTGGGGGCTGGCCTGGCCCGGCTGACCCTCTACACATCCCTGGCAGCAGCTGCGGCCGGCGCTGCACTGGCATGGCCCTTTCAGGCGGCGCGCCTTGGGGCCGATCTGGCCGACGAGCGGTTGCAGGCCAGCCAGTACCGCGAGCAGATCGCTGATGAACGCACGGCCGCCGGCCGGCGTCTACTGGCCGTCGAACGCACGGTCAACGACAAATACCAAGGAGCCCTGAATGAAGCCATCCAGAAGCAGACCGGTTTGCAGGCTGCAGCTGATCGCGTTCGCCGTGAGCGTGACGGCCTGCGCAAGCAAATGTCCGATGCCGAGCAGGGACTTGCCGACGCTTCCACCGCAGCCCTCATCGAGTACGCCCGAGCCCTCGGAAAAGTATTCGGACAGTGCAGCCAGCGATACACAGAGCTGGCAATCCGAGCTGATGGCCACGCAGTTGATGCAGCAACCTGCCGCGCAGCTTGGCCAGTGATTCCCCAAACCAAGGAAAACTAATGAGCAAAATTGCGCTCACCGAGCAGATGGTCGGCCGCTTCCTGTCCTCGCCTCTGCCGGCCGACTTTGCGCCTGACTGCGGTATTACCTTCACCAGCTCGCCACATGCTGGCATGACCCCCCATGGGCACGAACCTGCTGCACTTCGGCCAGGCCATGGCGATGCTCGAGCACTGCATCAATGGCTGCGAACCCAATACCAGTGCGCTGCCGCCCCAACAGCAGCGCGTGCTGGATGAAAAGCAAGAGCTGGACATCCGAATCACCAGGCTGGACGAGTTCATTCTGCGCAATGCCTTGTTTCACCAGCTGGACCCCGATGAGCAGGCCCGCATGCGCCGTCAGCTCGATGTAATGCGTGAGCTGTCTGTGATCCTGGGCGAGCGCATCTCTGCTTTCTAGGCCTTCCGGCCCGCACCGGCCGGCTGCCGGATTCCGCTGCATGCTGATCAGCAATCTTCAATTGCATTCAACCAAAGGCATTCCCTCCCATCAACCGCAAATGCACACATAACTGATGCAGGAACATGCAGGGCTACTTCGCCTGTGATTTCAACAAAGCGTTAGCGCCTGGTTTTGTCTCATGGTGGCCAATTCCGCTTTGACTCTAAACTGGTCAAAGGAGGGAGAGCCATGACAGATGAAAAGATAGCGAATGCTCAGTTGCTGGCCGTCATTAGAGTGCCTGAAGAGGATCGAGTGCAATGCCAGAATCCGGGATGTGGGCATGGCGTACGTGCTGCGGTTTATATCGTTCGAGATACCGGTGACTTGATGGTTCTTGGCAGCAAATGTTTTGAGCGCAGATATGGCTCTGCAAAAGCATTGGGGGGAGCCCAATACAGCTCGGGCTCAGGTGGCCGCCAGCTATCTGCGGATGAGCGCGATCTGCTTGTCTCCAACACCGAGCTTTTGTTGGCACGCTTTGCTGAAGAGGTGCGGGTGCATCTTTTGCGAGTTCAGGCCTTAGAACAAGAGCGACGAAGGCTCGAGGCAAAAGATGCGGAGCGGAGAGCTGAGTTTGCACGCGCTGCGCGTGAGCGAGCGCAATCAGGGAGGATGGATCCCAGAGAAAAGCTGCGGCTTCTGCGGGCTGAATTTGGCGCCAGAAAGGCGGTCCAACAAGCAATGCAGCAGGCGGCTGTTGATCCAATCTCGCATCCGGCCGTCAAACTCGGGCAGCCTCCAGCCTGGGCAGCAGAGGTGAAGCAAAACGGGAGTTTCTTCTGCCATCTTTTTAAGGATGAGAGCCAATGGGTTGTGTATCAGCGGCAGGATGGCGTCTATGCGCTGCGACCTTGGCCAGATGCCAAGGAGGGCTGGGATGAAGCGTTGCCCCCGAGCTTGGGTCATGTGCAGGCTGAGCTGGGCTACTACCGCATTGCAGATTATTTGTCGTTCTCAATGGCCGTGAGGAAATTCAGCGCTGGCATTCGCAACACGTCGAACCCTGCAGAAATTCAGCATCACTTTGATCTGCTAAATGACGAAGCTGGCACTGCAAAGTCCTAACTCAATCAATAGCCTTCGATCAAAGGCATTTCCGTCCCATCGACCGCAATCATCACGCCCGTGGTGTTGTGGTCGATTTCAATTGGGACGCCCCACATTTCATCGGGCTTGGCGAAGGCGTTGACGATGTTGAACTGCCGCAGCTCTTCAGGCGTCATCTTGATGAGCATGGGAATGGGATAGGCGTTATTGTGGGCCTTCTAGTGCCGGAGGAACGTGTGGCACACGCGCTTGTGGACTGTGTGGATCGGGGATTCATCGGTCATGGCGCGATTGTCTCAGAGCGGGGCGCGGCTCTTGGGCGCATGACTGGAAACGGCCTACGCGGTGAAATTAGCGTAAAAAAGACCTTGAATGCACGATTGGGAGGGGGCAGATGGTTCTTAGCTGGAAAACCTTCGACACCAGGAAAGGCGGGAAATCTATCGATTCGTTGGCTGAGATGCTCATGAAGTTTTTAGTTTCCACACAGCCTCGATACGATTGAGATATCCGTAAATATAGAGCTTGAGTAGCACCGCAGGGTGGTAGGCCGGGCGGCCTGTGGATGCTGGTGTTGACCCATCAAAGCCCAGCGAGAGCAGGTCCAGTTCTTCAACGAATGCATCGACAATGCGCACCGGATTGTCTGCACCCACCAAGTCATCGAGACACGCGGGCGGCAAGGTCACTCGCTCGCGGGACTGGCCTTCGATGAATCGCTTCATGTGTAGAAGTTCCGATCTGATCTGACAGATGCTCCCGTTTCGGACGGTACGGCTGTCAGATTAATTCAGCTCTTTTACCTTGTCGTCCCACACCTCCTTTGCATCCATCAGCGTTTGCAGCGGCGTCCGGCCACAGCACATCTTGCCTTGATGTGTTCGCTGCCCGTTGTAGTAATTGATCCAGTCGTCCAGATCCGTTTGCAGCTCGTCAATTGATCGGTAGATCTTGCGCCTGAACGCCACCTGGTAGAACTCCTGCAGGATGGTCTTGTGGAATCGCTCGCAGATGCCATTGGTCTGCGGGTGACGCACCTTCGTCTTGGTGTGTTCAATGTCATTGACGGCTAGGTACAGCTGGTAGTCGTGCGTTTCGGCCTTACCGCAATACTCCGTGCCCCTGTCGGTCAAGATTCGCAACAGCCCCATGCCTTGCTCGGCCAGGAACGGCAGCACCCGGTCATTGAGCAGATCAGCACCCGTGATCGGTGTTTTTGTGGTGTAGAGCTTGGCAGCGGCCCATTTGGAATAGGTGTCCACAAAGGTCTGCTGGTAGATGCGCCCGACTCCCTTGATCGAGCCCACATAGAAGGTGTCCTGGCTACCCAGATAACCGGGATGGGCGGTTTCGATTTCTCCGCAGGCCAGCTCATCTTCACGCTTTTTCTCCAAGGCTGTCACCTGGGCTTCGGTGAGCACAGCGCCAGTTTTGGCGACCTCGGCCTCCAGGTTTGACAGACGCTGTTTGAAGCTGGCCAGTTGATGGCGCATCCAGATGGAGCGCACACCGGATGGCGACACAAAGATGCCCCGCTGGCGTAATTCATTGCTGGCACGCAACTGTCCATGCGCTGGCTGCTCAAGGGCATAGGCGAGGACAACCGCTTCAATGGCTTCATCAACCCGGTTCTTGGGATTGGGCTTTCGCCGAGAGGTCTGGATCAGGGCTTCAACGCCACCTTCTTCGTGGGCATGCTGATAGCGATAAAAGGTGTCACGGGACACGCCCATGACTTTGCATGCCTTGGAGATGTTGCCCAGCTCACTGGCCAGATTGAGTAGGCCGACCTTGTGCCGAATGATGGTTTGGTTGAAACTGTTCATGAGGTTTCTCCGTTGGGCGCTCGCGCGCCCGGATTGATAAAGATTCGTACCCTTATCAAAACGGGAAACCTCACCTATTGGCAAGGCCCACTGTCAGATCAAGTCTGAACTTCTACACTTCATGGGTCACCTCGCTAAAACCGGGTGTTTTGATTTTAATTTTTGAAGATTGTCGAGCCAAGCGTTTTTACACAGCCTCGGCCAGAAGCAGGCAATGATGGAAAGGATCAGCAGCCACAGGGCAGACTCCATTTGGCCACCAAGGCACAACATTCCTAGTGTCTTATCGTCTCCACACGCATCCCCGCAGCCCACCACCCAGGAAAGCCGTCGTACACCCGATCCGCCTGGAATCCTTGAGCACGCAGCCAGGCAACTGCCTCTATCGAGAGCACGCAATAGCGGCCGCCACAATAGGCAAGGATTTCCTGGTTGCGCGGCAATTGGGCTAGGTGTTGATCGAGCTCCTCGGTCGGAATATTGATCGCACCTGGGATGTGTCCACTCTCATAGTCTTGGTGAGACCGGACATCCAGAAGTAGTGCCCCGTTCTCCAATTTCTCGAGCAATTCCTCGATGGAGACTCCCTCCAGTTGTTCCGGACGCTGGATGCTGTCCGAAATGATGCGCTGCATGTCAGCCTGCTGGTGACAAACATAGTCGTGTAGGGACGCAAGCAGGTTGGCGACAGGACCGCTGCCAATGCGATACAGCACCTGCTTTCCATCTCGCCGCGACTGAACCAATCCCACCTGTCGCAATTGCTTCAGGTGCTGGGATGCATTAGTGACGGAAAGGCCGGTGTCTTCAGCCAGCTGTTCCACGGAACTCTCGCGCTTAAAGATCGCCTCCAGCAAGGCCAACCGATGGGCATGCCCAAGTGTCTTGGCGACGTTGGCCAGGTCATCCAGTGATTCAAAGGGAGGCGGAGTCGCGCTCATTGTGGTCTTCATTGACGCCAAGATACCACCCTAATATCATTTCAACAATTAATGGAATAATGTTTTTAAAGGATGAAGATGGACTCAACATCAGGGAAAGACGCGTCATGGGGTGAGTTGTTTCAGGGACGCAATGGGCTTCGTTCCATTGCTCTGGCGGGTGGGGTTGCATTGCATGCAATCAATATCTACGTGGTCACGACCATCCTGCCCACCATCATTCAAGAAATTGGCGGGCTGGAGTATTACGCCTGGAACACGACCTTGTTCGTCGTGGCATCCATTGTCGGATCGGCCGTCTCTGCCAAGTTCATCGATGCGATGGGGCCACGCATGGCCTATCTATCGGCGCTTGCCATTTTTTCGCTGGGCGCAGCATGCTGCGCATTGGCCCTGTCGATGCCTGTCCTGCTGCTTGGGCGAGCGGTGCAGGGGCTGGGAGGCGGCGTGTTGTTCGCACTTAGCTATGCCCTGATCCGCGTGGTTTTTAAGGTGCATTTGTGGCCGAGAGCCATGGCCCTGGTTTCGGGCATGTGGGGTGTGGCAACCCTGTGCGGCCCAGCCGTCGGCGGTGTCTTCGCGCAAAGCGGCCAATGGCGGTTGGCGTTCTGGGTACTGCTGCCAATTGTGCTGTTGCTGGCGGCAATCGTGGCAAGCCAGGTTCAACGCTGCGCGTCGGCGGCCGGAGCCTCCGGTCCTCTGCCTTGGCTGTCGATCACCTTGCTGGTCCTGTCGGTGCTGGCAATCTCTACCGCCAGTCTGAGTGAGAGCCTTGCCTGGCATATGGCCGGTATTGCAGCAGGCGTGGTCTTGGTCTTTGTCATTGCAAAAAGGGACAGGCAGGGCAGCGTGAAGCTGCTGCCGTCGGGAGCCTGGTCGCTGTCAGCTCCACTTGGAGTGGTCTACGCCATGATGGTTTTGCTTGTCATCGGGTTGACGACCGAGATTTTCGTGCCGTATTTCTTGCAGGTTATCCATCAGATGACGCCTTTGGCGGCAGGTTACATGACCGCCATGATGGCGGGAGGATGGACGCTAGCTTCGCTGTACAGCGCAGGACGCGGGGAGCGACATACTGCCTATTGCCTCATACGGCTTGGCCCCCCCATCGTGCTGGTCGCATTGTTGAGCCTGGCTTTTATGCTCCCCAGCGTGACATGGGGGAGCACCCTGGTTGGCAAGGTGACATATGGCGTGGCCCTCGCCGCCGTGGGGTTCGGTATCGGCCTGAGCTGGCCTCACTTGCTGACACGTGTGTTTTCCGTGGCAGCTCCAGGAGAGGAGACGCTCGCGTCTTCCTCCATCACCACGGTTCAACTGTATGCCACGGCCCTGGCTGCTGCCATCGCTGGTGTGGTGGCCAATCTGGCTGGATTGACCGAACCTGGTGGCGTCGACGGTGCGCGATCGGCAGCGCTGGCTTTGTTCGCATCGTTTGCAGTTGCTCCAGCTCTCGCCGTTGCTCTGTCCGGCCGAATGGAGCGAGGTCCTGAGTGACTGCCTTGTGGCGCATATTCATGAGGCTGCTATGGGTCGAGGCTGTGTGGAAACTCAAAAACTTCATCAGCATCTCAGCCAACGAATCGATAGATTTCCCGCCTTTCCTGGTGTCGAAGATTTTTCCAGCTAAGAACAATCTGCCCCCTTCCAATCGGGCATTCAAGGTCTTTTTTACGCTAATTTCACCGCGTAAAAAGGGCTCATCCGCCCACCAGACGCATCGCGGCCATTGCTCTCTCAAACCCAATAATGCAAAGCACTCGCTTGAGGTTGTAGGCCAGTACATTCAAGCTCATCTCGGCGCTGACATTGGGCAACCGCTTGGGCTTGGTCAAGAAGTGCGTGTACCCCATCCAGTGCTTGAGCGTGCCAAACACATGCTCCACTGTTCGCCTTCTCACCATCATTGCGTCTGGCATTTGATCTAAACGCTGCTGCGCACGTTCCACAACACCTTCATGCTCCTAGCGGCTAATGCGTCGGTAATCGCTGGGCGTGCACTTGGATTTGATCGCGCATTGCGTACAGGCGGTGCTCCAGTAGCGTCGCATTTGCAAACCACCTTCCTCGCGGGTAAAGCGGTAGATGGCACGCTGCCCTGCAGGCATTGGTAGTCGTCATCTTTCTGGATGTAGATGAAGTCTGAACGATCGAAGCGCCCTTGGAAGCGAGATTGGCCAGCCAAGCGTTTTCACACAGCCTCGGTCGTTTACTGACTTAGGTTTTGTCGAAGCTCGCGTGAGGCTTTGCGCCAATCCCATGGTGCGATCGGTTGCGAATCGCGCCAAAGACCCACTTTGCGCGCCGCAGCTTCTTGCTCAGCAAACTCGTATTGGCCGCGCTCCTGCGGTGACTGTTCGCGGGCATAGGCGCGATACCACCAGGCCATGCCTTGCGTGATCATGGCCAAGCCTGCATCGAGTGTGCGCGGGCCGGGCGGCGCTGATGCGGGGGCAACCCAGACAGAGCACACCTGTCGCTTGTACCGATCTGTCTTGGTGCAGCGCAGCTCGGCCTCTTTCTGAAATGTCAACTTGGCCAGTGCTTGCCGGGCGCGCTCCCCGAATGGTTGCTTGCGCTCAGGGGCGTCGATGCCCTGCAGCCTCACCTTGACCTGTTCGTATTGCCCTGGCTCGCCACATGGGGCGGTCAGGGTGTCGCCGTCTGAGATGCCCACGACAGGGCAGAGGAGGGGGCTGCAAGCATCGCTACACTTTAGATGCAGGCAAAAAAATGGGTAGAAACCGTTTCAGGTTTTCTACCCATTTTACGTGGGGAATGGCTTATTTACTAGCAATTCTGGTGCCGGAGAGATGAATCGAACACCCGACCTTCTCATTACGAATGAGCTGCTCTACCGACTGAGCTACACCGGCGATAAGTTATAGATTATAGCGCTTTTTCATCGGCCTCGAGGTGGTAGCTGGTCACGCGTTCCACTTCGTTCTTGGAGCCGAGGACGACGCTCACGCGCTCGTGCAATTGCGTTGGCTGGATGTCCAGGATGCGCTGACGGCCGTTGGTGGCCATGCCGCCGGCTTGCTCGACAAGCCAGCTCATGGGATTGGCTTCGTACATCAGGCGCAGCTTGCCGGCCTTTTGTGGCTCGCGCTTGTCCCAGGGGTACATGAAGATGCCGCCGCGGCACAGAATGCGGTGGACGTCGGCCACCATGGCCGCGACCCAGCGCATGTTGAAATTCTTGCCGCGCGGGCCGTCTGCACCAGCCAGACATTCGTCCACGTAGCGCTTCACAGGGGCATCCCAGTGGCGCATATTGGACATGTTGATGGCGAATTCCTTGGTGTCTTCGGGGATCTTGACGTTTTCCTCGATGAGCACGAACGAGCCTTGCTCGCGGTCCAGCGTGAACATGGAGACGCCGTCGCCCACGGTCAGCACCAGGGTGGTCTGGGGGCCGTAGATGCAGTAGCCGGCAGCCACTTGCTGGGTGCCGGGCTGCATGAAGTCGCTGTCGTGAACGCCAGGGTGGCCTTCAGGCTTCTTGAGCACGCTGAAGATGGTGCCGATGGACATGTTGATGTCGATGTTGGACGAGCCGTCCAGGGGGTCGAACATCAGCAGGTACTCGCCCTGGGGATAGCGGTTGGGCACCACATAGATGCCTTCCATTTCCTCCGATGCCATGGCCGCCAGGTGGCCGCCCCATTCATTGGCTTCGATCAGGGTTTCGTTGGCGATGATGTCCAGCTTTTTCTGCACTTCACCCTGCACGTTTTCGCTGCCGGCTGTGCCCATGACGTCGCCGAGCTCACCTTTGTTCACGGCAAAGCTGATGCGCTTGCAGGCGCGGGCCACCACTTCCAGCAGCAGGCGCAGCTGGCCGGGGATGAGCCCGTCCACACGTTGCTGCTCGACCAGATAGCGGGTCAGGCTGATGTTTTTCTTCATGTTTCAACTCCTTGAAATTCGATGCAAATCTGAAATGGACAGAGAGCAGGGGTGGGCACGATCACTTGCCGGGACGCCCTGCATTGCGCTGTTCCAGTTCCGTCAGCAGCTCCCTGGCACGGGTTTGCTGCTGGCTGTCTTTCTGGTTCAGCGCGTATTGTTCATAGCGGGCCAGCCATTGGCGGGCCTGCGGTTCCTGCTTTTGCTCATGGGCAAGGACCATGAGCTGGAAATAGCTGTCGTAGACGGTGGCATGGTCTTGCGCCGCCTGCGCAATCTGCAGACGCTCCTGAAGATAGGCGCCAGCCTGCTTCAGGTCGCCCAGCTCATAGCAATTTTGCGCAATATTGGTGAGCACACCGCGTATTTGCTGCAGCTTGCCCAAGGCTTTGAGGCGCTCACGCGCGACAGGAAGCAGTCGCTCGTTGACTTGTCTGGCCTCGCGAAATCGCCCCAGCTCATGCAGCAGATAGCCTTCGTCCTCATAGACGCCGAGAATCTGCATCTGGCTCGGAAAATCCAGAGCCCGTGCAGGCTTCACGCTCTCGTCCCAGCGCATTTCGGCGGGTAGCAAGGCAATCTGCGGCAGCGCATATCGAGCCTGAAAGGCTTTGACCCGCTTGAGTGCCGCTTCATGCTGCCCGGCCTCCGCCAGCCAGCGGATGCTTGAGTAGCGCAGGAAAAAATGAGCGTATGACAGCTCCGGGTCCTGAGTGCCGGACAAAGCCGCCAGTGCCGTCTGCGCTGCTTCGGCTGCCTCTTTGGGCATGCTGCGGCGGGCGTAGACGCTGGCCTGTGTGTAGTAGAGCCGGAAGATATCGCGTGCAGCGAACCCCGGCTTTTTCAACATCGGCTCCAGCGCCTGCAGATCGGCACTCATGGCTCGCCCGCTGAAGCTGCCGCCTTCGCTGAAGACAGTGGCATAGAGGGGCGCAAAACGGGCTTCGAATCCCGCATCGGGCTTTGCAGCCTGAGTGCTCAGCGACATGCTCGCCGCAGCGACGGCAAGGGCCTTCACGCCCCGAGTCGCGTGTCGGGCAAGCATGTGCAGCTCCATCAGTCCGCCAGGGCGCGGGTGATGACCTCGCGCACGTCGTTGGACAGATCGGGCTTGGCTGCCACGCGGGCGATGGCTTCGCGGGCTGCAGAGCGGTAGGGCTCGGCCAGCTTTTTCCAGCGATCCATCACCCTGGCCAGACGGGAGGCCACCTGAGGGTTGATGCCGTCGATCTCGATCACGCGATCGGCCCAGAACACATAGCCCGCCGCATCGGCGCGGTGGAACGCGCCGGCATTGTTGCAGTAGCTGAAGATCAGGCTGCGTGCGCGGTTGGGATTCTTGATCTGGAAGTCGGCATGCTTCATCAGCGCCTTGACGGCAGGAAGCACATCGCCGCCGCGGTCGCTGGCAGAACCTTGCAGGGCAAACCATTTGTCCAGCACCAGCGCATCTTGCTTGAACAGCGCGTGAAAGCGCTGCAGCGCCTGCTCGGCCAGTGGGCTGGCACTGTAGACCAGGGCGGAGAGTGCGGCCATGCGGTCCGTCATGTTGCCAGCGTCCTTGCAGCGCTGGTAGGCCTTGCCGGGCCAGACCGTGTCGCCAGCTTGAGCGGCATGCAGGCACAGCATGGATAGAGCGCGGCCGGCCAGCGCGCGGCGGCCGGCGCTGACATGGTCGGGGCGATAGGCGCCGGTGTCGCGGTTGGCCTCCCAGAGGCTCTCCCACTCGGGCTGCAGGGCGCTCGCGAGCTGCAAGATCATGGCTTCGCGCACGGCATGCACGCGCTGCGGATCGACTTCGGCCAGCTGCTCGGCGATATAGCTCTCGGACGGCAGCGTGAGCACCAGGTCCTTGAAAGCAGCATCCAGCTTGTCGTCGCGCAGTACGCGGCGCATGGCTTCGATGAAGTCTGACGGCAGGATTTCGGCACTGGCTTCGCCGCTGGCTGCGATTGCCTTCAGGGCGTAACGCAGGCCCAGGCGCTGGCTGGCTTCCCATTGGTTGAACGGGTCGCTGTCGTGAGCCAGCAGGGTCAGCAGATCGGCATCGCTGAATTCATGCTCCAGTACCACGGGGGCGCTGAAGGTGCGCAGCAGCGAGGGCACGGGGGCTTCGCTCACATTGCTGAAGACAAAGCTTTGTTCGGCTTCGGTCAATACCAGCATGCGGCTGGTGACGGTCTGGGCCGTCTCTTCGCCTTGCAGTTGCAGGGCGATGGGCTGGCCGCTGGCGGTGAGCAGACCCATTTGCACGGGAATGACGAACGGCAGTTTTTCGGCCTGACCCACGGTGGGCGCGCAGCTTTGCGTCAGCGTCAGCGTATAGGTCCGGGCGTCGGCATCGTACTGGCCCACGGCCTTGAGCACAGGCGTGCCGGCCTGACTGTACCAGCGGCGGAACTGCTGCAGATGCTGCGCCAGAGCAGAGCCTGGGTTGGCATCGGCAATGGCCTGCGAGAAGTCATCGCAGGTCACGGCCTGACCGTCATGACGCTCGAAGTACAGCTTCATCCCCTTGGCAAAGCCTTCGCGGCCGACCAGGTTGTGCTGCATGCGTACGACTTCCGCGCCTTTTTCGTAGATCGTGACCGTGTAGAAGTTGTTGATCTCGATATAGCTGTCGGGGCGCACGGGGTGGGCCATGGGGCCGGCATCTTCGGGAAACTGCACGGTGCGCAGCACGCGCACATCGTCGATGCGCTTGACGGCACGGGCCGAAGCCGTGCCCGCCATGTCCATGCTGAACTCCTGATCGCGGAATACCGTCAGGCCTTCCTTGAGGCTGAGCTGGAACCAGTCGCGGCATGTGACGCGGTCACCCGTCCAGTTATGGAAGTATTCGTGTCCGACGACGGACTCGATATTGGCGTAATCGGTGTCGGTGGCCGTGGCCTGGCTGGCCAGAACATACTTGGTGTTGAAGATGTTCAGGCCCTTGTTCTCCATGGCGCCCATGTTGAAGTCGCTGGTGGCGACGATCATGAAGCGGTCCAGATCCAGGCTCAGGCCGAAGCGCGCCTCGTCCCAGGCAACGGAGTGCATGAGGGAGTTCATGGCGTGCTCGGTCTTTTCCAGGTCGCCAGGGCGCACATAGACCTGCAGCAGGTGGTCGCGGCCGGCACGGCTCTTGATCTTTTGCTCGCGGGCCACCAGATTGCCGGCCACCAGCGCAAACAGATAGCTGGGCTTTTTGTGCGGATCGACCCACTTGGCAAAGTGGCGGCCGTCTTCCAGATCGCCGGACTCCACCAGATTGCCGTTGGACAGCAGCACCGGGTACTGGGCCTTGCTGGCGCGCAGTGTGACGGTGTACATGGCCATCACGTCGGGGCGGTCCAGGAAGTAGGTGATGCGGCGAAAACCTTCTGCCTCGCACTGCGTGAAGAATGTGTCCTCGCTCACATACAAGCCCATGAGCTTGGTGTTCTTGATGGGGGCGCAGGTGGTGAAGATCTCCAGCTCCACGGGCTCGTTGCCCTCGGGCAGGTTCTCCAGCACCAGCTGGTCGCCGTCCATCTTGAAGGAGGTACCTCCGCCGTTGACCATCACCCGCGCCAGATTCAGCTCGTCGCCGTCCAGGCGCAGCGCCTGTGCCGGCACCTCGGGGTTGCGGCGCACGCGCATCTTGCTGAGCACGCGCGTCTTGGCCGGGTCCAGATCAAAAGTCAGATCCACCGTGTCGATCCACCAGGCCGGAGCCTCGTAGTCGGCAAGGTAAATGGCGGCGGCCGGGGCTTGCCCGTCACGCAGTTGCAGCATATCGATTCCTTTCTAGGATCAGAGGCCTTGCTTGAGCGAGGCTTCGATAAACACATCCAGATCGCCGTCCAGCACCTTCTGGGTGGCCGAGACTTCGACGTTGGTGCGCAGGTCCTTGATGCGGCTGTTGTCCAGCACATAGGAGCGGATCTGGTGGCCCCAGCCCACATCGGTCTTGGTGTCCTCGAGCTTTTGCTGTTCTTCCATGCGCTTGCGCATCTCGAAGTCATACAGCCTGGAGCGCAGGCGCTGCCATGCCACGTCACGGTTGCTATGCTGCGAGCGACCGTCCTGGCACTGCACCACGATGCCCGTGGGGATGTGGGTCAGGCGCACGGCAGAGTCGGTCTTGTTGATGTGCTGACCGCCCGCGCCGGAGGCGCGATAGGTGTCGGTACGCACGTCGGACGGATTGATGTTGATCTCGATGGAGTCATCGATCTCGGGGTAGACGAACAGCGAGGAAAAGCTGGTGTGACGGCCGCCCGAGCTGTCGAAGGGCGACTTGCGCACCAGGCGGTGCACGCCGGTTTCGGTGCGCAGCAGGCCATAGGCATACTCGCCTTCGACCTTGATGGTCGCGCTCTTGATGCCGGCTACGTCGCCCGGAGTCTCTTCTTCGACCGTGGCCTTGAAGCCCTTGCGTTCGGCGTACTTCAGGTACTGGCGCAGCAGCATGCTGGCCCAGTCGCAGGCTTCGGTGCCGCCGGCGCCGGCCTGGATGTCGATGAAGCAGTTGAGCGGATCGGCTTCGCCGCCGAACATGCGGCGGAATTCGAGCTCCTCGATCAGCGGCTTGAGCTTGGCGGTTTCGGCTTCGATGGTTTCAAGGCCGGCATCATCGCCTTCTTCCTTGCTCATCTCGAACAGCTCGGAATTGTCGGCCAGCTCGGTGGTGAGCTTCTCCAGGGTCAGCACGACGGAGTCGAGCGACTTCTTTTCCTTGCCCAGCTCCTGTGCCTTCTTGGGGTCGTTCCAGACGGCAGGGTCTTCCAGCGAGGCGTTTACCGTGCGCAGACGTTCGTACTTGGCATCGTAGTCAAAGATACCTCCGGAGATCGGCCGTGCGCTCGGCCAGATCTTGGAGGGTGTTGCCGATAGAGTTGACGCGTTCTGCTTCCATGGTGAATCCGTTTGTTCTTGCTGATAAATAAGGGCTGATTTTCTCATGCCGGACGGCTGTAAGGATGCAATGGCCTTCGACAGGGTTTTTGAGTGCTTCATCGGGGTGTCTTTTTGAGCCCAGCTATGCCCCTGCTGCCTCCATCGGTTTTATTCATGGATGCCGTTACTCGAAGTAACAAATACTGCATAGAATTCGCAGGCGCGCGCAGTGTGTACGCGCTTATCAAGCAGTTTCCCCCACTCCCCATCTCGCAGGTGCCAGACCTTGCAGGTCGCCCAGGCACCCAATTCCCCCATGAACTTCTTTCGCAACCTCAAGCTGGCTAACAAGCTGCTGGTGTCTTTTGTGCTGATCCTGCTGATCAGTGCGGTATCGGGTCTGTACGGCCTGGTCCAGATGGAGCGTGTCAATGCCACGGCCACCGATCTGGCGCGCCAGTGGCTGCCGGCGGCCCGAAACCTGCAGGACATGCGTTACCAGCTGCAGCGCTATCGATCGCAGACCATGCAGCATGTGATGGCCCAGTCGTCCGAGGAAATGGCGGTCTATGACAAGAGCATGCCCAAGCTCTGGGACGAGCTGGTCCAGAACCAGCAGTCCTATGGCAAGTATGTGAGGACCGACAAGGAGCGGGCCCTGCTGGCCGAAATCGGCGAGGATCTCAAGGCCTATGCCGTGCAGACGGCCAAGGTGGTGGATCTGTCACACCAGCTGCTCAACGATGACGCCAGCGAGATTTTGCGCGGCGAGGCTCTCAAGATCAGTCGTGGCATCAACACGCGTCTGGAGGCGCTCAGCGAGATCAACCATCAGGCGACCGAGGAGACCAATCAGGCGGGCGACGACCTGTATGCCGCTGCCCGCTGGTGGGTGATGGCGCTGCTGCTGGGCTCCATCGTCATCGGCGTGGCGCTGGCGGTGCTGATCGGTCGTTCCATTTCGCGTCCGCTGGAGTCGGCCGTGCAGCTGGCGCAGTCCGTGGCCGCTGGCGATCTGAGCGCCAGCATCACGGTGCAAAGCCGCGATGAAGTGGGCCAGCTGCTGCAGGCGCTCAAGGAGATGAACACAAGCCTGCAACGCATCGTGGGCCAGGTGCGCCAGGGCACGGACTCGATTGCCTCGGCCAGCAGCCAGATTGCCAGCGGCAACCAGGATCTGTCCTCGCGCACCGAAGAGCAGGCCAGCTCTCTGGAGCAGACGGCAGCCTCCATGGAAGAGCTGACCGCCACCGTGCAGCAGAACGCCGGCAATGCCCAACAGGCCAATCAGATGGCCTCTGCAGCGTCTCAGGTGGCCGTGCGCGGTGGTGCCACGGTGGCCCAGGTGGTGCAGACCATGTCGGCCATCAATGAGTCCTCGCGCAAGATCGTGGACATCATCGGCGTGATCGACTCCATCGCCTTCCAGACCAATATTCTGGCGCTGAACGCAGCGGTGGAAGCGGCCCGTGCGGGCGACCAGGGTCGCGGCTTTGCCGTGGTGGCCTCCGAAGTGCGCACCCTGGCCCAGCGCTCGGCCGAGGCGGCCAAGCAGATCAAGCAGCTGATCGACGACTCCGTGAGCAAGGTGCAGGAAGGCAGCACCCAGGTCGACGAGGCCGGCAAGACCATGGACGAGATCGTGATGAGCGTGCGCCGTGTCACCGACATCATGGGCGAGATCTCGGTAGCCAGCCACCAACAGACCTCGGGCATCGAGCAGGTCACTCAGGCCGTGACGCAGATGGATCAGATGACCCAGCAGAACGCGGCTTTGGTGGAGGAAGCCGCCGCTGCGACCGACGCGCTGCGCGGCCAGGCCGCTGCGCTGGCCGAGACGGTGAGCTTCTTCAAGCTCGGCGCCCAGTCCGGCCTGCAGGCCGCGCCGGCCCTGGCGCCGGCCACGTTCAAGCCCGCGCCTGCCAGGGCCGCCATCAAGGTCTCGGCTCCGGTCAGGGCTCAGTCGACTGCGCTCAAGCGCCCCGCAATGTCGGCGGCAGGCAAGCACCCGGTCCTGAGCTCGGCGAAAAGCGCAGCAGCGCCCCAGCCGCACAAGGCCGCGGCGGCAGACGATGGCGAGTGGGAGAGTTTCTAAGCCTGGTGCGGGCGTGCGGTGCCGGGCCCGGTGCCGCTAGATATGCCGCTATTAATTAGGAAGCGTGTACCGCATGTACTCATTGAATTTCAATATGTTTTGTATCTAAAATCGTTTGATTTAGTGCGATATAAGCTTCATTATTGATAGCGGTTAACAAGTCTGCCTTCGAAGCAAAAACACCCCGCAGCGGTGGCTGACGGGGTGTTTTTGTGTCCGGGCCAGGAGCTGCGCAAGCCGCTCCTGCCGCCTCGCATCAGCCGCCGCGCGTGATGGGCACTTCGGCGTTCTTGCCGTAGCTGCCATATTTGCCCAGCTCCCACTTGGCAATCGCGTTGCGGTGCACCTCGTCGGGGCCGTCAGCAAAGCGCAGCGTGCGTGCTGCGGCATAGGCATAGGCCAGCGGGAAGTCATCGCACATGCCGCCGCCGCCATGCACCTGCATGGCCCAGTCGATGACCTGGCAAGCCATGCTGGGGGCCACGACCTTGATCATGGCGATCTCGGTCCTGGCCACCTTGTTGCCTGCCACATCCATCAGCCATGCGGCCTTGAGCGTGAGCAGGCGCGCCATGTCGATCTTGCAGCGCGCTTCGGCAATGCGCTCCTGCGTCACGGTCTGCTGGGCCACGCTCTTGCCGAAGGCCACGCGGCTGCTGGCGCGCTTGCACATCAGCTCCAGCGCGCGCTCGGCCAGGCCGATCAGGCGCATGCAGTGGTGAATGCGGCCCGGGCCGAGGCGACCCTGGGCGATCTCGAAGCCGCGCCCTTCGCCCAGCAAGATATTGCCGACGGGAACGCGCACGTTCTCGAAATACATCTCCATATGGCCGTGGGGCGCATCGTCATAGCCCATCACGTTCAGAGGACGCGCGATGCGGATGCCCTTGGCATCGGCCGGGATGATGATCATGCTCTGCTGCGAATGCTTGGCCGCTTCTGGGTCGGTCTTGCCCATGGTGATGAAGACCTGGCAGCGAGGATCGCCGGCACCCGAGATCCACCACTTGTGGCCGTTGATCACGTATTCGTCGCCCTGGCGCTCGATACGGGTGCAGATGTTGGTGGCGTCGGAGGAGGCAACTTCGGGCTCGGTCATGGCGAAGGCCGAGCGGATCTTGCCTTCCAGCAGGGGCTTGAGCCAGCGCTCCTTGAGCTCGGCACTGCCGTAGCGTGCAATGGTCTCCATATTGCCGGTATCCGGCGCGGAGCAGTTGAAGACTTCGGAAGCCCATGGCACGCGGCCCATGATCTCGGCCAGCGGTGCGTATTCCTGGTTGGTCAGGCCCGCGCCGTGGTAGCCCGAGGCTTCGGCGCTGTCCACGGGCAGAAACAGATTCCACAGGTCTGCAGCCTGGGCTTTGGGCTTGAGCTTTTCAATGGTTTGCAGCGGCGTCCAGCGCTTGCCAGCGGCCGTGTTGGCCTGCATCTCGTCGGCATATTCCTTTTCCGCCGGGTAGATGTAGTCGTCCATGAACTTGAGCAGGCGTTGCTGCAAGTCCTTGGTTTTGGGCGAGTAGTCGAAGTCCATGAGTGCTCCTTTTATTGTGGGACGGTCAAGTTGCGTGGTGGTGGATAAAGAGTCAGGCGCGCTGGGCAAAGGACCAGGCCAGCTTCGCCATGGGACGGGCGGTGTCGCCCGAGGCCTTGGCCTGGGCGCTGGAGGCCGTGCCGGCCTCGACACGCTTGGCAATGCCTTGCAGGATGGCGGCGATGCGGAACATGTTGTAGGCCAGGTAGAAGTTCCAGTCGCGCTGCAGCGTGGCCACATCGGCAATGCCGGTGCGCTGGCAGTAGCGCTGGATGTAATCGTGCTCGGCGGGGATGCCCAAGGCCGCGATGTCCAGACCCGCGATGCCGCGGCCCAGCTCGGCCGGGATATGCCAGCTCATGCAGTGGTAGCTGAAGTCGGCCAGCGGGTGGCCCAGCGTGGACAGCTCCCAGTCCAGCACGGCAATCACGCGCGGCTCTGTGGGGTGGAACATCAGGTTGTCCAGGCGGTAGTCGCCATGCACGATGGAGACACGGCCCTCGTCGCGCGCGCTGGCCGGCATATGGGCGGGAAGCCACTGCATCAGTTGGTCCATCTCGGGGATGGGCTGGGTGACGGAGGCCACGTACTGCTTGCTCCAGCGGCCGATCTGGCGCTCGAAGTAATTGCCGCTCTTGCCGAAGTCGGCCAGGCCGCGCTCGGCAAACTTCACGCTGTGCAGTGCTGCGATCACGCGGTTCATCTCGTCGTAGATCTGGCCGCGCTCGGCGGGCGTCATGCCGGGCAGGGACTGGTCCCAGAGCACGCGGCCTTCCATGAACTCCATGATGTAGAAGGCGCGACCCATCACCGACTCGTCCTCGCACAGCGCATACATATGCGGCACGGGTACATCGGTGCCGGCCAGGCCCTTCATTACGCGGTATTCGCGCTCGATCGCATGGGCCGAAGGCAGCAGCTTGGCCACGGGGCCGGGCTTGGCGCGCATCACATAGCTTTTGCCGGGCGTGATCAGCTTGTAGGTGGGGTTGGACTGGCCGCCCTTGAACATCTCCACCTGCAGCGGACCTTCAAAGCCCTGGACATGCCGGCTCATCCAGTCGGTCATGGCATCGATATCAAACGCATGCTGATCGGAAACCGCGCGGGTGCCGACGAAATGGTCAAAAGTGCTCATGCTGATTCAGTCCTTTGTTCGATTTGTGATGGCCAAGGCGCAGCCCGCCACGCCGCGCCAAGGGCGCAGCGAGCGAATGCGTGAAATGGGGAAGAGTTGCCGCAGAACGCGGCAAGAGAGAAACGAAGGTGAAAACTGGCGCGATTCCAGCCAGAGATGCCGAGCAAGAGCCGCCTCGCGGCGATGGCATCGTCCCCCTCCCGCAAGCGCAGCGAAGCCAGAGAGGGGGAAGCCGCAAAGCGGCTCAGGGGGTGAATCAGTGATCCGTGTCTGCAATGCGCAGCAGCGTCACCCGGTCGCGCACGATGAGGCCACCCGGCTCGATGCGAATGACCTCCTCGCGCTCCATGGACTTGAGCTCCTGGTTCACGCGCTGGCGCGAGGCGCCCAGCAGCTGCGCCAGCTCTTCCTGCGCCAGATGCAGGCCGATGCGGATCTCGTTGCTGTCCGACAGGCTCATCACGCCATAGCTGCGCGTCAGATGCAGCAGCTGCTTGGCCAGGCGCGCTCGCAGCGGCAAGGTGTTGAGGTCTTCCACCAGGCCGTAGAGCTGACGTACTCGGCGTGCGTTGAGGCGCAAGATCGCTTCGGAAAACTCCACATGCTCTGCCAGAATTCGCTTGAAGTCCGCCTTGGATACGCACAGCAGCGTGGTCTCGCCATGTGCATAGGCGTCGTGCGTGCGCTTGTCGCCATCCAGAATCGCGACATCCCCGAACCAGATGCCCGGCTCTACGTAGGTCAGCGTGATCTGCTTGCCCGTGATGGAGGTGGAGCTGACTCGCACCGCGCCACGTGCACAGGCGATCCACTCCTCGGGCGGTTCGCCGCGAGCGCAGATGAGCATGCCATCTTTGTATCGTTTGACGTAAGCGCATCGAAGAATGTCGTGCCTCAAAGAGGGCGAAAGGGATGAAAACCAGCGACCAGAGTTGATCGCCTCACGTTCTTCCATACTAAGAATTGGCTCGTCCATGTTCTGTCTTATGCGTGACTGGTAACCGTCCCATTGTCGCGTGTGGGACCGGCTGTGCCGCAACTGCGGGACTCAGGGTTGTCACCTGTGTGTCCGCTTTTACCGCGAAGAGGGTTTGCGCCGATCAAGAAAACCCAGTGTCCATGCGGGCTGCGCAGCGGCGCTCCATAAAAAATGCCCGCTGGCTGCGGGCATTCGAGCTTGTCATTTCCGGCATCGGGTGTGCTGGGCAGGCCTGGCGCGGGCGGCGAGTCTACAGCCATTGAAACCACCATAAAAAATAGCTGCAACGCCTATCCCGAGGCATTGCAGCTATTGTTTCTTGGAGGTGGGCTAGGCCGGCACTTGCATGCGCTGCAGCAGATGCTGGGCGGCTGCCTCCGGATCGGGGGCATTGACCAGGGCGCGCACCACGGCCACCGAGCCCACGCCCGTGGCACGCACGGCGGGGAACAGGTCCTCGGAAATGCCGCCAATCGCCACCAGCGGGTATTGCTGCATCAGCCGCACATAGGCCGCCAGACGTGCCAGTCCTTGCGGAGCTGTCGCCATCTTCTTGAGCGTGGTGGGAAAGACTGCGCCCAGGGCGATATAGCTGGGCTGGACAGCATGGGCGCGCACCATCTCCGCGTAGCCATGGGTGGAGACGCCCAAGCGTGTGCCCGAGCTGCGGATGGTCTGCAGATCGCGCTGGCCGATCACGTCCAGATCTTCCTGGCCCACATGGATGCCGTAGGCGCCCGCGTCCAGCGCGGCCTGCCAGTGGTCGTTGATGAACAGGCGTGCCTGCGTGCCCTTGACGGCTTCAACAGCGGCCTTGACCTCTTGTGCCACGGCGGCCCTGTCGTCGGACTTGAAACGCAGCTGCACCGTGGGCACACCCGCGCGGGCCATGCGGCCCACCCATTCGGCCGTAGGCAGCACGCCATACAGGCCCAGCTCGCGCGGGCAATGGGCAAAGGCCAGGGCCGGGTCGGCCTTGCCGAGACCGAAGTCGCGTGGGTCGTCGGGCCAGTGGGTGGCATCGAAATGATTGTTGCGCTCGCTCTGGCACTGCCAGGCCTGGGCCACGGTCTGCGCATCCACGGCAATAAAGCCCAGCTCGCTGCAGGCCTCAAGCGCAGCCAGATAGGCCGGGTCCTGACGCAGCGCGGGCGGCACGGGCTGGGGCGTCAGCTCGACCGAGTTGGCATCGTGGTGCAGCTGGGCGCCAAAGTTGGCGCTGTGCTGGTGGATGATGGCTTGCGCAAGGGCCTTGATTTCAGCGGAGTCCATGGGACGGCCTTTATTCCTGATGCCAGAAAGGGGTGCCCAGCACTGGCGTGCTGGGCTGGGCGGCGTTTTGCTCGGCCATGGCACCTGCGCGCCAGGCGGCGTGACCGGCATTGACGGCATCGGAGAAGGCACCGGCCATGGCCACGGGATCTTCGGACAGGGCCACGGCGGTGTTCAGCAGCACGGCGTCATAACCCCATTCCATCACGGTGCAGGCATGCGATGGGCGGCCCAGGCCGGCATCGACGATCAGCGGCACCTTCAGGCGCTCGCGCAGCATCTGCATGGCATAGGGGTTGACGGGGCCACGGCCGGTGCCGATGGGCGCAGCCCAGGGCATGACGGCCTGGCAGCCCACGTCAACGAGCTTTTGGCACAGCACCAGGTCGTAGGTGGTGTAGGGCAGGACCTGGAAGCCGTCCTTGATGAGGATGGAGGCCGCTTCCACCAGATTGAGCGTATCGGGCTGCAGCGTGTAGTCGTCGCCGATCAGCTCCAGCTTGATCCAGGGGGTGTCGAAGACTTCACGCGCCATCTGGGCCGTGGTCACGGCCTCCTGGATGGTCATGCAGCCTGCCGTATTGGGCAGCACGGGCACATTGAGCTTGCGCAGCAGCTCCCAGAAGCTGGCACCGGTCTCGGCGGCATTGCTGCCCTGGCGGCGCAGCGAGGCCGTGACCATGGCGGGCCTGGAGCGCTCCACGGCGGCTTCGAGAATCGCCGGCGAGGGGTAGCGCGAGGTGCCCAGCAGCAAGCGGCTTTCAAAACGCTGGCCGTAGAGAACCAGTGCGTCGTCGGTGGTTTTGGTATTCATGATTTATCTATATCTCTTGTCTTTGTATCGCAATGCTCGTCAAGCTAAATGGACTTCAAACGAGCATGTGCCAAGTCAGTGACACCGAGCAAGAGCCGCCTCGCCGCGAGGGTGTCGTCCCCTGGGGGAAGGCGCGAAGCGACTCAGGGGGATTCATTGCTAGCCGCCTGTCACCGGAGAGATGACTTCCATCCTGTCGCCCTCGTTGAGCGCATGGTCGGCGTACTGCGTCTTGGGCACAAATACCGTATTGACCGCCACGGCAAACGGGGGCCTGGCCTGCATTTGCGCCAGCGCATCGGCCACGGTGGCATGGGCTTGAAGCTCGGTGGCTTGCTGGTTGAGAGTGATCTTCATGGCATCGAAAAGGAAAATAAAGCGGGTGCTAAGTTAAACCTCTGCACGGCGGTGCTTGCGTGCGCCGGGGGTGCAAGTGCTGTGCGCCAAAGTTCGGGCTCGCAGTTCAGCCACGATGCACGGCGACATCGAATTCGCGCGCCAGCGGCGAGTCGTTGTGGTCCACCAGCTCCAGCACCACGTCCAGCATGGCGGGCGAGATCATGAAGCCGTGACGGTAGAGGCCGTTGACTTCCATGACGCGCGGGGTCAGCAGACGCACGGCGGGCAGATTATCGGGCAGGGTGGGGCGGCACTGGGTGGCGATCTCCACAATGCGGCCTTCGGCAAAGCCGGAGTGCACGGTATAGGCCGCACTCAGCAGCTCCAGCGTGGAGCGCACGCTGGCTGGCGACATATCGTCGGACTCGATCTCGGTCGCGCCAATCACGAACAGATGATCTTCCTTGGGCGCTATATAGATGGGGTAGCGTGGATGGATCAGGCGTGTGGGGCGCTGCAGCGTGACTTCGGGCGCATGGATGCGCACCACCTCGCCGCGAATGCCGCGCAGCTGCTTCCACTGGGTACGGGCACCCAGGCCCCGGCAGTCGAACACGAAGTCTGGCTGGCCGCTGTCGCCATGGGTTTCGCCGGGGCGGAAGTCGCTCACTTCGCGCGGGCTCTCCCAGTGCAGCCGCACGCCCAGGGCGCTGAGCTTGTCGAGCAGCGCCGTCAGCAGCTGGCGGTTGTCGAGCTGACCTTCGCCGGGCAGATAGACGGCCTGGTTGAAGCGTCCCTGCAGCGCGGGCTCGCAGTCCTGCAGCGCCGCGCCGGTCTTCTCCTGCATGGCCGGCAGGCTGGGGTTGATGCGCCGGTTTTTCTCCAGCAGGCCGAAAAAGCGCGCCGCATCGCCCTGGTCCTGACGGTGCCAGAGGATCAACGTGCCGTTTTGCTGCAAAAACACATGCTGCTCAAGCTGGGCTATCAGCTCGGGCCAGCGCTTGAGCCCATGCTGGCCCATGCGCACCACGCCGGGCTCGGTAATGGCCGACTCGGCCAGCGGCGCCAGCATGGCGGCCGCCACGCGCGCCGCAGCGCCATCGCCTTGCGGGCCGTGCGCGTCATAGAGGTCGATGGCATGACCGCGCTGGGCCAGGGCCAGCGCCAGCAGACGGCCCATGAGGCCGCCGCCGAGAATGGCGATCTTTGAAGAAGCTTGTAGCAATGACATGTGCAAATCGTTTTCCATCCGGACACAGGAACAGGGCCATGTGCAGGACAAAACGCGGCATGCCTTGCGGCTTGTGAAACTCCCCACGCCAGCATGACCTGGATCGGGTGCAGGGGGCACAGGGCACGGATGGTGCTCTGGTGCGCAGCCGGTGGCTGGCGCTGCCCCAGGGTGTTTCTCAGTCCGCGCAGGCTGCTTGCCTGCGGGACACCCCTGTTTCGTCCGTTGGACATTACAGCACAACCGCAAACTGCACGCATTGACCATGCGCATGGGCGATAATTTTTGCCATGACAGTGATTGCTTCATCCTCCATCTCCGGCGCCGCAAAAAAGCGCTATGCGCGCGTGCTCTCCATTGCCGGCTCCGACAGCGGTGGGGGCGCCGGCATCCAGGCCGACCTCAAGACCTGCGCGGCACTGGGCTGCTACGGCATGACGGCGATCACGGCCATCACCGTGCAGAACACGCTGGGCGTGACGGGTATTCACGGCATTCCGCTCGATACCGTGCGCGGCCAGATCGATGCCGTTGTGCAGGACATAGGCGTCGATGCCGTCAAGATCGGCATGCTGGCAACCCCCGATGTGGTGAGCGTGGTGGCGGATGCGATCCGTCGCCACCGGATCAGGAACGTGGTGCTGGACCCCGTGATGGTGGCCACCAGTGGCGATCGCCTGATCGTTCCCGAGACGGCACAGGCGCTGGTCAGCGAGCTGTTTCCGCTGGCGACGGTGATTACCCCCAATCTGGATGAAGCAGCTTTGCTGCTGGGTCGCAGCATCGACGGCATTGGAGCGCTGGATGCGGCCGTCGCCGATCTGCTGGCCATGGGGGCGCCGGCGGTGTTGCTCAAGGGCGGTCATCTGAGCGGCGATCTGGTCATGGATGTGCTGGGCCGGCAAGGCCAGCAGGCCGGCGACTATCTGCGCCTGCAGTCGCAGCGCATCATCACCCATAACGGTCACGGCACGGGTTGCACGCTGTCGTCGGCGATTGCATCTTTCCTGGCCCAGGGGCTGGCGCTGGAGGCGGCAGTGACCGAGGCGCGGCGCTATATTCTGGGCGCCATCGAAGCGGGCGCCGAGGTCTATACCGGCCAGGGCCACGGTCCGCTCAATCATGGCTATGCGCCGCGCGCGCAGCTGATCGTCGAAGGCTGATTGCCGGCACTCACAAAAAAGGCCTGCTGCTGCAGGCCTTTGCTTTTGGGGTGTGCTTGTTGCTGGGCTTACCAGCCCCAGACCAGATTATTGGCCACCCAGCCGCTTTGGCCATTGCTGCGCTGGACCTGGGCCCAGCTGCCTTGCTTTTTCAGCGTCTGCAGCACCTCATGCTGCTCCAGCTTGCCTACCCGGTTGTGTTTCTGGCCGGGGCCGGAGCGCAGATTGGCCGTGCGTGCCGTCACCACCATATGCGGGCTCTTGCTGGTCAGCGGGGCGTGGACCCAGCCCAGTGTGGACTCATAGTCCTTCACGCGCAGCCACTGGCCCTTGCGCTGGGTGACTTGCAGCGGGTAGCCCTTGCTGAGCTCCCAGAGGGTTGCGGAGCGGGTGTTGGGCTGTTCGCGCACATTCACGGTCTTGCCCTTGATGCTGACAAATTCCTGGGCTTGTGCAAGGGCCGGCAGCAGGCCGGCGGTGAGCGCACCCAGCGCGATCAGGCTTGAAGTGGCGGCGGTGCGGATCCAGCGGGCTGTGCGGCGTTGGTTGCAAGGCACGGGGCAGATTCTCCTTTTATCGATTGAAAACAGGCTGTAACCCTTATCGGACTTGCGTGGCTAGCTATAGTTCCTGTAGAAAGCTGACAGGGGCTGAACGCCCGACAGCCATCAAGGAATGCCATGAACCAGCCAGCTAGCGCCCATGGGAGCGCCTCGTTGACCACCCGATTGACGCTTGCGATGACGGCTCTGGCCGCAGCGACGCTGCTCACGGCCTGCCAGAGTAGGGCGTCGGCGAATGCTCCAGCTGTAGCACCTGCCGCCGCTGCGGATGCAAAAGCCCGGGAGCTGCAGATGCTGGGCCGGCAATTGCTGGCCGCTGCCGCGCAGGGCGATGCCGTGGCGGTGCGCAATCTGCTGGCCGGCAACGCGCCTGTCGACGCGCAGGACGCCCAGGGCAATACCCCGTTGCTGCTGGCCACGGCAGCCAACCATATCGAGGTGGCGAGATCGCTGCTGATGCACGGTGCCAGCCCCAATATCCAGAACCAGATGCAAGACAGCGCCTATCTTCTGGCCGGTGCGCAGGGCCGGCTGGAGATTGTGCGCATGACGATTTCCTATGGTGCCGATCTCAAGAGCACCAACCGCTATGGCGGCACGGCCCTGATTCCGGCCTGCGAGCGAGGCCATCTGGAAACAGCCCAGGCGCTGATCACGGCTGGTGTGGATGTGAACCATGTCAACCGGCTGGGCTGGACCTGCCTGATGGAGGCCGTGGTGCTCAGCGATGGCGGGCCGCGCCATCAGGCCATCATCCAGGCCTTGATCGATGCGAAAGCGGATCTGAACCTGCCCGACAAGGATGGGGTGACGGCCCTGGCCCATGCACGCCAGCGCGGGCAGCTGGCCGTGGTGCAACTGCTGCAGGCAGCGGGCGCCAGGTAAGAAGTAGAGAAAATGGCTGAAGCGCTCTGTTAGGGGGCGCTTTTTGCTATTGATTTCGTTTTTCAGGCGGCAACGGAGCGCGGCTGCAGCTGGCGTGTGGCGACGGCCACCACAAAAGTCAGCGCCAGCGTGGGCAGGGCCGAGCCCAGGGCTGTGCTGGCATAGGGCAGCAGGTGATAGAAGGCAATGCCCAGCACCCAGATGGCCACGGCATCCCAGCGCACGGCGGGCGCTTTTTGCATCAGCTGCACGGCATCGGTGCCAAAGGCCAGGCGACCCAGCATCACGCCGAACAACGGCACAAAGCAGGAGCTGAGCAGCAGCAGAAACGGCTCCAGGCTGTGCATAGGCAGCACCATGGCCAGCGCCGTGCACAGCGACGCGATCAGCAGGCCCCAGCGGCGAATGCTCCAGCCCGGTTGCAGGCTGTGGGCCGACATGGCGCCCGAGTAGGCATCGCCATAGGCGTTGTCCACCTCGTCGATCAGAATCAGCGACAGGGCAATCAGCCCGCCCTGGGCCAGCAGCAGGGCCGTGACCAGGTCTTCGCTGGGCAGGGTCAGGGCCACCAGCACGCCCAGGCTGTAGCACCAGATATTGGCCAGGGCAAAGCCGCTCCAGGTGCCCGTCAGCGCGGACTTGCCGCTTTTGCCGTGGCGCGCATAGTCGGCCACCAGCGGCAGCCAGCTGATGGGCATGGCTATCACCAGATCGACGGCGCCGAGCATGCTCATGCCGCCTGCACCTTCGCGGGCCAGCAAGGTCCCGAGGCCGGTGGCGCTGGCCATTTTCAGGAATTGCCAGCTCAGCCACAGCAGCGAGGCAATCACCAGCGGCAAGGCCACGCGCGAGATGATGCGGCGCACCAGGGTGGTCATGGAGCCGCTCATCAGTAGCAGGATCACGCCACCCCAGAGCAGCGTGGCCAGCCAGGGCCAGTAGGCGGCGCCCATGATGCCGCTTTGCTTGCCCAGCGCCACGGTGGCGTCGCGCATCACCACCAGCTCGAAACTGCCCCAGCCCAGCAGCTGGATGATGTTGAGCACGATAGGCAGTCGTGCGAAGCGGCGGCCGTAGACGCTGTGCATCAGTCCGGCGCTGGACAGGCCGCTGTCGCAGCCCAGCTTGCCCACCCAGCCCAGCAGGCCGGCGCCGATCAGGGAGCCGATGCCGATCGCGATCAGCGCATGCAGAGGGCTGAGCGCGGGCAGCAGATAGGCGCCCATCTGCATGACCAGCAGGCCCACGCCCAGACTGAACCACAGCGAGGCATGGTCGCGCCAGGCAAAGACGCGCTCCTGCGCCGTCACCGGGGCCAGGGCCCGATTGGCCGATGTGGAAGAAGATGAATTCATGAATGCTCCGCCAGAAAAACGAAGCAGGGGCCGCATGGTTGGCGCGGCAGGCCAGCAAAGACATGGCCAGTCGCGGTCTGACACCTTGGACAGCTTCCCTGCGCGAGGATGATCTCGGGCAAGCGGACCTCAAGACACCGCTTGCGCAATCAGGTTCAAAGGGACTCTCTCAGCCCTGACCGGTCATGGTCAGGACACCCCCAGCATGGCTGCCAGCCTTGGGCTGCAGCGAGCGCGATTGTGCCAGACATGCCAGGCCGGAGCAGGACTGCGGCGCGAAGCGGTGTTGCAAAGGGTGTTGGAAATGGTGTTGCAAATGCTTGCAAATCAGAGGGCCGGTCTTGACCCCGTTGGCTCTGCTGCTGCGTTTCAGCCTTCGACAAGTTTGTTTCACGCCGCTGTGGCTGTACTTTGAGGAGGCCTTGTCCATGTTGTCTGTCCGTATCGATCCCCCGGTTTCCGGTTTCTTGCTGTCGCGCGGCCGTCTGCTGCGCGCTTCTGTGCTCTGCGCTGCCGCGATGGTGGCCGCCGCGCCGGCTTCGGCCTGGACGCGTGGCAGCCACAAGCTGGCCCAGATCAGCATCGTCGAACGTGCCACGGGTCGGGTACTGCCCCAGTACAGTCACGAGGGGGAGTTGTGGGTGGTGGGTCGTCCTGGTGCCAACTATGCGGTGCGCATCCGCAATCTCGAGGGCCGCCGCATCATGGGCGTCATCAGCGTTGACGGGGTCAATGCCATCAACGGCCGCACGGCGAGCTCCCGCGCCGAAGGCGGCTATGTGCTGGATGCGGGCGACAGCTATGACGTGAGGGGCTGGCGCAAAAGCAATGACAACGTGGCTGCGTTCTATTTTTCCGAAAGCGATATGTCCTATGCCGCCAGAACCGGCCGGCCGCAGGATGTGGGCGTGATCGGGGTTGCGCTGTACCGTGAAAAGCTCCCCGAGCCTGCCGCCTACCAGGGGCCGCTCTATGAGCCGCAAGCGCAGGCCAGTGCCTCGGCGGCTGAATCTGCGGCGGCGGATGTCGCCGTGCCGCAGGCCGCCAGCAAGAGCCGCAGCGCCGAGCGCCGTGCGCCACAGGCCTCGCCGGCCCCCTCGCTGGGCACGGGCCATGGCGCAGTGGAGCGCTCGCAAGTCACCCAGGTGGAGTTCGAAGCCGACACTGACCAGCCCCGGCAGATGGTGCGCATCCGTTACGACAGCTATGCCAATCTGGTCGCCAGAGGCGTGATTCGCGAGCCTCGTCCACGGCCGTCCCAGCCGCGCGTGCCCAATCCTTTTCCCGGGGACAACGGCTTTGTGCCGGATCCGCCCCGCAACTGAGTTGGTGGCGCTGTCGCCGGAATTTGCATAATCGCGGGCATGCTTGCACCGCCGCTTGCCCAACCCTCAACCGCCGATGAAGCCCTGATGTGCAGCTATGCCGCAGGGCAGACCACGGCTTTTGAGACGCTTTATGCCCGGCACAGCTTGCGCATGTGGCGCTATTTCTATCGCAACACGGGCGATGCGGCGCTGGCCGACGATCTGGCGCAAGACCTCTGGTTTGCCGTGGTGGACAGCGCCTGCCGCTATGAGGTGCGCAGCAGGTTCACGACCTGGCTGTTCACCATCGCGCATCACCGGCTGGTCGACCATTGGCGCAGGCAGCGGCCGGGCATCAGCCTGTTGGCAGACACGCAAGAGTCCATGCGGCTGGCCGAAAGCCTGTTTGCGGCCTCGGGCTTCGAGCCCGAGCAGCAGCTCGATCGCCAACTCATGGCCCAGGCCATTCTGGCAGCGTTGGCCCGGCTCCCGGCCGAGCAGCGCGAGTGCTTTTTGCTGCAGGTCGAGGCTGATCTGACACTGGCCGAAATTGCGCAGACCACCGGCGTTGCCGAGGAAACGGCTAAGAGCCGCTTGCGCTATGCGCGTGCCAAACTGCGCGCCGCGCTGGAGGAACTGGCATGAATATGCACCCCGACGCCCCGTCCGGCGACGACAAGCCCGATGCGCTGCGAGAGATCTACCACGATGCGGTGGCACAAGACCGTGGCCCCAGTGCGCAAAGCAGCGCCGCTATTTTGGATCGCGCGCGCCAGCGCGCGGCAGGCGTAGGGCAGGAGCCCTCGGTGCCGATGGACAAGCCGGCCGCCAATGACCGCTTCTGGCTGCGTCATGCGCTGGGCGGACTGGCGGCTGTCGGACTGGTGGGCTGGCTGATGCTGCAGCATGGTGCCTGGTGGAGCGGGCCGGACGCCGGATCCGGTTCCAGCTCCGAAGTCGTGGCCGAGCCTGCCCAGCCTGCGGATATCGACCCGGCTGCACAGGCGGCTGTACAGGCGTCTGCAATGGCTTCTGTAATCGCTTCTGCCCCGGCCGCTGCAGATGCCAGCGCAGCTCCTTCGGCTCCGCTGGCTGAGAAGTCCAGGCAGAGCGGGGCTCCAGCCAAGGCGCAGCAGGTGCCGCATACCCAGGATGTGCAGGCGTCGGCCCCCGCGCCGCAATCCGAGGCTGCGCCAGCCTCCAGCGCAGCAACAGGAGCGGCTGCAAGCAGAGCACCGGCAGCCAAGGCGCTTTCCCTGAGCACGGACGCTGCGCAGCCTGTTGCCCCTGCGGCCGATGCGGTGGCACCCCAAAACTCTCGCTTGTCCGCGCAATTGCCGCTGTGTCCCTTGCAGACCGAAGAAGAGGCCCGTCGGCAAGCCGCAACAGAGGGGGCGGATAAGGGGGCGGATAGGGGCTCGGGCACGGCACGCCGATCCCCGCATTGCCGTCCGCGAAAGCCCGAGCAATTGCCGCCAGTCAAGTCTGGGTCTGGTCCAGATGCTGCGCAAGATGTAGCAACACCGCAGCGATGAGACAAAAAAAGCCCGCTTGACGCGGGCTTGGGTGATGGTCTGGCCAGTCCTTTTCAGGTCTGGCGTAAGAGCATGTTACTGGATTTTTGCGCTTTTGCGCAGCTGATCCTGGAATTGCTGCAGCTTTTGCTGTTGCAGCTGCTGAGTGATCTGGGGCTTGACGTCCTCGAACTTGGGCATTTCAGCCTGGCGCTCGTCATCCATGCGGATGATGTGCCAGCCAAACTGGCTCTTGACGGGGGCGTCGGTCATTTCGCCCTTCTTGAGCTTGATCAGCGCTTCGGTGAACTCGGGCACGTAGTTGTTGGGGTTGGCCCAGTCCAGGTCGCCGCCGCGGGCACCCGATCCGGGGTCCTTGGATTCCTTCTTGGCGATGTCTTCGAACTTCTTGCCGGCCTTCACTTCGGCGATGATGGCCTTGGCGCGGTCTTCGGATTCCACGAGGATGTGGCTGGCCTTGTATTCCTTGCCACCATTGGCCTCAACGAACTTGTCGTATTCGGCCTTGGCTTCGGCATCGGTCACGGGGTTCTTCTTCTGGAAGTCTTCGAACAGCGCACGGATCAGCACAGTCTGGCGGGCCATGTCCATCTGTTGCTTGTAGGCCTCGGAAGCTGCCAGACCGCGGCGGTTGGCTTCCTGCATGAAGACTTCACGCGCGATGACCTCGTCCTTGATCATCTTGTCCATCTCGGGGGCCACGGGCTGGCCGCTGGCTTCGATCTGGGCCTTAAGGGCATTGACGCGGGCCATGGGAACGGCCTTGCCATTGACGATGGCCACATTCTGGGCCGAGGCGGACAGGGCGGCTGCGCCCAGAACAGCGGCGGCCACGATACGGGCCAGTTGCTTTTGTTTCATGCTCATTCGAGTTGTGATTGAGAAAAGTAAGTGAAGTTCAGTCCATACGCAACAGGCTCCCATCAAGGAGCCTGTGGTCAGAACGGTGCGTTCTCAAAGTACTTCAATGGCGATGGCATGAACACCCTGGTCAATGAAGTCTTGCAGTGCATCATACACAAGGCGGTGGCGTGCCACGCGGGTTTTTCCATCAAAGGCCGGACCAGCGATGCGCACGCGAAAATGCGTGCCCACACCGCTGTCGTTGGCACCGGCATGACCGGCATGCTGATAGCTCTCGTCGATGACTTCGAGTCGGCTCGGGGCCAGACGCTGGCGCAGGGCGGCGTCCATGGCCTGGGCGCTGATGGTCACGCTCATGGCTGCTTGTCCTTGGTTTCGGCCGTGTTGGGCACACCGTCCTGGGGCAGGTAGCGGCTCATGTAGACGGCTTGTGCAATCACAAACACCACCATCAGTCCCATGCCGCCAAACAGCTTGAAGTTGACCCAGGCATCGGTGTCGAAGTTGTAGGCTACCCAGATGTTGAGTCCGCCCATGGCAGCGAAGAATGCGGTCCAGGCCCAGTTGAGCTTGAGCCATATGGCGTCGGGCAGTTGCAGTTGCGCGCCCATGACGGAACGCAGCAGGTTCTTTTGAAACACCAACTGGCCGATCAGCAGCGCGCCGCCCATGAGCCAGTACAGCACCGTGGGCTTCCATTTGATGAAGTTGTCGTCATGGGCCAGCAAAGTGGCGCCGCCAAACAGTACGATGACGCCCAGGCTCATCCATTGCATGGGCTCGATCTTGCCGGTCTTCAAGCGCAGATAGGCGATCTGCGCCACAGTGGCGGCAATGGCCACGGCTGTGGCGGTGTAGATGCCCCAGACCTTGAAGGCCACGAAAAACAGGATGATGGGGAAGAAATCAATCAGCAGCTTCATGCGCGAAATGGTAGTCGTTCTGGAATTCAGACTGCGCAGCACCGACAAGGTTCCCGGCGCTGTGAGTAAAGCCGCATCATGCACCAAAGCCCAGGTCATTCCGTGAGCAAAGCCTTGTGCGCCGGACGGAATCAGCTATCAAAGCTGATGCGCAACGCCAGCGCAGCAAGCTCGCTTGGAAGCGTAGCCCTTGCTGCCCAAGCGTTGCCAGCTCTTATTTTTGGGGCTCGTTCTGGAAATCCAGCGAGGCCGAGTTCATGCAGTAGCGCAGGCCGGTGTCGGTGGGGCCGTCAGGAAAGACATGGCCCAGATGGGCTCCGCAGTTGCTGCACACAGTCTCGGTGCGCACCATGCCGTGGCTGCGGTCCACGATATTGGTGATGGCGCCGGGCAGGGCCTGGTCAAAGCTGGGCCAGCCGCAGCCGGCGTCAAACTTGGTATGGGAGTCGAACAGCTTGTTGCCGCAGCAGATGCAGTGGTAGCTGCCATCGGCCCAGAACTGTTCGTATTTGCCGGTGAACGGCCGCTCGGTGGCCGCGTGGCGCGTGACCTGGAAGGCCGCGGCTTCGGCGCCCTTGTCCTGCAACAGGGCTTGCCATTCTTGGTCGGATTTCTGGACAGGGAAGCTCATGATGAACAGCTGATCTCAATCGAGGAAGCCCAGTCGGGCGGGAAGCCGGCCCAGTCAGCGTGGTCCGGGTGCGATTCATAAGGCGCTTGCAGCACGGCCAGCATTTGCTGCGCAGGCGCAAAGTCGCCTGACTGGGCGGCACGAATCACGGTCTCGCCCAGATGGTTGCGCAGCACAAAGCGCGGATTGGATTTTTGCATCAAATCGACGGCTTGCGCTTGATCCACTTGTGCCAGCTGAGCTGAATAGCCCAGTGACCAGGCATCAAAGCTGGCGCGATCCAAAATGATGTCACGCAGTGGCTCAAAGTCGATTTTCGTTTCCTGCCTCTGTGCAATAGCATCGGTCAGGAGGCTGAAGAAGATGGTGTAGTCCACCTTGCTGTCGGCCAGGATCTGCAGCAGCGGGTTGACCAGCAGCGCAAAGCGCCCTTCAGTGGCGGGCGTGCCGGCCTCGTTCTCGGGCAGGCCCAGCTTGGCCAGCATCTGGCGCGCATAGGCGGCGGGAAAGACGGTCTTGTACGACTCCAGCGCGGCAATCGTCAGCTCTTCGTCGCCGATCAGCGGCAGCAGGGCCTGGCCCAGGCAATAGAGATTCCAGTAGGCCACCTGGGGCTGGCGGTTGAAGGCATAGCGGCCCTGGCTGTCGCTGTGGTTGCAGATGTGGCCGGGGTCGAAGGCGTCGAGAAACTGGAAGGGGCCGTAATCGATGGTCAGGCCCAGGATGCTCATATTGTCGGTATTCATCACGCCATGGCAAAAGCCCACGCCTTGCCACTGGGCCAGCAATCGGGCCGTGCGCTCGCTCACGGCCTGCAGAAAGTTGGCATAGGGATTGCCGTTCAGTGCAGCGGCCGTGCGGCACTGAGGGTAGTGCTGGTCGATGACCAGATCGGCCAGGGCTTTTAGTTCGGCCTGCATGTCGCGTGCGGCGAAATGCTCGAAATGGCCGAAGCGGATGAAACTCTCGGCCACACGGGTCACGACGGCGGCGGTTTCCATGGTCTCGCGCGCCACGGGCAGGGGCGAGCCTGTCAGCGCCAGCGCGCGCGTGGTGGGAATGCCCAGGGCCGCCATGGCTTCGCTGCAGAGAAACTCGCGAATCGACGAGCGCAGCACGGCCCGGCCGTCACCCATGCGTGAATAGGGGGTGCGGCCTGCGCCCTTGAGCTGGACTTCAAAGCCCTGCTCCGTCTCGCCCAGCAAGATGGCACGGCCGTCGCCGAGCTGGCCGGCCCAGACGCCGAACTGGTGACCGCTATAGACAGCGGCCAGCGACTTGCTGCCGCCGTTGCCATGGTCGGGGGCAGGATTGCCGCTGAGTATCTGCAGTGCTTGGGCACTGCGCAGCCATTCGGGGTTCAGACCCATCCAGCGGGCCGTGCTGACGCTGGTGGCAATCCAGTGCGGCTCGGGCACTGGCGTGGGTTGAAGATAGGTGAAAAAAGCAGGGCCCAGGGATTCGAAGCGGCCGGGCTTGCGCCATTGCGGGGCAGGGGATTCGCTCATGCGGGCATTGTGCTTGAGCGGCATCAGGGACAGGGCTTGCAGGGTTGTTGAGCCGGTTGAAGCTGGCGGGTGGCCTAGGTTTTTCCCTGAGTGCGCGCATATCGTTCAGAGGGAGGATGCCGGCAAAGGTCGCCAAGGTTACGCATTGGTGACAGTCCTCAGATGACGACCGGGAAGCCCGCGCTAGGATGCTTCCCGATCATCACAACGATATCCAGGAGAGTGCCAATGTTGGGTCTGATGCAAAGCCAGCCGCTGCTGATTTCTTCCCTGATCGAGTTTGCCGCACGCAACCATGCCGATGGAGAGATAGTCTCCCGCCGTGTGGAGGGCGATATCCACCGCTACACCTACAAGGATCTGGCGGCCCGCTCGCGCCAACTGGCCAACAAGCTCGACTCCCTGGGGCTGGCCCAGGGCGATCGCGTGGCCAGCCTGGCCTGGAACGGCTATCGCCATATGGAGATGTATTTCGGCGTCAGCGGCTCGGGCCGGGTGCTGCACACCGTCAACCCGCGCCTGCACCCCGAGCAGATTGCCTGGATCGTCAACCACGCCGAAGACAAGGTGCTGTGCTTTGACCTGACTTTTTTGCCCATCATCCAGGCCGTGCATGCCAAATGCCCCGAGGTGCAGCAATGGGTGGTGCTCTGCGATGCAGACCGGCTGCCGGTTGACAGCGGCATTCCCGGCCTTGTCAGCTACGAGAGCTGGATTGCGGGTCAGTCCGATCAATACCGCTGGCCGCAGTTCGACGAGAACACCGCTTCCAGCATGTGCTATACCAGCGGCACCACGGGCAATCCCAAGGCCGTGCTCTACAGCCACCGCTCCAGCACCTTGCACGCCTATGCAGCCGCGCTGCCGGACGTGATGTGCCTGTCGGCCCGTGATTCTGTGCTGCCCGTGGTTCCCATGTTCCACGTCAATGCCTGGGGCCTGCCCTATTCGGCGGCGCTCACGGGCTGCAAGATGGTCTTCCCGGGCCCGGCGCTCGATGGCAAGTCAGTCTATGACCTCATCGAGTCGGAAGGCGTGACCTTTGCTGCCGGCGTGCCCACCGTCTGGCAGATGCTGCTCGGCTATATGAAGCCGGGCGGCCTGCGTTTTTCCAAGCTCAAGCGCACGGTGATCGGCGGCTCCGCCTGCCCGCCGGCCATGATCACGGCCTTCCAGGACGACTATGGCGTGGAGGTGCTGCACGCCTGGGGCATGACGGAGATGAGCCCCCTGGGCACGCTGTGCACGCTCAAGAACAAGCATCTGGATCTGCCCAAGGACGAGCAGATGAAGATCCGGCAGAAGCAGGGGCGCGCGATCTATGGTGTGGAGATGAAGATCGTCAACGACGCCGGCGACGAGCAGCCCTGGGATGGCAAGAGCTATGGCGACCTGCTGGTGCGCGGCCCCTGGATCGTCGACAGCTACTACAAAGGCAGCGGCAATCCCCTGGTGCGCGGGGCTGATGGCCACGGTTGGTTCCCGACGGGGGATGTGGCGACGATAGACCCCGACGGCTATATGCAGATTACCGATCGCAGCAAGGATGTGATCAAGTCCGGCGGCGAATGGATCAGCTCCATCGATATTGAAAACATCGCCATGGCCAACCCGGCCGTGGCCATGGCAGCTTGCATAGGCATGCCGCATCCCAAGTGGGACGAGCGCCCCATCGTGGCCGTGGTCAAGAAGCCAGGTGCCGAAATCACGCGCGAGGAGCTGCTGAAGTTCTACGAGGGCAAGACGGCCAAGTGGCAAATTCCCGATGATGTGGTGTTTGTGGAGGCCATTCCGATCGGTGCCACGGGCAAGATGCTCAAGACCCGTCTGCGCGAGGAACTCAAGGACTACAAGCTGCCTTCGGCTGCCTGAACCGCCTTAGGCCAGGCCTGGCGCTGCCCGAGCAAAGCCATCATCGCGAGATGATGGCTTTTTTGTCTGGGCGGCCGGGCCATTCAGATCGATCTGCGCGACAAATTGCCGCCACTGGCCATGCACTGGTTTGTGCGTCAGCAACTGGTGTTTGCACGCCGCCAGGGGCTATCGGGCACACGTGACCTGCTCAACTCTCTGTGCCTGGCGCTGATGGCGGGCGCGCGCTTTGATCAGCTGCCCGGCGTGAAGGAGCTTTTGGCCCGGGTCAAGACCGACAGGCTGAGCTTCGATTCGCTGATGCGCGAGGTAGGCCCGCTTCTGGATGGCAGGGAGTTGCCTGAGCCTCAGGTGCTGAGCAGCTCCAGCGGCCTGCCGCTGACGGAAAGCCAGCTACCTCTCTAGACTTTTGAAGTCTAAAGTGCCTCTAGCCCCTTATGGGAGAGAGAAGCCAGCTATTGTTTTTGAAGTTGTGGCCTGAGGTAAACCCTGCAGTCACCAATGTGATATGCGCTAGGGCAACCCCCAGGCCGCAGGCGCTGGCTTGCCCTTTAGGCTGGGCGTCGCTCATAACCACCAACGGAGACGCTCTATGAAGTTTGCAATCAAGGCTTTGACAGCATCGGTGATCCTGGCGTGCGCGGGGAGTGCGATGGCGCAGAAGGGTGAGACCGTCAAGGTCGCCTGGATTGACCCGCTCTCGGGCCTGATGGCAGCGCTGGGATCCAATCAGCTCAAAAGCCTGCAGTATGTGGCTGAGGAAATCAACAAGAGCAGTGCTTCGGGGGTGAAGTTCGAAATCATCGGCATCGACAACAAGCTCAGCCCGCAGGAGACAACGGCCGCGCTGCGCTCGGCCATGGATCAGGGTGTGCGCTATGTGTTCCAGGGTAATGGCTCGGGCCCGGCGCTGGCCATCATGGATGCGCTGGAAAAGCACAACAGCCGCAACAAGGGCAAGGAGGTCGTGTTCCTCAACTATGCGGCGGTAGATCCGGACCTGACCAACAGCAAGTGCAGCTACTGGCATTTCCGGCTCGATGCCGACACTTCCATGAAGATGGAGGCTTTGACCACCTATATGAAGGACGTGCCTGAGGTCAAGAAGGTCTATCTGATCAACCAGAACTACTCGCATGGTCAGCAGGTGTCCAAGTTCGCCAAGGAGATGCTCAAGCGCAAACGCCCCGATGTGGAAATCGTGGGTGATGACTTCTCGCCACTGGCTCAGGTACGTGACTTTGCGCCCTATGTGGCCAAGATCAAGCAGTCGGGCGCCGATACGGTGATCACCGGCAACTGGGGCTCGGACCTGGCGCTGCTGATCAAGGCCGCCAACGACGCGGGCCTGAACAACGTCAAGTTCTACACCTATTACGGCATTGCCACGGGCGCGCCCACGGCCATGGGCGCAGCGGCGGCAGGCAAGGTCTATATGGTGGGCTATGGCCACCTGAACATGCCCGGTGCCATGGACAAGATCGTCAAGGGCTTCAAGGCCAAGGTCAACGAGGACATGTACACCGGTACCGTGTACACGGGGCTGAACATGCTCGACCAGGCTTTTGCCAAGGCCAAGACCACCGACCCGGTCAAGGTCGCGGCGACCATGGAGGGCATGAAGTTCCAGAACTACAACGGCGAGGTCGAGATGCGCAAGAGCGATCACCAGTTGCAGCAGGGCCTGTACATCGCGCGCTGGGAGAAGGCCGGCGGCAAATACCCCATGGACTCCGAGAACACGGGCTATACCTTTGCACCTGTGAAGTACTTCGAGCCCTATGTGGCCAGCACCCCCACCAGTTGCCAGATGAAGCGCCCGTCCTGAGCGGGGAGGCGGGATCGATATTCGGGGCGCCCTGGTGGCGTCCTTTTTTGTTCCCGGATTTCATTCGTCTGCAAGTGCGAGCAGCTGTCGCGCAAGTGTCGCCAACTGCCGCGAATCGGCCCGGCAAGTCGCATGCGTGATAGTTCCTAAGGCTTTCCCCAGCGGGAAAAAGTCTACCGGCCGGTAGATTGGCGTAAGTTGCTAGCAAAAATGGTGAAAGGAGACAAGTATGAAATGGGTTATACGCGCAGTGGCCGTCTCGGCCATGGCAGTGAGTGCAGGTGGAGCCTGGGCTCAGAAGGGCGAAACCGTCAAGATCGCCTGGATTGATCCCTTGTCGGGTCTGATGGCTGCCGTGGGAACGAATCAGCTCAAGACCTTTCAGTTGCTGGCGGAGGAGTTCAACAAGAAAAATGCCTCGGGGGTGAAGTTCGAGATCGTGGCGCTGGACAACAAGCTCAGCCCGCAGGAGACCACGGCCGCGCTGCGCTCGGCCATGGATCAGGGCGTGCGCTATGTGACGCAGGGCAATGGCTCGGGCCCGGCGCTGGCCATCATGGATGCGCTGGAAAAGCACAACAGCCGCAACAAGGGCAAGGAGCTGCTCTATCTCAACTACGCGGCCGTGGATCCCGACCTGACCAACAGCAAGTGCAGCTACTGGCATTTCCGGCTCGATGCCGATACCTCCATGAAGATGGAGGCGCTGACCACCTTCATGAAGGACGATGCCGAGGTCAAGAAGGTCTATCTGATCAACCAGAACTACGGGCATGGCCAGCAGGTGTCCAAGTTCGCCAAGGACTTGCTCAAGAGAAAGCGTCCCGATGTGCAGATCGTGGGCGATGACTTTTCTCCGCTGGCCCAGGTGCGCGACTTCGCGCCCTATGTGGCCAAGATCAAGCAGTCGGGAGCCGATACCGTGATCACCGGCAACTGGGGCGCGGATCTGTCGCTGCTGCTCAAGGCGGCCAACGACGCGGGGCTGAACAACGTCAAGTTCTATACCTATTACGCATTTGGCGCCGGCGCTCCCACGGCCATGGGCGCGGCCTCCGACGGCAAGGTCTATACCGTGACCTACGGGCACTACAACATGGGCGCGCCGATTCAGGCCAGCATGGAAAGCTTCAAGAAGAAATTCAACGACGACCTGACGCAAAGCTCAATCTACCATGTCTTCGCCTTGCTGGATGCGGCCTTTGTCAAGACGGGCTCCACCGACCCGGTCAAGGTTGCGGCAGCGCTCGAGGGCATGAAGCTCAAGAGCTTCAACGGCGATGTTGAGATGCGCAAGAGCGACCACCAGCTGCAGCAGGGCCTGTATATCTCGAAGTGGCAGAAGGCGGGCGGCAAGTTCCCCTATGACGCCGAAAACACCGGCTACACCTTCGCCCCCGTGAAGTACTACGAGCCCTATGTGGCCAGCACGCCCACCAGTTGCCAGATGAAGCGTCCGTCCTGAGTCAGGCTCGCATATCTCGCTTTCCCTCGTGCTGCAGCATCCGCACCGACAAGAACGCATAACAGGTGCAGTGCTGCAGCGGTCTTTTTGCTCATGAGAACAAGGCAAGTCGATGACGCCTGAATTTTTCACCATATCCATGCTCAACGGCGTGAGCTACGGGCTGTTGCTTTTCATGCTCAGCTCGGGCCTGACGCTGATCTTCAGCATGATGGGTGTGCTTAATTTCGCTCACACCAGTTTCTACATGCTGGGTGCGTACTTCGCATACACGCTCAGCGGCGTCATCGGGTTCTGGCCCGCGCTCTTTTTCAGCCCGCTGCTGGTGGGCGTGCTGGGGGCGCTGTTCGAGCGCTACAGCCTGCGCCGCGTGCACAAATATGGCCATGTGCCCGAGTTGCTGGTGACTTTTGGTCTGTCCTATCTGATTCTTGAGGTGGTGCAGCTGGTCTGGGGGCGCGGCACCGTGCCTTATGCGTTGCCATCGGCGCTGCAGGGGCCGCTGTTCACCTTGTATGGCACACAGTTCCCCAAGTCGCGTTCCTTTGTGATGCTGGTGGCGCTGCTGATGCTGGTGGCTGTCTGGCTGCTGCTGACGCGCACACGCATCGGCCTGGTGATTCAGGCGGCGCTCAAGAACCCCGAAATGGTGGAGGCGCTGGGCCACAACGTGCCGCGCGTGTTCATGCTGGTGTTCGGCGGCGGCTGCGCGCTGGCCGGTCTGGCCGGAGTGATTGGCGGCAACACCTATGTGACCGAGCCCGCCATGGCGGCCTCCGTGGGCTCCATCATTTTCGTGGTGGTGGTGGTCGGCGGCATGGGTTCGCTGGCCGGTGCTTTCGTGGCCTCGCTGCTGATCGGCGTGTTGCAGACCTTTGCCGTGGCACTGGACTGGTCTCTGGCTGGCCTGTTCGCCTCCATGGGCCATCAGGTCAATGAGTCCACCTTCGGCTGGCCCGTGCTGCGGCTGACGCTGTCGCAGGTCGCGCCGATTCTGCCTTACCTGTTCCTGGTGCTGATTCTGATCTTCCGCCCCAAGGGCTTGCTGGGTACCAGAGGGGATTGAGCCATGTCTTCGATTGCAAAAACATCCATGAATTCTTCTGCTGCCGACAAAGCTCGGAACCAGGGGCATTACCGCTTCAAGCCCTTGAACATAGGGCGAATTCTGATCTGGGGCCTGTTTGCGCTGGCGCTGATCGTGGCACCGCTGATCTTCACCAGCTCGCTGGCCCTGACCATGCTCAGCCAGATCGGCTATCTGATCATCATCTGTCTGTCCTACAACATTCTGCTGGGGCAGGGCGGCATGCTGAGCTTCGGGCATGCGGTCTATACCGGCCTGGGTTCGTTCCTGGCCATTCATGCCATGAACAAGGCCGCTGCAGGCGAGATGGCCATTCCGCTGGTGCTGATTCCCATTGTGGGCGGCCTTGCGGGCATGTTCTTCGCCGCGCTCTTCGGATATGTGACGACCAAGAAATCCGGCACCACCTTTGCCATGATCACCATGGGTCTGGGAGAGCTGGTGGCCTCCATGGCGCTGATGTTTCCCGAGTTCTTCGGCGGCGAGGGCGGCATTACCACGGACCGGGTCTACAGCAAGTTCTTCGGACTGGATTTCGGCTCGGGCCTGCAGGTGTATTACCTGATTGCCGTGTATTGCTTTGTCTGCACTGCTGCCATGTTTGCCTTTACCGGCACGCCGCTGGGGCGCATGCTGAACGCCGTGCGCGACAACCCCGAGCGTGTCGAGTTCGTGGGCTACAACACCCAGCGCGTGCGCTACTTCGCCTTCATCATTGCAGGCTTTTTCGCCGGCATCGGCGGTGGGCTGACGGCCATCAATTTCGAGATCATCACGGCCATGGACAGCGTCAGCGTGGTTCGCTCGGGAGGCTATCTGCTGTTCACCTTCCTGGGCGGAGCCACCTTCTTCTTCGGCCCCATCATCGGTGCCGTGCTGCTGGTGCTGGCATCGGTGCTGCTGTCCGAGCTGACCAAGGCCTGGCTGCTGTACCTGGGCCTGGTGTTCCTGCTCATGGTCATGTATGCCCCCGGCGGTGTGGCCAGCCTGATCATGATGAATCTGCGTGTCGCCAAGTTCGGCCATTTCAAGCGCCTGCTGATGCCCTATCTGGGCATTCTGGCGGCGGGAACTGTGACGGTGATCGGCGCTGCGTCGCTGATCGAGATGATCTATCACATGCAGCTCAATGCGGCTCTGGGCCCCAAGGTGCCGTTCATGGGAGCCGAGCTGGACACCGGTGCTGCTGCCACCTGGACAGTGGCGATTGTGGTGTTCGTGGTGGGCCTGGGGCTGTTGGAGGGCGTGCGCCGACTGACGGCCCGTCGCTGGGGCCGCATACAGGAAGCGATTGAAGAAAGCATCAAGAAAGGGGAGGGCTGAACCATGTCCAGCATCGCCATCCATCAACCGGCTGCGCAAGCGGTGCAGCAGTCCTCTCATGCGCTGGAGCTGCGCGATCTGCGCAAGAGCTTCGGCAAGACCGAAATCATCCGCGGCGCCAATCTGGCGGTCAATGCCGGCGAACGCATCGCCATCATCGGCCCCAACGGTGCGGGCAAGAGCACGTTGTTCAATCTCATCAGCGGCCGTTTCGAGCCCAGCAGCGGCGAGGTGCTGCTGCACGGCCAGCGCATTGACGGCAAAAAGCCTTTCGAAATCAATCGCATGGGACTGTCGCGCAGCTTTCAGATCACGAACATCTTTCCCAAGCTTTCGGTGTTTGAAAATCTGCGCTGCAGCGTGCTCTGGAGCCTGGGCTATCGCTACAGCTTCTGGCGCTTTCTCTCCAATCTGCATGACGCCAACGAACGCGCCAACGAGCTGATGGAGATGATCGGGCTGCACCGCAAGCGCGACACGCTGGCGGTGAACCTGACCTATGCGGAGCAGCGTGCGCTGGAGATCGGCATCACCATCGGTGGCGGTGCCAGCGTCATCCTGCTGGACGAACCCACGGCCGGCATGAGCAACAGCGAAACCGCGCATTTCATACAGCTGATCAAGAAAGTCACCGAAGGCAAGACGCTGCTGACCGTGGAGCACGACATGGGCGTGGTCTTCGGGCTCGCGGACAAGATTGCCGTGGTGGTCTATGGCGAGGTCATCGCCTATGACACGCCCGAAGCCGTGCGTGCCAACGCCAGAGTGCAGGAAGCATATCTGGGATCTTCCGTCGCAGACCAACAGGCAGGAGCGCATTGAGATGCTGAAGATCAACGATTTGCATGCCTACTACGGCAAAAGCCATGTGCTGCATGGCGTGGACTTCGAGGTCCATGCGGGCGAGATCGTGGCCCTGCTGGGGCGCAACGGCTCGGGCCGCTCCACCACGGCCAAGGCCATCATGGGGCTGGTGCACTGGGAGGGAGCGCTGGACTGGAAAGGCAAGAACCTGAACGGCAAAAAAGCCTATGAGGTGGCCCATCTGGGTATCGGCTATGTGCCCGAAAGTCGTGACGTATTCCCCAATCTGACCGTGCATCAGAACCTGATGCTGGGGCAGAAAGGCAAGGGCAAAGGCAGCCGCTGGGGCTTTGACGACATGTATGCCATGTTTCCCCGCCTCAAGGAGCGCCAGCACACCGAGGCCGGCGTGATGTCGGGCGGCGAGCAGCAGATGCTCACGCTCTGCCGCACGCTGATGGGCGATCCGGATCTCATCATCATCGACGAACCCACGGAAGGGCTGGCGCCCAAGATCGTGGAGCTGGTGGGCGAGTACCTCAAGAAGATCAAGGATCGCGGCGTGTCCGTGCTGCTGATCGAGCAAAAGCTCACCATCGCCATGAATATCTCGGATCGGGCGCTGGTCATGGGCCACGGACATATCGTGTTTGACGGCACCCCCGAGACCCTCAGAGCGAACGAAAAGGTTCGCAAGGAGTGGCTGGAGGTGTGAGCCGATACACCCCTTGAGCGGCTTTACCGCTTCCCCCTCTCTCTCGCTTTGCGGGAGGGGGACGACACCTTGCTGCGGGGCGGTGGGGCCGCCCAGGCCCTTGCTTGATGTCTCTGACATGAGGTGTGCTCATTCTGTGAGCTGTCTCGCTCAGGACAAGCATCAGTTGCGCAACGCAGCAAAACTCGGAAAATAAAAAACGCACGACCGTTCTTTTCTATTTATTGAACAGGGGACAACAGCATGACTGCTGAATACAAAGTGGACGGAGCCATCGCCGTCATTACCTTGAGCAACCCGCCGGTCAACGGCCTGGGTCTGGCTACCAGGCGCGGTGTGGTTGAAGGTTTGCGTCAGGCTCTGGCGGATGACGCCGTCAAGGCCATCGTCATTACCGGGGCCGGCAAGGCCTTTTCCGGCGGAGCCGATATCACCGAGTTCGGCAAGGAAGATGCCTACCGTGAGCCGCATCTGATCTCGGTCATCCAGCAGCTGGACCTGTCGACCAAACCTTTGATTGCCGCGATTCACAGCGTCTGCATGGGTGGCGGGCTGGAGCTGGCGCTGGGCTGCCACTACCGCATTGCCGCCCCCGGCACGGCTGTGGCACTGCCCGAGGTCAAGCTGGGTCTGCTGCCGGGCGCCGGCGGCACCCAGCGCCTGCCGCGCGCACTGGGTGTGGAAGCCGCTCTGAACATGATCGTCAGCGGCGAGACCGTGATGAGCGAAATGCTGGCCATGCTGCCCGGCCAGAAGCTGTTCAACAAGATGTCTGCATCGGCCGAGACGCTGCTGGCCGAGGCCAAGGCCTTGGCGCTGGAGGTCGCTGACGTCCGCCCGCTGCCGCGTGTGCGCGACCTGTCCTGCAAGCATCCCCAGGGCGAGGCCTATTTCGAGTTTGCCGCCACCATGGTGCAGGGCATGTCCAAGAACTTCCATGCGCCCATGCGCTGCCTGGAAGCCGTCAAGAACGCCACGACCAAGAAATTCGACGACGGCATGGTGGCCGAGCGCGAAGCCTTCATGCAGCTGATGATGACGCCTGAGTCGCGTTCGCTGCGCCATCTGTTCATGGCCGAGCGTGCCGCCTCCAAGATCCCTGACGTGCCCGGCGATACACCGGTGCGCGAGATCCGGGCCGTGGGCGTGATCGGCGCCGGCACCATGGGCGGCGGCATCTCCATGAACTTCCTGAATGCGGGCATTCCCGTCACGATTCTGGAGACCAAGCAGGAAGCCCTGGACCGCGGCGTGGCGACCATCCGCAAGAACTACGAAGCCCAGGTCAAGAAGGGCAAGCTCTCCGAGCAGAAGTACGAGCAGCGCATGGGCCTGCTGTCCACCACGCTCAACTATGGCGATCTGAAGAATGCCGACCTCATCATCGAGGCCGTGTTCGAGGAGCTGGGCGTGAAGGAGCAGGTCTTCAAGCAGCTCGATGAAGTGGCCAAGCCCGGTGCGATTCTGGCATCCAACACTTCCACGCTCGATGTGGACAGGATCGCCGCCTTCACCAAGCGTCCCCAGGACGTGGTGGGCATGCATTTCTTCAGTCCCGCCAATGTGATGAAGCTGCTGGAAGTGGTGCGCGGCAAGGCCACGGCCAAGGATGTGTTGGCCACGGTGATGAAGGTGGCCAAGAAGATCAAGAAGACGGCCGTGGTCTCCGGCGTCTGCGACGGCTTCATCGGCAATCGCATGATCGAGCAGTACTCGCGCCAGGCCGGCTTCCTGCTGGACGAAGGTGCATCGCCACAGCAGGTGGACAAGGCCATCGAGAAGTTCGGCTTTGCCATGGGCCCGTTCCGCATGGGCGATCTGGCGGGCAACGACATCGGTTGGGCGATTCGCAAGCGCCGTTATGTCGAGAAGCCTGATATGAAGTACAGCGCCAGTGCGGACCGCCTGTGCGAGCTGGGCCGCTTCGGCCAGAAGACTGGTGCGGGCTGGTATGACTATGTGCCTGGCAAGCGCGATGCCATCCCTTCGGAGGTGGTGGCCAAGATGATCGACGAGCACCGCAAGAGTCTGGGCATCACGCCGCGCAAGATCTCCGACGAGGAAATCGTGCAGCGCCTGGTCTTTGCGCTGGTCAACGAAGGCGCGCAGATTCTGGAAGACGGTATTGCCAGCAAGTCCGGCGATATCGACATGGTGTATCTGACCGGCTACGGCTTTCCGCTGTGGCGCGGCGGCCCCATGCACTATGCGGGCGAGGTCGGCCTGTTCAACGTGGTTCAAGCCATGGGTCGCTTTGCCCAGAACCCCAACGACGATGCCAAGTTCTGGCAGCCCGCACCGTTGCTGGCCAAGCTGGCCGCCGAAGGCAAGCAGTTCAGCTAGGCGCGGACGATCTGCCACGAAACACCCAGAATCAAAGGACAGAACATGACATCCGCAGTGATTGTTTCTACCGCGCGCACTCCGCTGGCCAAGAGCTGGAAGGGCGCTTTCAACATGACTTACGGTCCCAGCATGGGTGCCCATGCGGTCAAGGCCGCAGTGGAGCGCGCAGGTATCGAGGGTGCCGAGGTCGAGGACGTGATCATGGGCATGTCCCTGCCCGAAGGCACGACCGGCGGCAACGTCGCCCGTCTGATTGCCATGCGTGCAGGTCTGCCGGTCACGACATCGGGCCTGACCATCAACCGCTTCTGCTCCTCGGGTCTGCAGGCGATTGCGCTGGCTGCCCAGCGCATCATCGCGGGCGAGAACGAGGTGCTGGTGGCCGGTGGCCTGGAGAGCATCTCCTGCGTGCAGCCCCATCTGAATCAGCACATGGCCTTCGATCCCGAGCTGACGGCCATGAAGCCCGAGATCTACTGGAGCATGCTGCAGACTGCCGAGCAGGTGGCCAAGCGCTACCACATCAGCCGCGATGCCCAGGACGAGTACGGTGCCTCCAGCCAGCAGAAAGCGGCTGCGGCACAGGCGGCCGGCCTGTTCGAAGCCGAGATCGCCCCCATGAAGACCGTTATGGGCGTGGTGGACAAGGTGCGTGGCATGGTCACCAAGGAGGTGATCGTGAGCAAGGATGAGGGCATTCGCGAGGGCACGACCAAGGAAGGCATCAGCGGTCTGCGCAGCGCGCTGCCCGGCGGGGTGATTACCGCCGGCAATGCGAGCCAGTTCTCCGACGGTGCCGGTGCCTGCGCCGTGGTCAGCGAGGAATACGCCTCGCGCAAGGGCCTCAAGCCCCTGGGCCGTTTCCTGGGCTTTGCCGTGGCCGGCTGCGAGCCTGATGAGATGGGCATCGGCCCCATCTATGCCATTCCCAAGGTGCTCAAGAAGCTGGGTCTGTCGATCAACGATATCGACCTGTGGGAGCTCAACGAAGCCTTTGCCGTGCAGGTCATCTACTGCCGCGACAAGCTGGGCATTCCGGCTGACAGGCTCAACGTTAACGGCGGCGCGATTGCCGTGGGCCACCCCTATGGTGTCTCGGGCCAGCGCCTGACGGGTCATGCGCTGATCGAAGGCAAGCGCCGTGGTGCCAAGCGTGTCTGCGTGACCATGTGCATCGGCGGCGGCATGGGCGCGGCAGGCGTGTTTGAAGTCCTGTAAGCAGGGCTTGGATCAAGCCGTCTTCTGGCCACCTTGAGTTGGGGCTGGAGACGGCTTTTCTCTCCTCTGGATTTATGAATTTGATAGCTTCAATCGCTTTACTTATAAGCGTTTAAGCCTGTTTTTATGGGTAATTTATGCGCCTGCGTTCCACCATTGACTTTCTGCTCTACGACTGGCTGCAGGCCGAAGGACTGACCAGCCGCCCCCGCTTTGCCGATCATTCGCGCGACACTTTCGATGCGGTGATGGACACCTGCGAGCGCATTGCGCGCGAGAAATACGCGCCCTTCAACCGCACGGTGGATCTGCAGGAGCCGCAGTTCGACGGCGAAAAAGTCATCCTGCCTCAATGCACCTATGAAGCCCGCGAGGCCTATGCCGAATCGGGCATGCTCAGCGCGGCCCAGGACTACGAGATGGGCGGCATGCAGCTGCCCTATACCGTGGAGGCGGCGGCCAACTGCTTTTTCGCAGCGGCCTCCATCAGCATTGGCTCGAACATGCTGACCTCGGGCAATGCCAACGCCATCATGGCCCATGGCACCGAGCGCCAGAAAAAAGTCTTTGCCGCCAACGAGTTCAATGGCCGCTGGGCCGGCACCATGGCCTTGTCCGAGCCGCAGGCGGGCTCGTCGCTGTCGGACATCGCCACGCGCGCAGAGCCCGATGGCATCGAGCATGAGAGCGACGCACTGGGGCCGCGCTATCGCCTCAAGGGCAACAAGATGTGGATCAGCTCGGGCGACCACGAGATGACCGAGAATATTGTGCATCTGGTGCTGGCCAAGATTGCGGGCGCCGATGGCAAGACGATTGCCGGCGTGAAGGGCATTTCGCTGTTCATCGTGCCCAAGAAGCTGGTCGATGCCGAGGGCCGGCTGACCGGCGAGCGCAACGACGTGGCTCTGGCGGGCCTCAACCACAAGCTGGGCTGGCGCGGAACGACCAATACCTTGCTCAATTTTGGCGAAGGCAAATACCCGGTGCGCGGCCAGAGTGGCGGGGGCCTGGACGGCCGCGGTGCGGGCGCCATAGGCTATCTGGTCGGCAAGCCCGGGGAGGGCCTCAAATGCATGTTCCACATGATGAACGAGGCGCGCATCTCCATCGGCATGGCGGCCTCCATGCTGGGCATGGCCGGCTACCACGCCAGTCTCGAATATGCGCAAAGCCGCCCACAGGGCAGGCCCATAGGCGAGGGCGGCAAGGATGCGAGCCGGCCGCAGTCGCGCATCATCGAGCATGCCGACGTCAAACGCATGCTGCTGGCACAGAAGGCCTATTGCGAAGGTGCGCTGGCCCTGAACCTGCTGTGCGCCAGGTTGGTGGACGAGCAGTACACCGGCCAGAGCGAGGAGGCGGCAGAAGCCAGGCTGCTGCTGGAGGTGTTGACACCGGTGGCCAAGAGCTGGCCCAGCGAGTTCTGCCTGGAGGCCAATTCGCTGGCCATCCAGATCCATGGCGGCTATGGCTATACGCGCGACTTCGCGGTCGAGCAGTACTGGCGCGACAACCGCCTGAACATGATTCACGAGGGCACACATGGCATTCAGGCCATGGACCTGCTGGGCCGCAAGGTTGTCATGGACGGCGGCAAGGGCCTGCAGCTGCTGGCGGCCCGCATCAACGTGACCATTCAGCGAGCCATGCAGCATGAGAGGCTGGGCACCTATGCCAACCAGCTGGCGCGTGCGCTGGCCGATGTTGGATCAACCACCAAGGCGGCTTGGGCCACGGGCAATCCGCAGGAGGCACTGGCCAATGCCGTGCCCTATATGCAGGCCTTCGGTCATCTGGTGCTGGCCTGGATCTGGCTGGATGTGGCACTGGCCGTACTGGCCATGGACAAGGATCTGGCGATTGCGGCTCATCGCGGCAGCATGGCGGCGCAGCGCTACTTCTTCCACTACGAGTTGCCGCGCATCGGCGCCTGGCTACAGGTGGTCAAGGCGCGCGACATGACCTGCGCAGCGATGGAGGAAGAGGCGTTCTGAGCCTCGCAGCGCTGCAAAAAGGCCCGCGTCAGCGGGCCTTTTTCATGGGGCAGGTTCAGCTCAGGGCTTTTCGCAGTTGCCGCTCATACCCACCATGCCGGACAGCTTCTGAAGGCTGGATCGCTGCTTCAGGCAGTCCTGATAGCTGGCTTCGGAGGCCTTTTGCTGCGCGACCTGAGTGGCCTTGGCGCGTTCGGCGCGCAGCTGGGCGATGCGTTCGCGAATCTGCGGCATCAGTGCAGTGGCGGCCTTCTCGCCTTCCACAATCGCATGGCTGCGCTGCGCGAAGTCGGCCGGGCCGATGTCCAGCACCTTGGGACGAATGATGATGTCGGCTCGCGCCAGCTCGGCCTGGCCCAGCTTCTGGCCCATGATGGCAATCGACTGATTGAGCGCTCCCAGCATATTGGCCGGAGTCTTGCCGCTGGCCTTGTTGGAGATGTCCACGGCGATCACGATGTCGGCCCCCAGATTGCGCACGGCATCCACCGGCACGGGGCTGACAATGCCGCCGTCCACATAGTGGTACTTGCCGATGGTGACGGGCTGGAACACGCCCGGCACGCTGCTGGATGCGCGCACGGCCTGGCCCACATTGCCACGTGCGAACACCGTGCGTTCACCGTCTTCCAGGCGCGTGGAGATGGCGACAAAGGGCTTGGCCATCTGCTCCAGCGGCTTGCGGTGCACCTGTTCGTTGACATAGTCTTCGAGCTTTTGCCCCAGTACCAGACCGCCAGCGGACAGCTGCAGGTCGCGAATCTTGGCTTCGTCCAGGGCCACGGCTTTTTCCTGCAGCTCAAAGGCGTTCATGCCGCTTGCATAGAGCGCACCCACCACGCTGCCGGCGCTGGTGCCGGCCACGAACGAGGGCGTGAGGCCATTGGCCTCGAGCATCTTGATGACGCCGATATGGGCAAAGCCCTTGGCCGCGCCGCCGCCCAGCGCCAGGCCGATCTTGATCGGGGGGGCTGATGTGGTTGCGGTGGGCGGCTCGGGCGTCGCTGCGGGGCTGGGGGGATTGCTGCCGCAGGCGGCAAGGCCAAGCAGACTCAAACAGACCAAGGGGCGCAAAAAAACGTTCAGGCGCATGCCGGGAAATCCTGCTGTCATTAGGGCGCAAAGTATAGCGACGGGTGTTTGATGCGTTGACGTGCTGGTTTTGATCGTCAAAAAGCATAGCTGCCTGTGCTTGGCTGCAAATGGCTTGGGGCATGTATCCTTTGTTTGGCCTATGCGTGCCGATGTGGCTTTGCAGACAATGTTCTCATCACAAGCAAGTAGCTGGCCCGCTCTGACGGCGCGACAGGACGAACGCCTGTCGCCCTGTCCCTGTCGCAGGCCCGGCCCGATCAAGAGGCAGCAAATGTCGCAAAGCAATATATGGCAGGCCGGCGCCACAATGGCACAGGCCTCGGTCTGGTGGGTGGGCTTCGGCCTGGTAGTGGGAGTGCTGGGGGCGGCGCTGATCAGTCCGCTTTATGCGCTCTATCAGCAAGCCTGGCAGTTGCGGCCCAGCGATATCTCGCTGATCTATGTGCTCTATATGTGCGGCGGGCTGTGCGCCCTGCTGTTTCTGGGGCGCCTGCCTGACCGCATCGGCTTTGAGCGCGTGATGCTGTGCTTCCTGTGCCTGACGCTGGCGGGCACCCTGATCTCCATGCTGGCCTGGAATCTGCCCAGTCTGATCGTCGGGCGCTTCATGGTGGGGGTGTCGTCAAGCCTCATCACCATCAGCGCCACCACGGGACTGACGCTGCTGGCGGCTGACGGAGTCACCCGTCTGCAGCCTCAGCGCGTGGCCATGGTGGCCAGCTTTCTCAATGTGCTGGGCTTTGGTCTGGGGCCCTTGATCGGCGGCATGGCGGGGCAGTGGCTGCCTCAGCCCTTGACGACGGCCTATCTGGTGCCGCTGGTGCTGGGCTGCATCGGTGTGGCGGGCGTTGTCACGCTCAAGCTGCCGGAGTCGGTGCAGCGGGATGCGGGCCAGCCGGGGCAGGCCCCCGGACGTCTGCACTGGCGGGACTGCCTGCCGCGGCTGACCTGGCCTGTGCGCGAGGATTCCCTGGCTTTTGCACTGACCTGCGGCTATCCGTTCGTGGCGTTCGGCGTATTCGGGCTGTATGCCTCCATGGCACCGCTGTTTCTACAGCAGATGATTCCCTGGCGCGGCCCAGTGGTCAGCGGTACGGCCATTGCGGTGATCTTGCTCGTCTCAGCGGGCATTCAGCTGGTGGCTGCGAAATTGCCGCTGCACCGCTGCGGTTTTGCCGGCATGGCGCTGCTGGTGCTGAGCAACGCCATGCTGATGTGGAACCTGCAGATGCGCTCGACGCTGCTGTTCATCTTGGGCGTGGGCTTGACGGCACTGGGGCATGGCATGTGTATGCTGGCCGGCATGACCATGGTGGGCCGTCTTGCCAGGCCCGACAACCGGGCCGGCCTGTTGTCCACCTACCAGACCATAGGTCTGCTCGGCTCCATGCTGCCCATGTTGGCCGTGGGCTGGATCGCCGACCGCTGGAGCATTACGCTGGCCGTGAGCCTGTTTGCCGGTTTCGTCATGCTGTTGGCTACCCTGCTGGGGTTGGCATTTGCGCGCCATCCGCGCATGCGGGAGGCTGTGAACTGAGAGCAGGCTTGCAGCTCGTTTCTGTCAATTACAGAAGATGACTTTTATTAATTAAATGTCACAAATTCGGACAAATTTGTCCTACAGGGATGCGGGAAAAGTTCGTATCCGGGACAAAATGGTGCCTGGTTACAGTTAACTGTCATGTTTTTGCAAGCATTAAGGGAGAAATCGATATGACCAATATGTTCAAGCGTTCCGCCCAAGTTCTGGCCATTACCGCCTTGGCCTTTGGCTTGGCTGCCTGCGGCAAGTCCGAGGACAACAAGACCGCTGGCCAGAAGCTCGATTCCGCCATTTCCCAGACCGAGAAGGCTGCGGAAAATGCTGGCAGCAAGATTGAAGAAGGTACGGCCAAGGCCGGCGATGCAGCCGCTGATGCATTGGCCAAGGCTGGTGAGGCTACTGGTGCCGCCATGGAAAAGGCTGGCAACAAGATGGAGGAAGGCGCTGCCAAGGCGGGTGCTGCCCTCGATGACGCCGGCATCACCGCGGCCGTCAAGACCGATTTGATCAAGGCCCCGGAAATCAGCGCTCTGCAGATCAATGTGGACACCAAGGGCGGCGCAGTGACCTTGACCGGCACCGTGCCCAGCGAAGCCGTGAAGGCCCAGGCCGGCGAGATTGCCAAGGCCGCCAAGGGCGTGACCTCGGTCAACAACAATCTGACTGTGAAGGCTGGCTGAGACCTTTCAGACTGCATCTCGCATGAAGCCAGAGCGCGCAAGCCCTCTGGCTTTTTTGTGGCTGCATGGCACTAAGATCAGGGCATGACCCAAGCCGACCACAAGCTCTCCACCCATCTGATCCACCACCCTTACAAGCCACCCACGGACTTCGAAGGCCCTCAGCCTGCCGTGCACAAGGCCTCGACCGTGTACTTCGAGAATGTGCAGGCCATGCGCGAACGCCGTTGGCTGGACAAGAGCAGCTACACCTACGGTCTGCATGGCACGCCCACGACCTACGCACTGGAAGAGCGTCTGGCCTCGCTGGAGGGGGGGCTGCAGTGCCTGCTGGTGCCCAGCGGCCTGGCCGCGATTGCCACGGTGTCGTTGGCGCTGCTCAGGACGGGCGACGAGGTGCTGGTGCCCGATAACGTATACGGTCCCAACAAGACGCTGACCGAGGGCGAACTTGCCCATTTCGGCATTCGCCATCAGTACTACGACCCCATGAGCGTCGAAGACCTGGCGGCCAAGATCACGCCGGCCACCAAGCTGGTCTGGCTGGAGGCTCCGGGCTCGGTGACCATGGAGTTCCCGAATCTCGTCGAGCAGGTGCGCCTGTGCCGGGCCAGGGGCGTGACCATGGTGCTGGACAACACCTGGGGCGCGGGTCTGGCTTTTCGCCCCTTCGACCTGCTGGGCGATGGCAGCCTGGGCGTCGATGTCACGGTCCATGCCCTGACCAAATACCCCAGCGGCGGCGGTGATGTGCTGATGGGCAGCATCATCACGCGCAACCAGCCCCTGCATATGCGCATCAAGCTCGCGCACATGCGCCTGGGTCTGGGCGTGAGCGGCAACGACGCCGAAGCCGTGTTGCGCAGCCTGCCCAGTATCGGCCTGCGCTATCACGCACAGGATCGCTCGGCACGCCAGCTGGCACAGTGGCTGGCCACCCAGAGTGCGGTGGTGCAGGTCTTGCACCCCGCCATGCCTGACGCCCCGGGCCATGCTTACTGGAAGCAGCTGTGCGGACAAGGGCAGGGCCAGGATGGCGTGGCAGCCGGTCTGTTCAGCGTGGTCATCGACGAGCGCTTCGACCAGGCTGCCTTGGATCGCTTCTGCGACAGCCTGCGCCTGTTCAAGCTGGGCTATAGCTGGGGCGGGCCTGTGAGCCTGGTCGTGCCCTATGAGCTGCCCGAGATGCGCAGCCGTGCCACACCCCATATCAAGGCGGGGACCGTGGTGCGCTTTGCCATCGGCCTCGAAGATACGAGCGATCTGCAGGCCGATCTGGCCCAGGCGCTGCTCAAGGCCTTTGATTGATGCTATCTAAATAGGAGCTTTAAGCGATTATGAATAAAAGACTTTAGTATCATTGTTGTCTGAAATCAATAGTGGGTAGGCGCTATAAGCTCTTATTTTCATAGTAAAAATGCGGGAGGGCTGACATGCGGGCTTTCCGCAATGCAGATTCAGGGTCGAGCGGGTAACTTGTTCCTGTCAGCTGCCGCCACCGAGGCGCGGCACGGGCGCCAAGGAGGATCTCGCATGCAAGCTTCCCCTGTTTCCGAGGTCAAGGCCGAGTCCGGCAATCTGCAGATTCTGCAGCTGCGCTGGAGCGAGCCCTGGCAATGGCTGGTGCGCGGTCTGGGCGATGTGCGGCGCGCACCCATGATTGCGCTGTTCTACGGCCTGTGTTTCTGGGGCATGGCGCGGCTGCTGGCCTGGGTGTTTCGCGCCAGCCCCGAATATGTGATGTCCATGGCCAGCGGCTGTCTGCTGGTCGGCCCCTTCATGGCCATGGGCCTGTACTACGTCAGCAAGCAGCTGGAGCAGGGCAAGCCCGTGCTGCTGTCGCAGTCGTTGACCTGCTGGGACAAGCATCTGGCCAGCATGGGCATGCTGGTCATGGTGTTGATGGTGCTGGAGATGCTCTGGGGGCGCGCCGCCATGGTGGTGTTCGCCATCTCGTTCGATACCGGCATGCCCAGTACGGCCACCCTGCTGCAGACCCTGGTGCGCCCCGAGAACTGGGAGTTCCTGCTGGGCTACACCGCAGTTGGCGGGATATTTGCTGCCTTGGTGTTTGCCAGCATGGTGGTTTCACTGCCCGCCATTCTCGATCTGGATACCGATGCCTTGACGGCCTGCATCACCAGCATGCGCGTGGTGGGGGCCAACACGGGTGTGATGTTGCTGTGGGGGCTGATCATCACCGTGTTGATTGCGGTCTCGCTGCTCTTCTACAGTACAGGTCTGATCGTCATCGGGCCGCTGCTGGGTTGCGCCAGCTGGCATGCCTATAAAGCCAGCGTCCGCGCCGAGAGCAAGGAGGAAGCTGCTTGAGGCGCAATGAGGGGGAATGTCATGGAGTTCTGGAACTGGTTGAAAAAAGTCTTTACGCCCCAGCCAGGCGCTTCGGGCCACAGCACCGATTCGCCGCTGGCCTGGACTTCGGCGAGCAGCCGCGAAGACGGCAGCGACGTCTTCAACGACAGCTATTTTTGCGGCTCGGGCAGCCACGAGAGTGCCTGCAGCTCGGACGGCGGGGACTCTGGCGGTGATGGCGGAGGCGGCGGCGACTGAGGCCGCGCGGCGGTCGCTTATTTCAGCAGGGGCTTGAGCTTGGGCCAGACATTGGCCAGCATCTGGGGCTGGGCCTGGGCATTGGGGTGAATGCGGTCGCTCTGAAACCATCGTTCGGCGTCCGCAGCATCGCCGATGCCCGACAGCAGAAACGGCACCAGCGGCAGCTTTTGCGCGTCGGCAATGCTCCTGAACATATCGGCAAATTGCTCGGTATATGCCGCTCCATAGTTGGGCGGTACCTGCATGCCCACCAGCAGTACCTGGGCCCCGGCCTCCCTGGCTGCCTTGATCATGACTTCCAGATTCTGCTGTGTGCTCTGCAGCGCCAGGCCGCGCAATGCGTCGTTGCCGCCCAGCTCCAGAATAACGATGCCGGGTTCATGCTGCCTGAGCAGCGACGCCAGGCGCGCTCTGCCGCCGGCCGTGGTCTCGCCGCTGATACTGGCATTGACCACCTTGCGCGGGTTTTTTTCATCACTCATGCGCTGCTGCAGCAACTGCACCCAGCCCTTGCCGCGTGTCAGGCCGTATTCTGCGCTCAGGGAGTCGCCAAGCACCAGCACCGGGCCGGGTTTCGCGCCGGCAGCGGCCTTGGCCGGCTCCTTGTTTCTGGCAGGCGATGAGGCTACTGCCGCACCGCAAGCCCCTGAAATGGCGAGCGTCAGAGCAACAGCGATACAGTGACGGCGCTGCAGCGCAAAGTGCTGGCTGCGACTCTTGACGTTTTTGCTATCCAATTGATTCATGTCCAAAACTCTTGCCATTCCTTTGATTGCCGTTGAGCAACTGTCCAAATCGGTGAGCGATTCCACAGGCGTGCTGGATATTTTGCGGGATATCAATCTGAGTTTCACGGCCGGTGAAACAGTTGCCATTGTGGGGGCCTCTGGCTCGGGTAAAAGCACTTTGCTGTCGATTCTGGCCGGCCTCGATACCCCCAGTCACGGCACGGTCCGCCTGCTGGGCCAGGATCTGTTTGCACTCAGCGAGGACGACCGGGCGGCGGTGCGGGCGCAGAAGATGGGCTTTGTCTTCCAGAGCTTTCAGTTGCTGGGCAATCTCACGGCTCTGGAAAACGTCATGCTGCCGCTGGAGCTGGCGGGTCAGCGCGAAGCGAGGGCACGGGCTTCGCAGATGATGGAGCGTGTGGGCCTGGGTCAGCGTCTCAATCACTATCCCAGGCTGATGTCGGGTGGCGAGCAGCAGCGCGTGGCCCTGGCGCGTGCTTTTGTGGTGGAGCCGGCCGTGCTGCTGGCCGACGAGCCCACTGGGAGCCTGGACTTCGCCACGGGCCAGACCATCATGGAGCTGATGTTTGCACTCAACCGCGAGCGCGGCACGACCCTGATTCTGGTTACGCATGATCGCGAGATTGCGGCGCAATGTGATCGCAGCATCACCATAGAAGCCGGGCGCTCTGTCTGAAAAACAAAAAGGCCTGTGTGATCACAGGCCTTTGGGGATTTTTGCGCTTATCAAACAAGCGCTTGCAGCGATTCAATCAGCAGTCTCTGAGCTCAAGCCTCAGATGCGCGCGACTTCCAGTCCGGCCCTGCGCTCTGCGGCGCGGCAGGCGGCTGCGGTAAACAGCACGTCGGTCGAGGAATTGAGGGCTGTCTCGGTCGAGTCCTGAATCACGCCGATCACATAGCCGACCCCCACCACCTGCATGGCCACATCGTTGGGGATGTTGAACAGGCTGCAGGCCAGCGGAATCAGCAGCAGCGAGCCACCGGGTACGCCCGAGGCACCGCAGGCGCAGACCGCAGAGACCACGCACAGCAATATGGCCGTGGGGATGTCCACCGAGATATTGAGCGTATGGGCAGCGGCCAGTGTCAGCACGCTGATGGTGACGGCAGCGCCGGCCATATTGATGGTGGCGCCCAGCGGGATGGAGATGCTGTAGGTGTTCTCGTCGAGCCTGAGCTTCTGGGCCAAGGCCAGATTGACGGGAATATTGGCTCCCGAGCTGCGCGTGAAGAAGGCGGTCACTGCGCTTTCGCGCAGGCAGGTCAGCACCAGCGGGTAGGGATTGCGGCGAGTCTGTGTCCAGACAATGACTGGGTTGATCACCAATGCCACAAACACCATGCTGCCGACCAGCACGGCCAGCAGATGGGCGTAGTCCTTGAGTGCTTCCAGCCCGCCGGAGGAGAAGGTGGCGACCACCAGGCCGAAGATGCCGAAGGGGGCCAGGCGAATCACGCCTTGAATCACGCGGGTGATGGCATGGCTAAAGTCATCCACCATGGTGCGGGTGGTGGGTGTGGCGTGGCGTAGTGCCAGGCCCAACGCAATAGCCCAGGCCAAAATGCCGATGTAGTTGGCGTTCAGCAATGCATGGACGGGGTTGTCGAACAGGCTTTGGACGACGGTGCTCAGCACCTGGCTGATCTCGCCGGGCACGCTCTGGACTTTGGGCGCTTCACGAAAGTGAATCACCGAGGGAAAGAGCGCGCTGGCTGCAACGGCCACACAGGCCGCCGCCAGTGTGCCGAGGACGTACAGCCAGAGCACGGGCTTGATTTGCGTTGGCTGGCCGGGGCGGTGGCTGCTGACGGCCGCCATGACCAGCAGCAGCACCAGAACCGGAGCGACAGCCTTGAGCGCGGCGATGAACAAGCTGCCCAACAGGGAAACCGGCTGGGCGGCTGCGGGCCATAGCCAGGCCACCAGGCCGCCCAGAACCAGGGCAATCACAATCTGCAGCACCAGGCTGGTGCGGTTGAACCAATCGAGCAAGGCGTTGAGCATGCTGGGTATTCGTTATGGGATTGGAGGGGGATACAAGCACGCAAGCGACATGAAGAGGCTGTTGCGTGAATGCAGGGGCAACAGGCTCAAGCCTGTTGCCAGTCGTTCTGGGTGGCAGTGGAGCTTCATGTAAAGACTCGCACTCGGCAAAAGCCATGCTGGTGCTGCCTGATGAGCCGGTGCCTTGCCCGTTGGGGGCGCAGTGTAGCGGCAATGGAAAACCTCAGCTGTCAGCCCAGACATGGCCCTGCGAGTCTCAGGTCTGCCGTAAACGCCGGGATAATGTGGCCCCATGTCGTCCCCCAAAGTTCTTTTCGGCTTTCACGCCGTAGGCGTGCGTCTGAAGACCGCCCCCCAATCCATCATTGAAGTCTATTTCGAGGCTTCGCGTCGCGATGCGCGCATGCGCCAGTTTCTGGAGCGGGCCAAGGAAGCCGGTGTGCGTCTGATCGAGGCTGATGCCCTGCGCATTGCCAAGCTGGCTGGCTCTCACGGCCATCAAGGCGTGGCTGCACGCGTGGAAGAAGTCAAGGACACGCGCACGCTCGATGAGCTGCTCGACGACCTGCAGGAGGAGGGGGTGAAGGCCCCGCTGCTGCTGGTGCTCGACGGCGTGACTGATCCGCACAATCTGGGTGCCTGCCTGCGTGTGGCAGATGGCGCCGGCGTGCATGCCGTGATCGCTCCCAAGGATCACGCGGCCGGCATCAACGCCACCGTGGCCAAGGTGGCCAGTGGTGCGGCCGAGACCGTGCCTTACTTCATGGTCACCAATCTGGCGCGCACGCTCAAGGAACTCAAGGAGCGCGGCATCTGGATCATCGGTACCAGCGGCGATGCCGACAAACATCTCTATCAGATGGATCTGACTGGCCCGACAGCGCTGGTGCTGGGGGCCGAGGGCGATGGAATGCGCCAGCTCACCCGCAAGACCTGCGATGCGCTGGTCAGCATCCCCATGCAGGGCGCGGTGGAAAGCCTGAACGTGTCGGTCGCCAGCGGGGTATGCCTGTATGAGGCGTTGCGCCAGCGCCTGGCCGCAGCCGTTGCGATCAAGGCCTGAGTCGGCTTTCCGGGTACTGAAGCAAGGCGCGGCTGCGAGAGCAGCAGCGCCTTTTTTGAAGCTCCGGCCGAGTCGTTCTCAGACGGCAGGCAGATCGGCTGGCGTCTTGCAGTCCGGATGCAGCATGCGCTGTACGGTGCGTGCCAGCTCACCAATCTCCATGGGCTTGCTGAGCACCACATAGCGGCATTCCTGAGCATGCGGCACTTCGGCCTCTTCGCTGCTTGTCATGAGAATGAGCGGAATGAGAACATTCTCCCGCGCCAGCTTTTCCTGCATTTTCGCGATGCTCAAGGCACCGGAAAACTCATCGGCGGCAATGATGAGATCCACCTTCATGCCGCTGTTGATATAGCGCAGCGCGACTTCGGGTAAATATGCGGTCACGACTTGATAACCAAGTCCGTAGAGCACCTGGGCCATGGCATTGCGTGTGGCCAGATCGGGCTCGATGAGCAAAATCGTTTCCTGCCGGCCCGCAGGGGCCGAGGCTTGCGGGCTCTGCGGTATGACCGGTTGTGCGCGCGGAAAGTACAGGCTCACGATGGTGCCCAGGCCTGGGGTGCTTTCCACCTCGATCAGGCCCTGGACGTGGTCCATGAAGTTCTTGACCATGGGCAGGCCCAGGCCCGCGCCCTTGCCTTCGGGCTTGGTGGTGAAGAACATCTCGAAGATGCGGGCCTTGATCTCTTCACTCATTCCCGTGCCGTTGTCGGCCACGCTGATCATTACGTAGTCGCCCGCATGGCTGGCGCGCTTGAGCAACACGTTCTCCGCTGTCAGCGTGATCTGGCCGTGCTCTTCGGTGGCATCACGCGCATTGATGCAGAGATTGATCAGCGAGTTCTCGAAATACAGCTTGTCCACGCTGATGGGCCAGATGCTGCTTGCCATATGCAGCTGCAATTCAGCGTTCTGGCCGACGGCCTTGCTCAGCAGCGGCTCCAGATCCTGTACCAGCGCACGGGGGTCGGCAGCAGCCAGCTGCATGGATTTGCGACTGCTGAACCCCGTCAGATGCGATGCCAGGCTGCCTGCTTTCTGGATGGTGTTGAGTATCACATCCACATGCTCGAGCTGCTCGGGCTCACCCAACTGCTTTTCCAGCATGCCGGCATGCAGGCCGGTGATGAAAAGCAGGTTCTTCATGTCGTGCGCGACGCCGGCAGACAGCTGGTTCACCATGCCCATCTTCTGGGCCTGCGCGAGGTAGGTCTCGGCCTGATCCAGCGCCTGCTGCTTGAGCCTCAGCTGGTGGCTCAGCGTGGTGATCTGGTCGCGCAGTTGATTCTCGGACTGCCGGACGCTGTCTATGCTCAGGTTGGCGCCGACCCAGTAGAGAATCCTGCCCTGCGCATTCTTGACGGGAGACAGCGACGAAAAAAACCAGTGGTACTGGCCGTCATGGCGCTTGATGCGCAGCCGGTATCCTGTCGATTTTTCGGTGATCAGGGCGCGTGACAGCCCGGTGTTGACGGCCGCCAGATCGTCGGGATGCACGATATCAATCCAGATGCCTTCGCGCAGGCTCAGGAGGCGTACTTCCCGGTAGGCGTATTCATGCAGGGCCCGGTTGAGCCAGGTCACTTCTCCATGGGGTGTTGCAATCCAGACCTGGTAGGGCAGGTGGTCCAGAAAGGCCTCAAAGCGGTTGACATGTCCCAGCCCGAGTTCTTCATCGGGTTCACGAAACGAGGTTTCGGTAGGCAGTACATAGCATTGCACCGCTTCTGTCGTGCCAGCGCCTTGAATCGGTGAAAAATGCCAGAGCCCAGGGTGATCGGGCAGGTTTGCAGTCGCTTCCAGGCCTGTTTCCATGCACTGCCTGATAGCGAGCCTGGCTGTTTCCAGAATCTCGCGTTGGGGTATGCCGGGGGGCTGGTGGCTGGGTTGCAGAAGGCGCTGCAATGCAGGATTGGCAAAGCGCAGCTCCAACGTTTGGACATCAACAAGACCCCATGCCAATGCTGCAGGCGTCATGGCTTGCTGAAGTGCGAACAGTTGGCCCGATTCGTTCATATGCTGGTGTGGTGCAATATCAGGCAAAGAAGAAGCTCCGCAGATAAATTCAAGTATTCCACGTTGCAACTTGTTTTTTGAGGTTATAGCCTTGGTTCAAGCACTTATTGACAATTCTTCGACGTCCTTGGCCGCGATCGCCTGCGTGCGTCGCTGGCTGGGCGAGGCGCAGCGAGTGGCCGTGCTAACAGGGGCCGGTGTCAGCGCCGAGTCGGGAGTGCCCACTTTCAGGGAGGATGCAGACGGGTATTGGTCCCGGTTCAAGCCTGAGGAAATGGCCAGCGAGCTGGGGTACCGCCGCGATCCGGCTCATGTCTGGCGCTGGTACGAGCACCGACGCGCGCTGGTTGCCAAGGTGGCCCCCAATGAGGGGCACCTGGCGCTGGCGCGCTGGGCAAGGCAGCATCCCGGTCGAATGACACTTATCACACAGAATGTGGATGGCCTGCACCAGCAGGCGGGCAGTCAAGAGGTGCTGAGCCTGCATGGAGAGCTGAACAGCAATCGCTGGCTGAATCGCCGTTGTGCGTCCTGCGACCTGGAGCAGGCTGTCCCCGGGGAGCCGCCTCATTGCGCCGCCTGCGGCAATTTGCTGCGGCCTGCCGTCGTGTGGTTTGGCGAGTCTCTGCCCAGCCAGGTCTGGGCCAGGGCAGAGCAGGCGGCAGAGCAATGTCAGCTGATGCTGGTGATCGGCACGTCGGGCGCAGTCTACCCGGCAGCAGGTTTGGCCAAGATCGCACGGCGCAACCGGGCGCGCGTGGTCATCATCAACCCGCATGCCAGCGAGCTGGACTCGGTGGCGGACCAGATGATCGCCATGCCATCGGCGCAGGTGCTGCCGTTGCTGCTGCAAAGCTCCGACTAGGCAGGCATTGGAGCCAGCAGCGGCCTCAGGAAAGAGACTGCTTTGGCAGTTGAGGCCTGATCTGCCGAACCCGGAGCCTGACGGTACTGTTTTTTTACACCCAGCCCAGCGCACCCAGCGCCGCACCGCCAGCGAGCAGCCACAGCAGATGAATGCGGGTGCGCCATACCAGCAATGTGCACGCAAGGCTCAGCAGCCATAGCTTCCAGTCCTTGCCAGGGTTGCCGCTGGCACTGCCCAGCAGCCAGCCAGTGGCCAGCAGCAGACCGATCACCAGCGGAGCCATGCCTTGCTTGAAGGCGCGCACGCCGCGTTTGTCCCGGTTGCGCTGACCCCAGCGCGAGGCCTGCCAGGTCAGCAGCGAGCTGGGCAGCAAAATGCCCACCATGCATACGGCAACACCCAGTGCACCCAGTCCCCAGGCGGCAGGGCCGGCGCCGCCGCCCGCATTCAGTCCCACGTTCCAGCCCAGCAGGGCGATGAACAGCACATTGGGGCCGGGGGCGGCCTGGGCAATGGCGATGGAGCTGGTGAACTGGGTTTCCGAGAGCCAGTGGTTGCCGTCGACCAGATAGCGGTGCATATCGGGCGCGGCGGTGATGGCTCCACCCACGGCCATCAGCGACAGCGTCAGGAAATAGGCAAAAAGATGCAGCCAGTCCACGGTCTGCAGCGCGATCGCCAGCGGGCTCATGCCAGCCTCCGGTAGGTCAGCACACAGCCTGTTGCGCCCACCAGCAGCAAGGCCCAGAACAGCGGCAGGCGCAGCACGGCCACCAGCACAAAGGCGGCGATGGCCAGCCCTGCGCAATACCACTTGCCCAGCGGGTGCTTGCGCAGCGTGCCGGCCAGCTTCAGGCCCATGCCCGCCACCAGCCCTGCCGCCACGGCGCCCATGCCGCGCAGTGCTCCGGCAACGGCCGGGTTGGCCGCGAACTGCGTGTAGACCAAGGTGAGGCTGATGACCACCAGCATGGGAAACGTCAGCATGCCGAACAGCCCCACGATGGCGCCGCGCCAGCCGAAGTAGCGTTCGCCCAGCATGATGGAAAGATTCACCACATTGGGCCCGGGCATGATCTGCGCCACGGCCCAATCCTCCATGAACTCCTCATTGCTCAGCCATTGGCGTTTTTCGACCAGTTCGCGCTGCACCACGGCCAGCACGCCGCCAAAGCCCTGCAAGGCCAGAAAGGTCAGCGACCAGAACAGTTCGCGCAGATGGCGCGGGCGTGGCCGCTCGGCTAGCGGCAAGGACGGTGGGGCGGGCGAGCTCATCGGGCGGGTCTCAAGGCCTCAGGCAGAGAGTGATCGGAGTCAGCTGTGGATGCTAATCCGGGCGCCTGTCTTCGGATCGGCTCGAGCCATCTTCAGTAGAGAAGGGTGTATCGATCACTTTGATGGCTCCTGTTGCCGGAGCGCGACGCCTGGCGCAGTTCAGAGGTCGCCCAGGATCTGCTCCAGATCAGCGTCGTCGGCATCGGCCTCCAGGCGCAGGCTGCCCTGTATGTGGTCCAGGTGGCTGAGCATCAATTGCTCTGCCAGCTCGCCATTGCCCGCGATGATGGCATCGACCACGGCTTCGTGCTCATCCACCAGGCAGCAGGTGTTGACCGCCGATTCATACAGCGAGATCGTCAGGCAGGTCAGTGTGGACAGTTCACGCATGCTGCGCAGCAGCGCGGAGTTGCCGGCCAGCTCCGCCAGCAGCACATGAAACTCGCCGGACAGGCGCACCGTGGCTCGCTTGTCGGAGTTGGCACGTGCTTCGCGCTCCTGCTTCAGATGGGTCTGCAGGCGACGGATCTTGCTGTTGTCCATGTTCAGAACAAGGCGACGCACAATGCCTGGCTCTATCAGTCGGCGTGCTTCAAAGACGTCCAGCGCCTGCTCGATGCTGGGTTTGGCGACAAAGGCTCCGCGCTGCGGGAACAACTCCACCATCTGGTCGCGGGCCATGCGGGCAAGGACCTCGCGCACGCGAGCCCGGCTGGTGTTGAAGATATTGGCCAGCCTGTCTTCGCCGAGCTTGGTTCCCGGCAGCAGTCGGTGCTCATGGATGGCTGTGGCAATGCGGGTTGCCATTTCATCCACGGTAATTTCAGATCGAGATGTATTGCTTCGATTGTTCACTTTTGTAGTGTCTTTTGTCGACATGTAGGTGAATTCTAGTGTCACACGGCATGTCGGCTTCGAACGTCCCGATTGAGGTTATCCCGCAGTGTGCTCAGGGCAGCTGGCTCAATAGCTGGGTGAGCCCCGGGGGGAGGTTCTTGAAGTCCTTGCGTGGAGGTTTGGCAAAGCTGCCGGCGCGTGCTGGAGCGGGAGCCAGCGAGACCAGGCTCTGTGCATGGTTGACTGCGCTGGAGACACCATCAACGGCCGGTACCGGCAAACTCTGCTTGATGGAGCGGGCGAGGCCGGCCAGCGGGGCGCCGGCAATGATCAGTACGTCGGCGCCATCTTCTCTGACCGCTGCTTCGCACAAGGCCTGCAGGCGTGCGGCATGGTCGTCCTGCACACTTCCGATGTCTCGCAGAGGCTCGTCCAGGCAGCGAATGCTGGCCAGTCGGTCGATGAGTCCGTTGCGCTCGACCATATCTCGGTACCAGGCGGTAATGCGCCTGGAGATGGCGATGATCGAAAAGCGTTTGCCGAGCATGCATGCGCTCATGAGCGCGGATTCGGTCATGCCCAGTACGGGAATGTCCAGGGCCTCGCGCAGGCCTTCGAGACCGGGGTCGCCAAAGGCAGCCACTATGACGGCGTCATGCCGCGCGGCATGGGTTGCGGCCAGCTCGGCTACAGCGTAGGCGGCAATCATGGCCTCGAAGCGCGTCTCGATATAGGCCACGCCCATAGGGGCAGTCAGCATGGTGATTTCCGTACCCGAAGCAGCGGCTAGCCTCGCCTCTTTCTCTATCAAGGAAGTGACGCTCTCGGAGATATTGGGATTGATGATGAGCAGTTTCATGGTGTGTGCTCCGGTTCAGAAGCGGGGTGCAGGTCGCTTGGGCAGCAATGTGGGGGCTCCACGCTGCAGGAATCGTCCCTGGCCGGCTCGGGCCTGGAACTTCTCGCCATCCCAGACGATCTGGCCGCCCGACAGGGTCAGGCAGGGCCAGGCCTTGATCAACTGGCCTTCGTAAGGAGTATGGTCCACGTTGTGATGCAGGTCGCGGTTGTTGATGGTGCGCTCGCCCTCCTGCCAGACGACCAGGTCGGCATCGGCTCCTATGGCGATGCTGCCCTTGCGCGGATGCAGCCCATAGACCTTGGCCGGGTTGGTGGAGGTCAGTTCCACGAAGCGGTTCAGCGTCATGCGTCCAGCCAGCACGCCGTGGGTATAGAGCAGGGACAGGCGAGTCTCGATGCCCGGGATGCCGTTTGGGATATGGCTGAAGGACACCTCCTGGCCACCCGGCTTTTTGCCTTCCGGGGCGTCGTAGTTGAATGGCGCATGGTCGGATGAGAATACGGTGAAGAGGCCGTCATTGAGACCGTTCCAGATGACCTCCTGGTTGGCCTTGTCGCGTGGCGGCGGGCTGCATACGCACTTGGCGCCCTGGTAGCTGTCGTCCAGGCCCAGGTCTTCTGCGCTCAGGAACAGGTATTGAGGGCAGGTCTCGGCCATGATGTTCATGCCGTGGGAGCGCGCCCAGCGGATCTGCTCGACAGCCTCGCGGCCCGAGACATGGACGATGAGTATCGGCACATCTGCAAGCTCCGAGAGCGCAATGGCGCGGTGCGTGGCCTCGCGCTCCACCAGCATTGGGCGCTAGACTGCGTGATAGCGGGGGGCGGTGCGGCCGCTGGCTTCCAGGCGCTTGGTCAGCCATTGGATGCAGTCGGCATTCTCGGCATGGATCATGGCCGTGGCATCGTATTTGCGAGCCACGTCCAGAACATCGAGAATCTGACCGTCATCGAGCTTCAGATCGTCATAGGTCATGTAGATCTTGAAGGAGGTGTAGCCTTCCCGGATCAGCGCGGGCAGTTCGTTTTCCAGTACTTCCGGGGTGGGGTCGCTGACGATCATGTGGAAACCATAGTCCACACATGCTTTGCCTTCTGCGCGGCGATGGTAGTCGGCCACGGCTGCGCGCAAGGACTGGCCTTTGGCCTGGGCGGCAAAGGGGATGACCGTGGTGGTGCCGCCGCAGGCTGCAGCGCGGGTGCCGCTTTCGAAGTCGTCTGCCATGCGCACGGGCGGTTCCATGGGCTGATCCAGATGGCAGTGGGCATCGATACCGCCCGGTGTGACCACTCGGCCTTGAGCGTCGTATTCGTGGGTGCCGGAAGGCAGCTTGTTGCCCAGCTGGGCGATCTTGCCGTTGCGGATGCCGATGTCGGCTTCAAAGATGTCACTGGCGGTTGCGACTTGCGCATTGCGCACCACGATATCGAATTCGCAGGGGTTCATGTTCGGGGTCGGTTCTACGTTGAAAGTGAGTGGCTGCCGGTGCTGGCATGACTGTGGTGATGTGTGTGGCGCGCTCAAGCTCGATGAGGCAGTGGCTGCTTCGGAGGGGCTTCCTTTGTGTACCGAGGAGGCAGGAGCGGCGCTGCGTCGGCAGGCCGCTCTGGCTGTCTTCATGCCTGAGGCTTACACGGGTACCTTCTTGCTGTAGTCGATCAGCAAGGCCGAGCAGATGAACAAGCCCACGCCTGCGCCGGTGAACATCATCAGCGCCATGAAGTAGGAACCTGTTGCCTGCACGATGAGCCCCACGATGATGGGCACGCCAATACCGGCGCAATTGCCGCCGAGGTTCATGACGCCGCCCAGAAAGCCGACGCGATTGCGGGTTCCGATCAGGGAGGGGATGCACCAGAACAGGCCGCACCAGCGCAGGAAGAACAGGGTGATGGACAGCAGGATGACGACCGTGACGGGGTCGGTGATCTGCGAGACACCATAGATGGCGATGGTGGCGATGATCGATGCAATGCCGAACAGAGTGCGCAGCACGGTGGCCTGGTTGCCACCTTTCTCACGCCATTTGTCGGCGATCCAGCCGCCGATCATTTCTCCCACGAAGCCGGAGAAGAACATGGCGAAAAGCGCGCCGCCCATGGCCTTGATGTCCATGCCGTGCACCTTGGACAGGTAGGTGGGCATCCAGGTCAGTAGACCGTAAAAGAGTGCGTTGAAGCACATCCAGCCAAAGAACATGCCCCACACCGAGCGGTACTTGAAGAAGTCCAGCAGCTTGCCCTTGCTGGTGCCGGCGTCGGCCCTGGCGTCTTCGGCATGTGCTGCTTCGATGTGACGGGCTTCGGCCTCGTTCACGCCGGAATGTTCGCGAGGGTGGTTGCGGATATAGGACCAGGCAAAGTAGCCCGCGATCATGGTGCCGACGCCGGCGACCACGAAGGAGATGCGCCAGGAGCCGAAGAAGGCGATCAGGCCTGCAATGATGATGGCCGCCCAGGGCGGCGCCCAACGGTGCGCCGCCGTCAAGCAGCGTGGCACCGCGGCCGCGCTCGTTCTGGGACATCCAGATGCCGTTGAGCTTGCCGCCGGCCGGGTAGATGGGGGCTTCGGCGGCTCCCAGGCCCAGGCGTGTCAGCAGCAGTGGGAACCAGCCCGTGGTGAAGGCGGCGATGGTTTGAAACAGACCCCAGCCCAGAGTGGCGCCGGCGATGACGGAGCGCGGGCCGTATTTGTCGGCAAGCATGCCTCCCGGGATCTGCATGAAGGCATAGGTCCAGAAAAAAGAGCTCAGCAACAAGCCCTGCATGGCAGGACTTAGATCGAATTCCTTGGCAATCATCGGCATGGCTACCGATAGCGAAGCTCGGTCGATGTAGTTGATCGAGATGAGGAACAACATCATCAGGAAGATCTTCCATCGGACTTTGGTCGGAGCCTGCGTGTGCTCCGCTGCGGCTGTGGTCGGGATATGCATCTTCGGGGTCACTCCATCCAGGGTTGGTTGATGTGATGAAAATTTAAATGTCGACAATGTTGTAAACAATATAGAAAACACCTATGTGAATAAATTTGCGTTGAAATATCTGCATTTTCGCAGTGCTACAGACGAAGTGGAATGTATTTTCTGGCGACTTTAAGAATTTACGCTTTTATTGTTGTTGACAGTGTTGTTGACGTTTTTCACTGGACTGAGAACAATATGATTCGGCTGCTGAGACGATCAGCCCTTCACGGAGAAACACAAGAGATGACTGCAACCAAGACATGCCTGGGCGTGCTGACGCCTTCTTCGAATACGGCGCTGGAGCCTCTGACCAGTGCGCTTGCCGCCAGCGCGGGTCGATGCTCGGCGCATTTTTCGCGCTTCACGGTGACGGAGATTTCGTTGGCGCAGGCCGCGCTCAATCAGTTTGATGACAGCAAGATTCTTGCGGCCGCAGAGCTGCTGGCGGATGCCAAAGTGGATGTGATCGGCTGGAGTGGTACCGCTGCTGGCTGGCGCGGTTTTGACTGCGATCGGCAGTTGTGCGAGCGCATCGAGCAGCGTACGGGCATCAAGGCAACGACGGCCATCCTGGCGCTCAATGAGCTGATGCAAAAGCTTTCCGTCAAAAAGCTGGCCATCGTGAGCCCCTATACCGCGGATGTGCAGCAATGTATCGTCAACAATTACCGCGCAGCCGGTGTGGAAACCACGGCTCACCGGCATCTGAACATTTCGGTCAATCACCGCTTCGCGCTCGTGGAGCCGGAGCAACTGCTGGGGCTGATTGCAGAGGTGATCGAGGAGGGCGCTCCCGATGCGGTGGTGACTTACTGCACCAATCTGCATGCAGCGCAGCTGGCCGATCAGGTGGAGCGGCGCTGGAATGTGCCGCTGCTCGATACGGTAAGTACCACGGTGTGGGGGATGCTGCGTGCGGCAGGGCGTAGCCCGGCGGATATCAAGGGGTGGGGGCGCTTGTTTGAAGTGGCGTGACAGCGGGTGGCTCAAGCAGGGGCCGCCAGCAGGCTGTGGTGAAAGACGAGTCGAGGATGACGGTGCCTGGTGGTGGAATACCTGTGTTTGTGCCGAGCGCCCGAAAGTGATTTCCGAGGAATGGAGAGACTATGAAACTGGTTCGATTTGGAGCTGCCGGTGAGGAAAAGCCCGGTCTGCTGGATGCTCAAGGAGTGTTGCGCGATGCTTCGGCCTGGGTGGCGGACTGGCGCGGCGCCGAGCTGCATCCAGAAAAGCTGGCGCAATGGCGCGATCGACAATCCGAGGCGCTGCCGGCCGTGTCAGGAGCCCCCCGACTGGGCTGCCCGGTGGCGCAGGTGGGCAAGATCGTCTGCGTGGGGCTCAACTATGCAGACCATGCGGCAGAGGCGGGGGCTGCGCCACCGGCCGAACCGGTGCTGTTCATGAAGGCGGTCACGGCCATCAGCGGGCCCAATGATGCCATACAGATAGCGCCGGCGGCGACCAAGGTGGACTGGGAAGTGGAGCTGGGGGTGGTCATCGGCAGCCGCGCCACGCGGGTGGGCGAGCAGGCCGCGCTGGGTCATGTGGCCGGCTATGTGCTGGGCAACGATGTGTCCGAGCGGGCTTGGCAGATGGAGCGCGGAGGCACCTGGGACAAGGGCAAGAGCCATGACAGCTTTGCACCGCTGGGACCCTGGCTGCTGACGGCCGACGAGGTGGCCGATCCGCACCGCATTGCGTTGTGGCTTGAAGTGAACGGCCAGCGCATGCAAGGCAGCAATACCAGCAATTTCATCTTTGGCGTGCCCAAGATCATCAGCTATATCAGCCACTTCATGACGCTGGAGGCCGGCGATGTGATTCTCACCGGAACGCCTGCGGGCGTGGGCCTGGGTCAAAAGCCAGAGCCCGTCTTTCTCAAGCCCGGCGACGTGGTGCGGTTGGGTGCTGACGGACTGGGCGAGCAGCGCCAGGTCTGCGTGGCGGTGAACTGACGCAGCTTTTCCCCGGAGAGCTGGTTTTCAGAGCTTTCCGGGAGAAGTCGGGCCGCAAGGCGTGCGCTTTTCTTCGGCCGGCTGCAGTTGTTGAGCCTGCTTGATATCGAGTCGCCTGGCGATGATCCTGGCCACGCATTCGAGTTTTTGCAGGTCCTTGGCCGTCAGGCTTTCATCGGCGGCCTGACTGAAGCAGCACAGCGTGCCGTAGACCTTGCCGCTGGCCAGCACGATAGGGGTGCTCAGATGAGCACCTACACGAAAAGGAGTTGCCGGCAGCTTGGTAAAGGCCGGGTGGGTGGCCGCATCCTGGACCAGACCGGGCAGAACGCCGTCGAGTACGCACTGGCAAAACGACTCTTCCAGAGGGCCGCCGCCGCCAGTAGCAATCAATTCCTTGCCGGGAGCAGTATCGACATGCTGGAACATGCGTTGGCTGTTGCGGATCTCTGAGATAAAAATCACCTCCATATTGAGGTGCTGGCGCAGCTCCTGCAGGACCAGACGCACGCTTTCATCGACCAGTTCGTCGCTTTGATCTGCTGTGGCCAGCAACAATTCGCTGACCTGTACCTCCAGCGCCTCCGGTGCGTAATCCCAGTTGTGAATCGCCATCTCTCAAACCTCTGAATGTCAGCAAAAAAACGGGCCATTGTGGCCGAGCAAACAGGGTTCTCAAGTTAACAAGACGTAAGACTTCATAGCGAATCCTGGCCGGTCACCGGACTGGCGATGCTGCTGGCTGCACCCTTCTGGTCGGTCTGGGGCTGAATCAGTGCCAGCACCTGGGCGTGGAGCTCGGCCGGCACGGCGATCAGCTCCATATTCAGTACACGGGCCATTTCCTGCAGAGTGGAAAAGCGCGGGTCGACATCGCCGGTTTCAGTGCGCTGTACGGCCATACGCGACAGACCGGCACGTTCGGCCAGATCGGCCTGGGTGATGCGGGCGGCCTTGCGAGCCTGGGCCAGAGTCGTGATGAGTTCGGAAGTCATGCGTATCAATATACTCTTTGTAGCGCGGCACAAAAGCATGGCGTCTGCTGGAGGGCGTTTCCCCGGTCAGGCGGACCGCTGCAGTCTGCCATGCCGCTGCCATACTGCGAGGGCATGTTGGAAATGGTTCATCGAACAACAGGAGTGCGCAATTGGACTGGATAGCAATGCAGCTGAGCCACGAGAGCGTCAAGCTCTGGCTGTCTGTGGGCTGGTCGCTGTATGTCGTCGTGGTAGGCATCTGGATTCTGCTGCAGCGCAGCCAGCCGATTGCCACGCTGAGCTGGCTGTTGTCCATGGCAGCGCTACCTGTGGTGGGTCTGTTGGTCTATTACTACTTCGGTCCGCAGCGCATGAAACGCCAGCGTATCAAGCGGCTGCGCTCGCGCAAGCGTTCGCGTTTGCGCAACAGCATGCAAAAGCTCAGGGAGCGCATTCCGGCCCAGCAGGAACGTCTGCGTCAGGTGGCGCGGCTGGTTGGCATGACCAGCGATTTCCCGGTAAGCACGGCCACTTCCATGCAGTTGCTTGTGGGGGGGGGCGCTACCTTTGATGCGATTGCCGAGGCCGTGAGCGCAGCACGCCACCATGTGCATCTGGAGTACTACATCTACGAGCCCGATCAGACTGGCACGGCCTTGCGTGATTTGCTGATCGAGAAAGCACGTGCGGGCGTGCAGGTGCGTTTGCTGGTGGATGCTCTGGGCTCCAAGAAGCTGGGGCGAAAGTTTCTGGAGCCGCTACAGCAGGCCGGGGCCGAGGTGCTGCGCTTTCACGACGCCAAGATAGGGCGGCGGCTGCGGCCCGTGATCAACTTCCGTACCCACCGCAAGATTCTGGTCTGCGATGGAAAAGTGGGCTTTACGGGCGGCGTGAACGTCACCGATGAAGAGAACGAGCGCATTTGTAACGATGCATATCATGACGTGCACATCCGGGTCGAAGGCTCCGTTGTCAATTGGCTGCAGACAGTGTTTCTCGAGGACTGGGCCTACACCCGCAGCGACGATCCGCATCGCCTGCCCGACGATCTAGATGATCTGCTGCCTGATTGCGAAGACGGTCCCATCCCCATGCAGGTCGTGACCTCTGGGCCTGATGACCACCTGGACGCCATCTACCGCGCCTATCTGGCGGCCATCAACGCGGCCCAGCAGCGCATCTTGCTGACCACGCCTTACTTTGTGCCGACCGAAGGCGCGCTGACGGCTCTCACCAATGCCGCGTTGCGTGGTGTGGAGGTCCGCATTCTGGTGCCGAAGAAGTCCGATTCGTTATTGGTGACGGCCGCTGCGCGCTCCTATTTTGACGAGCTGATTCGCTGTGGCGTGCATATCTATGAATATGCAGCCAGCATGCTGCACTCCAAGACCTTGGTGGTCGATGACAATATGGCCATGATCGGCACAGCCAATTTTGACTATCGCAGCTTTTTCCTCAACTACGAGGTCTGTGTGATCGGCTACGGGCCAGAGCTGAATCAGGCCATCGCTGCCCAGTTCGATGCCGACCTGGGTCAGGCTCGAATGGTGCAATATCGCAGCGAAAAAGGCCTGCGACGACGGCTGATCGGTTCCGTGGCCCGATTGACATCACCGCTGCTGTAATGAGTGAAACCCTGAATCATTGTGTGGATGCTCTGGCGCTGTGGCGCCTGCAGGACTGGCTGCATGCGCACCCGCGCGTGGTGGTCATTGGTGGTGCCGGCTGCAGCACCGAAGCCGGCATTCCCGACTATCGTGACCGCAACGGACAGTGGAAGCGTCCACAGCCCGTGACCTATCAGGCCTTCATGGGCGATGTGCTGGTGCGTCAGCGCTACTGGGCGCGTTCCATGCTGGGCTGGCGCGTGATGGGTCAGGCGCGGCCCGGTTCCGCCCACCAGGCCCTGGCGCGACTGGAGCGGCAAGGCCGGCTGGAGTTGCTGATCACCCAGAATGTCGATGGCCTGCATGATGCGGCCGGCAGCCTGAACATCGTGGACCTGCACGGGCGCATCGACACCGTACGCTGCATGGACTGCGACAAGCGCTCTGCCCGTGCCGATCTGCAGCAGCGGCTGTTGGCACTGAACCCGGCCTGGGCCCAGCTCTATGCCACACCTGCGCCCGATGGCGACGCCGATCTGGAAAACCAGGACTTCAGTCGCTTTGTCGTGCCGGCCTGCCCACATTGCGCAACGGGCCTGATCAAGCCCGATGTGGTGTTCTTTGGCGAGACCGTGCCGCGTGAGCGCGTGCAGACCTGCATGGCTGCCGTGGCCAGGGCTGACGCCGTGCTGATCGCCGGCTCTTCATTGATGGTGTATTCGGGTTACCGCTTTGCGCTGGCAGCGCATGAGCAGGGCAAGTCCATCGTGGCCATCAACCAAGGGGTGACGCGAGCCGATGTATTGCTGGATTTCAAGCTCGAGGCCGATGTGGGCCAGGTCTTGATGGGCCTGATCGAGGCAAGCTAACTCACTCACTCACTCCCTCCCTCCCTCCCTTTGCGCAGTCGATGAGGGCAGGGCGCGGCAAACAGTCTGCATATTCCTCGAGCGTGCAGCGGTCTCGTTGAGGTAGATACATGGCAGCATGCCTCCGGTGTCGGCGATCACGGTCTCGAGTTCATTGCCACCGATCGGGTGCAAATCGTGGCGCAGCAGCGGCGCATGGCTGCGTTTCATGAAGCGGCGGGGAATGCCAAGGGGGGGGTGTGCCGCGCTTGAGCGGCTCGTGGCCTGCATGGGTGCGGGCCATGCGGCCAAAGCTCCAGCGTGAAACGCCTGGCGGAGCTGGGGCCGTCGGAATGTGCGGCCGTGCGCCAAAGGTATCGGGCAGTGTGCCGCGCTGGCGTTCAAACAGACTGTTCAGGGTTTCGGTGCTACGGAGCATCATGGTTTCCTCGAGTGGAGTTGAAGTCTTGGTCTCTGTCGATATGAGCTCACGGTCTCTCCAGCACCGTCGCAATACCTTGCCCACCGCCGATGCATTGGGTGGCCAGGGCATATCGTCCCTGCTGTCGTGCAAGCAAGGCAGCTGCCTTGCCGGTGATGCGCGCACCAGTGGCGCCAAGTGGATGACCGATGGCGAGCCCACCGCCGTCAATATTCACGGTCTCCATGTCCAGGCCGAGGTCTCGGATGCAGGCCAGCGCCTGCGAAGAGAAAGCTTCGTTGATCTCAACCACGTCCAGATTGGCCACGGTGAGACCTGCGCGGGCCAGCGCCTTGCGTGCGGCGGGTATCGGACCGATGCCCATGATCGCTGGGTCCACTCCCACGGTCGCGAAGCTGCGGATGCGCGCCAGTGCTTGCAGACCATGGCGTTCGGCAAAATCGTCGCTAGTGACCAGCACGGCCGCAGCGCCGTCGGTCAACGGCGACGATGTGCCCGCCGTGACCACGCCATCAGGCCTGAAGGCGGGCTTGAGCCCGGCCAGGGTCTCCAGTGTGGTGGCGGGGCGTATGCAGCCGTCGGCATCCAGCAGTTCTCCATCCGGTAAAAGAATAGGCACGATTTCATCGATCAGCAGACCCCGGTCGCGAGCAGCGGCGGCTTTCTGATGGGATTGCAGTGCCAGCAACTCCTGGTCGGCGCGGGTCACCCCCCATCTCTGGGCCACGTTTTCCGCCGTTTCGCCCATTGAAATATAGGCGTCGGTATTGGCCTGCAACTGGGGGTTCGGCGAGAAGTTGAAGCCGCCCTGCGGAACCATCGTCATGGATTCCACGCCCACGCAGAGGAAGGCGTCGCCCATGCCGGCCTCGATCTGCGCTGCGGCAATATGCACGGCCTGCATCGACGAGCCGCAAAACCGGTTCACAGTCATGCCGCCCACGGTCTCGGGCAGGCCGGCCAGCAGGCCGACGATGCGCGCCAGATTGTTGCCTTGCGAGGCCTCGGGGTAGGCGCAGCCGAGGATCACATCCTCCAGGAGTGCAGGATCCAGGTCGGAGCGCTTCAACAAACCCTGTACGACCTGGGCTGCCAGCGTGTCCGGCCGCACTTCGGCCAAGCGGCCCTTGCGGGCGAAGTGAAACGGCGAGCGCGCATATGCGGCAATAACGGCTTTCATGACATGGGCTCCTTGCGATAGTCAATGCGCAGCGGCGCAGCGGCGTAGCGCTGGGCGGCGATGTTGCTGGACAACTGGCCAGCCATAGCTTGGCGTGCGGCCTCATAGGCATCCCACTTCTCGCCAGCATGCAGCGAGGAAGTAGAGACCTCTTCTCCACGCTCAAACCCCAGCAGTGCTGCATCGACGAGGTCTTCGACGCCCGTCACGATGCTTGCATCCAGGCTCTCTACCGGCAATCCACCGATGGCCCAGAAGTCCGTGGCCGTGGCACCAGGCAACACTGCCTGAACCCGAACACCTTGGTCAGTCAACTCATGCTGCAGCGACTGGCTCAAAGCCAGTACAAAAGCCTTGCGCTGCTCGCCAGCGCGTTCAGCTGTTCGCCGCTGCGGGCGATCGGGATCAGGTCATAGCCACGCTGAGCGAGCTTTTGTTGCATGTGGCGCACCGATGCCGCTGGATGCCTCGGTAACGAGGGTGGTACCGAGATGGGTTTGTGCCATGGTGGAACTCCTTGAGGTTGATGGATGTTGTCCATGGCCTGAATGGTGCGATGTGCGTGGTTTGTCGTAAATGACGTATATAGTCATGAAAAAGGACATCGAAAAGGACGCTCCTTATGCACCGCATCGGTTACATCCTGCCGGAAGGCTTCCAAGTCATGGCGCTGGCCACCCAGGCCGTGTTCGAACTCGCCAACCTGATGGCGGAGAAGCCTTTCTATGAGGTGGAGACCTATGCGATGAATGGCGCGGTCCGAGCTTCGGCAGGGCTTGCATTGCAGGCAAACCCTTTCACAGCCAACAGCAGGGCAGACACCTGGCTGGTTGCGGGCAATCTCACTCCAAGAGACGTCGCTCCGGCACCGGAGCTGATCCGGCTGCTGAGCAAAGTGACGGTATCCGCTTGGCGCGTGGCCGGCCTGTGCACGGGCGCTTTCCTGCTGGGCGACGCGGGCCTGCTTGATGGGCGCCGCGCCACCACGCACTGGTATTGGGCCGAGGCCTTGCAGCAGCGCCACCCACAGGCGCAGATTGAGGCCGACCGCATCTACATTGCCGACGGACCGATCTGGACCTCTGCCGGTATGACAGCGGAGATCGACCTGGCGTTGGCGCTGGTGGAAAAAGACCTGGGCGCCAAGGTTGCACGGTCGGTTGCACACCGCCTGGTCATGCACCAGCGCCGCTCGGGCGGGCAGTCACAGCACTCGGAGATGCTCAAGCTGGCACCCAAGTCAGACCGCATCCAGCAGGCGTTGGAGCATGCTCGGCGCAACCTTTCTCAAGCATTGAGCGTGGAAGAGCTGGCAGAGGCTGCCAGCTTGAGTCCACGCCAGTTCAGCCGGGTGTTCACGGCCGAGACGGGGCAGTCCCCCGCCAAAGCCGTGGAGGGTCTTCGGCTTGAAGCCGCGCGGCTGATGATTGAGGGCAGTCGGCATCCGCTGGAGGTGATTGCTCAGGAGACAGGTTTTCGTGACCGGCGCCATATGCGCGAAGCCTTCCTGCGTGGCTTCGGCATGCCGCCACAGGCCGTACGGCGCGAAGCTCGGGTGGAGCCGTAAAACGTCTGACACGCTCCGTGAAATGCGTAACTTGCACCGTGCGTGGAACGACCAGCCGGGTACTGAGCCAACTGGCCATGATGGCGATCTGTAAACTGCGAACTAACTAACGCCGCAGTCGGCGCTGATGCGGGGGATATGCAAGTACTTGGATGTCTGCTCTAGCGCGGGGAGGCGGCTCCCCTGGGATCCCGATCTCTCATCATCTCGAATAAAAACAGGGTTGCTGTCAGCAGGCTGATGACTTGCGGGTGAGAGAGTTCCTCGCTGAGGTGTGCGATGCCCGTCAGCCTCCTTCAAAGTGCGGGGCACTGTGTGAAAGGTTTGGCGAGCATCACCTGAGGCTGGCCGTTGTAGTGCGCCTAAGGAGCTACTGGCAGCAGGTCCTGGTGTGTGGAGTTGCTCATCGTCTACGCATATCTGCTGTAGAGCACGGAGCTATGCAACGACACCGATAAGTTCAAAAAGCGGCAGGCTTGACGCCTCACTGCCTTTGTTCACTGGATCTGCTCGGAAGCTCCGTCAAAAAGTTTCCCAGTCATCGCCATGCTTGTCCGTAGCCTGCTGTGTTCCAGCGATAGCAACTGGTCGACGCAGCACAGGGGACTTGGTGGCCATGAATGGCTTGGGTGACGACTCCGATACCTTTGCTACGGTCGCTGGTTTTGTCGGGTTGACCGAGGCTGCCTGCATTGCGGCAGAGGTATTTTGTTGGTGCTCTGACAACTTGAAGACTGCCACTGCTTCGACCAGCGACTGTGCTTGGTTGTGCAGGCTGCTGGCTGCGGCGGCCATTTCCTCGACCAATGCCGCATTTTGCTGCGTGGTTTGATCCATTTGGGTAACGGCTTCCCCAATCTGGGCCATCCCCGAGCTTTGCTCATGGCTGGCAGCGCTGATTTCACCCATGATATCGGTGACGCGCCGAATGGCCGTGACCACATTGGTCATGGTCTCGCCAGCTTTGTCCACGAGCAAGGAGCCCTGCTCCACGCGCTGCACACTGGTGGTAATGAGCTGCTTGATTTCCTTGGCTGCCTCGGCTGAGCGTCCAGCCAGAGCCCGTACTTCGCTTGCCACCACCGCAAAGCCTCGTCCTTGCTCACCGGCGCGGGCAGCTTCGACGGCGGCGTTCAAAGCCAGAATATTGGTCTGGAAAGCGATGCCATCGATGACACCGATGATGTCGGAAATCTTGCGGCTGCTGTCATTGATGCTCTTCATGGTCTCCACGACCTCTGCGACCACTTCACCGCCCTGTGTGGCCACAGAGGATGCATTCACGGCCATCTGATTGGCCTCGCGTGCGTTGTCGGCATTTTGTTTGACCGTCGCACTCAACTGCTCCATGGATGCAGCAGTTTGTTCAAGAGCACTTGCTTGCTCTTCCGTGCGGCTGGATAGGTCGTTATTGCCCATGGCGATCTGAGCACTGCCCGACGCAACTCCCTGAGCATTGCCACGCACCGCCGACACTGTGCTCACGAGGCTGTGTTGCATGCGTTGCAGCGCACTCAGCAGTTGACCGGTTTCATCCTGAGACTTCACGGTGATCTGGCCGCTAAGATCACCTCTGGCCACACGGTCGGCTGCTGCCATGGCCAGGGACAGGGGGCCGGTGATGGATCGAGTAATCTTGATGGCCAGGGTTACCGCTAGAAGAATGGCGATTGCACCTGCCGCCAACACTTCCTGGAACAGATTGTCGGCAGCAGCTTCTGCCTTCTGGCTGGCCAAGTCGGAGCTTTGGGTCTGGTGATCCAGCATGCTGCGGATGACCCGCTGATATTCGAGTTGGTTGGGGCGCAGTTGGGTTTCCAGCAATCTCAGCGCTTCATCTCTTTGGCCCTGATCGAGCAGTCCAAGAAATTCATCACCGGATTTGAGGAAGGCCACGCGCCGCTGCTTCAGATCTTCCAGCAGCGATTGTCCCAGGCCGGAGTGCGTGTGCTTGCTCAGCGAATCCATTTCTGCAGCCAGCTCGGTGCGGGTCTTCTGAATCATGGCGCGTGCCGAGGCCTGGAGCGTCTCCGTGGAAAAGATCGCTAGGTTGCGGAACTGAATCGCCTGTTCATTGGCACCATCCGTGATGGTGTTCAGCGTGCGAATGATCGGGATTTGCTTCTGGGTGATGTCGGTCAGGGCTGAGCGCTGAGTCGACGACCCCCAAAGTGCCACCCCTCCCAGCACTAGTATCAGCACCATCAATGTCATGAACGAGAAAGTCAGCCGAGTGGAAATTTTCAAACGATCCATTTCGCGCGCCTCCTTTAGCAGCCAATGTTTTCGGTTTGAGAGCTCGTGTCAATTTGTGTTCATGTATTCAAAGTGTAACTTTGCGAGGGTTTCAGGGGCGCCTTTTTTATGAGTGATTGCGGCTTCTGAACGACAGAGCCTAAGTCCTTGCCTTCTTCCTCCTTGCCGAACTGGATGAGCGTTGTTCCCTGTCCACTGATCTGCGTCATCCCGTCCGGCACTTTGGAGTAGCTGCCTGGACTCCAAAGCCAAGCTTTTCTTCAGGACAGGTCGAGATCTGCTCCAACTTTCGCTGGCCGGCTCCTGACTGGCTCACTGCAATGTTTCAGCCAATGCCGCAGTGCCATGCGTCGGCAGGGCAAGACTGAGCTCCGATTGAATCAGGGTGGATATACGCGAAGGACTACCTTGAGGAACTATGTCCCATGCAGGACGTGCAGCAGCATCAGCAGCAGCGGCATGGTCACCAGCGCCAGCAGTGTGGAGAGGGCAATGCTGGCCACCACCTCATCCTCGGCAACCTGGTAGCGCTGGGTGAAGAGCAGTGCGTTGGCGCCCACAGGCAAGGCTGAGCAGATCAGCATCACCCCCATGGCCGGGCCACGCAGCTGCAGCGTCCAGGCGCAGGTGAGAAACACAAGTGGGTGCACCAGCGACTTGACCAGCGTGATACGCATCGCGGCTCGCCAGTAAGCTCCGATCCTGGTGTATGCCAGCGTGATGCCGACGAGCAGCAACGCCATGGGACCCATGGCCGAGCCCAGCATCTTGAGCGAGGTATCAAGTACGTCAGGCAGAGGCCAGCCTGTCAATGACCACAGCAAGCCAGCCAGAATCGGCAAAGGCACAGGGTGGATGACGCTATTGCGCACTGCCTGCCAGACAGTACGCCCCATGGACCGTTTGTTGTGGGTGTCGTCCGCATGCTGTTCACGCGAGGATGCCAACTCGAACACCATGGTCGCGGCCGTCAGCAATACCAGGGCGTGCACCGAGATCAAGGTGAACAGCGTCACCAGTCCCTGCTCGCCAAAGGCCAGGCCCACGAGCGGTACGCCGATCATGGCGGCATTGCTGAACATGCTGGCCAATCCGCGCGCTGCAGCCAGGGTGTTGAAGCCGTAGACCAGCATCGTTGTCACGAATACGATGATGGCCGACAGGAAATACACGCCAATCGGTCGGTAATCCAATTCACCGATATGAACCTGAGCCATGGTGCGAAACAGCAGTGAAGGCAGCAGCAACAGGAACACAAGGTTGGACATGTCCTTGACTGCAGCCTGCCGCACCAGCCCGACACGCGCCAGGCCAAAACCTGTACCGATCAACGCAATCACCGGTAGCAGGGCCGCTACTGCGGAACCATTCATTCAACTCTCCAACAAAACCGAATCGCTGCTTGCACCTTGCTCCAGGCTTGAGCATATGCACTTCTCGGGCGCTGAGCTTAACGCCTCTGCACACTCGTTTTCGGATCCCGCTTCCTCTGCGAGCTATCGCACAACCTGCTAAATGAGCAAGTCTTGGTTGCTATTGGGCGAGGTGAAGCCCCAGCTTCGCTTGCCCGATTCACTGGCAAGCAGTGCCGTCAAATCGTGCTTCTGTTTGCAGTGCATGGCGCGCATGACCTCCTGTAGCAGGAATGCACCCGGAATGGCTTTGTGCTCAATGGTTTGCACAATGGATCTCCTTTCAGGCAATGGGGCGTGAGTCCATGCTCTCGCTTCATTCAACCCTTGATGCAGATCACCTGCTTGAGGGTATGGACCACTTCCACCAGGTCCTTCTGGGCGGCCATGACGGCGTCGATGTCCTTGTAGGCCATGGGGATCTCGTCGATCACGCCCTCGTCCTTGCGGCATTCCACGCCTTCGGTGGCCTTGATCTGGTCAGCCACCGAGTACAGCTTTTTGGCCTTGGTGCGGCTCATTACGCGGCCCGCGCCGTGGCTGCAGCTTTCAAAGCTCTCGGGGTTGCCCAGGCCGCGCACGATATAGCTGCGCGCGCCCATGCTGCCGGGGATGATGCCCATCTCGCCGCGCTTGGCGCTCACGGCGCCCTTGCGGGTGACGAACACATCCTCGCCAAAGTGATGCTCCTTCTGCACATAGTTGTGGTGGCAGTTCACGGCCTCCACGTGGGACTCGAAAGGCTTGGTAATCACCTGGCGCACGGTGGCGATCAGGTTGGCCATCATCACTTCGCGGTTGCTCATGGCGAACTTCTGCGCCCAGGACACGGCGCGCACATAGTCGCCAAAATAGCGGGCACCCTCTTCCAGGTAGGCTAGGTCCCGGTCGGGCAGATTGCGCTGGTGCAGCTCGGCATCCTTCCTGGCCAGCTCGATGAAATGGTTGCCGATGGCATTGCCCACGCCACGCGAGCCCGAGTGCAGCATGAACCAGACAAAGCCCAGTTCGTCCAGGCACACTTCCACGAAGTGATTGCCGCTCCCCAGGGTTCCCAGGTGCTTGCGGTTATTGGTCTTTTCGAGCCTAGGGTGCAGCTCGCACAGCGCGTCGAACTCGTCCACCAGCGTGGCCCATTTCTGGTCCACCAGATCGGGAGGGTTCTCCCAGGCGCCAGGATCACGGCCACGGCTTCTGGGTGCCGAGCCATGGGGCACGGCTTTTTCAATGGCCGAGCGCAGCGTGGTCAGGCTGTCGGGCAGGTCTTCGGCGCGCAGCGTGGTCTTGGCGGCCATCATGCCGCAGCCGATATCCACGCCGACGGCTGCGGGGATGATGGCCTTGACGGTGGGAATCACCGAGCCGATGGTGGCACCAATGCCCAGGTGCACATCGGGCATGGCGGCAATATGTTTGAAGACAATGGGCAGGCGCGCGGCGTTGGTCAGCTGTTGCCGGGCTTCGGTTTCCACGGGCACACCCTTGGTCCACATCTTGACGGGCACGCCGCCAGCGACTTCCAGTAGTTGGTAATTGTGTTCGGACATCTTGATTTCCTTCAGGACCTACGCAAACAGGAGCGCAACAACGGACTGCCTGCTGAGGTAGTCGTCTTGCCTGGACCGGTTTTGCGCAAGTCGTTTCCTTGTTGTTCATGTCTTGGATGGCGGTCTTGCAGCGACAAGGGTTGGTGAAACATCGTGCTCTACCAGGCTGAGCTACAACAGCTTTGCAACTGCTGGCAGGATTCGAACCTGCGACCACGAGATTAAAAGTCTGTAGTTCCACCGGCATTCGCTGCAGGGCAGCCAAACCGAAAATTCAATGGGACTCACGCTTGCGCAAGTCTTGTTCAAAAAAGGCGGCGCGACCAGAGAAGCAAGACATAGCCATGACCGGTTTCCCGGCTGGGGAATCGAACCCCGGCAACCAGATGTAGTCCTGCTGGCATTCGCGCCAAACTCAAACCATGGTGATGAATGCCTTGCTGCGACAAGGGCTGGGTGAAACATAACCCGCGCTGTACCTTTGGCTACCGCTCGTTGATCTTTCGATCCGACGAGGCGGGCAGGAATCGAACCTGCAATCCGGGCACCCATGTAGTTCCACCGGCATTCGCAGCCAGTCATTCAAACCGTTCAACTTCATCCAGGACATCTGCTGCGGGCGACAAGGGGTTGGTGAGACGGGACAGTTTGGATATGTAGTCCCACCAGCATTCGCCAACAACAGATAATCACTTCAACTCACTGGGACTCGAGAGCGATCTTCTCGATCTCGCCTACCCAGTGCTCGGCGCCAAGCCTGCCTTCGGCAAAACTTGCCACCACATCGAACACCGCATCGCTGAAGCCGCCGACATTCAGAATGTCGTCACGCTCCATGGCCTGCGTCGTGCCATAGGGCTGGATGTCTATGCAGACCAGCCGGGCGTCGGGGTTGCGCTGCTTGATGCGCTCCCACTGCAACATGGTTTCGGTGGCACCGCGGCGCACACCATCGACCCAGGACTCGTTGTCCGAGACCATGATCACCATATCCACCCTTGCCTTTTCATCGGCCAACTGCTTCAGTGGTGCACTGCAGTTGGTACCGCCGCCGCCGATCTTTGCTAGCTTGGTCGCATTGGTCATCACCGAGTCGCGGCCGTTGAGCTCCAGCTTCACCACCTTCTGCTCGAAGGGCAGTACACGGGCCGTCCTGTTCTTGCGCAGCACGGCGGCGGCCATCAGGCCGGCCACATCGATGCAGCGCACCGCCGTGGTGGCTCCGGTGCGATAACCCGTCACTGGGCTGTGCATGGAGCCTGATACATCGGGGCAGACCACTACCGCTCCTGCAAAGCAGGGCACATTGGCAATGGCATGCTCCATGGCATCTTGCAGCGCATCGCGCACCTGGGCCGGTACCTGCTCACCGGCAGCCTGGTAGGCCGACAGCAGTTGGTAGGGCATGGCACGGGCCTTGGCCACGGCGTCGGCATCTCCCAGCTTGTGGGCGACCAGTGCCGCCATTCCCTTGATCTCGAACACGCCATGGCGTGCAAAGGTGTTGAGGTTCTGGCGCACCATCTGCCATGAGCCGCTGCGGGCGATCTGCGCCCATTGCTGGGCTTTCAGCTCAAGTGCGGTCAGCATCTGAAACGGCACATCAGGCAGCTCGGCACTCACCAGGCCCTGGGCCGCATCGCGCTTGAAACGCTCGAAGGCCTGGGTGATGGGAGGCAGAGATGCCTCATCAAAAGGCTTGCCGATCAACCAGGCAAACCATGCGGAACGCCAAGCCTCCTGAGGCTTGGGGTGCACCATCTTCACCACATCGGCGAGCGATGGCTGCTTGCCCACGCAAGCGCTGAGCAGTTGCTTCTCGCTCGCATTGAGCAGCCAGTTCTGCACCAGCTTCTTGGGTGCCGAGCCCAGGGACTTGCGACCCATGGCGCCGCTGCGCACGATCTGCACAAAGTTGCGCAGCATCTTGCCGTTGTCGATCACGCGGCCAAACACCTGGCTCAGCAGCGCGGTATCCCATACAGCCAGCGCGGCAGCCAGAGTGGCTGGCATGTCCTTCATATAGCCGCGTTGGCGGGCATAGACGGCCGTCTGGGCGGTAAAGCGCGTGTCCACCTCCAGCACCAGATTGCCCAACTGCTCCAGCTGATCCTGACCGCTGGCATAGAAAGTCTGGCTCAGGCAGCCGGTCACGGCCATCTGGGCCAACTGGTGGCGGGGGCTGAAGGCATAGGCTGCGGCGCCTTCCTGATTGACCGTGTTGGCGGCTGCAGTCAGTGCGCCGCGGCTGGTTTGAAACAATTGCGTGTTGACCATTCTTCTTCTCCTGTTTGCATTCAACTTGCAGATGCTTAGGTTATTGCAAGCGGTGTGCCAACTTCTTGAAAGTGGAGTGGTTAAATTTTAAGTTATTGAATTAATTGGATAAATTTCATTTCAATTGCTTTTGGTGGCAGATGCGGTGGAAGAGGAATTGAAATATTATTAGAATTAAAGATAGATATTTATCCAAAAAGATATGTCAAAAAAGAATGTGGTGATTGGCTTCATGGGAACGCAGCTCGATTCAGGGCAGGGAGCAGGGCGCTGGAGCAAGTGGCGGCCTACGGTATCTCTGATGCAGCATGAAGACCAGGTGATAGACCGGCTGGAGCTGCTGTACTCCAGCCGCTACGACAAGCTGGCGCAGACCCTGGTGCAGGACATTGCCAATGTCTCGCCCGAAACCCGGGTCAATCTGGTGGACTCCGATGTCCAGGACCCTTGGGATTTTGGCGAGATGTATGCCTCGCTTTACGACTGGGCGCGCAATTACCGCTTTGATACCGAGCGCGAGAATTACTGGGTACACATCACCACGGGCACCCATGTGGCGCAGATTTGCATGTTCCTTATGGTGGAGTCGCGCCAGATACCGGGTGTGCTGCTGCAGACCTCGCCACCGCGCAAGCAGCAGATGGGCTCGCCGGGCAACATGATCCTGATCGATCTGGACCTCACGCGCTACGAAGCCCTGGCCCAGCGCTTCCATCTGGCCCAGACCGAGGCGCTGGACTTCCTCAAGAACGGCATAGCCACGCGCAACCCGCAGTTCAACCAGTTGATTGAAGAGATAGAGCGCGTGGCGATTCGCTCGCGTGCACCGATTCTTTTCACCGGGCCCACGGGTGCGGGCAAGTCGCATCTGGCGCGGCGCATCTTCGAGCTCAAGAAATCGCGCCACCAGGTGGCCGGCGATTTTGTCGAGGTCAACTGCGCCACCTTGCGTGGTGACGGCGCGGCCTCCACCTTGTTCGGCCACAGAAAGGGAGCGTTCACCGGGGCGGCGGCAGACCGTGCTGGCCTGCTGCGCACGGCGCATGAAGGCGTGCTGTTTCTCGACGAGATCGGCGAGCTCGGTCTGGACGAGCAGGCCATGCTGCTCAAGGCCGTGGAGGAAAAGCGCTTTTTCCCCATGGGCAGCGACAAGGAGGTCAGCAGCGATTTTCAGCTCATAGCCGGCACTCACCGTGACCTGCGCGTCGATGTGGCCGAGGGGCGCTTTCGCGAAGACCTGTTTGCGCGTATCAATCTCTGGTCCTATACCTTGCCGGGCCTGGCACAGCGCCCCGAAGATCTGGAGCCCAATATCGACCACCTGCTGCTTCGCGCCGTGGCCGAGACCGGCAGCTCCGTGCGCTTCAACGCCGAGGCCAGGGCGCTGTATCTGCAGTTCGCCAAGTCTGCCCAGGCTCCCTGGAGCGGCAACTTCCGCGACCTTGCGGCCAGCATCACGCGGCTGGCCACGCTGGCCGACAGCGGTCGCATCACGACCAGGCAGGTGGAGGCCGAGATCAAGCGCCTGGACTGGCTGTGGCAGCATTCGCAAAGCCATGTTCTGCCCAAGGCTGAGGTGGATCTGGGCGACTATCTGTCCGAAGACGCCATCGCCCAGATCGATCTGTTTGACCGCTTGCAACTGCAGTCCGTCATCGCCGTCTGCCGCGCATCGACCACGCTGTCCGATGCGGGTCGCAAACTGTTTGACCAGTCGCGCCAGCAAAAAGCCGTGGTCAACGATGCAGACCGGCTGCGCAAATTTCTGCATAAATTTGGTTTGAATTGGGAGCAGCTCAAACAAACATATTGATAGCTGCTTGCGCTTTATCCATAAGGGATTAAGGCCAAAAAGACTTGAAGTTGATGGGGCTGAGCCGCAAGCTTTGCCGGTTCGCAGGCATACTTCGGGCCCATGGCTCATACCTTCTTCTGGCACGACTACGAAACTTTTGGCGCCCAGCCGCGCTATGACCGTCCCGCGCAGTTTGCGGGCATACGCACGGATGACCAGCTCAACGAAATCGGCGAGCCCGTGATGTGGTATTGCCAGCCGGCCAATGACTATCTGCCCGACCCGCAATCCTGTCTGATCACGGGCATCACGCCCCAGCGTGCACTGCAGGAAGGCGTTGCCGAGCATGAATTTGCAGCGCTGATCGAGGCCGAGCTGGCCCAGGCCGGCACTGTGGGCGTGGGCTACAACACGATCCGCTTTGACGACGAGATCACGCGCTTCATGTTCTGGCGCAATCTCATTGACCCTTATGCGCGCGAGTGGCAGAACGGCTGCGGCCGCTGGGATTTGCTCGACGTGGTGCGCATGGTCTATGCGTTGCGCCCCGACGGCATTCAGTGGCCGACAAAGGAAGACGGCACGCCCAGCTTCAAGCTCGAGGATCTGGCCCGCGCCAATGGCCTGCTGCACGAACAGGCCCACGATGCGCTGAGCGATGTGCGCGCCACGATTGCCCTGGCCCGGCTGATCCGCGAAAAGCAGCCGCGCCTGTTTGACTTTGCCTTTGGTCTGCATAAAAAGGACGGCGCCCTGCGCGAGATGGGCCTGCCCGCCACGCAGGAGCACGCGCGCCCCTTTCTGCATGTGACCGGCATGATCAGCCCCGCGCGCGGCTGTCTGGGCGTGATGTGGCCGCTGGCTACCCACCCCACCAACAAGAACGAAGTCATCTGCTGGGATCTGGCGGCCGACCCGGCCGAGCTCTCGGGCATCAGCATCGAAGACCTGCGTCTGCGTTTGTTCACGCGTCAGGCCGAGCTGCCCGAGGGCGTGAGCCGTCTGCCCATCAAGAGCATCCACGTCAATAAGTCGCCCATGGTGGTGGGAAGCCTCAAGACCCTGAGCCCCGCAATGGCTGAAAAATGGGGTGTGGACATGGAGCTGGCGATGCGGCATGCGGCGATTGCCCGCGACCTGCCCGACATGAGCGCGCAATGGAAGGCCGTCTTCACGCGCGAGGCGGGTGAGCCGCTGGACGTGGACCAGGATCTGTATGGCGGCTTTGTAGGCAACGAGGACCGACGCCGTCTTGAGCGCATCAAGCGCCTCTCGCCGCAGGAGCTGGCGCTGGACAAGACCGGCTTTGATGACGCACGTCTGACCGAGCTGGTCTGGCGCTACCGTGCGCGCAACTTCCCTATGACGCTGAATGCCGCCGAGCAGCAGCGCTGGGAGGAGCACCGCGCGGCCTGCCTGATCGAAGGCCAGGGCGGCGCACGTACGGCCGAGCAGATGTTTGCCATGATCGACAGCCTGTCAGAAACCGCCGACGAGCGCGCCGAGGAGATTCTGGGCGAGCTCTATGACTATGCCGATGCCATGGTGCCCGAACTCTGATCGCGCTGAACCTCAATAAACAAGGCTGCCTGGCAGCCTTTTTTATTTTGTCCCGATGTTTCAAAGTCCGTGCATAGGGGGCCTTGACCTAGCGTCGCGGCAGTATGTCCAGTTCCGCCATGCTGGGCAGGAAACTGCCGTTCCATACGGCGTTGGCCGGCACCGGGTTCTTGGTGGCATAGGCTTTGGCGACCTGCTCGGCCATCCTGGCCAGACGCTCGGTGCGCAACTGGCCGAAGCCTTCTTCGCGTGCGCCCTTGCTGTCGATGGCGGTCTCAATCGTCAGCTTCAGGCGTTTGACCTCCTGCGGCACGTTGACCAGTCCGTCCTTGGCTTTCATGGACGCAATGGCGGCTTCGGGATTGGCAATGCCTTCCCTGGCCCCACGCGCAAAGGCCTTGAGGAAGGCGCGCACGGCTTCCGGTTTTTCGGCAATCAGCCTGGGGCTGGCGATGATCACATTGCCGTAGAGCTGAACGCCATGCGTGGCGTAGGGCAGGACCACCACATCCTCGCGCTTGATGCCGCGGGCCTCCAGATTGAGCAGGCTGGTGAAGGTATAGCCGGTGACGGCATCCAGATCGCCGCGCGCCAGCATGGTTTCGCGCAGTTGCGGCTCCATGGTGCTCCATTGCACATCGCCCACGCCATTGGCCTGGGCGAAGATGGGGAAGGTGCGGCGGCCTGCGTCAAAGATGGGGGCTCCCATTTTCTTGCCCGTCAGGTCGGCGGCCTTGGTGATGCCCGACTTCTTGAGTGCCATCACCGAGGCCGGTGTGGTGTTGTAGATCACCATGATCGCCACAGGCTTGATGGGCGCATCGGGGTTGTTGGCGTGGAATTCCATCAGCGCGGCGAGGTCGGCAAAGCCCAGGTCATGGGTGCCGGAGGCCACGCGCTGGATGGCACCCGCACCGCTGGCGGCCTCCACATTCACATCCAGACCGGCCTGTTTGAAATAGCCTTTTTGCTCGGGGTGAACAAACAGGGCTGCTGGTCCTTCGAAGCGCCAGTCCAGCTGGAACTTGAGCGGCGTGTCCGCCGCCTGGGCCGAGCTCCAGCTCAGGGCTGCAGCAGCCGTGGCGGCCTGAAGAAAGGTTCGTTTGCGCATATGGCTCCTTGGTTTATCGATGGCTAAGGGACTGCTGCTTGTGCGCAAGATCGATGCCAATGTGTATACAAAGCATGAACTGCTGAAGAGGGCACTGCGACGGTGCGTGCCGGACCTGCGTGTCCGGCTCTGGTGCATGGGGCGCCTGCGATGGTGCGTGGCCGTGCGCAGATCGAGCGCGGGTCGGCTGGCAGGCATCCGGCATGAATATTGCAATCCTGTGCAGCTTCAGGGCTGCTGCTGATTGCGCAGCCTGCTATCGAATCCATACCAGATCCGCCGCCAGGGCGAGAGCTGCCGCAAAGGCCGGGAGAGACTGCAATGACCGAAATTGATTTTGCGCAACTGGACACCTATGCCCGCTACAAACTGATGGCCAGCCTGATCGTGCCGCGCCCGATTGCACTCGTGACCACGCTAGGTGTCGATGGCACGGTGAACGCGGCGCCTTTCAGCATGTTCAACATGATGGGCGAGGACCCGCCGGTGGTCATGCTCAGCGTCAACAAGCGCCAGGATATGGCGCAGAAGGACACGGCCACCAACATCCTGCGCACGAGCGAATTCGTGGTGCACATCACTGACGAGGCCATGGCCTCTGCCATGCATCGCTGCGGTGACAGTCTGCCGCCCGAGCACAGCGAGTTGCTGCACACAGGCCTGACGGCAACCCCGTCGCAGAGCGTGCAGCCGCCGCGCATTGCCCAGGCGCCGGTGGCCTTTGAATGCGTGTTGCATGAGACGCTGGAGACCGAGAGCCGCTATGTCTTTATCGGCCGAGTCCAATGGCTGGCCGTGCGCGAAGGGCTGGTGGACACCGAGAAATGGCGGGTGCGTCTTCAGGAGTTCTTCCCCGTGGGGCGTTTTGGGGCGAGCTTCTACGTCAACTGCCGCGACCGCTTTGCCGTCGAGGCCGATGAGGGCCGGGCGCCCGCGTTGAGCGTCACGGCCAGCACGGTCATTGACGAGATGTAGGCCTGTTCAGGTGATCTGCTGCAGATTGCTGCGGGCCTGGGCCTCCAGCAGTTGCCGAAAGTGCGGCGTGGCATAAATGAAGGCCTGGTCCAGAAAGCCGCGCAGCACCTGCTTGCGCTTGAAGCCATAGACCAGACGCGGCACCCAGGCATATTCGGCGGCGACTTGGCGGTCGTATTCGGCAAAGCGTACGGGGTCAGCACCCAGAATCGCCAGATCGATATCGACCAGCAGCCGGGCATCGGCATCGGCTGGCGTGGTCTTGTGGCAGGTCGCCATGATCAGCTCATGCACTCGCCGCCAGCAGGCCTCGGGCGCGCCCGAGGCCTGCAGTTCCTGTGCCGCCCAGTCGGCGCTGCGCAGCTCGTTGTCGCTGGCTTTGATGTCGTAGACGGCATCGTGAAACCAGAGTGCCACAGCCACTTCGCCGGGCCGCTGCGCCTGTGCCCAGACGCAGTCGAGTTGGCCCAGGCATTCGGCCAGATGCTGCTGGGTGTGATAGTGGCGTTGGGGTTCGGCCCAGGCTGCGAGCAGGCGTTGCAGCAGATCTGCGGGGGGCGTCAGGCCCAGGGCCTGCCATGTACGCTGCCAGGAGGCTTGGAACAGGGAAGCTGCAGTGTCCATGGCTTTGCTCTCTGAATGATTTGATGAAAAACGGCTTGCAACGCCCGCCAGTTCTGAGATTTATCCAAAAAACTGATAGCAAACCACGATGGCAGCGACCACGCCGGCCAGCTCGGCCACCAGCGCGCAGGGCACGGCATGGCGCGCGCGCTGAATGCCCACGGCACCAAAGTACACGGCCAGCACGTAGAACGTGGTTTCGGTGCTGCCCTGAATCGTGGCAGCAGCCAGAGCCGCAAAACTGTCCACGCCCTGGCTTTGCATGGTCTCGATCAGCATGGCGCGGGCCGCGCTGCCGGAAAAGGGCTTGACCAGTGCCGTCGGCAGGGCGTCGACAAAGCGGGCATCCACGCCAAGGGCATCTACTGCCCAGCGGATGGCTGAGAGTGCATATTCCAGTGCGCCCGAGGCGCGAAACACGCCCACGGCGCAAAGCATGGCGACCAGATAGGGCAACAGGCCTTTGGCGACATCAAAGCCCTCTTTGGCACCCTCGATAAAGCTGTCGTACACGGCGACCTTGCGCAGCGCGCCCAGACCCACGAACAGTACGATCAGCATAAACAGCGTGAGGTTGCCCATCAGCGATGACAGCTGGGCCAGTGCCGCCGCGCTGAGCGTGGTGAGAAACGCCATAAAAGCGCCCAGCGCCAGTGCCACGGGCAACAGATAGGCCAGCACCACGGGGCTGAAGATGGGCAGGCGCTGCACCAGAGCCACGCTGAACATGCCCACCAGTGTAGAGGCGGAAGTGGCCAGCAGAATCGGCAGGAAGACCAGCGTCGGATCGGCCGCACCCTGCTGCATGCGGTACATGAAGATGGTGACCGGCAGCAGCGTCAGCGACGAGGCATTGAGCACGAGAAACAGAATCTGCGCATTGGTCGCGGTGTCGGGCTGCGGGTTCAGCTCCTGCAAAGCACGCATGGCCTTGAGGCCCATGGGCGTGGCCGCGTTGTCCAGCCCCAGCCCGTTGGCGGCAAAGTTCAATGTGATCAGGCCCAGTGCTGGGTGACCGCGCGGCACCTCGGGCATGAGCTTGGCAAACAGCGGGCCCAGCATCTTTGCCAGCCATTCGACCACGCCCGCCTTTTCTGCAATGCGCAGAAAGCCCAGCCACAGCGTGAGCGTGCCAAACAGCAGCACCATCACTTCGACCGACAGCCTGGCCATGGCGAACAGGGCCTGAACCATGGATGAGAACACCTGGGCTTGACCGCCCAGCAGCCACTGCGCGAGCGCAGCTGCCGCTGCCACGAGAAAAAAACCGAGCCACAAGGCATTGAGCATATAAGCGCCTGTTTTGTACTGCAGCCGATTGTGGCGCGAAACCGGGGCAGCAATGGCACACTGTGGCTCCTTGGTTGCCCGGGAGAGCATGGCGGGCTCTCAGATGTTTTGAATCAGACAGGGACAGTGGACGGATGACAGCAAAGCAAGTTCTCTGGGAGCAGCCCTATGGCAAGGGGCTGGCCCTGTTGATGTGTCTGTTCGGTTTTCTTGGCCTGATGAGCGGATGGATGTTGCTGGAGGCCGATTTTTCAGACGGCTGGCGCAATGCCGCCAGGATCCAGTGGGCGCTGGTGCTGCAGGCCATGCTGGCGCTGAACTCGGCCATGTGCTTCACGCTGGTGTGGCTGCTGTGGACGCGCAATCGCGCGGCTTTGCTGCTGGGCGCTCTTTACGTGATGCTCGGCGTGGTCAGCCAGGCTGGCATGTTCTGGTATGTCAGCAGGCTCGGCAGCCAGGTCGATATGCTGTCGCTGGGCCTGTGGCTGGGAGAGGCCATCTTCTGGTTCTGCATTGTGGGCTATCTCTACTGGCTCAGAAGTCGCGGCGTGCTGCGCTGATCCGAACTCAAGGCGTTGCCAGCACGCGCATCAATTGCCCATTGGATGAATCGGTGAGCAGGTACAGCAGGCCGTCCGGTCCCTGGCGCACATCGCGTACGCGCTGGCCCAGGCGCGGCAGCAGCACTTCGGTGGCGGTGACCCTGCCATCGGCGATCTGCAGGCGCTGCAGTTGCATGCCTTTGAGTGCACCCGTGATGAACGAGCCTTTCCAGGCCACGCCATAGCGCTCGCTGCTCAGATAGGCGAGTCCAGAGGTAGCGATGGACGGTACCCAGTAATGCCGGGGTTGTTCCATGCCCGTCTTTTCGGTGATGCCGGCACCGATCTTGCCGCCACCATAGTTTTCGCCGTATGTGATGACGGGCCAGCCGTAATTCTTGCCCGGCTCGATGCGGTTGAGTTCATCGCCGCCCTGCGGGCCATGTTCTGTCATCCAGAGCTCGTCTCCTGGCCCCAGCGCCGCACCCTGGCTGTTGCGGTGGCCATAGCTCCAGATCTCGGCCAGCGCATCGGGCCTGCCCGCAAAGGGGTTGTCGCGAGGCACGCTGCCATCCTTGTTGACGCGCACGATCTTGCCCAGATGGGTTTGCAGATTCTGGGCCTCCTGCATGGCCTTGTAGCGCTCTCCGAGCGTCAGAAACAGCGAGCCGTCGGGTTTGCCGTTCACCTTGCGTTCCACGATGCGGCAGCCGAAGTGCAAGGCCGAATCGATCTTGGGGCGCTGGCTGAACAGAATCTGCACGTTTTCCAGAGAGCCGGCGTCGGCCGAGAGCTGGGCTTTGGCCAGGGCCGTGCTGTTCTTGCCTCTGTCCGCACCTTGCCCCGGCTCCGAGAAGCAGAAATAGAGCTGGCGGTTGCTGGCAAAGTCGCTGTCCAGCACCACATCCAGCAGGCCGCCTTGCCCGGCGGCGGCGATGGCGGGAAGGCCTTTGAGAGGGGCGTTGAGCCTGCCCCCGGCCTCCACAGTGCGCATGCGGCCGGGGCGCTCCGTGACCAGATAGCGTCCGTCCGGCAAAAAGGCCAGTGCCCAGGGGTGCTCCAGCCCCGTTGCCACGGTTTGCGTGCTCAGCTCGGCGGCCGCCAGTGCCTGCGAGCCGAGCAGGGCCAGCACACTGCACGCGAGGGCATGAATGGTGATGCGGTGCATTTTTTCCTCCTGGGTGGGCGGTCAATCGCTTGCTGTTTGCCTGTATTTATGACCCGGACTTGATGCAGTTTGCCGACAAAAGATTGCGCGCAGGTGTATAAATCCGGCTTTTGCTCGCCGATGTTTTGGCGGGCGGCTTGCGTGTGCATAGCGCGGGTTTTGACAACATTCAACAAGGAACGCAGCCATGGGCGCGCAATGGAAAGCAAAGGGCAAGGCGCTGGTCGCCGATGCCAAGGGTAAGCTGTTTGGCAAGCTGGTCAAGGAAATCATGGTTGCCGCCCGTCTGGGCGGCGGCGACCCTGCTGCCAACTCGCGCCTGCGCATGGCGGTGGAAGCGGCCCGCAAGGCTTCCATGCCCAAGGACACGCTGGATCGCGCCATCAAGAAGGGCGCCGGCGTTGGTGCCGACGCAGTGAACTATTCCAGCGTGCTGTTTGAGGGCTATGCCCCTCATCGTGTGCCAGTGATGGTGGAATGTCTGACCGACAATCCCAATCGCACGGCTCCCAATATGCGTGTCTGCTTCCGCAAGGGCCAGATGAGCGCCGTGGCCTGGGATTTTGACCATGTGGGCATGATCGAAGGCGAGCCTGAAAACGGTGCCGACGTCGAAATGGCCGCCATCGAAGCCGGCGCGCAAGACTTCGAAGCGGGCGAAGAAGAAGGCACCACCCTGTTCATTACCGATATTGCCGATCTGGACGCCGTGAGCAAGGCTTTGCCCGCGCAAGGCATCAAGGTGCTGTCGGTCAAGCTGGGCTACAAGGCCAAGAACCCCATCAGCATGGGCAGCCTGTCTGCCGAGCAGCAGGAAGAAGTGCAGGAATTCCTGGCCGGTCTGGAAAACGACGACGATGTGCAGCATGTCTACGCAGGTCTGGTGGACTGAAGTCATCGCAGCATGGCAAAACGAGCGGCCCCGGGGTCGCTCTTTTTTTGCCCCGAGTCGCCCCCGGCCGGCGGCCCGGCAGCCGCTTTCTATACTGCAAGCCTGCTGAACTGTCTTGTGGATCGACTTCATGGTTTTTTTACCTCGCATTCCCGCGCCTGTTTCCCTGACCGCTATGGCGGTGGCCTTGTTGCTGGCGGGCCCTGCGCCACAGGCGGCCGAGCCTGAAAGGCTGACGGGGGGTGCGCGACAGGCGGATTCGCCTGCCGAACAGGATTTGCCTTTTTTCAGGCTGCGCCGTGCCGTGGTCGAGGCCGCGCAGGCCAAACGCTGGGACGATGCCATCGCCCAGGCGCGCAAGCTGCTGGACATGACGCTGCCACGCGGCAATCCTTACGAGCAGCTCGATGCCTCCGGTTTGCTCTACACCTTGCTTTATCAGCAAGGGCAGTACGCGCAGGCCGTGTTGCAGACCGACCAGATGATGGCTCTGGCCGCAGCCGAGGGCTACGACCCGGTCAGCGGTCAGATGCAGGCGCTGATACAGCGGGGCCTGACGGCCGCCATGATGGCTGGCGATCAGGAGGCATTGGCTCGCTATCTGCAGGCGCTTTGGCAGGAATCCAAGGCTTTTGCGCCGCTGTGGCAGTGGGATGCGGAACACAAGCAACTGCACTACCAGGCCGCGCAGCTCAGCGTGCCGCTGGTGCAGGGGCGCTGGGTACTGGTCCAGCTGGAGCCGGCCAGGGATCGCAACGACTCCGCGAACCTGGAGTACGTCTATCTGAAGCCCGATGGCAGGCGCTTGCGGGTCCGCATGCGGCTCGGTTATGACGATGGTCTTAAAGACATGGACGCTGCAGCCAGGCAGAAGTCGTTGCAGCAGGAGCATGGCATTTTTGCCCGCGAGCAGACGCCAGCGCTTGGGCTGAGGCTGCCGGCCTTGCCGTTCGCCGACGCTGTGCAAAGTCAGCAGGCCAGCCGCGAGAAAAAAGAAGAGGGGAGGCCCGACATCCTGCATCTGGATTGGGGGCTGGTGCGCGGCAACTGGAAATTGAGCCTGCACGCCGAGCAAATGGACAGCGAGCGTGATAGCGCGCTGCTGCAGCTACCCCAGCTGTGGCAGGCCATGCAATGGCCCAAAGCGCCCGAGCTGCCGCCAGAGCTACCGCGCCAGGAGCGCGAGGTGGCCAGTGCCTGGCGGGTCGATGAGGACTGGTCCAGGGCCGGTCAACTGGCCCGCGCGGCCTTGGTAGATGCCCAGTTCCCCGCCGAGCTGGCGCGCCTGAATACGGTGGCGGGCATCTCGGCCTTCAAGGTCGGTCAGAAAGCCGAGGCCAGCCGCTATCTGGATCAGGCGCTGCAGGCCTGGCCCTATGTCAGCCTGTTCAGGCTGGAGTCCGAGCTGGTGGACCAGGCTCAGCAATATGGGGCCGAGCTGGCGGCGCAGCAGGGCCGCGACGCCGATGCCGCTCGACTGATGCGCCAGTACCTGCGCAATGCAGGCGGGCTGCAGAACATCTGGGTGCAGGCCCAGGAGCCGCAGGTGGCCGATCTGGAAAATCGGCGCACCGGCATGGTGCTGCCCATGCGTGCAGCAGGCTTTCATCTGCAAGAGCCTAAGGATTCGCAGCGCATGATGTACCGCGATCTGATGACTGGGCAACTGCTGGGTCTGACCACGGGGCTGAAGATCCCCGAGTCCGACGAGGCGCAGGAAAAGCTGCTTCGCACCGCGCTGGAAAAGCAGTTTCGCTTGAAGGCAGAGAGCTTGAAGAAGCGCAGCTTCACTGCGCAGACGCGCACCAGGGACCGCCGGCCTGAAGGTCGCGAATGGACGTTTGAAGTGAGCCCGCAGGAGAGCAGGCCGGGCGCAGCTCCCGTCAAGCGCGTCGTCTTCTGGATCGTTGACCAGGGCGCAAGCCGAGCCATCCTGCGCGCTTCGGTGGCGAGTCCGCGCGAGCAAACCCGGGCCGAGCAGCTGGCCCAGGCGCTGAGTTGGTAGCTTTTTAGCTATTGATTCTTATTGTTGATTCTTATTTGATAGCTGCTTTCTCAGGCTGGGTAAGGGATGTCTGCTGATTTTGCTGAAATTCATTGGCAATCAGCGCCAGCCCCTGCCGGTAGCTGGTAACGGAAAACCCCGGAAATGCCTGCTTGAACTCTCTGAAGTCAAACAGATTGTCGTGGGCATAGCGGGGCAGCAGCTCTCGCAGCTCTGCCACGGGCTTGGAGATCAGGCCGGCTGCGCTCAGTGTCCAGCGGGGCAGCAGGCGATGGCGGGAAAACCTGCAAGAGCGGCCAAAGCTCTGGCTGGCCCAGCAGATCAGCTGCTTGTAGCTGGGACGCTCATCGTCGCACGGCAGATTCCAGGTCTGGCCGTAAGCATCAGGCGTCCAGATGAGGGTGCGCAGACGGTCGTCACGCACGGGGGCCAGAGGTGTCTTGCCGGCCTTGAGCCTGTCAATTATCACGGCATGGCCGCCGGTGAAATAAATCGCATCAAAGTCTGCGCGTCCACGGCATCAGGGGCGACCGCGTTGGAGAGCAGGGCCATGCGCGCTGAATCCCCCAGCCATGACTTGGCCGTGGCATCCCGGTTTGGCCATTTCAGCGAGCGCGGCTCCAGCAGCGAGTGGCCGCCCGGCGGGCTGACCAGGTGCTGCGCGTAACCCCGCCGTGCAAAGACCTCCCAGGCATGGCTGAGCTCTGGCAGCCACAGGCCGATGGGCTCGGCAGGATCATCGTAATGGGCGACGTTGCTGAGGACGTGAAGAATGCGACGAGGCATGGGGAGTCTCCTGTGGCTCCCAACTTAAGCTTGAAGTGCAGTTCAATGTCAAGCCTGCGATGTGCTTTAAGTATTCCTGTTTTGATAGCTATCATCGCTTGATAGGTAAGGGAGTGAGCTGGTTTTATTGATATTTGCCGAGCCGCGCTGTCAGCCATCCCGCTTTGTGATGGGGGAGGGCCCCAGCCTGGCTGCTGAGGTTTGCTTTATGCGTTAAGTTTCAAGCTGCTGTCCCTGAGTGTGCACATGCTTGGCGGACCAGCATTTCCCGGATTTGTCTTGAAAGGTGCCCATGGTGCACAAGCGTTCTCTCGTAAAAGCCCTGGCGGTTGCCGCCCTTGTACCTTCCGCCCTGGTACCTGCCGCATTGCTGGCCCAGGCCCAGGATCTGGCTGTGACCGTTGGCGTGACGGCCGGCCCTCACGCCCAGATTGCCGAAGTGGCCAAGCAGGTTGCAGCCAGGCAGGGCCTGAAGGTCAGGCTGGTGGAGTTTGGCGACTTCATCCAGCCCAATGCGGCGCTGTCCACTGGCGATCTCGACGCCAACATCTACCAGCACCAGCCCTTCCTCGATGCCCAGAACAAGGACCGTGGCTACAAGCTGGTGCCCGTGGCCAAGGCCGTGAACCAGCAAATGGGCGTGTACTCCAAGAAGGTCAGAAAGCTGGCCGATCTCAAGAGCGGCGCGCGCGTGGGCATTCCCAACGATCCCACCAATGGCTCGCGTGCTCTGATGGTGCTGGCCAAGCAGGGATTGATCACGCTCAAGGCCGATGCCGGTGCGCGCGCCTCGGTGCTGGACATCACGGCCAATCCCAGAAAGCTCAGGTTTGTCGAGCTTGAAGCCGCCCAGCTGGCCCGTGCCCTTGATGATCTGGATGCCGCGGCCGTCAACAGCAGCTATGCCGTGGCGGCCGGCCTGTCCCCTCAGGGCGACTCGCTGGCGCTGGAAGATGTGAACACGCCTTATGTGACCGTACTCATCGTCACGCGTGCCGGTCATGAAAACAGCAAAGGCCTGCAGGCGTTTGTGAAGGCCTACCAGTCACCTGAGGTCAAGGCCTTTGTGGAAAAGACCTTCAAGGGTGCTTACACAACCGCATGGTGAGTGCATGAATCAGCCCTGGAATCAACTGGATGAGGCGCTGTTCGAGCGCGCCAAGACTTTGCTGGACGAGGAATGGCTGAGCCGTGACGCCGATCTGGCGTCGCTTCTGCCCGTGGTGCTGGAGCGCGGCGTAGGCCAGGATTGGCACAAGGCCGGCACTTTTCGCCACCATCTGGCAGGCGTGGCGCGCTCTCTGGCGCTATGGCAGCAACCCAGGGAGGTGCGCCAGCTGGGTCTGCTGCACAGTGTCTACGGCAATGCCTTTGTCGATCTGGTCAAGTTCGATGCCGGCAACGAGCGCGAGCAGCTCAAGCGCCTGGTCGGAGAGCAGGCCGAGCATCTGGTCTACCTGTTTTGCACCATGAGCCGTACCCAGTTCGTGCAAAAGCTGTTGGCGGGCGAGCTGGGAGCCGACGGCAGCTTGCAGATCGAGCGCAGCGGCCCCGAGCCGCGCGAGACCCTCAGGCTCACGGCCTATGAAGTGGCTGTATTCGCGATCGTCAGCATGGCCGACAGCATGGAGCAGTGGTTCAGCTGGCAGGAAGACATCTATTCGCGTTTCCCGGCCGTGGACCACAGTCGTCAGCAGGCCGTGCACTGGGCGGCGTCGCTGTGGCCCGGCCCCATGCGCCCCAGCAGCCGCATGCTCAGCCAGATCAGCGGCCTGGGCCATGCGCTGCAGCATCCTGCGCTCAAGACCCAGCTGCCGCTGCCGCCCGTGTTTGCAAGCGGCAGCCAGTTGCTGAGCGCGGGCAACGAGGCTGCGGCGGTGGCGCTGTACTGGTCGGTGATTCAGCTCGATCAGCCGCTGGTCGATCTGGACGCTGCCACCGCCACGCTGGAGCAGGCTGTGACCCTCAACCCCTGGGTGGGCGAGCCGCAGATGGTGCTGGCCCAGCTATACCTGAGCGCGGGCCGCAGCGCCGAGGCCGCTCGGGCTGCCGAGAGCGCGCTGCAATGCTTTTGCACCTGGGGCAATGCCTGGGACAAGCGCGTGCAGTGGGATGCCTGGATTGCCTGGACGCGTATCTTGCTGCAGTCGGCCCGGCAAGGCAGCTGGCCTGCGCGGCTGGATAAGCTCAACAATATGGCGCTGCGCTAGCGCTGACCAGCCGAGGCTCAGGCGTCTGTTCGCCAGGCGCTGCTGTTTTAGAGCAGGTTTCAGGCAAAGAGAACCCCCGGCAGTCTGGCGGCTGCCGGGGGTTTTCGATTGAGGCGAAAGCCGCTTACTTGGTGCCGAAGATACGGTCGCCCGCATCACCCAGGCCGGGCAGGATGTAGCCATGGCTGTCCAGCTCGCGGTCCACGGCGGCGGTGTAGATGTCCACATCGGGGTGGGCGGCCTGCATGGTCTTCACGCCTTCGGGTGCGGCCAGCAGGCACATGAACTTGATGGACTTGGGCGCGCTCTTGTCCTTGAGCTGCTGCACAGCGGCCACGGCCGAGTTGCCGGTGGCCAGCATGGGGTCGACCACGATCACGTCGCGCTCGCCCATGTTTTCGGGCATCTTGTAGTAGTACTCGACGGGCTTGAGCGTCTCGGGGTCACGGTACAGGCCGATGTGGCCGATACGGGCGCCGGGCACCACGTTGAGCATGCCGTCCAGAAAGCCGTTGCCTGCGCGCAGGATGGAGACCAGGGCCAGTTTCTTGCCGTCGATGACCTTGCCCGTCATTTTTTCCATAGGCGTCTCGATCTCGATGTCCTGCAGCGGGAAGTCGCGCGTCAGCTCATAGGCCATCAGCGTGGACAGCTCGCCCAGCATGCGGCGAAAGCTGTTGGTCGATGCTTCCTTGCGGCGCATCAGTGTCAGTTTGTGCTGGACCAGAGGGTGGTCGATCAAATGCAAAGTGCTCATGTTCTTGGTCTTTGTGGTGAAGGCAGGCAGGCCCGCTTGTGGCGGGCTCGTGCTTGCAAAAAATGGGATCAGGCGGATGCGGGCCGGGCCGCAACGGACGCTATTTTCGCTGTCACTCGGACAGCAGGCTGGCAAAACGCTCTAAATCCACATTGCCGCCGCTGATCACAATGCCCACGCGCTTGCCCTTGAGCGGCAGACCGCCGTGGATGGCGGCTGCCAGAGACAGCGATCCCGTGGGCTCGACCACGATTTTCATGCGCTCGGCATAAAAGCGCATGGCCTGGACCAATTGCTCGTCGTTGACGGTAAGAACCTCGTTCACGCGCTGCTGGATGATGGCAAAGGTCAGATCGCCCGGCGCCTGGGTCTGGGCGCCGTCGGCAATGGTGCGCGGCGTATCGATCTTGACGATATGGCCGGCGCGCAGCGACTGCTGCACATCGTTGCCGGCTTCCGGCTCGACCCCGATCACCTTGCATTGCGGAGCCAGGGCGTTGGCGGCCAGCAGACTGCCCGAGAGCAGACCGCCGCCGCCCAGGCAGACAAACAGATAGTCCAGATCCGGCACTTCTTCCAGCAGTTCCTTGGCGGCCGTGCCCTGGCCGGCAATCACGTCGCGGTGGTTGTAAGGCGGGATCAGCGTCATGCCGCGCTCGGTCGCCAGCTTGTCGGCGATGGCTTCGCGGTCTTCGGTGAAACGGTTGTAGGTGACGACCTGGGCGCCATAGCCGCGCGTGGCCGCCATCTTGGAGGCGGGCGCATCCTCGGGCATGACGATCAGGGCCGGCATGTCCAGCAGTTGGGCCGCCTGGGCAATGGCCTGGGCATGGTTGCCGGAGGAAAAGGCCAGGGCACCGCCCTTGCGCTGCTCGGGCGTGAACTGGGCCAGAGCGTTATAGGCGCCGCGAAACTTGAAAGCGCCTATGCGCTGCAGGTTCTCGCATTTGAAAAACAGGCGCGCGCCCAGTTGTTCGTCCATGGTGCGGCTGGTCAGCACCGGCGTGCGGTGGGCTACGCCCTGCAGGCGCTGGGCAGCGGCCACGACATCGTCATAAGTGGGCAGGGGGGCGGTGTTTGTGCTCATGGCAGGACAGGCTGAGGTGGTGACTGAACCCATGATAACGGCGCATGGTCCACTCCGGCCCGAATCGCTGCGTTGCTGCTCAGCTACATGTCGATGGCGGCCAGCGGATCATCAAGAAGATAGAGAAATACGAGAAGAAAAGGCATGCAGCCCTTTATTGGGAAGGGCTGATAGCTATTCAATCAGGAGCGATCGTTCGCTGAAGGAAGTGTCGGTGCAAACGCCTGCAGCGGCTCCAGCGGGGGGAAGTCGCCGGCGCGCTTGGCCTGCATGGCACTCACGGCCTCCATGACATGGCGGTTGCTCCAGATGCCGCTCTGCACCCAGCCCATTTGCTGCAGCGAGTCGCTCACGCTGTGGTCGCGCGCGTAATTGATCACCTGCTTGCTGCCCCAGATGGCCACGGGCGGCTTGGCCGCAATCTCGCGCGCGCAGGCGAGAGCTGCGGTGACGGCGGCTTCGGGAGTCTCATAGACAGCATTGACCAGACCATGGCTGGCGGCCTCCTGGGCAGTCATGCGGCGGCCGGTGTAGGCCAGCTCCTTGACGATGCCCAGCGGCATCAGCTTGGGCAGGCGCTGCAGGCTGCCAAGGTCGGCGGTCATGCCGATATTGATCTCCTGCACGCAGAAAAAGGACTCGGCGCTGGCATAGCGTATGCAGGCAGTGGCCACCAGATCCAGCCCTCCACCCACGCAGGCTCCCTGAATGGCGCAGATCACCGGCATGCGCAGGGCTTCAATCTTGTTGAAGGTGGACTGCAACTGGGCCAGGGTGTCGATGATGGCGGCGCGGCCCTCTGGCGTGCGGTCATTGGGCGCAAAGTCGGGGTCGGCAAAGGTCTCAAGTGCCATGCCTGCGCAGAAATGCTTGCCCGTGCTGCTGATGACCAGGGCGCGCGACTGGCCGCTGCGCTGCAGCGTATCCAGCACCAGGTCCAGCTCCTGCCAGAATCTGGGGTTCAGGGTGTTGAAGGCATCGGGGCGGTTGAGCACCAGATGGGCGATATGGTCGACCAGGTCTAGGCGAAAGCTGCTCAGACCCGCGGTCAGCAAGGTGTCGTCAGAGATATGGGGCATGCCGGCATGGTGTCTTGCGGCATCGGCCGGGCCAGTCGCACTCGCGACTGCAGACAGAAGAATCGGGCTGGGTCAAACCCGCAGTGCCAGCCGTTCCTTTCTGGGTGCAATGGAGCGGCTGGCAGAGAAGCTGGTGAAGAGCCGGATGCTGTGTTCCAGCAACTTCGACCAGGATCAGGCAGTCAGGGCTGGCGCTCTGTCCGCAGTATGGACCTTGAACACGGCCACCATGCCGGTCAGGCGCTGGGCCTGGTCGCTCAAAGAGACAGCGGCAGCCGTGGATTCTTCAACCAGGGCAGCATTTTGCTGCGTCATCTGATCCAGGTTGGTCACGGCCTGGTTGACCTGGCTGATACCGTCATGTTGCTCCATGGCCGAAGCACTGATCTCGCCAATCATGTCCGAGACCTTGCTCACGCTGCTGACGATTTCCTCCATCACGCGGCCCGCCTGGGAGACCTGGCTGGCGCCTTCCTGGGCGGCGTCCACGGAAGTGGTGATGAGCGCCTTGATCTCCTTGGCGGCCTCGGCGCTGCGGTGGGCCAGGGCGCGTACCTCGCCGGCGACCACGGCAAATCCTCTGCCTTGCTCGCCGGCACGGGCGGCCTCGACAGCCGCGTTGAGGGCCAGGATATTGGTCTGGAAGGCAATCGAGTCGATCACGCCGATGATGTCGGAGATGCGGTGTGCGCTATCGCTGATGCGCCCCATGCTGCTGACCACGGACTGCACCACATGGCCACCGCGCTGAGCCACCTGTGCGGCATTGCCTGCCAGGTGGTTGGCCTGACGGGCAGTGTCCGAGGCCTGGGCGACGGTGGCGGTCAGCTGCTCCATGCTGGCCGCAGTTTCCTCGAGATTGGCTGCAGTCTGCTCGGTGCGTGCGGACAGGTCGTGGTTGCCAGTGGCAATTTCGGACGAGGCGGTGCTGATGGAGTGCACGCTGGTGCGTACATCGCTCACCAGGCTGCGTAGCTGGGCCGCCATGGTCGAGACGGAGCTGAGCAGGTGGCCGAACTCGTCATGGCGGTCGTTGCCGGCGGTCACCGTGAGATCGCCCTGCGCAATGGCCTGGGTCAACTCCACGGCTTCGTTCAGAGGTTGGGTGATGGAGCGGGTGAGGGCCAGCGCCAGGCCCAGAGCGGCCGTCAGCACAAGAGCCTGTACTGCCCATGAAAGCCAGATCGCTTTTTGGTGGTCTTGCTGCAGCTGAAGGCTGGCGGCGTCGCGCTGCTGCTCCTGCAGCTTCACAAAGCTCTGCAGCGAATCGACATAGCGGGCAATGGCACCCAGATATTGCAGGCGGATGAAGTCGCGCATGGCTTCGATATCGCCGGTCAGCTTGATCTCCCGCGCCTGCTTGTTCAGCGCCAGAACTTCGGCGCGCACGGCTGCAATTTTTTGCAGAGCGGCCTTGTCGGCGTCGCTTTGAGCCAGTTTGATGACCTGCGCCTGCAGTGCCCCATTGACGGCCACGCCTTCGCTGACACGCTCGTCCATGCGCTGGGTCAGTGCTTCGTCGGTGGTCATATTGCTGGTGAGCACGCGCTCGCCCGTGGTCTCGGTCGCACCTTTCCACTGCAGGGCGAGGTTGATGCGATTGTCATAGTCGGCCAGGGTCTGCATGCCGATTTGCAGGGCCTTGGTGGACGAGTGCTGGTTCCACAGCGAGACGGCCAGCATCATGGTCAGAAGCCCGCCCAAAGTGCACCACAGCTTGGTGGATACACGCCATTGATTGAATTGCATTGGCTGAAAATTTGCAAAAGCACTGCCCGGCCGGAGCGAACTGGTGGTCTGCGGCAAGACCGGGCAGCGTGGTTAGCGTAGAGGAAGAAGCAGCTGTGCCTGCAGGCAGCAGCACATGTCCAAGAGTCTGGCGGCAGGCACCAGGAGCTGGATTTATTATGTATCGACATAATGAGTGCAGCCTTGAGGATTTTCTCTGCTGCGACCATGAAAAAGGCCTGCTGACGCAGGCCCTTGGAGCGAGTGAGTGCGTTGGAATCAGCGCTTTTTGTTGCCCAGAATGCCGCCCAGCACGCCGCGCAGAATCTCCTTGCCCAGGCTGTTGCCCACGGTGCGCACCGTGGACTTGGCCATGGTCTGCACCAGACCGTCGTGCTGGCCGCCGCGCGGGCCGGTACGCCCGAACAGCAGCTCCTTGAGCCCGTCCATCATGGAGTCGGTGGCGCTGGCTTGCTGGGCTGAGTCTGCCGCTCCGGCCGCGACAGGGGCGTCGCCGGGCTTGACAGGCGTTGCGCTCGCTGTGCGGTCGCGCAATATCTCGAAGGCCGATTCGCGGTCCACGGCTTTTTCATAGACGCCAGCGACCAGGGAACCATCGATCAGGGCCTTGCGCTGCTCGGCCGTGATGGGGCCGAGCTGGCTGCCAGGCGGAATCACGAACACGCGCTCGGTCACGCTGGGGCGGCCTTTGTCGTCAAGGAAGCTGACCAGGGCCTCGCCCACGGCCAGCTCGGTGATGGCAGCGGCAATATCCAGGCCCGGGTTGGGGCGCATGGTGGAGGCGGCCGAGGCCACGGCCTTCTGGTCGCGTGGGGTGAACGCGCGCAAGGCATGCTGCACGCGGTTGCCCAGCTGCCCAAGCACGCTGTCGGGAACGTCCAGCGGATTCTGGGTGACGAAGTACACGCCCACGCCCTTGGAGCGAACCAGACGCACGACCAGCTCGATGCGCTCGATCAGCACCTTGGGCGCATCGTTGAACAGCAGGTGGGCCTCGTCGAAGAAAAACACCAGCTTGGGCTTCTCGGGGTCGCCGATCTCCGGCAACTGCTCGAACAGCTCGGACAGAAGCCAGAGCAAAAAAGTCGAGTACAGACGCGGCGCGTTCATCAGCTTGTCCGCCGCCAGCACGTTGATCACGCCCATGCCGTTGGCGTCGGTCTGCATCAGATCGTTGATGTCGAGCATGGGCTCGCCAAAGAACTTGTCGCCGCCTTGGCTTTCAATGCCCAGCAGTCCGCGCTGTATGGCGCCCACACTGGCCGAGCTGATGTTGCCGTACTGGGTGGTGAACTGCTTGGCGTTGTCGCCCACAAAGTTCAGCATGGCGCGCAGATCCTTGAGATCCAGCAGCAGCATGCCGTTGTCGTCGGCAATCTTGAACACCAGATTGAGCACGCCCATCTGGGTTTCGTTCAGATTCAGCATGCGGCCGATCAGCAGCGGGCCCATGTCCGAGATGGTGGCGCGCACGGGATGGCCCTGCTCGCCGAACACATCCCACAGCGTGGCGGGGCAGGCCAGGGGCTGGGGCAGGTCCAGGCCGCGATCCTTGAGCGATGCGGCCAGCTTGCCTTCGATCTTGCCGGCCTGGCTGATGCCGCTGAGATCTCCTTTGACGTCGGCCATGAAGACCGGCACGCCGATTTGCGAGAAGCTTTCGGCCAGTTTTTGTAGCGTGACCGTCTTGCCGGTGCCGGTGGCGCCTGTAATCAGGCCATGCCGATTGGCCAGTCCGGGCAGCAGGACACATTCTGTGGCAGAGTGCTGGGCAATCAAAAGGGGTGAAGCCATTTCGGGTTTCCTCTGGGGGGGCATGCAGTCAAAAGTAAAATCGCTCCCGCTAGGTTAAATCAAATATCAAAGGATTCCCTGTGGCAGGACACAGCAAATGGGCCAACATTCAGCACCGCAAGGGTCGCCAGGATGAAAAACGTGGCCGCATCTGGACGCGCATCATTCGTGAAATCATGGTTGCCGCCCGCCAAGGCGGCGGCGATCTGAGTGCCAATCCACGTCTGCGTCTGGCAGTGGACAAGGCCAAGGCCGCCAATATGCCGGCCGACAATATCAAGCGCAATATCGACAAGGCCACGGGCAACCTCGACGGCGTGACCTATGAGGAAATCCGTTACGAAGGCTATGGCATCGGCGGCGCGGCCATCATTGTGGACACAATGACGGACAATCGTGTACGTACGGTGGCCGATGTTCGCCATGCATTCAGCAAGTACGGTGGCAATATGGGCACCGAAGGCTCGGTGGCCTTCCAGTTCAAGCACGTGGGTCAGATCATGTTCGCCCCCGGCACAGACGAAGAAAAAGTCATGGAGATCGCTCTGGAGGCTGGCGCCGACGATGTGATCACCGATGACGAAGGTGGCATCGAGGTGCTGACGGCCCCCGGCGACTTTGAAGCCGTGCGTGATGTACTGCAGGCCGCCGGCTTTACCGCCGACATGGCCGAGGTGACCATGCGCCCCGAAAATACAATCGCTCTCGAAGGCGATGATGCAGCTCGCATGCAGAAGCTGCTGGACATGATTGAAGACTTGGATGACGTTCAGGACGTCTACCACAACGCAGAACTATGAAAATTCTTGTGATTGGCGGCGGTGGCCGTGAGCACGCTCTGGCGTGGAAGTTGGCCGAATCGCCCAAGGCGACCAAGGTCTATGTGGCTCCCGGTAACGGTGGCACTGCCCTGGCTGGCGGCAAGCTGGAGAACCTCAACATCACCGATGTGAAGGCTCTGCGCGAATGGGCCCAGGCCGAAAAAATTGTCGTGACCGTGGTTGGGCCCGAGGCTCCGCTGGCGTCCGGCGTGGTCGATGAGTTCCGTGCCCACGGACTCAAGGTCTTTGGCCCGACCAAGGCTGCAGCGCAGCTGGAGTCCTCCAAGGCCTTCTCCAAGGACTTCATGGCGCGCCACAGCATCCCCACGGCGCAATATGAAACCTTCACCGACGCCGTCGCGGCCCACGCCTATGTGGATCGCCTGGGCGCTCCCATCGTCATCAAGGCCGACGGCCTGGCTGCCGGCAAGGGGGTGGTGGTGGCCATGTCGCTGCATGAAGCCCACGATGCCGTGGACTTCATGCTGGTGGACAACAAGTACGGTGTCCAGCACAACGAAGGCGGTGCACGCGTCGTGATCGAGGAGTTCCTCGAAGGCGAGGAAGCCAGCTTCATCGTGCTGTGCGACGGCAAGAACGTGCTGGCGCTGGCGACCAGCCAGGATCACAAGCGTCTCAAGGATGGCGACCAGGGCCCCAATACCGGCGGCATGGGCGCTTATTCGCCTGCGCCCGTGGTGACGGCCGATGTGCATGCCCGCGCCATGCGCGAGATCATCCTGCCCACCATCCGTGGCATGGAAAAAGACGGCGTGCCCTACACCGGCTTCCTGTATGCAGGTCTGATGATCGACAAGGCCGGGCATCTCAAGACGCTGGAGTTTAACTGCCGCATGGGCGATCCGGAAACCCAGCCCATCATGATGCGTCTGAAGAGTGATCTGGTGGACGTGATGGTGGCAGCCTGCGAAGGCAAGCTGGATCAGCTGGAGCTGCAGTGGGACCGTCGTACCGCACTGGGCGTGGTCATGGCTGCCGCCGGCTACCCCGAAAACCCGCGCAAGGGCGATGCCATCACAGGGCTGCCCGCCGCAGCCGACGATGCCATGGTCTTCCATGCCGGCACCCAGCTGGGCGATGACGGACAGCCCGTGACCAGCGGTGGTCGCGTGCTGTGTGTGACCGTGCTGGCCGACAGTGTCAAGCAGGCGCAGCAGAAGGTGTATGACGTGGCACGTGGCATCCATTTCGATGGAGCCCAGTATCGCCGCGACATCGGCTTCCGCGCCGTCAAGAAAGCCGACTGATGATCCAGGCATCCTCATCTTCTGTGGCTGATCAGCTGCCTGCGGCCGAGGTGCGTGAGTACCTGATGGGTCTGCAGACCCGTATCACCGAGGCGCTGGAAGCGATCGAAGGCGAGGGTGGTGCGCGTTTTCTGGCAGACGCCTGGCACAAGGAGCCGGGCGAAAAGCTGCAAGGCAACGGCGTCACCAAGATCATGGAGGGCGGGCGCGTGTTCGAGCGTGCAGGCTGCGGTTTCTCGCATGTGCGCGGGCCGCAGCTGCCGCCTTCGGCCACACAGCACCGGCCCGAGCTGGCGGGTGCGCCGTTCGAGGCCATGGGCGTGTCGCTGGTATTTCACCCGCGCAATCCCCTGGTACCCACGGTGCACATGAATGTGCGCATGATCTCGGCCGGCCATGAGGGGCAGTCCAAGACCTGCTGGTTTGGCGGCGGCATGGATTTGACGCCAGTCTATGGCTTTGAAGAAGATGCCGTGCATTTCCATCAGGCCTGCCACGATGCGCTGGCACCATTTGGCGAGCCGCTGTACCCGCGTTTCAAGCAATGGTGTGACGAGTACTTCTTTCTCAAGCATCGCAACGAGCAGCGCGGCATCGGCGGTATCTTCTTCGATGATTTCAGTGAATTGGGTCAGCAGCAGAGCTTTGCCATGCTGCGCTCGGTGGGCGATGCCTTTCTGAAGGCCTATCTGCCCATCGTGGAGCGACGCAAGAATTTGCCTTACACCCAGCAGCAGGTGGACTTTCAGCGATACCGCCGTGGGCGCTATGTGGAGTTCAATCTGGTCTGGGACCGCGGCACGCATTTCGGCCTGCAGTCCGGCGGCCGTACCGAATCCATTTTGCTGTCCATGCCGCCCCATGCGGACTGGAGCTATCAGCGCGAGGATGCACCGGGTACCCCTGAGCGTGATTTGCTGGATAAATTCCTGATTCGCCGCGACTGGCTGTAATCAGTCTGTTTCCTTGCCGGCAGCGCATAAAGCCCTGTCAGCAAGGAAATTTTTTGAAAACTATAATTTCCATAGCTGGATGCGCGCTATCGACTGGCGCGTCAACCTTTTTCAATGCGTGAAGAGCACAGGTCTTAGGGGCCTGAACGCAGACGCTAACCCAGCCCTGATACGGGTGTGGCGCAGCACACGCTATATTGATCCCATCATTTACTGATTCCATCGCCTGATGACCACCTCCACCAAATCGGATTCCGCAGCCAAGCGCGACGTCACCAAACTCCAGCGAGCCATTGTTGACGGCCTCGAAGACGTCAAGGCCCCCGACATCCAGGTGTTCAACACCGAAGCACTGTCGCCGCTGTTCGAGCGCGTGATCGTGGCCTCGGGTACTTCCAACCGCCAGACCAAGGCACTTGCCTCCAGCGTGCGTGAAGCCGTCAAGGAAGCAGGGTTTCCCGTGCCCCGCCAGGAAGGTGAGCAAAACGGTGAATGGATCATCGTGGACTGCGGCTCGGTGGTCTGCCACATCATGCAGCCGGCCATCCGCCAGTACTACCGCCTGGAAGAAATCTGGGGCGAGACACCGGTGCGTATGAAGATCGGTGCCGCCAAGCCCAAGCCCGCCGAAGTGGCCGCCAAGAAGCTGGCTGCCAAGCTGGCCGTGGAAAAGGCTGCTGCGGAAAACACCGTGGTCGCGAAAAAGCCTGCCGCCAAGAAGGCTGCGGCCAAGAAGCCTGCCACCAAGACGACTGCCGGTGCCAAGCCTGCAGCCAAGAAGTCTGCTGCCAAGTCCGCCGCTGCCAAGACGGTCAAGACCGTGATCGTCAAGCCCAGCACGCCCCGTACTGCCAAGCCGGTTGCGGCCAAACCCGCAGCCAAGCGTGCTCCCCGCGCCAAGGCCTAAATGAAGTTGACCATCGTGGCTGTAGGCCTGCATGTGCCCGATTGGGCGCAGACGGCCTACGACGATTACGCCAAGCGCTTTCCACCCGAACTCAAGGTCGAACTCAAGGCCGTCAAGACCGAGCCGCGCGGCTCCAAGACGCTGGAGACCTTGTATGCGGCAGAGCGCAAGCGTATCGAAGCCGCCATTCCCAGAGGCACCCGCATCGTGGTCCTCGACGAGCGCGGAACCAATCTGACCACCAAGGCGCTGGCCCAGCGTCTCAAGGGCTGGCAGCTAGAGAGCGATGATGTGGCCCTGGTCATCGGCGGACCCGACGGGCTGGACCCCGAGTTCAAGGCCTCGGCACATGAGCGCATCCGTCTCTCCGACCTGACCCTGCCGCATGCCATGGTGCGCGTGCTGCTGATCGAGCAGCTCTACCGCGCCTGGTCGGTCAATGCCGGCCATCCCTACCACCGCGAATAAGCGCTTGTGATCGGACTCTGCGTGCAATTTCGCGCAGTGCGTGATACTATGATTTTGATAGCCTGTTGCGCTTTATATATGGGCGCTAGAGGCCATTTTTAATCAAAATCATGGCGCCATTTCTCTATCTTGCATCCCAAAGTCCCCGCCGTCGTCAGCTGCTGGAGCAGTTGGGCGTAGCGCATGAGTTGCTGCTGCCCAATGCAGCCGGCGATATCGCCGAGGATGCCGAGGCCATAGAGGTCGAGCTGGCCGGGGAAGATCCCCATGACTATGTGCAGCGCGTGACGGCCGGCAAGCTCGATGCGGCCGTGGCTCGCCATGCGCGGCGCGGTCTGCCGGCAGCGCCCATTCTGTGCTCCGACACCACCGTGGCACTGGGCAAGCAGATTCTGGGCAAGCCCGCCGATGCCGAAGACGCGCGACGCATCCTGCGTCTGCTCTCCGGGGCCGAACATGAGGTGCTGACCGCCGTGGCGCTGCAAAGCGGCGGGCGGCGTCTGCAGGCGCTGTCGGTATCCACCGTGCGCTTCGCGCCCATGACCGAGGCACAGATCGATGCCTATGTGGTCACGGGCGAGCCCATGGGCAAGGCCGGTGCCTATGGCATACAGGGCAGGGCGGCCGCGCATATTGCGCAGATCTGCGGCAGCTATTCAGCCATCATGGGCCTGCCCGTATACGAAACTGCCGAGCTTTTGCGCCAGCTGGGCTGGCCGCTCTGAATCTTTGGCGCAATCGACACTCTGTTCTTGAGGCTTGCCCAAGGGAAGGTCTGCATGGCAGCTGTCTTGCGCCAGCCATGCGCGCGTCGCACACTGGGCGCAGCAAAAGCCAAGACATATCAAGAAAGAACGACAGTCAATGCAGCAAGATATTCTGATCAACTGGTCGCCGCAGGAAACGCGGGTGGCGATTGTCGAGAATGGTGCCGTGCAGGAGCTGCACATGGAGCGCCCGCTGGAGCGGGGGCTCGTCGGCAACATCTATCTGGGCAAGGTCTCGCGCGTGCTGCCCGGCATGCAGTCCGCCTTCATCGATATCGGTCTGGAGCGTGCGGCCTTTTTGCACGTGGCCGATGTCTGGCAGCGCCAGGAAAGCGGCGAAGCTCCGATGTTTGCGCGCAAGGACCAGCCGCTGACACCCATCGAAAAGCAGGTGTTCGAAGGCCAGTCCATCATGGTGCAGGTCATCAAGGACCCCATAGGCACCAAGGGCGCGCGTCTGTCCACGCAGATCAGCATTGCAGGGCGCCTGCTGGTGTTTCTGCCGCAGGACGACCATATCGGCATCTCCCAGAAAATCCCCCAGAACGAGCGCGACGCCTTGCGGGCCCGTCTGCAGGAGCTGGTCGGCACCAAGGACGGCGGCGGGGGCGGCGGATTCATTCTGCGCACCAATGGCGAGGAATCCAGCGATGCCGAGCTGGCCGATGACATCCGCTATCTGCGCAAGACCTGGGCGCGCATCAAGGATGCCGCGCAGAAGCTGCCCGTGATGTCGGTGCTGCATCAGGACCTGAACCTGCTGCAGCGTGTGCTGCGGGATCTGGTCGGCGAGAACACCCAGAGCATCCGCATCGATTCGCGCGAGCAGTTTGCGCTGCTCAAGAGCTTTGGCCAGGAATACATGCCGGCGGCAGTGCCCAAGCTGGCGCTGTACAAGGGCGAGCGGCCGATTTTCGACCTCTACAACATTGACGAGGAAATCGCGCGTGCGCTGGGGCGGCGTGTGGATCTGAAGTCGGGCGGCTATCTGATCGTCGATCAGACCGAAGCCCTGACCACCATCGATGTCAACACGGGGGGCTATGTCGGCGCGCGCAATTTTGACGACACCATCTTCAAGACCAACCTGGAAGCGGCGCACGCCATTGCGCGTCAGTTGCGGCTGCGCAATCTGGGTGGCATCGTCATCGTGGACTTCATCGACATGGTGCGCGAGGAGCATCAGGGCGAGGTGCTCTCCGAATTCCGCCGCCAGCTGGCACGTGACCGCGTCAAGACCATGGCCGGCGGCTTCTCGCAGCTGGGCCTGCTGGAGATGACGCGCAAGCGTACTCGCGAGTCGCTGGCCCATATGCTGTGCGAGCCCTGTGCCGCCTGCTCCGGCAAGGGCAACGTCAAGACCGCGCGCAGCATCTGCTACGAGGTTCTGCGTGAAATCCTGCGCGAAGCGCGCCAGTTCAATCCCCATGAGTTCCGCATCGTGGCGTCCCCCAAGGTGGTGGAGATGTTTCTCGACGAGGAAAGCCAGCATCTGGCCAGCCTCTCCGACTTCATCGGCAAGCCGATCTCCCTGCAGGCCGAGACTGCGATGGCGCAGGAGCAATATGACATTGTTCTACTTTGAGTGGCGGAGTCAACCGGTCAATGCAACACATGCGCTGGACATCTCAGCGGCTGTACGGAAGCCGAGCGTCTTGCGCGACCTCTCGTTTAATTGTCTCGCTATCGCGTCGAGTTGATGGTGGGACAGCCCCGATAGGTTCATGCCCTTGGGCATGTACTGCCTGAGCCACCCATTCATGTTCTCATTGCTCGCACGCTGCCATGGGCTTTGCGGGTCGCAGAAGTAAACTTGGATGTCCGTAGCCAGGGTGAATTGCTTGTGCGCATGCATCTCTGTACCCCGGTCCCAGGTCAGAGATTGGTAGAGTTCCTGTGGCAGTTTGCGAGCATGCTTAATGAGCGCGTTGACGACTGTCTGCGAGTCTTTGCCATCGCATCACGTACCGCGTTTGAAGCTCGACCAAGGTTGTTGCCACTTCCAAAGACCAGATCGCCTTCCCAATGCCCAGGCACAGCTCGGTCTTCAGCGCACGCCGGGCGCTCACGGATCGATGACGGCATCGGCGATCTGACCATGGATGGCCGTCTTCTGCGTGTAGTGCCGTGAGCGGCGCATTCCGCAGGTGCGTCTGAGGTGTTCCAACAGTTCTTTCTTCAAGGCGCCATGCGCTTGAATGAACAGACTGCGGTAGATGGTTTCGTGTGACACGTGGCGGCTCTCGTCGCAAGGATAAGTCTGCTTGAGCCAACCAGTAATCTACTGCGTCGACCACAGCACCCGTAACTTGTGGGCCACGGTTTGGACCAATGCGCGGTTCATAACGAGTTTGCAGCATTTGGACGCCTCGCTCGGTCCCAGGCAGCTGCATCTGCCTGGTTCGCACGATAGCTGTAGTGCCCACCATTGCGCTTGATCTCCCGGCTGATTGTCGATGGTGCTCGTCCCAGTCGTGCAGCGATGGCCCGAATCGATGCCCCCGCTGCGATGGCTCGCGAGATCTCTTCTCGTTCGGCCAGCGTCAATGCGGTTGCGGCCCGTGCTGTTGGGCGGGACGGATTCCACCTGTCTCGGCCAGGATTCGATGGATCGAAGAGTGGGCGCGATAAAAGAACTTGCCGATCTCATGCAACGTCCAGCCATGCTTCCAGCGCTCCCACATCAGCGCCTTCTGGCTGTCCGAATAGTAGATTCTGGGTCGCTGCTTCATTTGCAACACAATGACCGCCTCTGGCGGAAGGAGTGCTTACATGAAGCAAAGACCGCGGATTTATTTCACAGAATCGCAGATGTCGCTGATGTGGGAACGGCTGGAAAGCCGGCGATACCTTGCACGAGATCGACAAGCTATTTGATCGACTGCACACCTCCATTCATACCATTCTGAGTGCCACGGGGGTATCCCGCCAATGGTCCAGCATCTGTATCGCAGGGCACTGACGCTGGCCGAGCTTGAAGAAACTTCCAGGGCGTTGGCCGCAGGTGAGTCAATACGCTGCGTGGCCGCTCGTTTTAAAAGGGCGGTATCCACCGTCAGTCGCGAAATCCAACGCAACGGGGGCAAGACGTGGTTAACGTGCGGCGAATGCCGGCAAAGCGGCTTGGGAGCGAGCACTGCGGCCCAACCTGACACATAGAATGTGTACTTGATCTTTTGAGCTTAAATTTTGTGCAAAAACAATTCAATTTGTATATGTGTTGAAAGGCTTTACTGCTCCGCTTTTTGTATAGGAGCGGGAGACTGCGGTGCGCGAAAAGGAAGCCCAAAAATCCACTCTTCATAGGTCCGCGCATTCTCGAAATGTGCATGCGCAGCATCAAAGTCATTGGTCTTCAGCGGCGCGGCTGCTGAAAGGCTGTGAATGCCCACGATTTGGCCGGCCTCGTTTTGAACGAGGCCCCATTCCGTCTTTCCAGTAATGGGATCTGGATAGAGCTTCCGGAGGTGCCGTCGGATGCCCGGTGACCGTGGATCGCGTACCAGATCTGACAGCTGTTCTGGGCCTGTGGCTCCGATAACGCCAATCGGCAGATTAGCGCCCACCGCTGGTGCCTGCATTCCCGAGTAGCTGTAGAGTGCAGCTTCAAATTCGCGCCCGATCAAGAGCAGCTCCTGCTCTGCTTGCCTACGACTGTAGGCATCACCTCGCGAGATACTGTACGCGCTGACATAGCCCAGCACCGCCACGACAACGAGCAGAAAGACATAGCCGAAGCCGCGTTCACCAGTCCGCATACGCCTGCCCATTGCGTGCAGTTCCACTCGCGCCGCTTCGCACACTGAAAACCTCTCCTGTTTCGCCTTCGGGCACTTCCACGATCACCCAGGTCGAATCCGATTCGGTCATTGGATCCACAGGCAGGGCGCGTAGGTAGCGCTGCGTAACCAGCTCGTCAAGGTTCTCTGGGTATCGGCCTTTGTCGCCCCTGAAGTCGTCGATCACCGATCGCACCACGCGCAGGTTCTCCCGCAGGACGGCCTCTTTGCTGTCGTCGATGCGCAGGCTGTATCGAGGGTATACCATCAGAGTGAGGGTGGCCACGATGGCGAGCGTTACCATGAGCTCAATCAGGGTGAAGCCGGCGAGGTGGTATTGCATTTGCTTGCGATCCATGGTCACCATTCCCGGAGGGGTACCCCGTTGAGGCCTGTGACGACAGAGGATGTGTAGACGTCATAGACGTCGTCTCCAGGCTCTGGTGCATCCGGTTCGCTTGCGTAGGAGCGAAGCTGCCAAGTCTCGCTTGCCGATGTTGTCGAGTCCGTGTGGAAGGGGTCTCGGGGAATGCGCCGTAGGAAGTAAATCTTCTCACGTTTCAGACTGCGCTTGTCCGCAACCCCTTCAGCGAGTATTTCCAGGTTGGGCGGATAGCCCGTCGCACCGGCCTTTCGATCGATGCGCCCGCCATCCGACGCGCGTTTGTAGGCATCCAGCCCTCCGCGGATCTCCCGCAAGGCCCAGCGCAGTTCGGCTTCCTTTTGCCGCTGGCTCGCGATCTGTGCGATAGGCACTACCATAGCAGCGAGCACGGCCACGATGCCCAGTGTTACTAGCAGCTCGATGAGCGTGAATCCCCGCCGGCTCCTTCGTTTGCCAAAGACATGTGCCGGGAGGCGAGAGCAGCGAGGCATCTTCAGGGCTCCACCGAGAACTCGTGTGCAGGCGGCGGCGATGTCGTCACACTGCTGCCCTTTAGGCCCACCGGCGCAATTGCCGTAATTCGCAGACTGGATTGCGCGGGGGAGGAGGCGAGGGCGCGCAGGTTGAATGTCGCCAGCACACCGGCGCCCTCCACGCCACCGTCTCCCGTGAGGGTGCCCGTCATCAGCACCTGTCCGGATGAATCCACCCTTTGTGCGAAGTTGCTCTTGCCGCCAGTACGCTTGAAGAAGTCCCCTTCAGTGACGGAGATGACCTGAAACGCTTTCGGATCGAATGCGACGGAGACAGGTAGGCTGGCAATCGGCTGCGGTGAATCGATAGCGAGCTGAACGGCAACCATGTCTCCCTTCTTGACCTTGGATGGCCCAAGCCAGCGTGCCCTGGCGGAGGTCGCTACTTTCTCGCCTGCCGAGGCCCCTGTAGTGTCCGTGACACCTGGCGATGGACTGGCTGCGGCAGGTGCCGATGGCGTTGCTGGCATAGGTACACCGGAGGCGGACTTTTTGGGGGTAGATGCGGAGCCCGGCAGTGCCGCTGGGGCAGGCGCGTACTGGCCCACAAAGGCTTCGGTGCCGGAGTCGTACTCCAGCATGGAGGCAGCCGGCTTGCGGATGTTGCGTACGATCCGAGGGGTGATCGAGAGAATGATCTCGGTCTTGGTCGCGTTGTCCAGCTGGCTGCCGAACAACCGGCCGGCCACGGGGAGGTCGCCCAAGCCTGGCACCTTGTTCGCGGAGGTCCGTTCCTCGTTGTTGATCAGCCCAGCGAGGATCTGGTTCTCACCATCCTTAAGGCGCAGAACGGTCTGGGCTGAACGTGTCCCGATCCGATAGGCAATGGAGCCCGCCTGGGTCTTGATCTGCTCCACTAGGTTACTGACCTCCAGCGAGATGCTCATCCCCACCTCGCCGTCCACGTAGACCACGGGCTCCACATCAAGCTTCAAACCAACGTCGACGTAATTGATCGACTCGGCAAGAAAGCCCGTCGCAGTCGAGGTGCTGGTGATGTTTGGCACCTTGTCGCCGATGAGGATCTTGGCCTTTTGGCGGTTCCTGACCCGGATGCGCGGATTGGCCAATACCTCGCCGTCGGTGCCTACTTTCCGGGCGTTGATGGTGGTGGCGCCAATGCTGGCGCCGATTCGACTGTCGTCGCCAGCGGCGCGCCAGAGCTCGGAAAGGGTCAGGCCAGACGTGTTTGAACCCAGCGGTGTCAGTCCGAGCTGCTCGGGCCAGCGAATACCCAGCTCCATGAGCCGGATGCGGTTTACCTCAAGAACCTCCACTTCGAGCATCACTTCCGGTTCCGCAACGTCGTGCGCAGCGACCAGCTTCTCGGCCAGCTCAATGGCTTCTGCCGTGTCACGCATGACCAGCATGTTGAGCTTCTCATCCGCCACCAGGTCCTTGGTTTTCAGGATGGTTTTGAGCGTCGCAGCGACCGTTTTCACCTCTGCATTGGAGAGGTAGAAGATGCGCACTTTCAGTGGCTGATACTCCCGCGTCTTGGCCTGGGTGCTCGGATAGATGAGCACGCTGTTGGCATCCAAGACCTGCTGCTCCAGCTGGTTGGTGAGCAGCGTCAGCTTGACTGCAGCCTCGATGGTGGAATTGCGCAGGTATATCGATGTCTTCTGGTCCAGCTTGACGTCGCGATCGAAGAGGAAATTGATCCCCGAGGTTCTGGAGATCACCTCGAACACGGACTTGAGCGGTGTGTCCTTGAACTCGATCGAAATAGGCTTGCGGTAACTCTGGCTGAGCGCCTGGCGCTGACCACCCCTCGACCCCGCCTCCAGCTTGGCAATCTCCTGTGCCAAGACAGCGGCCTCTGGGTGGTTGGGCGACTCGAGCTGCACCTGCCGCACCAACGCCCGGGCCGTGTCCCATTCCTTCTTGTCCAGTGCCAGCCTGGCCTGGTTCACCAAAGCACGGTGCTTATCCTGGACATCCAGCGCATAGAGCAGATCCGAGGCCTCCGTTGCGCTGCGTGGCACCCCCAGCGCCCTGCCGAGGGCGGCGCGTGCTTGTTCTGGCTGCCCATTCTTCAGGGCAGTCTTGGCCGCCTCCCGGTCGTCGTTTTCAACCGCATCTCGGGCGTTGTGCGTCTCCAGGCGATAGCGCGCCGAATGTGGCTCCTGGCGGCTGGCCTCTGCGAGCTTCTCGGTCGCAGCGCGGCGGTTTCCTTCCCTCGCCAGCTGCTGGCCTTCTTCGTAAGGCGTAGGAGCAGCACACCCGGAAACCGCACACGCGCACGCTATTACCCGAGCGGCGATCCACCCTCTGCGCCGATCGGTCATAAGGCGTCTCCGATCAGAAGCGTTTGCCGCTCGTTCAGCGGTACATAAATCAGTGTCATATGAGGAGGGCTGATCTTCTCGATGCGATAGTTGGCGGTCACCACTGCACCTTCGCGGGCCGTATAGGTGAAGTCGCCCTGTGACAGGTACACCTCCCACTGAGCGTCCTGCAGCTTCTTTCCCAGCACCGTGAAGGGCAAGGTGGGTGCGGTTGGCGCTGGGGGCGGGGGAGGGGCCACAGGTGGGGGAGGCGGGGGCGTCCAGGACTTCGAACCGAAGAGGTCCACACTGCCGGGCGCCGGAGTGCTTTCAGGAGAGGGGGCCAGGGCCAGGACGTCAGTGCGGGGACGCAATGCCAGCAAGGCCATGGTCGGGCTCTGCGCTTTGGCAGGGCCTGGCGCCACCTCCCGGCGCTGCGCTGGCTTGACCACATCTGCAGGAGCCTCGTCGGGAGGCGGCTGCAGGGCGAGGTAGCCCGCGACGCCAAGCAAGGGAATCCATATAAGCCAGCGGCGTTGAGGAGTGATCTTCATCATCATGTCCTCACGGCGTCGGCGGGTTGTCTGGAGCCGTGACCAAGGGCTTGCCCGGCAGGACCCAGAACGAGACGCGGATGGTGACTTCCGGCTTGTCGCGGGCAATATCTTCCCTGCGCAGCATCAATTGGTCGATGCTCATGCCAGGGAAGTCACGAAGCATTTGCTGGGCCAAGGCCTTGATCCTGGGGTAGGGGGCCTGCACGGGCAGCATGATTTGCTGCTGATGGAAGCCGCCATAGCCCTGGGTGGTGAGTCGATACTCTGCTTCGGTAATCCTGACCTGATGCTCCGCCGCCATGGCATACACACGGCGGATCAGCGCGTTCACTTCCATGTCGGAATACGCGATCTGCTTGAGGGCGGCCAGGGTTTCCTGCTCTGGGTCGATGGGTGGGGCCGCGGGCTGCGACTGCTCGAGCTTGGTCAGCCGGCCCTTCTGCAATTGCAGTGTTTGGTCGTCCGCTCGAAGGGCCTGCTTGGCATCGATCGCAAGCCAGTACACGAAGGCGCTGGCCGTGAGCAACAGCCCGAGCACAGGGATTCCCCAGCCCTGTCGCCAGAACCAGACTTCCAGCACCAGCCGGAGGTTAGTGTTTCGACCCGGTGTCATCGCCATGGGCTCTCCCGCAGCGCAATGCTGAAGGTCAGGCGCGCCGGCCGGTTGGGGTCCTGGTCGTTGGTGATGTGCCGTTGCAAGCGGACATCGCCGAAGACCCCTCGATGTGCCAGATCTCCTGCATAAGCAACAACCAGATCAATGACCTTTGCCTCGGCTTCGATCGCGATCGTGCTTCCGCTCTCTGGCTCAATGCGAAGCAGGGCAATGTGCGGTGGGGTTGCTTGCTCAAGAGCATCCAGGATGCTGGGCCATGGCGTATTGAGGTGCCCGATCATCCGGTTCAGCCCACGACGTGTTTCGCGGTCGACGGAGGATGGCTGCGCCCCAGATGCTGTGATTTTGGGCGTTCCGAGCGCGGAGGCGATCTTTTCGTCAACCTTCGAGGCCTCCGTCGCAAGACGCTCGCGCTCGGCTTGGACTGCAGCGAGGTCCACCACAAGCCACGAGAGGAGAGCGATGGATCCCAAGAGTGCAGTCCACAAGATGGCTGCGGATACCCGGCGCTCTCCAGCACCCCAAGGCTGCCATTGGAGAGTGGAATGAAACGTGGAGCGGGCCCATTTCATGGGGAACTCCAGGTTGTGACCGCGTTGAAGACGTTCAGCAGATGAACAGCATCTCCGTCTGTTCCAGGCCGGGGAATTAGGGAAAGGTGCGACTGAAGCTGGGCATCCACCCATTGGAGGCCATCAGGAACTGATGCTTCTTCGAGCGTCCCGAGATGGATCCACTCTAGAGAATCGCCGAGTAGGTTGGACCTCACCCGTTCTTTTCGCCATTCCGCCTGCACAACGCGTCCAATTTCACCGCCTTGCGGTTCTTGCCGCAAACGAAAGCTTCGCAGGTGCTGGCATTGCTTGCCGCTGTAATGCAGCAGGTGGGCTTCATGTGCACTGGAGACACAGCGCCAAGCGCCGGCTGAATCACGGGCGCACGCACTGCGGTCCATCAACTGCAGCCCGGCCTCGAGGACGGAGGTGACCGAAGGGCGAGCGCCCAAATGCTCCAAGAGATCAGAACTCATGGCTCGGCAGATGAACGGCGCGTTGGCAGACCAGTAGCCATCAGCGATCCAGGTCGCACCGCCAGGCAATGTTCCCAGCCGATAGCGTGCATTGGCGGACGCTGCAGCGCGCAGCTCTCCCAAACTGCGCACTCCGTCGGGAACGATCTGCAGCCACTGGGGCATTTGCTCGATGCCACAGACCCAGCGCACGGGCATCCGCTGCTGCAGAACGGCCAGCCGCGCGAACCCTGCGCTGAAATCCGAGGTCTCGATGGGACCGCTCTCGGCTCCAAGAGCCACCTGCCAGGCGAGGCCGCTCTTGCCGAGGGCGGCCAGGACGGAGCGCTGTGGTCCCTTGCGTTCAAAGAGAGAGCGTGACACGCCGCACCTCCTCCAAACTCGTCAGTCCGTCACGCACGAGGGCGAGGGCAGAACCCTGCAAGGTGGCGAACCCTTTCAGCTTGGCGCGCTCCTTGATCTGCCTGACCGGCGCGCCGCCAATGATCATCTCGCGCATCTCGTCATCAAGCAGCAGCGTCTCGGCGATCGCGCGGCGCCCCTTGTAGCCGGTTCCGCGGCAGTGTGCGCAGCCAACCCCACGCATGAACCGGAAGTGATGATGATCAGACGGGTCCCGTTCGAGTCCGCGCCAGTCGGCTTCCTCGGGCTCATAGGGTTGAGCGCAGTTCGGGCAATTCAGCCGGATCAGACGCTGCGCCCAGATGCCATTCAACGCGGAAGCCAGCGCGTACGGATCCAGACCCATGTGTGTGAATCGGCCAAACACGTCAAACACGTTGTTCGCGTGAACGGTGGTGAGCACCAGGTGGCCAGTCAGCGCGGACTGGATGGCAATCTCGGCGGTTTCCTTGTCCCGGATCTCCCCGACCATGATCTTGTCGGGATCGTGGCGCAGGATGGAGCGCAGACCCCGGGCGAAGCTCAGGCCCTTGCGCTCGTTGACCGGAATCTGAAGCACCCCGGGGAGCTGGTACTCGACGGGATCCTCGATCGTGATGATCTTTTCCTGGCCCGAGTTGGTTTCGGTCAGTGATGCGTACAGCGTGGTAGTCTTGCCTGACCCTGTCGGACCCGTCACCAGCAGCATGCCGTAGGCGGCCCGGGTCAGCTCTCGCAGCAACTCGATCGAGTGCTTGTCGAAGCCAAGTGCATCCAGGCTCAGACGGCCGTGCGCCTCGATGATGGCCTGCTTGTCCAAAATGCGGATCACAGCATCTTCTCCGTGGATGCTGGGCATAATCGACACGCGAAGATCGATCAGGCGGCCCTGGGCATGAACCTGGAAGCTGCCGTCCTGTGGGACACGCCGCTCGGAGATGTCGAGATTGGCAACGACCTTGATACGAGAGATCACCTGCTCTGCCAGAGCCACGCCACTGGACTGCTTGATCTCATCCAGTACGCCGTCGATCCGGTACTTGATGGCGAGGCCTGCCGCTGTACTCTCCAGGTGGACGTCGCTTGCCCCGGATCTGAGTGCGTCGTAGAGCGTCGAACTCACCAACTTGACGGCAGGGCTGGTAGCTTCCGCAACGCTGGCCAGCGAGAGCGACTCGATCAAAGCCGTAGAATCGGCCGCAGTTGCAGCGCCGGATTCGAGCTGGTCCATGGCCTTCATGGAGCCCTCCTGCAGATGCAGGTATGCGTGGATGTCTTCCCGCGTGGTGAGCAACTGCTCGACGGGCTGCCGAGCTGCTTGCTCAAGCTTGCTCAGCAAGACATCGTCAAATGGATCGGTGATGATCGCCAAAACGTCCCCCCGCCCGGGCTTGCTCATCAACAGGGCGTGGAACTGTTGCGCCTGCATCAAGGGCCATGCCCCAAACTCTGGTGTCCACTGCTGCATCCGAGCCGTATCCGCCACCTCCATCCCGAACGTGTCGGCGATCAGTGCCGTGGCTTGTTGCAGAGGAATGGACAGCTCGTCAGACACGCACTGTGAGAGTGCCAGGCTCCGGCTGGCTGCCGTGTGGCGCAGCTCATGCAGCCGGGTGACGTCCAGGGACGCGTGGGCGAGATCACTCATTGGATGCTGCCCGCCAAATCAAATACGGGGATGTACAGAAGGATCACGATCAGCCCGATCACGATGCCGATGATGGCCATGAGGATGGGTTCAAAGGTCTTGGTGAACTGCTCAATCCAGCGCGCAGTCTCCGATTCGTAGAAGGCAGCGGCTTTGCCGAGCATCATTCCGATCTGCCCAGAGCGTTCGCCAACGCGAAGAAGACGCTGGGCGACGTTGGTGCAAAAACCATGGGCCTCCATGGCCGAGGTTAGCGACGAGCCCTCATAGACCTGGTGCCGAACCTTCTGCCAATGCAGTTGCCGGGCCGGCATCAGGACCGAGGAGGCGAGGTGCATGGCCCGTTCAATCGGCAACCCGCCCTCCAGCAGCATGCTCATGGTGAGGTAGAGCCGCGAGAGTTCCAGCACTTCCAACCGTGGTGTGGCACCAGGGACGAAGCGAAGGACCCGCCACCATTGCCCGGATTTCTTCAGCTCCGACAGCTTCCAAGCGAGCCCGAGAATGCCGGCCCCGAGAACGGAAGAAGTCAAACCGCGGTGCTCTGCGATCCATTGGCCCGTGAGCAGCAAGAGGTGGGAAGCGACGGGCAACTCGCGTGAGCCGTTTTGGTAGACCCCCGCAAACTTCGGAACCACGTACCCCAGAAGGAACAGGGCCACGAGCGACCCTACGCTTATCAGAATCACAGGATAGATGGCCGCGCTGGTGATCTTGTGCCGCAGGCCTTGCAACTGTGTCTCGTACTGCAGGTAGCGCAGCAATGCCCGGGGGAGGTCGCTGGTGTCCTCGGAGGACTGGATGACGCCCACGAGGAGGGGGGGAAACACCTCCGGCTGCTGCTGCATCGCCTGAGATAGGCGCAGGCCTTGCTTGAGATGCTCCAGCAGGCGCTGCAGCACCAGTTGCCCCTGAGCCGTTGACGTGCGTTCGAGGAGGGTATCCAGCGTTTCCGTGATGCTCAGGCCGGCTGATACCAGCGCATTGAGCTCCTGAACGAAGAGCAAGAGGTCAAACTTCGCGGCTCGCGAGCCGAAAGATGACCCGAGAGAGCGGCTCGTGGCGCGGCACGTCAAAGTGACCAGGTTGCGCGTGGCGACTTGGCGCTCGAGATCCGCCTCATCGAGCGCATCGATCTTGATTTCGACAATACGCTGGCTCGCATCCATCGCGCGCACCAAGAAGCGTTGGCCAGACACGAGTCGTGGCCTCAGTTGTTGCTGATGTCTGCGGCGTCACCGGTGCCGCCAGGGCGCCCGTCCTTGCCGTAGCTCAGGAGTTCGAAGTCCTGGTTCTGATCGCCGGGACTGCGGTAAATGTAAGGCTTGGACCATGGATCCAGAGGCACTGCCTTCTCCAGGTACGGGCCGCGCCACTTTGCTGCGGCCGCAGATTCAGCAGGAGGACGCATGAGCGCCTCCAGTCCCTCCTGTGTCGTTGGGTACTGGCCTACATCGACACGGTAGGTATGCAGCGCCTTAGCGAACCCTTCGATCTGTGACTTCGCCACCGCCTGTTCAGAGCGTCCAATTTGCGTGAAGTAACGCGGGCCGACATACGCGGCCAGCAGGCCGATGATGGCCACCACCACAAGCAGCTCAAGCAGGGTGAAGCCGCGGAGGTCGGAGCGTTGGAGTTTCATGGCAATTAATTTGGGAGAAGTGTGACGCGATAGCGCTCGGCGCTGGCGAGAACGGAAGGCACGTACAGCAGCGTCTCCCGGAATCCCGGGATGCGTCTATCACTGCGAGCTACGGCACCTTCGCCAGCGTTGTAGGCCGCCAGAGCGAGCGGCCAACTGTTTTGGTACCGGGTCAGAAGCACCTTGAGATGTCGGGTGCCTGCATCGATATTGACCTCGGGGCGGTGCAAATCAGCCGCGGTGGTTACCCCGTATTGAAGGGCCGTTGCGGGCATCAATTGCATGAGGCCACGGGCCCCCTTTGCTGACACTGCATGGGTGTTGAATCTAGATTCCACCTCGATCAAGGCGAGAACAGATGCGGGGTCGACCCCATGTCGAGTGCCTGATGCCACAGCTAGTCTACGGATCGAATCCATCCCGTGAGAACTCGCTCTGGAGCGCGCAATGTGGCTTTCGTCAGGGTCTGTTGGACTGGAGTTACGGGCTCCAAGTGTCGTGGGGTGAAAATTCTTGTCTGTCGGGTGGCTCGCCCAATGATGCTGACCGTCTACGCCTAGCATCAGGTGAGGATGCGCTTGGGCTGCCACGTCGGTGGCTGCCGCCCAGACTGCCGCAATCAGAAATGCCCTCGCCGTGTATTGAAGGCAGCATAGGGGCCCCGATACACGGAACGATTCTGAGAAAACGTGCATTAATCCCCCTCTGAATGGACTCCGGTCGTTTGCCGTAGCTATTTTTTATGAAAAGCCATGCAATTAAATGGCAGTCATGCTGTTAGTCAGCTCCCAAGGATAACCCTATCCTAGCATCAATTTAGTTGATATTCAGATGCTGAATATGCAAAAAACCAAGATATCGCGCCATTTATCCCACATTTCTGCCACGCGGCTTGTGAGAAAGATATTTAGAGGAATTTAATGCAATCGATTGACTGTGGTTAAGTATTTTCTCCTTTGCGAAAAAATAAGAATAGTAAATCCGTCCTACTTCGAGTGCATTGCAAGAGAGGTAAATGAAGAAGCAATTGCATGGTGTAAGTTTTTCGCAAGCAATGCGGCAATAATAAATTGCAGACTAATACGCATCTAGACCTTATAGGTCATTAGATACCTCCCGATCAAGGGCTGGCGCATAAAAATAGCTACCACAGCGCCACGCTGCGTATACAGCATCATTTTCAATAAAAAATCAGAGACGATCTGTCACAAATCAGGGCTCGGGAGGAGTCTTAAGCACATCTTTATCCATGGCTGAAAATAGGCCAGGGAATGGCACGTCTATATGTTTTCACTGGTTAACTAGCCATATAAGGAGGGTCTGGAATCATGCAATATTTCCACAAATGGAGCGCTGTAGTTGCAGCAGCGTTTTCTCTATATGGGTATTCGGCTGGCGCGAATGCACAGTGTTCACTCACATTTACCTCGCCAGGACGTGGAAGTACAGTAAGTACGCCAAACATCGTGGTGAGCGGAACCGGTGGAGGGCAGTCCCAACTAGGCGACCAAGGTACGGTGACGGCGACATTGAACGGTGTTCCATTCTTTAATTACTCCGGATCCTTTACTGCAGCTGTGGCTTTTCTGGAGGGGCGTGGAGTGCCTGTCACGATGCGCGTTGGCCAAAACCGCTTGTCAGTCACCGGCAGCGTCGGCGGATGCAGTGCTTCGGACGACATGACCGTCCTGTACGAGCCGGCAACGCCAGCGCCAAAACTGGCGAAGGCCTTGGGCAATGGTCGGGACGATCTTGGCAACAACCAGGCCTGCTCGGTTGCCGGCAATCCCATCAATTTTTCAGTTGGCAACAAGTACCAAGAAGAGACCGACTACGAGAGGAAAAACTCAGGCTTCCCACTGCGTTTTAGTCGCCACTACAACAGCGTAAGCGGTGACTGGACTCACTCGTATTCGACTCGTCTGCGGATTACGACGTCTTCCACAACGCTGATATTTGCTGATGGCAGAGAGTCTGTCTTCAGCGGAAGCGGGGTGCTCACGAAGGAGTCTACCGAACTCGGAAGCCTGTCCCAGACTGCCAGCGGCTACCGCTATGTAGCTGTGGGCAATGAGGTGTATGAGTTCAACTCGGTCGGGCGCCTGACGAAGCAGACCAATGCAGTTGGTCAGTCGCATAGCTTGGTGTATGCCGCCTCCGGCGGAGTCACGGTTTCCGATGACTATGGCAACAGCCTGGCATTCACCGAGGACAGTCGCCTGCAGCCCGTTTCAATGACTGCGCCAGGTGCAACGCTCTCCTACTCGTTTGGCGCCCGACAACTCCTCCAGTCCGTCACGAGCACGATGGGTGCTGATATCAAGATCAGGACGTATCACTACGAAAACTCGCTCTACCCGCGGCTGCTTACTGGCATCACCGATGAGCGGGGCATCCGATTTGCAACCTGGACATATGACTCGCAGGGCCGCCCGACCTCGAGCACACATGCCGATGGTGCCGAGGCGACAACGGTGGCCTACAACGTAGACGGCACCACCACGGTGACCAATGCACTGGGCAAGCCTACGACCTACCACTTCGCGGTGATCGACGGCGTGCGTCGGATCACTCAAGTCGTCGGCGAACCGACCGCGAACTGCCCCATGAGTAACTCGACCTACACACACGATGTGAGGGGGTTGCCAGCGTCCAAGACTGATAACAACGGGAATGTGACGACTTATCAATACAACGATCGTGGACTCGAAACCTTGCGCGTTGAGGCCAGCGGCACGCCAAGCGCACGATCAATCGCGACAACCTGGCATGCCACCTTGCCTTTGATCACGCAGATCGTGAAGCCTGAGAACACGACAACGTTCACCTATGACGCTCAGGGACGACTCCTGACCAGAACCATTAATGACTGAGCCGTCCAGAAACAGGGAGGAATCCATGGTAAATCGTAAATTCGTCCAGCACGCGCTGGCATTTGCCGTCACCGCAGTTTTTGCCGCAGAGGGCGCATTGGCTGCGACCCGTACGTGGACTTACGGGTATTCGCCAGCCGGTCAACTCATCTCGTCTCAAGGCCCTCGTACCGAGATGAGCGACGCATCTACCTACGTCTATGACGCTGCAGGAAACCAGAGCCAGGTTCTCAATGCGCTTGGACAAGCCACGAGCCTCTCCAACTTCGATAGCTTCGGCAGCCCTCAGACCGTGACTGACCCCAACGGCATCGTCACCACGCTGAGCTACACGCCACGGGGGTGGCTGGCTTCAGTCTCCAAGGGGGGCTCAACGACAAGCTTTACCTACAACGCCACCGGAGACATCACCCGCATTACCCAAGGGGACGGTAGCTGGCTGGAGCACACCTGGGACAACGCACGACGTCTGATCGCCATCGAGAACAACCTCGGTGAGCGAACGGAGTACGTCTTGGACGCACTTGGGGCTCGAACCTCCGAGAATGTCAAGAGTAGACCGGGAACGATCGTGCGCCAGCAGCAGTGGGTGTACGACGAGCTCGGCCGCCTGTTGCGCACGATTGGAGCAAATTCCCAAACCAGCCATGTCGCCTATGACGCAAATAGCAACGTCGCCAGCACCACCAATGCGCTCGGGAGAACGAGCACCCTTGCGTACGATGCCCTGGACAGGCTTGTCAGCGTCACGGACCCGCTCAATGGCGTGACAGCAACGGGCTATGACTCCGCAGACAATGTGAGCCAGGTAACCGATGCCCGTGGATTGACCACCAGCTACACCCACGACGGGTTTGGGAACCGCACTGCGCTTGCCAGTCCGGACACGGGGGCATCAGCCTTCATCCACGATTCCGCTGGCAATGTCGTGCAGTTCACTGATGCACGCGGCGTGGTCAGCACCAGAACCTACGACGCGCTCAATCGCATCACGTCGAAGGCCTGGCCCTCCGCGCCTGGCCTGGCAACGCAGTTCAGCTATGACGACATCACTGGAGGCAACCTTGGCGTTGGGTACCTAACGGGTGTTACTGATGCCAGTGGCTCCCTGCGGTATGTCTATGACGCGCGGGGCAATGTGGTCGGCCAGGTCCGGCAGACTGCGCTGGGCGGTGCCAATCGGACCGAGGCATTGGCATACGGGTATGACGCTGCAAACCGGGTCACCTCCATCGACTACCCAGGCGGGGTCAAGATCCAATACTCGCGCAATTCGGCAGGGCAGCTTACTGGGGCCTCGGCGCAAGTCGGCAGCGGCGCTCCGGTTCATTTGGTGAGCGGGGCGACCTATCTCCCCTTCGGTCCTCTCAACGCGCTCACATGGGGTAACGGTCTGATCTTGAGCCGAACTTTTGATCAGGACTTTCGGCTTGTGACCCACAGTGTGGGAACCACGTTGGATGGAACGTATTCCTATGATGCTGAGGGGAACATCACAGGGATCGCATCGGCTTCAGGCACACCGCTCAGTTTCGGGTATGACGAGCTGGATCGGCTGATCAGCAGCAGCGACGGTGGCGAGGTCACCGGCTATGAATACGATTCCGTCGGGAATCGTGTCCGCAAGACCACTACCGCGGCCGGGAGTGCGCCTGTGTCCGTGAACTACAGCTACGCCATCGACAGCAACAGACTGACGGCTATCGACGGTCAAGTTGTGTCATCTGATGCTGCCGGCAATCTCGCGCAGGATCGGGCCAATCGCATACTCGTCCATGATGCGCAAGGGCGATTGGCGTCCGTATCCATCGATGGTGCAGTAGTAGCCTCGTTCATCTACAACGGGCTGGGGCAGCGCACCCACAAAATCACGCCTGCAGGTACCACCACCTATCTGTACGATCTCTCCGGCCAATTGCTGGGCAGCACAGCATATGGGAACTCGGGTGCGCCGTCGAAGTCTGAATACTTCGTTTGGATTGGCTCACTTCCGGTGGCTGTGCTGAATGTGACCCATGATGCGGCTGGAGCTGCCGGGAATCTGGAGACTATCTACCTCCATGCAGACCACCTTGACACGCCGAGGCACGCCACCAATGGAGGGCAGGCGGTGGTCTGGCAGTTGCCGGAGACGCAGGCCTTCGGTGACCGCGATGCTGCAACAGATCCGGATGGAGATGGGAGCCACACGCACATCGCCCTGCGGTTTCCTGGGCAGATTCGTGATGATGAAACTGGTTTGAACTACAACTACTTCCGGGACTACGATCCGGAGACAGGGCGCTATGTTCAGAGCGATCCGATCGGGTTACTGGGCGGAACTAATACTTTTGCCTATGTGGATGCAAACCCATTGATGTTTGTTGACCCACTCGGCTTGCAGCGGGGAGGTAGTCCATCATCGCCGTATGGTCGTCCCGGGTACATCCCGAGTACGCGCGAAATTAACCGTAGTGGTGGCTCAATTCCAGCTGGGGCTCCTACCGCCTCCGAAAATGGCGGCTATCCGAGCGACAGATCAATTCTTCAGCAATTCACCAATCTACCGAATCCAACACAGGGATTGCCTGGACATTATGTGGGAATAAACTACCCTTGGAGCATGCCTAGACTAGGGCAGGTCTGTGAAAAATGGGAGGGCATATCCCCACCAAATCCAAGAGGAAATATTTGCCGCTCAAATTGGGGAGGACCTGAGATGAGGCCAATGCGATGCGTGGCATGGAAACTTGTGGAGGATCGGTAGTGACCACAAATGGACGGAGGAACTTAGTAGTAGTTGCTGTCTTGACTGTGATAGGCGGTGCGCCATGGCTGATTGCATATTTGGCAAGAGACGTTCCCACTGCACAACAGGCATGTACTAAGAAATGTGCTTCCTTTAATAAAGATGGCGTTCTTGTTTATCGAGGGCCTCTAACGCCAAAAGATTTCGGCAAAGATGCCCGCAGTGATTGCGAGTGTCGAGAGCCCAATCAGTAGATCAACGGATTTAAGAATTTTGCATGAGTCTAGTTACTCGGCGGAACTAATACATTTGGCTATGTCAATGGCAATCCATTGACTTGGGCGGACCCGCGTGGCCTTTGCCCCTTCTGTTTGGCAATGCCGCTTGTGGCGGGCGGCATTACGGCGACTGAGATTGCTGTAGGAGTTGTCGGTGCGGGAGCTTTGATGGGACTGGATCGCCTCATGAGTTCTGGGCTGCCTCCAGGATTCATTCCTGGGGACAAAGGTGCAGAACAATGGGGAAGGAATAGCGGCATCGATCCGAATGACGCTCGTGGCCGCTTTCATGGAGTCAAGCAGAGCGATAAGGGGCGTGGTCGCGACAAGTACGAGGTTAATCCTCAAACCGGTGAAGTGTGTAACCCGGACGGCGACGTAGTCGGCGATCTGGGTGATGCCCCAAGCATGCCTGCTTGCAGGTGTTTGCACCTTCAACGAGGGCACAAAAACCCCGAATAGCGGGGAGCCAGACTCGTCTCATGTGAACCCTGGCAGGGCCAAGAGCGTAAGTACGGCACGGACGGGAAACCTGAGTACGACATTGATTGGGACCACAACCATGGGCAAGGCGTTCCGCACGGGCACAACTGGGGGCGTGGCCCTAACGGCCAGCCGGTTCGCGGACCTGGTGTGTCGATTAGCCCTTGGCTGCAAGGGCGTGGACCTGAGGGATAAAGATGCAAGAGCAAGAGATGGTTCAACTCCACGACGCGGAAGTCATTGCCGTTGCTGTTGATAGGCTGAGCGGCCTTGCTCGGCTCAGTCTGCGGCAAGAGGATGGCGTTCTGCGCGCTGTTGAGTTTTATGGGCTGAAAGCTTTCCGCAGCGAGGCAATGACTTTGCAGAACGTAGTCAGCCGCGTTCTTCGGTCGTCAAGTGGGCAGCTCTCGAAAGAGGTACTTGAGCGATGGCTGCTGTGGGTAACCAGCTTGCCTGATGCTGAATCTGGGTTAAGTGAAGCGCGACGACGCGAGTGGTGCGCAGCATGCGAGGCCGGTAGTTTGGAGTTGGTGGTGGTCGAACCTTCCGCTGGTGCGCAAATTGTGGCCCCAAGTTCGGCGGAGGGTCAAAAATTGGCAGTTCGCTTACGTATTCAGCTACAGGTGCCTGGAGTTTGGGCGAGGCATTCGGCCGACTGTTCGAACGCGTTCTCGGCCGTTAGTGAGGCGTAAATGGGCCCCCTCGTAAAGTACCGAGCCTCGCTAGCGCTGTTCGTGGCATCTTGCTTTCTAATCGCCATTCTGAGCCTCTATGTCCATGAGGCCTTTGTGGTTCTGTTTTTCGTGAATGTTCTCTTCTGGAGTTGGCGACTCAAGCGCGTTAGCTGCCTTCACTGCGGTCATCCGTTGGCGCCGCCAAGCGGCGCAACCGCGCTCGCCATCTTCCGAAGCTTCTCGTCGAGCGAGTGCGCAAATTGTGGTAACAAGCTTGACTGAATATCGAAGCGTGTAGAGCCGCTGCCGCAGGACAGCAGGCAGCATTGAGGCGCGGACCAAGCGCCGGTGCAGACCCTGTGCAGGCTGCGGCGCTGTATTGGACGGAGGACGAGGGGGTATCGAGCCTTGAGAAGCTGAGGGCTGTTGATTTCCATCTCGAAGTGATCCGCAGGGAGTGCAGTGAAAACTCTTGTACTCCTGGGAAATCTCCGACTGCTTTCTTGCCTGCGGCTTATCACCAAGATGACGCCCCAAGCGGATGCAAGTGCACCCAAACAAATCTCGGCCCAGTGTTTAATGCGCCCAGTGCCGATCGGAACAGTGCGCTAGACACGATTGGAAAATATCGCAACAGTGGTGGCCAATTAGGCGGCATGTTGCGCTCCATCATTCGCTAACAGGACTGCCCTATGAATAAGGTCGAAATTGGAATTGGGCTCACAGCCATAGCAATTGGACTGGCTCTCATGATGAGCGGTCAGCGAATGTGCAGCACGAGTTGCTGGTTAGACAACGTGCTCAAGTGGCTTCTTCCCAAGGACTACGAGTTCTTAGCGGGAGGCATATCATGGTTCCTGATGGGAGTCGCAATTGTTGCCTATGCCATTTGGAAGAGGCCGAAGCCGTGATGCCGTGTGCGACCCAGATCTGAGGTAGTCCGCACTGAGGTCTATTACTCACCAAGAAAGCCACCCGCTACCCCAGCCAGCCGCTAAAGCTATGGGGTTCGGGTGGCTTCTTCTTTTCGCCGCTGAGTGTTTGGGCGCTATGAATCGCCCCGAGTTTGAACTGACCCAAGGAGTTGGACAAACACTCAGGAGTTCCATGAAGAAGTACCAAACAGAATTCAAACTCGCAGGCGTCAGGAGTTTCTTGGCTGGTGAGGGTGGAGCGAAGTTGCTGGCGCGGCCATGGTCTGTGCCGGAGGAGAAGATCCGAACGTGGGTGAGCCATTACCGATTGCAAGGCATTGATGGTCTCTCACCACAGATCCATTGCAAGCCCAGCATGACGATAACTGTCAGGTCCCGGATGATTGCGCTGCCGTAGCCCATGGCTTCACTTCCTGGGTTGCACAGATCGCTCATTCCACCCGAGGCGAGTATTTGCCCGCGTGAGCGATGGCCCCGGAGTCTGCCTGGCAACTGGCCCAGGTGCGTTCTAGAGATTCAAAAAAATAGCGGCCAGCGCTTTATCCATAAGCGCTGGCCGCTATTTCCATGCATTTCACGATGGGGCAGGGCATTGCCGCCCCGCCTTCAGGTGCAGGCTCAGAACAGATCCATGGGCAATGCCATCACGCTGGCGGCGCCGTTGATCACGGCATCGGCCTGGCCGGGCACGCGGGTCAGGATATGTTCGGCATAGAACTGTGCCGTGGCCAGCTTGGCCTGCATGAAGGCCGTGTCCTGGCCCTTGGACAACAGCTCCTGCGCAGCCAGCACCGAGCGGCCCAGCTGCCAGCCTGCGACCAGATTGCCGGTGAGCATCAGATAGGGGACGCTTCCGGCATAGGCGGCATTGGGGTCGGCCTTGGCCTTGGCCACGATGAAGTCCACCACCTGTACAAAGGCCTGGCGGGCCTGGGCCAGATTCCTGGCAACGGCCTTGGCCGCATCGGTGCCGCTGGCAATGAGAGCTGCTTCGGTCTTCTCGATCTGGGCGGCAATGGCCTTGGCGGTCAGGCCGCCATCACGCGCGGTCTTGCGGCCGACCAGGTCATTGGCCTGGATGGCGGTCGTGCCCTCATAGATGGTCAGGATCTTGGCGTCGCGGTAGTACTGGGCGGCGCCGGTTTCCTCGATGAAGCCCATGCCGCCATGCACCTGCACGCCCAGGCTGGTGACTTCCAGGCTCATCTCGGTGCTGTAGCCCTTGACCAGGGGCACCATGAATTCATAGAAGGTCTGGTTGGCCTGGCGCACTTCGGCGTCCGGGTGGTGGTGGGCGGCATCGTAGGCGGCAGCCGCCGTGGTGGCCATGGCGCGGCAGCCCTCGTTGCTGGCACGCATGGTCATCAGCATGCGGCGCACATCGGGGTGGTGAATGATGGTGGCGCTGGCCTTGACCGAGCCGTCGACGGGGCGGCTTTGCACGCGTTCCTTGGCATAGGCCACGGCGTGCTGGTAGGCCCGCTCGGCCACGGCCAGACCCTGCAGGCCCACGGCATAGCGCGCGGCGTTCATCATGATGAACATGTATTCGAGACCGCGGTTTTCCTCGCCCACGAGGTAGCCCACAGCGCCGGGGCCGGTGCTGTCTGCAATGCTCGCCGCCGTGCCGTCGCCAAATTGCAGCACGGCCGTGGGCGAGGCCTTGATGCCCATCTTGTGCTCGATGCTGACGCAGTGCACATCGTTGCGCTTGCCCAAGGAGCCGTCCTGGTTCACGAGGAACTTGGGCACGACAAACAGGCTGATCCCCTTGACGCCTTCGGGAGCGCCGGCCACGCGGGCCAGCACCAGGTGGACGATGTTGTCCGCCATATCGTGCTCGCCATAGGTGATGAAGATCTTGGTGCCGAAGACCTTGTAGCTGCCGTCGCCCTGAGGCTCGGCCCTGGTGCGCACCAGGGCCAGGTCGGAGCCGGCCTGGGGCTCGGTCAGGTTCATGGTGCCGGTCCACTCGCCGGTGACCAGCTTTTCCAGGTAGGTGGACTTGAGCTCGTCGCTGCCCGCAGTCAGCAGTGCCTCGATGGCGCCGTCGGTCAGCAGCGGGCACAGGGCAAAACTCAGGTTGGCGCTGTTGAGCATCTCGATGCAGGCCGCGCCAATGGTCTTGGGCAGGCCCTGGCCGCCGAAGTCGGCAGGGTGCTGCAGACCCTGCCAGCCGCCTTCGGCGTACTGCTTGAAGGCATCGGCGAAGCCGGGCGTGGTGGTGACCACACCATCCTTGAAGGAAGAGGGATTGAGGTCGCCGGGAACATTCAGGGGAGCGACCACGCCTTCGCAAAGCTTGGCGCATTCTTCGAGAACGGCCTGCGCGGTTTCCAGCCCCGCATCTTCAAAGCCGGGAATCTGGGCGACCTGCTCGATCTGGGCCAGATGCTCCATGTCGAACAGCATGTCTTTGATGGGCGCTTTGTAAGTCATCGTCTCTGTTTCCTTGAATGCTGGCCCGGCTGGCAGCCAGACCTGGGTTGTGCCTTGGATTGTTGGGGATGTTGCCTGCCACGGACGGCAGGGGCTTCCCTCGACTTCATGTCCGGCGCCTGGCAAGAATGCCTGGCCCTCGCATTGGTTTGACGTTTACGTAAACGGAATGATTCTAGAGGCTGGGACGGGTTTGTCGCAGTCGCAGACGCGCAATATGGTGGCCAACGCTTGCGGCAAGCTTTCAATCAAAGAGAAACTTTGAGGTTAACTTTTTATGCCTGGTATTTACCCGTACTGTCGCGTAAAGACAAGAGAGCGGCGCTCTCGGGAAATGTCCTGAAGACGAACTCCCATAAATTCAGTCCAGTCTGAATGGAGGAATACCGGGGATATGGCTTAAGTCATTGATTCGTATTGATTCTGTTCGAGGTGAGGCCGTGTGCCGTATCACCTTTCGATTGGTATCTGACTGGGAGTTTGTATGGCTAAAGTAATCCGTTATCACGAAGTGGGCGGCCCCGAGGTGTTGCGACAGGAAGACATTGAAGTCGGCCAACCCGGACCTGGTCAGGTCCGCCTCAAGCAAGGCGCTGTGGCCTTGAACTTTGCCGATACCTATTTCCGCTCCGGTCTGTATCCCGCTCCTTTGCCTGCAGGCGTGGGCAGCGAGGCTTGCGGCACGATCACGGCCGTGGGCGACGGCGTGGCGGATTTCAAGGTCGGCGACCGCGTGACCTATACCGGCGCACTGAACACCATCGGCGCTTACGCCACGGAGCGCCTGATTTCTGCGGCTCCCCTGATCCGTCTGCCTGACAGCATCAGCTTTGAAACCGCAGCAGCCATCACCATGCGTGGACTGACGGCGGCTTACCTGATGCGTCGGATCTGGGACTTCAAGAAGGGCGACACCATCTTGCTGCATGCTGCGGCCGGTGGCGTGGGTCTGCTGGTGTCGCAGTGGGCAAAGCTGGAAGGCCTGAATGTGATCGGCACCGTCTCCAGCGATGCCAAGGCTGAAGTGGCCAAGGCCCACGGCTGTGTTCACACCATCAACTACAGCCATGAGGACGTGGCCAAGCGCGTGCGTGAGCTGACGGACGGCGTGGGCGTGAATGCCGTCTTCGACAGCGTGGGCAAGGACACGTTCGAGGGCTCGCTCAACAGCCTGAAGGTGCGCGGGCTGATGGTCTGTCTGGGTACGGCTTCGGGCTCCATTGCACCATTCAACCCGCAGATTCTGGCCGGCAAAGGCTCGCTTTTCCTGACCCGTCCCGCATCGGCGCATTACATCGCCGACCCCACGGAGCGTGCAGAGCTGGCCAACGAGCTGTTCGCCCATGTGGCCGAAGGCCGTATCAAGGTGGATATCAGCAAGCGCTATGCGCTGGAAGACGCCGTGCAGGCTCACCGCGATCTGGAAGCCCGCAAGATTGTGGGATCGGCCATTTTCACGCTCTGAGATACCGAAGGCAGCACTTCGGTATGAAAAGGGCTGAGCCATTCAGCCCTTATTGCATCAACCCTGGTGATTGCCCACAGAAATAAATGCCATGACTCAACGCTGCGCTGCAACGACATTGCAGGTCGACTTTTCGCTGGACCTGATCTGCCCCTGGTGCTGGATCGGTCTGCGCAATCTGCTGGCTGCCCGTGAGATGATGCAGGTCGCCTATCCCGACCAGCAGCTTGCAATTCAATGGCATGCAGACACTCTGCTGCCCCAGATCCCGGAGCATGGAGTGCCTTATCAGGCTTTCTATGAAGCCAGGCTGGGCGGCCCCAGGGCCGTGGAGGTTCGCCGTGCCCAGGTGCGCTCGGCGGCCCATGCGGCGGGCCTGCAGATCAATCATGCGCTGATTGAAACCTTCCCCAGCACACGCCTGGTTTGTGCGTTGGTCAACTACGCCCAGACCCAGCTCGATGGCGAATCCATGATCCGCTTTGTGGAGTCCATCTTTGCCGCCTACTTTGTACAGGGCCGCGATATAGGCTCGGTCATGGTGCTGCAGCAGCTGGCGCACTCGGCAGCACTGGACTGGAATCCTTCCCGCTTTGATGCGCTGCGCTACCAAAGCGAGGCGGGCCATGCCGGTGGCGTGCCGCATATGGTGTTCAACCAGCGCCTGCAGGTGACGGGCGCTGTGGCGCCCGCAGAGCTGCTGCGGGCCATGGAGCATGCTCGTGTTGCCGACAGCATCTTCGCCTGATACCGCATTGCTGGCTGCCGGCGCCGTGCGGGATTTGCCGCCGGGCGGGCGAAAGCTGGTCTTCACGCCTGGTGGCCAGAGCATCTTGCTGCTGAATGTCGAAGGCGAGTTCTATGCCCTGGACAACAGTTGCCCGCATGCGGGTGCCTCCATGGCCGGTGGCAGCTGCGATGCCCATGTGCTGAGCTGCCCCGCGCATGGGCTCAAGTTTGATATCCGCAGCGGCAGATGCACGGCATCGCCGCAGATGACGATTCCTCTCTACGAAGTTCTTGTCAGAGAGGGGCTGCTCTGGCTCAAACCGCCTGACAACTGCTGATAAACCATCGAGCGCTGATGTGCGATGAAGAAGGCCTGCGGATTATCTCTGCGGGCCTTTTTCTATGGTTTCAGGATGGATGTCCTCTGGCCGGCAGCCGGCAACCAGCAGGTGCCGGTTGCCATGGACTGGGCTCAGAACGTGTGGCGAATGCCGATGTCAAAGCCCGAAGCATTGCCGCCTGCGACCGGAATCGGGCCTTGCAGCGCGCCCGTGGCCACGGGCAGGTTGATGCTGCCGCGGTTGTCCACGTAGGCATAGGTGCCGTAGAGTGCAGTGCGCCTGGAGAGGTTGTGCACATAACCCACGGCGTACTTGTTGGAGCTGCTGCCACTGTTGTCATTGCGGCTCAGGCGCATGAAGCTCATGGGAATGTTGCCGTTGCCGACCTTCCAGATGGCACCCAGCTGCCAGTAGCGTACATGGTTGGCATTGTCCAGAGCTGCCAGGCGGTTGCCGGTGCGGTGATCGGCAGCCAGAACCATGAGGCGGTGGCCCTCCCAGAGGTAGGAGGCGGCGGCATTGATCTGCCTGTAATCGTCGGCGGCACGGTTCTTGGTGGTTGTGATGGCGACGGCTGCATCCCAGTTGTCGCCGCCATAACCCAGTCGTGCACCATAGGCGCGGCCGTCCTGGCGGTTGGGGCCGGCATCGTTTTCGCCGAATGCCGTCATCAATTGATAGAACAGGCCCTTGCAGCTGGAGCAGCCGGGCGAGAGGTAGCCAATGCTGTTCGACGCCCGAAAGCCCGTCACCGTCGTGCCGTGCAGCACATGCAGGCTCATGCCCACGCCCAGGCGGAAGGGGTCGTAGTTGAACATGTTCCAGAAGGCGGGCACATAGTCGCGGCCCAGGCGCACCTCGCCCCATTGCTTGCTCTGCAGATAGACCAGGGACTTGCGGTTGAAGCTCAGGCCGTTGCCGCTGCCGGCCCCCGAAGGCTGGTTGTTGGTGTTGGAGGCCTGGCCGGTGCCGCTGTCGGTGTTGAGTCCCGCTTCCAGATCAAAGCCTGCGGCCAGACCGCTGCCGAGGTCCTCGCGGCCCTTGAAGCCCAGGCGGCTGGCCTGATTGCCGCTGGAGGTCAGCATCTGGCGCGAGCCTGCGCCCGCGCCGCGGTAATTGGATACGGCCATATCCACCACGCCGTAGACCTGCACGGACGATTGTGCCGAGGCCGCCAGCGGCACCAGCGTGCATGCCAGAGCGCCCAGCGCATTGAAAGCCATTTTTTTTGTAGTCATTCATGTCTCCTTGAACCGTTGAAAAAAGATGCCTGATGGCAAACCGACGAAACACACAGCAGGGCAAAGCCGGACCCGAGCCCGGGCCTGGGGATGGGTTGAAGGCGCAGGCAAGCCCCCGGCTCGAATCCGCAAAAAGGGCTTGAGCCGGGTGCAGCCGCCCACGGTGCCAAGGGGGAGGCACCGGGCAGAGGTCTTGAATCAGATAGGGGATGGAGCCGCTTGAGAGCCACTGCTCAAGGGCCCGGGGCTCAGTTTTCGGGCTTGTAGCCTATGGACTTGAGCAGGGCTGCCTGCTTGCGGTTGGCCTCTTTGAGCTCGGCCGTCATTTCTGCCGTGGTAAGGGGCTGGCCCGGCTCCATGCCCAGCGCAGCGAGCTGTTTGAGCACGGACTCCTTGCGGAAATGTGTCAGCGCCACATCCCGGAGTTTTTGCTGGATGACGGCCGGGGTTTGCGGGTGGGACCACAGGGCGAACCAGCCGGGCTTGGACAGCTGGGGGTAGCCCAGCTCCGTGAACGTCGGCACGTCGGGCAGGGCCTGCAGGCGGCTCGGGTAGACGGCGGCCAGCGCCTTGATCTTGCCGCTGCGAATCAGGGGTAGCGAAGTGGTGACGCCATCGAACATCACCGGGACATGGCCGCCCATGAGGTCCACCAGAGCAGGGGGCGAGCCCTTGTAGCCCACATGGCGCATATTGATCTTGGCCAACTGGCCCAGCAGCATGCCCGAGGTGTGACCCTTCAGGCCCGTGGCGTAGGAGGCAAAGTCCACGCCGTCGCGTTGCTGTCTGGCGTAGCTGATGAATTCGGGCAGGGTCTGGAACGGCAGATCCTTGTTGGCGACCATGACCAGGCCGGTGCGTGTGAGCTGGGCCAGCGGAGTCAGGTCCTTGAACGGGTCGAAACTGACTTTCTGGGCCAGGGGCGCCTCGCTCAGTGCTCCGTCCTGAATCACCAAAAAGGTGTAGCCGCTTTTGCCATGGGACTTGAGGTCCTGGATGCCGATGGCCCCCGAGGCACCGGCCTTGGATTCCACGATCACGGGCTGCTTGAGCTCTTGCTGCATGCCCTCTGCCAGCAGACGGGCCAGGGTGTCGGCCGTGCCGCCGGCAGGCCCGGTGACGATCAGGCGTATGGGCTTGCTCGGCCAGTCTGCGCTTTGCTCGGCCTGTGCGGGCAGGGTCAGGCTGGCGGCCACGGCTACGGCCATGACGGCCAGGCCTGATTTGCGGCGCAGTGCGCTGGCTGTCGCGGTGCGAGAGTCTGCCGTGTCCACGGAACTGCGCGAGGCGGGTGTCGTTGCCTTCATTGCTTGTCTCCTTCAATGGGGGAGGTCTGGCTCCCCATCAGCGCGCACCTACTACATATTGTGGGTGGCTGCGCATTCATCGTGATGGTCGTCGGGCGGCTCAGGCCGTTGGCTCGGGCTGTCGGGCTTCGATCCGAGCCTGCAAATCCTCGATCAGCTGTTTTGCCTGCGGCCAGGGGCCATGGCCCGAGGCTGGGTTCAGGTGGCCCTGCGGGCCCAGCTCCACCAGCTCGCTTCCCCAGTCGCGCGCAAAGCCGCGCGCGCGCTCCAACGAGGTCAGCGGATCGTTGCTGCTGGCTGCCAGCAGTGTGGGAAACGGCAGGCGCTGGCGCGGGATGGGCGTCCAGCCGTGGGCTGCCAGCACATCTTTGGAGGGGTAGCCGGCAGGCATCTGGGTTTGCACATCGGCGGGGGCCGCAAGCAAGGCTCCGAGAACGGGACGGGATCGAAGCAGCGCCCAGTGCGCGACCATCATGCAGCCGGCGCTGTGCGCCACGATGATGACGGGGCCGTCGATGCTCTCCAGTGCACGATCGATTGCGTCCAGGCGGGCCTGGCAGCTGAGCTTGTCCTGCTCCAGCGGTGGCACGGTGACGCAGGGGATGGACTGCGCAGTCAGCTCCTTGGCCAGCAGTGTTTGCCAGTGCTCTTCCACATGGTCGCGCAGGCCGGGGATGATGAGAATCGTGTGGTTCAAGGTCATCTTCTGTCTCCTGGCTCAGTCCGTGGGGCCGCCGATGATGGCGGTGCGTTCCATCTTGCGGTGGCAGGGCTGGTAATCCATCACTGCGTAGTGCTGGGTGGAGCGGTTGTCCCAGAAGGCTACGCTGTTCCTGCGCCATTTGAAGCGCACCTGGTACTCGGGAATCATGGCCTGGCTGGTCAGGTAGTTGAGCAGTTGCGAGGAGCCGGGCGATTTGTCCAGCCCGAAGCGCACATTGGCGGGTGTGTTGTAGTTGGTGAAATGGGTGGTGAAGCTGCTGTTGACGAACAGAATCTTCTCGCCGGTTTCGGGGTGGATGCGCACCACGGGGTGCTCGGCGTCGGGGTATTGGGCCTTGAGCGCCAGGCGTTTTTCGATGGGCATGACGGCACCAAAGCTCGCTTCGATGCTGTGGCGGGCACGCAGATGCTCGATCTTGACCTTGATGTCGGCTGGCAGGTTCTCATAGGCCATCACCATATTCACCCACATGGTGTCGCCGCCCACGGGCGGGCATTCAACGCAGCGCAGCACGCAGCCCATGGGGGGCTGCTCGCGCCAGGTGGCATCGGTGTGCCAGGAGTTCTCGTTGCGGTCCACAGGGCTGTCGGGGGTCTTGTAGATCTGCACCAGGCCAGGGTGCTCGGGGTGGCTGCCCACCACCGGGTGGTCTTCCAGTTCGCCAAACTTGCGTGCAAACGCCACATGCTCGGCGCGTGTGATGTTCTGGTCGTGGAAAAAGATCACGCGGTGCCTGAGCAGCGCCTGGCGGATCTCGGCCATCAGGCCTTCGTCCTCGGCGGCCGCACCCAGATGAACGTTGGACAGCTCCGCACCGATGGAGCAGGTCAGAGGATTGACTTCCACAGAGCGGGTCAAAGAGCTGGAGCGGATAAGGGCGGGTGCTGCGCCAACCTCGTTTTTCATGGGGAAGTCTCCTTATAGAATCAATGTCGCCAGTGTGAAAACTCCCCTCAAACAGCGCTTGTCATTACATGACTGGTGCTTTGCAATTAGTGCCAAGTTAGTGAAACCCCATGGCCTCTCTCGTTCGCGCAGCCTGCTTGACCAATTACGCCGAAGTCGCCCAGGCTTCGGGGCTGAATGGCACGCGCATGCTGCTCGATGCCGGCCTGAGCCCCGGTGTGCTCGACGAGCCGGATCTGATGATCCCGGTGGACAAGGTGGGGCGTTTGCTGCAGGCCTCGGCCACGCAGTCGGGCAATGAGAGCTTTGGTCTGTGCATGGCGCGCTCGCGCCTGCTGTCCAATATGGGGCCGGTGGGCCTGCTGATTCGCGATCAGGCCACGCTGCGCGATTCGCTGAACCTGCTGGTGCGTCATCTGGCCCTGCTCAATGGCGCGATGACGCTGGAGCTCGATGAGCAGGCCGATACCGTGCTGATCCGTGAGCTGTTGCTGGCCGGCCGTGCCCATGAGCCTACGCGCCAGCGCGTGGAGCTGGCGCTGGGCGTGATGGTGCGCGCCATTCGGCAGCTCATCGGGCGTGACTGGCAGCCTCGCATGGTGTGTTTCGAGCATGCCGCGCCCAAGGACCTGAGCATGCATCACCTGATGTTCGGCCCGCGCGTGCAGTTCAATCAGGAGTTCAACTGCATTGTGTGCGTCAAGGACGATCTCGATACGCGCAACGAGTTTGCCGACCCTGCCATGGTGCGCTATGCCCAGAAGCTGCTGGAGTCCGTGGCGCCCATGAGCGAGGAAGCGGTGCTGGACGATGTGCGCCGCACCATCTTGCTGCTGTTGCCCAGCGGTCGCTGCAGCATTGACAAGGTCAGCGAGCACCTGGGTGTGGTGCCACGCACCATTCAGCGCCGGCTGACGGAAAAGGGTCAGAGCTTTTCCTCGCTGATGAACGATATCCGCAAGGAGCTGGCCGTGCGCTATGTGTTTGAGAGCAACCGCTCTCTGACCGAAGTGGCCGAGCTGCTGGGCTTTACGGCCCCCAGCAGTTTTTCGCGCTGGTATCAGAGCCAGTTTGGCTGCAGTGCCAAGGACAGCCGTGCCAAGGCACAGACCGAAGGCACAGGCGGCGCATAAAAAAGCGGGCCGCAGGGGCCCGCCAAACACACTACCAAAGTGCCGCCTTCGGGGAGAGGGCGGCTACGCCAGCGCCATTCAGTTGCTGGCGATTCTGAGCTTGCTCAGAATTTTGCGGTTCTGCTCCACCGTGTTCAGCATTTTTTGTTGCAGCTCCGTCATCGTGCCGGGCTGGGGTGCGTCAAAGCCCTGGGTTTTGAGCTGCGCCTGGAACTTGGCGGATTGAGTCACCTTGTCCATTTCCTGGCGCACCTTCTGGATCAGGGCCGGGGGCGTGCTGCTGAGCACGAACAGTCCCACGCTGGCATCAGGCAGCACAAAGTCGGGCATGTTCTGCTCGGCAAAGCTGGGCACATCGGGCAGCAGGCGCGAGCGGTTGGGCGAGACCACGCCCAGGGCCTTGACCTTGCCGGCCTTGACCAGCGGGGCTGCATTGGTCACCACTTCAAAGGTCAGCTGTACCTGGTTGCCAATCAGATCAACGATGGCAGGGGCCGAGCCCTTGTAGGGTATGGCGGTGATCTTGCCGCCGCTTTTCTCGCTCAGCAGCTCGCCCAGCATGTCGGAGCGAGTGCCGGGGCTCAGGTTGGCGATATTGATCGGGCCGGAGCTCTTTTTTGCATAGTCCAGCACCTCCTGAATCCTGTTGGGGGGAAAGCTGTTGTTGGCCACCAGCATATGCACCATGGAGGCCACATCCGAGACATAGGTGAAGGTCTTGTGCACGTCAAACGGCGTCTTCACGGTGAGTGGAAAGTCGGTCCAGATGCTGGAGGGCGCAATCATCAGCGTGTGCCAGTCGGCAGGTGCATTCATCACGGCGCGCTCGGCAATCACGGCCGATCCGCCGGGTTTGTTGTCGACGACCACGGGCTGGCCCAGATTGCTCTGCAGATGATCGGCCACCAGGCGCGCCACACCATCGGTGATGCCACCTGGAGGCGCAGGAACGACGAGGCGGATGGGTTTGACGGGCCAGGCGAGTGTTGGGGTCTGGGCCTGTGCGGCGGTGGCGGCCAGCAGGCCGGTACAAAGCACGGCGGCGCAGCAGCGCAGGCTTTGAACCATGCCGCGCCTATGTTGCTTGCGTGATGGCGTGGCGGGTTCTGCGAAATTCACGGCGCTTGTCATGGAGGTCTCCTGTCGTTTTGTCATGGGGTCTGGCATGTCCTTGCGTGCAGGTGCCCGGGTGGAGGAATGCAGCCATTCATGATGGTTGGCGGCCAGTCGCCGGACTTGACGGTTCATGCCTGCGACTTCGCATTTGATGACTGCCGTACCCCGCACTTACCCGATGCGGGCGATGTCGTTCGCAGGCTGCGGCAGCTTGAGTCTGCGGCCTGCGAAGCTCTTGGCGCAGCTTTGCTGCCTGTCTCGCTTTCAGGCGTGGCTTGCCGGCCCTGTCGCGTTTGAGAAAGCGCGTGTCCTGAAATGCAAAGTGGCATCCCGCACGGCATTTGATACTGGCCTCACGCATCGGCAAGGGACTGAAATGCCCTGTTGCCGCTGGTCCAGACACTGATTTCTCGCACTCAAACCGGAGACAACAACCATGAACTTTCTCGACGGTCACCTGTATCCCGAAAACCAGCAGCCGCTGATCATCACGGCGGCTCCCTACGCTCCGGGCTGGATTCCCTCGGACTTCCCCGAGGACATCCCCATCACCATGGAAGAGCAGATTCAGAAGGCCGTGGACTGCTATGAGGCCGGCGCCACCGTGCTGCACCTGCATGTGCGGGAAGACGATGGCAAGGGCAGCAAGCGTCTGTCCAAGTTCAACGAGCTGATCGCCGGTGTGCGCGAGCGTGTGCCCGAGATGATCATTCAGGTGGGCGGCTCCATCAGCTTTGCGCCCGAAGGCCCGGATGGCCAAGCCAAGTGGCTCTCCGACGATACCCGCCATATGCTGGCCGAGCTGACACCCGTGCCCGATCAGGTGACGGTGACCGTCAACACCACGCAGATGAACGTGACCGAGCATGCCGGCGAAGACGACTTCCGCGGTGTCTCGCGCGGCTTCCCGCATCTGCACAAGACCTACAAGGACATGATTGTTCCTTCGAACCCCAGCTTCGTCGAAGAACACATCCGCCGCCTGTCCGAAAAGGGCATCCAGAGCGCCTTCCAGGTCTACAACATCAACAGTTTCGAGACCATCGAGCGCATGATTCGCCGCGGCGTCTACAAGGGCCCGCTGGTCATGAACTGGGTCGCCATCAGCGGCGGCATGGACCAGGCCAATATCTACAACCTGGCCAATATGCTGCGCGCCGTGCCCGACAACGCCATCGTGACGGTGGAGAGCTCGGTGCTGAACGTGCTGCCCATCAACATGATCGGCATGGCACTGGGTCTGCATGTGCGCTGCGGTATCGAAGACGTGCTGTGGAACCAGACCCGGACCGGCAAGATGAGCACCGTGGAGCAGATCAGGCAGCTGGTGCGCATTGCGGGCGAGTTTGGTCGCCCGATTGCCACCGCCCAGCAGGCCCGCGAGATCAAGCAGATCGGCGTGTTCTACGAAACCGCCGACGAAACCCTGGCCAGGAACGGCTTCGCACCCAACCGCAAGGGCGCCAACCAGGGCTTTCTGCGCAAGCCCATGGATGCTGTGGCCTGAGTCTCAAAGCCCGGATGACTGGGCCCGGCTCATCGGCCAAGGGCTAGCCGCTGTGCGTTTGTCACGCTTGCCTGGTGGATGCGTGGCCAAGCGCTTGGCCCTGCCGACTTCCTTGAGAAGTCGGCTTTTTTATTTTTCTGGATTCAAGCCCGCAGATAAAGGTCTTCGCCACGCACATTGCACTCCCGCAGGATTTCTCCGGCCGCCTGCAGCTCGTCCAGATGCTGGGAGATGCTGCGCGTCTCGGCCCCCAGCACCCAGGGCGCATCAAAGCCTTGCGGGTAGAGCAGGCGCTGCTCCACCATCTGCGAGAGCGTCAGGGGCCGCTGCGCCAGCCATTCGAGAATGCGTGCACCGCGCTCGTCAATGACAGCAGCAAAGCGCCTGAGGTCTCGCACAAACGTCTCGCGCTCGGTGTAGATGCCTTTGTGGTGAGAAGTCACCCAGATCCTGGCATCGATCTCCGGCAGCCGTGCCAGGCTGCGGCGAAAGTCCGCCAGACAGGAGCAGGCATCGCCGTAATAGGGCCCGAAGCCCGTCAGGTCGATATCTCCGATAAAGGCAACCCCCTCGGGCTCGATCAGCAGCACGCTGTGGCCCGCCGTATGGCCCGGCATATGAATGGCGCGAATCTGCGACTGGCCCAGCTCCCAGACGGCCCCATCTTCGTAGCCCCTGGCATCGGGTCTGGGGGTGTAGAAGAATTCGCTCTCCAGCTTGCTGCGCATGAGGTCGGCCTGCGCCGAATCGGCCCAGCCAAAGGTGGCAACCAGGCCCTCCCAGCTTTGCAAGGCCGCCAGATCGCCCACGTGAGCAAAGACCTGTGCGTCTGGCAGGCGGTGCAGGCCAGCCATATGGTCCTCATGCACATGACCCATCACCACCAGCTCGGCGGCATCGAACTCGGCCCCGATATGGTTGGCAACAATAGGCGTATCCAGCGCTGCCAGCGTATCGCTGCCGCGAATCATGATCTGGTTGCCGTCCGGATACTTGCCGCCCTTGGCGCCGCGAAACACCGTCACGCGGCCAAACTGGTGGCGCTGTATGTCTGTCTGGGCTGTGTCGATGGGATGCGTCATGGTCTGGGTAGAGGAAAGTGAAGCCGGCTTCTGCGAAGATTAAGACCTTGGGGGTGTTGCAAGTATCAACGGCTTTGCAAAAAATCAAATTGCAAGGGGTACTGGTGACTCCTCTTGGAGAGAAGATATTGTTTAATCGTTGTTGGCGTGCGCGTGATATAGGAAGTTATACAAAGCCACTGTATCAGTGTAATCTGATGTAAATAGTTATGGTTTTTACAGTTTTTGCTGACTGTATTTCATATGTTTATTGGCGCTGAACTAGTTAGATAATTTCTTTATTCTTTAAATATCCTGATTTTGCTGCATTTATAAGGTCATAAACTTTTAATTTCCTTTGAATTTTTCTGAAAAAAGATAAGAACCCTTCCGAGCCAAAGTGTAATTCAGAATTAAATTCAGAAATATCTACAGAAAATTTCTCTGAGAAAGTTTTAATTAGATCCTCTCCGTCATCTCCGGTCACCCCAAAATCAAAAAGAATAGAAGAGTCTAATTTTATTTCATCTTTTTTAATGCTTAAGAAATTTGATAGAAAGTCAATTACTTCGCTTTCTTTATTATTCACATTGATCCTCTTGATCCATACAGTCTTTTGTACATATGCCGATCTGTATCGCATCATAAGCGCCTATGGCCAGGCCAAGTAAAGGTATCCACCTTCCAATAAAACTGCCAAAATATTTTGTTTTAGATTTCCTGTATTTGCGCTGTCACCACAGCGCTTTGAAAGACGAGTCGCAGATGACCCAACAAGACAAACAGGCTCAGGAAAGCCATCTGATCGAGCACCCCATCAAAAGCGAGCTGGTGCATCAGGGCAGTTTTCTGCAAGTAAAGCTTGATACCGTGCGCCTGCCCCATGGCGGTCAGGCCACGCGCGAGTATGTGGTGCACCCCGGTGCGGTGGTGGTGATCGGGCTGCTCGACGATGGCCGCGTGCTGCTGGAGCGGCAGTTTCGCTACCCCGTGGGCCGGGTCATGACAGAGTTTCCGGCTGGCAAGCTCGATGCGGGCGAGCGGCCGCTGGTCTGCGCCCAGCGCGAGCTGCTGGAGGAGACCGGCTACAGCGCGCGCGAATGGGCCTATGCCGGCCCCATGCATCTGGCGATCGGCTACTCCGACGAAGTCATTCACATCTTCTTTGCACGCGGTCTGACTGCGGGCGAGCGCCAGCTCGATGCCGACGAGTTTCTCGATGTCTGCAGCATGACACCTGCCGAGTTGCTGGACGGCGTGCGTAGCGGCCAGGTCACCGATGCCAAGACCTTGAGCTGTTGCCTGTGGCTGCAGAATGTGCAAAGCGGTGCCTGGTCTCTGGAGTGGAAGCCGGCCTGATTTTTTGATAGCTGCTTGCGCTCGTAAAATATGATTTTTAGCTATAAAAGTGCCTGAAATTCATGTCAATCGGGCGCTGGCTGCTTCTTTTTTAGGATTGCCTGATGCCCATCAGTGTTTGTCGCCGGATGATGACAGGCGCTGCATGGCCTTCCTATAAACTGGTGCCATGCACCATGGCGCACCACCTCTATTGGAAGGTTGCGGTCTGAAGCGGTGTTCAGGAGTGTTTCATGGAATCGTCAGAGCTTGAGGATGACAGCGTTTTCGAGAGTGCGGCCGAGCTGTTCAAAGCTATGGCTGCCCCCATGCGGCTGAAGATCATCAGCGCGCTGTGCAACGGAGAGAAAAACGTCTCCGAACTGCTCGCTTCCATAGACACGACCCAGCCCAATATGTCTCAGCACCTGAACACGCTGTACCAGTCCGGCATTCTGGGCCGCAGGCGTGAAGGGGTCAGCATCTACTACTTCATCGCCAACGAGAAGGTCGTCCATATGTGCCGCACCATCTGCGTGCAGATTGCCATCGAACAGAACTGATGGCTTGAGCCCCAAAAGAAGAAAAGGCGCACCAGGCGCCTTTTTTCATGGCCGTATGCGCCTCAGGGCTTGAGATAGACAAAGCCCTCCTTGGCCTGCAGGCGTGCGACTTCGGCCACACCGGAGGGGACGACCGAGGCTTCCATCAGCAGGCTGGAGGCCTCGAGCTTGCGCGTTTGCAGCGTGTTGTTGCAGACCTTGAACTCCACGCCGCGCCCCACCAGTGCGCTGACCTGGCCGCTGAACTCGCGGCCCTTGCTGTCCTTGGCCTGGTTCAGCAAAAAGTCTATGCCGGGCCCATGGGTGACCACCACGATCTTGTCCGTGGGCGAGGCATTGAGTTCGTTATTGATATTGGCGAGTATGGCGGCCGCCGTTTCCACGCCGGTGTTGACGTGATAGACCACTTTCACATCCTGAGCGGCGGCAATCGCCGTACACAGGGCAAAGCTCAGGGCAACAAGTTGGCGCTTCATCGAAGGTCTCCTGTGGTGTCTGTAGGCATCAGGGAAGATGCTGCTGGTTAAATATTGCCACTTGCTTATATTAACGATGACGCAAACATTCAAAAATAGGGCAAGCGCTAGTGGCGGCTTCGCTGTCGCCGGTCGCTGCCCACGGAAGGGAGACACCGCGATGACAAGCTGGGCAGGGGCGGCGCTGAGGAGCTTTGCAGGAATGGCAATCGCAGCGGCCATCGCAGCGCCGGGAGCAGCTGCTGCGCATGATGCGCACCCCGTGGCGGGCAGTCGCGTGGCAGGCACTCCTGTGGCGGCCAGTGCCCCCGTGATGGAGCTGCAGCAGGTGGCGGCCAATGTGTTTTTTGTGCAGGGCGTATCGGCGCTGGGCAGTGCGGCCAATCGCAACTTCATCTCCAATGCGGGCTTTGTCATCACCCATGACAGCGTGGTCGTGATCGATGCGCTGGGCTCACCCGCACTGGCCGAGGAGCTGGTGCAGAAAATCCGGGCGCTGACGCCCAAGCCCATCAGCCATGTGCTGCTGACCCACTATCACGCCGACCACATCTATGGCCTGCAGGTGTTCGAGGCCCTGGGCGCAAAAATCGTGGCCCATGCCCAGGCGCGTGAGTACATCAACTCCGAGACCGCGCATCTGCGGCTTGAGGCTTCGCGCAAGGATCTGGCGCCCTGGGTCGACCGGAGCACGCGCCTGGTGCCGGCGAATCAATGGGTGGCAGGCGACAGCTCCACGCTGAAGATAGGGGGCGTGGACTTTGTGCTGCAGCACATGGGGCCCTCGCACACGCCGGAGGATACGGCCATCTTCCTGCCGCAAAGCGGTGTGCTGTTCATTGGCGATGTGGTGTTTCGCAACCGCATTCCCTATGTGGGCCAGGCCGACAGCCGCCACTGGATTGCGGCGCTGGACGAGTTGCTCAAGCTGCCCGTGAGGGTCATGGTGCCGGGCCACGGTCCGGCCTCCGAGCAGCCGCGCCAGGACATGCAGCTGACGCGTGACTATCTGCACTATCTGCGCGGGGCCATGGGCAAGGCCGCAGCCAATCTCGACCCGTTTGACGAGGCCTACCAGGCGACGGACTGGTCCAGGTTCTCGGCTTACCCGCTGTTCAAGGAAGCCAATCGCATGAATGCCTACAACACCTTCTTGCTGATGGAGCAGGAAAAGCCGTGATGGCCACGGCCCGCTTCTTTGATGTCCGCAGAAGACTGTGCTTGCAGTTGCTGCTGGCGGGCGCGGCACCGGCATGGGCGGCGCTCGATGCCTCGGAGCGCCTGCTGCCCACCAGCCAGAGTCTGCAAAGTGACCTGGCCTTGGCGCTGGCCCACAAGCAGCCGCTGGTGGTGATGGCCAGCCTGCATGGCTGCCCGTATTGCAAGATCGTGCGCGAGCATCATCTGCTGCCGCTGCAGCGCTCCGGGGCCTTGGTGACCCAGATTCATTTTCTGTCGCCCGAGCCTTTGCGGGACTGGAATGGCGCGGCGATCACGCATGGCGGCATGGTCAGGCAACTGAGCATCGAGGTCGCGCCGACCGTGCTCTTCTATGGCGCTGCTCACAAGGAGGTGGCCGAGCGCTTGAGCGGCAGCTCCATCCCCGATTTCTATGGCGCTTATCTGGATGAGCGCATGCAGACGGCGCGTGCAGCGGTGCAGGGGCGTTGAGCTCGTTGTTCCTGCTCGGGAATAACGAGGGTTAGCGCGGGATTTCAAATTGGGCATCCTGTCCGATACTTTAAATAACAACATGCTTATATATAAATATAAGGAGACCAAGCGATGAAGACTGCATCCTGGCTGGGTGGCTTGACGGTGCTGCTGGGGCTGGCGGCTCCTGCACTGGCGCAGGCGGATCAGGCGCTGGCGCAGAAGAACGCCTGCATGGCCTGCCATGCGGCAGACAAGAAACTGGTAGGCCCGGCGTTCCAGGACGTGGCCAGGAAATATGCGGCCCAGGCCGATGCACAGGCCTATCTGGTCAAAAGCATCAAGGCTGGCGGCTTTGGCAAATGGGGGCCGGTGCCCATGCCCGCCCAGCCCGCTCTCAGCGATGCCGACACCCAGACACTGGCGGCCTGGATTCTCAAGGGTTCCCAATGAAACCGGCGCCTCACGCTTTCCCGGTAAGCGCCAGCAGCGATCAAAGAGAGAGCTTATGCAAAGCCAGTTGACGGGCAAGGTGCGCAAGGCACCCGAGAATTTCGTGTGCTCAGGCGATGTCGGCACCGTGTTTGCCGAAGCCAGGGCAGGCCGGCGTGACTTCATTCGCGGGGCTTTCGCAGCCGCAGCGGCCGGCGCTTCAGCCGTCCATGCGCAGGGCCGGCAGGCCGCGAGCGGCGAGGGAGACCCGAATATTCTGGAGCTGCCCGCGCACAGCAAGGGCCTGGGTCAGCCGGTGGTCACCGACGGCTACGGCAAGCCTTCCCGGTACGAGGCCAATGTGCAGCGTCGCCAGAGCCCGGGGCTGACCCAGACCAAGCAGGCTTCGGTATCGTTTGCGCCGCTGCAGTCGCTGTTCGGCATCGTCACGCCCAGCGGTCTGCATTTCGAGCGTCACCACCAGGGCTGGTGGGACATCGACCCCTCCAGGCACAGGCTGATGATCAATGGTCTGGTGAAGAATCCCAAGGTCTTCACCATGGACGAGATCATGCGTCTGCCTTCGGTGTCGCGTTTTCATTTCATAGAATGCGGCGCCAACACCGGCATGGAGTGGGGCAACGTGGCCGTGCCCACGGTGCAGTACACGCACGGCATGCTGTCGTGCAGCGAGTTCACGGGCGTGCCCCTGATCACCTTGCTGGAGATGGCCGGTGCCGATCTGAAAAAAGGCCGCTTCATCCTGGCCGAGGGGGCGGACGGCTCGTCGATGACGCGCACCATTCCCGTGGAGCTGATCACTTCCGGCGAGGTGCTGGTCGCCTACGGCCAGAACGGCGAGATGCTGCGGCCTGAGCAGGGCTATCCGCTGCGCCTGGTGGTGCCGGGTGTGCAGGGCGTGAGCTGGGTGAAATACCTGCGCCGCATCGAAGTGGGCGACATGCCTTATGCGGCCAAGGACGAGGCCATCCACTATGTGGACCTGATGCCCGACGGACAGCACCGCCAGTACTCCAGCATTCAGGAGTGCAAGAGCGTGGTCACCACGCCGTCCGGCGGGCAGATGCTGCTGGACAAGGGCTTCTACAGCATCACGGGCCTGGCCTGGTCGGGGCGCGGCAAGGTCAGGCGCGTGGATGTGAGCGTGGACGGCGGTCGCAACTGGCGTGCAGCCCGGCTCGAAGGGCCGGTGATGGACAAGTGCCTGACGCGCTTTCATCTGGACTGGGTCTGGAATGGCGAGGAATGCATCATCCAGAGCCGCGCCATGGATGAGACGGGCTATGTGCAGCCCAGCTACCAGCAGCTGCGTGCCGCGCGCGGCACGCGCTCCATCTATCACAACAACTCCATCCAGTCCTGGGCGGTACGAGCCAACGGGGAGGTCGCCAATGTTCAGCTTGCGTAAACCGTTGGCGCTGCTGGCGCTGTTGCTGGTCATGGGCGTGACTGCCGGGCCCGCTGCGGCGCAGGGCAAGTCTGGCGAAGAGCGCTATCCCGGCGTGGGCCGCAATGCCACGGGCAAGGAGGTTCTGGCCTGGGATATCGATGTGCGCCCGGATTTCAAGGGGCTGCCCCCGGGCTCGGGGTCCGTGCAAAAAGGCATGGATGTGTGGGAGGCCAAGTGCGCGTCCTGCCACGGGGTGTTCGGCGAATCCAACGAGGTGTTCAGCCCGCTGATCGGCGGCACCACGGCCGAGGACATCAGGACCGGCCATGTGGCGCGGCTCAAGGACCCGGCCTTTCCGGGGCGCACGACCCTGATGAAGGTGGCCACGGTCTCGACGCTGTGGGATTACATCAACCGGGCCATGCCCTGGAATGCGCCCAAGTCGCTGTCCACCGAAGAGGTGTATGCCGTCACCGCCTATCTGCTCAACCTCGGCGGCGTGGTGCCCGAGAGCTTCACGCTCAGCGATACGAACATTGCCGAGGTGCAGCGCAAGCTGCCCAACCGCAATGGCATGACGACCCGGCATGCTCTGTGGCCCGGCAATGAGTTCGGCAAGAGCGCCAGGCCCGATGTGCTGGCCACTGCCTGCATGAGCAACTGCGGCCCTGAGCCCAGGCTGCGCTCGGCCTTGCCCGAGCATGCCAGCAACAACCACGGCAATCTGGCCCAGCAGAACCGGCTGGTCGGTGCCCAGCGCGGCATCGCTACCGATGGCGGCGCCAGCAAGGCCGCTCAGCCTGCGGCCGCCGGGAAATCGGGCAGCGCGGCACCGACGGCCTTGCTGGAGAAGAACGCCTGCATGGCCTGCCATGGCATGACGCAAAAACTCGTTGGCCCGGCATTCAGCGACATTGCCAGCAAGCGCGGCGGCCAGCCAGACTATCTGGCCGGCAAGGTCAAGTCAGGAGGCTCCGGCGTCTGGGGATCAACACCCATGCCGCCTCAGCCCAATCTCAGCGATGCTGATGCCAGGGTGATTGCCCAGTGGCTGGCGGCGGGCGCCAAGCCCTGATGCAGCTTGTGTCGTGCGACAGTGAAGTGAATGAAAAGGAGACAAAGATGAAACGTAGAGACGCCCTCAAGAACAGCGCGGCCGTGCTCGGCATGCTGATGGCCGCCGGCCTGCTGCCGCAGGCTGCGCAGGCGGCCTATAACAAGACCGCCTTCGACGCCAAGACCGTGGCCGATGTGCTCAAGGCCATGGGAGCGTCGGCACCTGCCGAGAGCAAGGACGTGACGCTGACGGCGCCCGACATCGCCGAAAACGGTGCCGTCGTGCCCCTGGGGGCCGCGACCACCCTGCCCAATGTGAAGCAGATGCTGGTGCTGGTGGAAAAGAACCCCAACACGCTGGTGGCGGCCTTCACCGTCAACGAGGCGCTGGACGCCAATTTTCTGACCCGCGCCAAGCTGGGACAGTCCTCGGATGTGTATGCCGTGGCCATCACCAATGACGGCAAGGCTTTCTATGCCAAGAAGGAAGTCAAGGTCACCCTCGGTGGCTGTGGCGGTTGATGGCAACCAATCATCTGAAACAGGAGAAGAACATGGCTGATCCAATGCGTATTCGTGCCCAGGCTGCGGGTGACAAGACCACCGTGCGCGTGCTGATGTCCCATGAGATGGAGACCGGCCAGCGCAAGGATGCGGAAGGCAAGACCGTGCCCGCCTGGTTTATCCAGGAGGTGACGGCGGCGCACAACGGCAAGCAGGTGCTGCAGGCCGAATGGGGTCCTGCGGTTTCCAAGAACCCGTTTTTGCAGTTCGTGGTCAAGGGCGCGAAGGCGGGAGACAAGATCTCGGTGAGCTGGAAGGACAACAAGGGCGAGACCCGCACGGATGAAGCGACCGTGAGCTGAGCACGGCGCAGACAGCGGCTGGCTGGCGGCCAGCCTTCACCCTGGACCAGAATCAATCAAAAAAGCAGAGAGGTGCCCCATGAGACATTCCTCCCCGGGCCAGGCGGCTGCCGCCGTGCTGGCCTTGTGCATGGCCGCGCCGGTGCTGGCGCAAAAGTCCACGGCCGACGGCATTGCCGAGTACCGCGAGATGCTGCAGGACGGCAACCCTGCCGAGCTGTTCGAGATGAAGGGCGAGGAGCTGTGGAAGCAAAAGCGAGGCCCCCGCAAGGCGTCCCTGGAGCAGTGCGATCTGGGCCAGGGGCCAGGCGTGGTCAAGGGCGCATTTGTAGAGCTGCCGCGCTATTTTGCCGACACGGGCAAGGTGCAGGATCTGGAGTCGCGCCTGCTGACCTGCATCGACAGGCTGCAGGGGCTGGACGCCCAGAAGATTGCGGCAACACCGTTCGGCAAGGACGAGCAAAAGAACATGGAAGGGCTGGTGGCATGGATTTCATCGCAGTCCAAAGGCATGAAGTTCAACCTGCCCCAGAGCCATGCGCAGGAAAGACAGATGTACGAGGCGGGCAAGCGCCTGTTCTATATGCGTGGCGGCCCGCATGACTTTGCCTGTGCCTCCTGCCATGGTGCGGATGGCAAGCGCATCCGCATGCAGGATCTGCCCAATCTGACCCGGAACCCCGGTGCAGCGGAAGGCTTTGGCGCCTGGCCCGCCTATCGCGTCTCATCGGGTGAGCTGTGGAGCATGCAGCGCCGCCTCAACGACTGCTTCCGTCAGCAGCGCTTTCCCTATCCCGGTTACGCCAGCGACGTGACGGTGGCGCTGGGTGTGTTCATGGGCGTCAACGGCAAGGGCGGAGCGTCGAGCGCACCGGCCATCAAACGATAAGGAGGCCCTATGCGCAAGCCAAAATACATGCCGTACCTGGCCGTGGCCGCATCGTTGCTGGTGCTCGGCTGTGCCTCCGTCGACGGGGTGGCGGACATCGATGCCTTGACGACCAAGATGGTGCAGACCTCTTTTCGCGATCAGGGCATCGCCAAGGTCGATCGCCTGCAGCAGGACGAAGCGAATGCGGCCTGCAGCGCTGCCGATGCCTCCGGCAAGCCGCTGGCGCCTGAGCGTGCGCAAGCCATCGAAGCGGCCAATCTCAAGACCGTCAAATGGCCTCAGGATGGCAAGCTGCTCGGCGACTGGAAGGAGGGCGAAAAAATCGCCCAGAACGGCCGGGGCATGACCTGGAGCGACAAGGCGGGCAGCGCCAATGGCGGCAACTGCTACAACTGCCACCAGATCAGCAAGGAAGAAATCTCCTTTGGCACGCTGGGCCCCAGTCTCTACAACTATGGAAAGATTCGCGGCATCAAGGATCCGGGCAGCCCCGAATCCAGAGCCATCGTCGAGTACACCTGGGGCAAGATCTGGAACGCCAAGGCCTACAACGCCTGCTCGGGCATGCCGCGCTTCGGTCACTCCGGCATCCTCAGCGAAGCGCAGACACGGGATCTTGTCGCCTTGCTGGTCGATCCGGCCTCTCCCGTCAACAGATAGCTTGCTCTGAGCGGCCATGCCGCTTGCCCCCTCTCTCGCGTTGCTTCGCAATTCGAGAGGGGATGCCCCTTCGCGATGGAGTGCCCAGCCTGGCGTTTGCCAAGCAGTTGCGGCGCGCAGCATTACGGACACAGCTTGTGCAAATTCGGATCAGGCAGGGTAGAAATGCCCGTGCTTGATTCCTGGCTTGCTCAGGCACCAACGGATATCAGCATGAGTCTTTCCAAACGCGAATTTCTGCAAGTGCTGGCGGCAGCCAGTGTCTCGGGCATGGGCTTGCAGCGCTATGCCTACGCCGATCAGTCGCTGGCCGACAAGGCCTTGTATGAGGTGGCACCGTTCGGCAATGTGTCCCTGCTGCATATGACGGACTGCCATGCTCAGCTCAATCCGGTGCACTTTCGCGAGCCCAGTGTCAATCTCGGCATCGCTGCGATGAAGAACCAGCGCCCGCATCTGGTGGGCGAGCATCTGCTGCGCTCCGTGGGCATCAAGCCCGGCACGGCGTCGGCCCATGCATTCAGCTATCTGGACTTCGAGGCGGCGGCCAGGCGCTACGGCAAGGTGGGCGGGTTTGCCCATTTGTCCACACTGGTCAAGCGCATGCGCGCCTCGCGCCCGGGTGCGCTGCTGCTGGACGGCGGCGATACCTGGCAGGGCTCGGCCACTTCGCTGTGGACCAATGCCCAGGACATGGTGGATGCCTGCAAGCTGCTGGGCGTGGACGTGATGACGGGCCACTGGGAGTTCACCTACGGCATGCAGCGCGTGCAGGAGATCATCGACAAGGACTTCGGCACGCAGCTCGACTTTGTGGCGCAAAACGTCAAGACGGCCGATTTCGGCGATCCGGTGTTCAAGCCCTATGTGATTCGCGAGATCAACGGCGTGCCCGTGGCCATCATCGGCCAGGCCTTTCCGTACACGCCGATCGCCAATCCGCGCTACATGGTGGCGGACTGGAGCTTCGGCATCCAGGACGACAATCTACAGAAGATGGTGGACGAGGTGCGCGCCAAGGGGGCCAAGGTGGTGGTCGTGCTCTCGCACAACGGCATGGACGTGGACCTCAAGATGGCCGGCCGCGTGCGCGGCATAGATGCCATTTTGGGCGGGCACACGCATGACGGCATGCCTGTGCCCACGCTGGTGCAGAACGCGGGGGGCAAGACCATCGTCACCAACGCGGGCTCCAACGGCAAGTTTCTCGGAGTGCTGGACTTCGATGTCAGGGACGGCAAGGTGCGCGGCTTCCAGTACCGCCTGCTGCCGGTGTTCGCCAACATCCTCCCCGCCGATACCCAGATGCAGGCGCTGATCACGCGGGTGCGTGCGCCCTATGAAAGCCGGCTGGGCGAAGTGCTGGCGCGCACCGACGGCACGCTGTACCGCCGTGGCAACTTCAACGGCACGGGCGACCAGTTGCTGCTGGACGCCATGATGGCCGTGCAGAATGCACCGATTGCCTTCTCGCCGGGCTTTCGCTGGGGGACAACGCTGCTGGCCGGGCAGGACATCACGCGCGAATGGCTGATGGACATGACGGCCACCACGTATTCCTACGCCACGGTGACCGAGATGACGGGTGCCACGATCAAGACGGTGCTCGAAGACGTGGCCGACAACCTCTTCAACCCCGATCCCTACTACCAGCAGGGCGGCGACATGGTGCGCGTGGGCGGCCTGCAATACCAGTGCGACCCGGTGGCCGGCGCGGGCCGGCGCATCAGCGACATGCGCCTGAACGGCCAGCTGCTGGAAGCGGACAAGAAATACAAGGTGGCCGGCTGGGCTCCCGTGGCCGAAGATGCCAAGAGCGCAGGCCACAAACAGATCTGGGAGGTGGTAGAGCCCTGGCTCAAGGACCGCAAGACGTTGGGGCCGCGCCGGCTCGATGAGCCCCGACTGATCAATGTCGGCGGCAATCAGGGGCTGGCCAGGGTCTGATGAAAGTCGATGGGAAAGCCGATTAAGACAGCGTTAGCGCGCGGGCTGGGGTATATGCCATTGCCTTGAAGCCGGGCCGCGCCGTCCAATGCCCGCATGAGTCTTGCCGAGTTTGATTCCCTGACGGCCACCGTTCTGGTGGCCATTTTGTTGCTGGCCGCCATGCTGGGCTTCGTGATGCGCGAGACCCGCTTTTGCACCGTGGGCGCCATCAGCGATGTGGTCTATCTGCAGGACTGGGGGCGGGCGCGCCAGTGGTGCATGGCCATCGCCGTGAGCATGCTGGGCTTCACGGCGCTGGCGCTGTGGGGCCAGTTGCAGGTGGGCGATGCCCTGTATGCCAGCCGCCGCTTGCTGTGGCTGTCGGCCCTGGCCGGAGGGGTGCTGTTTGGCGCAGGCATGGTGCTGGCATCGGGTTGCGGGGCCAGGAATCTGACTCGGCTGGGCAGCGGCAGCCTCAAGGCGCTGGTGGTGCTGCTGGTCATGGGCGTGGCCGCCTTTGCCACGCTCAAGGGCATCACCGCCGTGGCGCGGGTGCGCTGGCTGGACAGCGTGCATCTTGAATTCGCGGGCCCGGCCCTGTTGCCCGAGTGGCTGGCCGGCCATATGGCCTGGCCCTTGACGCTGCTGCGCGGCGTGCTGGGTCTGGGCCTGGGGGCCTTGCTGCTGCTGCTGGCCTTCGACCCCCGGCCCGGTGCCGAGCGCAGCCGGCTCGTGCTGCTGGGCGGGCTGCTGGTGGGCCTGTGCGTGACGGCGGCCTGGTGGCTCAGCGGCCATCTGGCGCTGGTGGCCGAGCACCCCGAGACGCTGGAGCAGATCTATGCCGCGACCTACAGCGGCCGTATCGAGGCCTTCAGCTTTGTCACGCCGGTGGCGCACACGCTGGACTGGCTGATGTTCTTCAGCGATCGCAACAAGGTGCTGACCTGGGGCATTGCCTCGGTGGCAGGCGTGGTCCTGGGCAGCTTTGTCCATGCGCTGTGGCGCAGGGACTTCCAGTGGCAGGGCTTTGCCGACCGCCGGGACCTGGCCCGTCATTTGCTGGGCGGGTTGCTGATGGGCGTGGGCGGGGTGACGGCCATGGGCTGCACCGTGGGCCAGGGCATCAGCGCGATCTCCATGCTCAGCCTGGGCAGCTTTGTGGCGCTGGCCGGCATTGTGCTGGGGGCGGTGCTGATGCTGCGCCATCTGGCAAAGACGGTATGAAGCCCAATAAATTTGATAGCTGCTTGCGCTTGTTAATAAACAGATTCAGCATGAAAACATGCTGAGAACGAGAAAAGGAGCGCGGTAGGCGCTCCTTTTTTATCGGTTGCAGCGTGTCAGAGCTTGCGCAGACGCGCGGCTGCTTCGATCAGGGTTTCGTCCTTCTTGGCAAAGCAAAAACGCACCACGCGCTGATCGAAGCCGTCGCCGTAGAAGGCCGACAGCGGAATCGCGGCCACGCCGATTTCCCGGACCAGCCACTGGCAGAACTCGGCCTCGTCGAGATCCGAGACCGAGGAGATGTCGGCGCAGAGGAAATACGTGCCGGCCGTGGGCAGCAGCTTCAGGCGCGAGCCCTGCAGGCCGCCGAGGAACAGATCGCGCTTGGCCTGGTAGAAGGCCGACAGCTCCAGATAGGGCGCGGGGTCCTGCATGTACTGCGCCAGGCCCGCCTGCATGGGCGTGTTCACGGTGAACACATTGAACTGGTGCACCTTGCGGAATTCGGCGCTGAGGGCGGCGGGCGCGGCCACGGTGCCCACCTTCCAGCCCGTGACATGGTAGGTCTTGCCAAAGCTGGAGACGATGAAGGCGCGCTCGGCCAGGCCCGGGTAGCGGGCGCTGCTCAGATGCTGGGCGCCGTCGAAGACCATGTGCTCATAGACCTCGTCGCTGATCAGCAGCACATTGGTGGGTGCCAGCAGGGCTTCGAGCTGGCGCATTTCCGCATCGCTCCAGATGGTGGCGCTGGGGTTGTGCGGGCTGTTGATGATCAGCAGGCGCGTGCGCGACGTGATGGCGGCCGCGATCGCGGCAAAGTCGGGGCGGAAGCTGCCGGGCGTCAGCGGCACCCGCACGGCCACGCCGCCGGCCATCTCGATATTGGGCACATAGCTGTCGTAGCAGGGGTCGAGCACGATGACTTCGTCGCCCGCATGCACGGTGGCCAGGATGGCGGTGAGAATGGCCTGAGTGGCGCCGGCGGTGATGGTGATCTCGCTGCCCGCGTCATAGTGGCGGCCGTGCAGCGTTTCGATCTTGGCCGCCACGGCTTCGCGCAGCGCGGGCCAGCCCGCCATGGGCGGGTACTGGTTGTGGCCGGCGCGCATGGCGTCGTTGACAGCGTCGAGCAGCCTGGGGTCGCAACCGAAGTCGGGGAAGCCCTGGCCCAGATTGACGGCCTTGTGCTCGGCGGCCAGCGCCGACATGACGGTGAAAATGGTGGTGCCCACATTGGGCAGCTTGCTGGGAAAGTGGGGAGTCACGATAGTCTTGCAATGCATGGGCCGGGTGCGCAGGCACCAGCCCTTAGGGCGGGCCGGATCAGAGCCCGAAGTCGTCCACGCTGCCGTTCATGGCGCGCATGATGAGGTCGCGCGAGAGTCGGTCGCTGAGCAACTCGGCAAACCGGTAGACGAAGTTGCGCAGGTATGCGCCGCGCTTGATGGCCACACGGGCCACGCTGGCGCCGAACAGATGGCCGACGGGGCGCACCACCAGGTCATTGACGGGGTCGTCGCGCATGGCCATCTCGGCCACGATGCCAATGCCCAGGCCCAGGCGCACATAGGTCTTGATCACGTCGGCATCGATGGCCTCCAGCACGATATGCGGGTGCAGGCGACGCATCTCGAAGGCATGGTCGATCTTGCCGCGTCCGGTAAAGGACGGGTGGTAGGTGATCAGGGCCTCCTGGGCGATGTCCTCCAGCGTGATGCGCTCTTTCTGCGCCAGCGGGTGGCCCGTGGGAATGACCAGCACATGCTGCCATTCGTAGCAGGGCAGGGTCACGAGATCGGGGTAGTCAGCCAGCGATTCGGTGGCCATGCCGATCTCGGCCACTTCATCGATCACCATGCGCGCAACTTCGGCAGGCGTGGCCTGGTGCAGGCTGATGGTGACCTTGGGATAGAGCTCGCGCAGGCGTGCCACGGCGGGCGGCAGCACATAGCGGGCCTGGGTGTGGGTGGTGGCGATGCTCAGCGTGCCGCTGTCCTGGGCGCTGTATTGCTCGCCGATGCGCTTGAGGTTGCCCACCTCGCGCATGATCAGCTCTATGCTCTTGAGGACTTCCTGTCCCGGCTCGGTGATGCGCTTGAGGCGCTTGCCGTGGCGTGCAAAGATATCGATGCCCAGCTCTTCCTCAAGCTCGATGATGGCTTTGGAGACTCCAGGCTGGGAGGTGTGCAGGGCCTTGGCCGCCTCGGTGAGGTTGAGATTGCGGCGGGCGGCTTCCTGGACGAAGCGGAATTGATGCAGGTTCATGACGGCATGGACTAAGAACTCGCATCATTATGCTTCAAATATCTAAAGAAGCTATTTTTTATTTGAAATCTGTATGTTTGAGCGCTTCGCTGCCGGCTGCCGCCTCTAGCGCCAGCTGCGCCAGCAGGGACGTGACGCGCGGATTCTCACCGGCCGCAGTCTGCAGATCGAACCGGCAGTCGGGATGCTGCCGGCGCAATTCGTCCAGCAGGCGCGGAATGTCCTCGCGTGCATGTTTGCCGGTACCGAGGAACAGCGGCAGCACGATCAGATGTTTGACGCCTTGGGCAATCAGGGTCTGAGTGGCGGCAGGCAGATCCGGGGCGCAGGCGTCCAGATAGGCGCAGATGCAGGGCAGGCCGGGCTGCATGGCCTGAACCGTTTGATGCACGGCCTCTATGGGCTGGCGCCAGAGCGCGTCTCTGGAGCCATGGGCCAGCAGGATCAGGCCGGATGGGGCAGGAAAAGTAGCTTGCTTGTCGTTCATGGTCTAGCGTCTCAGAACCAGCCAGGCAAAGGCCGAGAGCGATAGCGCGGTGTAGAGCAGGCCCGGCGCTGCGGCGGCCAGCCAGGGCCACCAGGATTGCAGGGTGCCGATATAGCCGAAGACGTTGTTGAGCAAGAAAAAGCTGATGCCTGCCATCACCCCGCCAAACACATAGGCCGTGATACCGCCCGAGCGGAAATGCAGATAGGCAAAAGGCAGTGCGAGAACCACCATCACCAGGCAGCTCAGCGGGTAGAAGACCTTGCGCCAGAACTCGATTTCGTACTTCTGCGCCGCCTGGCCGTTGTCCTGCAGATGGCGTATGAACTGGAAAAGTGCAATCGTGGTCATGCGATCGGGCTTGAGCAGCGCGCCCGAGACCATGGCCGCAGTGACCTTGGTGGGCCAGTTCATGCTGGCTTCCCTGATTGGGCTGAGCTTGGTGACATCGCCTTCTTGAGCGATCTTGCTGCCTTGCACGCCATTCAACGTCCACTGCTCCTGGTCTTCATCGACCTGGGCTGATTGAGCGTTGATCTGCGCGGCGATGCGGCCCTTGCTGTCGAACTCGAAGATGCGCACATTGACGAAATCGCCAGGGCTTTTGACGGCCCCGACATTGATGGCCACAGAATGATCGCCCTGCTTTTCCTTGAGCCAGGCGCCGGTGGCGCCCCGGGAGATCTGGCCCTTGCTGATCACGCGCAGTTTCTGGCTGAAGTTGTCGGCAGCAGGGGCAATATAGTCACCCACCAGCACGGTGAGCAGCACAAAGCTCATGCCCAGAATCAGCAGCGTGCGCAATGCCAGCCAGGGGCCCATGCCGCTGGTGCGCATGATGGTGAACTCCGAGCTCTGGGCGAACTTGGCCATCACGAAGATGGCGCCGATCAGCACGGCAATCGGCATCAGCTCGTAGAGGTGGCCCGGAATGGACAGGGCCACAAACAGCAAGGCACGCGTAGCGGTGTAGCCGGCATTGCCGCTGCCCACCCAGCGCATTTCATCGACCAGGTCAAAGAAGAAGAACAGCGCCAGAAAGGCCAGCGAGACATACAGGACGGCCTGTATGACTTCGCGATAGATCAGGTTGCGCAGGACTTTCATCGTGCGGCCTCCTTGCGGGTGCCCGAGCGCTGCAGCAGATCGCGCGGCGACCAGCGGAAATGGCGCGCCAGCAGCACCAGCACGCTGACCGTGAGGATGCTGCCGTGCAGCAGGCCCAGCAGACCCCACATGCCTATCTTGTTGGCGCTGACCCAGCTCTCGCCCAGGGTCATGAGGTTGTAGTAAACGATAAAGGCGAAGAGGGCGATCATCAGGCTGCTGCTATTGCCCGCACGCGGGTTCACGCTGGAGATGGCCAGGCCCAGAATGACAAAATTCAGCGCGGCAAAGGGCAGGCCCAGACGCCATGCCAGCACGGAGCGGGCAATCGGCTCATCCATGCCGATCAAGTCCTTGGTGGGCATGCTGCGCGCGGCCATCTCCTCCATGGTGACGGGGTTGTCGTTGTCGATCTGCACACCGTATTCCTTGAACTCGGTGATGCGCACCGAGCCGTCTTCGCTGTGTGTCTCCATGCGCTGGCCGTCCTCCAGAATCACCATGCGCTGGCCCTTGATGACGGCCAGATGCGCGCCCTTGGCCGAGGTCACGGACTCCTTGCCCGGGTCACGCGAGACCACGAAGACGTTGCTGGCAGCCATATCCGAAGGGGAATCCTTGTCGACGAAGAACACGCGTGTGCCGCCCGCCGATTCCTGGAACTCGCCGGGGGCGATGCGATCCAAGTCGCTGCGCTGCTGGAACTGGGTCTTGATCTGCTCGATTTGCTGATAGGACCAGGGCAGCACGCCCAGAGCCAGGACTGCCGTGATGAGAATCACCGGCCAGGCAAAGCGAAGCAGAGGCTTGAGCAGGCTGGCCAGACCCTGGCCGGCCGCAAACCAGATGACCATCTCGCTGTCGCGGTACATGCGGGAAAGAGATCCCACAATGGCGACAAACAGACTCAGGCCCAGAATGGTCGGGAGTTGTCCGAGCACGGTGAAACCCATGACCAGCATCACGTCGGAAGGGCTGACACTGCCCTTGTAAGCTTGACCCAGGGTGCGGATCAGCATCATGGTCATCACCACAGTGATCAGAACCACGGCCGTTGCACCAAAGCTGCGGGCCAGCTCTTTGCGTATGGATGAATCGAATAACATTGGCTAAAAGGAAAACACCGATTATGAACTTTGAACTGAAGGCTCTGACCGCTGCCGCTGCAGCGCGTGAAAAATGTGATCTGCTGTTGGTGCTGGTTTCTGAACAGGCAGCATCGGGCACATTCGGCAGCGACGCCATCGGAGCCATGGTGGCTCATGCGGTGAAGCAGGGTGATTTTGCCCTGTCTTGCGGCAAGCAATTGCCTTTGTACCAAGTGCCCGCCATTGCCGCACGCCGTGTGGTGCTGTTGGGCGTGGGAGCGGGTACTGCCAAGGATGTGCGCAATGCCTTGGCCGGCTGCGGCGCGGTGCTCAAGACCGAAGGCATTGCCAAGGCGGTGGTGAGCTTCGCCTTTGATGCCGATGTCCAGGCTGTAGCGGCTGCCGTGCAGGCAGTGGCCGATGCGACCTACCTCTATACCCACACCAAATCCCAGGCCAAGCCCATTGCGCTGACCAAGCTCGTGCTGGGCGTATCGTCCAAGACGGCTGCTGTTACCGCTGCTTTCAATACTGCCGTCGCGCAGCAGGAGGGCGTGAACACGGCCCGCGAATGGGCCAACCGCCCGGCCAACCATGCAACGCCCACCTTGCTGGCCAATGCTGCCAAGAGCATTGCCAAGGCTGCACGCATGAGCTGCAAGATCCACGGCCCTGCCGAAGTGGCCAAGCTGGGCATGGGTGCCTTCATGGCGGTGGCCCAGGGCTCGCGCGAGCCCCTGCGCTTCATCGAACTGCACTACAACGGAGCGGCTAAGAACGTGGCCCCCATCGTGCTGGTGGGCAAGGGCATCACTTTTGACACCGGCGGCATCTCGCTCAAGCCTGCAGCCGAGATGGACGAGATGAAGTTCGACATGGGCGGCGCTGCCAGCGTGCTGGGCGTGTTCCAGGCGCTGGCCAAGCTGCAGCCGGCCATCAATGTCGTCGGCCTGATCCCCGCCTGCGAGAACATGCCCGACGGTGCAGCCGTCAAGCCCGGCGATGTGGTGACCAGCATGAGCGGCCAGACCATCGAGATCCTCAACACGGACGCAGAAGGCCGCCTGGTGCTGTGCGATGTGCTGCATTACGCAGCGCGCTTCAAGCCCTCTGCGCTGGTCGATATGGCCACGCTGACTGGCGCTTGCGTGATCGCTCTGGGCGGTTTGCGCAGCGGCCTGTTCTCGAGCAGCGACGAGCTGGCAGCCGCGTTGCAGACCGCTGGCGATATGGCGCTCGATCCTTGCTGGCGCATGCCTCTGGACGAGGAGTACGCCGATGGCCTCAAGAGCAATTTTGCGGACATGGGCAACGTGGCAGGGCGCGCCGCAGGTGCGGTGACGGCGGCCAAGTTCCTGCAGAAATTCGTGGGCGATATTCCCTGGGCGCATCTGGATATCGCCGGTACTGCCTGGAAGAGCGGTGCCGCCAAGGGTGCCACCGGTCGCCCCGTGGGTCTGCTGGTGCAATATCTGCTGGGCCAGCAAGGCAAGGCAGCCGCTGCAACCGCGACGGCCAAGACCTCGGCGTCGCGCAAGAGCGCTGCCAAGCCTGCGGCCGCACGCCGCACGCGTGTGACAGCCAAGGCTTCGACTTAAGGAAAGCCGGCAGGAGCAGCCCGGTTTCGGACTGCTGCTGCCGCCAACAGCTGTGACAGAAATTGCCTTTCATTTCAACGCACCGGACAAGCTGGGCTATGTGTGTCGCTTCGCGCGCAAGGCTTTGCGTCATGGTGCGCGCATCGTGGTTCTGGGGGATGGCGCTGCGCTGAGCCGGCTTTCGCCCCGTTTGTGGAGCGTCTCGGCCACGGATTTTCTGGCCCATGCTTTCGAGTCGGATGGAGCACAGATGCTGGCTGCTTCTCCCGTCATCCTGGCCGAACACCTGCAGGACTTGCCCCATTGCGATGTGCTGGTCAATCTCACGCCGCAGGTGCCCTCGGGGTTTGAGCGCTTTGAGCGTGTGGTGGAAATCGTTTCTTCCGGCGATGAGATGGATCGCCAGGATGCGCGTGCCCGCTGGCGCGACTATGCCGCGCGTGGTTTTTCCATTGTCCGGCACGATCTGAATCTCAAGGGCTAGGTCATGAACTCCTCATCCAAAGTTCCGCCACGCTTTGTTCCCACGCTGACCGAGGTGGTCCAGCCCGAAGCTGCCGCGCCCGAAGATGCTGCAGACAGCGCTCAGTCGGCGCAGCCGGAGCAGTCTCAGGCAGCTGCACAGCAGGTGCTGGGCCCGCAGACGCTGGGAGACAGCGTTGTCCCTCTGGCGCGGCCGTCGTTTCATACCTCATGGCTGGCGGATGGTCTTTACGGCCGTGGCCGGCCTGCAGGTATTCCGCATCAGCTGCCCCCCTTGCCGGAATCCTTGCCGCCGCAGCAGTCATTTGCGCAAAGCATGGCTGCGGAGGCGGTGGAAGCAAGAGCGGCCGTGCAGGTGGAGTCTGAGCCTGAGTCGGCAACTGCCGAGCTCGTGGAAGCATTTGCGCTGGCAGACCAGGCGGAGCAGCCATCCATTACGGATGCTGGCCAAGCCCAGGATGAAGAGCTTCAGCCCGGGGCTGAGCCCTTCCATGAGGAAGCCGCCGAGCCGCTCGTGCAGGCACAGGATGTGGTGCAGGCCGTTGAACCCGACCCGGTCTTCGAGGCAGCCGGCCTGCAGCAGGCGCTGGATGCACACGGAGCCGTGGTGACCGAAGAATATCTGGTCCACCGGCTGATGCAGCGGGTGGATCTGGTTCTGGAGCACAAGCTCAAGGAAGCAATAGCTCAGGTTGTGGAAGCACAGACCCGATCCATGGTGCTTCGTCTGCGTGAAGAAGTGGAGACCGTGGTGCGTCAATCGGTCTACGAGGCCGTGGAGGCCGAGCTGGCGCTGCAAGCCCGGCAGTAGTTGCCGAGCGGTGGCGGTTAGCGGTTCAAACGCAGTGGGCCGCTGAAAACTTCAGGATTCAGGATGTTGCTGGGCTGGCCGTTGGCAAAGTTCACCACGTTCTCGAACGCCGCACGGAAATACAGCTCATAGCTGTCCTGCTCCACGTAGCCGATATGGGGCGTGCAGATGCAGTTCTCCAGACGGAGCAGGGCATGGCCTTGCAAGATCGGCTCGCTTTCGAATACATCGATCGCGGCCAGTCCCGGGCGGCCACGGTTCAGGGCACAGAGCAGTGCTTCGGGCTCCACCAGTTCGGCCCGCGAGGTATTGACGAACAGGGCGGTCGGTTTCATGCGTGCCAGCTCCTGTGCCGTCACAATGCCGCGCGTCGCGTCGTTCAGACGCAGATGCAGCGACAGCACATCGCATTGTTCAAAAAAAGCTTCTTTGGACGGGGCACTCAGATAGCCATCGGCCTCGGCCTTGTGACGCGAGGCCTCGCTGCCCCAGACACAGACCTGCATGCCAAAGGCCTTGCCATAGCCCGCCACCAGTTGCCCGATGCGGCCGTAGCCCCAGATACCCAGAATGCGTCCGCGCAGCACGCTGCCCAGTCCGAAGTTGGGCGGCATGGAAGCCGCCTTGAGTCCGGACTGCTGCCATGCACCATGCTTGAGATTGGAGATGTACTGCGGCAGACGGCGCATGGCCGACATGATCAGCGACCAGGTCAGCTCTGCCGGAGCAATGGGAGAGCCCACGCCCTCTGCAACCGCCACGCCACGTTCGGTGCAGGCCTGCACATCGATATGGGCGCCAGCCTTGCCCGTCTGGGCAATCAGCTTGAGCCGGGGCAGTTTATCGAGCAGCTGCCGCGAGATCTGGGTGCGTTCGCGAATCAGGACGATGACATCCGCGTCGCGCAGTCGAACCGAGAGCTGACCCACGCCCTTGATGGTGTTGGTATAGACCTTTGCGTTGAAGGCATCGAGCAGCTTGGCGCAATCGAGCTTGCGAACCGCGTCTTGGTAATCGTCCAGGATAACGATGTTCACCACTGGAATCCTTAAATAAGTGGCTGAGTTTATTGAATGAAATTCAATGCGATCAAAGGCTTAGGATTGCTTCTGTGAAAACTAACGCCAAATCGACGCCACCAGATTCCCTACGCGCACCCTACACACTCCAGAGCTTAGCGTAGGTTGGGCGCAGGTGCTGAAAGCTACGCTGGCCCAAGCCATTTGCAGGTCTCTTGATGCCCCTGCCGCAAAAGCTCTGTCCGATGGGGATGCTATTGTGATTCATGCTTGTCCCGGGTTGCGACGGGAGGCTGTTGCGTCAGCTAGAAATTGGGGTTATAGGCATCAGTCGCGGGTAGACGGGCATATGCGGCAGGCCAAGTTCGGCACTTGGCCGAGTACCTGTGTCACTGATGTATCCAAACCCTCCAGAGGCTGTGAGGGAAGTGATTCCGGGCCATGTGCTTGCCTGTGCGCCTGGCATCTGTAATTGCCACAAATGCGACGCCGAGAAGCGGCCATGGTCGCAGCCATCTGGCACTGCGGCTTGCGGCCGTTGATCAAGCAGATGCTGTGTGACTGCGCAGAGGCTTTTTGGGCGCCGGTGTTTTCTGATGACTGCCATCGAGACAACGGGTGCTTGCTCACCCATGCGTCAAGATTGCCAGCCGGCAAGCGTTCCGCGTTGATTTTCCGAGGCTGGGGCAGGTTGGCTGTTTTGCCGTTCAAGGCGCTCAAAGGTCTTCCAGAGCAGGTCCATCAGTTGACTAGCGACTTCTTTGGCGATGACTCCAGAAGGTATTGCCTGGGAGATGCATCTTTGATTCAGTCATAAAAAGCCCGCCCAAAGACGGGGGCGGGGGCGAGTGTGAGCGCTGCGGGTGCGGGTGAGGGCGGCCGCTAGTTGCTGCTTCTTGACGAACTCGTGACGCTCCAGGGAAACCAATGGGTTTCGGAGGAGATTTGCAGGGTTCTCGGCACACTTGTTAACATTCAGGCGTTTATCAGTCCACTTAGCAAATGGACTCCACCTTCTGGGTCTCAGAGCATGGGTCACCACAATTGCGTTGCCGCGTGAATGAGCTTTTCTGATCCGCCAATTCATGTCTAGCAATTTGCAGCTCTACTTGTTGGTCGCGCCGGTATGCATAACGGCATTGGGCGCACTCATGGCTTTTTGCTGGCTTGCACAGTGCCGTTCCGTGTTTTTGCTCTCGACGGCTTGTGGTTTGACGCTTACGGGGCTTGCCTTGGGTTGGCAATGCCTGACGCCTCACGGACAGCTGGTTCGGTGGGCTGTTTACACCGGGCCCATCTATCTGCTTGGCGCCTGGCTCTGTACCTGGGGCGTCGCTCAGAAATTTTCCGTCTCCTCATATCCCAAGTTCTCGGCCCTGGTATCGATCATCGTGGTTGCTGCTCTTTACGAGTACAGCATCGCGCAGGACAACATTGCAGCGCGCGTGCTCTGGCTGAACACAGGGCTTGGCATCATTCATTTCATACCGTTTCCTGCCATCGCGCTGAAAAAAGTCAGACGTGACGGGCTGGAGAAGCTGCTCTACCGGTCATACGGGGCCTTTGCGATCTACACAGTGCTCAGGCCCATCATGGTGCTGTTCCTTGGATTCACTGAACTCCAGGACATGCTCAGCTCCATTTACTGGCTGGTCACCATGCTGGGCTCGCTATTGTTCAGCCTGGTGTTCTCGGGCCTCATGCTCATCGTGTCGATGAGGGATGCAATGGCCACACTCAGAGACGAGCGCAATCACGACATGCTCACTGGCGTGTTGAATCGTCGTGGCTTCTGGGAGTTTGCAGACCCGCTGGTCAGGGAGCGAAAAGCGCAGCCGATTTCCATCGTGGTGGCGGATCTGGATCACTTCAAGCGGGTCAATGACAGTTGGGGGCACGAGTATGGCGACGGAGTGCTCAAGGCCGTCGCGGAAGTCGTGCAGGCAAGTGTCCGTGGTAGCGACCTGGTGGCTCGCTTTGGAGGCGAAGAATTCGTGCTGCTGTTGACCCATGCCGACATTGAGACCGCACAAGGTGTGGCGCAGCGTATTCGAGCAGGTGCGGTCGAGATCATTGCGCCATTGCCCGATGGCCAGCGTGTGACCTTGAGCATGGGTATCGTGGTCAACACATTCGGCAGTGATTTGCGCGAAGCCGTAATGCGGGCTGACCAGCAGCTCTACAAGGCCAAGGAGCGCGGGCGCGATCAGGTCGTCGTGCACGGAGCAGGGGGCGTTGCGGCAGCGGCGTGAGATCCCGGATCCACTCAGCTCTTCTTGCTAAAGAGTGACGGCCGTTCGGCGGACTGCGCTGCGTCGCGCATAAATGGCGGCACGGACAGTACAAGCAAAAGAGCGGCCAGCGGAACCACGCAGATGAAGCCGATATGCTTGAAGCCCAGTGCACCGGTGATGCCGCCCAGCACAAACATCAAGATCAGCCCTGCGGACACCTTCATACGGCGCCAGTCATGCCGAACCAGGGGCGATAGTTGCAGGCCGGCGTTGGCGTGGCGCTTCCAGAAAAACATCTTGCCCAGTTCCATGCCCAGATCCGTGAAATTGCCGGTCATGTGCGTGGTGCGAGTGCTGCCGCCGGACGTCTTGGAGCCCACGGCATTCTGCAAACCCATCATGAAGGACAGCAGCAGCACGGTCAGCGGCACTGCAAAGGGTGTGTTCCAGGTCAAGGTGACTGTGCCCATCAGGCCAAAGGCAATCAGCATGACGGCCTCCAGCATCAGCGGCAGGGCATAGACGCTGTAGAGGTGGCGTTTGCGTCCCCAGTTCACCAGCAACGCGCAGACGGCTGCGCCAGTTGTAAAGGCGATGATGGCACCAAGCGCATTCAGCAGCAGCTTGGCGTTCTCAAGCACCAGGCCGTCAGCCAGTTGAGAGGCGAAGCCCGTCATGTGCGAGGTATTCATCCGCAGCACAAGAAAGCCGCCAGCGTTGACCGCGCCCGCGTTAAAGGCCAGCAGCAGACCCAGTGCGATATTGGTGGACGGCGTGCGATGCCGATTGGTGAGATGGCGAAGTCTGCGCATCAAAGATTCCACTGACAAAAGTGCACCCATGACGGGGTGCATCAATGCTGACAAATTGGTTTGCCAGCGACCATACAGGAATCATTGTGGGCCAACTTGGATACGTGAGCTGCCTGGTGCGTGATGGCATTGGTCAGCGATTTCACCGGCTCACATCGACAAGGCCATGGGGTGGTCTGCCGGTACGGTGTGTTCAAAGCTGATGTCCGGGTAAGTGCGGCCTTCCACATGAACGCGATCTCGGCCAGCATTTTTGGCGCTGTACAGCAACTGGTCGGCTTGTCTCAGTGCACCTTCAAGCTGCTCAGCATTGCTGATTGAAGTGATGCCAAAGCTCAGTGTCAGGGCTGGCCCGTTCGGCAATACCTCCTGGTCATTTCTCAACTCCAGTCCAATGCGCTTGGCGACTTGCTCGGCGCCTTGCAAATCGATCTTGGTCAGCAGAACCATAAACTCTTCACCGCCGAAGCGTGCAACCAGATCATTGCTGCGCACATTGTGCTGCATCGCTGCGGCGACAAGCCGCAAGACCTCGTCACCTTTGTCATGCCCCCAGTTGTCGTTGATGCGTTTGAAGTGATCAATATCGCTGGCCAGAAGCGCCATGGGGTACAGGCGCGGGTCGGTCAGGCGATGCTGTGCGGCTTCCCTGAATGCGCGGCGATTCAGTATCTGGGTCAAAGCATCCAGGTCGCGTTCAGTGCGCAGTTGACGGACTGTGTCCCTGATGGTGACTGCACAGACTAAAACCGTGAACAGCAAGGCAAAAAGCAAAATACTCATCAGCGTTGTCAGCCAATAGGTCGAGTTGGCATCCATGGCATCGCCGAGACCGTTGTGCGCGAAAGTCGCAACCAGCGTTGGGCGCAGCATGGTGAAGACTGCATAAGACAGATAGGACCACAGCAAAGTCCTATCCAGCCAATCGTTGGTGAGGCCTCGTTTGAGAACTGCTGGCACTGGCAGCAAGAGCATCAGTGCTACGCCTATACCGAATGTGTGCAGCCGACCCACCGGGTTCTGCGCCACGTTGGCGAAGTAGTAGAGCGAGGCCAGCGTTGCGGCACACAGGGCAAGGGCTGCAAGCGGATATGTGGGCACACGCCGACGCTCTGAAAAGCTCTTGGAAAAACACCAAGCTCCCGCCAGAAACAGTGCGTTGACGAGAACCACATAGTGATTGAGGACTTCAAACTTCAGCACGCTGCGAATGCTGATGGACATGGCTGTCAGCAGGAAAGCGGCGCACAGCCAGAGCAGAAAGCGTTGCTTGGGCTGGGTCGCCCAGCACACTCCCAGCAGGCCGGCCAAGAAGAGCAGGGACAGAGATGGCATCAACACAAAGATGTGGTCGTTGCTCGTATGCATACACAGCCCTTCTGCTAGTGATCACCAACAGACAGGCCAGACTGGCCATATCTCTAGTCAAATCTAAATGCCAAGGCGGCCGCTAATGTGTCAGCCGCTCATCTTCCGGATCAGAAATTAACAACTTCTTGCGATTTCTGACAGTTCACTTTTCCTTTTTTTGGAGGTGAAATAACTAAAAGTGACATTGGCTGACAGAGTGCCGCCAGCATCATCGGTGCCAACCCTTGGTCCCTATGGATGAAGGAAACGAGGGATTGATGCAAATCAGGAGTTTGGGCGGCTCAATTGAAAAAGGCGGCATTTGCTACATTGAGTTCATGAAAAAAGCACTTGGAACCACCAGCACAGTACTTTCTGCGCTTGCCATCAGCGGTTGCGCCCAGCCTCAGCCCGCTGCACCTGTGATCGGCATGGCCAACCCAGCATCGGTGTACTGCGCCAAGCTGGGCGGCAAGACCCGCATCGAGAAGACAACTGCCGCAGAGCGCGGCATATGCGTGCTGCCCAACGGCATGGAAATTGACGAGTGGGAGCTGTTCCGCCGCGACCACCCTGCAAAGTAACCGAGCCGTAGTCTTCACATTGGGGGCTCAAGTGCCAGCAGGTGCCTGGTGCGCGCTGGATGACGCGGCATGTACCTCCCTGAGGTCAAGGGGCGGCGTGACCCATCGCGTTTCCGTGAATAGAAAACAAACAAATCCACACTGTGCAGGCTGGGTGGGCGGGATCTGGACAGTTCAGCCAGCTTGACCAATTTGTAAGGCATTGGCTGTGTCCAAAACAGTCAGCACCGCGCCGTCTTGGGTCTGCGCAAAGAAGTCATGCCGTTCTGATGCAGCTGCATTCGATCTGCTTGCGGTATGCAAATCTGAAAAAATTGTGCGAACTTGTGGTGCTTGGGATGGGTCGCGTTGGCCCCCTGTATGTCAAAGCATGCTTTTTGCTGTCAGCCGTGGATTGGGCGGCGCAGGCGGTGCCGTGCCGTATACAGCAATTGGTAACTGACAAGCGCTCCTTGCAATGCCATGCGAATGACGTAGTGATAAGTTTTTTCACCTGTCCTTCGGCTCACCAGCCATACCTGAAGAATTCCTTGGGAGCTCTAGGTGCAGCTCTTATGAAGGAGAAATCATGGCCACTCCAGTCAGCGTTGAGAAGCTAGAAGTCAGGTCGCACAGCGAGCCCGATGAACTTCGCACACCTAGCAAAACTCGCGTGGAGCTCGTAAAGCTTCAGGGCTACACGATTGGGCGGTTCAACTTTGAGCCCGGATGGCGCTGGTCCGAATGCATCAAGCCCGTGGTGAAGACCGACTACTGCCAACTCTCGCATGTGGGGCATGTCGTTTCGGGAAAGCTCACCGTTCAAATGCAGGATGGCTCTCAGAAAATGCTCAGCGCAGGGCAGTCCTACGCCATCCCACCCGGTCATGACGCCTGGGTCGAAGGGAATGAACCCTTTGTCGGCCTTGAGGTGCTAAGTGCAGAGGTCTACGCAAAACCTTCCGAATAGTGCTTGCGGGCTTTTGTCTGCTTGGAGGGCGCTTCCAAGCTTTTGAATTGGTGATCCCGTTGCGCTTGCCCTATCTGCATTTGAAAGTGTGCTGCTAGTGATGGCATCGTCTGGATTGAACTAGCTGTCTTGCTTTCAATAGCCGTCGGCAGTGTGCTGCGCTGACTGCGTCGGCTGTTACGGTGCTGCAGTTATTGGCACACGGTGTCGATGGGACATGGGCTGTTCACGGGGAAATGGGGGCGTAGCGGCAGATCAGGGCTTTTCGCGCAGGCACTGGACGGTGTGGGCGTCCAGCCATTCGGCGTGCATGCCCGGGCAGGCGAATTCGTCGCGCACGGATTTGGTGAGTGTGGTGGGTTCGTCTGCTTGGGCGTTGGGGGTGGCAAGCCACAGTACGCCCATGAAGATGGCGGCGACGAGGATCAGGGATTCGATGATCTTTTCCATGATATTTCTCCGGTCTGGCGCTTGTCAGGAAAACGCCTGTAGCTATCAAAATCGATGAGATTGACCGTTCACAGCGGCCATGCTTGCGGGGTGGTGGCAATGACGACGGCCACGCCGATGAGGCAAAAAATCCCCAGCAGGGTGAGGCCCCATTGCGCGGCGGTCAGTAGCCTTGTTCCAAGGCCGGGGCGATCAAGAGCAGGACTGCGAGGAGCAGCGCGAGCGCGAAGGTGGGGGTGTGTGGCCATTTCACAGGCCCCCCTTTTCGCGCAGGCGCTGCACGAGGTCTTCATCAACGGGTTGAGGAACGGTGTTGTGCAGCATGGAATCTCCTATGGGCGAGAGGCAGGCCCGCTGAATGGGCGGGGCGAATAAAAAAGGCCAGCACTCTTGCGAGCAGGCGAAACCAACGAAGGTATGGAGTGAATGCGCTTCGCGCTCTGGTGCAGCAAGCGGTTGCTTTGAATTTTACTGTTATTTTCATCAGTGCTGTTCATTTGTACAGTAGTTTAAATTTGCCCTGTACAGCGCGTCAACAGACGTCGACCCCATGTGTTGCGTGGCCGCACTGAGTGCCTGCCGCCAAAGAAAAAGCCCACCGGCGTTGGCGGGTGGGCTTATGTGTAAAGGCCGATGCCTTGCGGCGTGCCTGGGGAAGCGGAGGGAGGGTAGAGAACCTCAGGCTCGGCAGAAAGCGATGGGTAACGTCACCATCTGGCGTGACCGCTCAGACCGCAGTTCACAGCTTGTGCACTACGTACGGTATTGGTAAAGCGTATTTCAGGCCTCGATTTTGAGCAATACCTTGTACCTGGAACAATCACACCAGATGGCCCCGCTTGACCCTGCGGGGAGAGGTTGCGCTTAAGGCCTGCGTGGCCAGGAGGCTACATTTGAAAATCTCCGCGAAAAAAAAGCCGACCGCGAGGTGGGCTGAACTTCGAATGGTTGGCGGCCGGCGCTGACCGGCCTGCGGTTCTTCTTGAGGTTGGGCACTAGCGCATGTGTGGCTGCGTGCCGGGGTTAGACAAAGGGCACACCATAGTGGTCATAAACACGGCGGCCGTAGTCGTCGGTGTATTCGGGCAATGTGCCTCCCTCGTAGTGAGGGGCGTTTTCCAGCCGCTCCTTGGTAACAGAGACCACGTACCCGCCTTGGCTGGGTTCGTATTTGAGGCTATCCCACGGCAGTGGGTAGAGATCCGAGCCTATGCCCAGGAAACCGCCAAACTGCATCACTGCATATCGAATCTTGCCGGTGAGCTTGTCGATCATCAGTGAGTCGATAGCTCCCAGCTTGTCGCCGTTGGGGTTGTAGACGTTGGTGCCGTTGACACGATCGGATGAGATGACGGGTGAGGCTAATTGCATGCCTGCTCCTTTCTTTGCGTGGTACAGAACAACGCGGGCAAGGTGGGCCAGCGCTGAGGCGCTGACTTTCACTGCTGAGGCGTTTTGTGCTGCTGCCCTGGATGCTGTTGCTGAGCAGGGTTCTTCTGCTGTCCCGGGGTTTGCTGTTGCTGCTGGCCGGGCTGACTGGTGCTCTGGCCTGGCTGGCGTTGCCCAGGGTTTTGCTGCTGCTGCTTGTCCTGTTGGCTGGGGCTGTGCTGCTGGTTCGCTTGTTGCGTCATGTCCTTCACTCCTTCAGGTTGGTGACCAGCAAACCGGGTTGGCTTGCTGTGGGTGCATGGTCGTCGAGTCATGGAAAACCCTTCTGTAGGAGAACGTGGCGCAACGCTGAATTTTGTGAGTTCATGGCCATGACGTAGCATTTGGTTTACGTTTGAGGCGGAACTCTCGATATTCCTCACAGTATTCATCCGGACACGCAGCAGGATGTGGTGGGTCTCGGGCTCACTCAGGATTGCAGTCGCTGCCTCCACGATGCAAGTCGCTCCAACCGCAGCACCCTGAATCGGGTCCACCGGCTGGCCTTGTGCTTTGGTGAAGGGCGCTGCCGTGATTGCAGCCAGCCTTGCCGTTTTGCCCTTGTCCGCATTCGACAGGCCCATTGGCTTTTCCCAGCGCTAGCCGTTTTGATAGCCTGCGGCGTTTGGTGGATAGGCGCTGCAGGCCTATTTGACCTAAATTCCTGGGTGCGGAGAAAAGCCTCGCAGCTACTGGTTGGCAGGGGTTTTCTGTTCAGGCCAGGCAGTTCAGGTCGTAACCCACCATGAAGAGTGAAGCTTCCATGGCGCGCATGCGATCGGGCTGGCCTGAAAACAGGCTGGGGGTCTTGCGCAGGGTTTCGGCCATTACCCAGGCCAGTCGCACCTTGGCACCAGCCCAGCGCTGGGGCGTGCTTTGGCTGGCGTAGAGCAGGGTGCCCGGCGACGGTGGCTGGTCAAAGAGGCAAGCCAGTTTGTGCTGGGGCTTCTGGCTGCCGCCGGCCAGCGGGAAGCTCAGCGTATCGGGCAGGTGGGACGTGCCGCTGCTGCGGCGCCAGAGCTCCACCAGAGCAGCCGCTGCGGCGCTGACCCGTGAGTCATAGATGGGCAAGCCTTCGGCCGAATAAAAGGCGTGCACCTTGGTGAGCATGGAGTTCATGAGCCGCACGGTCGGAAAGCCGGCGCTCAGGCTGGCCGAGCCAAGTGCCATTTCCCGGTGGGTCTGGGCAATGTAGTGGCTGATGTTAGTGCCAAGGCCCAAAAGAAAGGGCCGCGCGCCTTCCTTGGGGTTGCGCTCGCCGCCCCAGTCCAGCACATCGCTACAGGCGGCCAGGGTGGCTGTCGCATCGTTGGCCTGTACGGCAGCGCGCAGCTTGGCAGAAAGAGCGCTTGTCTTGATGCACGACTCGGCCCAGTCGCCCGTTACGAGGCCAGTCGCTCGCCAGCGGTAGTGGCGAGGTACCAGATCGGCAAAACGGGTGGCGGCTGTCAAGCCCTTGGGTACGTAGCTGGAAGAGCGAATGTTCAACTGAACCTGCCGCTGGGGGAGTGTGGCTGCAAGCCAGTCGGTAAAGCCTATGACTTCGGGCTGTTGCAGAAATTCGGTGCGATTCATTGATGCCTCGTGGCCTGTCGGATTTCTTGTTTTACTCAGTTGGTGAGGCTTTGACATTGTCGCCCGGCGCGGGCGGTTGACGGAGCAAAGAAAGGCGGACTACAGCAATGAGTGCGCACGCCCCAGGTTTACGCTGTGGTGGTGTTGCGAGCACTTTTTCAGGCTCAGACTCCTCATGTGGTTGAGGAGACTCCATGCGCTGAAACTGAGTGAGATCGCACACCAGTTAAACCAGCGCTACTGAGGGCCTGATGCAGCACGGTTCGCCCGCAGCGATTGCTGTATGTGGCATTGCAGACCGCTGGTCTGCCGGGCTGGGTATTGTCTATCCGCTGGTGGTGATCAGAACCTGAGCGTCGCTCCGACGATCGGGCCGCTCTGGCTGAAGTCCAGTCGCTTGCCATTGTCACGGTAGTCCACGCTCAGGTGGCGGTAGCCTACGGACACAAAAATGTTTTCCTTGACCTGGTAGTTCACCGAGGCATGAACCTGCCAGGTGAACTTCGAGCCCACATCCAGCCCGCCCATATCGGCATACAGCAAGCTGGACCAGCGTGGCGCAATGTCGTAGCGCCAGCGTGCGGCGACCACGGGGTCGACGAACGAGGTGTTGGATTGCGCCGAACCTACCCCTGGCACATTCACTTCGGCCTTGATCTGCCACAGGCGCAGGCCGGCCATCAGGTCGAAGCTCGATTGAGGGCTCAGCATCCAGTTGTACCCGCCCGTCATAGTCAGCGAGGTCTGACGAATCTTGGCATTGGCACTAAGGCCCAGGGGCAGGGCGGCCTGGTCCGATGTGGCCGCGTAGCTGAAGTCGCCCTGCAGCACATATTGCCCCTTGCGCGCCGTGCCGTTCACAAAGGCTGCAGCGTCCAGACTCTCCAGAATGTCCGAGAACGACTTGTTCACGGTCACGGTGGGCGCGCCCCTGAATGGGCGGACGCTGCCGTCCAGCCCCGTCATCCACACATAGGGCGTGAGCTGATAGCGCCATGCATCGGCCGCCGCCTTATCCTGCGCCCAGGCCTGCGTGCCTGCCAGCAGGCCCACGGCCAGCGCCGCCGCTGCCATGCCCGCAGTGGTGTTGATGTGCTGGATCATTTGTCTGCCTTACAGCGTGTTCTTGTACACCTTGCCGTCCTTCATGATCAGGCGCAGGTTCTGTTCCGGGTTGCTCAGGAAGTCCAGATTCACCGTCGGGTCGCCATCGGCCACCAGAAGATCGGCAAATGCGCCAGCGGCGATGCGGCCCAGCGGCTGGGGGTAGGGGTTGCGCTCGCCCGACAGGGCCAGGAGCTCGCCGTTGGTGCCTGTGGCCTGCTTCAGCAGCGTCATGGGGTCGTAAAAGCGCGTCAGCTTGGCCAGTTGCCTGCCCTGAGTGACTGTGCCCTTGGGGTTGAAAAGAACGTCCGTGCCCCAGCCGGTCTTGATGCCGTACTTCTGCGCCATCTCATAGGCGCGCACTGTGCCCTGGGCCACGCGCGATTGGCTCTCTTGGCGTGTGGCATCGGGGTATACGTTGCTGTCCTCGTCCTGCAGAAACGGCTGCAGGCTCCACCACACACCCTCGTCGCGCATCATGCGCACGCTTTCCTCGTCGGCCAACTGGCCGTGTTCAATGCTCTTCACGCCCGCCTTGATGGCCCGTTTGATGCCTTTGGGCGTGTAAACATGCGACATCACATAGGTGTTCCAGTCTGCGGCGGCTTCCACGCCGGCGCGCAGTTCCTTCTCGGTGAACTGGGTGCTGTCCAGCGGGTCGTACAGCGATGCCACGCCGCCGCCCGCCAGCATCTTGATCTGCGAGGCGCCCAGCATCAACTGCTCTCGCACGCGGCGCAGCACCTCGGTCTCGCCATCCGCAATCATGGCCACGCCGACTTGCTCCACCATGCTCAGCGACTCGTTCGCCGCACGTGGGATATCGCTGCGCAGGCGGAAGTCGCCATGGCCCGAAGTCTGAGAAATCATTGCCCCGCTGGGGTAGATGCGCGGGCCCGGCACCATGCCCTCGTCGATCGCGCGCTTGAGCGCAAAGGCTGGCCCTCCCGCATCGCGTACCGAGGTGAAGCCGCGCATCAGTGTGCGCTGCGCCTCTTGTGCGGCGCAGATGTACAGATAGCCCAGATCTGCCGTCATGGCCGTCATCTGCGGCACGGCCGCCAGCATGGTGTGCCAGTGCGTATCGATCATGCCCGGCATCACCAGCTTGCCCTGGCAATCGATCACCTGGGCGCCTTCCACCTTCTCGCCGGCAGAGGGCAGGGCAGCAATCACCTTGCCCTGGATCAGCACCTGCACGCCCTGGCGCACGGACTTGCCCGTGCCGTCAAACAGGCGCAGATTGGTCAGCAACACGGGGCGGTCGGCCTGCTTGGGCGTGCCGCCAGCACCGGGCTCGGCCGCATGCAGGCCTACGAACGGCGCCATCATAGCGGCCACTCCGCCCACAAACATGCGGCGCGACATATCAGTCATTACCCGCTCATGCAGCAATTGACACACCACGCTGCCGCAGGTGCAGGCTCTGGGGCGAATCGGGCCGGCCTTCCAGGCCAGGTCGACGTCAGTAGCGATTGCGTTGCTCATCTGCTCTCTCCCCTTGTGCTGAATGAACAAAGACGCCGCGGCAGGCGTGACAAATGGAACCGAAGATTCACAATTTGATGCGCCGATGTTACGCGACGATCGGCCCATGAAAAAGCGCCCCACCGCACGAGGGCGATGGGGCGTTGTTTGCAGTATGAGAGCGGCCGGGAAGTGGCTGCGCTGCAGTCGATCATGCTTAAACCGGGCGATGCACCAGCACCGGAATGCTGCTGTTGACCAGTACGCGCTGGGTCTCGCTGCCCAGCAAAATGCCGGCAATGCCCTTGCGGCCGTGTGATGCCATGCAGATCAGATCGCAGTTACCCTCCTGCGCCTGCTTGATGATGGCCTGATTGATGGAGATATTTGTTACCCGCACCGTTTGGCAGGCCACGCCCTCGGTTTTGGCAATGCCCAGGGCAGCTTGCAACACCTGATCTGCTTCCTTCTGGGCGCTCTTGTCGAACTCTGCAGAGTTGTAGGCGATCAGCGCCTCGGCTCCGTAAATCATGGCTGCGTAATCCGGCATCACATACAGCGCCGTCACCTGTGCGCCTTGTTCCTTCGCCAGCTGTATCCCTGCGCGCAGCGCGGCCTCAGAGAGTTTCGAGCCGTCCGTAGGAATCAAAATGTGCTTGAACATATCCAGCCTCCTTGCGCATTGGTGCGCGTCTTGTTGCCAAATCAATTCGACCTATCATCAAACTCATACTCACACTTCAGGGCTGCTAGTGCAACACCTTGAAATGAGTATTCAGATGGTTTATTGATGGAAATCAAATTGATAAAGGTGCGAGTAAAATCTGCCTCAAGCCCTTATCCATAAAGCGTTAGAAGCTATCAAAAACAGACTATCCGAACGTCATGCGCAGCATGCCCCGCGGCTGTGGCCGGTTGGCAGGCTGTCGAAGGAGGCCGACATCAGGTCGGTCGCAATCGACTGTGCATGGCGCAGGGGGGCCGTAATCCAGGTTCAGTAGGTGGCGGCTGTGCTGTCATTTGTCGGCATCGCCCTGTATCAAAGTCTTGAAGGCAGTGCGGTGCACCTGCACCGCAGCCTTCGCGACCAGATTGAAGGCCAGCGCCATGTGCCGAATGCCGACAGCTTGCTGCGAATGGTCTCCATGCGTTGAAAGACATCTATATAGGCCAGTGTGCGGGCAAGCGCCTTCTTGCCCGTAAGGTCCATGACCAGCAGCGTAAGGCCATCGCGGACGATGCGGTAATCGGGGCGTGTGCGCCCTGTGGAGCCGGTGAATTCGGCCGTGGCGTGGAGTCCCTTGAGAGCGCTAATCAGATTTCAACTGCGGCCCTTGCCGTTGGGTTGGGCGTGGGCTCGCCAATCTTGTGCAAGGTGTTGCGGTCGGTATGGGCAAAAGGCTCGCTCTGACCGGGGATGGTCAATGTGGTTTCCTGCTCGTAGGACCAGGTGCCGTCTGAGTGCTTGGTGACGGTGATGGTATAGGCGTCGGTTCTGAAGGCATGCTCCAGAAACGGGTTGCTGGAGATGCCGTTGACGGTGGAGCCGCGCTCGGCCCTGAGGGTGAAGCTGGTGGCATCGGCCGTGGTCTTGCCTGTGGCCATGGCGGTCTGCCCGCGCGGGATGGTCAGGGTCTGGATGATGTTGCCGGTGGCAGGCTCCCACAGCCAGTAACCGACCTGGTCGTGAAAGGTTTCCACGTCGTCGGGCTTGACGATGCGTGTGTGGTAGCGCAGGCCATAGAAGAGCTGGGGGCCGTTGGTTTGCGCATCGATGGGCTGGCACTCCATGTGCTCGATAAAGGCCTGCTTTTCGGGCCCGTCAGCCTTGGGGTTGATGTCCAGGCCGCGCTTGCCGGTCCAGACGCCGGCCATTCCGGTGAGGGGGCCGAGGTTGGCCAGGGTATTCACATCGGGCGTAGGCTCGGTGTAGATGTCTTTGGGAAAGTTTTCCATATCGTGTAACGGGCTTTCACTTTGAATCTGTTAGAGCCAGTTTACAAGCCACGGACTAAGGTGTTCTTGTTGGCAGTCAAGCCGTCAGGTGCTTTCTTCGGTGGTAAGCGTAAAGCGTGCGCTTTCGCCGCGCAGGGCTGCTTCACGCGTGAGGAAGATCAGCACGCGGTAGCTGGCTCCACGCTCGATGCGGAAGGTGCAGATGTTGTTGTTGGCAGAGCCTTGGCATAGAGGCTGGGCAGAGCCGTCCTTGAAGACGTTCATCTGGCTGGACGGGTTGTTGGTGTTGAGCGTGACGGTCATGCGCTGGAAGGGCCGCGTTTCGAGCCCGTATTGCACGATGCCGTTGCCCGTGATCTGGCCGCTATAGGAGTTGGTGTAGCCGCCCGGGGTTGTAAAGGCGGCCTGTGCCATGGAGCTGCTGCTGAGGTGTAGGGTCATGAGACTGAGCAGGGCAGCAGTTGCAAGCATCGGTTGGAAGCGGGTCATGCAACTCTCCTGAATGTGTTGGACAGGATGGCGCTCCTGGCGCAGCGGCGGGTGTCTATGTCGACAGCCAGGCCTTCATCCCCCACCGCCGCGCCCTAGCGGCAGGAGACATTGCGCCAACTGAATTTGCCGTCGTTGAAGAACTCTGTCCATACCGACATGATGGGAGCCTGACGGTAAGAGAACGTAATCTGGTTGGGTATCTTTGGCCCTAGTGCGGCAGGCTGTCCATCCTTGTCGAAGACCTTGACGATGTAGAGCGTGACGCCTCCGTCCTCGTCTGTGTGCAGGACTACACGGTAGTCCTTGGTGAAGAGATCCCAGTCGAATTGCTTGGTCACATACGTGTGCAGACGAACAAAAGCGCGGTTCGCGTTCTTGGCGGCAGGATTAACTTTTCTCATGACGACACTCCCTGTTGCTCAACGACTTGCCGCAGGACCTGCGAGCTGACATTTCATTGCATTTGACTGATGTTGTATCAAGCGGATGTAAGAAAGTATGTAGGCACTTACAGATCTCGCTAATGGATAGAACAGATCTGATGTGTGAGCTTCTTTGAAGCGCAGAGGAGGTGCTTTGCCGGTGCAGCTGTCATCTTTTCTTGATGAAGTGGCCGTGCTAAGTAACTGAGTGAAAAGATAGATTTTTTTAATGAAATCTATCTTGAGCTGGCATGGGTTTGAGCGTAGAAGTTGCCTGATGATGGCAATTTTTAGAAGGGGAGCATTGAATTTCAGGATGTCGATGCTTGAGTCCTGAGTCATTGAAAGGATGGCTGAATCGCCTTGCCTGAATTCCAGCAAGCAAGTCATCGACAGGCACTCCCGAAATACCTGGCAAAGCGGTGGCTGAACAGCTGGCAAGCGTCCGAAAGCCGGCTTATTCAATCCTTGAGATATGTCACCGTGCAGGCTCAGGGTTCACCGTGGCTCTGGCCATTCTCACTTTGCCAGTCGTCTCTCAGGTCAGTCATCAAGCAGTGTTAAACCCTGAACCTGTTGGTGATGTAGATTTTGTTTCTGCTGCACTTTTCGGTAAATTGGGCGTAGGAAAATTCTGATTTTGATGTGCAAGTGGCGTTCTAGCCCGATGTCCTACTGAATTACAAAAAAGCCCATGTCCCACCACCTGCAATACACTTTTGCCTCCCGTCTGGATGCCTGGATCAGACATATGAAGCTGGCCAAGCCTTGCCATACGCAGCAGATGGCTTATGAGTTGGTGATCGACAGCTGGGTGCAAACCAATGCAGAGCTTGGTGCCTCGCCGGAATTTTTGAAGGCCTTGCGTCGGCGTCGGCTGTGCGAGGAGCATGGCTGGCGGGGGGTGAATACGAGCGTTGCACACTGGGATCTGGATGATGCACACACCGTGCGGATCTATCTGCACGAAGACGGCTCCATCGTGGTGCAGCAAATGGACTCGCAGAATCTCCAGATTCTGTTCACCTTGCCTGGGCACCGTGAGCGATTGGGAGAAGTATCGGAGCGATGCGCATAGCAGCCAAAAAAAATGCCCGCGCAAGGCGGGCAAGTTTTGGGGTCCTCTCGATCCGGTTCTGCAGCTCACACAGTCAATGCATTTGAATAGTTGGCAGAGGCCTTACCTTGGCCTCAATCGCCGTTTATCGCTCTTGCACTGTTGCTGACGCGTTTGAACGGTTGACAGGTTGCCCCATCGGGGGAGGCCAGCAACTTCTGACTGGCTGGCCTGCATTTTGTAGCCATGACCTGCAAGTCGCTTGAGCCCATCTTGTATCGAGGCAAGCGTGCGACATGCAGGACTGCTATTCGGTATTTCTGGCTCCTTAATGTTTGCCGGTGGAGGCGGGCCGGTGTACCAGCACCGGGATATGGCTGTGCGTCAGAACGCGTTGGGTTTCGCTGCCCAGCAAAATTCCGCCGATACCTTTGCGACCGTGTGAAGCCATGCAAATCAGGTCGCATTGCAATTCCTGAGCCTGTTGAACAATGGCTTGGTAAACAGAGGCGTGGGTGACGCGCACAAAGTTGCAAGGTACGCCTTCAGGCCTGGCAATCTGGTCAACGAACTGCAAAGCCGCATCTGCATCGCTGTTGGCACTTCGCTCGAACTCCGCGCTGTTGTAAGTCAACAGCGCGTCTGCGCCGTAGATGATGGCGCGGTAATCGGGCATGACATAAAGGCTGGTCACTTTGGCGCCTTGTTCACGTGCAAGTAGAACGCCTGCACGCACGGCAGCCTCTGACAGTTTGGTGCCATCGGTGGGAATGAGCAGGTGCTTGAACATGTTCAGCCTCCTGATGCCGAGATATGTGCCTGAGAATTAATCTATTCCAATATTTCGAGCCGCGCAATGCCTAGTTCTTGCATGCAGCACAGTTGTAGACAGGAGGTAAGACTCTGTAACGAGGGGCGGTCGCATCGAGTTGTCTCATTCCTCGGGCGAGGGAGGAATGCGATTGAGGATTTCGCCAGTGGCCTCTATCTCGAATTGCTGTGGATTGAGCCAGTTGACCTTTTGGTGATCGGCAGTTTCAAAGTAAATGGCAGAGGGGCGTATGGAGATGCCATGCGGCATGTCGACCTCATCAAAACTCTGATAGACCAGAATCAGGCGCAGGCCTCCATTGGCGTCTTTGGCCTGTATGTGCTGCAAGAGCTTGCGGTAGGCACTCATAAGACGCCCTCGTTGACATGTGTATATGAATGTTTCCACTGTCGAAGAGGTGCCGCAATACCCTGATTCGGGTATCCGTTCTGACAAATATTCGCGCCTGACAAGGAGTTCTGAAGGCTGCGAGGCTTGTGCGAAATGCGTTCCGCCAACAGGCCCAGGCAGAACGTCCGCAAAAAATTTACATGGCGATCCAGATCGTTCGGCGCGAATGCAGAGGGCCTGCTCTGGCGATATCGATTTTTTCGCCGATGCGCTGTTGGCAGAGTTGTCTGGCGCCGTATCTGCCGGCCGATGTGCCAGGAGCGTTGAGATGGCTTTCTGTTGGATGCATATCGAAGCTATGTTGCATCGCCTGCAGGCCTATCGCGGCTCGGGCTGCATAAGCGCAGGCCGTCAAACCTCACTGTGCTTTCAGACTTGCGGGGCTGTTTGCTCATGGAGTGCCATACGCTCCAGCGCGGCGCAGACATCGGCCATGCGTCCGCAGATCAGCAGGCATTCGGGCTGCTTGCGCGGTTCTCGCTGCACGATTTTGAGAAGTCGCGGAGAAGCAGCTGGCGTCGACTCATCGGTTACCAGCGATTGCAGCTCTGGGGGCGCTGCAAAGGCCTGAGGATAAAGTGTATTGCTGCCTGGACGACTGCGGCCGCGGTTGGCGCGCATGACGGGAATGCTGATCTGCTTCGCCTTTGGACGATTGGTAGTGAACGATACGGGTTGTGCAGCGGCTTTGCTTGCGTCATCGGAGCTGAAGTTCGGGTTGAGCGACAGCGTGGCAGGCAGGCTCTTCAGAGTCAGGCGTGTCAAAGTCTGCAGTGATGTGGCGAATCCCATTTGGCAACTCCTTTTGATGACCTTGCGGCATGAATAAGGGCAGGATTGCATTCTTGCGGCAAAGCTCCGCCCAGGGCGAAGCTCAACGGCTTCGCGCCTACGGCCTGGGCTTGAGAGGGAAAGAGGCTCAGTGCCTGCGCTGCATGGACGGACGGACGCCGTCTGCCCGTTACATGAACATGCTGTTGCGGATAAGGCCTACGGCCAGGCCTTCGATGGCGAATGACTCTTCAGGATCGACGTGAATGATCTTGTAGTCGGGGTTCTCGGGCAGCAGCTCGATGCCCTGAGGCGTGCGCTTGAAGCGCTTGACGGTAACGTCATCACCGAGGCGGGCCACCACAATCTGGCCGTTGCGCGCTTCATGAGTAGCCTGTACCGCCAGCAGGTCGCCGTCCATGATGCCCGCGTCACGCATGGACATGCCACGCACTTTGAGCAGGTAATCGGGCTTGGCGGCAAACAGGCTGGGCTCGACCGAATAGCTCTGATCAATATGTTCCTGGGCCAGAATGGGCGAGCCGGCAGCGACGCGGCCGACCAGGGGAAGCACCAGCGGTGCCAGAGCCGCGAGCGGCAGCGCAAAGCTGGCACCGCGTGCCGCATTGATGGTGCGCACGGTATCGGCGCGCAGGCGAATGCCGCGCGATGTGCCGCTGACCAGATCGATGACGCCCTTGCGGGCCAGTGCCTGCAAATGCTCTTCTGCAGCATTGGCCGACTTGAAGCCAAAGGTACTGGCAATCTCGGCCCGGGTCGGGGGTGCACCCGTGCGAGCGATGGTGGACTGGATGAGGTCCAGAATCTGCTGCTGGCGGGGAGTGAGCTTGGGGTGGTCCATGGGCATTCCTTGATCGATCAATGATGAATACTGTGTGTTCATCCAGTACCTGTATTTTTAATCAGTTTGAAGAGGACTGCAAGTGGAACGTGACAAAAATATCGTCATCCTGGGCACCGGTGGCACGATTGCCGGTGTTGCAGAGCAGGCTGGCACCAGCGTGGGCTACCGTGCGGCCGAACTGGGTGTGGTCCAGCTGCTGCAGGCTGTGCCGGACCTGGAGCGCGTTGCTGCTGCATCTTTGCAGGCGGAGCAACTGGCGCAGCTGGACAGCAAGGATATGGATCACGCAACCTGGCATGCACTCGCGCTGCGCTGTGCAGAGCTGCTCGCGCGTGATGATGTGAGCGGCATTGTCATCACCCACGGCACAGACACACTGGAGGAAACCGCCTGGTTTCTGCAATGTGTCCTGCGCCCGACTAAGCCCGTGGTGTTGACTTGCGCCATGCGCCCGGCTACAGCCATTTCGGCAGACGGCCCGGGCAATCTGCGTGATGCCGTGGCCTGTGCGGCCGATACGCAGGCTGCTGGCCGCGGTGTGCTTGCCGTGGTGGCGGGCCGGGTGTTCAGCGCGCGCCAGGTGCGCAAGGTGCATCCCTACCGTGTGGATGCCTTTGATGGAGGCGGCGCCGGTCCGCAGGGTTGGGTGGAAGAGGGGCGGCTGCGCTGGGCAACGGGCGGACTGCCCATGGCTGCTTCGGCTGGCTTGCCTGAGATCGCTTTACCGCCCGCAGCTCAATGGCCCCAGGTGGAGCTGTTGCACAGCCATGCCGGCTGCAACAGTGCCGTGGCGCTGGCGGTAATGCAGGCCTGGCATGCGCAAGGCGTGCGTGCCGTGGTGGTGGTGGGAACGGGCAATGGCACGGTCCATCAGGCATTGGAGCCGGCCCTGAACTGGGCGCAGGCGCAGGGCATGACTTTGCGTATCACAACCCGGTGCGAGGAGGGGCAGGTGGTGCAGGCTCAGGGTGCACGGGATAGCCGCGTGAGCAGTCTGCCTGCGGCCAAGGCCAGAATCAGCCTGATGCTGGAGCTGATGGGCTGGCCTCGCGCATTGGTTTGATGCTCCTGTTTTAAGAGCTTAAATCCCATGTGATACGGGGAATGTATGATGTTATTTGTCTGAAACTCAATGAGAATAAGCGCAGGCAGCTATGAATAGTGATGGCCGCGACTCCGCCACGGTGCAGCTTGCCACATCGGACGGATGCCGCATCGGACGGATGCCGGCCGAATGGCCAGGAGCTTGAGGTTCGAGAACAAAAAAGGCCGGTGAAGACACCGGCCTTTTTGCGCGCAGAAATGCCCGACCGCGAAAAGTCGGCAAGGCTCGCATGCGCGAGTGATCAGGGCGATCAGGAGGCCAGAGCGGCCAGAGCGCGTTCGGTGATCTCTTCCACGCTGCCTGTGCCGCTGATGGCGCGGTACTTGGGGGCCGCTGCCGCATCGGCCTTGGCCCAGTTGCTGTAGTAGTCCACCAGAGGACGGGTCTGGTTGCTGTAGACGTCCAGGCGCTTCTTGACGGTTTCTTCTTTGTCGTCTTCGCGCTGCACCAGGTCTTCACCGGTCACATCGTCCTTGCCTTCCACCTTGGGAGGATTGAACTTGACGTGGTAGGTGCGGCCCGATGCGGGGTGGCTGCGGCGGCCGCTCATGCGTTCGATGATGGCGTCGAAGGGCACATCGATTTCCAGCACATAGTCCAGCTTCACGCCGGCAGCCTTCATGGCGTCGGCCTGGGGGATGGTGCGGGGGAAGCCGTCAAACAGGAAACCCTTGGCGCAGTCGGGCTGTGCAATGCGTTCCTTGACCAGGTTGATGATCAGATCGTCGCTGACCAACTGGCCGGCGTCCATCACGGCCTTGGCTTGCAGACCCAGAGGGGTGCCAGCCTTGACGGCGGCGCGCAGCATGTCGCCCGTGGAGATTTGAGGGATACCGTACTTTTGGCAAATAAAGGCCGCCTGAGTGCCTTTGCCTGCGCCGGGTGCACCCAACAAAATCAGTTTCATGGAAATCCTTGAGGAGAGTAGAAATTCTTGTTGGCCCAGGCGGACGGGTGGTCGTCCGTAGTCCCCGGGCAGTATTTTTTCGCGGGCAAGGATAGCATGCACAAGACCAACACAGGCTTACACAATTCAGTCAAGGCTGTCACAAGTGCGGCCAATTGAGGGCATGTATCCGCTGCAAACGCGATTGCTGTAGTTGTAATCCAGGTGCCCAAGCCGTTACATATGCTATTCGGACTATGCGGAAAGTATAGCGATCAGCGCTTTCCTGGACTGGCCTGGGGCCCTTTGGGATGGCTCTGGCCGACGGGGCTGCTGCCGGCTGGATGCGTGAGCAGCCCTGGATGAAGACGGCCTGCGCACCAGTGTCGCCAAAGTGCGCAGGTCTTTTTCTCAAACAGCAAAAACAGCACGCACGCGCTCAAGGTCTTCGGGCGTGTCCACGCCGGCACCCGGTGCATCGGGCGTGATATGCACGGCAATGCGGTGGCCGTGCCAGAGGGCGCGCAACTGCTCCAGCTGCTCCATGGCTTCGGTGGGCGCGGGTGCCAGTTGTGGGAACTCGCGCAGAAAACCTGCCTTGTAGCTGTAGATGCCAATATGGCGCAGCGGTGTGAAGCCTGTGTGACCGGCCTGGGGGGCCGCCGTCTGCCACCAGGCTTCATCGCCATGGTCGCGCGAGAAAGGGATGGGCGCGCGGCTGAAATAGCTGGCCAGACCCTTTGCGTCACAGACCACCTTCACCACATTCGGGTTGCGGTAATCCGTCAGGCTGTCAATAGGATGGGCTGCCGTGCCCATGCTGGCTTCGGGGCGTGCCAGCAGCAGTTGTGCCACGGCCTCGATGAGCTTGGGGTCGATCAGCGGCTCGTCGCCCTGCACATTGACGACCACATCGTCGCCGGACAGGCCCAGTTGCTCACAGGCTTCGGCCAGACGGTCGCTGCCGCTGGGATGATCCTTGCGCGTCAGGATGGCCTGGACGTCATGCCGGGCGCAGGCCGCGACAATGCTTTCGTCGTCGGCCGCCACCACGCAGCGGGCTGCACCGGCCAGAGCCGCGCGCTGGGCCACACGAACCACCATCGGCAAGCCGGCAATATCGGCCAGCGGCTTGCCGGGCAGACGGGTCGAGGACAGGCGGGCCGGGATCAGTACCGTATAGCTCATGGGTTACTGCTTTTCTTCTTCCAGCTCGTCGTCGGACAGGGTGCGGGCTTCGTTTTCCAGCAGCACCGGGATGCCGTCGCGCACGGGATAGGCCAGACGCGCGCTGTGGCTGATCAGCTCCTGATGCTCGCGGTCAAAGCGCAGCGGGCCCTTGGTGACGGGGCAGACCAGCAGTTCGAGAAGTTTGGCGTCCATGGAGTATTCCTGCAAAACGGGATGAGGGCGCCGGCAGTGAGCTGGCGCTGCAAAAAGAGGTGATCAAACGCTGTTGATCCATAGGCCCAATGATAGTCAGCCTGGCTTGCCACCGCGGCGAATATTGGCGTTGGCCTTGGCCAGCTGTGCATCCAGCAGCTCCCAGAAGGCCTGCGGCAGCTGCAGCTCAAGGGGCACAGCCCAGGCCTCAGGATGGCTGCGCCAGAGTTTGACGGCATCTTTTTCGGTGCAAATCAAGGGTTTGTCGTTTTCCAGCTTGCGCGAGAAGCTCTCGAAATCATAGTGATCGGGCAGGGCCTGGGTTGCCGCCGCAGTGATGCCCTGCGCGGCCAGCATGGCAAAAAAGGACTCGGGGCGTGCCACGGCGGCCACGGCCTCCGGGCTCTGAGCGGCCAGGCTGCGCAGCGGGATGCTCTGACCATGGCCGTTGTAGGCGGTCTCGGCCAGGTTGCGCTGCAGCGCGAACGCCGGGGACGTGCCCAGCGGCCTGGGCGGCTGGCCGGCATGCAGTGTGGCCGTCACCGGGCGAGGCCAGGGCTCGCGCAGCGGGCCTGCGGGCAGCAAAAAGCCGTTGCCGACTCCTTCATCATTGAAGACGCACAACTCCACATCGCGTGCCAGGGCTAGATGTTGCAGGCCGTCGTCGCTCACGATCACATCGACCTGCGGGTAGCGCTGGCGCAGCGCTTGCGCCGCCTGCAGACGTCTGGAGGCAACAAAGACCGGCACGCCGGTGCTGCGCGCCAGCAAGGCGGGTTCGTCGCCGACTTCGCTGGCGGGGCTGTCGGGCAGGGCCTCGCGGCAATCCTGCCCGCTCTCTATCCTGCGGCCATAACCGCGCGAGATGATGGCCGGCTGCCAGCCTCTGGCCTTGAGGTGGGCCACCACGGCCTGAGTCACGGGGGTCTTGCCCGCGCCGCCTGCAATCACATTGCCAACGACGATGACTGGCACACCGGTGCTTTGCTGGCGGCTGCGCATGCGCCGTGCATTCCAGGCCTGCAGCATTCCATAGACCAGCGATAGCGGCCACAGCAGCCAGGCGCCTGCTCCACGCTGGCGCCAGAGGGCGCGCAAGCCATGTTGCGAGGAGGATGCTTGGACGGTGTTTTGAGGCATAGGGGTTCGGATCATACGGGCGCGGCCACAGTTCCCGCCGCCAACCGGCCTGCGCAATGCGCAAATACCTGGGCTCTGATCCCGGGAGCTTGGGATCAAAAGCTGCCAAACAGGCTGCCCAGCGCCACGATGACGGCAAGGGCAGCGACGGCAGGGGCTATGGCCACCATGGCAATGTCCAGATAGGACTGCCGATGCGTGAGCCCGCAGATGCCCAGCAGGGTGATGACGGCGCCGTTGTGCGGCAAAGTGTCCAGTCCGCCTGTGGCCACGGCCGTGACGCGGTGCAGCAGCTGAGGCGACAGGCCTGCAGCCTCGCCCATCTGCAGCCAGGTGCTGCCCAGGGTCTGCAGGGCGATACTCATGCCGCCCGAGGCCGAGCCGGTGATGCCGGCCAGAATATTGATGGCGATCGACATCGAGATCAGCGGGTTGTCCGGGTAGATGTTCAGCACCGCATCGCGTATCAGCGTGAAGCCTGCCAGCGAGGCGATGACCGCACCATAACCGACCTGGGAGGCTGTGTTCAGCAGCGGCAGGGCCGAGGCGCTGGCACCTTCGTCGAGCAGTTGCTTGAGCTGTGGCAGGTGGCTCCACCACATGGCGACCAACAGGCAGATTGCTGCGGTCAGGGCCGCAATCACGGCCCAGATGCCGCGCAGCGCCTCGATGCTGGTGGCGCCGAAACGGGCTTCGGCCAGATAGCGCGTGTCCAGCCCCGGAAGCACATGCACGGATAAAAGATAGTTCAGAGCGATCACCACGGCAACAGGCAGCAAGGCCTTGCCCAGCTCCAGATGGCTGGGGGTGGCCTCTGCCGCTGGAGCAAGTTTGTCTGCCGGCTGCTGTGCTTCATCCCCGGCGGTAAAGCCTTCGCCTCTGGAGCGCGCTTGCGCGCTGCGCCAGTGCAGCCAGCACAGGCCGAGCATCAGCATCACGGCTGCGGCGATCAGGCCCAGCCCCGGCGCGGCAAACGGCGTGGTGCCGAAATAGGGCATGGGAATCGCGTTCTGGATGGCCGGCGTGCCGGGCAGCGCCGTCATGGTGAAGGTGAAGGCTCCCAGCGCAATCGTGGCCGGCATGAGGCGGCGCGGGATGTCGGCACGCCTAAAAAGCGCCAGGGCGATGGGATATACCGCAAAGGCCACGACAAACAAGGAAACGCCGCCGTAGGTGAGAACGGCACAGGCCAGCACCACGGCGAGTATGGCGCGCCGCTCGCCCAGTGCTGCCGCAATGCCCTGGGCAATGATGTGAGCCGCACCCGAAGCTTCCATGAGCTTGCCGAAGACCGCGCCCAGCAAGAACAGCGGAAAGTAGGCGATGACAAAGCCGCCAAGGCTGACCATGAAGATCTGGGTGTAGCTGGCCAGCATCAGCCACGGTGCACTGACGGCTACGGCCAGCAGGGCTGTCAGTGGCGCCAGCAGCAGCACGCTGACGCCGCGATAGGCCAAAGTGATGAGTAGACCGAGTGAAAGAACGATGCCCAAAATGCTGATCACATGCACCTCCCTAAGCAAACCGTCTAGTTACGGCGTTCAAGTAAAAGCAGCGCAGTCTGTGCCGAGCCGGCAGGAGCCCGCCGCGGAAGCTCGATTCTTCCGTCCTGCCATGGCGCGCTCTGCTGCGGCGATATAGCTCTCGTCGAGAGCTGCTGCGCAGCAGGCCCAGTGCGCAGCTTCATCGCGACACAGGTGTGACAGCCGCCGGGCCGGCTCGCGCCGCTCAGGTCTCGAAAGGGCGGCTGCCCAGCGTTTCCACCACATGGTCCACAAAGCAGGTGATGCGCGCCGCCAGCGCGGTGTTTCGATAGTAGACCGCATTGATGGGCTGACAGATATCCAGCGTCTGCTTGCCGAACAGCGGCACCAGACTACCTTGCTCGCGGTCTGCGCGCGTCATGAAGTCCGACAGGCAGACGATGCCCAGGCCGGCCAGCGCCATCTGCCTGAGCGTCTCGCCGCTGGAGGAGGCAATGTCAGGGCGAATGCGTATGGCATTGCCGTCGGCGTCGCGCAGCGGCCAGTCGTTGAGCGACTCGGGCTGGGTAAAGCCCAGCAGGCTGTGCTGGGCGAGCTGGGTCGCATTGACCGGTGTGCCATGGCGCTTGAGATAGGCAGGGCTGGCCAGCACGCGTATGCGGCTGATGCCCACCGGGCGGGCATGCAGCGTGGAGTCCTTGAGCACGCCGATGCGAAATGCCACATCGGTGCGCCTCTCGAGCAGGTCGATGATGCCTTCGTTGGAGTTCAGCTCGAGCTCGACGTCGGGATAGCGCGAGCGAAATCCCGCGATCAGCGGCACCAGCACATGCAGCATGAAGGGGGTGGCCGCATCGACACGCAATCTTCCCGCCGGCCGCATGCGTCGCGCTGCCATCAGCTCCTCCGCTTCGTCGACCGATGCAAGAATGGCGCGGGCATGCTGCAAAAAAGTGGCGCCTTCCTCGGTGAGTTGCAGGCGCCTGGTGGTGCGGCGCAGCAGCGTGGTCTGCAGCTTTTCTTCCAGACGCCCCAGCGTACGGCTGGTGGCTGAAATCGTCAGGCCCAGCAGCTCCGAAGCGGCTGTGATGGTGCCCGTGTCCACGACGGCCACAAAGGCCTGCAATTCGTCGAGCGTGGTCTTCATTGTTGGATTCAGTTCAAGAAAATCGAGGGAATTCCAAAGCCTGATCTGCAAATATCAACCGAGTGCTCAGCCCTGGGAACTCGTCTGTGGCGCTGTTCACCCTGGGCGCCGGCGCATTGCCGATGGCGTGCAAGCCCGCATTCCTGCGGCGGGCATGACAGGCATGTCTGGTGGGACGCGTGTTGCCATCAAAGGTGATGGAGATCAGTCACTGCTGGCGCAAGATTCGAGTTTTTATATTTGATTTTATTTCAAAAGAATTTATGAAATACAGGGCTTAATCTACAAATATGAGTTGGGCAAACTTCAGGCGTCGGGAAGGCTGCTTCGGAGTGCAGACATGCAAGCTGCGGACCGGCTGCCGCCTTCAATCTCATTCAGGAGTTAATTCATGAACCATATTCCTTCCTTCGGCGTCGGTACCTTCCGCCTCTCCGGTCAGACCGTGATCGATTCGGTGCGCAATGCACTCGATGTGGGCTACCGCGCAGTCGACACGGCGCAGATCTATGGCAACGAAGCCGAAGTCGGCCAGGCCATTGCCGACAGCGGTCTGGCGCGCAGCGATCTGTTTGTCACAACCAAGATCTGGACCGACAACTACAGCCGCGCCAAGCTGATCCCCAGCCTGCAGGACAGCCTCAGGAAACTGCGCAGCGACTATGTGGACCTGACCCTGATCCACTGGCCCGCACCCGGCAACGGCGTGGACCTGTCCGAGTACATGGACGCGCTGGCCCAGGCCAAGGCCAGGGGTCTGACCCGTCAGATCGGCATTTCCAACTTCAATGTCGAGCTGACCCGCCAGGCCATCGCCGCCGTGGGCCAGGGCGAGATTGCCACCAACCAGATCGAACTTAGCCCCTATCTGCAAGGCCGCAAGCTGACGGCCTTCCTCAAGGAGCAGGGCATTCAGGTCACTTCCTACATGACCCTGGCCTACGGCAAGGTGCTCAAGGACCCGGTGCTGGCGCAGATTGCGGGCAAGCACCAGGCCACGGTGGCGCAGGTGGCGCTGGCCTGGGCGCTGCAGCTGGGTTATGCGGTGATCCCGTCATCCACCAAGCGCGAGAACCTGGCCAGCAATCTGCTGGCGCGCGACCTCAGGCTGGATGCCGAAGACATGGCGCTGATCGCGGCGCTGGAGCGCAACGGCCGCGAAGTCAGCCCCGAAGGTCTGGCTCCTGTGTGGGACTGAGAACGGCGCCGTCATGAGCGTTTAAGCCTGCTTGAGTGTCTGATCCTTGCGCAGCAAGCAGGAGAGGGCGCTCAGGCGGTGTTTGCGTTTTTTTCTGAGCCAGCGTCTTATTTCTTTCGCCTGATCTGGAGACGGGATCAGGCGCGGGTTCTGCCTGAGCAGGCTTTCGCTGACAGCAAAGTCATTCAACTCGCCAAGCGGCTGCTGGATTTTCTGGAGTCGCTTGAGCAGGCGGCGATGGTCTGCGGGCAGCAGGGGCCCGAACAGCTCCAGCAGATAACGTGTTTTCTTGCCGGCTTTTCTGACATCGTGAAAGGCTTCAAGGTCTGGCTTGCCGGCGGTGATCGCCCGCTTGGTGCGTCGGCGTAGCTGTTTCGCTGCTTGTGCAACCCGGGCCTGTGCAAGAGCCCGCAGTCGCGGCTGGCCGGACCCAGGGCCCAAGCTTGCTGAAGCTTGCGCAAGAGCTTCCTGCAAGCATGTCTGTACGTGAGGGGGCGAAAGTATTTCCCGGCCAGCCTGCAGAGCGGATTCGCGGGCGGCCGATAGGGCCGCAATGTCGGCCGCGCTGCATTTGTCGTTTCGCCTTAGCAGCTCGATCAGAATGTCGTAATCGCGGGCCATGCCTGCAGCGCAGGCAATCGATTTCAGGCTGCTGCGCTGCAGTGCGTACTTTCTCGCCTCCATCAGAGGCCGGTAAAACCACCACAGCGTCAGCAGGCTGCGCAATGTGACGCGCAACTGATGGATGCCCTCGACGGCGGGTGCTTGGGCTATCAGCCGGGCCTGTTCGACTGCCGAGTCGACAAGCGGGGATGCAATAGCTGAAAACGCCACTATGGCGTCTGGTTTGCCTTTGCCCATACGAACTCCTGGGGCCGTTGTCATGAGGCTGCGACAGGCGGCGACGCGCAATGTGGTGCGGCATACGCCAGTGTTCGCCATAGTGTGCCATGTTCCGTGCTCCAGGCCGTATGGGCTCGTTCCTGAATTCTGGCAGTTGCGCGTCCAGATTGGTAGCGGCTCGGGTTGCGTAGAGCCAGAAGATCAGGCTGTGACAGATGGGCGACGAACATGGCCAAGCTCTAAGCCGGCTTTTCACAGAGCTCATCCGGCCCGGCCTGGCCCTACTCGGCATTGAACAAGTCCTTTTTGACAATATCTGCGGCAATGGATGCAAGCTTCGCCCCAGGGTCGACGGCGCAGGCGGCCATGCAGCATCGACGACGATCTCGTCATCGCACGCCATGGACAGCCATCTGCTCAATGTCGGCGAATCATTCAAGGGGTTTGTTGGGGGCGGAGCCGCAGCGGCTTGTCCGTTGGATATCCGTGGCGGCGTTGCGCCGAAGAGGCGATTGATGAATGCGTCCATGAAAGCCTGGTAGCCAGCCGCAGCGATGAGGACTAAGCTAGATGCCCCTATCTCAGGAGTCTCGCATGCCACAGACCATTCGACTGCATCGTGTGATCAAGGCCCCGCCCGAGCGGGTCTACCGGGCCTTCACGAGCCCCGAGGCCATGGTCAAGTGGCTGCCGCCTCATGGTTTCGCGGCGCAGGTGCATGAATTTGACGCCCGTGTGGGCGGTCGCTACCGCATGAGCTTCATCAATTTTTCTGCCAACAGTCGAAACAGCTTTGGCGGCGAGTTTCTCGAGCTGGTGCCGAACCAGCGCATACGCCATACCGACCGCTTCGAGGACCCGAATCTGCCGGGCGAGATGATCACCACCGTGGAACTGAAAGCCGTGTTTTGCGGCACCGAGCTGCATGTGGTGCAGGAGGGCGTTCCCGACATGATTCCCGAAGGAGCCTGCTATCTGGGCTGGCAGGAGTCGCTGCAGCTGCTTGCCCTCCTCGTGGAGCCGACCATCCCTGACGGAACGTAAAGCCGCGCAGAGGGCGACCCGAGGTCAATGCATGGCGTGCTCCATGCTGCGGTGATGCAAGAGAGAAGCAGGCACAAAAAAGCCCGCTTTGCAGCGGGCTGTCTTGCTTGCAAGCTCTGGTTTTGCTTGCGATGTTTGGTAGGCGCGATTGGACTCGAACCAACGACCCCCACCATGTCAAGGTGGTGCTCTAACCAGCTGAGCTACGCGCCTGTCGTCGATGGGATGAATTCTAGCAGTGGAAAAATGGTGGTTTGGGCAAAGTCGCGACTTTTTTGCGTTGGAGGCCCATTTTTTTTCGATCCGCCACCCGGGCCTGGGCTTGGCGGGGTGCCGCTGATTCGCTACTAAACTTTGATGTGTGTTCCATCAATTGAATCGGCAACCCCATGACAAAAGCACAAGCAGGCATTCTGGCGTCTCTTCCTGAGCAGGGGCGTTATGTTTTTTTCACCCTGGCTGGTACAGGTGCAGATCTGCAGAACAGTCTGAAGAAATTGCAGACCAGTGTTGACGGTCAGCAGGTCGTAGCGGGCCTGGGCATGCAGGTGCTGCAGCAACTGGACAAGAAACTGCCGCTGATGCGCGAGTTCCCGCACCTCAAGGGCCCACAGCTCGAAGCACCCAGCACACCTTATGCGCTGTGCCTGTGGCTGCGCGGCGATCAGCGCGGTGAGCTGATCGCCCTGACGACCAAGCTGACCAATTTGCTGGCACCGGGCTTCAAGCTCGATCACATCGTGGATGCCTTTGTGCACCAGCGCTCGGACAACGGCCATGGCCGCGACCTGACCGGCTATGAAGACGGCACTGAGAACCCCGAGGACGATGAGGCCGTGGTCGCCGGCATTGCTGCAGAGCTGGGTGCAGGTCTGGACGGCTGCAGCTACTGGGCCTTGCAGCAGTGGGAACATGACTACTCGGCTTTTGGCTGCATGAGCACCACGGAGCAGGACCATGCCGTGGGTCGCCGTCGCAGCGACAACGAGGAGCTGGACGATGCCCCTGAGTCGGCCCATGTCAAGCGCACGGCGCAGGAGAGCTTTGAGCCGGAAGCCTTTGTGGTGCGACGCTCCATGCCCTGGTGGAGCGTCAGCCCGCAGGGCAGTGATCGCAGCGGTTTGATGTTCTCTGCCTTTGGTTGCAGCTTTGACGCTTTCGAGGCTCAAATGCGCCGCATGCTGGGCATGGATGACGGCATCAGCGATGGACTGTTCCGCTTTTCCAAGCCGTTGACAGGATGCTATTTCTGGTGCCCGCCGGTTTGCGGCGGCACGCTGGATCTGACGGCGCTGGGTCTCCAGGCCTGAGAAATGGCCGGGCAAAGAAAAACGGGCCATCTGGCCCGTTTTTCATGTGGCGTCATCACCAAAAGGCAATGACGAGGGCCTCCTAGTTGGCCTTGCCTGCGCTGGCCGAGGTCTGGGTGGCAAACGTGATTTGCGACAGTCCCGCGTGGCGGGCCGCTTCCATGACGGTCACCACCGACTGGTGCGGGGAGTTGGCATCGGCACTGATGATGACCACGCTGTCATTGCCCGCTGTTGCCGCACCGGACAGGGCGGCTGCAACAGAGGAGACGCTGCGGTCATCCACGCCTTGCTTGTTGACGGAGTAACGACCGTCGGCAGAGACGCCGACGATGATTTCCTTGGGGCGGTCGCGTTGCTGCTCGGCGTCTGCCACGGGCAGGGTCAGCTGCAGCTCGGTGAACTTGCTGTAAGTGGTGGAGAGCATCAAAAAGATCAGCACCACCAGCAGCACGTCGATGAAGGCGATCAGATTGATCTCGGGCTCATCGCGGTGACGAGGACGGAAGTTCATGGTGGATGTGTTCCGCTTCTTACTTGGCAGGCTTGAGGCGGCCCAGATGGCGCACGAACTGCTCGGACGCCAGTTCCATTCCCAGCAGATAGCCGTCCACACGGGCGCGGAAATAGCGCCAGAAGATCAGCGACGGGATGGCCACCATCAGGCCGAACGCCGTGTTGTAGAGCGCAATCGAGATGCCATGGGCGAGCTGGGCGGGGTTGCCGGCGCCGGAGCTGGCTCCGGGCTGGGAGCCGAAAATCTCGATCATGCCGATCACCGTGCCCAGAAGGCCCAGCAGCGGCGCCGCCGAGGCGATGGTGGCCAGGGCGCTCAGATACTTTTCCAGCTTGTGGGCGGCGGCGCGGCCCGCGCCTTCCATGGCCGAGCGCAGCTCTTCTTCGCTGCTTTCGGGATGTGCCTGGCGGGTGCGAAGACCAGTGGCCAGAACCTCTCCCAATACTGAGCTTTGGGCCAGTTGCTGGGTGGTTTCGGCACTGGGCAGGTTCTTGGTGGAGACCGAAATCGCTTCATTGAGCAGATTGGTCGGCGCGACCTTGCTGGCTTTCAGCGAGGCAAAGCGCTCAAAAATCAGGGCCAGGGCCAGAATCGAGCAGGCAATCAAAGGCCAGATAGGCCATCCTGCGGCTTGTATGATCGACAGCAACGTTGCTCTCCCTCGTCGTTCAGAAATTGCAACCGATGATTATGACCCACTGCCGTGCCGCCGCGACCCGTTTTTACAGGCCTCATGCAGCCGGCATGACTCAGCGCAGCACGATCGCGAGGCAGCGCTTGAAGCGAATGGAGCTTGGAGCGGCAGAGCAGGCCCAAAGAGCTTGCGTTTCTTTTCGAATGCTTTCGCGTATAGCACAAAAATCTGTGGATAACTTTGTGATCTAGTTGCTGTGCCGGGAAGTTATCTGCTTCGCTCTAAAGGCTTGTTACGAGTTTGACACCTGTGTGAAGCTTTATAAGTTGTTTTAAATCAATAAGATAGATGATGTTCTTCATGTGCTGTTTAGGATTTTTCTGGCTTTGTCGCCGACAAGGCTGGACGCCGACATCTGTGGAGAATCCGGCACGCGTAAGACCTCGCTGACACCGCATGAATTCACTGTTTGAACGTCCAAACCCAGCAGCCACGCCGCATGTGTGGGAAATTGGCGCGCTATGCCACGCCATTGGCGATGCCTTGCAGGCGCGCTTCAATCCGGTGGCGGTGCGCGGCGAGCTCAGCGGCTTTTCGCGCGCTGCCAGCGGGCATTGCTATTTCAACCTCAAGGACGCGAGCGGGCAGATTCGCTGCGCCATGTTCCGTCGTGCGGCCGAGCAGGTTGGTTTCTCGCCGCGTGATGGCGAGCTGGTCGAAGTCAGAGGGCGTCTAGGCGTCTACGAGCAGCGTGGCGATCTGCAACTGGTGGTGGAGAGCATGCAGCGAGCCGGGCAGGGGGCCTTGTTCGAGCAGTTTCTTCGCCTCAAGGCCCAGCTGGAGTCCGAGGGCCTGTTCGACTCTGCGCGCAAGCGATCGCTGCCACCCTTGCCACGCGGCATCGGCCTGGTCACGTCCTTGGGGGCGGCCGCCTTGCACGATGTGGTGACGGCGCTGCGCCGCCGCGTGCCGCATATTCCGGTGGTAATTGTTCCCGCCCTGGTACAGGGGCTCCAGGCGCCGCAATCGCTTGTGCAGGCGCTATTGAAACTGTATCGCCTGGCGCAAGAGGGGCAAGAGGAAAGTGGCGATTTGCGTGGTGATTCCGCACGGCAGCCGGTGATTGACACCATCTTGCTGGTGCGCGGTGGCGGCTCGCTGGAAGACCTGTGGGCCTTCAACGACGAACAGCTGGCGCGCACCATTGTCCAAAGCCCGGTGCCGCTGATCAGCGGCGTGGGTCACGAAACCGACTTCACCATTGCCGATTTTTGCGCCGACCTGCGTGCCCCGACGCCCACGGCTGCGGCCGAGCTGGTTGCCCAGCCGCGCGAGGTCTGGCTGGGGACTCTGGGTCTGATGCAGGACCGCCTGGACAATGCCGTGCAGCGTGTGCTGGATCGCCAAGCCCAACGCCTGGATATCGCGGCCCAGCGCCTGGGCCGGCCCAGCGAGCAGTTGGCGCGCAACCAGCTGCAGCTCAGCCGTCAGGCGCAGCGCCTGCGTCATGCCATGCTCTTGAAACTACAGCGGCTTGCGCAGAACCAGCAAGCGCTACAGGTCAATCTTCCCAATATCTTCCAGCGCAATCTGGAGCAGCAACTGCAAGCGCTTGATCGTATCGACCTGCGCTTGCAGTTGCTGGACCCGCGCCTGGTGCTGCAGCGAGGCTATGCCTTGCTGACGGATGAGCAGGGAAGGGCTGTGACCCAGGTCAGGCAGGCCGTGCCGGGAGCGGCGCTGAAGGCTCAGTTGTCGGACGGGGCGGTGGATGTGGTGGTCACTCAGCCGCGTCTGCTTTGATGCTCGCCAGCCACAAGCTGGCCGCAAAACACCCGCATGCTAACCGGGGTCTTCATCAGAACTCTTTTGCAATCAGCGCAGGCAATGCAGCGGGGGCCAGTATTCATGCGCTGTAAGCTGTGAGCGCATGCTTTTGGCTGCATGCGCAATAGTCCTGATGAGTGGCGCGCAGCCCCTCAGTTCTTTCTACAATGGTTCGGTTAGTGCAATACTTGACATCTGTAGTACAGCAATGTGCTAGTCGCCCCCGGTCGGCACAGCGGCCACCGCTCAGACGCCTTGGCACTGGACGGCCCCAAAAAATTTCAACCACGAGGAAAACCATCATGGAACGCACTCTGCCCCCCCTGCCATACGCTATCGACGCACTGGCTCCGTTCGGTTACAGCCAGGAAACCCTGGAATTCCACCATGGCAAGCACCATAACGCCTATGTGGTGAACCTGAACAACCTGCAAAAGGGCACCGAATTCGAAAATATGGATCTGGAGGAAGTCGTCAAGAAGTCTTCCGGCGGCATCTACAACAACGCTGCTCAGATCTGGAACCACACTTTCTTCTGGAACTGCATGACCCCCAACGGCGGAGCAGAACCCTCCGGCGCTCTGGCTGATGCCATCAACAAGAAGTGGGGCTCCTACGCCGAGTTCAAGAAGGCTTTCGTGGCTTCCGCTGCCGGCAACTTCGGTTCCGGCTGGACCTGGCTGGTGAAGAAGGCCGACGGTTCCGTGGACATCGTCAACATGGGTGCTGCCGGCACCCCCCTGACCACCGCTGACAAGGCGCTGCTGACCGTGGACGTGTGGGAACACGCTTACTACATCGATTACCGCAACCTGCGTCCCAAGTTTGTCGAAACCTTCCTGGAAAAGCTGGTGAACTGGAAGTTCGCAGAAGCCAACTTCGCTGCCTGATCACGGCAATACGGCATCAGGTCTGCAGCTGCACGGCTCGGACCTGATCGTTGGTAAAAAACCTCCACAAGGAGGTTTTTTTATGCCTGTCTGCTAGGAATGAGGATTTTTAGGTCTCCAGTTTTGATTGGGAAAGCGCAGGCAGCTATGTTTTTCGATGGCCTATTGATGCATGGGTGACACTGGCATGGAGGAGCGTGAAAGCCTGAACAGTCAGGCGGCTTCCGGGCTAATGGAGGCAGGCGCTCGCATGCCAGTGTACTTTCTCTGTCATGGCGCGGGCCCCTGGCCCTGGGTGCCCGAGATGCACGACTGACATGCGCTTATGGCAGAGGGTTTGCGCAATATTCCGCGCCAACTGGTGCGCAGGCCCAGGGCCGTGTCGCTGATCTCCGCCCACTGGGAAGAGGCGGTTTTCACCGCGCAGAGTGCCGCCCAACATGGCATGCTTTATGACTACGGCGGCTTTCCACCGCACACCTATAACCTGCATTACCGTGCGCCCGGATCGCCTGAGCTGGCAGGCAGGGTGAACGCTGCATAACACCTGGCCGTGGGCCGTGCGCTGGCTCTGTTGCGTGACGAGGGAGTTCTCATCAGAGGAGCATCTGCTGCCGTTGATGGTGGTGGTCGTGGGGGGGGCGAGCAAGACCAGGCCCGCCGCGTTTACTTTGAAGAGACCTTCATGGGCTCGGCCACGCTGTCCAGCTACTGCCTTGAGGCCGGGGCGTAGCCAGGAGCTCCGCTTATTCCTGCTCGTCCAGCGGTCCATTCAAAAATTCTTCCCTGTCATCGTCAATCGAGTCAGCGGCCGCTTGAAGATAGGCTGAGAAGCTGGGGGCAATCCAGCAGATCTGGTCGGGGTCGTGCACATAGGCAATGATCTGGCCGCGCTGTCCTTCAGGACCGGGATGATGATCGGCCATTAGCACGATGTCGCCATAGAAGCTGGCAAACGGCTGCCAGCCGGCGTGCCACCAACGTCCGCTCAGACGAGGGTCCTGGGATGCGGGGCCGGCCAGATCCCACATGCGCTGGGCCCGATTTTCCATGCGCAGTGCCAGGGCGATGGCCTGCGGTGGCGTGAGAAGGTCCAGTGCATCCACAAAGCCTGGCCGCTGAAACAGGGGCTGGGTGCTGTCGGCGCTGCTGCCTGCAGTCAGGCGCCAGAATGCGGCCAGATCGGTATCCAGAGGCCCCAGCGCGGCAGCCAAAGCTGCCAGATCCTGTTCGCTGGCCGGCGGCATGGGGTGAAAGCTTAGCTGGAATGCGGCATACACAGCCTGCAAATGCGCAAGATATTGGTCAGGTGTCATGGCGGCAGGCGCAGTACTCCGAGGTAAGAGAGTTGGACAGCGAAGTCGGGCTGGCAGCGGGTGTTGGGGAGTGACTGTCTGGATACACAGTGTGGCTCTTTAGATTCTCAGTGTAGTGAATCCGCAGTCTTTACTTCATGCCAGCACTCCTTGCGCCAGAGGCAGCCATGGTGTTGCTTTGGCCCGTTGAATCCACAAGCCAACACAGACGCTCTCTCTCTCTCTCTTCTGCAAGGATGGAAGGCATGAGGTTGGAGGGCGGTTTGCCTTCAACCTATAAATATCTTGTAAAATCAAACGGATACATGAATTTTTCTCAGATTTCCAAACTTCCGACCTCGCGAAGCGTTGGAAGTGAAAATTTGGCTTTTTAAGGTACATCTCAAAGTAAAGTGCCCAGCTCATTGAGGGGTGAGTATCTTTAAAAGTGATGTATCCGATCTTTAAAACAAGGATCGTTGTCTTCGCTCTGGCAAATCAACAAGGGCGGGATGAATCCCGCCCTTGTTAGGTGAGTTGCTGTCAGCGCCAATGAAGTGCTTTAGCCCTGTTCGCTTTTGACCAGCCTATTCACTTGTAGGCACGAAAAACAGGTACTCACCCGGCCCCATCTGCGGGGTAATCACATAGCCTTCGCACTGCCTGTCCTTGCATTTCACAGGGATAGCGCGAGGCCATATCGTTGCTGCAGTCGGATAGCCAGGCAGGTACTGCGGCACATGCCAGACACCATAGTCCCCCACTGGCTCGGCTTGCTGCGATCCAGTCGCGCCTTGCTCACCACTTCCGAAGATCTGACGCTGAATGCTCAACGGTTCATTGATGGCCCTGGAGTCGGGCGCAGCCAATGTCGAGGCGCAACATAGTGCCATCGCTAAAAGAGCTAGAGTCTTGCCCATAGCGGCCTCCTAGATTAGGAATCACTCCTGCTAGTTTTCATACAGCTGTGCCGTACGCGAATCATCCGTCACAGAGGTGATAGCCGTGGGGCGAGTGACTTCAGGTGCAAAGCTTGACTGAGCCTCTGAGGGAGGTGCAGCAGGATTCGGGCTGCCTTGTGCCGACGCATCCGGGCCGTAGTTGTTGCGGCGCTCGTCTGCAGTCATGGATTGCGGGCATTTCGAGCCCGTGATCTCCAGTGCCACGCGAGCGGCGGGATCCATGCAGTCCATTGCCAGCGAGGCGGCCTTCATGCCCTTGTTCCAGAGCTCACGGCTCATTTTCAGGCGCTTGCAATGCTCGTCCGTCCAGGTGGTGCCGAAGCTCACGCCAAAGCCAGGGCCGTTGGCACTGCCGCTGCTGCTGCCCATGCAGGTGTCATTGCTGGTCGTGAGGTTGGGCCCGTTCACACTGGGAACGTTCTTCATGGTGTAAGTACCTGTGTACTCCACAATGTTTTTGGACGTCCCGGACACCGTGTTGTTCAGGTTCTGCGTGGTCGTTCCGGTTGTTGTTATTTTTTGATCGGAAGTTGAAGTGGATCTGCTATCCATCGTGGATACAGATCGACTTTCCGCCGGAGCAGCAACCGGATTGACAATGGTGACAGACTGATTCTGTTGTGCTCCTACGGAAGAGGAATTAGAGGAGCTTTGCGCGCTGCTGTCGGCACTTTGCGCATAACTGCACAAAGGAACGCAAAGACTTAACAGAGCTATTGAGAGTTTCATGCTTGGCTCCTATGTCGCCCGAGCCTGGTCAGCCAGGCCCGGGACAAACACAGCTATCCAGGGACAGCTTCCTTAGTTGGCATTGGCAGCAGAGCCCGCACCGGCAGTACCGGAGGTGCCACCACCGTTGGAGAAGTAGCCAGCGTTACCCCAGGAGCCGGCATTTTGGTGGACGGTACCCACAGAGCCTGCGTTGGATGTGGTGTTGGTCAGTGCGCCCCAAGGTGAGGAAACGGCTCCCGATGTGGCGTTGTAGCCAGATGTGGTGCCAGCATTGCTGTTCACATAAGACAGTCCGCCGCCAGGGCCCGCGCCGGTTGCGACGACGTTGCCGGTGTGCGAAGTGGCTGCGCCACCAGCGCTTCCGCTGACGGGGCCCGCGTTATAACCCGCTGCCGCTGCAGAACCAGCGTTGGCATTGGTCGCTGCGCCACCACCGGCAACTGCGTTGCCCGAGGTTGCCGAAAGGCTCTTCACGTTACCGAAGGTCGTTGCGCTACCACCGGCAGTTGCACCACCGGCACCGAAAGGACCAATAGCGAAGCCGCCACCAGCAGCATTGGCATTGGAAGTCGCACCAGAGGTGGCACTATTTGAACTCAGCGCGGCACCGTTGCCCGAGCTGGCCGCACCCGACACCGTGCCAGAAGATGCGCTCGACGTCGTGTTTGTTGCCGCAATGCTTGAGCTGCTCACTGCAGCAGAGGCAACACCAGTCAACGCAATAACCGCCATGGCAATCAGAGACTTTTTCATGATCATTCCTTTAAGTAGCGAGTTCAAAGACAACTGAGACTATGTGAGCTAGAGACCAGTGCTAGGTATTAAGCAAGGGCCAGTTTTAACCGTCTTCAAGCTCTGGATTCTTTGGTTACTTTCCAAAACATGATTTCGGTAGGTGCAGTTTCAAAAAATGTCTGATAAACAGTAATACCCTGTTTGAAAATATTTTCTGCCAAATAAAATCAACAAAAAATATGCTTTGAGCCTTGTTTTCTATAGATGGTGCGCTATTGAATAAATAGCGTTTGTTGGAAAATTCCTACAGTGTTAGAAAAAGTAATCTTTAATTCAATTAGATTTTCTTCTTGTGTCTCGAAAGTAGAGGGTTTTTATCTATTTTTCATAGTGATTCTGAAATAAATACCTAGTTATTGCGTGAATAAATGTAAAATTATTAACTATCTTATTCCTTATTGATTTTCAATAGATTTTTACCAGCGTCAATTTTATTTTTCAGGAGGTTTTTCTCACTTTTCAATACACAGACGGGTGTCACATGTACCTCTCCGACTCGCCCAAGGGACCGTACCTTGATGCAGGCAGCACTGAAGTCACCTCCTCTGTTCTGGGGTACACGTGGCCATCCGACATGAAAGGTCAGAAGAACCAACCAGTTCGGGTTTTTTTAGCAGATGAAGACAGGCACATCAGGAGCGTGATTGCGCAGGAGCTTATGCGTGACCCCCGGACGATCCTGGTCGGGCAGGCTTCCAGCTACCGAGAAGCGCGCAAGGGCATCTTGGCGGAGGAGTTCGATGTGCTTCTCGTTGACTTGTCTCTTAGCGAAGGACAAGGGGCAGATTTGCTGGAGTTGGTCCAATTGAGAATGCCCAACGTGTTGAGCATCGCTATTTCCTTCAGTGAAAAAGAAGAAACTGCTATAGATGCTTTCAAGAAAGGTGTTGTGGGATACTTGTTAAAAAGTTCATGGTTTGGAAGTTATTCGCAGGCTGTTCTGGAAGTGGCTAATGGTGGCGCCTCCATATCTCCGACTGTTGCGAAGAAAATTCTTCCAAAAATATTTAAGTACTCTGAATTCGAGGAAAGTCCTATTGACCATAAGAAACTCGAGAAGCTGACCGATCGGGAAAAAGAAGTCTTACGATTGATTGCTCAAGGAAAAAGAACCCATGAGATTGGGGATTACATGAAAATCAGTGCGTTGACTGTATCAACGCATGTAAAAAATATCTATCGGAAGATGCAGGTCAGGACCAGGGCTCAGGCCGTTAGGTATGCGGTAATGAAAGGCATCATTTAAGTTAATCAACGATCAAATCGTTGAGCGGCAAGGCTTGTTTGAGACATTCAACGAGTGTGCCGAACTGATCTGTGAGGTCTCGGCCGAATGAAATCAGCCGTGACTAAAAGCCTCTGCTCACGTAGCGCAGGGCAAGGTGTTAAGAGATATTGACCACCGTGTTCGGATACCACTCGGCAATCGTCATTGCCGCGTGTGCATGTGCCAGTCGCCAGTGGTCTTCTGACGTGCTGCCAGGTTGATCGGGCAGCTCGATATGTCGGTCGGCAGCCCGGATAGCAACCCATAGACCTCTGCCCCAGCCGTTGTTAAGCGGTGGCTTATGGAGTGCAGGCGAAGTAATCACAATCACTCTCTTGCCGGCCGCTCGTGCGTAGCCGACTTCAACCAAGGTTCCATAGGCCTGCAGGTCTTCTAGATACGCCACAACGACATCCGCCCGTGAAATGCCTTGAAGAGCACCACGATATGTGGCGTTCCGGGTCTTATCGAGCGAAGCAGAAGTGGCTTCGTGCATGTATCCATGGCGGGTTTCCTGGGCTTTCCACGGCCCTGAGTACATGAACCTCGTGCGCGTTCCATGAAAGACCATTTCTTGCGGCGGTGAGATCAGTATGTCTTCAGCTCCGGGTTCACCGAGAGTATTGGACTTGGAGACGTCGAAGATTCGCCAGCAGTGGATATCGCTGTCCTGCTTCCTATTGCCTTCAGCTGTACCCATTTGGCCCGCCATGTAGATGAGAGGGAGTGTGAGATTGGCTTGGCGAGTTGCTGTTTTAGTCTGCAGCCAGTTTTCAATATCCACTTCGAACCAGCCAACGCTTCTGTTGCTCATCGGCGTGGGATGAGGGAACTTGTCCTGCCGCAAGAGCTTGTAGAGCATCGATCTTGATAACGCCGTACGCTCCAACACCTCATCCATAGAGATGACATGCTTGTTGAAGCGTGAGGTGCTCTCGCTAGACATATGGCCTCTGGAACTCGAACGTTCAATGTGTGATGTAGTTAGCCGATGTAATAAGTATTGATCATTGGCAAAGGCTATTAATGTAGGTGAGACCCTGAATTTAATGTCGAATGCGAACGATTTGTATTTCTGTGAGGTGTGGCCTAATCAAGCCTTCATCTCTTGCCCCGTCACGTCTGACCGCTTCGGGGCGGTGCAGATGACTGCCGGGTCTGCCTAGCGCAGAGCCGCACCAATGCACTCAATGCAGCAGTCACTCGGAAGCACACTGCGGCTGGAGCAGTACGAGCTGATGGCAAGAAAGGTCAAGGAAATCAAAGGCAAAGCCGTCATCAGCATCAATGACCATCCTGCTGTCTGGGAATGCTTTAAAGACTTTGAAACTGGACTACACGGTCGGCGGTGGTGCGAACCGGGTGGAGCGTGGTGAGCTGGTGATTTATAGCTGGGCCAGGAGTGAGGAGCTAGCGGGGCTGTTTTAGGGGGAATGGCCGACTGTAGTCGCTCTGGATTCAATCGATCGATGCAACGCATTCGTTAAACATCTCCGCCGGGGTTCTTTACCCCAAGGTCTTTCTGGGCCGCTCGTTTAATTTTCTTGCAATCGCATCCAATTCATCTTGCGAGTAGCCAGAGATGTCGATGCCCTTGGGTAGGTACTGCCTGAGTAGCCCATTGGTGTTCTCGTTCGTTCCGCGCTGCCATGGGTTTTGTGGATCGCAGAAGTAGACCTGGATGTCGGTGGCCACAGTGAATCGTTTGTGCCCCGCCATTTCCGATCCTCGATCCCAGGTCAAGGAACGATAGAGCTCTTGCGGCAAGGTCTGCGCATGCCTGGCCAGCGCCGCAGCGACGGTGTAGGAGTCTTTGTCAACCAGCTTGACCAGCATCACGTAGCGCGTGTGCCGCTCCACCAAAGTTGCAATCTAGCTGTAGTCATCGCCAAACAACAGATCGCCCTCCCAATGGCCCGGCACTGCTCGATCCTCTATGCAGGCTGGGCGCTCGCTAATGGGCAGATCCGGCCATGGATCGGCGTCTTCTGGGTGTAATGGCGTGAGCGACGCATTCCTCTGGTGCGCCGCAAATGCTCCAGAAGCTCTTTCTTCAAGGCTCCGCGTGTTTGGGCGAAGAGCGTGCGATAGATGGCTTCGTGAGACACCTGCATATCCTTTGCGCCCGGGTAAGTTCGTTTGAGACATCCTGCTATTTGCTCAGGTGACCATTGACTCTGCAATTTACCCGCCACGATCTGTGCCAACGCAGGATTGCAGGCCAACTTGCACATCTTTGGGCGACGTGCCCGCCCCCAGGCTGCCTCATCTGCTTTTGTAGCTCGGTAGCAGGTTTTGCCGCCATTGCGTAGGAGTTCTCGGCTGATGGTGGATGCTGCTCGCTTCAAGCGCCTGGCAACGCAGCGGATGGATTCACCTGCGGCCAAGCTGCGCGATATCTCCTCGCGCTCGCCCAGAGACAGCGCCAAACGAGATCGGCGTCTCGCAGGTGGCCGAATGCCGCCCGTCAAACTCAGGATGGCGTGAATGGAGGTGTGCGGTCGGTTAAACAGCTTGCCGATCTCGTGCAGGGTATCGCCAGCTTTCCAGCGCTCCCACATCAGTGCCTTCTGAGCTTCGGTGTAGTAAATCCGCGGTCTTTGCTTCATGCCAACACTCCTTGCGCCAGTGGCGGTCATTGTGTTGCATTGACCAGTTGAATCCACAGTCGAACAGCGACAGTCGCAGATCGGCCAAATTCGGTCAGTCGACAAGGGCAGCCCAGTAGGCAGACTCTCTGCTCAACTATCTAGTCGAACGGGTTTGCTAGATGCGTACAGGCGAAATCGCAGAAAGCGAACACCTTCAATGTCTAGTTCACCATCTGGCTGAAATCCCAGTCTGAAAATCCCTTTAATTCTAGTTCTTGAGGGGGGAAGCAAAATTGTGAAGGAGTCCAGTCCCAAGCTAGTGAATGCACGTTTCACAATCTCTAGATAAATGGCTTTCCCATTCCCCCAAAACTGAGGATGGAGCACCAAAGCTAGGTCAGCATCACCTTCCTCATACTGCAATCCACCCCAGCCAGCAAAGTGCTGATCAATTACAAACGCCCATGGCCCATAGCCGTGTTGCTGCCACTGGGCATCTTTTTGTTGAACCCATTCATTTGCTTTCACTAGGTCGAAATTTGCACTTCCAAGCGGCATTTGCCGTAGCACATCAGGATTGTTGTTCAGAGAAATGATGTCAGCTAGGTCAACTTCAGTGAGTCGCTTAAATTCCAAAATCATGCTTAACCTATATCTGGTCGTCTATCAATCAGATGCAAAGCATATCAAAGCGGTGATTGCTGAACGCTTTGCCTGTATCTGACCGGCAGCTTAGGGTCGAGGCTGTGTGGAAACTCAAAAACTTCATCAACATCTCAGCCAATGAATCGACAGAGTCCCCGTATTTCAGGATGTCGAAGACTTTTCCAGCCAAGAACGATCTGAACCCGCCCAATCGGGCATTCAGGCCTTTTTTGCTCTAATTTCACCGCGTAAAAAGGGCTCATCCGCCCACCAGACGCATCGCGGCCATTGTTCTCTCAAACCCAAGAATGCAAAGCACTCGCTTGAATCGACCCGGATTCCCGAGACACTTTTGAGCCGTTGGGAATAGCGTCTCTCGAACTCCACCGGCGAAGTGCCGCCGGCGGTGCAGTGACGCCGCTTGAGGTTATAGATCATCTCGATATAGTTGAATACATCGGCTCGCGCATCGCTGCGGGTCGCATAGACCTGCCGGCGGATGCGCTCACGTTTGAGCAATTGGAAGAAGCTTTCGACCACGGCGTTGTCGTGGACGTTGCCTCGCCTGCTCATGCTGCTAACCAAGTTGTGCTCCCGCAGGAACGTCTGCCACTCGTGCCCGGTGAACTGACAGGCCTGATCTGAAGGCGCCATGACTGGTTTCTGTGGCTGCGGGTGTTGACCCATCAAAGCCCAGCGAGAGCAGGTCCAGTTCTTCAACGAATGCATCGACAATGCGCACCGGATTGTCTGCACCCACAAAGTCATCGAGACACTCGGGCAGCAAGGTCACTTGCTCGCGGGTCTGGCCTTCGATGAATCGCTTCATGGGTCACTTCGCTAAAACCGGGTGTTTTGATTTTAATTTTTGAAAATTGTCGAACCAAGCGTTTTTACACAGCCTCGGCTAGAAGCGGTTGTCGAAAGCTCGTGACTGAGCTTGTTCAGAGCCATCGCTTTTCGATGAAATCAGTAATCGAGTAAATCTGATTTAGTAGCTTTTGTCCTATCACTGCACTTACGATTTGCTGTACGCCATGAACGTATGGAGAGTCGCCAACTACTCTCGATTCCATCTCGATTTGGCACGAGCCGTCATTGATTCTGATTTGATGAAGGGCATGCCGACCCAGATGCTCTTCGTGAATGTTTAACTCATCTTTTTGGATCGCTGTATCACGAACTGAAGCAATCTTGTCTAAAGGAATGTTCAATGCGTTGGCTATAGAAACAGCAGTGCCTGGAACAGACTTCTTAGATGCTTGGTGGGATTCCGTTAGCTTTATGTCATAGCCGCTGAACAAGCTGCCTGAGCATTCCAACATATGCATAAATTTAAGCATGAGGATGTTGGTGTTTGGGCATAGCACAACTGGAAAGCAGACATCAACGGACTCAATTGCGGAACCCGTGGACAGTTCAATCAGTACGGAGGATGTGCGGGAGCAGAAAGTGGAAATTGTTTGCAACTCACGTCCAGAGCCCGCATGAATAACGATGCTCTTTTCATTCGAAATCGGCTCGCTATGCCAGGGAAGAATTGCCTGTCCCTCTTTAGAAGTGAGAGATTTCAACAATTCAGAACCAAGTTTTCCTGTACCGGCCACAAAGACTTGCATGAAATAGATCTACCCGTTCAAGCACTATTGATGTACTGCATCGTATCGTGAAAATGATGCCCCGAATGACCGCAAGGGGGTCGCCTCCTGCCGCTGCTGTAGGCCGAAAAGTCCACTGGCCGATACATTTATCGCCGGAGCTCGCTCGGTCTGTTGGCGTCAAAACAACACATTTGTGGTGCTGTCCCTTGCCAAGTTGTCAGCCTTGGTGACAAAGCCTGTGCTACTTTGTGCCAAAGATCGCGCAAATTTGTGCCATAGGCCGCGCAACGCAACTCACAAAAGTGGGGGAGTGCTTGTTTTGGCACAGGCGACGGCTATGGAAAATTTTGGGTTCGGTAATGTTGATGCGGACTTACAAGCGATTTTCGGAGTCTGAAGTGGCTCGCCCACTTTGGCACCAAGTGGACTTCTAGGGCGCAGCAAACGGCCAAAGTGGGCCTTGCGTGGGATATGCCAGTTCGCGCGACGCTCGGGCCTTTTCTTGACTTCACGAGGGGTTGCGACCATCGGTCAGCTGTTTAAAGCATCTGTACCTCACCGCTTTAAGTTGGGCGCTCGGAAGTTGGGCGGTGCTCTGCGCCCAAGTTCACATTTCTCTGTTTATTCAACAGGTTGGAGCTCCCCCCTCAAACTCAGGGGGAGCACGCCCAACTTGTATCAACTTGGGCGTGCATTCGGCGTTGCCTGATGACCTCGCGATGACACCTGGGACGTTCTCATGGTCATTAAAACAATAATTCAACAGTTGATGTATTATGGGGTCATGCAAGAAGCAAACGTCATCCGCTCACTCTCCGCTTTGGCCCATGAGGCCCGATTGCGCGTATTTCGCGCCCTTGTGGTGGCCGGTCCCGAGGGCCTGACACCTAGTGCGTTAGCTGAGCAGCTAGGCATCGCGCCGAACGCGCTGTCCTTTCATTTGAAAGAGCTTTTTCATGCCGACCTGGTCAGTCAGGAGCGGCAGGGCCGAAATGTGCTCTACCGCGCGGCCTTCCCCGTGATGAACGATTTGTTGGCATATCTCACGGAGAACTGCTGCCAGGGCGCGGTTTGTACCAATGACGCTGCTGCGTCATGCCAGTGCTAAGCGTCGCTGCGACCTTTTTCTATCCCTAAGTCCGCTGCTAAAACCATGTCTGACAACAAAGCTCCCCTGAACGTCTTGTTCCTGTGCACTCACAACTCGGCACGCAGCATCTTGGCCGAGGCCTTGCTCAACGATATGGGCCAAGGCCGTTTTAAAGCCTATTCGGCAGGCAGCAGCCCCCGAGAGAATCAGCAACCCAATCCGCTGGGATTGCAAGTGCTGCAAAAGGCCGGCGTCTCTGTGGATGGTTTGCGCAGCAAGAGCTGGGATGAATTTGCCGTGCTTGGCGCGCCGCGCATGGATCTGATCATCACCGTGTGCGACAACGCCGCTGGTGAAGTCTGTCCGTTCTGGCCTGGTCATCCAGCCACAGCGCATTGGGGCTACTCGGACCCCTCGGAAGGCGAAGCCTCTGACGAAGCAAAGCTCGAAGCCTTCCGACAGACGATGCACATGATTCATCGCCGCCTGGAGCTATTGGTGAACCTCCCGGCGCACAAGCTGGAGCAGGCTGTGTTGCAGTCCACGGCACGTGAACTCTCTTCGCACTGAAGACCGATAGTTCAATTGCGATCCAGATACCGAGTCTGGATTGCAGCACCAAGCTTCACTGACGTCCTCGCGTTGTGGGCGGCATTGATGCTGACTCATAGCTTTTTCTAGGACCTATACGTCATGTTGACGGCCATCCTGATTTTCATCTTCACTCTGACGCTGGTTATCTGGCAGCCACGCGGTCTTGGCATTGGCTGGAGCGCCTCTATTGGGGCCGGTATCGCGCTGCTGCTGGGAGTCGTGCACTTAGCTGATATTCCGGTGGTCTGGCATATCGTCTGGAATGCCACGGCGACCTTTGTCGCCGTCATCATCATCAGCCTTTTGCTGGATGAAGCCGGTTTCTTCGAGTGGGCTGCATTGCACTTTGCCCGCTGGGGTGGCGGCAGCGGAGTCAAGCTGTTTGCTTTCATCGTGCTGCTAGGTGCCGCCGTTTCGGCCCTGTTTGCCAATGACGGAGCCGCGCTGATTCTCACGCCCATCGTGATGGCCATGTTGGTGGCGCTGGGCTTTTCTCCGGCAGCCACGCTGGCGTTTGTCATGGCTGCCGGTTTTATTGCCGACACTGCAAGCCTGCCGCTGATCGTCTCCAATCTGGTGAATATCGTCTCCGCTGACTTTTTCAAGATCGGCTTCAACGACTACGCATCGGTGATGGTGCCGGTCAACATCGCCTCGGTCCTGGCCAGCCTCGGTGTGCTGCTGCTGTTTTTCCGCCGCGATATTCCTGCCACCTACGACGTGGCCCAGCTCAAACAGCCGTCGGCTGCGATCAAGGATGTGGCCACCTTCCAGGCTGGCTGGGTCGTGCTGGTCTTGCTTCTGGTCGGCTTCTTCGCGCTGGAGCCTCTGGGCGTCCCTGTCAGTGCTGTGGCCGCTGTGGGGGCCGCTATCTTGCTGGCGGTGGCTGCGCGTGGCCATGTCATCAGCACCAGGAAGGTGCTCCATGGCGCTCCGTGGCAGATCGTGGTGTTCTCGCTGGGTATGTATCTGGTGGTCTACGGGCTGCGCAACGCGGGCCTCACGGACTACATCGCCATGTTGCTGAATCAGTTTGCAGCCGGTGGCGTGTGGACCGCATCGCTGGGCACGGGCGTGCTGTCTGCGGTGCTGTCTTCCATCATGAACAACATGCCCACGGTCTTGATCGGAGCACTGTCCATCGATGCATCCACGGCCAGCGGTGCGGTCAAGGAGGCCATGGTCTACGCCAATGTGATTGGCTGCGATCTCGGCCCCAAGATCACGCCGATTGGCAGCCTGGCCACGCTCCTTTGGCTGCATGTGCTCGCCAAGAAGGGCACAACCATTGGCTGGGGCTACTACTTCAAAGTTGGTGCAGTGCTAACCATGCCCGTGCTGCTCATCACACTTGCAGCGCTGGCCTTGCGGCTCAGCGTGACGTCATGAACCTTTCCAACGGAAATCTAGCGCTATGAGCGACATCACGATTTACCACAACCCTGCTTGCGGTACCTCTCGCAATGTTCTGGCCCTGATCCGCAACAGCGGGGAAGAGCCTAAGGTCATTGAGTACCTCAAGACGCCTCCTGATCGCGCCACCCTGGTGGGCCTGATCCAAGCCATGGGCATGCCCGTGCGCGAAGTGTTGCGCCAAAAAGGCACACCCTATGAGGAGCTCGGGCTGGGTGATCCCAAATGGACGGACGAGCAGTTGATTGATTTCATGCTCCAGCACCCCATCCTGATTAATAGGCCGATAGTGGTCACCCCCCTGGGAACCCGCTTGTGCCGTCCCTCGGAAGCCGTGCTGGACATCCTCCCTCAGCCGCAACAGGCTGCCTTTTCCAAGGAGGACGGCGAAACCGTTATTGACTCGAAAGGAAACCGAATTGGCAAGCGCTGATCTACCGAATCTCGACGAACAAGTCTTTGAAAAGCCCAGCTTGGAAGGCCTTTTGCCCGCACAGCGTGCGACGCACGCGCCGCGAATTCTGCTGCTGTATGGCTCGGTTCGTGACCGCTCCTATAGCCGCCTGTTGACCGAAGAAGCCGCGCGCCTGCTGCGCAAGATGGGGGCCGAGACCAGGATCTTCGATCCGCGTGACCTGCCTCAGCCCGATGGTGCCCCTGACGATCACCCAAAGGTCAAGGAACTGCGTGAGCTGGCTGTGTGGGCCGAGGGTATGGTCTGGACGTCCCCTGAGCGTCATGGCGCGATGAGCAGCATCCTCAAAGCGCAGATAGACTGGATTCCTTTGTCCGCTGGTGCCGTGCGACCGACGCAAGGCAAGACACTGGCAGTGATGCAAGTCTCTGGCGGCTCGCAGTCGTTCAATGCGGTCAACCAGATGCGTGTGTTAGGTCGCTGGATGCGCATGATCACTATCCCGAATCAGTCGTCCGTTGCCAAGGCATTTGCCGAGTTCGATGAGGCTGGCCGGATGAAGCCCTCTTCGTATTACGAGAGGGTGGTGGATGTGATGGAAGAGCTGGTCAAGTTCACGCTGCTGACGCGAGACTGTTCGGACTACCTGGTGGATCGCTATAGCGAGCGCCGTGAAAGTGCTGAAGAACTGTCCAAACGGGTCAACCAACGCAGCATTTAAGCGATCCACATTGCACTTATTGCTAGTGCAGGGGGAGTGGCAGTGATAGGAACTAAACCATGTCTTTCCATGACGTAATCATTGTTGGAGCGGGTCAGGCAGGCCTATCGGTGGCGTATTTCCTGCGCCGAACCAATCTGTCAGTGTTGCTGCTGGATGCCGAGGAGGCTGGTGGTGGAGCCTGGCAGCATGGATGGGGTTCGCTGAGGCTTTTTTCTCCCGCCTCGTGGAGTTCCATCGCGGGATGGCCGATGCCTCCTTCAGGTGAGCAGTATCCAGGTCGTGACCATGTGGTCGACTATCTTCGCAAGTACGAACAACGCTATGAACTCAAGATCGAGAGGCCGGTTCGTGTTACGGGTATTGAGCCCACTGAGCAAGGCTTCCAGGTCAATGCTGGAGCGAGAACCTGGCATTCGCGTGCAGTTGTATTGGCCACGGGAACATGGCGAAATCCCTTTGTCCCCAACGCTGAAGGTTTGACGTCCTTCAAGGGACCACAGTTGCACTCAGCTCAGTACGTATCACCTGAGCCCTTCAAAGGAAAGAGGGTGATGGTGGTCGGTGGAGGAAACTCTGGCGCACAGATCCTGGCGGAGGTCTCGCTTGTTGCGCAGTCTACGACCTGGGTCACGCTGGAGCCTCCAGCCTTTTTACCGGACGAGGTCGATGGGCGAGTACTCTTCGAGAGGGCTACGGCACGCTGGCAGGCCCTACAGGAGGGTAAAGATCCAGAGAGCCTGCCAGGTGGCTTTGGCGATATCGTGATGGTCCCCCCTGTCCTTGACGCACGCCAGCGCGGCGTGCTGCATTCTGTCGGCTCATTTGAGAAGCTCACGGCGGACGGGGCTCAATGGGGCGACGGAAGTACCAAGCCCTTCGACGCGATCATCTGGTGTACCGGCTTCAGGTCAGCGTTGCAGCCTCTGGAGACTCTTGGCGTTGTCAACGAATTCAGAGTCGCGGTAGACGGCACAAAGGTGCGTAGCGTCCCTGGTTTATGGCTTGTGGGCTACGGGGAGTGGACCGGGCCTGCGTCGGCCACACTCATTGGTGTCATGCGTACGGCACGCAGCAGCGCCTTAGAGATTGAGCAGTTTCTGTCTGCAGTGACCAATTGAGCGACTTCAAGAAAAAAGCCCAGTCTTTGGCAGGCTGGGCTTTTTTGGGGGAAGGTGCGGGGTTTAGAACAGGGCCTTTTGTCGTCTGTCTGGTGGAGCGGATACGTCCAGCATGGCAACGATCCTAACGACCTGACCTTCCGTGAGACCATACTCGGCAGCGATCTACCGAGCTGTCTTGTTGGTCGCGTACTCTGCTGCAATCCGCGCATTGCGCACGGCCTGGAGCGCTCTTTCCGCTTTTGGCAGTTGAAAATGAGGCAGTCCTCCATATTCCCCCGCCAGCTTTAAAAGCGCGTCAATGCCAATCACTGCGGCATAGGGGTGATCTTCGGTGGCTCGCTCTAGCGTTGGAAAGTACACCCGCAGCCCACCCCATTTCTGAATCAGCGCCATGGTGGCCTGCAGACCTACTAGGCGCTCAAACTCTTGCAGTAGGGGCGGCAGCAGGTCGATGGGAACGGTAAAAGTCTGGGTCATTTCACCTGTGCCTGACGCTTGGCTCGGTCCAGCATGGACTTCAGTGCCTCAATGACCGTGCTGGCCTGGGCGGTTGGCAGAAACTTCACATCAGACACCTCAGTGCCAATGGTTCAGGCCACAACGGCGAGTAGGGCGGCAGGACTGCCGTCGCGCAGACCGCCTGCCTCATCGAGCTTCTTCCAGAGCCACTTGATCTTCTCGGGCTGACCAAAGGGCATGAAGTTGCTGGACTTGGGCTGGAAGCCCAGCCGGGCCATGTGAGGCAGTACCCTGGCACGACCCGCTGCGTCCAGATCCGCAGAGCTGGCCGCCCCCGTGATTTCGACCAGGTGGAAGCGGTAGTCATCCTCCGTCCAGCCAAGGGCCGTGCGCCCCTGATGGATGTGGCCCAGCTCACGGCGGCGCTGATCTTTTGCAGCAAAAGGAGAGGTGAGCAACAAAGCGGGTCATGCCGCCTCCTTTAAACGTCCGTAGGGCCGATGGCTTTCTTGATGCTGCAGCTCAAGACATGGCCGTTTCCGAGATTGATGTCCAGGGTGTTGCCGTTCTGGCAGTTCAGACCGATGACCGTGCGCAGGGTGAAGTCCACGATCCTGGTGGTCTGCACCAGAGGCAACGACTGCGCGCCCTCGCTGGTGCACACGGAGTGAGCGACATCGGCGGTAGAAGCAAAGCGGGTAGTCGTCATGCGGCAGCCAGATCCAGGTTGATGGCGCCATAAGCGCCGGTGGCTTCATTGCGCTTGTAAAAGCGGATAGCGACCCTGCGCAGTTCCTGGCCAACGTCAATGGCGTGGCGTTCAAGCTGCGCATGGAGCGCACCAGCCGCGACCGCAGATTCTTGCCTCAGGAGCGCTGGTCAGTCTCCGGGCGCGGCCTTGCCGCAGTCCTGGCAGAGCCTTTGGCAAAGTCCATCTCTTTCGGCAGCCCGAATCAGACGTTGACGGCCCAGCAACTGGCTGCCCAAGTGCTCAAGGTCAACGGCGTCTCCATTGGCTGGGGGATCGACTGGCAGTTGGAGGACTGGCAAGTGCCTGCCGGAGCCTGGGCTCTACAGGGCAGCTATATGGATGCCATCAACGATATCGCGGCGGCGGCTGGCGGCTATGTGCGGCCCCATAACACCGACCAGGTGTTGCGCATCCTGCCCAAGTACCCCGCCGCACCTTGGCATTGGTGTGATGTGGTGCCGGATTTTGAGATCCCAGAGGCAGCGCCAGAGGTCGAAGGCACGAAATCCTGGACAAGCCCGACTACAACCGGGTGTTTGTCGGTGGCATGAGCGCGGGTGTGTTTGGGCCCATCACTCGGGCCGGAACCGCTGGCGATCTGATTGCGCCCCAGGTCACGCATGCCTTGATTACGGACTCCACGGTGCATAGACAGCGAGGCCTGGCTGAGCTTGCCGACACGGGCCGCCAGGCGCTGGTTTCACTATCCATGCAGGTACTGCCCGAGACCGGCGTGATCCTGCCGGGGCAGTTTGTCCGTTATCGCGGCAATGAGAAGGTTCAAGGCATCGTGCGTTCAACCGCTGTCAGTTGGGCCGCCCCCAAGCTGCATCAGACGCTGTAGGTAGAAACCCATGCCTAACCTCTACAAGCAGTTCATGGAGCTGCAGTCGCCCAAGCCTTTGCTGGTGGGCACGGTGGCATTTGTGGTCAACGGGATCGCGACGATCGATCTGCAGGTGGAGGACGCCTGCAGGTGCGAGGCCCGGCTCAAGCTGACCAGCGCGTGTTTGTGCGTGGTGGAGAGATTGAGGGCGAGGCTCCAGGCCTCACCTATACAGAAGGGGTGGTGTAGTTGCCAGACCTTGAGATGCTGTTGGGGCAACAAGTAAAAAGTGGCCACTAGGGCCACTTTTAAATCGCAAACTGCGAACGATCTTGATCTTTGATCCAGTTCGGAGGCTTTCCTCGGCCTGTCCATGTTTGACCCGTGGCGGGGTCGCGGTATTTAGGGGCCACAGAGCCTGTCTCGCGCTTTTGTTTTTGCTTGGCGGTAGGGAATACATCGTCCTGTGTCAGGCCGAAAGCCTCGACCAAGTCCTTGATTGTTTGCACCGCGCCTGCGACTTCGGCTTTTCGAGCGGCAGCAATCTGCAGCTCAAGAGCTTCGCGTTGCGCCAACAATTCCTTGTACGAATGTGTACTCATTTAATAGAGGTCCGCTGTAAATATTTGAGATAGCACTAAATTGGTGCACTCATACATGAGATACATCGCTTATGCAGTTGGTTCACGTTCAATCGAAAGTGGCCGCGCACATTGTGTCTCAACTTGATGCGCAGCAATTCCGAAAAACATGGGTCGATGCAAAAAAGTAGGCTGAGCCCAAGTTTCAAGCTGCCGGTCAGGGTGTCATCTGGCTCGAGCGCTGTCCTGCCATAAAGGGAAGAGGTTTGCAGGCTGGGGAGGGCTGCAGGACGAAGCAGGTGATGCTGACTTGGCCTTGGTTCTGTACCCCAAATATTGGGGAAGTGGCAAAGCCATCTATCAGGAAATTATCAATCGTGCTTTCACCATCGTGGGCTTGAGTTCCATCACTATTGTGCTTCCGGCCTCAAGAAAAAGAATTAGAGGGATTTTCAGGCTGAGATTTAAGGAAGATAGCGAGTTTGATGTCGATGGCGTTCAATTTCTGCGCTTTCGCCTCTATGACTCCGGTAATTCCGAAGGCTAGGAAAGTTAGTAATGGTTTTGGGTTAGCCGCCGTTTGTTAATTGCAGTCCTTTTGACGGGCAGCTGACGGCCAGAGGCCGTTATCGCAAGTCGTCAACTCTATGACTGCCTCTGGTTATCCGCTTCAGCAGGTTTTCAGTGACTGGCACGAGAGCGCGGGCAAGGATTTTCTCGTGAGGAGGAGCAGTCCTGCTGTTTTTCGGAGCTCATAAACTGAGGGTCATTGGTTCAAATTCGGCCCATTTCAACCAAAGACGAACTGTTGGAAGCGGTCAAGGCTTTTGCGATTCGAATAGGCTAGTTAATCACTGCGCGACATTCTCTGGCACATGCGCGACAGGCATCGGCGCACCTTTGGCAATGTCCGTGGAGATGTTGCCCGCATTCATTGGCACAAGCCAAGCATACTTCACTGCATAACTTGCAAAAGTGCTTAGCCAGTTCACTGTTACGAGCCATTGAATTAACGGCCAAGCTGCATACAGCAGCGCAATCGATATCAAGTTCTATGCAGCCAGCCATCGATTTCACATCATCCTCTTTCAGGCACTCGGCAATGCAAGAATTGCAGGCGGTCACGCATACGTTGCATGCATCAATGCATGCTTGGTACTGATGAGATGAGTTCATTGACGTCTCCTTAGGGGTTAATTCACTTTCTAATCCAATGCCCATTAGTTATCTGTAGGTCGCAATGCCTAGCGTTGGTCCATTTACATTTCGTTTTCTGAGTTACTGTGGGTGCTGCAACTCCAACCCACGTTCGGCTGGGTGGCTGCCTCCAAAGGCTGTTTGATGGGCTAAGGCAGACCACTCTTGTGGATTGAGGCGCGGTTGGCAATACACATGCCAGAGTACCGTCTCGACCCAGGGCTGCGCTTGATGCCACGCACTGGCATAGAGCCGACCAAGCCCATGGCGAGGATTCAATGTCACTATCTTTGGATCAAGTCGACTGCCCAAAGTTGTTACAGACAACCCGTGCATATCCCCGCGTCGAGCGAGCCAGGCCCTGCGCTGACTCAGGCGCTGCTCCTCATTAGCGCATGTACAACGGAATGACGACGCTCAGGGGCAGACGCTCATTTGACGAACTCCTGCAGGGCAGGGTGCACGAACGCCAAATCGGTATACATGCGTTTGATCTTGAACCTTAACCAGACTCAATGCACCATCAGCACTGGTAAGGTCATGGATTGAAGCACCGAGCGCGCGGCCCCCCCCCAGCACCCACTCGCGTGCGCGACTATGGCCATAGCAGCCCATCACGAGCATGTCAGCGTCCAAGTCGGAGGCGAGGGATAGCAGAGCCGCCCCAGCATCGCCTTGCTCCCCCCCCCACCGTCGTGCATGGTCGCGACGACTCCGTGGCTCTTTAGGTAATGCTACTGTGCCTGAAAAACAAGGTCGGGGGTATCGCCATAGCAGACAACGTGTACGTGGTCAGCGCGAACGAGCCAAGGCAAAGCGGCTGAAATGGCGCGCGCAGCCTCGCGCGTCTGCTTCCACGCCACCAGCACGTTGCGGCCGATCTGAGCAGTCGGGCCAGCGTAGGGCAGTACCAAGGCTGGCCGGCCAGTCTCGATCAGCAGGTTGGGAACGAAGTCGGGCGGTGTTCCGGATGACGCCTCATCCATGGCGTCACGCTGGCCTAGCACGATCAAATCGGAATATAGGGCCTGCCGCGCAAATTCCCAGGGAGCACCGCCTGCCACCTCGGCCCAAGTCAGGCGTGGTGATGCTGCACTGGCGGCCAGGAAGGCTGAGCGAGCCTGATCACGGTATTCATCGTCTAGTTTGGCCAGTTCACCTGCAATCATGGCGCCTCCCTCAATCGCTAGCGGGTAGCGCAGCAGCAAGGGCGTCACGCTGTACGTCGCCGTTGCCTTTGCGTTGAAGGTCTCGACGTACCACCCTTGGACTAACGGCATGGTCGAGCGCATGAACTGGACCATCAAGGAATCCACGATCAAGACGTATGAGTACGAGGGCCTGGAGCAGCTACGGAAGCATGTCCAGGCATTTATTCAAAGCTACAACTTCGGCAAGCACTTGAAGGCGCTCAGGTGGAAGACACCATTCCGGGCGATGTGTGAGGCATGGGAAAAAGATCCAAGCCGCTTTAGACTTCATCCGCACCATCTCACGGTGGGACTGAACATCTAAGGCCGGAAGTCGTATGTTGCTTCCGACCAAGAAGTTCAATTAAATCAAGAGGATGCCAGACGATGATGAGGTGCTACGACTTCCAAGCTCTTATGAGGTTGGAAGTCAGATAAGCATTGATCTGATTTCACCAAATGCATATATATCGCTAATTTCTTATCATGATAACAATGAATCATTCTGCAGTTGGCGTGCTCTGAAATCTTCAGCCCACTTCGGGAATTCGCTGGCTGGCATAGGTTTCGCAATAAAGTAGCCTTGAGCAATATCACATCCAAGTTCTTTGAGCAGATCCCAGTGCTCTTTGGTCTCTACCCCTTCGGCTACCGTCTTGCGTCCGAGATCATGCACGAGATCAATGGTCGATCGCACTATCGTTGCCGAATCTTTGTCGTGGTCCATTGCAGAAACAAAAGACTGGTCAATCTTGATGTAATCTACCGGCAATTTTTGAAGATAGCTTAATGAAGAATATCCGGTTCCAAAGTCATCGACATAAAGAGGGATGCCAGCATTGCGCAGTTCTCTTAGTGCTTTTAACGCATAATCGGCATTCTCCATTACAGTGCTTTCGGTAATCTCAACTTCCAGTAAGCCTGCGGAAACCGTGCGCTCTGAATGCCATTGACGATACTTGTCAAAGAGTTTCTCATCTCTGAAGTTTCGTGCGGAGATGTTTACAGCAATTGGAATAGCACAGCCTTTTTATTGCCAGTTCTGCAGAAGATCAAGAGCAGCAACGATCACCCATTCTGTCAATGGTTTTATCAAGCCGGTTTGCTCTGCTAGGTCTATAAACAGACCAGGAGGAATTAAACCTTTGATAGGGTGCATCCAACGAACCAACGCTTCTGCACCGCAGACGTTCCCTGTTAAAAATTCAACTTTAGGTTGCAAGAAAATCCGTAGTTGATTGCCGATAATTGCTCGCCGAAGCTCGCCAGCCATCGTCAATCGCCCAGCTTGATTCTTTTGATACGACGTATCAAATACACAACGGCTCAGTCCGCGAGCTTTGGCCTGAAAGGTGGCTTTTCCCATTCGACGCAATATGTCATCGGCGGTCTTGCCATGTTCGGGAAACAGCGCGATGCCAATTCTGGCACTAACATCCAATTCAATATCGGCAACTTGAAATGGCCGTGAAATATGCATTTCCAAGTCATCGGCCAGCGCCGTAGCAGACTCCATATCCTTCGCTGGGGCAATCACTGCGAATTCGTCCCCGCGCAAGCGCGCGACATACGCAGATTCAGGAGCATAGTGCTTCAAGCGCTGTCCGAAATCTCGCAGTATACGGTCGCCATTGCTAAAACCTAGAACGTCATTGATTTCTCCAAGACGTTCAATATTGAATTGCAACGCGGCAAGTGGCGCTGGAAGAGCATTCGTATCACTGATTTTTGCAGTCAATACCTCTTGGAACTCTATAGCATTGGGAAGTCCTGTGAGCGAGTCATGGCGCAGAATGTGGTTCATCTCTGCTTGTACCCGTTGTTGCTCATTGCGCGTTCGCAAAGTAGAAATGCCAAACGCTAAATCGTCCGCCGAATCCGTCAGCAGAGCAATCTCATCCTCGCCGAACGCGTTCGTGTCAGTGTCATAGATTGATAGGGCACCGATAACGTTTCCATTTACTAACAAAGGACAGGATGCGCCGGATTTCAATTTTCCAAGCTTATCGCGCCAACGAATATGCTTTGGATCTATGTGCAAGTCCTGAATACACTGCACCTTTCCGCTGCGAATTGCAGTGGCTGTCAGGCTTTGGCCCTGCACTGAATCAGAAGCCATGATCCCTAGATCGCGAAGTGCAGCGAGACCACCAGGGTAGTTGCACTCTGCCATGGGGGTAAGGTCTTCATTTGTATCGCCGCTTACATACCAAACAGCGGCCATTCCGTAACCTCCAGAAGTAACAATGGCGCGGCACATGCTTTCAAGTAGGTTCTGCTCTTCCGTGGCTCGGAGCATGGTGCGATTCCCCGCACTTAATGTTCGCAAAGCGCGGCCAATGCGCTCTAGCTCATAAACTCTTTGCTCTAGTTCCGCATTGAGCGTCTGTATACGTTCTTCATATTTTTTTCGTTCAGTGATGTCCGTGCCCAAGATATAATAGCCATCAATATCTCCATTGGCTTGGAGCCTCGGAATATACTGAATAGTTTGCCATAACCCTGGGGAAGGTTGCCAGTCATAGGTTTGTGATTCACCCGCAATAACGTTACCGATCAACGAACCTACAAGGGCATATCGTTGCTCCCCAAGAATGTCTTTTACAGTTTCACCTGTAATGTCATCGCGATTAGGTGCAAAGAATTCTCGATACTGCGAGTTGACGTAGACGTATCGTTGCTCTGAATTGACATAGGCAATTAACGCGGGAACAGTACTAATGACATTGTTTAAGTGATTCTGACTTTCATGCCATTCCATAGTCCGCCTATGGACGTCAGCTTTTAAGGCTGAGTTATGTTCCCGGATGATTCGTTCTGCAGTGCGCTCCGTCGTAACATCACGAAAGACCAGTACTGCGCCTCGTAGTTGACCCTTGGAGTCGCGAATCGGGGCTGCACTATCGGAAATCGGACATTCGGTTCCATCTCTGGCAATGAGTGAAGTGTGGTCGGCGAGCGTCTGAACACTCCCAGTGGACAACACTGCTTCAATAGGAATCTGAGCAGGTTTGCGGGTCTGCTCATGGATGATATCGAATACCTCCCCGATAGAGCGACCTAGTGCCTGGTCGAGTGGCCAACCTGTGAGCCTCTCTGCCACGGAGTTCATGCGAGTAACTCGTCCCTCAGTGTCAGTGGCCAGTACTGCGTCACCAATCGAATGCAAGGTGGTTGCAAGGTTCTCTTCATTGTCAGCCAGAGCACGCTGGCTGGCTTCAGATGCGCGTAGCTGTCGTCGTATCAGAAGATGGCATGCAGCCAGCAGGAGGATAAGTGTCGCAGCGACCAAGACTCCTGCAACTACAAATCGCTTTCGCGCTTGCGTATGTTCTGCTTCAAGCTCAGCCAGTTGTTGGCGAACCCGATCGTCCATTTCGGTCAGCAGTTCGTACGTTCTGGAGCGGGTAGACGCGAGAGGAGCTGTTGCTGCAAATGCAGTCGCAGCCTCCTGCCCCTGTGTTTTGCGTAAATTTTCGATCTGGCGCGAGATGCTCATGCGCTGGTCAATAAGCTTACGCAGTTCTTGCCATCGAACCTGTTGATCAGGATTTGCAATAGTGAGCTGCTGGACGTTTTCCAGTGATAGCTCTCTCCCTGCTATCGCTGCGTCTCTCTCTTCCAAATGGTCCGTGCTACCTGTCAGTCGGAAATTCTGAGTGGCTAATTCCGCTTGTAATGAATATCCTCTGATACGAGCAAGATTGTTGAGCAGTTGCTGTGTGCGTGCCACCATTTGAGCGGCTTGGGTTGCGTCGTCAGCGACCTCCCAGGTTGATAGTGCCAACCCGCTAACAACCAGGGTTGCTGCTCCAAATGCGACTACAACCTTGGACTCAAAACTGGACCATCGCATCATAAAAAGCGCTCCTACGCTAGATGCTGCCCGCAACAAGCCGTCTTCACTTACTGCGGTGCTAGGCTTAGATCACTGCCCATGCATGGGCTTCGGAACACTCCTAGCTTGGAATGTGCAGACGTACCAAGCCTCAATGGACTGATACAAGGCAGAATATACAAGCAATATGCATTTTGTTTCAGTTGCAGTGCGGCGGAAACAACTTAGAAGACTCTTCAAATTCTGGACTTGATGATTTAACTAATCTCAATAAGATTTGAGACTGAAGCACTACAGTAGACAGACAAAAAGTTAACAGTTAGAAGTAGCGACTTGGCGCACAGAATTAATGCGATCAAGACGCATTACAGGATTTTTTAATTTGCAGAATTCTCATTTCCTTACGTTTGAGTAAAGACAGGCAAAAAAATGCCCGGCCTTCTAGCGAAGGCCGGGCAATACGTTAGAGCGGAGTGCCACTAAGACTGGCTAACACCACCGATCTACGAAGCGTGCGCAGATGATCGCCGCCGCCAATTTCAGCAGCGCTTCGTGGATATCCAGCCGTCGTTCAAAGCGGATTCGCAGCTTGCCAAAGCCTGCAAACCAGTTGTGCGTCCTCTCTACCACCCAGCGGTGTTTGCCCAACCTTTCACTGCTCTCAACGCCTCGTCTGGCAATTCGGCTGGCGATACCCCGCTGTCTCAGGTGAGCATGGCATCGTTGGTAGTCGTAGCCTTTGTCGGCGTGCAGCTTGGCTCGCCTTTTACGGGGGGCGCCCTGCCAAGCCTGCAATCGCAGGAATTGCATCCACGCACTTCTCGAACATCTTGGAGTCATGTCTGTTCGCACCGTTGACCAAGACAGACCACCAGTGGGAGACCTCTGTGGACCTTGAATCGACCAGCCTTTCCTATCGCGTGGTCTCAATGCGATACCTAATGGCTTGAATATTTAGACTGATTGGTCTATATTTCCTGCATGCCAACGGATGTACTTCTCAAGCCCCGGCGGGGTAGGCCCCCAAAGTTGCGAGTCGACGATGTCGACACGCGCGAGTTGCTCATGCGTGCGGGCTTGGAGGTGCTCACTGAAAAAGGCTTTGCCATGGCGGGCATCGATGAAATCCTGTCGCGGGTGGAGGTGCCGAAAGGCTCGTTCTATCACTACTTCGCCAGCAAAGAAGCCTTCGGCCTAGAGCTCATAGAGCGCTATGCCAGCTACTTTGCGTACAAGCTCGACAGCCACTTTGGCAGCGAGGCACTTGCGCCATTGGCCAGGCTCGACGCGTTTGTTGCGGATGCGGTGTCTGGGATGGAGCGCTACGACTTCAAGCGAGGTTGCCTGATTGGCAACTTAGGGCAGGAAATGAACGGTCTGCCTGAGTCCTTTCGCGCTCGCTTGGCCAAGGTTTTCAAAGACTGGGAAACGCGGACGATGGTATGTCTGGAGGCTGCCAAGGCACAAGGGCAGATTGCACACGCTGCCGATACTGCAGAGTTGGCCTGTGTCTTTTGGATCGGATGGGAAGGTGCTGTACTGCGTGCCAAGCTGGAGCGCAGCGCCCAGCCGCTCCATTTCTTTGCGCAATTTTTTGCTGCGGGTCTGCCAAAGGCCTGATTTTTTTGCCATTTACCAGACGATTGGTCTAATTGATAAGGAGTGTCGATGTTCAATGGAATCTTGATCACCAAAGGCGATGATGGCTATCAGGCCAGGTTTCAGCGTATTGAAGAGTCGTTGCTGCCACCGGGCGACGTGCTTGTGCGCGTCTCCCACTCCACGATCAACTACAAGGATGCGCTGGCGATCACCGGTAAAGGGCCGGTGGTGCGCAAATTTCCGATGGTGCCGGGGATCGATCTGGTCGGGCAGGTCGAGCATTCCTCCCACGCCGCGTTCAAAGAGGGGGACTGGGTTCTGCTCAACGGCTGGGGGGTAGGCGAGGTCCACTGGGGTGGCCTTGCACAACTGGCGCGTCTGAATGGGGATTGGCTGATCCCGCTGCCTGCGGGTTTCTCTCCCCGGCAGGCCATGTCCATAGGTACCGCAGGCTATACCGCCATGCTTTGCGTCTTGGCGCTGGAGCGCCATGGCGTTCAGCCAGGCGACGGCGAAATCGTGGTGACGGGGGCGGCAGGCGGTGTGGGAAGTGTGGCCATTGCCATCCTGTCCAAGCTCGGGTACTCCGTGGTAGCGGTTACCGGGCGCACCGATGAGGCTGACTACCTGCTTGATCTTGGAGCCCAAGAGGTTTTGCACCGCGCGCAATTTGCAGAACCCGGAAAGCCGCTTGGCAAGGAGCGCTGGGCTGCTGCTGTGGACGTTGTGGGTAGCCACACCCTCGCCAACTTGTGTGCCACGACCCGCTACGGCGGCGTGGTGACGGCCTGCGGGCTGGCTGCGGGCATGGATTTCCCGTCCACAGTGGCGCCTTTCATCTTACGAGGAGTGACGCTCGCTGGCGTCGACAGCGTCATGCGGCCCAAGGCGGACCGGATTGAGGCCTGGTCGCGGCTGGCGACTGATCTGGATCTGCAAAAACTAGGTGCCATCTGCCACGAGGTGCCTTTGACCGATGTGATTCCGTTGGCGACGGAACTTTTGAACGGGCGAGTCAAGGGACGCATCGTCGTCGATGTGAACCGTTGATTCGCCGCCCACGTTGGAGGCCTACCAGCAGTTTGCGGAGCCTGCTTAAGGGTTGTTGCGGATGACGCTGCTACTGACAAACGAAAGCGGCTAGATAGCCGCTTTCGCGGCACAGCAGTCGCCTGCGAGAAAATCACGAGCGGCAGCAACGGGTCGCTTCCTGCCGCTCCTGTAGCCTGAAAATCCCACTGGCCGATACATCCGTCGCCAGGGTTGGATCTGGCTGTTGGCGACAAAACAACACATACGGGCCGCTGAACGCTTGCCAATTTGTCAGCCTTGGTGCCAAAGCCTGTGCTACTTTGTGCCAAAGCTCGCGCAAATTTGTGCCAAAGGCCGCGCAACGCAACTCTCAAACGCAACTTGCATGGCTGTGATGGTCGCTAAATGAATGCCTCAGTGCGACATTTTTACATGGTAGAAAACCAGGGAAAAAAGGCTGTTTCCCTATGAAAACACCTTGCGAAAGTTGAGCTAAATCCTTGAGTCTTGTACAAGACTTGAAAAAATCGGCCCGGTTGCGCGTAGAATTTTGTATTGTGGGAACGCATTGCATCAAGAAAGTGTCGTCCCGCTGTGTCAGGCCCCATTGCGCAAGCCCGGGATGCAGGCCCAAGGCACCTTTCCCCCTTTTTTCACAACCTGAGACAAGAGATGAGTACGCAGCAACCCACCATCATCTACACCTTGACTGACGAGGCTCCCCGCCTGGCCACCAGCGCATTCCTGCCCGTGATCCGTGCTTTCGCAGCACCGGCCGGCATCAATGTGGAGACCAGCGATATCTCGCTGGCAGGCCGTATCTTGGGCGAGTTCCCCGACTTTCTTACCGAAGCCCAACGCGCTCCGAACAATCTGGCTGAACTGGGCAAGCTGACGCTGACGCCTGAAGCCAACATCATCAAGCTGCCCAATATCTCCGCATCCGTGGGCCAGCTGCAAGACGCGATCAAGGAATTGCAGGGCAAGGGCTATGCCATCCCCGACTATCCTGAAACCGCCACGACCGATGCCGAAAAGGACATCAAGGCACGCTACAACAGGTGCATTGGCTCTGCCGTGAACCCCGTGCTGCGCGAAGGCAACTCGGATCGCCGCGCGCCTGCTGCGGTCAAGAACTACGCCAAGAAGCACCCCCATTCCATGGGTGAGTGGAAGCAGTGGTCGCAAACCCATGTGTCGCACATGGAAGAGGGCGACTTCTATCACGGCGAAAAGTCCATGACGCTGGACAAGGCCCGCGAAGTGAAGATGGTGCTGGAGGCCAAGTCCGGCAACAGCATCGTTCTGAAGGACAAGGTCAAGCTGCAGGCTGCAGAAGTGATCGATTCCATGTTCATGAGCAAGAAGGCCTTGTGCGCTTTCTATGAAAAGGAAATCGAAGACTGCCGCGAGTCGGGCATCTTGTTCTCGCTGCACGTGAAGGCCACCATGATGAAGGTGTCCCACCCCATCGTGTTCGGTCACTGCGTGAAGATTTTCTACAAGGAAGCCTTCGAAAAGCACGGCAAGCTGTTTGATCAGCTGGGCGTGAACGTGAACAACGGCATGGCCAATCTGTACGAGAAGATTGAGACCCTGCCTGCTTCGCAGCGCGAAGAAATCATCCGTGACCTGCACAAGTGCCAGGAGCACCGTCCGCGTCTGGCCATGGTCGATTCCGCCAAGGGCATCACCAACTTCCACTCGCCCAATGACGTGATCGTGGATGCTTCCATGCCCGCCATGATCCGCGTGGGCGGCAAGATGTGGGCCGCTGACGGCAAGCCTTACGACTGCAAGGCCGTGATGCCTGAGTCCACCTTTGCCCGTATCTACCAGGAAGTGATCAACTTCTGCAAATGGCACGGCAACTTCGACCCCAAGACCATGGGCACCGTGCCCAACGTGGGTCTGATGGCGCAAAAGGCCGAAGAGTACGGCTCGCACGACAAGACGTTTGAGATCGCCGAAGACGGCGTGGCCAACATCGTGGACATCGCCACCGGCGAAGTGCTGCTGAGCCAGAACGTGGAAGCTGGCGACATCTGGCGCATGTGCCAGGTCAAGGATGCTCCTATCCGCGACTGGGTGAAGCTGGCTGTGACCCGTGCCCGCAACTCCGGCATGCCTGCCGTGTTCTGGCTGGACCCCTATCGTCCCCACGAAGCCGAGTTGATCAAGAAGGTGCAGACCTACTTGAAGGAATACGACACCAACGGCCTGGAAATCCACATCCTCTCGCAAGTGCGCGCCATGCGCTACACGCTGGAGCGCGTGGCCCGCGGTCTGGACACCATCTCGGTGACCGGCAACATTCTGCGTGACTACCTGACCGACCTGTTCCCGATTCTGGAACTGGGCACCTCGGCCAAGATGCTGTCCATCGTGCCTCTGATGGCGGGTGGCGGCATGTACGAAACCGGTGCTGGTGGCTCCGCTCCCAAGCATGTGCAGCAGTTGGTGGAAGAAAACCACCTGCGCTGGGACTCGCTGGGCGAATTCCTGGCCCTGGCTGTCTCGTTCGAAGATCTGGGCATCAAGGAAAACAATGCCCGCGCCAAGCTGCTGGCCAAGACTCTGGACGAAGCCACCGGCAAGCTGCTGGACGAAGACAAGTCGCCTTCGCGCCGCACCGGCGAGCTGGACAACCGTGGCTCACAGTTCTACATCGCTCTGTACTGGGCCCAGGCTCTGGCTGCTCAGACCGAAGATGCAGAACTGGCGGCCAAGTTCGCCACTCTGGCCAAAACTCTGGCCGAGAACGAAGCCAAGATCGTGGCCGAGATGAAGGAAGTGCAAGGCAAGGCTGCCGATATCGGCGGCTACTACATGCCCGACGTGGCCAAGCTGGACGCCGTGATGCGCCCCAGCGCCACCTTCAACGCCGCCATCGCGTCGGTGTAAGCCAGCTTGCCTCGCAGAGCGGGTTGCCCCGCCTGCGTGCAGGCAGTTCCCCCTAAAAAGCCGGTGGACCTGAAATGGTCTCCGGCTTTTTTTGTACCCGGCCGCAGTAGTTGCTATATAAATAGAAGCTGCCTGTGCATGATGTATAAGCACTGCAGCTTGATTTGATTCGAATTTATGAAAGGCGCTCCATGCCGCTGTACCAGTGCCCGTGCTGCGACTACTTCTCGCTCGATGACCGTGGCGAGTACAGCATCTGCAGCGTCTGCTTCTGGGAGGACAGTGGCTGGGATGTGGACTGCCCGGATGAATACTCCGGCCCCAACCATATGACGCTGCGCGAAGGTCGGCGCAACTTTCAGCGCTTTGGTGCCTGCGATTACCGAATGCGCAAGAGCGTGCTCCCACCGGCAGCGCGCAACCGCTATCGGCATGGACCGCGCGTTCTGAGTCAAGTGGCATCAATCCGCGTGGGGCGGTGATTGCCGAGCCTCGTCAACCCAGCGCAGAAATCGTATGCCTGGATGCTGGTGCAGCAGCGGATAGCGTTGGCGGTGGTAGCAGTCCCAATAACTGGTGGCCTGCTGCTTGCAGATGATCACAAAGCCAGGGTTCTCGGCCGCAAAACGACCGTAGCTGCGTGGCGATAGCCTATGGGTCTGGGCGGTCAGATGCTCGGCAATTTCCAGCACATACTCGCCCGCCGCGCGCACCACAAACGGCAGCACCCAGTCGCAGTCATGCGCCAGCAACTGGCGCAGACAGGTTTCGCGCACATGGCCGTTGGCGTGGCGGCTGCCCAGGCACAGGGCCAGTTGCTGTGTGGGGCCGCTGCTTTGTTCAATGCATTGCTGCAGCGCGCGTTCGTCGTAGTACACGCGGTAGGGCGCATGCAGCAATTCGCCATTGATGCTGATCGTGAAGCCGGGGCAGGGCTCGAATGCCTGCGACTTGCCCAGTTTCTGCAGCAGCGCAGCGACGGTATCGCTCAGCGCTTGCGGAAACTGGGGCCGGTAGAGCATGAAGGATGCTGATGCTGGCGGCGCTTAGCGATTGAAGGGCGCGCCGCCCAGCTTGGTGCCTGCCTTGATGCCGCGCTTGGTAAACCAGCCCTGGTTCATCTCCAGCACGTAGCGCACGGGCTTGGCCGAGCAGTGAGAGTCTTCGCTCATGGGTTTCATGTCGGCCAGATTGACGATGGTGCCGTCATCGGCCACAAAGGCCGCTGTCAGGGGCAGGATGGTGTTGCGCATCCAGAAGCACTGCACGCCGGGTACTTCGAAGACAAAGAGCATGCCTTCTTGCTGCGGCATCTCCTTGCGGAACATGAGACCAATCTCGCGTTGCTGCGGCGTGACGGCCAGCTGGGTGTCGATGCGGTACATACCGGCCGTCAGGTCGATGCGGCGCAGATTCATCTGGGGCTGACCTTGATCGCCGGCCATTGCCGGTGCGGTGCCCAGCAGTCCGAACAGGGCCGCTGCGGCTAGCAACATGGTGCGCGCACGCCAGCCGCATTGGCGTGAGTCAGAGGTTTGGCTGGAGAAGTTCTTCATAAGCCTTGCATGCCAAAAAAGAGTCGAAAGCCGACAGCCTAAGGCATTGGGGCTGAATGTCGCCTGAAACCCGCATGCCACAAACCACAAAGCCCGCAGAAATCTGAATTCTGCGGGCTTTTCGCGCTTGTCGGCAGCGGGTGCGACACCTCAGGTTCCGGATCCCGTGCCGGTGCGGCCTTTAGCGCTCGTCAGGCAGCGGGCTTGGCAGCTTTCTTGGTGGTGTGCTTGGCGTGCGACTTGGCAGGCTTGTGCATGGACTTGGCATGCTTGGCTGCGGGGGCCGGTGCTGCAGCGGGCGCCGCAGCGGGGGCGGCAGGTGCTGCTGCGGCCGGCATGGCCGCAGGTGCGGTGGCTGCGGCTGGGGCAGCGGGGGTGGCAGGTTTCGCAGGTGCAGCGGCTTGAGCGAATGCGCCAGCGGCGAACGTACCGGCAATCAGGACAGCGAGTAGTTTTTTCATGTGTGCCAATTTCCTCAAGATGCGGCAATGCCTGGTTTCAGGGTTTGTTCAGCGCAGGCCATCTGCGCCTCACAGTCTTTCAACGGCCTTGCTGTGCCGGCGTTGACAGGTATTTACCGGTAGTTTCTTAGAATTTGTGCGGTGTAGTGATGTCAGAATTCGGTCATATGCAAAATGCACCAGCAAGGTGCGCCGACGCACACCATCAAGGACTAGGAGATTCCAGAGCATGAGCGCTTCCCAGCACATCCAGGTACCGTCGCAGGGCGAGAAAATCACCGTCAATGCGGACAAGACGCTGAACGTTCCCGATCAGCCCATCATTCCGTTCATTGAGGGCGATGGTGTCGGTGTTGATGTGACGCCGGTGATGCGCAAGGTGGCTGACGCTGCCGTTGCCAAGGTCTACGGCGGGCAGCGCAAGATTGCCTGGATGGAGGTGTATGCGGGCGAGAAGGCCACGCGCGTCTACGGCCCCGATGTCTGGCTGCCCGAGGAAACCGTGGCTGCCGTGCGCGACTATGCCGTGTCCATCAAGGGCCCGCTGACCACGCCCGTGGGCGGCGGCATCCGCTCGCTGAACGTGGCACTGCGCCAGGAGCTGGATCTGTATGTCTGTCTGCGTCCCGTGCAGTACTTCAAGGGCGTGCCTTCGCCGCTCAAGGAGCCCGAGAAGACAAATATGGTGATCTTCCGCGAGAACTCGGAGGACATCTACGCGGGCATCGAATACGCGGCCGGCAGCGAGAAGGCGAAAAAGCTCATCGACTTCCTGGCCAAGGAATTGGGCGCCAACAAGATCCGCTTTCCCGAAACCTCGGGCATCGGCATCAAGCCCGTCTCGCGCGAGGGCACTGAGCGCCTGGTGCGCAAGGCCATCCAGTACGCCATCGACAACAACAAGCCCAGCGTGACCCTGGTTCACAAGGGCAACATCATGAAGTACACGGAAGGCGCCTTCCGTGACTGGGGCTACGCGCTGGCGCAGCGCGAGTTCGCCGCCGAGCTGATCGACGGCGGCCCCTGGTGCCGCATCAAGCACCCGAAGACGGGCAAGGACATCATCATCAAGGACTCGATCACCGACGCCTTCTTGCAGCAGATTCTGATGCGCCCGGCCGAGTATTCGGTGGTGGCCACGCTCAACCTCAACGGCGACTACATCTCGGATGCGCTGGCCGCGCAGGTGGGCGGCATCGGCATTGCTCCCGGTGCCAATCTGTCGGAGAGCATTGCCTGCTTCGAAGCCACCCACGGCACGGCACCGCGCTATGCGGGCAAGGATTATGTGAACCCCGGCTCCATGATTCTCTGCGCCGAGATGATGCTGCGTCATATGGGCTGGCGCGAGGCAGCGGATCTGATCGTCGAGTCGCTGGAAAAAGCCATCCAGAGCAAGCATGTGACCTATGACTTCGCTCGCCTGATGGACGGAGCGACCCAGGTGTCCTGCTCGGGCTTCGGGGATGTGGTGATCTCGATGATGGACTGAGCTGTGCGGTCTGCCCGGCAGCTTGCAGCAGCTGCCGGCACTGCTTTCTCAGCGGCCGCACCGTCTCCACGGTGCGGTTTTTTATGCCGGCGGCCTGGCGCTTGTAGTCCTGGGGCTGGCGTGCAAAGCCTCGAAAGTATGTCGATGTGTATCGGCTTTAAAGCGTGCAATACACAAATGGCAATTAATTTCAGGTGAGGCTATGGCTCCTTCCTCCAATGACGGGCGCTGGTACTGGCTTGCAGTGGCGTTTCTGATGCTGCTGATGGGCTTGTTCATGACCATCGGCGGCGGTGTGCTGCTGGGCAAGGGAGGCAGCTGGTACTTTGTGCTGATGGGGCTGGCGCTGCTGACATCGGCAGCACTCCTGTTGGCGCGGCGCAGGGCCGGAGCCCATGTCTATGCGCTGGCCTTTGTGTTGACCCTGGTATGGGCCTGGTGGGATGCGGGCTGGGAGTTCTGGCCGCTGGTCTCGCGCCTGATGGTGTTTGCCGTGCTGGGCCTGCTGGTGGCCCTGGGCTATGCACAGCTTGAGGCGGGCAAGCTGGTCATGAACGACTACGGACGCCTGGGGGCCGCAGTGTCGGTGGTGGTGCTGGGCCTGGGCATCGTCGCGACGGCCGTCAGTGCCTTCTCGCCCAAGGGCGTGATGGCCCCCGAGGTCACCGAGGTGCCCTCGGTCAGCTCCATGGAGCTCAAGCCTTCGGACTGGACGGATTGGGGGCAAGGTCCGGCAGGCCAGCGTTTTGCGGCCCTTGAGCAGATCAGCCGCAACAATATCGACAAGCTGGCCGTGGCCTGGACGGCCCGCACCGGCGATGTGCCCCAGAGCACGGGCTCGGGTGCCGAAGATCAGAACACGCCGCAGCAGATCGGGGACCGCCTGTATGTCTGCACGGCCTACGGCAAGGTGCTGGCGCTGGATGTGGACACGGGCGAGGAGAAATGGAAATTCGACCCCGAGGCCAAGTCACCCAACTGGCAGCGCTGCAGAGGTCTGGGTTACTTCGATGGCAACGAGGCCGCCATCAAGGCCTCGGGCGCACTCGGCAAGCCCGCAGAGGTTGCGCCCGGCTGCAGGCGTCGGCTGTTTGTGCCCACCATCGATGCACGCCTGGTGGCGCTGGACCCCGACTCCGGCAAGCCATGCACCGACTTCGGCAAGGACGGTGTGCTGGATCTGACCCAGGGCATGGGCGAGGTCAAGCAGGGCTGGTATCAGCAGACCTCGGCGCCGCTGGTGGCCGAGAACCTGGTGATCGTGGGCGGCCGCGTGGCCGACAATTTCTCGACCGACGAGCCCTCGGGCGTGGTGCGTGCCTTTGATGTGCATAGCGGCAAGCTGGTCTGGGCCTGGGACCCGGGCAATCCCGACATCACCGGGCAGCCGCCGCAGGGGCAGACCTATACGCGCAACTCGCCCAATGTCTGGGGCGGCATGTCCTATGACGCCAGATTGGGGCTGGCCTATCTGGGTACGGGCAATGCGACGCCGGACTTCTATGCGGCCCAGCGCACTGCGGAGATGGAGAAGAACAGCTCCGCCATCGTGGCCATGGATATCAGGACCGGCAAGCCGCGCTGGCTCTACCAGACCGTGCACCACGATCTGTGGGACTTCGACATCCCGTCCCAGCCCGCTTTGGTCGATGTGCCCAATGCCCAGGGCGGGGTGGACCCCGCGCTGCTGCAGGTGACCAAGCAGGGCATGATCTTCATGCTCAACCGCGAGAGTGGCGAGCCTTTGGCAGAGGTGCAGGAGCTGCCCGTGCCGCAAGGCCATGTGCCCGGCGAGCGCTATGCGCCCACCCAGCCGCATTCCACTGGCATGCCCAATATCGGCAATCAGACCCTCAAGGAGTCCGATATGTGGGGGGCCACACCCTTCGATCAGCTGCTGTGCCGCATTGCCTTCAAGGACATGCAGCATCAAGGCGTGTTCACGCCGCCAGGCATGGGGCCGACGCTGCAGTTTCCGGGCTCGCTGGGCGGCATGAACTGGGGCAGCGTCTCCGTAGACCCGATCAGCCAGACCATGTTCGTCAACGATATGCGCCTGGGTCTGGCGAACTACATGATTGCGCGCGCCGATATGAAGCCCGGCGCCAGCGGCATCGAGATGGGGGCCGTGCCCCAGGAGGGCACTCCGTTCGGCGCCATGCGTCAGCGCTTTCTGTCGCCGCTGGGCATTCCCTGCCAGAAGCCGCCCTTCGGCACCATGACGGCGGTGGATCTGAAGTCGCGCCAGATCAAATGGCAGGTGCCCGTGGGCACGGTGCGTGACACCGGTCCTCTGGGCATTCCCCTGTGGCTGCCAATTCCCATCGGCATGCCCACGCTGGGCCCCTCCATGGTCACCAAGTCGGGGCTGCTGTTCTTCACAGGGACTCAGGACTTTTATCTGCGCGCCTTCGACAGCGCCAACGGCAAGGAGATCTGGCGCTCGCGCCTGCCCGTGGGCAGCCAGGGCGGGCCGATGAGCTATGTCTCGCCCAGAACCGGCAGGCAGTATGTGGTGATCACTGCCGGCGGTGCGCGCCAGTCGCCCAAGCGCGGCGACTATGTGATCGCCTATGCACTGCCGCAGTAGCGACGGGGTGTGCAGCCGCCGGCAGCGGGGCTGCAATGCGGCAGCGAGATTCTAAAATGATAGCTGCTTGCGCTTGATATATAAGGATCTTAGATGGAAAAGTGTCTGAGTTCTTTTATTGGCAAGCGCTGCAAGCTATGAATAAAGGAGTTTCTGCCGCGCAGGCCATGCCACTCAGCGCGGTGGCAGCTCGCAGCCGTCGGGGCCGCAGCTGGGGTCGCCACTGGTGTCAGTGTCGCCGGCCTGCTGCTGGTTGAGCTCGGCAATCTGCTCGGCCCAGGCGGCCAACTGCTGCTTCCAGCCGTCGACATCGCCCAGCCATTCGCCGATCTCGACGCGCTGCACGGCGCGCTGGCCGGCCTGCTCGGGGTGGTCGAACTCCAGCGCCAGGGTGGGGAAGCCCTGGCCCTGCACCATGCCCAGCCATTGGCGGCTGTCGGCAATATGCTGCGCGGTGGCCGCACCGCTTTGCTCGGCGTAGGCCGCGTCATAGGCTGCGCTGTCCAGGCCGATACCGGCCGCCAGCTCACGCAGCACGGCGGGCTCGCTGATGCGGCGGCCTTCCACGTAATGGGCTTTTTGCTCGGCAGCCAGCATCTCCAGGCCCTTGCCGGCCAGCGCTTGGGCGGCCAGCAGGGCTGTGGTCGGGGGCTCGGAGTCCAGCGGCGCGCCGATGTCATTGAGCAGACCGTTGAGATAGGCATCGCCAAAAGGCTGGCCCGTCATCTCGGCAATGCGCTGGTCGCTGGGCATGACTTTGTCACGCCAGTCCGCAGTGATGGTGCGCGTGTGGGCTCCGGTCAGCATGCCGCCGGCATGCCATTGAACCTCGATGCCGGGCACTTCGCGCGCGGCCTTGACCAGCGGGGCGGCGGCATAGCACCAGCCGCACAGGGGATCGAAAATATAGTGCAGCACCAGAGCGGGCAGCTGGGATGTGTTCATGGTTGGGCGACCAGCAAGGTCGGTGGATTTTGCAAACAAGCTTCAATGTAAGCGCTGCCGGGGGCTGCCGTTGCGCAACGCGGGCGATGACCTTGGCGCCGGTCTTGGCAAAATGGCTGCATTGTCCTTCGCTACCTTGCCTGTCCATGCGCCTGAATGTCACGCCGCCGCCCCAGCCCTCGCCAGAGTCCGAGCCCTCCCCGCAATCCGTGGCACGGCGCAGCACCGTGCTGTTTCTGCTGTTCTGGCTGGTGGTCATGGCCGTGATGTATCTGGCCATGCAGCATTTTCTCAAGCCGGCCCAGGCCAAGGTCATGGCTGACGGCACGGTGCGCATAGAGCGCGGCCTGGATGGGCATTTCCGCGTCAAGGGCTATGTCAACGACCAGCCCGTCACCTTTTTGGTCGATACCGGGGCCACCTCGGTCAGCGTGACCGATGCGCTGGCCGAGCGTGCCGGCCTGGAGGGAGGCGAGAAAGTGCGTTTTCGCACGGCCAACGGCGAACGTGACGGCCGCATCGTCACCGCCGACGAGGTCCGCATCGCCAGCGTGCGTGTGCGCGACGTGCGCGTGGGTACGGGCTATACGGGCGACGATAGCGACGACGCCTTGCTGGGCCAGAACTTTCTGCGCTTCTTCGATGTGCAGATGAGCGGCGATGAAATGCTGCTGCGCCCGCGCAAGTGAGTGCAGCCAAGACACTGGCCGTGATTTTGCGCACTTGAGCGAGTCATCGGCCGCAGCAGCCCAAAAGCGATCGCAGACTGGATTAAAGTAGGGCGCTTTGCCAACCGGCAAACAGGAATAGTGCACTGTGCGCGGGCCTCACACGGGCCTGTTGCGGTTGCTGCACTTGCCGCTCATGGGTGAAAGACATGTTCCGGGACTGTTGCCATTCAATGGACCGCAGGCGAAAGCTGGCTGCGGCAGACGACACTCAATGGACTGGTTAACCCAACTCTTCAAAGCCCTCAACGATATTGTCTGGGGCGTTCCCATGATCGTGCTGATTCTCGGCACGGGCTTTTATCTGCAGATCCGCCTGGGCTTCATGCCGCTGCGCAACATCGTGCGCGGCTTTCGCATGATCTGGCGCAGCCGCCGTCCCGGCGACAAGGCCGATGGCGACATCACGCCCTATGCTGCGCTGATGACGGCACTGTCGGCCACAGTGGGCACAGGCAATATTGCCGGCGTGGCCACGGCCATTGCCGTGGGCGGCCCGGGCGCACTGTTCTGGATGTGGATGACGGCGTTGCTGGGCATGGCCACCAAGTATGGCGAGGTGGTGCTGGCGGTGAAGTACCGCGAGAAAAACGACCACGGCCAGTGGGTGGGCGGCCCGATGTACGCCATCAAGAACGGCCTGGGCAGCAAGTGGAAATGGCTGGGTACGCTGTTTGCCATCTTTGGCGGTCTGGCCGGTTTCGGCATCGGCTCCATGGTGCAGTCCAACGGTATTGCATCGGCCATGCACACGGCTTTCGGTCTGGAGAACTGGATCACGGGCCTGGGCCTGGCCGTGCTTACCGGCGCAGTGGTGCTGGGGGGCATCACCCGCATCGGCGCGGTGGCCGAAAAGCTGGTGCCTGCCATGTGCGTGACCTATGTGATCTGCGTGCTCTATGTGCTGGGCGTGTACTTCGACCGCATTCCGGCTGCTTTTGCACTGATCTTCGAGCAGGCCTTCAACCCCACGGCGGCCACGGGTGGCTTTTTGGGCTCCACGGTGCTGATGGCCATTCGCATGGGCGTAGCGCGCGGCATTTTTTCCAACGAAGCGGGCCTGGGCACGGCCGGCATCGCCCAGGCTGCCGGTGCCACGCGCGACCCCGTGTTTTCGGGGCTGGTAGGCATGATGGGTACTTTCATCGACACCATCATCGTCTGCACCATGACCGGGCTGGCCATCGTGGTCAGCGGCGTCTGGAACTCTGGCGCTACCGGGGCCGTTCTGTCCACCCAGAGCTTTGAGGCCGCCATGCCCGGCGTGGGCAAATATGTGCTGGCCGTTTCGCTGTCGGTATTTGCCTTCACCACGATTCTGGGCTGGGCCTATTACGGTGAAAAATGCTGGACCTATCTGGTGGGCACCGTCTGTGAAAAGCCCTTCCGCATCTTCTGGACCATCAGCGCCTTTGTGGGGGCGGTGGCCACGCTGGACTTTGCCTGGCTGGTTGCCGATACGCTGAATGCGCTGATGGCGATTCCCAATCTGATCTCGCTGCTGCTGCTCTCGCCCGTGATCGTGCAGCTCACGCGCGAATACTTTGCGCGCCAGGATAATCAGGCCTGATCATTTCGCCGGCTTCAGGCACTTGACGCATCAGTGCTTGAGCTTGAGCTGAGCTGACCTCACCTCACCTCACACAGGGCGCAGTTGTGCAAGCAGCTGCGCCCTGTGCTGTTTTGGGGCGGTGGCTGAAGCAGCCCCGCATATCTGCGAAAATACGCCCCACACAGGGAATGACTGTTGCGGGCAATCTTGCTGCAGCCGTTGTGCGTATCGAGGCTCGATCCACGCCCTTGCTTCGTGGCCTGCCGGCTTCATCTTGAGATGAGACTGCAGGTTTTTCATGTTGCCGAGCCTCAGGTCGAATCGCCGCGTTGTCGCGATTCCCGCTTTGCGCCCGACCACACGCCATTGCCCGGCAGCCATGCAGGCCGTCAGGCGCAGCCATGGATAGTCTGCCGTGTCCCACCGCCAGCCCGTTCGCGTTCCCGAACGTCACCAGTTTGATGCCTTGATCGATGCCCGCTCGCCCGCCGAGTTTGAGCTTGACCATATCCCCGGCTCCATCAACTGTCCGGTACTGAGCAATGCCGAGCGCGCCGAGATCGGCACCATCTACAAGCAGGTCAGCCCTTTTGAGGCCAAGCGTCTGGGGGCGGCCTATGTGTCGGCCAATCTGGCACGCCATCTGCGCGAAACCTTTGCCGACAAGCCTGCGAACTGGAAGCCCCTGGTCTATTGCTGGCGCGGCGGCCTGCGCAGCGGCTCCATGGTGACCTGGCTGCGTCTGGTCGGCTGGGATGCACAGCAGCTGGCCGGCGGCTACAAGGCGTTTCGCGGCCATGTGATCGCGCAGCTTGAAAGCCTGGTGCCGCAGCTGCAGATGCGCGTGCTGTGCGGCGCCACCGGCTCGGCCAAGACCCGCGTGCTGCACGCGCTGGCCCAAAGCGGCGAGCAGGTGCTGGACCTGGAGGGCTATGCCAGCCACAAGGGCTCCTTGCTGGGCGGCCTGCCCGGCATCGAGCAACCCAGCCAGAAACGTTTCGAGACCCTGATTGCCGAGCAGCTGGAGAGCTTCGATCTCTCGCGTCCCGTCTATCTGGAAGGCGAGAGCGCCAAGATCGGCCGCGTCGGCCTGCCGCTGGTACTGGTGCAGCATCTGCACAAGGCTCCGGTCATCGAAGTGCGTGCAACGGCGGCCGCACGCCTTTCCTATCTGCTGCGCGACTATGCCTACCTGGGCGACGATCCCGAAGTGCTGGCCACCAAGCTGGGCTGGCTCAAGGAGCTGCAGGGCAAGGAGACCGTGAGCCGCTGGCAGCAATGGGCTCGGGAAGGGGAGCTGCCTGCGCTGTTCGAAGAGCTGATGCTCAGGCACTACGACCCGCACTACGAGCGCTCCCAGTCAAATCACTTCGAGCAATGGCCCCGGCGCCAGGTTCTGGAGACAGACCAGCTATCGGAGGAGGCCATCGCCGCTCTGGCGCAGCAGATCATTGCACTGCAGGCGCGCTGAGGCGGACTGCCTGTTCAAACCTGCCAGCTGAAATGGGCCGGTGCGGTGCGCACTAGTCCAGCTTCATCACCATCAGCACCTCGTCGAAATACTCGCCGTCAACGTACAAGGCCGCGGGCTCCCGCCCATATTCGCGAAAACCTGCCTGCTCATACAAGCGCAGTGCGTTGCCGTTGCCGGCATTGCAGCCCAGCATCAGCTGTCGCAAGTTCAGCGCTCTGCCGTGCTCAACAGCAGTCTCCAGCAGGCGGCAGGCCAGGCCATGGCCTCGGGCCGGTGCAGCCACGTACATGGCAAAGAGATGGCCTTTGTGCGCGGTCTTCTCCCCATGGTCGCGATACAGGCCCAGGCTGGCGCAGAGTCTGCCGTCTGCATCAAAGCCTCCCCACATGGCCTGACCCTGGGCGCCGCTGAAGCGGCTCAGCAGTTGCGTATCGCCGAGTGCCTGCTCGGTCGCGGGCGTGGCACCGAAGGCTGCGGGGCATTCGGTCAGAGCCTGCAGGCGCAGGGCGCGATAACTGCAAAGGTCGGACTCGGTCAGCTGGCGTATGTCATATTGCATGGGCCGAGTTTAGACATGCTCGGCAAAAATGGGCACCAGCGACAGCAGCAGCAAACCGGCCATCACGCCGTTGAACATGCGCAGGGCCTGTGGAGTGCGCAGTGCGCGCCCCACGGTGCTGCCGAACAGGGTCCAGACGCTGATGCTGGGGTAGTTGACCAGGCCCAGCACCAGGGCCGACAGCATCAGGTTGACAAAAAAACCTTCGCGCGGCGTGTAGGTTGCTACCACGCCCACGGCCATGATCCAGGCCTTGGGATTGACCCACTGGAAGGCAGCTGCCTGCCAGAAGCTGAACGGACGGCTACCCGACTGGCCCTGGTCCACGCCGCCGGCACGGGCGATCTTCCATGCCAGCCAGATCAGATAGGCTGCGCCCACATATTTGAGCAGGGTGTAGATGCGTGGCTCGGCCTCGAACAGTTGGCCCAGGCCCGCGCCGATCAGCAGCACCATGATGACCACGCCCAGACAGATGCCCAGCATATGCGGCACGCTGCGGCGGTAGCCGAAAGTGGCCCCAGAGGCCGTCAGCATCACATTGTTGGGGCCGGGCGTGACGGAGCTGACAAAGGCAAACATGGCCAGAGGCAGGATGAAGGCAGAGGATTCAGGCAGAAATGACATGGCAAACCTTGGGGCTGCATAAGCGTTGTGCCTCTATACTAAAAGCTTGAATCAGTACACCATCAGTACACTTTTGCAGGCCAGTTCATGAGCTGGCCTGCTCTAATTGACCTGACACTTTGAGAAAGCGCTTCATGCTGGATGCACAGATCGACGGCGGGACAGCGACTGCGGCAGCCTTGCCTGTGGCCGCTACGGCATCCCTGGGCTGGCAGCCCATGCGCTCCAGTGCGGCAGGCCTGGTGGAGCAGTTGGTCGAGCATTTCGGCGGGCTGATCCGCAATCATGGCCTGCGTGTGGGCGTGCGCCTGCCTTCGGTGCGGGCGTTGGCGCAAAGCGCAGGTGTCAGCCGCGACACCGTGGTCCAGGCCTACGACAAGCTGGCTGCCCAGGGTCTGGTGCAATCGCGGCGCGGCAGCGGTTTTTATGTGGCGGCCCAGCGCCGCGTGATGGAGCCTGCCGCCGTGGCTGCCGCCTCGGCGCAGCCGGCGGACTTCGACACCGCTTATCTGCTGCGCGGCATTTTTCGCGATGACAGCGCGGGCACCGGGGGCGCAGGTTGCCTGCCTTCGAGCTGGATGGATCAAGGCCTGATCACAGGCGCCATGCGCGCCATCACCCGTAACAATGCGCGGGCCGAGCAGAGCTTTCTCAGCTACGGCCATCCACAGGGTTTTCTGCCATTGCGCCTGCAGATAGCCTCGAATCTGCAGGCCCAGGAGGTGCCGGCCCACCCCGAGGCCAACCTCATGACGGTGGGCGGCGTGACCCATGGCCTGGACCTGGTCGTGCGCTGCTTTCTCAAGCCCGGCGATACCGTGCTGGTCGAGGACCCGGCCTGGTTTCTGATCTTCGGGCGGCTCAAGTACATGGGCGTGAACGTCGTCGGCGTGCCGCGCCTGCCCGGCGGGCCCGATGTGGTGGCTCTGGCATCGCTGGCCCAGAGCCACAAGCCCAAGCTCTTCATCCTCAACACGGCGGTGCACAACCCCACGGGGCTGAGCCTGTCTGCCGGTGTGGCCCACGAGGTGCTGCGCATTGCCGAGCGCCATGATTTCCTGCTGGTCGAGGATGACACCTATGCCGAATTCCTGGGCGCGATGCCGCTGCGACTGGCGGCTATGGACAGATTGCAGCGCGTGATTCTGGTGGGGGGCTACTCCAAGACCTTGTCGGGCGGCCTGCGCGTGGGCTATATCGCGGCCAAACCCGAGTATGTGCACCGCCTGACCGACATGAAGCTGCTGGCGGGCCTGACCTCTTCGCTGCCGGCGGAGCAGATCGTGCACCATATTCTGGCTGACGGTTCCTTTCGCAAGCATGTGGACCGGCTGCGCGAGCGGGTGGATCGCGCGCGAGGGCGCTGTCTGCGCAAGCTCGAAGCGCTGGGCTGCCATGCGGAGTACGAACCCGTGGCCGGCACTTTTGCCTGGGTCGACTGCGGCGTGGATACCGAGGTGCTGGCGCGTCAGGCGGCGCTGAGCAATCTGCTGCTGGCGCCGGGCCTGCTGTTTTCGCCGCAGCAGGCAACCAGCAGCAAGCTGCGCGTGCCCGTGGCGATGGCCGACCATACCGAGCCATGGAAGGTGCTGGAGCAGATCCTCAGGCAGCTGCGCCAGTAGCGTCCTGAGCAGTGCGCGGGCCCGGGCTTTGTTCACGATTGATAACAATCGCGCGCCTGTGACGTGACTGACCCAGCAGCATCTGCTGTTATGTTGGTAGCATGACAGCAGCACGAGCTTTGCCCCATGCCGCCGCAGGCCACTGCACGCGCGATCCTCTGCGCGGTGGCTCGCGCACGGGGCGGTGGCTGCTGTCCGGGCTGGTGCTGTGCGCTCTGGCCGCTTGTTCCAGCGCCCCCACGAATCATGGCGAAGTAAAGGGCGAGGACTTTCACTCGCGCGAGCTGCTTCAGTCCGACAGCAACCGCATGGCGACGCTGGCCATGAAGGAGAATCTGGAGAGCCTGTTTCTCATCATGGACAAGCTCTACCGCCGCAACCCCGTCGAATGGAAAAAGACCGCCTCCAGCCGCGAAGCGGCCATGACCTATGTGCGTATTGCCGTCATGGAGCGCCAGCCCTGGCATGAGCTGCAGGACAAGCGTGACGTGGCGGCGTTGTCCCTGGCCTTGCAGCCCGAGTTTGCAGGGGACCGGGTCGCGGCGTTCGTCCATGCCGCAGCCGATATGCTGATCACCGCGCATGGCGGGCGAACCAGCTTCACGCTGATCGACGGGCTGGAGCCGCAGCATATCTTCAATGCAGCGCGCAATCTGGAAATTGCCAACTGGATTCTCAACTCCCGTAAAGCGCCCGATGGAAAGCCCTTGCTGCTATCGAATCAGATAGCGCAGGAGGGGCGCAATCTGAGCTTCGAGCGTGAGATGGGAAAGATCATCGGCCGGCTGGATCTGGTGGCGGATTACACCACCGAGCGCTACCGTCGCTCCGTCATCGGCTATGCACAGGGACTGCTTGCCGGCCCGTTCATGCAGTTTTTGCCCGTTCGGTAGAAACTCTTCAGGCGTCACAGAGCACGATGGTGGCAATCGCGGACGAGTCTTCCATGGCACGCACGGCATGGGGCATATTGGCTGGCAGATGCATGAGTTGCTTGGGGCCCAGTTCATGCACGGTCTGGCCGATGAGAACTTCGAGTCGACCCTCCAGGCATTGCAGGCTGACGCTGCCAGGCACGCGATGCGGCGGCAGCGACTGTCCCGAGCGCAGCACGACGCGAATGACTTCCAGATCTTCCGCCTTGAAGAGCACGCTCGAGTGAGCGGCAGAAAGCCTGGCTCCGTAAGGAGCGACATCCAGAGCTTGGTGGGTGGGCGTGGAGTGGATATGGTCCATGACAGCACCTGAGCGAAAGCGGTAATAAGGCATTCTCCCCCGAGTGGGGCCCAAGTTCAATCACCGTTTTGTGACAGTGCTGTAGGGCATCAGGCCTTATCACCTTGTTTCGTTGTTCATCAGCGCTTTTTGGCGCGTATCGCCGAGGCCCGTGCTCGACTGGCAGCTGTCATGCCAAGAGCCATAGATTCTCGGCAGGCATGGGGCTGAAGCCCGCTGTCGCGAACTCTGCAGCCCAGCGTTTCAGCAGGATCGAATGACGCAGGCACAAATCCGGCTCATTTAGCCGTGCAGAGAGGCAGGCGAAGCGCCGTGCGCAGCGGCTGCGAATGCCTGGTTGGACTTAACGATTCGCAAATCGAATCATTCATGCGATTTAAACAATTGGACTTGAATGATTGAACGCTTCAGCATGCAGTGCAGGCATCGGATACAGGTGCCGCAGCCTGAACAAGGAGACAAGCATGAACAAGCGATTTTTACTGCGCGCCTGTGCGAGCGCAGGCCTGGCAGCCACCATGAGCATGGGCCTTGCGGGGACGGCGCTGGCTCAGGAGAGCTATCCCACTGCCCCCATCACGCTGGTGGTTCCGTTTGCTGCGGGCAGCGGCACCGATGCGGTGGCACGCGTGGTGGCCAACAAGCTGGGCGAGCGGCTCAAGCAAGCCGTGGTGGTGGACAACCGGGCCGGGGCCAATGCCCAGATTGCGGCCGTGCACGTGGTCAAGGCCAAGCCGGATGGCTATACGCTTTTCATGACCACCAATACCTCGCATTCGGCCAATCCCTGGCTGGTCAAGGGACTCAAGTACGACCCCATCAAGGACTTCACGCCCGTGGCGCGCGTGGGCGAGCTGCCGTTTGCGCTGGTGGTTCATCCCTCGGTGCCGGCCAAGACCGTGGCCGAGCTGATTACCTATGCCAAGTCGCATCCGGACAAGCTCTCCTACGGCACGCCCAACAGCACCTCGCTGGTGGCCTCGGAAACCTTCAAATACATCACGGGTACGCAGATCACCGGTGTGCCCTACAAGTCAAGCCCGCAGGCGCTGACCGATGTGATGGGCAACCAGATCCAGATGTATGTGGCCGACCTGGGCTCGGCCTGGGGCACGCTCAAGACCGAGCGCGTGCGCACCCTGGGCGTGACTGCGGCCAAGGGCTCGCAGCTGCTGCCCCATGTGCCGGCCATCGGCAAGACGCTGCCGGGCTTCGACATCACCTCGTGGAACGGCATCTTCGGCCCGGCCGGCATGCCCAAGGCCATAGCCGAGCGCATCAACAGCGAGCTGCAGCTCATCCTCAAGGACAAGGCCGTGCAGGAGCAACTGGCCCAGGTCGGCTTCGAAGTCTGGCCCACGGCCACGCCCGACGAGTTCGCGATCTATGTGAAGGAGCAGCTCGCCAAATGGGGGCAGCTGGTCAAGCAGGCCGGTATCGAGGCGCAGTGAGATGACGAGCATGCACAGCGAAAGCCGCCAGGCTGCGGGTCATACAGCAGGTCATACAGCGGGCCACACAGCAGGCCCGTCAGCGGGTACTTCAGCCGGTCCCCTGGCCGGCGTCAGGATCGTGGACATGACCTCGGTGATCATGGGGCCGTTTGCCACGCAGATTCTGGCCGCCCTGGGCGCCGATGTGATCAAGGTCGAGTCGCCCGAGGGCGACAACATGCGCCATGTAGGCCCCATGCGCAACCCCGGCATGGGCCCCATTTTTTTGCAGGCCAACCAGGGCAAGCGCTCCGTGGTGCTGGATCTCAAGCAGGCCGCCGCGCGCCAGGCGCTGCTGCAGCTGCTGATCGATGCCGACGTCTTCATCAGCAATGTACGGCCCCAGGCCATGGCCAGACTGGGTCTGGACTGGCAGACGCTGGAGCAGAGCCATCCGCGCCTGATCCATGTGAGCTGCTGCGGCTTCGACCAGGCCGGCCCCTATGCGGCCAAGCCGGCCTACGACGACCTGATCCAGGGGGCGACCGGCGTGCCCTGGCTGGCCCAGCAGTACGGCGGCGGCGAGCCGTCCTATGCGCCCATGACGCTGGGCGACCGGGTCACCGGCCTGCATGCGGTCTATGCGGTCACGGCAGCGCTGTATGCGCGCGAGAAGAGCGGCCTGGGCCAGGCGGTGGTCGTGCCCATGTTCGAGGCCATGACGCAGTTCATTTTGGGCGATCACATGGCCGGGCTGAGCTTCGAGCCGCCGCTGGGCGATGCCGGCTATGCGCGGCTGCTGACGCGCCATCGCAAGCCCTACCGCACCAGCGACGGCCATCTGTGCGTGCTGATCTACAACGACAAGCACTGGCATAGCTTCTTCCAGGCCATAGGCCAGGGCGAGCGCATGCGCGAGCCCATGTTCGCCTCCCACGGCCAGCGCGCAGCGAATATCGATGCGGTCTATGCCGAGGTGGCGAGCCTGATGCGCGAGCGCAGCACGGCCGAGTGGCGCGCGCTGCTCGATGCGGCCGACGTGCCGAATATGCCCATGGCCTCGCCCGAGGACTTGCTGGCCGACCCCCACCATGCGGCCACGGGCTTTGTGCGCGAGATCGAGCATCCCAGCGAGGGGCGGCTGCGCACCACGGCCAATCCCACGCAGTGGAGCGCCACGCCCCCGGGCCGCCAGGCCAGCGCTGCGCCGCAACTGGGCCAGCACACGCTGCAGGTGCTGCGCGAAGCAGGCCTTGGCGAGGCGCAGATCGCCGCACTGCAGGCCAGCAGTGGCTGCATGCAGGCTTCATCATCCAACGACCAAAGAGAGACAGAGACATGCCCCGCTATCTGATCCGCGAGCAGGACGTACAGGGCTACAGCCCCGCCAACCACCATGGCACGGTGAACCGACGCCTGGTCAGCCAGGCCAATGTCGGTGCCCAGCACATGGAGTTGGTGCTCGGAACGCTGGAAAAAGGCGGCGGTGCGTTGCCGCACGCCCACCCGGGCATGGAGCAGGCCTGCTATCTGCTGGAAGGCTCTGCCGAGGTGGAGGTGCAAAGCCAGGGCCAGAGCGAGCGCTTTGCCATGCAGGCGGGCGATACCTGCTTTTTCCCCGAGGACTGCATGCATGTGTTTCGCGTCACCAGCGACACCCCCGTGCGTCTGCTGGTCTTCTACAGCCCGCCCTATGGCGAGAACCCGGCGCGCGTGCGCCGACCTGAGTGATTAAAAACAATAGCTGATAGCGCTTGTCAGACGGGCGTTTGAGGCGGATTTCATTGAAATTCAACTGATAGAGAGAAGCCGCCATGGATTTTTTATGGAGCGCTGAGCAGGAACAGATCCGGGACGCCGTGCAGCGCGCCTGCGCGCCTTTCGACGATGACTACTGGCTGAAGAAGGACAGGGACGGCGGCTTTCCGCTCGACTTCCACCAGGCCCTGGCCGAGGCCGGCTGGCTGGGCATTGCCATGCCCGAGGAATTCGGCGGCGCAGGTCTTGGCATCACCGAAGCGGCGCTGATGATGCACACCATATCGGCCACGGGTGCGGGCCTGTCGGGCGCTTCGGCCGTGCACATGAATATCTTCGGCCTGCATCCGGCCGTGGTCTTCGGCACCGACGAGCAAAGACGGCGCTGGCTGCCGCCGCTGATTGCGGGTCGGGACAAGGCCTGCTTCGGCGTGACCGAGCCCAATGCCGGGCTCAACACCCTCAAGCTGCAGACCCGTGCCGTGCGCGACGGCGATGTCTATGTGGTGCATGGGCAGAAGGTCTTCATCTCCACGGCCCAGGTGGCCAACAAGATGTTGCTGCTGGCTCGCACCAGGCCCGTGGAGGAGTGCCAGGGCACCGAGGGCCTGTCGCTGTTCTACACCGACCTGGACCGCAGCCGCATCGCCGTGACCGAGATCGAGAAGATGGGGCGCAAATGCGTGGACACCAATCAGCTCTTCATCGACGGGCTGCGCATCCCGGTGCAGGACCGCATCGGCGAGGAGGGCAAGGGCTTCACGTACATCTTGCACGGCCTCAACCCCGAGCGCATCCTGATCGCGGCCGAAGCGGTGGGCCTGGGCCGTGCAGCCCTGGCGCGTGCCACCCAGTATGCGAACGAGCGCGTGGTCTTCGATCGGCCCATTGGCCAGAACCAGGGCGTGCAGCACCCGCTGGCCCAGGCCTGGATGGGGCTGGAGGCTGCACACCTGATGGTGCAGAAAGCTGCCTTCCTCTATGACAAGGGCCTGCCCTGCGGCGCCGAGGCCAATGCCGCCAAGTACCTGGCCGCCGAAGCCTGCGCCAAGGCCTGCGAGACCGCCATCTTCACGCACGGCGGCATGGGCTATGCCAAGGAATTCCATGTGGAGCGCTATATGCGCGAGTCCTGGATTCCGCGCCTGGCACCCGTGAGCCCGCAGCTCATCATGTGCTTTATCGCCGAGAAGGTGCTGGGCCTGCCCAAGTCGTATTGATCGGCGATGGCGAGTGAGGTAGATGACCTGCTTGATCGGCTTGCAGAGGGCGGGCCGAGGCGAAATCTCGGCGTATCCGGCCAGGCTTCTGTCGCTTGCTGTGATTGGGTTAGAGGCTGATTTGGCTTGAATTCCTGCTTCGGCAACATGCCTGTTTTTTAGACAGAGGGCGGGTCTCGGCCCGCCAGCCGACTTACTTTCTTCCGCCGGTGTGCCGGACCACCAGAAAGTAAGCAAAGAGCCGGCCCCTGCTGCCCCCGTCCCGCCGGCTGCGCCTGCGGGCAGCGTGGGCACAAGGGGCAAGACCAACAACCGGCCTCGTCCCAATTCTTGCAGGCCGCCCGTATCCACCCGTTTATCTGCGCCTGCGGCACGCGGTTCGGGATGCGGGCAACGCTGCCGCAGGACAGCGTTGCATCGTGAACTGGCTTGCCGCCGTCTGTCTGAGCGAAGCGGCGTGCCGCGCAGCGAGTTGGGCGGCAGAGCAGCCTGAATGGCGTGACGCAGGTTTGCCCGCAGCGAAGCGCAGGGACGCAGATGGTCGGGTTGCGCTCTTTGCTTACTTTCTGGCAACAGAAAGTGAGTCGCCCGCCGGGGCGAAATCCCGGCGTGGCCGTCAAGGCCTCTGTTGCAAGCGACAAAGCGATGCTGTTTTGATAGCTTCTTGCGCTTTCTGTGATTGGGCTAGATGCTTATTTGGCATGTGGTTTTTGTTGCAATGGCTTGACGGCGGAAGAGGGAGGTCGAAGCAAATGAACGGCTGGGTTTGCTGCCAGCCGGGCGCGAACTCCCGGTGTCTTGCGGCATGGGGTATGGTCTTGGCCAAACTTTGCGAAACATGATGAAAACCCATTTGCTGCGTTACTTTGTGGTTCTGGCCGAAGAGCTGCACTTCGGCCGGGCCGCACAGCGCCTGTGCATCACTCAGCCGCCGCTGAGCATGGCGCTCAAGACGCTGGAGCAGGATCTGGGCACGGTGCTCATGGAGCGCGACGCCAAGAACGTCAGGCTCACGCCTGCCGGGGAAGCCTTTTTGCACGAGGCGCGCAAGGTGCTGGCTCAGCTTCAGCATGCGGCCGAGGTGGTGCGCGGCGTGGCGCAGGGCCTGCAGGGGCGGCTGGACATAGGCATCACGGGGTCCATGGTCTACCGGCAGGTGCCTGGGTTCTGCCGGGCCTTTCGCGCCGAGCGCCCGCTGGTCGAGCTATGCCTGCACGAGATGTCAACACGCGATCAGCTGCAGGCCATTGCCAGGGGGCAGATTGACTGCGGCTTTCTCAACATCGGAGTGCCACAGGACGATATACGCACGCTGTCCATAGGTGAGGAGGCTTTTGTCTGCTGCCTGCCCAGCGATCATGCACTGGCCGAGCGCGGCGAAATCGATCTGCGCGAACTGGCCCAGGACACTTTTGTCATGTTCGCTCGCGAGGTGGCCCCGGCCAATTACGACAACGTCATCGCCTGTCTGCAGCAGGCCGGCATCCATCCGCATACCCGCCATGCCGCGCGCCAGTGGCTGACCGTCATGGCACTGGTCTCGGCCGGTCAGGGCGTGGCCCTGGTGCCGGCCTGCATGCAGACCGTGGGCATGAACGGCGTGCGCTTTGCGGCACTGCGCGGCAGCCGGGTGAGCACGCCGGCCGTGCTGGCCTGGCGGTCACAGGGCATGCCGGCCGTGCTCGAAGCCTTTGTGGCCAGCGTGCAGAGCCTGGTGCAAGCCGGGCAGCCAGAACTCCCAGCCGCAGGTAGCTAAGCCCGGAGCTGTGGCGCTTCTTTTGCTGCTCAACGAGAAAACCCGTTCTATGAGGGCCGGTGCTCCCCGGCCATCAAGAATGGCAATGCCTGTGCCTCAGCCGAATTGAATGCCCTGGGCCAGCGGCAGCTCGCGCGAGTAGTTGATGGTGTTGGTCGTGCGGCGCATGTATTGCTTCCAGGCGTCGGAGCCGCTTTCGCGGTCGCCGCCGGTTTCCTTCTCGCCGCCAAAGGCGCCGCCGATCTCGGCACCGCTGGGCCCAATATTGACATTGGCCATGCCGCAGTCCGAGCCGGCCGCGCTCAAGAACAGCTCCACCTCGCGCAGGTCGTTGGAGAAGATGCAGGAGGACAGGCCCTGGGGAACATCGTTGTTGAGCGCAATGGCCTGCTCCAGCTCGTCATAGCTCAGCACATAGAGCAGCGGGGCAAAGGTCTCGTGGCGCACGATGCCGGTCTGGGCCGGCATGTCCACAATGGCCGGCGCCACATAGAAGCCCTGCGGAAACTGCTGCTCCAGCTGGCGCTGGCCGCCCGTGAGCAAATGGCCGCCGTCCTTTTGAGCCTGACTCAGCGAGTGCTGCAGCGCCTCGAACGATGCCTCGTTGATCAGCGGGCCGACCAGGGTATCCGGCTGCAGCGGGTTGCCGATGCGCAGGCTGCGGTAAGCCGGCAGCAGCCTGTCCAGCAGCGGCTGTTTGACATCGCGGTGCACGATCAGGCGTCGCAGCGAGGTGCAGCGCTGGCCGGCCGTGCCCACGGCGCTGAAGACAATGGCGCGCACGGCCAGATCCAGATCGGCAGCGGGCGTGACCACCATGGCGTTGTTTCCGCCCAGCTCCAGAATGCGCTTGCCAAAGCGCGCCGCCAACTTGGGGCCCACGGTGCGGCCCATGCGGCTCGACCCCGTGGCCGATACCAGCGCAATTCGGGGGCTGTCCACCAGGGCCTCGGCGACAGCCGCGCCGCCCAGCACGATCTGCGCCAGACCTGCCGGCGCCCGGTCGCCAAACCGGGCAATGGCCCGCTCCAGCGCCTTGAAGGTGGCCAGGCCCGATAGCGGTGCCTTGTCGGAGGGCTTGAAGATCACCGGGTTGCCGCAGACCAGGGCAATCGCCGCGTTCCAGGCAAAAACGGCGCTGGGAAAGTTGAAGGCCGTGATGACGGCCACCGGCCCCAACGGGTGGTACTGCTCCATGATGCGGTGGCCGGGACGCTCGGAAACAATGGTCTTGCCATGCAGTTGGCGCGACAGGCCCAGCGCGAATTCGCAGATGTCCACGCCTTCCTGCACCTCTCCCAGGCCTTCCTGCACGATCTTGCCGACCTCGCAGGAAATCACATGGCCTATATCGCTCTTGGCGCGGCGCAGCTCCTCGCCCCAGAGCCGAACCAGCTCGCCGCGCACCGGGGCAGGCACCACGCGCCATTGCCTGAACGCCTCGACGGCATGGTCAATGACTTGCGCCACCTGGGCGCCGGGCAGGGCGGCCAGGCTGGCCAGTTCCGTGCCGTCGATGGGCGAGCGCACGCTGATGTCCTTGCCCTCAAGAGCCTGCAGTGCAATGCCGCAGCGGCTCAGCACGGTGTGGAAGTCGGCAGCGGCGATGGCAGTCATGGCATTCCCTCCTGAATGGTGTGAGATACAGGCCTCAGCCTAGCAGGCCTTCGAAGTAGGGGGCCACGTGGGTGCCCGAGAGTGCGGCCAGCGTGCACTGCTCCTGGCGCACAAAGCCCTGCTGCGGCAGCTGGCCCGAGGCGAACAGCTCCACGGCGGCCAGCATGCCGGCCGAGGTCGTCAGCTCTATGGCCGTGCGCTGCCTGCCGCGCAGCACCGCGCCGAAGATGCGGGCGCTGCGCGTCAGCTGCTCCAGCCGCCCGGCGCGCATGCCGCTGGCCATGGCGGCAATCACCACCATGTCTTCGCGGCTGTGGGGCACTGCGCCTTCGAGCACCTGGCGCAGCAGATCGCGCCGCTCGATCAGGCGCAGGCCATGCAGCAGCAAATGCATGGCATCGCGGTGGCCGGGGTGGCGTATGGTCTTGTAGTTGAGGTTGCGCACGCGGCCCTGCAGCGTCTCGCACAGCGTGCCCAGACCGCCCGAGGTGTTGAAGGCCTCGAAGTTCTCGCCGTCCAGAATCAGCTGCTCGACCCCCTCCAGCGGCGGCACCAGCATGGGCTGGCCGTTGACGATGGTGTTGCAGGGCTTGCAGTACTCGTTGATGACGCCGTCCACGCTCCAGGTGAAGTGGTAGCGCAGCGCATTTGTCGCATGGCGCGTGAGCGCGCCCACGCGCAGCTGCAGATCGAACAGCTCGTCGAACTGCTGGGCCAGATGCCCGCCCAGCATGCCGATCAGGCCTGGAGCCAGTCCGCATTGCGGCATCAGCACCGAGCGCGCCTGCGCCGCCATCTCCTGTATGGCGCGCATGGCCGCCACATCCTCGGTCAGATCGAAGTAATGCACGCCCAGCCGCGCTGCAGCCCTGGCCACGCGCTCGGCGCAGAAGAAAGGCAGGGCATTGATGACGACAGAGTGCTGCTGCAGCGCGCGGGTCAGTGCCGCATCATCGTCGATGTCCAGCTGAAGGGGGCGGATCTGCGGGTCGGTGCCGGGCGGGGGCTGCATATCGGCCAGCGTGACGGTGGCTTCATGCAGCTCGGCAGCCATGTCGGCGATCGTTGAGCCGATCTTGCCGGCGCCGAGGATGAGAATGTTCTGTCCAGTCAGCTTCATCATGGAGAACTCCTTGAGAGCAACGCAGCGATCACTTCCTCTGGGGCCATCTTAAACACAGGGCGGCGATTTGCACCACCGTGGCAAGCGTCAGCAGGAGTCGATTTGCGTGGGCAGACAAGGAGTCTTCAGCGGGGGCTGTCCGCTTCAGAAAGAATAGCTGTCAGCGCTTGTGCAATCAGCAGCTGACAGCCTGACAGGTTTCAAGCCCCGGGGGGCCAGCTGCGATACCCGCTGCAGCAGAGCGGGGTCAGCTGGCCGGTGACCGGATCTGCTGGTTAGTGGCTGTGCAGCACGATGGTGATCAGGGCCGAGGAGTCGAGTTCGGCCTCGACCTCATGCATGGTTTGGGCGGGCAGAAACAGCAACTGCCCCGCGCTCAATGTCTGGCGGCTTGCGCCCTGGATGACGGCGAGCTGCCCCTGCAGACATTGAATCGTCAGTTCGCCCAGCACCTGATGCGCAGGCAGGCGCTTGCCTGCCATCAACACCAGACGGATCACTTCCAGAGTGTCGGACTTGAATAGTGCCGCGGTCTTCTGGTTTCCCAGCGAAATGCCGTCGGGCTGCACTTCGACGGGAACTCCGGGTTGGGCGTGGGGCAGGGCCATGGCCTCAGGCCTTTTTCTGCAGCATCTTGATGATGCTGGAAAAGTCTTCACCGCCATGGCCGGACAGGCTGTGCGCCGCATAGATGGAGCGCGCCATGCCGCCCAGCGGCGTGCTGGCGCGGTTGGCGGTGGCGTTGTCCTGTGCCAGGCCCAGATCCTTGAGCATGAGATCCGTGCCGAAGCCGCCTGCATAGCCCTTGCTGGCCGGTGCGTTCTCATGCACGCCGGGGAAGGGGTTGTATTTCTCCAGTGCCCAGTTGCCGCCGGAGCTGCGACGCATGATTTCGGACAGCACCTTGGGGTCCAGACCGTTGGCCACGCCCAGGGCGATTGCTTCGCTGGTGCCCACCATCAAAATGCCCAGCAGCATGTTGTTGCAGATCTTGGCCGTCTGGCCCGCGCCCACGCCGCCGGCGTGGAAGATATTGGCCCCCATTTTTTCGAGCAATGGCTGGGCGCGTGACAGCTGCGCGTCGCTGCCGCCCACCATGAAGGTCAGCGTACCGGCAATGGCACCTCCGGTGCCGCCCGAAACCGGGGCGTCGATGAAGTCGATGCCCGCTGCCTGCGCTGCCTTGGCCACCTTCTGGCTGGTGGCCGCGGCGATGGTGGAGCTGTCGATGACCAGCGTGCCCTTGGCGATGTGCGCCAGCAGACCGGCCGCACCGTCGCGGCCCAGGAACAGGCTCTCGACGTGCTGGCTGGCGGGCAGCATGGTGATGACGACTTCGGCGCCTTGCACGGCTTCCTGGGCACTGGAGGCTGCCTGGGCCCCTGCGGAAGCGACCTTGGCGATGGCCTCCTGGCTCAGGTCAAAGGCTTTGACACTGTGGCCGGCCTTGGCCAGATTGACGGCCATGGGGGCACCCATATTGCCCAGACCGATAAAAGCGATTTGCATGTCTGTCTCCTTGCTGTTATTGAATTGATAGCGCCTGGCGCTTTATCCATAAGCGATTGGTTGGTTTTCGCTTAATTTTTGAGAATGGCACCCTTGTCAGCGAGCAGGCTGCGCAAGATGCTGCGGTGGCAATGCGCCTCGTCGTCGCAGTAGCAGCCCAGAGAAAAGGCGCAGCTGTGCGACAAGGCTGCGAGCAGTCCCAGGGTGCGATCGGCGGCTGGCTCGGCCAGTTGCTTGCGGAACTGCTTTTCAAACTGCTTCCAGAGCTTGTCGGCCTGTGCCGTCTGGCCGGCCGTGCGCAGCTTGATGGCCTCCAGGGCCTGCTGCATCAGCTCCACCTCGGGCGAGAGTTCGGGATACCAGCAGTCGTAGTAGTTGCGACTTGCGAACTCGGCCTTGGGCACGCCGCGCGGCGGTCTGCGCACCGTACCTATGCGCAGGCCTTCGTCGGGGGCGCGTTCGCTGCCTAGCTGGACTATGCGTATGGCCATGAGGTCAGTCCTTTGTCCTTATTCGCTGTCAAAAATAGGGTGCTTTTCGGGAGCGTCGGCATCAGCCAGTTTCGGGGCTGCCCTGGTGCGCCTGCGCCCGCTGCTGGTGCCTTGAGCTGCAGGGCTTTCTCCATCGCCCGGCTTCTTGCTGACGGTCTTGCTATCGGCCTTGCTGGCGGTCTTGCGTTTGGGCGTGGCTTTTGCCAGCGGGTTGAAGGCCAGGGCCTCGCTGATCCAGTACAGCCATTGATCGCGCCTGGCATAGGCCGTGGGGCCGACGAGAAAGTAGCCTTCCATCAGTCCGCGCGAAGACAGCGGGCGCACGCCTGGCATCTCTGCAATCAACGCATGACTGGCCGGCGGCAGGCGCACCAGCAGCTCGTCGTTTTCCACGCCCAGGCACATCTTGCCGTTGACCATGAACACATGGCAGCCGAACATGGTTTTCTCTTCCACGGCTGTGCAGCCCTGCAGCGCATCGCGCACGGCGTCTATGAGCTGCAGGGTTTCAGGGGCGATGGGCTTGGCGGGCATGGCAGTCCTTGCGTTGGGTGATGGCAGCAGCTTAGCGAATGACCTCCGGTGCATCACCCTCCAGCATGCGCCTGGCAATGATGACGCGCATGATTTCGTTCGTCCCTTCCAGAATCTGGTGCACGCGGGCGTCGCGCATCAGGCGCTCCAGCGGGTATTCGCGGATGTAGCCATAGCCGCCATGCAGCTGCAGGGCCTCGTTGCAGACCATGAAGCCGGCATCGGTGGCAAAGCGCTTGGCCATGGCGCAATAGGTCGAGGCATCACGCGCACCGGCGTCCAGTTTGGAGGCTGCCAGGCGCACCATCTGGCGTGCCGCGACCAGCTCGGTCGCCATGTCGGCGAGCTTGAACTGCAGGGCCTGGAAGCTCGCGATGGCCTTGCCGAACTGCTTGCGCTCCTGCATGTAGTGCTGGGCCTGGGTCAGCGCGCCCTGGGCAGCGCCCACCGAGCAGGTGGCGATATTGATGCGCCCGCCGTCCAGGCCCTTCATGGCGATCTTGAAGCCTTCGCCCTCGCGGCCCAGCAGGTTGTGCGCGGGAATGCGCACATTGTCGAAGCTGATGACGCGCGTGGGCTGGCTGTTCCAGCCCATCTTCTCTTCCTTTTTGCCATAGCTCACGCCAGCCGCGTCGGCAGGCAGGGCAAAGGCCGAAATGCCCGAAGCCCCGGAGCCGGCATCTCCGGTTCTTGCCATCAGCACCAGCACATCGGTGCTGCCCGCGCCGCTGATGAAGGCTTTGCTGCCGTTGACGATGTACTCGTTGCCCACCAGCTCGGCCCGGGTCTTGAGCGAGGCCGCGTCCGAACCCGCGCCGGGCTCCGTCAGGCAGTAGCTGGCCAGCTTGCTGCCGCTGGTGAGCTGCTCGCCCCATTCGGCGCGCACGGCATCGGTGGCCCAGGTTCCCAGCATCCAGGTCGCCATGTTGTGGATGGTGATGAAGGCCGTGGTCGATGGATCGACGGCCGCCATTTCTTCGAAGACCAGCGTGGCATCGAGTCGCGGCAGGGCCAGGCCGCCGATGCTCTCCGGCGCATAGAGACCGCAGAAGCCCAGCTCGCCAGCCTTGGCAATGGCATCGCGCGGGAAGATGTGCTCGCGGTCCCACTCGGCCGCATGCGGCGCCAGCTCGGCCTGCGCAAAAGCACGGGCGGTATCGGCAAAAGCGCGTTGATCTTCGCTGAGTTCAAAGTCCATTTCATGTCTCCTTTTTGTTCTATTCGTCTTCTGGCCCCCGACGGCTTTGCCGCTCAGTCGGGCGGCCCTTGGTGCAGCCAGCGTTTGAGCACCGCATCGCGGGCCGTGATCTGCTGCACCAGACAGCCGTGGTAGCGGCTGGGCCAGTCGGGCTGCGCTTCAAAGGCCTTCGTGGCCTGCTTGCACTGGGTAATGCGCTGGCGGCTCCATTCGCCTTGCTCCTTGCGCAGGGCGGGTCGCTCATGGGCCGATAGCGCACGCATCACATCGCCGTAGAGAATCTGGTGCTCGGTGTCGGCTTGTTGGAAGTCCTTGATGGCGCAGGCATTGGTCTGGGCCGTGGTGCCGCCGGGCACGCAGTCGGCTCCGGCCTGGGCCAGGGCGTGCTGGCTCAAGCTTGCTGCAAGAAGAAGAGCCGCAAGCGATTTGGTGTCTAGGGTCGCAGGGCTCGGTTGCCTGATTTTCTGAATGCGGATCGTCATGCCCGCATCATCGCAGCCCGGGCTGGCCTGCTGGAGCAAGTGATATGGGTTTGCCCGGTTCATGGCTGCTTTTCACCCTGTTCGTTTTTTGCCAGCGGATACCACTGGTTCTTGAAGACCTTGACCCGGCTCAGGGCCATGCCGATGCGGCAAGCAGCCATGTCTTCGGCTTCATGGACATAGCCATTGGGCTGGCAGCGCCGGTCGCGCTGCTGTGTCCAGTCGTCCTGCTCGGACTGCAGGGCCTGGGCGCTGGCCTGCGGCAGCTGGCGCTGCAGGTACAGGTAGAGCACCTGCATGCCCCGTTCTATGACCTGGGCCTGTTGCTCAAGGCAGGCAAGAGACAGTGGCTGATCTGCGGGGCAGTGCAACGGGGCCGGTTCGCTTTCCTGGGCCGAGGCTACGGGCAGATGGGCAATCAGCAGGCTGGCGGCTGCCAGAGCGCACAGACGGGCCAGCCGCCGTGTGGGGCTGTGAGAGGTATATGCGGCCGGGCGCAGGGGGGAGGAGCGTGACAATTCTTGAGCGTACATGCCTGCCATCATCGGCAACGCCGCACAGCGCAGCCCGGGCCTGGCAAGAGGCTGGGCTGCACTGTCGGGTTTCATGGCCGGCTTACTTGAGGCTGATGGTGGTGTTCACGCCGTGGCTGGTGGTGCTGTCGTCGAACCAGCGTGCCGTGATGGTCTTGGTCTGGGTGTAGAACATGACCACCTGCTTGCCGTAGGGGCCCAGGTCGCCCAGCTTGGAGGCACGGCTGCCCGTGAACGAGAACAGCGGCACGGGCACGGGGATGGGCACATTGATGCCGACCTGGCCCACATCGATCTCTTCCTGGAACTTGCGCGCGGCCGCACCCGATTGGGTGAAGATGGCCGTGCCGTTGCCATTGGGGTTGGCGTTGATGAACTCGATGGCCTGATCGATGTCCTCGGCAGCGACCAGACACAGCACGGGGCCGAAGACTTCCTGCTCGTAGATGCTCATGCCGGGCTTGACGCCGCTGAAGATGGTGGGGCCGACAAAATTGCCCTTGGCATAGCCGGCTACCTCGGGTTTGCGGCCGTCCAGCTCCAGCGTGGCGCCGTCGGCCAGACCGCGCTCGATCAGGCCTTCGACACGCGACAGGGCCGCGCAGCTCACCAGAGGGCCGACATCGGTGCCGGGCTCGGTGCCGCCACTGACCTTGAGGGTCTTGGACTTGGCCACCAGATCGGGAATCCAGTTTCGGGCTTCTCCCACCAGAACGGCGACAGAGACCGCCATGCAACGCTGGCCGGCTGCACCGAAGGCGGCGCCCAGCAAGGCGTTGAGCGACTGCTCCTTGTTGGCGTCGGGCATGACGATGGCGTGGTTCTTGGCACCCATCATGCATTGCACGCGCTTGCCGTTGAGGCTGGCGCGGTTGTAGACATGGGTGCCAACCTTGGTCGAGCCCACAAAGCTGATGGCCTTGATATCGGGGTGGTCGCAGATGGCGTTGACCACGTCTTCGCCGCCGTGGATGACGTTGAGCACGCCAGGGGGCACGCCGGCTTCCAGTGCCAGCTCGGCCAGACGCATGGTGACCATGGGGTCCTGCTCGGAAGGCTTGAGGATGAAGGTATTGCCCGTGGCGATCGCCATGGGGAACATCCACAGCGGGATCATGGCCGGGAAGTTGAAGGGCGTGATGCCTGCACACACGCCCAGCGGCTGGTTCAGCGTATAGGTATCGACACCGTTGGCCACATTGTTGGCCAGCTCGCCCAGTTGCAGATTGCCGATGCTGGCCGCATGTTCCACGACTTCCAGGCCGCGGAAGACATCGCCTTCGGCGTCGGGCAGGGTCTTGCCCTGTTCGGCCGTCAGCAGGGCGGCCAGCTCCTTCATGTTCTCGCGGATCAGCTGCTGCAGCTTCAAAAAGATGCGGGCGCGTGCGCCGATGGGCGTCTTTTTCCAGGTCTTGAACGCTTGCTTGGCATTGGCCACGGCGGCGTTGACCTCGTCGGGCGTGGCGAACGGAACGCGCGCCAGCACTTCCTGCGTCGCAGGGTTGACCACATCGCGCCACTGGGTGGTTTTGGATTCGACCATCTGCCCGTTGATAAGCAGCTTGACCGTGGGCGCCAGAACCTTGGCGGAAGTCGGTGCGTTCATGAGGTGTCTCCGTTGGTGAATTCGTTCCTCATGGTATGTGTGCGGATTTGCTGTAGCAATAGCAAACACTGCACATAGGGTGTGCAAATGTGCACAAGTGGATGCTATGTCTGTCAGCTCTTGCAGCTATTGGCGGCCGGGCATGGCTGCAGTACCTGCGGCGGCAAAATGCAAAAGGGCCCACTCGGGCCCTTTTGCCGTTCTCAGATGCTCTTAGAGCTCGCTGAACATCTCGTCAAAGGCTTCGCTCGCGAAGTCGTTGCGCCAGGCCTTGTCCTTGTCCTTGGGCACCATGCCCAGGGAAATTACGCCCTCGTAGGTGTAGCTGGCCGGGGCTGAGTATGCAGCTTGCAGCTTCTTGAGTTCGCCCTGCACCTGGTCCAGGCTGAGCTTGTTGCGCACCATGCGTTGAATGCCAGCGGCCCAGGTCTCGGGGGTCTTGACCAACTGGCAGGCGAACTTCACCTCGGTATTGAGCACGCCATTCTTGTCGAGCTTGGGCTTGGTGGCCGATACGGTCTTGCACTGCGATTGCTGACGCGCCTTTTGCACCGTGCTCATCAGGCTCTCCACGGGCGCACGCAGGGCGTCGCGCTGTGCCTCGGGGAACAGGGGCAGGACCACGTCGGTGACTTCACGCGGGAAGTCCTTGTCGGCTTGCTTGAGTTCGGCGGCATTGGCGTAGTCTGCGCTGCGGCCCGAGCGCAGGCGGTCCGGGCGCAGATAGTCATTGAGCTGGCTGATGGCCTGCTCATCGTGATTGACCAGAGTGCGGATATACAGCTCGGCAGCAGCAATGGGCGAGGGCGGCTCGGCTGCCTGCGAAGCTGCGGCCAGGGGAAGCAGCAAAAAGGCGATGGCTGTCTTGAAGGAATTGTTCATCTTTTTATAACGATTTGGAGGGGCTGAATCGCGTGGAGTCACGTGAAATCAGCATGGAGCCCTGGCAGACAGACGGTGCTGCGGCTTGGGCGGGAAACTGCCGCACAGCCCTGGCGCTTATCAGCAGGGGCTCATGGCATGCGGGCGTTCTGGAGGTGGGATGGAAATCCGGAGAAACGCCTCGCAATAAGTGTAACCCCGGGTTGAGGTCGTTTTTGCACGCCTTGGGAGCTCTGCCGTTTTTGTGCAGCGCCTCTTGATCTGGAGCGCAGACAGGGGCGTTGGATCAATGAAAAAACCCCGTGCAGGCTGTGCTGACGGGGCTTTGCCGGTTGCAGGCGCATGCCTGTGGCGTGATCTGTTTGACGGCCGAAGGCGGCTCTCAATCCAGGCTGATCTGGGCTTTTTCAATCAGCAGCTTGTATTGCTCGGACTTCTTCCTGGCAAATTGCTGCATCTCGGGCACGGTGAAGCTCATGGGCTGGAAGGCGAAGGTGGAGAACTTCTCCTTGACCTGTGGGTCCTGCAGCACGGCCACCACATCACTGCGGATCTTGTCGCGCACGGCGGCATCCACTCCCTTGGGGCTGAGCAGGGAGACAAAGGAGTTCACATCCAGCTCGGCGGGACCTCCCGCTTCGGCAACCGTGGGCACGTCAGGCATTTGCGCGATGCGCCTGGGTGCAGCCACGGCCAGATAGCGGATCTTGCCGCTTTTGTAGATTCCCTGGCTGGAGGGCAGGCTGGCAAAGCTCCAGGTCGGGTCGCCGTTGGCAACCGAGGTGAACAGCTGGCTGACCTCGCGATAAGGCACATGGGTCATCTTGCTGCCCGTCAGATAGTCCAGCCATTCGCCGCCCAGGTGGCCGGGACTGCCCACGCCCCAGGAGCCATAGCTGATCTTGCCGGGCTCGGCCTTGGCGGACTTGATCAGGTCACTAATGCTCTTCCAGGGCGAATTCGTGGGTACGGCCACAAAGAAGGGCGTCAGGAACAGCGGGGCCACGGGGTCGAAGTGGCTCAGCGTGTTGAAGTTCTTGTTCTTGTAGAGATAGGGCAGGGCGGAGATATGTTCGCTGTCCAGTTGCAGCAGGGTATAGCCGTCGGGCTTGGCGCGGCGCGCGTACTCGATGGCGACAAAGCCACCGCCGCCGGGGCGGTTGTCCACGGTCACGCCCTGTTTCCAGCGCTGGGCCAGTTTTTCGCCCACGATGCGCAGCACGGCATCGGGGCCGCTGCCCACGGCAAAGGCCGTGACCACGGTCACGGCTCGGTTGGGATAGCTGGCCGCATCGCCCTGGGCCAGCGCAGGGCCGGCTGCGGCCAGCAGAGCGGCTGCGGCAACTATGGTCTTGATAGCTGTTTGCGTATGTGTGGATTGGCTTTGGGGTTGATTTTGCTCGTATTTCACAGTTTGTCTCCGGTGGATGTTTTTAGGGACTGCAGAGCGTTGGTGGGCAGCCGCGCTTGGGCGTGGCCGCAGGGGGAAAGATCTATTGCGGGGCGTCAGGCTGGGCCAGAGGCGCTGCCTGCGCAAAGGCGGGCAGGGCGCTGCAAGCCGCATCGACGGCGCTGATCAGCGGCCAGCGGGCGAGATCCACACCAAAGCGGCGTGCGCTCTCGACCTGCGGAATCAGATAGACATCGGCCAGGCCGGGGGCCTGGCCAAAGCAGAAGCTGCCGCGTTTGCCGTCCTGTGCCAGCAAGGCCTCGATGGCATCAAAGCCGGCCGTGATCCAGGTGGTGCACCAGGCGTTGATGGCGGCCTCGTCGGCTCCGAACTGCTGGCGCAGGGTTTGCAGGATGCGGCGGTTGTTGATGGGGTGCACATCACAGCCCACGATGGCCGCCATGGCGCGCACATGGGCGCGGGCCTCGGGGTCGGCAGGCAGCAGCGCCGGCGTGGGGTAGCGTTCTTCCAGCCATTCGATGATGGCCGGCGACTGGATCAGCGTCTCCCCGCTGTCCAGCGTCAGCGCGGGCACCAGGCCTTGCGGGTTGATGCGCTTGAACGGCGCTTCGGCCTGCTCGTCCACGCGCAGATCGACGGGGAGGTAGTCGGGCGTGAGGCCCTTGAGATTGAGGGCGATGCGCAGACGGTGCGAGGTGCCGCTGCGAAAGAAACTGTAGAGCTTCATGGTCTGCGCGCCTTACCCAGGTTGGCCCACGCTCAGGGCAATTTCGCCCACGCCTGCCACGCGGCCTGTGATCTGGTCGCCGGGCAGCACGGCGCCCACGCCCTCGGGCGTGCCCGTGTAGATCAGATCGCCGGGGTGCAGGTGATAGAACAGGGACAGGTCGGCAATGATTTCGCGGATGTTCCAGATCAGCTTGTTCACATCGGACTGCTGCTTGAGCTCGCCGTTGACGCTCAGCTCGATGAGGCCGGACTCGATCACCTTGCCGGCCATGGGCACGATTTCGCTGGCGACGGAGGACTGCTCCACATCCTTGCCCAGATCCCAGGGGCGGCCCTTGTCGCGTGCCACCAGTTGCAGATCGCGGCGCGTCATGTCGAGGCCGCAGGCATAGCCGTAGATGTACTCATGGGCCTGGTCGGCAGGAATGCGAAAGCCCGGTTTGCCGATGGCCACGACCAGCTCCATCTCGAAGTGGTAGTTGGCGGTTTCGGGCGGATACGCCACGCAGGCACCCGATTCGGTCAGCGTCTGCGGGGCCTTGGTGAAATAGAAGGGGCGTTCGACGCTTTTGTCCACGGGGCGGCCCATCTCCACCGCGTGGGCGTGGTAGTTGCGGCCCACAAAGAACAGGCGATTGACGGGCAGGCGCTGCTCGCTGCCGCGCACAGGCAGAGATTGGACAGGGGCGGGGGGCCAGAGGTAGTTGTCGTCGTGTTTGGCTTGGGGCATGTGTGATTCCTGATTGGTATCGCTGATTGATATCGCTGATTGGTATCGGTGACTAAGTGCTTGAAAAGGCACGCTCTATCGGTGAGACAGCCAGCAAGGACCTGGCCAGCCGCGCCGCCCCGCAGCAAAGGCTGTCGTCCCCCAAGGGGGCGACGGGTACGGGGAAGAAGCGAAGCGCCTCAGGCGGTTTCTGATCTGTACGCGTGGACGGCTTCGAAAATCGGCGTGTCGGCAAAGCGAAACAGGTCCAGCTGCGGCTGCTCGGCATCGCATTGCGCGCTGAACAGCTGCCAGGAAGGCACGACGAACATGTCGCCACGCCGCACCTGCCATTGGCGCTCGCCCACGGTCACCGTGCCCTGGCCGTCAAAGACCTGGAAGACGGCAGAGCCCACTTCGCGCTTGGGCCGGGTGCTGGCGCCGCAGGTCACGCGGTGCATTTCGCAGCGAATGGTGGGCAGTACATCGCGGCCATTGCAGGGATTGGTGTAGCGCACGGCGGCATGGCCGGGGCTGACCGTGGCGGCGCAGCCTTCGGCTTCCAGCGCCAGTTGCTCGGTCAGCGCGCGGTCGGTGTCCACCCAGCGATAGGCCAGCAAAGGCGTGACCGGGCTGTCCTGCAGATGGGCGACGGGGCGCAGTCCGGGGTGGCCCCAGAGGCGCTCGGAGCGCGAGAACTCGGGCGTGACGCGTTCCTCGGGGTTCAGATGCAGGCGGCCATGCTCGAAGAACTGGGATTCGGTGGTGTAGGCAAACGGAATATCCAGCCCGTCTATCCAGGCCATGGGCTGGCTGGCTGCATTGTGGTGGGCGTGCCAGTTCCAGCCGCCCTGGGGCAGAAAATCGCCGCGCGACATGCGGATCGAGTCGCCGTTGACCACGGTCCACACGCCTTCGCCTTCGACCACAAAGCGGAAGGCATGCTGGGTGTGACGGTGCTCGGGCGCATCTTCGCCGGGCATCAGGTACTGGATGGCAGCCCACAGCGTCGGCGTGGCAAAAGGGCGCCCGCCCAGCGACGGATTGGCCAGGGCAATCGCGCGGCGCTCGCCGCCCCGGCCCACGGGGACGATGCGACCGGCTTCATCTGCGAGTTTGAGCAGATTCTCCCAGCGCCACAGATGCGCGGTGGCCTGGCTTTTGGGGTGGGCAGGCATCAGGCCGCCGATCTCCGTCCACAGCGGCACCAGCATTTCCTGCTCGAAGCCTCGGTATAGCTGCTCCAGCGCAGCGGTGGGTTCGGGTTGGCCGGGGGCTTCGATGGCCGTGAGCTTGACCGGTGAGGGCTGGGCTTGCACAAGGCTCATGGTTTGTCTCTTTCTTTGGTATCTGCTGGGCAGTGCGTTGCTGCCTTGCGTCTGGGTCTGACGGCCTTGCGATGGGCCAGGAGAGGCTGTGAATTAAATAAACAGCACACTGATGATTAGCATAATGTTGATCTGTGTCAGCGTTGATTGGGTTAAACCCGGTGGCAGGCTTAGCGCGAATCGGGGCGTCACTCGTGCGAATATCGGGGTCTTTCAGTCATGGCCCTTCAACTGCCGCGCGGCAGGGCGGGCCCGGCGTCGGCTCTCAAGACATGCAATACCAACCCGCAGAACTAGAAAACTATCCCGGCTATCACATCCGCAGGCTGCAGCAGATCGCCGTCGCCGTGTTCATGGAAGAAACCGAGGAATTTGGCGTGACGCCCGTGCAGTACGCAGCCCTGTCGGCTGTGCTGCGTCAGCCGGGCATCGACCAGCGCACGCTGGCGCGCAATATCGGCTTTGACACCTCCACCATAGGCAGCGTGATCGACCGCCTGGAAGCACGCGGCCTGATGGCGCGCAACGCCAGCCCTGCGGACCGACGCGTGCGTTTGCTGAGCCTGACCGAAGAGGGGCGCGACCTGCTGGTCGCTGCCGAGCCTTCGGTGCTGCGTGCCCAGCGCCGCATGCTGGAGCCTCTTGCCGATGACAAGCGGGCGCAGTTCATGGAAATGCTGTCACTCCTGATTCACGAGAACGACGAGTTCGCGCGTGCCCCGAGCGCCGTGGCCCAGCGCAGTGCCGAGCGCAAGCGCAGTGCGGCCGTCAAGGCGGTCAAGGGCCTAACGGGCAAGCTGCAGGGCAGCGAGAACGACTGATCCACTGAACCACGAACCGCAAGGAAAGACATTGGACTGGGACCATCTGCGTTTTTTTGGTGAGCTGGCGCGCAGCGGAAGCATGGCCGCTGCTGCGCGGCGCATGGGTGTAGAGCACACCACGGTGTCGCGGCGCATCCAGGCGCTGGAAAAGCAGCTGGGTGCCGTCCTGTTCGCGCGCGAAGGCGGGCAGTGGCGGCTGACCGAGGCCGGGCGGCAGCTGCAGGAAGTGACCAACACCATGCAAAGCGCGGTGGACGGGCTGGAGCGAGGCCCGCTGGCGCATGCCGCCACCGCCGAGGGGCTGGCCGGGCTGGTGCGGGTGGGGGCCACCGAAGGCTTTGGCACGCAGATGCTGGCCTCCGAGCTCGCCAGGCTCACGCTGCGCTACCCGCTGCTCAGCGTCGACCTGCTGGCGCTGCCGCGCATGCTCCATCTGTCCAGCCGCGAGGCCGATATCGTCATCTCCCTGGAGCGGCCCAAGCGTGGCTCGGTTGTCGTCACCAAGCTGACCGACTACCGGCTCTATCTGTACGGCCAGCGTGAATATCTGGCGCGAAAGCCCTTGGTGGCCAGAACCGAGGATCTGCGCCATCACAGCTTTGTGCACTATGTGGACGATCTGCTGTTCACGCGCGAGCTGCAGTTGCTGGATACCTTGCACCGGCCTGAGCGTTTTGCGCTGCGCAGCACCAGCATCACCGCTCAATACGAGGCCGTGCGTGCCGGCGCCGGTCTGGCCGTGCTGCCGGCATTTGTGGCCGACAAGGACCCGATACTGAGTCGCGTGCTGCCCGAGCAGGCGTGCTTTACGCGCACCTTCTGGATGAGCATGCCCGTGGAGTCGCGCCAGATTCCACGCATAGCCACGACCTGGAGCTTTCTGCGCGATGCCGTGCAAGGCATGCACAAGCTGCTATTGCCGGATTCATGATTTTTCTGATGGCGTCTTGTGCTTTATGGCGTTCAGATGGCTCTCGATGGGATGCTGGAAATCAATGCGAGATAGATGCAGGCCGGCATTGCCTGATTGACGCTTCGCTGGCGAAGCAGAGCTGCTTCGGATGTTGACGGTTGCAGTCTGATTGCCTTTGCCTTTGCCTTTGCCTTTGCCTTTGCCTTTGCCTTGATCCCGGTTTGTGGCGTTGATTAAGCCCACCGCAGGCATTGGCTGGTCTGCATCGTGTGCAGCCATGACGCGCTGTCTGCACGCATATACTGGGCCGAGCGGATTGCGCCGATTTTGCGGCTGGGCTCTTCTGCATGTGCGGCATGAGGAGCGCTCTGGACAGTGCATATGGGTGTCGATCCCGGTTTGCCGTTTTTTTTTGAAAGCCCAACATGATCGTCACAACCACTCCCTCCATCGAAGGCAAGCGCATCACCCGTTATTGCGGCGTGGTGGCGGGCGAGGCCATTCTGGGTGCCAATGTGTTCAAGGACTTCTTTGCCGGCATCCGTGACATCGTGGGCGGGCGCTCTGGAACCTACGAACGCGAGCTGCAAAGAGCGCGTGAAATTGCCCTCAAGGAACTGGAGCAGCGCGCTGCCGAGGCGGGAGCCAATGCAGTAGTCGGTGTGGACCTGGATTTTGAGGTACTGGGCCAGGGCAATGGCATGCTCATGGTCTCGGCCAGCGGCACGGCAGTCGTCGTGCAGTAGGCTGCTCAGCGACGGAGCTGGCTTGACGCCAGGAAGGCGGTAAACCTATTCCATGTGCAATTGCACATTTTTGGACTACTTCGAAATTTGTAGCGAAAAGTCGTTGTAGAATTCGTTCCATCGTAGGGGAGTCGCCAAGCTGGTTAAGGCACTGGATTTTGATTCCAGCATGCGAAGGTTCGAATCCTTCCTCCCCTGCCAAAAAATCAAAACCCTGCTCATTGCCATGAGCAGGGTTTTTTGTTTGTAGAAATTGGCACGCGTGCAAGCGCGCCCAAAGCTTTCAGTCATGCGCGATTGGGGCGCTCAGGCTGCGCTATTGCGCAGTCAGTCTTGCTCTACAGCACAAGGCGCAGTTGTCGGTGATTGGAGGCTGCTTGCAGTCTGGCGGGCTCAGGCATTGCCGAAAGCGGCGCACCGGGCCAAAGGATTGCCTAGGGTAAGTACTTACCTCTCGCAGATATTTGCACCAAACCAGCCAAACTTACCGAGTGTTTTCGCCGTATCGTCGGCGGCATCGATGAGCGCGGGAAAACAACCATTAGACTCCTCGCTCTTTTGTGTCGCTGTTGCTCGGCGAGCGCACTTGGGTCCTTGTGAACGAGCTTGACCGCCCGCCCACAACAGAGGTCTGGTTTTCGGCCGGAGTCACCCTGAAGTACCGCAGTGCGCCCTTGCCATGGTCACAAGCGCAGGCAAGTGCAGATATGTTGAATATCTTGCCGGGTTGAAACAAATGTGTGCAGATTAGCCATCTGAAAAGACAAGCCCACTATCAGGCTGGGTTAGCTGACACAATAATTGGCTGTTGGGTGTAGCTGAGGTCCGCTCCACGCGCTCGTCTGAGGGCGAGCAGCAACAGAAGTCGCTCGGCGCAATGCATGGCTGCAGGTGGTGGCAGAGAGTTCTTGGGGTTTGTGTTTAACGCAGCGTTTGCGTAAGTGCTCGGCAAGATTTGGATAGACAAGGTATGGAATATCGACTGGATGAAACGGACCGCCAGCTGCTGCGCCTGCTGCAGACCAATGCGCGAGCCTCGACCGCGCACTTGGCTCGGCAGATGAATCTGGCTCGGACCACGGTGGTCGCACGCATCGCCAAGCTGGAGCATGAGGGCGTGATCGCCGGCTATGGCGTTCGACTTGGCTCGCGCATGGAGCAGTCTGCCGTGCGCGCCTACTGCGGTATCCGTGTTCAGCCCAAGACGGCAACTTCGGTGATGCAGGCGCTCAACCGCTTCACTGAGGTGGAGGAGGTGTCGGCTGTCAGCGGGCAGTACGACTACATGGTGTTTGTGCGCTGCGAGAGCAATGAGAAACTGGATGCGCTGCTCGACCGTATCGGCCTGATCGACGGCATCCAGCAGACCTATACCTCGGTGGTGCTGAGCCGCAAGATCGACCGCCGTACCACCGCCGAGGTCGTGGGCGAGGCTTAGACGCCCTGAGTCACGACATGGCGCTCACATGCAAAACGCCCGGTTTGCGCCGGGCGTTTTGCATTCTGTTTGAGAAGCAGGGCAGAGCAGGGCTGCGCTCCTTCTCGACTGCCTGACGCGCTCAGTCCACAAAGACCTTGGGCGCGCCTGTCTCCATGCGGCCAATCACTGCTGCATCGCGAAAGCCGCTGTCGGCAAAGACCTTGAGTACCTGCTGGACAGCATCTGCCGCGCAGGAAACCAGCAGGCCGCCAGAGGTCTGAGGGTCGGTCAACAGTGCTTTCTGGGCGTCCGTCACGGTGGATGCCAACTGGACGTGCTCACCATAAGAGGCCCAGTTGCGCCCCGATGCACCCGTGAAAATGCCTTGCTCTGCAAGCGCCTGAACACCGGGCAGCACGGGCAGCTTGGCGCCTTCGATGCGTGCACTGAGCTGGGCACCACGGGCCAGTTCCAGGCCGTGGCCCAGCAGGCCAAAACCGGTCACATCGGTCAGCGCGTGCACACCCTCGAGCTTGGCAAGCTCGGCGCCGGGGCGGTTGAGCTTGGTGGTGGCATCCACCATGGCACGGTAGCCTGCATCATCGAGCAGATTCTTCTTGAGCGCTGCCGAGAGAATGCCCACTCCCAGGGGCTTGCCCAGAATCAGCACATCGCCGTCCTTGGCATCGGCATTGCGCTTCATCTGCTTGGGGTTGACGATGCCGATGCCGACCAGGCCGTAGATGGGCTCGACCGAATCAATCGAGTGGCCGCCCGCCAGCGGAATGCCTGCATCGCGGCAGACCGATTCGCCGCCCTCCAGAATCTTGGCAATCACATCGTGCGGCAACACATTGATGGGCATGCCCACAATGGCCAGCGCCATCAGCGGCGTGCCGCCCATGGCGTAGATATCGGACAGCGCGTTGGTGGCGGCAATGCGGCCAAAGTCATAGGGGTCGTCGACGATGGGCATGAAAAAGTCCGTCGTCGCCACAATGGCCTGCTCGTCATTGATCCTGTAGACGGCCGCGTCGTCTGCGGTCTCTGTGCCTACCAGCAGGTCGGGGAAGAACTGCTTGGGCAGATTGCTTTTGGCCAGCAACTCCGACAGCACGCCGGGTGCGATCTTGCAGCCACAGCCGCCGCCGTGGGACAAAGAGGTCAGGCGCGGGGTTATGGGGGAGGCGGTTTCTTGAGTGGTGTTCATATCAATCCAGACGGCAAGCAGCACGGATGTTGCTGCGGTGACGGTAGCGATGTTTGTGTTCGGTCAGAAGTTCATCCTGAACGCACAGTAGTCTCTCATTATTGACTGCTTGGCGTGCTGATCTGCGGTCTTTTTGTTGATTTTCTAGGAGGTCTGCTTGGGATATCAAGAAAGTCACAATGAGGCTGCATACATGATTTTCTGAAAACCAGATGATTAAATAATCATTGAATAAAATTCTGTGGTTATTAATTCTCATTGATTGATGACGCCTTTCTTATTGGAAATTTGAATTAAATGATGTTTAAATAAATCCTATTCAATAGCTAAAATAAATCAAATAATGAAATTTGATAGAATATTTGAAATGTAATTGAGTGTGAATAGGGGGCGCTTGGTAGTTGTAATAAGGTTTTGCTTATGTTTTCATTTATAATTTTTCGATTGGATTTCAGTGCGTCTTGAGTCCAAAAGAACGAGGATTAATTTTGGACTCAGCCCCGTCTTCTGGTGATATTTCTGCTCCACGTGGTTCACTTTCCATCACTTTTTCGGTATGGAACGCACTTTTCCTGCGCGAAGCCGTTGCGCGCCTGAGTGCTGCGCGCGGAGCCTGGGTGCTCATCGTGCTGGAGCCGGTGTTGCATGCCTGCTTTATGCTGCTGCTGTACACCGTTCTGCGTGCACGCTCTGTCGCTGGGGCTGATGTAGCCGTGTGGCTGGTCTTGGGGGTGACTGGCTACTTCACGGTGCAGAACGTCTTCCAGCGCGCTATGGGCGCGGTTGATGCAAACAAGGCCTTGTTTGCCTATCGGCAGGTTCGCCCCATCGATACCGTGATTGTTCGAGCAGGTCTTGAAGCACTTTTAGGTCTTCTGATATTGAGTTCGCTGCTCGGTATTTTGGCCTTTCTTGGGCACTCTGTTATTCCTAATTCAGCGATGGAGGCTATGTTAGCCTTTATCGGGTTGATGCTGTGTGCTCTTGGAATTGGTCTTGTTTTATCCGTTCTAAGCGAAATTGTTCCAGAGGCGGGAAATTTAATGATGTTTTTATTTCGGCCTTTATATTTTTTGTCTGGTGCTATATTTCCATTATCTGCAATACCTATTCAATATAGAGAGTGGGCTTTTTATAATCCATTTGCGCATGGTCTCGAGCTATTGAGAGGTGGTTTTTTTTCGGTTTATCATCAAGCTCCAGAAGCAAATTTTGAATATCTGTATGGATTTGCCGCTGTTTCAATTTTCTTTGGACTGGCCTTGCAGGTGCGTTTTTCCCAGAAGCTGAGGGCGCAATGATTATTGTCAGCGATGTGCACAAGCGATATCAGACACCGCACGGTGCGGGGCGCTGGATTCTCAAGGGGGTGGATCTCACTATTCCCTCCAAGATTAGCGTGGGGCTGGTTGGCCGAAATGGCGCTGGCAAGTCAACTTTGCTCAACTTGATTGGTGGAGTGGACACACCCACACGTGGAGCGGTGGAGAGGCGTAGCCGGGTTTCCTGGCCCATGGGCTATGGTGGTGGATTGCAAGGCTCTTTGACTGGTCGGCAGAATGCCAAGTTTGTCTGTCGACTACATGGCTTTGGCGAGCGTCGGTCAATGACGGAAAAAATTGCCTATATACAAGATTTTGCAGAACTGGGTTCATCCTTTGATGAACCCGTCCGAAATTATTCTTCGGGTATGAAATCGCGACTGCAGTTTGGTCTCTCCCTTGCATTTGACTTCGATGTGTATATATCGGATGAAGCGACTTCAGCTGGTGATGCATCGTTCAGAAAAAAAGCATCCGATGCATTCAAGAATATTGCGGATCGCTCGGGGCTCATTATGGTTTCGCATAGCGACGGTACCTTGCGCGAATTTTGCCAGGCCGGAATCTGGCTGCATGAAGGCCAAGCCCATTGGTTCGACAGTATCGAAGATGCCCTGAAGAATTACAAAGACAGTATTTCCCAATGATCGATTTTTTAAGAAAAGAACGCCTCAAAGGCCTTGGCAATGCTCTTTGGCGAATGAAAGCCTTGGCTGTTGCCTTGTTTGCATGTCTGCTGGCCGTAATCTATTGGGGTATGGTCGCTTCAGATCGCTACGTTTCCGAAGCGCATGTGTTGATTCAGCGCACTGACATGGCGGCTTCGCAAGCCATGGATTTCAGCTCGCTCTTGGCCGGTGGAGATGGGATCTCGCGTGCTGATCAAATGCTGCTGCGCGACAGATTGCTGTCTGTCGATATGTTGCTGCAACTGGATAAAGAACTGAACCTGCGCGAGCACTACAGCAGCCACGATCATGACCTGCTCTCACGCATGTTTTTCCATGATGCGTCTCTGGAGTTTTTTCACCGGCACTTTCTCTCACGCATCAGCGTGGAATATGACGAATATGCCGGGGTACTGGTCATTCAGGCCCAGGCGTATGACGCTGAAATGGCTCGCAAGATCACTAGCGCACTGGTCCATGAGGGCGAGCGTTATATGAACTCGCTGGGCCATCAGCTGGCCCAGGAGCAGGTGAATTTTCTCGAAAAGCAGGTCAAGGAGCGTGGTGAACATGCGCTCAACGCGCGCCAGCGCGTGCTGGCCTTCCAGAATGCCAAGGGTCTGATTTCGCCGCAGTCTGCAGCCGAAAACCTGGCCGGAGTGGTCAACAAACTGGATGAGCAGTTGACCGAACTTAGCGCGCGCAAGACTGCGTTATTGGGCTATCTGGCTCCCACGGCACCTGCGGTCGTGGAAGTCGATCTGCAGATCCAGGCCGTGGAAAAGCAGATCAAAACAGAGAAAAACCGTCTGACCAGCGCCAAGGGGCAATCGCTAAACAAAACGGTGGAAGAGTACCAACGTCTGGAACTGGAGGCTCAGTTTTTGCAGGATGCCTATAAGAGCGCTTTGGTGGCGCTTGAAAAAGGCCGGGTGGAAGCAACGCGTACCTTGAAAAAGGTGCTGGTGCTGCAAAGTCCGTCGATGCCTGAATATCCCATGCGCCCCCGGCGCCTCTATAACATCGCTACCTTTATTTTGGGTGCCTTGCTGCTGGCCGGGTTGGTGCAATTGCTGGTGTCCATCGTCCGCGACCACCGCGACTGATTGTTCTGAATTTTTCGAGTTTTATCATGCAACGTTTTATCGCGCGTACCTGTATCAGTGCGGCAGTCGCGGTGCTGCTGACTGGTTTGGCGCCGGCTCAGGCCCAGACCTCTCAAGCCGGTTCCAAGCAAGATACATCGACATCCAGTATTGATCCTTTCCAGATCAATCAGGCGCTGGGACTGGTGCCTTCTGGCGGGTCTTTCAGCGATGCTTCGGCAAGCCGTTCTGGTGCTGCCGTTCCCATGCAGTCTCCTGTGTTGCCGCAAGCCCCACAGACCGCTGATTACACGGCTAACCTCAATAGCGATGTCTTTGGCGCAAACCTGTTTACTGGCAACTTTGCGCGTGCAGGGGCAACCCAGTTCAATCCCGATTATCTGGTGGCGGTAGGCGACCGCATTCATCTGCGCCTCTGGGGAGGCTTTACCTTTGACAGCGTGGCCGCTGTCGACCCGCAAGGCAATATCTTCCTGCCTCAGGTCGGGCCGATCAAGGTGCTGGGCATTGCCAACAAGAATCTGCAGCAACAGGTGGAAGCCGCCGTGCGCCGCGTGTTCCGCGCTAATGTCTACAGCTATGCCAGCCTGGCCGCCGCCCAGCCGGTGCGCATCTTTGTGGGTGGTAATGTCATGCGCCCGGGCTTGTACAACGGCACCAGCATGGACAGCCTGCTTAACTATCTGGACCAGGCGGGAGGCATTGACCCCGAGCGGGGCAGTTTCTTGACCGTGCAGGTCAAGCGAGGCAGTTCCGTACGAGCCACCTTCAATCTCTATGACTTTCTGCTCAAGGGCCAGTTACCGCTGCTGCAACTTAATGATGGAGATGTGATCTTTGTTCCCCCCATTGCCAACCGGGTGCGCGTATCGGGCCTTGTAAACAATGCCAAGCGCTTTGAGTTTTCCCGTGGCTCCGAAACAGTGGCTGAGTTGATGCAACTGGCCAAACCTCAAGCCCAGGCAACCCATGTGCGTATTGCACGCAATACCGGAACCGTGAAGAACACGGAGTACTACCCGCTGCAGGAGGCCAATGCTTTGGTGCTGCAAAACGGAGACGAACTGGAATTCACTGCGGACAAGAAACCCGGCACCATTACCGTGCGGGTCGAAGGCGAGCATATGAATTCGCAGGAATATGTGCTGCCTTATGGAACCCGTCTCGGGGCTCTTATGCAGAGCATCCAGACCTTGCCGGACGCTGAGCCCGAGAGTGTCCAGCTTTTTCGGCAGAGTGTGAAGGAACGTCAGAAAGAGATGCTGGCAACTAGCTTGCGCAGCCTTGAAACGGCGTTGCTCACAGCCCGCAGTGGGAGTGTGGATGAGGCACGCTTGAGACAGGAAGAAGCAAGCCTGACCTTGCAATGGGTGGAGCGTGCCAAGAAGGTGGAGCCCACTGGCCAGGTGCAGATTGCGCAGGCGGCGCAGCGCGACAATATGTTGCTGGAAAACGGCGATGTCATACGGGAGCCTCTAAAAACCGCTGTTTTCAGCCAGTCACAGGCGCATGCGGCTTGAGCGCTTCGGATGAGCTCATTTTTTGAGCAATTTCCCCCTTTTTTGGGCATTTCTTGCCCCATTTCTCACCCATTGGCCCCTTGCAGGCGCACCTCGGTCTTTGAGGGCATTCCCTTGTCTTTGTAGAACGCATCCACCCCGTCGTCCACGAACTTGGCCAGACGCTTGAGGTTGTAGCAAACCGCCATCATGGTCATGGCCACCGTGGCGCGTGCCCGGCCAATGGTGCGGATGAGCTTGCCGCCCATGTGGCGCATCTGGGCAAAGGGGTGCTCCACCCGGGCTCGGGTTGTGGCAATGCGCTTGTTGCGCCCCTTCTGGCATTCGCTCAGGGGTTTGCCCGGCTTGGCCTTGCGCTGGATGTGCTCGCGATAGCCCAAGACCTTGAGCATCTCGCTGCGCTGTTCGCTGGGGTAGCCACGGTCGGCATAGACATCGCAGCTGGTGTTGTGCTCATCGAGCACTTCATCAAAGTGCGTGCTGTCGTGCTCGCTGGCTGTGCCGGTGGTGATCTTGCGAATGAACTTGTGGCGCACATCCACGCTGATGCTCAGCTTGTAGCCGTGGTAGCCCTTGCCGTGCTTCTTGGTATGGGTGGCGTCCAGGTCTTTTTGCCTGCGCTTGGCCTCGTTCCAGTCGCTGGGGATCTTGCCCTGATCCAACTGCTCTTTGTCTTGTTTTGTGAAGTGCTGGATGGGTGCAGGCACCAGGGTGGCATCGATGATCTGCCCGCACCGCGCCAGGTAGCCGCGCTGCAGCAGTTGGCCGTCCACTGCCTGGAACAGGGCCGTCACGCCATCAACGCCCAGGCGCTGCTGGTAATGCCAGATGGTGTTGCGATCTGGGACGTTGGCGCTATCGGCCAGCAAGCAAAAGCGCTGGTAGCTCATGCGGTCAAGCAGTTGGTATTCCATCTGCTCGTCGCTGAGCTTGTAGAGATACTTCAGGATCAGGATGCGCACCATGACCGCGGTGGGATACGGCGGACGTCCACCCTTGGCGGCATCCCCTCGGGGCAGCAGTTGATCAATGACCCGCGTCAGCTCGTCAAAGTCAATGTGCCGGGCAATGACCTGCAGGGGATCGCCCAAGGTCTCGATCTTGTGCTTGCGCGCGGCATCGGCGAAGAGGTCCAGCTTGATGGCGCTGCGCGCTTGCGCTTTGGGTTTGCTCATGCGGTGATTGTCGCGTTGGCTGCGGTGCCATCAGGCGGGGAGGTTTTTAGAGGTTCCCATACGCATACCACGCAAGGATGCGCTGGTGCTGGTCAGTGGCGAGGTGTTATTCCCCAATGCCGTGGCATTCGATGGCTCTTTGAGTCTCAAAGAATATATCGACCGAGCTGGCGGATTTACCCAGTCCGCAGATAACGCTCGCGTAGTGGTTGCCCATCGCGATGGAGCATTCCAGCAGGTCGATACAAGCAGGTTATTTGCTGATGCCTCTATCAAAGCAGGAGATCAAATTTTGGTTCTCCCTAAGGTGGATGAAAAGAAGCGGCAGTTCTGGAAAGACATGACTCAGATCATGTACCAGATTGCCATCAGCGCAAAAGTTGTGTTTGGTCTGTGAATATTTCGAGTTGTGAGTCTATGAAAGCCCTGTACATCCTAGAGCCCGCTATCGAGCTGGGAAACCCCGAGTTTCGCTTCGCCACTCTGCGTAGCTCACTTGTTCATCAGATTAAAGCGCTGCGTTCTAATGGCGCCCAAACCCACCTAATTGCTGGCGAGGCTGTGGCCAGTCGCGCTATGCAGGACGGGTATTTGGAAGAACTGAACTCTGTTTCTGCAATTGATCATTTCGAATGGACGCAGGGTGAAAATTCCTTTGAGCGCTCTATGCGCCATCAAAGCAAGAATTACAAAGAAGGAGAAGTTGAACGTCTGCGAAAGATAATTGAATCGCAGTTACCGAGTGATTTCTCACCAGACATCATCTTTGTTTGGGAGTCGCCTATGTACTTCTTGGAAGAGATATTCCCAGGGGTCAAGATCATCCACCAGATGCCCGGCTTCTTCTCACGATCTCCTTTCCCTGAACTGGTCAAATTTGATATTGGCCTTTTGGATAAGGCCGCTGGTGCCGTTTGTATTGAGGGTAAACAGCCTCTTGTGGATGAAGCGTTGGAGCAACTGCGCTCCCAGGACAAGAGCTTTTTCCAATCTTTGAACCTTGTCGAACCACTGGTAAGCGGAATTAAGCATAAGTTCCAAGGACTGGTACTATTTCCGCTGCAAATCGATCATTACTTCATGGTCGACTACCTGCTTCAACGTAGAAGTCAATTCGACATCGTATTGGATTTGCTGCAGAAAACTCCATCGAATATTGGGGTGTTGGTGACCAATTATTGGTCTGGCAATTTGCGCAGTGCTGTGCTGAGTACAGAAAATGTCCGCTATTTGCGCAATAAGTTCAGCAATTTTGTCTACATCGAGAAGTTCAACACCATCCAGACAGTGTCACAGTTGCTGCTGCCGCTGGTGGACGGGGTCTACACCATATCCTCCTCAGTGGGGTACCAAGCGGCTTACTGGGGTAAGCCGGTGTTTTCCGTGGGTGCCAGCCATATCACGAAGTACAACACGGCAGCTCACCTTGAGGACTTTTTGTATCAGGTAGCAAAAAACATCAGTTTTTACCAGGATGACTTGATTAAGCGAGACATCTTAGGCTCTCACTTTCCAGCAGAGTGGATCAAGGAAAAACCCGGGCATTTCTCCGCGTGGATTGAAGCGTTCACCAGTCCGACCCAATCCAGCCCCTGGACCTCTGATTCCCAGTTGTTGCAAGACTTCACGGCTTTGCGTCGGGAGCAGGCTTATTTGCGTCATTCTGGTTTCGAAAAAACAATTAATGGAGCGCACACGCTGACGCACTGTGCCGACCTCTCTGCACAGATTCGCAAGCACGACATCGTATCTTTCGATATTTTCGACACCTTGTTGTTTCGTCCATTCAAGCGACCATCGGACATGTTCGATTTCATGGCGGAAGATGCGGCCAAGCTGATCTGTCGTAACGATCTACATTTCAAGGATGTTCGTCGCCAGAGTGAAAAACTTGCCTTCGAAGCGGCCATTGGCCGCGGAGAGGGAGAAACCCATATTGATGAAATTTATGAGCATTTCCAGGTTTTGACAGGATGTAGTTTTGAAGAGGCTGAACAGGTCAAGGCATTAGAAATGCAACTGGAATATGACCTGCTCTATGAACGAAAGAGTGCCAGGACTGCATTCAATCAAGCTGTGAGCATGGGAAAGCGGGTCATTGTCATTTCCGACATGTACCTGCCTCAGGAGTTTTTAGAGAAAATTCTCCTGAAAAATGGCTATCAAGGCTATGAGCGTATTTTTGTTTCAAGCCAGGTAAAGCAGAAAAAACATAGTGGTCGCTTGTTCGATCATGTGCTCAAGGAGTTAGGAGTTCCAGCCGCGTCAATTTTGCATGTTGGTGACAATCTCCAAGCCGATGTTATAAAAGCCAAAGAGAGAGGCATCAAGCCTTTCCACTTGGTTAAGGCTTCAGAGGTCTTTGAGAAGAGCGATTCCTATAAATCCATCTGGAGTCGCGATGAGGAGCGCCATAGTTTGGACGCTCAAATGTTGATTGCGATGGTAGGTAATACGTTGCATGACAATCCTTATTTGCCGAGCCGCCGTGGAACTTTGTTCAGTGGAGATGCCTGGAGACTTGGTTACTACGGCTTCGGTATGTTCTTGTTGGGCTATGCCAAGTGGATCATGGAGCAAGCCATTCGCGACAAGATGGATCGGTTGTACTTTCTATCGCGTGATGGCCTGATCATGAAGAAGGCATACGATCTACTGGCCAAGCATTACCCTGATGCCCCAAAAAGCCACTACCTGCTCTGCTCTCGTCGGGCGGTGAACCTGGCCAAGATCAGAGATGAGTCCGGCATTATCGACTTGTTGAATGTGGACTATGCGCAGACATCGATTAGTCATCTGCTCAATGCACGCTTTGGCCTCAAAGACAGCGATGTGGATACAGCCTTGCTTAAGCAGCACGGATTGGCACTCGACTCGCGGGTGAATGCCAAGCATCGCCCTGTGCTCAAGGAAATCCTGCTTGCCCACAAACAGAAGATCTTTGCCATTGCCCAGCGTGAGCGCGAAAACTATCTCCAATACTTGGAAGATGAAGATCTTTTTGATGATGGAAATGTAGCCATCGTCGATATCGGCTATGCAGGCACCATGCAAGAGTCGCTTTACGAACTGACTGACCGTCGTAAGCCGATTCAAGGGTATTACTTGATGACTTTCCGTCAGGCATTACAGCGTGTGGAGAAGAAAGGCTTGTCTGCCAAGGCGTATCTGGCCAACTTTGTTGATCGTCACGATACCTTTCATCCGTTCTGCAGATTCGTTCCTTTGTACGAAACTCTATTTTCCAACACAGAAACTACGTTTCTCAAGATGGAAAAGGACTGGAATGGCGCTCTAAAGCCGGTTCATATGAACCGTTTCCCACAAGAAGAAACACGTGAGAACGTGGTGACACGGGTACATGCCGGTGCTTTGGAGTTTATTACTACTGCCAGCACAGTGATGGGGGAATGGCTCCACAAAATTGATATTGAACCCAATAAGTCAATGCGAGTGCTGGATCGCTATTTTTCAGATCCTCACGCGGTAGATGCTCAGGTGCTTTGCGGGGTTGTTTTTGAGGATGCTTATGGTGGTGCAGGCCTGAAAATTATTCTTGGTAAACCCGGGGATAATTCTGTTAGATCTGTTTGGTCCAATGGTGTTAATTCGATAAATAAGATTCCCAAAAAATCGGATGTGGTACCGTTGGCTAAAACTGAAAAAAAATATGACTTGCCTTTGGCAGAGGATAAATTATTTTTTGAAAAATTATTTATAGAGAACTTGGTGAGAAGATTTACCTCCGATAGGAAATACAAAAAATTCCAGAGCGATCCAGCTGCATTTTTTGCTGATTCAAAGAAAATATATGGAAGGTTATTTGCTTGGATATACTTTGCGAGGGCAAAAAATGTTTAAGCGAGGCGATCCGTTTTTGCGTTCTGTGGAGCGTGAAGTCAATACCAAGATTATTTGTCAGCAAAGCTTGAACGAACTCGAGGAGGAGTATGCAGGAGGAGGGGATGATTTCTATAAAAAAATTGTAGTGGCATGTGCAATGATGAAGCTGTATCCAAGCAAAGTGCGCGGATACCTAATATCTTATGATGCTCTCTCTTATTTGGGTTTTAATGAAGACTCGCTGTATATACTTGATAAGGTCGATCGGTTATTTGGTAGTGATATGGGGGTCGCTGCGAGAAAATTAGATCGTTTAATTAAGACGAATAGATTTTCTGAAATTTACGATCTGATTAATAGTAGGTTAGATATTTTTATATCTCACTCGAAAAAAGATAATAGATTTTTTAATAATTTAAAGAAATTTGCAGAAATAACTAAAGATAAAACTCTGTTGGGGTTGCTTGCATTGCCAAGTTCTCCAGTAGAGGATTTGGATTCTTCATTTTTTAAGGTATTTGATTTTTCTGAGCAGAACAAGCTTTTAGATGTTTTGATTGGAAAGAGGCGGTGGAAGGATTGCGAGTATGCAATCTGGGAATTTTACCGAATGGGTAACAGAACTTATGAGTTTTTTGTTAAGTCGGTTGAAGAGCTTCCATATGAAAATTTCTTCACTCCACGGGTAATGTTTTTTAGAATGGATGCATTTAAAAATCATCCTGGGGTAATTTATTTTTTTGAGAAGTCATTTCAATCCGTATTTAATAGATGTGAAATATCTTATGCGGTTGATATTTTTAGAAATGCGGTTCTTCATATTGGATTTACAGACGCGCTGATTCATGCTGGGGCTAGACTTGCAGCGTTGGGCGGGGACGTAGGTGTAGATAATGAGGCGTTCTGGGCCGAGAAAATTAAGAGGATCCCAGCGACAATCATTTGTATGACTCGAGCACATCAAGTGGCGGGATGGCGAGGAGAAAAAGAGAGAGCAAGAGCAATAAGATATTTTGCCGAAAAAAATGGCATTCATCTCCCGCTTGAGAAGGAGTCCTGTGAAAATCGTAGAGGGCGAGTTGCTGTCTGCGTCTCTGGTCAATTAAGAGGTTCTTGGCGAGATTTTATTGAGAATACAAACTCAATCTCAAAAAAAATTGATGCAGATGTATTTGTAGATATATGGAATGAAAGTGTTCTTGCTCCGCCAAGATTTGCGCAACTAAATAGGTATCTAGGTGAGCTCGTTAATGAGCTTCCAGTTGAGTATCGCTCAGCGCATGAGTTTTCGAAAAAATTTCCTAAAGTCTTCAAGAGAATTACTGAGCGCGTTTCAAGAAAGATTGATGCAAAATATTTCTCTGAATCAATTGATAACTCTCATATAAACCTACACTCTGCCTTCGAATTCGAAGAACAGTGTGTTGAAAAATTTCCAGGCCTAAGACTGAAGGCCGGATTTAATCAAGCAAAAATGTATTTTTTACTTGATCAGGTTTTTAGATCTATGTCTAATCATGAAGTGAGAGTTAGAGATAGATATGATGTCGTTATACGGTGCCGGCCTGATATGGAAATAGATTTACCAAGTATGGATAAATTTATTGAGGCTGTGAGAGATCAGAGGAATTTGATATATGTGACCTATCTAACACCGATGGGATTTGGAGATCAGTTTGCAATTGGTTCTCGTGAGGCGATGGAGGTATATTCTGGTGTTTGGCGGAAGTTGGTTGAGAGTGGAATTTTTAGATATGAAGAGTATTTTGAATCATCAGTGGAGGTTAACGCCGCTGAGGAGTTGTTGGCGGCTCACCTTGTGTCAAATGGTATAGATGTTCGAGTGCTAAGGCCTCGGAAAAGCATATTTTCTGCGCCTGTGATTTTAAGCGAGGTTGATATATCAAATGAGCTTAAGGAAGATCTGGAATGTATTGGTGATCCGAAATTAGAATTATTCTATGATGCTTATCAAAAATTTTATTCTGAGAGGATATTGTGATTATTTTCACTATGGCAGGCCTGAGCAGTAGATTTTCCAAAGCTGGTTACCAAGTTCCGAAGTATGCTCTTGAGCTAGATGGTATTACACTTTTTGAGTGGGCTACTCGCTCATTTGAACGTTATTTTGATTGCGAGCAATTTCTTTTTGTGGTCCGTCCAGATAATTTTGCTCAGTCTTTTGTTGAAAATGCGGTACAAAAGCTCGGTATCCGTAACTACGAAATTTTCAGCTTAGACGGTGATACGCGTGGACAAGCCGAAACGGCATATCTGGCATTACGGTCTCATGGCGATGATTTTCCGATAACGGTATTCAATATCGACACCATTCGCTATGACTATCGCAAGCCAGATTTTCTGTCCGAGTGCGATGGCTACCTGGAGGTGTTCCGTGGTGAAGGGGAGCACTGGTCGTTTGTGGAGCCGGGCCTCGGGGCTTCGGTGATTCGCACTACAGAAAAGGACCGTATTTCCGATCTGTGTAGCGATGGACTGTACTACTTTAAGAGTCAACAACAGTTTTGCAGTATCTTTGAGCAAGCTATCGCAGCCAATGAGCAGGTGAAGGGGGAGTTCTATATTGCGCCGTTATACAACCGTTTGATCGACGAGGGGGGAGTGGTCAAGTACGAGGTAATCGGTCCGGAGCAGATCGATTTCTGTGGCACCCCAGACGAGTATGAGGAATTGTTGAAAAAAAAGGCGCTGGCATGAAAAGAATCGTGATGGATCTGGATGAGACTATTTGCTCTACCGTAAATGGTGATTATGCCAACTCCATACCCAAGCCGGATGTGATAGAGCGCATGCGCGAATTCAAGGCACAGGGATTTGAGATTGTGATCAGCACGAGCCGCAATATGCGCACGTATGAAGGCAATGTTGGCAAGATCAATGCCAATACGCTGCCGATTATTCTCGGCTGGCTGGATAAGCACAAAGTGCCGTATGACGAGATCTATACCGGAAAGCCTTGGTGTGGAACCGATGGTTTCTACGTGGATGATCGAGCTTTGCGGCCTGACGAGTTCGTGCAGTTGTCCGTGGCGGATATTCGGAAGCTGGTGGGGATCAAGAGATGATCGTCATCAACTCTGCGGCTTACGTGGTGCCGGAGTTCCGGAATGAGTTAGGAGCAATTCCTCCTTGCTTGCTGCCATTGGGAAATCAAAAGCTATTGCAGCATCAGGTGCGCGTTCTGCGGCGTTTTGAGGGTGAGCGAATTGTCGTGTCCTTGCCTTCCAGCTATGAGTTGACGCTTGACGAACGTGATTTGCTGGAAGCGCTGCATGTTGAGCTGGTCGCTGTACCGGATGGATTTTCTCTGGCCGAGGCGCTGACCTATGTGCTCAATATTGCTGCCAATGGCGAGCATGGACTGCGTTTGCTGCATGGCGATACGCTGATTCTGGATTTACCGCAAACACTGGACGTTGTTGCGGTGGGGCATTCAAGGGGCGACTACGACTGGGAGGTTGAGTCACCTGGGGAGGGGCAGGTAGCTGACACTTTGGTGTGGTCCGGATTCTTCGCATTTTCCAGCCAGCGGGAGTTTTTACGAGCCTTGGCGCTGAGTCGCGGTAATTTTGTGAAGGCAGTAAGACTTTACGGTCAAACGCAATCCTTGACTGCAGTATCTTGCGAAGAGTGGTTCGATCTTGGTCATGTGAATACCTATTTCTCCTCGCGCTCCAAAATCACCACTCAGCGTTCGTTCAATGCCTTGAAGATCAGTGAGGGCGTGCTGTACAAAACAGGCGTTCCTCCGGAAAAAATCGAAGCAGAAGAGCGATGGTTCAAGACCGTTCCGTTGGCGATCAAGAAATATACCCCCCATCTTCTGGATGCTGGAGCGCTGCCTGATGGTGGGCATTTTTATGCATTGGAGTATCTGCCCTATTTGCCGCTGAACGAGCTGTTTGTGCATGGCCGCAATTCCGTTGACTTCTGGGTGCAGAAGTTTGCCTTGCTAAAAAAGTTTTTTGCAGATGCTCGCCAGGCTTGTCAGCTTGAGTCTTGCGGGCATGAGGATGTGCTGCGCGATGCTGTATCGCTCTACGAAGAAAAGACTATTGCCAGACTGCGCAAGTACGAGCAGGAAACCGGGTTTTCTCGTGAGGCTGTGATTACCAGGCATCAAGGGAAACCGTTGATGGTGGCTCAAATCGTGCAGGATTGCGTAAGGCGTGCACTGAGCATGCCCGTGGCTCCTTCCATCCTCCATGGGGATTTGTGCTTTAGTAATATCTTGTTCGACTCACGTTCGGAGCGTCTGAAAGTCATTGATCCGCGAGTCCTTAATTTCAAAGGGGATTTCTCGATTCATGGAGATCAGAAGTACGACCTAGCCAAATTAGCACATTCGGTGATTGGTTTATACGACTTCATCATGGCAGGTCGCTATGCGATTGATTCGGATGCGGACGGCTATGATTGCATTCGATTCGAGATTGATCAGCGACTGGCATCTGTGCAGAAAGTGTTCCTGGACGTTCCGTTTATCGATGGTGCAACAGTCAGAGAAATCATGCCGTTGGTTGTGTTGCTATTTCTTTCGATGTTGCCCTTGCATGACGATAGGCCGGAACGCCAGAAGGCCATGTTGCTGAATGCAGTGCGTTTGTATAAAGAGTTTGTTTGATTATGAATTTTGAAAACTCCCTTCTTTCTAATTCGTCAAAGTTTGTGCTTTTTGGCGGCATCAATGTGCTTGAGGATTTGGATTTTGCATTGAAGTGCGCTGCGCATTACGTGGAAGTCACTGCCAAACTGGGTATCCCATATGTTTTTAAGGCCAGCTTTGATAAAGCCAATCGGTCTTCCATTCATTCCTACCGTGGTCCAGGCTTGGAAGAGGGTTTAAGGATTTTTGAGGCGGTAAAGAAAGAGTTCGGCGTTCCAGTGATTACCGATGTGCATGAGCCCTGGCAGGCGGCACCTGTAGCGGAAGTTGTGGATGTATTGCAGTTGCCGGCCTTTCTGGCTCGCCAGACCGATCTGGTGGTGGCCCTGGCCAAGACAGGCAAGCCGATCAATATCAAGAAGCCACAGTTCCTGAGCCCTTCTCAGGTGCTCAATATCGTGGAGAAATTCAAGGAAGCCGGCAACGACCAGCTAATGCTGTGCGACCGTGGCACCTGCTTTGGCTACGACAACCTGGTGGTGGACATGCTGGGCTTTGGCGTAATGAAGAAGGCGACAGGCGATCTGCCCATCATCTTTGACGTGACACACGCGCTGCAGCAGCGCGATCCCACGGCTGGTGCTTCAGGCGGCCGCCGTCAGCAGATTGTGGATCTGGCACGTGCGGGCATGGCAACAGGGCTGGCAGGTTTGTTCCTGGAGGCGCACCCTGATCCGAACCAGGCCAAGTGCGATGGCCCCAGCGCACTGCCGCTGGACAAGCTTGAGCCCTTCCTTGCCCAGGTGAAGGCAGTGGATGACTTGGTGAAGTCTTTCGAGCCTCTGGAGATTGACTGAGCCGCGATGTATCGCGGCTTTCTCTGATTTTTTATAAAAATGGCTGCTATCGCTTGTTTGATAAGCGGTAGTAGCTATTGTTTTTATATTTATTGAATATGCAACATGCTCTGACGGAGCCCACTTCGGACGCTTATTCCAGGAGCGGTGCTGGCATAGGTACAGCAGTAGCTATTGTGATTCCGGCGCGCTATGGCTCGACCCGGTTGCCCGGAAAGCCTCTGGCTGACATTGCGGGCAAACCCATGATTCAGCATGTGTACGAGCGCGCGTGCCAGGTTGCAGGTGTGCAGGCCGTACTGGTCGCAACCGATGATGATCGGGTGGCGCAAGCCGTGCAGGCATTTGGCGGTCGCTGGGTAATGACCTCTAAGGATCATCCGTCCGGCACGGACCGCCTGGCTGAGGTGATGGCTCAGGTCCCCGCAGACATTTATGTCAATCTGCAGGGTGATGAGCCGCTGGTGCGCCCCGGGGATGTGCAGCGATTGGTGGACGGCATGCTGGCTGATGCCAGCGTGGCTGTGGGAACGCTCTGCCATTCGATCGATGGACAGGAAGCACTGAACCCGAATACGGTGAAGGTGGTTTTGGCCGATAACGGCGACGCGTTGTATTTCAGCCGTTCACCGATTCCCTATCCACGTGATCCGCAGGAAGCCACCTATCTCAAGCATGTGGGCGTCTATGCCTATCGCCGCGAAGTGCTGGAGCGCTATTCCGGCTTGCCTCAGCCCATGGCCGAGAAGGCCGAAAAGCTCGAACAGTTGCGTCTCATGGCTGCCGGTCTGAAGATTCGTGCCTATGCAGTAGAGCCTACGGGGCCTGGCGTCGATACGCCCGAGTGTCTGGAGCGCGTGCGCGCGCTGCTGGAAGGGCGTGAGCCGGAGCCGCGGCCGACGCTGGCTGATGTTCGCCTAGTGATTACCGATGTGGATGGGGTGCTGACCGATGGCGGGCTGTTTTATGACGCTACTGGCGAGTGCATGAAGCGCTTTCACGTGCGAGATGGTCTCGGGATGAAGTTGCTGGAGGAAAGCGGCGTGCGTGTGGCCGTGCTCTCCGGCCGTGACTCGGCCACGCTGCGCAAGCGTGTTGCCGATTTGGGCCTGACTCTGTGCATGCTGGGCGTCAAGGACAAGGCCGCTGCTTGTCGTGAACTGATGTCCCAGGCTGGAGTGCAGGCAGAACAAACAGTCTGTATTGGTGACGACAGCATTGATTTGCCGGCCTTTTCGGCCTGCGGCCTGAGCTTTGCCGTACCTGATGCCCCGGTTTACGTACGCCAGGCGGCAAGCGGTGTGTTACAGACCCCGGGCGGGCAGGGTGCATTTCGTGAGTTGGCAGACGCCATCCTCGCTGCACAGGGCAAACAAGACGTGATCGGCTCTGCCGAAGGCTATGCAGGCGTGATGTCTGCCATGACTCAATGACGAACAGAGGGAAGTAGACACATGGACATGAAAGTGAAGAACGATACTGCAGGCGATGCTTTGGCTATTGCGCAAGAAACGCTGGACATAGAGATCGAAGCACTGCGCCGTATGCGCTCGCGTATGGATGCCCGTTTCAACGATGCGGTGGAGATGGTGTTGTCCATGCAGGGACGCGTGGTGGTGGTGGGCATGGGCAAGTCCGGCATCATTGGGCAGAAGATTGCCGCCACGCTGGCATCCACAGGAACACCAGCCTTTTTTGTGCACCCGGGAGAGGCATTCCACGGCGACCTGGGCATGATCAAGCCCATCGATGTGGCGCTGCTGATTTCCAATTCAGGCGAAACGGAAGAAGTGCTGCGCATTCTCCCGTTCCTGGAGCATCAGAAGAACAGGATCATTGCCTTGACCGGCAAGATGGAGTCCACACTGGCACGCCATTCGCACGTCGTACTGGATGTTGGGGTAGAGCGTGAAGCTTGCAAAAACAATCTGGCTCCTACCAGCTCAACCACCAATACGCTGGCCATGGGCGATGCCCTGGCGGTTGCCTTGACGGTCAAGCGCGATTTCCAGCCTGAGGATTTTGCGCGCTTCCATCCCGGGGGGAGCCTGGGGCGCCGCCTGCTGACGAGCGTATGCGATGTCATGCAAAAAGGGCCGTTGCCTGTGTGTTCCCCCGATGCATCGTTCCGCGATGTGGTGACCTCTATCACCTATGGCCGCATGGGACTGACTTTGGTGATGGATGGAGAAGCGCTGCGAGGCATCATCACGGATGGCGACCTCCGCAGGGCGTTCGGTGCCCAGGATGATGTGAAGCTTTTGAGTGCTCAGCACATGATGTCATCGAACCCTCTGACGATTGGTGAAGAGGTTCGTTTTGCAGAAGCCGAAGCCTTCATGAGGGAAAAAGAGGTGGGGGCTCTGGTTGTGAAGAATGGCGGAGGTCAAGTGACGGGCGTGCTTCAGATCTATGGTCTGAAGGGCGAATCTTCTCCGGCAGTTTGATATGAGGTTCGGGATTCTCTCGAAGGGTATTGGCAGAATCCCTTTCCTTGATAGGTTGGCGGGCGCTGATGTTTCGCGCCTGTCTTCCTGGCTCCGGTTGGATGTGGATGCTGTGGCCGGGTGGGGCCTGCGCCCCAGCACACGCAAGGCCATCGCTTACGCAAGCAAGCATGGGCTGCCTTATGTGGCGCTGGAAGACGGCTTTCTGCGCTCCTTTGGCACCGGCGAGCATTTCCCGCCGCTGTCGCTGGTGGTCGATGACGCCGGCATCTATTACGACTGCACTAGGCCCAGTGCGCTGGAGCGCTTGCTGAGCAGCGATGCCGATGTGCGGGCTGCGGATGCCGCGCTGGTGCGGCAGGCCCGCGAGAAATTGCTGGTCGAGGGACTGAGCAAGTACAACCATGCACCTGAGCTGCCTGAGGGCATGCTGCGCAGCGAAGATGTTCAGCGGGTGCTGGTGGTGGACCAGACGGCGGGCGATATGAGCGTAGCCAAGGGCGGTGCGGATGCCGCTACGTTCAACGCCATGCTGGCCGCTGCGCTGGCCGAGAACCCGCAGGCCACGGTCTATGTCAAGACCCATCCCGAGGTGACTTCGGGCCGCAAGGGTGGCTATCTGACCGGCGTGCAGCCCGATGCCCGCACGGTGGTGTTGCGTGATGCGGTCAACCCGATGAGCCTGATTGCGCAGGTGGACAAGGTCTATGTGGTCAGCTCGACCATGGGCTTCGAGGCCTTGCTGGCCCACAAGCCGGTCGTCTGTTTTGGCGTGCCCTGGTATGCGGGCTGGGGTGTGACGGATGATCGCCAGCCGCAGCATCCCGCCATGTTGCGTCGCGCCGCTCGCCGACGCTCGGTGGACGAGTTGTTTGCCGCCGGCTATATGCACTACAGCCGCTATCTGAATCCGGAAACCCGGCAGCGCGGCAACGTACTGGATGTGATGGAGTGGCTGCAGCGTCAGCGCCAGGTGGCTCGGCGCTTTGGCGGGCGCATGATTGTGGTGGGCTTTCGGCGCTGGAAGGCCGCGAACGTGAAGGCCATGCTGTCGCTGTATCCCGGCAAGGTGGTCTTCGTCAAGAATGTTGCTGCGGCCAGGGTTTTGCAGCCTGGCGGTGAAGATTGCCTGATCTGCTGGGGCCGGGTGCCGCCTGAAGGTGTGCAGCAGTTGGCGGATGCAGCGGGGGTGCGCCTGCTTCGCATGGAGGATGGCTTTGTTCGCTCGGTGGGCCTGGGCTCCGATCTGATTCCACCGCAGTCCTTTGTGCTGGATGCCAAGGGCATCTATTTCGACCCGGGTCAGCCCTCGGAGCTGGAGGATTTGCTCAACACCCGGCCATTCACGGCGCAGGATCTGGAGCGTGCTCGCAAGGTGCGCACCTTTATCGTCGAGCATGGCATCACCAAGTACAACCTCGCGCCCAATCGTCCTGTGAACTGGTTCAACCAGGATCGCCCGCAGGCCGGTCGGCAGGTGGTGCTGGTGCCAGGGCAGGTGGAAGACGATGCCTCCATTCGCTTTGGTTGCGATGCTGAGGGTGTTTGCACAAATCTGGGTCTGATCCAGGCGGCGCGCGCTGCGTTTCCTCATGCATTCATTGTCTTCAAGCCGCATCCCGATGTGAGCAGCGGCAATCGCAAGGGCCATGTCGAACCGGCCCAGGCTTTGCAGTATGCCGATCACATTGAACAGGGCGCTTCGGTGGTCAGTTGTATCGAGGCCTGCGACGTGGTGGTGACCATGACCTCATTGACGGGCTTTGATGCCTTGTTGCGCAACAAGCAGGTGGTTGTGCATGGGCGCCCGTTCTACGCAGGCTGGGGTCTGACGCAGGACCGCTTGCCTGTGCCGCGCCGCAGCCGCCCGCTGTTGCTGGATGAGCTGGTTGCCGGGGCGCTGCTGCACTACCCCTTGTATTGGGATCCGAAGCTCAGGGGCTATACCAGCTGCGAAGCGGTGCTCAGGCGTTTGCTGGAGCAGCGTACGGCGCTGGAGCAGTCTGGCGGCTTGCAGGGTTTGAAGTCCGGCTGGTTGCGGCGGCAATGGCGTAAATCAAGGGTATTGCTTCGGTCGATTATGTCGGGTTGGTGATACTTACCTTTTTTTGCATTTATTTTTCATCGATTTGTTGTCATCACGCAGTGATGTGCAGGGGTGTACTCGGTGAAACCCCTAAAATATCGGGGTCATGCTTCATGACGCCTCCATAGAAATACCAAGCGGCCTGACAACCCGCAGTCTCGTACGCATGAAGAACAAGAGTGGATTTGCGTCTAAACGTGTTTTGTTGCTACAAGGCCCGGTAGGGCCTTTTTTCTGGAACCTGGCCAAGGACTTGCGCTCGGTGGGGGCGACTGTATTCAAGTTCAATTTCAATGCCGGGGACTGGCTGTTCTATCCGCGCAAGGCCCATTCGTTCCGGGGGGATCTGACCCAGTGGCCGGAGGTGCTGGAGGCCTACATCGTCAGGCACCGGATAGATGCCGTGCTGCTGTTTGGCGACTGCCGCCCGGTCCATGCCTGCGTGCGCTCCATGACAGAGCGCCTGGGCTGCGCCTTCGGGGTGTTTGAAGAAGGCTATCTGCGGCCCGATCACATCACCTTCGAGCCCATGGGCGTCAACGGGCATTCGCATTTCGAAAAGAGGCTGGCCCTCTGGCTGAAACAGAGGTCGAAGCAGGAGAATGCTTCATCGCGTCCTCATTCGAACGGGCCGGCCACGGAGTCATGGAAGAAGGTCGGGAACTCTTTCTGGCACTCGGCCATGTGGGGCATGCTGTATTTCTTTGTGGCCTGGCTGGGGCAGTGGTTCTGGAACAACGCTCTGCATCACCGGAGCATGACCGTGCGCGATGCTCCCTGGTGGTGGCTCAGTTATCTGCGCAAGTTCTGGTATCGGCGCACGGAAAAGGCCATCGAGTCTCGCCTGCTGGGCGACCTGCGCAAGAGGTTCTTCCTGGCGCCTTTGCAGGTCTACAACGATGCCCAGATCGTGGTTCACTCGAACTACGACTTCGTGACGGATTTCATCAATCACGTTCTGCATTCGTTTTCCCGGGCCCAGGCGATGGAGCGCAAGGATGGCGTGCCCGAAGGAGGGCAGTCGATTGCCGATGACGTGGTGGTCTTCAAGCACCACCCGATGGACCGCGGGCATAGAAATTACGCCAACATCATCCGCTTGCTCGCGCGGCGCCATGGGTTGGAGGGCAAGGTGTTCTATATCCATGATCAGCATCTGCCCTCCCTGCTCAAGAGCGCCAAGGGGGTGGTGCTGGTCAACAGCACGACCGGGCTTTCGGCATTGGGTCATGGCGCTCCTGTCAAGGTCTGCGGCAATGCCTTGTATGACCTGGAAGGTTTGACCTACCAGGGCAGGATGCGGGACTTCTGGTTCCGGGCCCATCAGGCGGTTCCCGACCAGGAAATGCTCTCGCGCTTTCGCAAGGCCTTGATAGAGTGCACGCAGATCAATGGCAGCTTCTATCGTCGGCTGTCGTCGGTCTCATGGCGTTGCGGGGCGGCGCTGGACGGTCAGATGGCCCAGCGCCTGTGGGGAGGCGGCCTGTCGGTGGATCCTGTTCTGTGGCCCGAAGAGGCTGCGGAGTCAGTCTTTGTGTCCAGGCCTGCCAATCAGGAAGATGTCTTGCCTTCTATGCTGCAGGGGGTGGCCTCTGTCGAATAAGCCGTGGTGTGGAAGATTGCGTTTTCCGGAGTGCAATGACTAGCAGCGACAAGACCATTTCATTCGAGCCTTCCCGCAAGACAGGGGAGGACGAGCGCCTGGTGATATTCATGGGCGGCTTCGATCCGCGCGGTGCAAGGCATTATCACCAGCTGATGCGTACCGAGTCGCAAAAGCAGCCGGCTGTTTCGGGAGATGGAAAGTACGAAATTGGCAGCAGGCAGAAATGGAGCGAGGGCGATGGCGCGCCCGGAAAATCGCTGCATTCCCGATGGCGGGTTGCCCAGGCGGACTCGGACAGGACGGCTGGTGCCGATTTTGTTTTTTTTGACTGGCATGACCAGGTCCGACTTCATTGGCCTCAGGGCAGGTTGGCGGTTTTCCGACAGGCCCTGGGAACCTATGTTTCCATCTGGAAGCTAAGGCGGTGGCTCAAACCCGTGCGGGAGCAGGCGCGCTTTACCTTGTGGGCGCTGATGTATCCGCTGGTCTATGTGCTGCTGGTGCTGCTGGCGGGAGTCGGCCTGGGCGCCTGTCTCGTCAAGCTATGGGATGGATTGCCGGTGCCGGGCGCGCTCGTGCTGATGCTGGCGGTGGTCGCGGCCGTGGGCTGGGGCGGTCTGGTGCTGGACCGTTATCTGCACATCAGCTGGCTTTTGCGGATTCTGAACTTTGCCCATGCCAGTTCGGAGAAGGCTTTTCCCGAGCTGGATGAACGCATCGAGGCGATGGCCGAAGATGTGGCGAAGGCCATGCAGCAGCAGCGCTGGCGTGAAGTGGTGGTGGTCGGCTTCAGTGTCGGCAGCGTGCAGGCTCTGAAGTTGACACGGGCACTTCGCCGCAAGCTGGCGCAAAGTCCGCTATCCTTGGCCCCCTCGCGCAAGCCGGTGGTGAATCTGGTCACCCTGGGCAATTGCATTCCGCTGTTCGGGCTGTTTCCCGGCGCCGGTGCGTTGCGGCAGACCCTGCGCGAGATTGCCCTGGACGACGCGGTGTACTGGGCCGACATTTCTTCCCCCAGCGATAGCGTGTGTTTCGGCATGTGCGATGTGGTCGGGCTGTCGCTGCGCGAGGATGGACAGACGCATCCGCCCCAGGCGGCCCGCTTCTTCGCCGCAGCCGGCAAGCGCCGCCCCCAATGGGGGCTCAACCCGCAAGCGGTGTGTTCGCCACGCTTTCACAAGCTGTTTTTGCCGGCAACTTACCGTTGGTTGCGCAGGAACAAGATGCGCATGCATTTTCAGTATCTGATGGCCGGCGAAGTTGCCGGTGCCTATGACTATTTCGAATTGCTCACCAGCGCCGGTCCGATGCAAGACTACCTAGAGAGGAAATTGGTGCGATGAGTCGTTTCTGCCCCGTCTATCCCAAACCCCACCCCGAGCAGACATCGAAGCTGCGCATGTTCTGGCATGCACGGCGTTCCTGGATGGATGCGCTGTTCGAGCGCAGCTACAGCATGCAGATGGGCGAAGTCCATCTGCCTGGCGTGGATCTCTACATGCTCAATGACACCCAGGAGGTCAAGAGAGTCATGCAGACCGAGGCGCAGCAGTTTCCCAAGAGCCATCTGCTGCATGAATCGCTGGAGCCTTTGCTGGGCGACAGCATCTTCACGACCAATGGCGAGCAGTGGCAGCGTCAGCGCACCATGATGAACCCGGCATTTGCCCAGGCCCGGGTGAACGTTGCTTTCCCGCGCATGCTGGGTGCTGCGCAAGCGATGCTGGAGCGCCTGGATGCCGTGGAGCAGACGCAGCCCTACGATATCGAGATCGAGATGACCCATGTCACCGCCGATATCATTTTCCGCACCATCTTCTCCACGCCGCTGCAAGGGCCCGATGCGCATCGCATCTTCGAGGCCTTTGCCCGCTACCAGGCGCTGGCTCCCAAGCTCATGCTGCCGGCCCTGTTCGGGGTTCGCTGGCTGACCATGCCCTGGTATCGCTGGCAGAGCAACCAGGCCGCCCGGGAGATCCGCGGCCTGCTGCACGCCATGATCAAGCCGCGCTATGAAGCGCACCTGAGGGGCAAGGCCGAGGAGCAGGAGGATATTCTTGCCGCCTTCATGCAGGCCAGGGATCCGAACACCGGCGAGCCTTTCAACGAGGAAGAGCTGGTCAATCAGGTTGCCATGCTGTTTCTGGCCGGGCATGAAACGTCGGCCAGTGCGCTGACCTGGGCCAGCTATCTGCTGTCCCAGTCTCCCGACATTCAGCAGCGTGCCTACGAGCAAGTGCTGGAGGTGGCAGGCGATCGTCTGCCGCAGCAGGCGGACATGAAAAGCTTCTCGCAGGTCTGGAATATCTTTCGGGAGACCTTGCGCCTGTTTCCGCCAGTGGGCTTCTTCGCCCGGGAGAACGTTCAATCCTGCCCCATCCGGGGCAAGCAATTGAAGGAGCGGAGCACCGTGGTGGTGGCTCCCTGGCTGCTGCAGCGCCACCGCAAATGGTGGCAGAACCCCGATGCCTTCGATCCCGACCGCTTTGACCGCGAGGAGGATAAGGAGGCCATCAAGCACGCTTACATGCCCTTCAGCATGGGCCCGCGTGTCTGTCTGGGCGCTGCATTTGCCTTGCAGGAGGCGGTCCTGATTCTGGCCTGCCTGCTGCAGCGCTACGAAATCCTGCCCGCGCAAGGTCATGTGCCGCAGCCCGTGGGGCGTCTGACGATTCGCTCCGAAAATGGCGTTCGTATCAAGTTGCGCAAGAGAGAGGACGCATGAAGGAGCGCCTGGCAGGTTTTGTGTTGATGTGTGCAGTCGTTCCGCTGGCAGTGGTGGGCTGGCTGATTCTTTGCTGGGTCGGTCTGTTCGGCAAGACGGAGCGGGGCAGGGCCGGAGTGCGTGCGCTGGATCACTTTGTCAATGCGGCAGTGCTCAACGGCTATGCCTGGGAAAGCGTTTCATCGCACGCCTGGCGCGAACGCGAGAACAAGCGCTGGGCGCGCTGGGTCATCAGGATCACCGATCATTTCCAGAAGGATCACTGTATGCGCGCCAACAAGCGTGAGCAGCCCGTGGTGGATCTGATTCTGAAAAAAGGCCTGCAGGGCCAGACGATCCGGTGAGAGGCCAGCCAACCTGCTCGGCCGAGTCCGTGCATTACGCCTCTTTACGCTTGGAGATTTATCCGGGTCAGCGGGAATCGGCCCTGATGCGTTAAGGACTTAAGCGTTTCCGGGTTGAAGCGCGATCTCGCCGGCCCACGGTGATCTTTATCGAGCATGGAGACATATGTCCAATCGCACTTCACTCATCCGCAGCCTGGCAGCCTTGGCGCTGATTTGCGCAGCGGGTGCCGCCCAGGCACAGGCCTATATCAGCGGCTCCATCTCAGGGCAGCTGGCTCCTGGGGTTTACGGTCAGGTCAATATCGGTAATGCACCGCCGCAGCTGCTGTATGCCCAGCCGATGTGGGGCGGCCCGGTAGTGCCGCAGGTGCAGCCCATCTATATGTGGGTGCCGCCTGGCCATTCACGCAACTGGCGCCGCTACTGCGGCCGCTACCATGCCTGCGGCCAGCCGGTCTATTTCCTGCGCAATCCGCCCCCTCATTGGCGTGCCGCCCCGCCGCGCCAGCACTACGAGCGACGCGACTGGCATGAAGACCGCCGGGACCATGGGCGCTGGGATAGAGACGATCGCCGCGATCGACGTGACTGGGACAGGCATGATCGCGATGACCGTGGACGCGGTCATGGTCACGGGCGTGGGCATGGACGCCATGATGACTGAATTAGGGGTTAACCACTAAATCTACTGTTGCTTATGCACAGCAATGAAGGCTGGATGCTATTGAAAAAATAGCGTTCAGCCTTTTCTCTTTATCGGCTTTGTGCTTTCTTTGTAGGTATTTATACGTGATATGAGCAAGCACTTTGCTATGCCTTTGTGGCATAGCTGCTAGCGGAGGGCTTGCCTAGTGGGACGGCGCAGGGCTGCCGACAATAGTCTCATTCGTTTTGACTAGATGGTTGCCCTGATGCAAGCCCGCTCGAGCGTCCCGTCCTGCCGGTGCAGCCTGCCCGCAGGGTGGCGGGAGTGGCTCGAAAGGCCTCAATGGCCGGGACGCGGCATTCGGGATTGCGGGGCAGCCATGGTATCTACTTCAGGAGTCTTTCGGCATGAGCGCAGCACTCAAAGGCATTTCTTCCATGGCAACCCGCCAGGTCCTCGCGGATCTGGCTGCAGCCTGGCAGGAGCAGGGCGGCGAGCCGGTGCAGATCGAATCCGTGGGTGGTGTGGATGCCGCGCAGCGTGTGCAGTCCGGCGCAGAGGCCTTCGATGTGGTCTTCCTGGCCTCCAACGCCATCGACAAGCTGCAGGCCGCCGGCCGAGTGGTTGAGGGCAGCAAGGTGGATCTGGTGCTGTCCAGCACCGCCGTGGCCGTGCCTGCCGCCGCATCTCAGCCCGATATCGGCTCGGAAGAGGCCGTGCGCGCTGCCGTGCTGGCTGCGCCCAGCATTGGCTACTCCACCGGCCCCAGCGGCGTGGCGCTGCAAAAGCTGTTCGAGCGCTGGGGCATTGCCGACGAGATCCAGTCCCGCATCGTGCAGGCCCGGCCCGGCGTTCCCGTGGGCTCCATGATTGCTTCGGGGGAAGTGGCGCTGGGCTTTCAGCAGCTCAGCGAGCTGATCCATGTCGAAGGCATCCGCATCGTGGGCAGCCTGCCCGCCGCGATTGCCATCGACACCGTGTTTTCGGCCGGCGTTGTGACGGGCTCGGCCCATGCGGATGCCGTGCAGCGTCTGCTGGCCTTCATGGCTTCGCCCGAGGCCGCAGCGGCCAAGCGCCGCCAGGGCATGGAGCCCGCTTGAATTGATTCGTGTCCAGGCGGGGGCCTGGCACTGACACCCCATCCAGCAAAAGGGCAGTCATAGCCCTTTCGTGACGGACGTACCAGATGCCTTTGAGGCTTTGGCGCCAGCCGCGAGACAGGAGATAGAGGCGACAAAGAGAGGCAACTGAGATTCCAAATATGACTTCGCAAACTAGCAAACAGAACACCGACCCGGCGGTCGTCAACGTGCAGACCGTCCTCAACGAGAGCCCGTTTTCAGGCTTTCAGTGGGGGATTTTCTTCCTCTGTTTTTTGATTGTTCTGCTCGATGGTTTTGATACCGCCGCCATCGGCTTCATCGCACCTTCGCTGCTTGGCGAATGGGGCATCGACAAGTCCCATCTGGGCCCGGTGCTGAGTGCGGCCCTGTTCGGCCTGGCGTTCGGCGCTCTGGGCGCGGGTCCGCTGGCGGACCGCGTGGGTCGCAAGACCGTGCTGATCATCGCTGCGGTGGTGATGGGCGGTGCATCGATTGCCTCCGGCCTGGTGCACGACCTGCAGGCCCTGACCATCTGGCGCTTCATCACCGGCCTGGGTCTTGGCGCCGCCATGCCCAACGCCATCACGCTGATGAACGAATACTGCCCCGACCGCAAGCGTTCCTTCATCACCAACTGCATGTTCTGCGGCTTCCCCATCGGCTCGGCCTTCGGCGGCTTTATCGCGGCCTGGATGATTCCGCATTTCGGCTGGCGCAGCCTGCTGATCCTGGGCGGCGTGGTGCCTTTGATCCTGGCCGTGCTGATGATCGTGATGCTGCCCGAGTCGGTGCGCTTCATGGTGCTCAAGAACTACTCGGCAGACCGCGTGCGCAAGGTGATGGTGCGTATCGCCGCCGGCACGCGCAATGCTGCGCGCTTCGTGCTGAACGACGGCGGCGAGGCTGCTGTCCAGGCACAGCAGGGCCCCCAGGGCCTGCGTCTGGTGTTCTCGCAGAAATATCTGGTGGGCACGCTGGCCCTGTGGGTGACGTATTTCATGGGCCTGGTGATCGTCTATGGCCTGGTCAACTGGATGCCTGTGCTGTTCAAGGAAGCGGGCGTGCCCGCCAGCCAGGCGGCCGTGATTGCCGCGCTGTTCCAGCTCGGCGGCGTGGGCGCGATCTTTGTCGGTTTGCTGATGGACCGCTGGAATGCCAATCTGATCATTGCGACGGGCTACTTCCTGACCAGCCTGGGCGTGGCCTTCATCGGCCAGGTGCTGGGCGGCGGCGTGGGCATGCTGGTGGCTTCGGTCTTCATTGCCGGTTTGCTGATGAATGCGGCACAGTCGTCCATGCAGGCGCTGGCAGCCGAGTACTACCCCACGGAATGCCGTGCCAGCGGCGTCTCCTGGATGCTGGGCATCGGCCGCTTTGGCGGCATTGCCGGCTCCTTCCTGGTGGCCGAGCTGTCGCGTCGTCACCTGGAGCTGCCGCAGGTCTTCATGGTGGTCGCCATTCCTGGCGTCATCGCCGCGCTGGCGCTGCTGGTCAAGAACCGCTATGCCGGCGGCGCACCGCGCACCTCCATGCTGGGCCTGGGCGGCGCGCACTGAACTTTTTGATAGACGAATTATTTTTAACGGAGCTTGAAGATGATCATTGACGTACACGGTCACTACACCACGGCGCCAGCGGCCCTGGGCGCATGGCGCGATCTGCAGATCGCCGGCCTCAAGGACCCTAGCAAGACCCCGTCGGTGGCCGATCTGAAGATCAGCGACGATGAAATCCGCGAGACCATCGAGACCAACCAGCTGCGCCTGATGAAGGAGCGTGGTTCCGATCTGACCATCTTCAGCCCCCGTGCCTCGTTCATGGCGCACCACATCGGTGACTTCCAGACCTCGAGCACCTGGGCCGCCATCTGCAACGAGCTGTGCTTTCGCGTCAGCGAGCTGTTCCCCGACCACTTCATCCCCGCAGCCATGCTGCCCCAGTCGCCCGGCGTGGACCCTGCAACCTGCATCCCCGAGCTGGTCAAGTGCGTGGAGCAGTACGGCAATGTGGGCCTGAACCTGAACCCCGATCCCTCGGGCGGCCACTGGACTTCGCCCCCGCTGTCCGACAAGAGCTGGTACCCGATCTACGAAAAGATGGTGGAGTACGACATCCCCGCGATGATCCATGTCTCCACCAGCTGCAACAGCTGCTTCCACACCACGGGCAGCCACTATCTGAATGCCGACACCACGGCCTTCATGCAGTGCCTGACTTCGGATCTGTTCAAGGACTTCCCGACGCTGAAGTTCCTGATCCCCCATGGCGGCGGCGCCGTGCCTTACCACTGGGGCCGTTTCCGCGGTCTGGCGCAGGAGATGAAGAAGCCGCTGCTGGAAGAGCATTTGCTGGGCAACATCTACTTCGACACCTGTGTCTACCACCAGCCCGGCATCAATCTGCTGACGGAAGTGATTCCCACCAAGAACATTCTGTTCGCCAGCGAAATGATCGGCGCCGTGCGCGGCATCGATCCGCAGACCGGTCACTACTACGACGACACCAAGCGCTACATCGAAGCCACGCAGAACCTGACGGCCGATGAGAAGCACGCGGTCTACGAGGGCAATGCCCGCCGCGTGTTCACGCGCCTGGACAAGGCGCTCAAGGCCAAGGGTCTGTAACTTCTCAAAAAAGAGAGCTGCTACCGTAGGTAATGAAACGTTTTCAATATGAAAACTATTCAAATTTGATGCATAGCATGCGATAGCAGCTCACTTTTTGATTCAATCACGTCAAAGCTAAGAGGTATTTCCATGTACGAACTGGGAGTTGTCTACCGCAATATCCAGCGCGCCGACCGCGCTGCTGCTGACGGCTTGGCCGCCCTGGGCTCTGCCACCGTGCACGAGGCCATGGGCCGCGTCGGTCTGCTCAAGCCCTATATGCGCCCCATCTATGCCGGCAAGCAGGTCTCGGGCACCGCCGTCACGGTGCTGCTGCAGCCCGGCGACAACTGGATGATGCATGTGGCTGCCGAGCAGATTCAGCCCGGCGACATCGTGGTTGCGGCCGTCACCGCCGAGTGCTCCGACGGCTACTTCGGCGACCTGCTGGCCACCAGCTTTCAGGCGCGCGGCGCACGCGCGCTGATCATCGATGCCGGCGTGCGCGACGTGAAGACGCTGCAGGAGATGGACTTCCCCGTGTGGAGCAAAGCCATCTCTTCCAAGGGCACGATCAAGGCCACCCTGGGCTCGGTCAACATCCCCATCGTCTGCGCCGGCATGCTGGTCACGCCCGGTGACGTGATCGTGGCCGATGACGACGGCGTGGTCTGCGTGCCCGCCGCGCGTGCCGTGGAAGTGCTGGCCGCCGCGCAGAAGCGCGAGAGCTTCGAAGGCGAAAAGCGCGCCAAGCTGGCCTCGGGCGTCCTGGGCCTGGATATGTACAAGATGCGCGAGCCCCTGGAAAAAGCCGGCCTGAAATATATTGATTAACACCCCCTGAGTCGCTTCGCCTAGGCGGCCCCGCGCCTTCCCCCTCTCTCGCTTTGCTTCGCAATGCGGAGGGGGACGATGCCCTCGCTGCGAGGCGGCTCTTGCTTGGCATCTCTGAGTGGTGCGGCGCCAGTATTGGCGGCTATGACCCACTCACAGACCATCGAGGAAAAGACAAATGAGCCAATTTGAAAAGACCCCTGGCTGGCTGGACTGGTATGCCAACCCCAGCAAGCCCCAGTTCAAGCTGCCCGCAGGCGCTGTGGATGCACATTGCCATGTGTTCGGCCCCGGCAACGAGTTCCCCTTCGCCCCCGAGCGCAAGTACACCCCTTGCGATGCGAGCAAGGCCCAGTTGTTTGCGCTGCGCGATCATCTGGGTTTTGCGCGCAATGTGGTGGTGCAGGCCACCTGCCACGGTGCGGACAACCGCGCCATGGTCGATGCCTGCAAGTCCTCGGGCGGCAAGGCCCGTGGCGTGGCCACGGTCAAGCGCTCCATCAGCGATGCCGAGCTGCAGGAGTTGCATGACGCCGGCGTGCGCGGCGTGCGCTTCAACTTCGTCAAGCGTCTGGTGGACTTCACGCCCAAGGACGAGCTGATGGAGATCGCCGGCCGCATCGCCAAGCTGGGCTGGCACGTGGTGATCTATTTCGAAGCCGTGGATCTGCCCGAGCTGTGGGACTTCTTCACCGCGCTGCCCACCACCGTGGTGGTCGACCACATGGGCCGTCCCGACGTCAGCAAGGGCGTGGACAGCGAAGAGTTCGCCCTGTTCCTGAAGTTCATGCGCGAGCACCAGAACGTGTGGAGCAAGGTGTCCTGCCCCGAACGCCTGTCCGTCACCGGCCCCAAGGCGCTTCATGGTGAGCAGAACGCCTACCGCGATGTGGTGCCGTTCGCGCGCCGCGTGGTCGAGGAGTTCCCCGATCGCGTGCTCTGGGGCACCGACTGGCCGCACCCCAACCTGAAGGACCACATGCCCGACGACGGCTTGCTGGTGGACTTCATTCCTCATATCGCTCCCACCGCGCAGCTGCAGCAAAAGCTGCTGGTAGACAACCCCATGCGTCTGTACTGGCCCGAAGAGGTCTGACGGAGTTCCGGCGACACATACACCCGGAAACAGGCCGCAGCCTTGTCGCATGGGCTGCGCCATCCGTAACGAGGAGAATTTATGGCTTTGGAAAAACCGTATCTGGACGTGCCCGGCACCATCATTTTCGATGCCGAGCAGTCCCGCAAGGGCTACTGGCTCAACCAGTTCTGCATGAGCCTGATGAAGGCCGAGAACCGTGAGCGCTTCCGCGCCAACGAGCGTGCCTATCTCGACGAGTGGGCGATGACCGAAGAGCAAAAGCAGGCCGTGCTGGCGCGCGACCTGAACTGGTGCATGCGCACCGGCGGCAATATCTACTTCCTGGCCAAGATCGGCGCCACCGACGGCAAGAGCTTCCAGCAGATGGCCGGCTCCATGACCGGCATGACCGAAGAAGAGTACCGCGCCATGATGATGGGCGGCGGCCGCTCTGCCGAAGGCAATCGCTACGTGGGCGAGGACGGTGATGCCCAGGCACACCATCAACCCCAGGGCAGTGCAGGCAACCAGAACAAGGAAGGCAACTAAGACATGGCACGCATCACCGCATCCGTTTTCACCTCGCATGTGCCTGCCATCGGCGCTGCCATGGACATGGGCAAGACCCAGGAAGCCTACTGGGCGCCTCTGTTCAAGGGCTATGACTTCTCGCGCCAGTGGATGAAGGACAACAAGCCCGACGTGGTCTTCCTGGTCTACAACGACCACGCCACGGCCTTCAGCCTGGACTGCATCCCGACCTTTGCCATCGGCACGGCTGCCGAGTTCCAGCCCGCCGACGAAGGCTGGGGCCCGCGTCCCGTGCCCAAGGTGGTCGGCCATCCCGATCTGGCCAGCCATATTGCCCAGTCCGTGATCCAGCAGGACTTCGACCTGACCATCGTCAACAAGATGGACGTGGACCACGGCCTCACGGTGCCGCTGTCGCTGATGTGCGGCGAGCAGGACCCCAAGACCGGCTCCTGGCCCTGCCCGGTGATCCCCTTCGCCGTGAATGTGGTGCAGTACCCCGTGCCCACCGGCCAGCGCTGCTTCAACCTGGGCCGCGCCATCCGCAAGGCCGTGGAGAGTTACGACCAGGACATCAACGTGCATATCTGGGGCACGGGCGGCATGAGCCACCAGCTGCAGGGCGCGCGCGCGGGCCTGATCAACAAGGAGTGGGACAACCAGTTCCTGGACCTGCTGATCGAGAACCCCCACGGTCTGGCGCAGATGCCGCACATCGACTATGTGCGCGAAGCCGGCTCGGAAGGCATCGAGCTGGTGATGTGGCTGATCGCGCGCGGCGCCATGTCCGATGTGGACGGCCCCGCACCGCTGCCCAAGGTGGCGCACCGCTTCTACCATGTGCCCGCATCGAACACCGCAGTGGGCCATCTGATCCTTGAGAATCAGTGAGCGTTTGACCACGTTCGCTGCTTCGCCTATTCACTGCCCCCTGCGGGGGGCTTCGCCTCCTTGAGGCGGCTCTACGGAGATCCCAATCATGAGCAAGACCATCAAAGTAGCGCTGGCTGGCGCGGGTGCCTTCGGCATCAAGCACCTGGACGGCATCAAGAATATCGACGGCGTGGAAGTCGTCTCCCTGGTCGGTCGCCGCTTTGACCAGACCAAGGAAGTGGCCGACAAATACGGCATCCAGCATGTGGCAACCGATCTGGCCGAAAGCCTGGCACTGCCCGAAGTCGATGCCGTGATCCTGTGCACGCCCACACAGATGCACGCCGAGCAGGCCATCGCCTGCATGAAGGCCGGCAAGCATGTGCAGGTCGAGATTCCGCTGGCCGACACACTGAAGGATGCGCAGGAAGTGGCCGAGCTGCAAAAGCAGACCGGCCTGGTGGCCATGGTGGGCCATACCCGCCGCTTCAACCCCAGCCACCAGTGGGTGCACAAGAAGATCGAAGCCGGCGAGTTCAACATCCAGCAGATGGATGTGCAAACCTACTTCTTCCGCCGCACCAATATGAATGCGCTGGGTCAGGCCCGCAGCTGGACCGACCACCTGCTGTGGCACCATGCTGCTCACACCGTGGACCTGTTCGCCTACCAGGCCGGCAGCCCCATCGTCAAGGCCAACGCCGTGCAAGGCCCCATCCACAAGGATCTGGGCATCGCCATGGACATGAGCATCCAGCTCAAGGCCGCCAACGGCGCGATCTGCACGCTGAGCCTGTCGTTCAACAACGATGGCCCTCTGGGCACCTTCTTCCGCTATATCGGCGACACCGGCACCTATCTGGCCCGCTACGACGACCTGTACACCGGCAAGGACGAGAAGATCGACGTGTCCCAGGTCGACGTGTCCATGAACGGCATCGAGCTGCAGGACCGCGAATTCTTCGCCGCCATCCGTGAAGGCCGCGAACCCAACTCCAGCGTGCAGCAGGTCTTCAACTGCTACAAGGTCCTGCACGACCTGGAGCAGCAACTGAACGCGGATTGATCAGCGCGGACTGATCAGCGCGCACTGATCAGCGCGGATTGATTGCCTGGCGCATCTCCGCACGCAAGCCCCCCCAGCCTGTGGCTGCGGGGGCTTGTTTCATCGCGCAAAGTCTCTGTCGCGGGAGATCGTGATCAGGCTCTTGCCTCCCCGAATCCAGGCCCTATAACCTATACCGAGGCTATCTCTCCCAGGAGCGATGGCGCAGCTGACGGGGGGATTGGCCGAACCAGCGCTGGCAGGCACGGGTGAGCACGGCCTGGTCTGAATACCCCAGCAGTTGCGCGATATGGCCCAGACTCAGCTCGGGCTGCGCCAGCAATTGGGCCACCCAGGTCTTGCGCGCGCTATCGCGCAGCTCTTCGAAGGCTGTGCCTTCCGCTTGCAGGCGTCGCTGCAGGGTGCGCGGGTGCTGGCTCAGGGCGCGTGCCGCCGAGGGCAGGTCGGCCATGCCCATGCGAACCAGATTGGCCAGCGCGCTGCGCACCTGGTCCGTCACACTGGTATCCCTGCCAGGTGCGGCTCCCAACAGGAAACGTTCGACAAACTGCTGCAGCAGCCGGTTGTGGCGAGGCATGGGCTGACGCCAGGCCAGCGGGTCGACGGCAATGCCGTCAAAGCTGGAGCCAAAGCGCGGCAACTGGCCCAGATGCCGCCGGTATTGCGCGCTGCTGCCCACGGGGGCATGGCGTAGATGGATGGCCGCAGGGCGCAGCGCGCCTTCGGACAGCACATGGATCAGGCGGCACATATAGGCCACGCAGATTTCCGTGCCCTGGGGCATGGGGGCGTGGGAGGGCAGGCGCGAGAGCACTTCCACGCATTCCAGCCCCTCGTCAGGCGCCATGAAGGTTCTGTAGCTCAGGGTGGGGTTGTGGAAGTGGACGTACTTTCCGCCCTGCATCATGCCCTCGCGCACGGTGGGCGCGGACTGCATGACCAGCCCCAGCAGGCCCAGGGTTTCGACACCTTGCTGCGCGCACAGGCGCAGCCCGAAATCGTGCACGCCCAGCACACGGGCGGCTTCCTCTATGACCAGGGCCACGGCGTGGCTGGGCAGATAGCGCTCGGGGTCGGCCAGATCGTGCGGCACCAGGCCGCAGGCGCGCAGGATGGCGGCGGGGTCACCACCGTGCGCGCGCACCAGGTCTTCAAAGCCCGCAAGCGAGGCGGCGCGGACACTGGTCATGACGGCGGAATCAGCGTGTTTGGCAGGCATCGGGGTATGTACTGCATGTCGTGCAACATCAAAATCCTGTCGCGCAAACACAAGTTTTGCCAGAGGGCTAGACCTAGCATGGCTGCGTGACAGACACGATTGACGCAAGTCGGGCCCAGGCGGGAGCTTCACCTCAAGGCCGCGATCCCTGCTCATTCCTGTCGGCTCGCGCCCCAGCAGACCAGCAGGAGACACCCGGTATGGCACAGCATTTCGACTTTCTCATCATCGGTGCCGGTATTTCCGGCATTGGTGCGGCCCGTCATCTGCGCGAGCAGTTCGCGGACCGCAGCCTCGCCATCCTCGAAGCCATGGACGGCTTCGGCGGCACCTGGTGGACGCACCGCTACCCGGGTGCGCGCTCGGACAGCGACCTGTTCACCTATGGCTATGGCTTCAAGCCCTGGACGGGCAATGCCATCGCCACGGCAGACGAGATTCGCCACTACCTGGCCGAGACCATTGAGGAAAGCGATCTGGCCCCGCTGATCCGCTACGGCCACAAGGTGCAATCGGCCCGCTGGTCCTGCGAAGACAGGCGCTGGACACTGGAAGTCACCCGCAGCGGCTCGGCCGAGGTGCAGACCTTCACCACGGGTTTCCTCTGGGTCTGCGCGGGCTATTACGACCACGGCCGGGGCTATACGCCCGAGTGGCCGACGCTCAAGGACTTCAAGGGCCAGGTCATTCACCCGCAGCACTGGCCGCAGGAGCTGGATTACACGGGCAAGCGCATCGTGGTCATAGGCTCGGGTGCCACGGCGGCCACGCTGATCCCCAGCCTGGCGCCGGATGCGGGCCATGTGACCATGCTGCAGCGCTCGCCCACCTTTTTTCTGCCCACGTCCGAGCATCCGCTGGTGCCGCTGCTCAAGCCTTTGGACCTGCCCGAGGACTGGTACCACGAGATCATGCGCCGCGCCTTCATCGCGCGCACTGACGAGATCGTGCAAACCTCCAGGCAGCACCCCGAAGCGATGCGCGCCTTCCTGCTTGGCGAGATCCGTCCCCATCTGCCCGAGGGCTTGGACATCGACAAGCACTTCAACCCCGGCTACCGCCCCTGGCAGCAGCGCATTGCCGTGGTGCCCAACGGCGACTTCTTCCAGGCCATGCGCGAGGGCAAGGCCTCGGTGGTGACGGACACCATAGAGAACTTCGACGCCAGCGGCATCGAGCTGACCAGCGGCGGGCATCTGGACGCCGACATCATCGTTACTGCCACGGGCTTCAATCTCAAGCTGTTCGGCGGCATTGCGTTCAGCGTGGATGGCGCGCCGGTGGATTTTCGCGAGCGCATCTCCTACCGGGGCGTGATGATCGAGGGCATACCCAATATGGCCTATACCCAGGGCTACTTCCGCTCCAGCTGGACGCTGCGCTGCGACCTGGTGTGCGACTGGGTGTGCCGCCTGCTTGCCCATATGCACGAGCAAGGCCATGCCGAGGTGCGGCCTATCGTGGCTGCAGCCGATGCCGGCATGCAGCGCCAGTCATGGATAGAGGCCGACAACTTCAACGCCGGCTATGTGCTGCGTGCGCAGGATGTCATGTTCGGCCAGGGCGACCGCCAGCCCTGGAGGCACGACCTGGAGTATGCCGAAGAGCGCGTGGTTCTGAGCGCCGCATCGCTGCAGGACGATGCCTTGGCCTATCGCTAGGTCCGCCCCCGTATCCGTTCCCTCACTCTTTATAACGACAGGAGACTTCACCCATGGCTCTCGATCCACATCTGGCCGGCGTCCTGCAGCAACTGGCCGCTGCCAACAGGAAAGCCACCGCTGAAGGCACGCCCGAAGAAGGCCGTGCCGGCTATCTGGCGCTGACCCGTGGCTCGCTCACACCCGAGCAGATCGTGCCCGTGGCCAGCGTTCAGGACATCACCGTGCCCGGCGGTGCGGGCCCTGTGGCCGCGCGCATCTATCGGCCCGAAGGCGCGGGGCCTTTTCCCACCGTGGCCTATTTCCACAGCGGAGGCTATGTCATCGGCAACCTGGACACGCATGAGAATATGTGCCGCGAGATCTGCCGTGGCGCGCGGGCCGTGGTGGTGTCGGTGGACTACCGGCTTGCCCCCGAGCATCCCTTCCCCGCAGGGATAGAGGATGCCGTGGCTGCCGCCCAATGGGTGGTCGCCCATGCGCATGAGCTGGGGGGCAGCGCCACCGTGGCTGTGGCGGGCGACAGCGCCGGCGGCAATTTCTGCGCCGTGGTGACGCAGCAGCTGCGCGATGCGGGCATTGCCCTGGCTGCGCAATTCCTCATCTACCCCGCGGTAGACCACGCCGCCGCCGAGTACGCCAGCGCCAAGCAGAACGCCAAGGGCTATTTCCTGGAAGCCGAGACCATGGCCTGGTTCTACAACCACTACGCGGGCGGCTACGCCGATGCGCTGGACCAGCGCCTGGCGCCGCTGCAGGCCCAAAGCCTGGCCAACCTGCCGCCTGCCGTGATCGTGAATGCCGAGTTCGATCCGCTGCGTGATCAGGGCGCGGCCTATGCCCAGGCGCTGCGTGCGGCGGGCGGCCAGGCCGAGCTGATTGAAGGCGCGGGCATGATCCACGGCTTCTTCGACATGGGCCGCTGGTCGCCGGGCGCGCAGGCCATCATCACGCACAGCATCGAGCGCTTTGCTGCGCTGCTCGAAACAAGAGCCCGCTGAGTAAACCAACAGGACATCGTGGGCATGAAGACTTGCTTGATGAGCAACGAGTCTCAGCCGGCCTGATGGCAGTAGAAGGTGCGCTGGGCAAACGAACTTCTTGATTGATTTGCAGAGGGCTGGGCGGCCCCGGCGGGTCTAGGCCCGCCAGCCGACCTACTTTCTTGCGCCGGTGTGCCTGACCACAAGAAAGCAGGCAAAGAGCTGGCCCCTACTGCCACGACTCCTTCGCTGCGCTACGGGGTAACCTAAGCCCCAAGAGCTTGCCGTCGCAGGCGTGGGCACAAGGGGCAATACCAGAGCTTCTTTGTCTTTTTGATAGCTGCTATCGCTTTCTGGATAGGCATTTGAGGTCGATTTCGTCATAACTCCTGCAGGCCACCCGCACCCCCGTGACACAGGTTTGCCCGTAGCGAAGCGCAGGGACGCGGACGGTCGGGGACGCCTGGTCTGAAAGCGTTCTTTGCTGACTTCCCGGTGGTCCGGCATATCGGCGTGTCAGAAAGCAAATCGCCTGCCGGGGCGAAACCCGGGCGCTGTCGCTGGCGACAAGGCAGAGCTGGAATAATATTGCTCCAGCTTGTATAGCGGCCTGCGCCCGCGCTTGGTTCGGTTGAAGGCCTTTGGATGCATAAGGAAAGTTAATGGTAAACCGCAAAATCGGCCCATTCAGCGTCGCCAATGTCGCGCTGGGCTGCATGAACTTCTGCCATGCCTACGGCAACCCCGTCTCTGCCGAGCAGTCACACGCCGTGCTGCATGCGGCTCTGGATGCGGGTGTGACGCTGTTCGACACCGCTGCTCTGTATGGCTTTGGTGCCAGCGAATCGCTGATCGGCCCCGTGCTCAAGCCCCATCGCAACCACATCACCCTGGCCAGCAAATGCGGCATGGCCGGCGTGCGCGGCGAAGACGGCGTGATGCGCCGCGTCATCGACGGTCGTCCCAAAACCCTGCGCCAGAACTGCGAAGACAGCCTCAAGCGCCTGGGCACCGATGTGATCGATCTCTACTATCTGCATCGCTGGGACAAGAACGTGCCCATCGAGGAGTCGGTGGGCGAGATGGCGCGCCTGAAGGAAGAGGGCAAGGTTCGCGCTCTGGGCCTGTCGGAAGTGGGGGCCGATGCGCTGCGCCGCGCGCACAAGGAGCACCCGATTGCTGCGCTGCAAAGCGAATATTCGCTGTGGTCGCGCAATGCCGAGCTGGGTACGCTCGCCGCCTGCAAGGAGCTGGGCATTGCCTATGTGGCCTTCAGCCCCATGGGGCGCGCCTTCTTCAGCGGCAAGCTGCAGCAGGTGGACAACCTGGTCAAGGGAGATATCCGCGCCACCATGCCGCGCTTTGCCGGCGAGGCCTATGCGCAGAATCTGCGCCTGCTGGCGCCCATGCAGGCCGTGGCGGAAAAAGCCGGCTGCACGCTGGCCGAGCTGGCCATCGCCTGGGTGCTGCACCAGGGCGAGCATGTGATCGCCTTGCCCGGCACCACCAGCGTGGAGCATCTGCACGAAGACATTCGCGGTGGCCGCGTCCACCTGGACGCCGAGCTGCTGGCCGAGCTCGATGACATCTTCAAGCCCGAAGCCATTGCCGGCGACCGCTATGCGCTGCAAGGCCAGGGCGAGGTGGATACCGAGAAATACGCGTTTGAAAAGCGCCCAGGCTAGTGCCTTTGGGGACGCCCGGTCAGGGACGCCCGGTCAGGGACGCCCGGTCAGGGACGCCCGGTCAGGGGCGGTCTGCGGCGTTGCCTCGCCGGCCGCGCGAATCCTCGCAATAGCACCACTATTGCTGCGGTATCGCGCGCTGGGGGCCGCCCCCTGGCATCCCATCCCGCGAAGGCCCTGGCGCGTAGGGGGGAGCGTAAACAGGTTCTGGTTTGCTTCAGGTTTGGGGCAGGGCGTGCAGTGGAATGTCCCTGTCCCGGGCCAGCTGCATCAGCTCAGCGCAGCTGCGGGCGGCCAGAAGCCGGGCCACGCCCTGATGGATCTCGGGCTTGCGCATATCGGTGGGGTGGCCGAAGGGCAGGTCTGCCGCTTCGCACAGGCGCTGGGCAAAGTGCGGCTCCAGCGCGGCCACGGCCACGATGCCGTCGGCACAGGGGTAGATGCGGTAGCCCGCATGGGCGCCGCCGACATCGCCCGTGGGCTGGGTCAGGCCCCAATGCCAGGGCAGGGCCAGCCATTGCGCGGCCTGGGCCAGACCGACCTCGCGCACTATGCCGCGCCCGCTGCGGCTGCTCACCAGCACGGCCTGGAGCACGGCTTCGCTGGCCATCAGCGCCCCCGCCATATCGGCAAACAGACTGGGTGGCAGGGCGGTGCTGTGCACGAGGCCCGCTTCGGCCTGATAGGTGAGGTCATGGCCGGGGACATCGGCCAGCTCGCCCGCACTGCCGACCACGCGTACCAGCGACAGCTCGGGGTAGCGCTGCTGCAGGGCCTCCCAGCCCAGGCCCAGCTTGCTCAGGGCCGAAGGCCGGAACGAGGTCAGCAGCACATCGGTTTGCGCCAGTTGCGCGTGCAGGCTGGCCTGGCCCTCGGCGGTCTTGAGATCGGCCTGCAGGGTTTGCACCTTGTCATGCATCTGCGCGTAGGCGTCGGGGCAGTACAGGCCCATGGGGTCGGCGCTGCGGCCTGCGCCGGCGGGCACAGGCTCGAGCTTGCGGCAATCGGCTCCCATGCCGGCGCAGCGCCACAGGGCGGCGGGGCCGGGCAGGTTCAGAGCCAGGCTGAGTATGCGAATTCCTTGCAGGGGCTGAATGGCGGTGCTGGGCATGGGTGGGAGCATTCCTTGTCTGGACTTGCGCAGGCCAGGGTGCATCAAGATGGCTTTCCTGAAGCGCAGCCCTTGCCTGAGCCTGATTGGCGTGAGTCGTGCTTGTTCAACTGCTTGTGCAACTGCGGTTGTAGTGCAAGCCGGGCCTTGGCGCTGGCACTTTCAGGACAGTCTGTTGCGGTGGCGGTGCTTTCAGGCGCCGCTGCGCTGTGGCAAGCTTGCCTTATCCGTAAAAAAGCGCCCCTGGGGGTGCATTCGATTGACCGAGATGCGTAGACGTACGCTTTTGTCCCTGGGCGCAGCCTCCGTGCTGGCCGCCGGCGGGGGCTTGAAGGCTTTTTCCATGAACTCCACTTCTTCTTCCCTGTTGCCCGAGCAACTGCTGCAGCAGCTCAAGCCTTCGCCGCGCATGCCGGTGATGTTCCTGGGCCACGGCAGCCCCATGAATGTGATCGAGGACACGCACTGGCGCCAGAGCTGGAAGGCCCTGGGCCAGGAGTTGACGGCCAAGGGCATTGCGCCGCAGCTGATTCTCTGCGTCTCGGCCCACTGGCTGACCGAGTCCGACTGGGCGCTGACCGGCATGGCCCAGCCGCGCACGATTCATGACTTCGGCGGCTTTCCGCAAGAGCTGTTCGATCAGCAATATCCGGCCCCCGGCGCGCCCGAGGTGGCCAGGCAGCTGGCGGCCGAGCTGCATTCGCCGCTGGACGGATCGGCCTTGCTGCTGGACCAGAAATGGGGCTTTGATCACGGCACCTGGTCGGTGCTGCTGCCCATGTTCCCCGAGGCCCGTATTCCCGTCATGCAACTGAGCATGCCCTATGGTCTGGCGCCCGAAAAGCATTTCGAGATGGGCCGCCAGCTGCGCGCGCTGCGCGAGCGCGGCGTGCTGATCGTGGGCAGCGGCAATATCGTGCACAACCTGCGCGCCATGCAGCGCGGTGCCAGCGACAACCAGGCCTATGACTGGACGATCCAGTTCGACACCGAAGTGCAGCAGCGCCTGGACAGCGGCAATCTGGCCGATCTGAGCACCTTCCTGGACTGGGGTCCGCAGGCCCGTCTGGCCCATCCCACGCACGACCACTATCTGCCCCTGCTGTATGCGGCAGGGGCCGTGCAGGAGGGCGAAGTGCCGCGCGTGTTCAACACGGCCTATCAGTATGCGGCGCTGTCCATGCGCTCGGCCATCTGGGGATTGAATGCCTGATATGATTTTGATAGCTTGATGCGCCTGTATTAAAAAGTTTTCAGATACTTTTATATCTGAAAATGATATGGGTAAAGTGCTAGCAGCTATCAAATATTGATCGGGCACCGAAGCGGCCATAAAAAAAGAGCAAGGGACTAAAAGTCCGTTGCTCTTTTGCTTTCAGGGACCAGGCCCTGAATCGCGCGCTTAGATCACGGCAGCGATGGCCTTGCAGACATAGTCGATGTTCTTGCTGTTGAGCGCAGCCACGCACATGCGGCCGGTGTCGGTGCCGTAGACGCCGAACTCGGAGCGCAGGCGCACCATCTGGTCCTTGGACAGGCCGGAGTACGAGAACATGCCGATCTGGGTGGTGATGAAGGACATGTCTTGCTGCACGCCGGCAGCCTTCAGGCCGTCAACCAGCTTCTGGCGCATGGCCTTGATGCGCACGCGCATCTCGCCCAGCTCCTTCTCCCACAGAGCGTGCAGCTCGGGGTTGTTCAGCACCGCTGCCACCACGGCGCCGCCATGGGTGGGAGGGTTGGAGTAGTTGGTGCGGATGACGATCTTCAGCTGCGACAGCACGCGAGCAGCTTCGTCCTTGTCGGCAGCCACCACGGACAGTGCGCCCACGCGCTCGCCATACAGGCTGAAGCTCTTGGAGAAGGAGGTCGACACAAAGATGTCCAGGCCGGCGGCCACGAACTTGCCGATCACGGCGCCGTCTTCGGCGATGCCGTGGCCGAAGCCCTGGTAGGCCATGTCCAGGAAGGGGATCAGGCCCTTGGCCTTGACGACGGCAATCACTTCATCCCACTGAGCGGCAGTGATGTCGTAGCCGGTGGGGTTGTGGCAGCAGGCGTGCAGCACGACCACGGTGCCGGCGGCGGCAGCGTTCAGGTCGGCCAGCATGCCGGCGAAGTCGATGGAGCGGGTCGCTGCATCGTAGTAAGCGTAGGAGCCGACTTCAAAACCTGCGTTGGTGAAGATGGCCTTGTGGTTTTCCCAGCTGGGGTTGGAGATCAGGACCTTGGCGTTGGGGTTGAGCTTCTTGAGGAAGTCGGCGCCGATCTTCAGACCGCCCGTGCCGCCGATGGCTTGCACGGTGGCCACACGGCCGGACTTGACCACGTCGGACTCGGCTCCGAACACCAGGGCCTTGACGCCGTTGTCATAGGCGGCGATACCGTCGATGGGCAGATAGCCGCGGGCGGTGGGCTTTTCCATCATGGCCTTCTCGGCGGCCTGCACGCACTCCAGCAGGGGCAGCTTGCCGTTGTCGTCGAAGTACACGCCCACGCCCAGGTTCACTTTGTTGGGGTTGGAGTCAGCGTTGAATTGCTCGTTCAGACCCAGGATGGGGTCGCGGGGGGCCATTTCGACGGCGGTAAACAGAGACATGAAAAAATCCTTGAGGGATGGAAATAAGTCAGGTCACCCCCAGCTACTGCTCCGAGCGCGTTAGACGGGCAGGGCATTGCCTGGTGCTCGAAAAAACGCATCAGCCTAGGTTAGGCTTGAGGGTTGGGCTGCCATTCTACTCGCGCTTACCCTATGCGTCATGGACATGAGATCATGCAAGAACAAAATATGACTGCCGAGCCGCAAGGCCGTTTCGTGCAATACCCGGACTCGCCGTTCGAGCTGTTCCAGCCCTATCCACCGGCGGGCGATCAGCCTGCGGCCATCGAAAAACTGGTCGAAGGCGTCAATGACGGCGAGTCCTTCCAGACGCTGCTGGGCGTGACGGGCTCGGGCAAGACCTTCACCATGGCCAACGTGATCGCGCGTCTGGGCAAGCCGGCCATCGTGTTTGCACCCAACAAGACGCTGGCGGCACAGCTGTACTCTGAGTTCAGGGAGTTTTTCCCGAAAAACGCGGTCGAGTACTTCGTCAGCTACTACGACTACTATCAGCCCGAAGCCTATGTGCCCCAGCGCGACCTGTTCATCGAAAAGGACAGCGCCATCAACGAGCACATCGAGCAGATGCGTCTGTCCTGCACCAAAAGCATCATGGAGCGGCGCGATGTGGTGATCGTGGCCACCGTCTCGGCCATCTACGGCATTGGCGAGCCCGAGAGCTACCACCGCATGATCATGACGCTGCGCGCGGGCGACACGCTCAACCAGCGCGACGCGATTGCTCAGCTGATCCGCATGCAGTACCAGCGCAACGACCAGGACTTCTCGCGCGGCACCTTCCGCGTGCGAGGCGACACCATCGACGTGTTCCCGGCCGAGCACTCGGAGCTGGCCGTGCGCATCGAGCTGTTCGACGACGAGGTGGAGAGCCTGCAATTGTTCGATCCGCTCACGGGCCGGGTGCGCCAGAACATCCCGCGCTTCACCATCTATCCCAGCAGCCACTATGTGACGCCGCGCGACAAGGTGCTGGCGGCCGTGGAGACCATCAAGCAAGAGCTGGCCGAGCGCCTCAAGCAACTGGTGGGCATGGGCAAGCTGGTGGAGGCGCAGCGCCTTGAGCAGCGCACGCGTTTCGATCTGGAAATGCTCAGCGAAGTGGGGCACTGCAAGGGCATCGAAAACTACACCCGCCATCTCTCGGCCTCCAAGCCCGGCGATCCGCCCAGCACGCTGACCGACTATCTGCCGCGCGACTCCATCATGTTCCTGGACGAGAGCCATCAGATGATCGGCCAGCTCAACGCCATGTACAACGGCGACCGGGCGCGCAAGACCACGCTGGTGGAATATGGCTTTCGCCTGCCGTCGGCGCTGGACAACCGTCCGCTCAAGTTCGAGGAGTTCGAGCAGCGCATGCGCCAGGTGGTCTTCGTCTCGGCCACGCCCGCCGAATACGAAAAAACCCATGCCGGGCAGGTGGTCGAGCAGGTGGTGCGTCCCACGGGCCTGCTCGACCCCGAGATCGAAGTGCGTCCGGCCATTCACCAGGTCGACGATGTGCTGCAGGAAATCCGCCAGCGCGCTGAGCTGCAGGAGCGCGTGCTCATCACCACGCTGACCAAACGCATGGCCGAGCAACTGACCGAATACCTGACCGACAACGGCGTGAAGGTGCGCTATCTGCACTCCGACGTGGATACGGTCGAGCGTGTGGAAATCATCCGCGACCTGCGTCTGGGCGCCTTCGATGTGCTGGTCGGCATCAACCTGCTGCGCGAAGGCCTGGATATTCCCGAGGTCTCGCTGGTGGCGATTCTGGATGCCGACAAGGAAGGCTTTCTGCGTGCCGAGCGCAGCCTGATCCAGACCATCGGCCGCGCGGCGCGCAACGTCAACGGCAAGGCGATCCTGTACGCGGACCGCATCACCGAGTCCATGAAGAAAGCCATCGGCGAAACCGAAAGACGCCGCGAAAAACAGATGGCTTTCAACGAAGCCAACGGAATCGTGCCCAAGCAGATTGTCAAGAGGGTGAAAGACCTGATTGATGGCGTCTACAGCGAAAAGAGCGGCAAAGAGGCCGAACGCCTGCAAGAGCAGGCCCTACAACAGGCACGTGTCGAGGATATGTCGGAGAAAGACATTGCCAGGGAGATCAAGCGACTGGAGAAGCAAATGCTCGAGCACGCCAGGAACCTGGAATTCGAGCAGGCAGCGCGTGTGCGGGACCAGCTTTCGCTGCTCAAGCAGCAATTGTTCGGGGCGGCGCCGTAGGCATATTTCTTCGCAACTCTCAGGGTTATTACGTGAGTGCATGCTGTTACCCGACAAAATTGATGGGGAATGTGATATACTCGCGTCAAACACTCAACAACAAACTTCCCTCACAGAAGGGCTCTGAACCTAATCACAGGACGGAGTAAGGGCGGAGACTGTGCTCGTCTAGGTACTGTGACCAGACGGGCGTTTCTGTAACGAACAATCCTGACTGAAGGAGCTCGTATGCGTCTTACGACCAAAGGCCGCTTTGCGGTCACCGCGATGATCGACCTGGCACTGCGCCAGAACAATGGCCCTGTAACGCTGGCTGCCATCAGCCAGCGTCAGCAGATTTCGCTGTCCTATCTGGAACAGTTGTTTGGCAAGCTGCGTCGCCACGAACTGGTGGAATCCACCCGTGGCCCCGGCGGCGGCTACACCCTGGCCCGAAAGGCGACAGACATCACCGTGGCCGACATCATCGTCTCGGTGGATGAACCCATCGATGCGACCCAGTGCGGTGGCAAGGAAAACTGTCTGGGCGAAGCCGGCCGCTGCATGACCCATGAACTGTGGGCCGCACTGAACCAGCGCATGGTGGAATTCCTGGACTCCGTCACTCTGCAAAAGCTGGTGGACGAGCAACTGGCCAAGGGCATCCAGATCGAGGACAAGCCCGTGGTCCGCCGCGCCATCTCCACAGCACCCGTGGTCAAGCCCATCCGTGTGAACGCACCGAACTCGGTGTTCGCCCTGGGTAACGCCTTCGCGAAATCCTGATCCGGGGCCGCTTGAGCAGTGCTCGGGCGGCAACCAGATCCGCATGAAGCCCGACTCCGATAGTCAGGGCCTGGATGCATGCATGGCTGTGCGGCATGTTTCTTCGCCCTGATGGCACCACAAGGTGCATCGATTCCTCACGATTTGTCAGCCAAAAACAAGACGAGCCAGTCATGGACATGACCCCGCACTTTCCCATTTATCTCGACTACGGTGCAACCACTCCGGTGGATCCCCGCGTGGCGGACGCCATGATTCCCTGGCTGCGTGAACATTTTGGCAATGCCGCATCGCGCAGCCATGCCTGGGGCTGGGAAGCCGAAGAAGCCGTCGAGAAGGCCCGCAAGCAGGTGGCTGATCTGATCGGCGCCGACCCGCGCGAAATCGTCTGGACCAGCGGTGCAACCGAGTCCGACAACTTGGCCATCAAGGGTGCAGCGCATTTCTACCAAGGCAAGGGCAAGCACCTGATCACCGTGAAGACCGAGCACAAGGCTGTGCTGGACACCATGCGTGAGCTGGAGCGCCAGGGCTTTGAAGTCAGCTATCTGGACGTGCAGGAAAATGGTCTGCTGGATATCGAGGTGTTCAAGGCGGCGATCCGCCCCGACACCATCCTCGCCAGCGTGATGGCCGTGAACAACGAGATCGGTGTGGTTCAGGACCTGAACACCATCGGCGCTCTGTGCCGCGAAAAGGGCATCATCTTCCACGTCGACGCAGCTCAGGCTTCGGGCAAGATGGATCTGGACATGCAGACCATGCCCATCGACCTGATGAGCCTGGCTTCGCACAAGACCTACGGCCCCAAGGGCATCGGTGCGCTGTACGTGCGCCGCAAGCCGCGCGTGCGCCTGGAAGCTCAGATGCACGGCGGCGGTCATGAGCGCGGCATGCGTTCGGGCACGCTGGCAACCCACCAGATCGTGGGCATGGGCGAGGCCTTCCGCATCGCCAAGGAAGAGATGGCCAAGGATATGGCGCACGCCCGTGCGCTGCGCCAGCGCCTGCTCGACGGTCTGAAGGATCTGGAGCAGGTGTTCGTGAACGGCGATATGGACAACGGTGTTCCCCATTACCTGAACATGAGCTTCAACTTCGTCGAAGGCGAGTCGCTGATCATGGGTATCAAGGGCCTGGCCGTGTCCTCGGGCTCCGCTTGCACATCCGCCAGCCTGGAGCCCAGCTATGTGCTGCGTGCCCTGGGTCGCAGCGACGAGCTGGCGCACAGCTCTTTGCGCATGACCTTTGGTCGCTTCACGACGGAAGAAGAAATTGACTACGCGATCAAGTCGATCCGCGAAAACGTGCTGAAGCTGCGCGAGCTGAGCCCGCTGTGGGAGATGTACAAAGACGGCATCGACCTCAGCACTATTCAATGGGCTGCACACTAAGCACAGATTACAAAGAGTTCAAGAGGTAGACACCATGGCTTACTCCGAAAAAGTGGTTGACCACTACGAAAACCCCCGCAACGTTGGCTCGTTCGACAAGAGCGATGACTCCGTGGGCACGGGTATGGTGGGTGCGCCCGCCTGTGGCGACGTGATGAAGCTGCAGATCAAGGTCAATCCCGCCACCGGCGTGATCGAAGATGCACGCTTCAAGACCTATGGCTGCGGCTCTGCCATCGCCTCGTCTTCGCTGGTGACCGAATGGGTCAAGGGCAAGACGCTGGACGAGGCTGCGGCCCTGAAGAACAGCCAGATCGCTGAAGAGCTGGCGCTGCCGCCGGTCAAGGTTCACTGCTCCATCCTGGCTGAAGACGCCATCAAGGCTGCTGTGAACGACTACCGCGCAAAGCGCACGGCAACGGAAGCCTAAGGCCATGGCCATTTCAATGACCGAGGCGGCTGCCCGTCATGTGAACCGCTATCTTTCACGTCGCGGCAAGGGCATTGGCGTGCGCCTCGGCGTGAAAACCACCGGCTGCTCCGGTCTGGCTTACAAGCTGGAGTATGTGGACGAGGTCCAGCCCGATGACGTGGTGTTTGAAGACCATGGCATCAAGGTGCTGATCGACCCCAAGAGCCTGGCCTATATCGACGGCACGGAACTGGACTTTGTCCGCGAAGGCCTGAACGAAGGCTTCAAGTTCCACAACCCCAACGAGCGTGATCGCTGCGGTTGTGGTGAGAGCTTTAGAATCTGACTCCCCCTGAGCCGCTTTGCGGCTTCCCCCAGAGGGGGACGACACCTTCGCCGCAAGGCGGCTTTTGCTCGGTGTCTCTGGCCTCTTGGTCAGCTCCCTGGTTTTGAGTAAAGGAAGCCGCCTCAGCTTTGCTGCAGGCGGTTTTTTAATGCCATGAATCTGCAATCTGACGACTTTGAATTGTTTGGCCTGCCGCGGCAGTTTGCGCAGGAGCGCAGCCAGATCGATGCACGCTGGAAAGAGCTGCAGCGCGAAGCGCACCCCGACCGTTTTGCCGCTCAGGGCGCTGCCGCGCAGCGCGTGGCCATGCAATGGTCGGTACGCATCAACGAGGCCTATCAGCGTCTGAAGGATCCGCTCAAGCGCGCCGCCTATCTCTGCGAGCTGGCAGGTGCGCCGGTGCGCGCCGAAGACAATACGGCCATGCCTGCGGCATTCCTGATGCAGCAGATGGAGTGGCGCGAAGCGCTGGAGGATGCAGCCAGCGAGCAGGAACTCGATGCCCTGGAGGCCGAGATGCTGGCCGCCAAGAAGCAGATGCTTGGCGAATGCGCGCGCCTGCTTGACGAGGCTGGCGATGCCGCAGCTGCCGTGCAGCAGGTGAGAGCCCTCATGTTTGTTGCGCGATTTGCGCAAGATGTGGATCGCCGTCGCGATCAACTGGGACAATAAGACCCAGAGCAACGCTTTGCGCCCTTGGTGCTTGGCGTATCCATCTTGAGCGGGCCAGCCACGCTGGCCTCAGACGTTTCAAAAGAAGAATTTCATGGCGCTTTTGCAGATTTCCGAGCCCGGCCAATCCCCCGACCCCCATCAGCGACGCATTGCCGTGGGTATCGACCTGGGCACCACGCACTCTCTGGTCGCCGCCGTGCGCAATGGCGTGGCCGAATGCCTGCCTGACGATCAGGGGCGTGTGCTGCTGCCTTCGGTAGTGCGCTACATGGAAATGGGCCGCCGCCAGATTGGCTTCGATGCCAAGGCTGCGCAGGCTCAGGACGCCGTCAACACCATCAGCTCGGCCAAGCGCTTCATGGGGCGCAGCCTGGCCGATATCGAGTCGCCCGAAAAGCTGCCTTATCGCTTCGGTGCCGGGGACAGCAGCGTGATCTCCATCGAGACCGTGGACGGTGCCAAGACGCCCGTGGAAATCAGCGCCGAAATTCTGGCGACCCTGCGTTTTCGCGCCGAAGACACGTTTGACGACGAGCTCTATGGCGCCGTCATTACCGTGCCCGCGTATTTTGACGATGCCCAGCGCCAGGCCACCAAGGATGCGGCCAAGCTGGCCGGTATCAATTTGCTTCGCCTGATCAACGAACCCACGGCGGCAGCCATTGCCTATGGCCTGGACAATGCGGCAGAGGGCGTCTACGCCGTCTACGATCTGGGCGGCGGCACCTTCGATATCTCGGTGCTGCGTCTTTCACAGGGCGTGTTCGAAGTGATCGCAACCGGCGGCGACTCGGCCCTGGGCGGCGACGACTACGATGACGCGCTGGCGGCCTGGGTGGCAGAAAGGACCGGCACGCAGCTGGAGTCGGCGGCAGACAAGACCGCCTGGCGTATTGCCGCGCGCAATTGCAAGCAGGCCCTGACTGAATCAGAAGTTGTAGCGTTTACCGCTGATGTTTCCTCGGGTTCAGTGTCTTTTGATGTCAAGCGTGAGGATTTCATTGCGCTGACTGCTCACTTAACCAGTAAGAGCCTTGCGGCCGTGCGCCGCGCGCTCAAGGATGCAGACCTGAGCCGCGATGAGGTGCAGGGCGTGGTCATGGTTGGCGGCTCCACCCGCATGCCTCAGATTCGCCAGGCTGTGGCCGACTTCTTCGGCAGCGAGCCGCTGACCAATCTCAATCCTGACGAAGTGGTGGCGCTGGGCGCTGCCATTCAGGCCAATCAGCTGGCCGGCAACAATACTGCCGGCGATTTGCTGCTGCTGGATGTGATCCCGCTGTCGCTGGGCGTGGAAACCATGGGCGGCCTGTCCGAGCGCATCATCACGCGCAACGAGACCATTCCCACGGCCCGCGCACAGGACTTCACGACCTACAAGGATGGCCAGACTGCTTTGGCCATTCACGTGGTGCAAGGCGAGCGTGACCTGGTGGCGGACTGCCGCAGCCTGGCGCGTTTCGAGCTGCGCGGCATTCCGCCCATGGCCGCTGGTGCGGCGCGCATCCGCGTGACCTTCACGGTCGACGCTGACGGTCTGCTGTCCGTCAGTGCCAAGGAGCAGACCAGCGGCGTCGAAGCGCATATCAACGTCAAGCCTTCGTACGGTCTTTCCGACGACCAGATCGCCCAGATGCTGCAGGACGGCTTTGCCACGGCACAGGAAGACATGAAGGCCCGCGCCCTGGTCGAGGCCCGCGTGGATGCCGATCGCATGCTGCTGGCCACACAGAGCGCGCTGGACGTGGATGGCGATGTGCTCAGCGCCGAGCAGCGCGACAGCATCGACGGCCTGATGGCAGCGTTGCGCGCGGCCGTCGCCAGCGATGATCCTGCCGTCGTGGAAGGCGCAACGCAGGCCCTGGCCAAGGGAACCGAGTCGTTTGCGGCCGAACGCATGAATCGCAGCATCCAGCAGGCGCTGGCCGGCAAGAGTGTCAACACCATTTAATTCATAAACAGAACAATGCCCATCATCAAAATTCTTCCTCACGCCGAGTACTGCCCCAACGGAACAGAAATCGAAGCTCCCGTCGGCACTTCGATCTGCGAAGCCATGCTGGACAACGGCATCAATATCGAGCATGCCTGCGACATGAGCTGCGCCTGCACGACCTGTCATGTCATCGTCAAGGAGGGCTTCAACTCCCTGAACGAGGCCGAGGAAGAGGAAGAAGACCTGCTGGACAAGGCCTGGGGCCTGCAGCCTCAGTCGCGCCTGTCCTGCCAGGCCATTCTGGCGCGCGAGAATGTGACGGTGGAGATCCCCAAGTACTCCATCAATCACGCCAAGGAAAATCACTGACCCCCTGAGCGGCTTTGCCGCTTCCCCCTCTCTCTTCGGGAGGGGGACGACAGCCTCGCTGCGCGGCGGCGCTTGCTTGCTGTCTCTGGTGTGGTCGACGCCAGCTTTTGAAAATAGGGCGATGTGAGCGCCACAGCTAACGGAGAGAAATTGAATGTCGCGCCAAATTGTTCTGGATACAGAAACCACCGGTCTGTCGGCCATTGATGGCGATCGCCTGATCGAGCTGGGCTGCGTGGAGCTGGTAAACCGAAAGCTCACCGGCAACAATCTGCATCTGTACTTCAATGCGGGTCGCGACAGCCACCCAGATGCCCTGCGCGTGCACGGCATCACGACCGAGTTCCTCAAGGACAAGCCGCGCTTTGAGGAAAAGATCGACGAGATCTGGGAGTATCTGCAAGGCGCAGAACTCATCATCCACAATGCACCGTTCGACCTGGGCTTTCTGAACAACGAGCTCAAGCTGGCCAAGCGTCCGCCGCTCAAGCAGTGCGTGGGGGGCGTCATTGACACTCTGGTCATGGCCAAGGAGATGTATCCGGGCAAGCGCAACTCGCTGGACTCGCTGTGTGATCGTCTGGGTGTCGACAACTCCAACCGTACGCTGCACGGCGCCTTGCTCGATGCGGAGCTGCTGGCGGATGTCTATATCAATCTGACGCGCGGGCAAGATGCCTTGCTCATGACAGAGGAGCCTGCAGATGCCCCGGCGGCCGGGACGATGATTGTTGCCTCGGTGGACCTGAGCAGCTTCAAGCTGCCGGTGCTGCGTGCCAACGAGCAGGAGCAGGCGGCCCACGATGAGGTGCTCAAGCAGATGGATAAATCCAGCGGTGGCAAGACCGCTTGGCGAAACTTTGAAAATGTGAGCGCCAATCCCTGATACAATAACGCTTATCGGGTGATTAGCTCAGCGGTAGAGCACTGCCTTCACACGGCAGGGGTCACATGTTCGATCCATGTATCACCCACCAGATATCAAACCCTCTTGAGTCAATGATTCAAGAGGGTTTTTTGGTTTTGGGAATGCGTATCGCATTCGTCCCGTTGATGCATGCCGAGCTGCTCCAGACCTGCGGTGTTCGGACTCGCGCCCGAGCCGTTGGGATCGGGCGGGCGCCGTGTGCTCAAAAGCATGGCTGCGTGGCAGAGCGCCTGCTCGGCATCGGCAGCGTGCGCAGGGCCAGGCCGTCAGTTGCCGGTGATGCGGCGCACGGCCGCGAAATACCAGGCATCGGGCAGGCAGCGCAGCAGACGCATCCAGCGTGTGAAGCGACGTGGAAAATTCATCTCGAAGCGTCCCTGGGCCCAGCCTTGCAGCATATGCTGGGCAGCCTCGTCGGCGTCGATCAGGGCCGGCATGCTGAAGCGGTTCTGCGCTGTCAGCGGCGTATCGACAAAGCCGGGGTTGATGATGGATACACCCAGGCCCCGGTCGTGCAGGTCCAGATAGAGGTTCTCGGCGAGGTTGTTGAGTGCCGCCTTGGTCGGGCCGTAGGCCAGGGACATCGGCAGCCCGCGATAGCCGGCCACCGAACCGACCAGTGCCAGATGGCCTTGCCCGGCGGCCAGCAGCATCGGAAGCACGGCATCGAGCAAATGCAGGGCGCCGCCATAGTTCACGGCCAGGTGTTGCTGCATCTCGGACAGCTCGAACTCCGTGGCGCGCTGGGGCTTGTAGCGGCCTGCACAATAGAGAATCAGGTCGGGAGCCTTGCCGCAATGAACTTGCACCGCCCGGGCTGCTGCAGTCAGGGCTGCAGCGTCGGTCACGTCCAGCGGCAGGGCCAGACAGCCGTCGTGGCTGCGCACGAAATCCTGCAAGGCGTCGCCTTGGCGCGCAGAAACGATCACTCGGGCTCCTTGTTTGTGCAGTGCGTCGGCCGTGGCGTGGCCTATCCCCGACGAGGCTCCCAGAATCCAGGCCGAGCGACCCTGCCAGTCGCGCAGTGGAGGGTTCAGCCGTGCACAGAGCAGCGACATGATCATCACTCCTTGACGATGGCAAGTGTCACATCGCCCAGGTGCAGGCCCAGCTTGCTCATGGCGGTGCGGTTGAGCAGGGTGCGTCCGTCGATCAGGTACATCCAGTCATCCATGCTGACATTCCAGACTCTTCCATTCACGGGCAGGGCGAGCACATAGCTCCAGTGGATGGCATTGCCTGCGCTCTGGCCCTGGGCTTCGCCCACCACGTCGTCGGCGCGGCCGCTGTAGCGCCCGTCGCCCAGGTGGCGCAGATGCCAGATGCGCTGCTGCGTGCTGCCGTCGCTGTAGACGAAGTGCTCGTCCAGCGTGCCCTCGTCGCCCTTCCAGCTGCCTGTCATGCGCACTGTGAAGCGCTTGACCACCTTGCCCGAGCGGTCCGTGAACATGCCGTGCGCGGTCAGTGGCCCGTTGAAATACTGGCGCAGGTCCAGTTGCGGCTGCTCCCTGGCATAGTCCTGCACGGAAGGCCCGGCGCAGCCCGCAAGACTCAGTGCCAAGGCCGCGCCCAGGCAGGCGCGCCGCAGTGGCGAAAACGAGGTGGATCGGATGGTGTGGCTCATGTGTGCCTCCAGGAAGAATGCAGACGCTCGGCGCGCCAGAGCAGGGCCGCTGCTGCGAGCTTGAGCAGGCAAGGCAGGCCGCCATAGGCCCAAGCCAGCGCCTGCAGCCCAGCAGACTCGCTGGTACCGCTGCGATAGCCGGCTGCCGACAGCAGGGGCAGGGCCAGACCCGCAGCCAGGGCCAGATTGAGCTTGGTGGCGCAGGTCCACCAGCCCAGGTAGCGGCCTTCGCTGCGGCCGCCTGCGCCGGATTCGTGTATCACGCCCGTCAGCAATGCGCCCGGCAGGGCCAGATCCGCGCCCAGGGCCAGCCCGCTGGCCAGGCAGATCACGGCAAAAGCCATGCCGTCGCCTTCGCCCAGCCAGGGTGTGAAGCCAAAGGCCAGCACGCTGGCCAGCATGCCGGCCCGCCAGCTGGGTGCCAGACCCCAGCGTGAAACGGCTTTCACCCATAGCGGCAGGCCCAGGGCCGCAGCACCGAAAAAGCACAGCAGCAGCAACGGCTGCAGTTCCGAGGCCTGCAGCCGGTCTGCCACGAAGAAAGGCAGCAGGGTGGCGGGAATGGCGGCAGCCACCCCGTTGACCATGAAGATCGTCAGCAGCCGCCTGAAGCCTGCATTGGCCCATGGTGAGGGCGCAGGCCCGGTAACGGACTGCGGCGGCTGCTGTGCTGGAACCGGGGTCTTGAGCCGCAACAGGCCGGTCAGGCCCAGTGCCAGACCCAGAGCGAGAAAGCCTGTGGTCGCATCCAGTCCCAGCCAGGCCGGCAGCATGCTGGCCAGCAGCACACCCGTCAGACTGGCCCCCTCGCGCCAGGCCGTGACACGCGCACGCCAGGCGGGCTCCCCGCCCCAGCGCGTGCCCCATGCCTGGTGAAGAATGGCGAGCACGCTATAGGCCAGCGTGCACACCAGCAGGCTGCAGGCAAGCCAGCCCAGCAGGCCCGTCGTGTCCTGAGAATCGAAAGGCGGATGCCATAGGGCACCGAAGCCCAGCGCCATCAGCAGGCTGGCCAGGGCAGCCGCACCTGCGGTGCAAACCACGCCCCGGTGCAGAAGCCGGTCGACCCAGCGGCCTATGGCTGGGTCGATCAGGGCATCGAAGGCCCTTGTGGCCAGCAGCACGGCGCCCAGTCCCGCCAGCGGAGCGCCCGCCACGCTGGCGTAGTGGTAGGGGAGGTTCACATACAGCGGCAGGGAGGCGAAGGCCAGCGGCGCGGCCAGCGCGCCATACGCCAGCCCTGTGCGCCAAGGCAGGAGGGGGGCGGTGGCTGTATGCGAAGTCATGAGGTGCTCCGCTGGCGCTCAGCCCAGGCCCAGCAGTGAGCTGCGCATGGCAGGGGCTGACGTCTGAGGCGACAGCCAGATGCCGAAAAACAGGCGTGCATACTCAGCATCGCGCAGCTGCGCAGTCTGGCGGCCGTTGTGGAAAAAGCGCACTTCGCCCCGGCCGTCGTTCAGGCCCAGCAGCCGGTCCTGGGCCTGAACGTCGGGGAAGGCCTGTTTCATCAGCTCCAGCCATTGCCGGGCCTGCTCCTCGGTGAAGTTGCCCACTCTGCGCATTTCGGCGATAGAGCGCTCGGCAATGGCTGTGCCTTCGAGCTTGCGGTCATAGACCAGCTCCAGCGCAAACAGGTGCCGGGCGTAGTCTTCGGGAGGGAAGCCGGGGGCGGCCCAAAGCCGTGCCTCATAGACGCGCAGGCCGAAGAAGCGCAGCACGCTTTTGCCCACCAGGCGTCCGGCAGGCAGCGTGCTGCGCAGTTCGGTGGGCAGATCTGCTGTCGGGGTCATGGCGTGGATCAGGTTGGACATGGCGGTCAGTGAAGGGGCAAGAACGCAGGCTGCGCCCCAGGCCAAGGCCTGGCGGCGGTGCGCACGGGGTTGAGGGGCAGTCATGGCAGGGGCCTGCGCAGCGTGAACTGGACGACATCGGTGTTGCCGGTGTCGAAGGCCGCCTCGCAATAGGCAAGGTAGAAGCGCCAGATGCGTACAAAGCGCTCGTCAAAGCCCAGGGAGTGCACGGCGTCGAGTTGGTGCTCGAAGGACTGGCGCCAGCGGCGCAGCGTTTCCGCATAGTCGCGGCCGAAGGCCATATGCTGCTCGACCACTAGACCGGCACGCTGTGCTTCCTGCTCGAAGGCGGAAATACTGGGCAGCAGTCCGCCCGGGAAGATGTACTGCTGTATGAAGTCGGTGGACCGCAGATAGCGCGCGAACAGGTCTTCGCGCAGCGTGATGGTCTGTATGCAGGCCAGGCCCCCGGGCTTGAGACAGTCGCGCAGTGTCTGGAAGTAGCCGCGCCAGTATTCGCGGCCCACGGCCTCGAACATCTCGATGGAGACGATGGCATCGAAGGGCTGGCTGGCATGCAGAGCAGGCAGGTCACGGTAGTCCTGGTAGCGCAGCTCCACGGCATCGGCCAGACCGGACTGCCGCATGCGCTGCTGCCCCCAGTTCAGCTGCTCGCGCGACAGCGTCACGCCCGTGACCCGGGCGCCGAAGTCGCGCGCTGCCGTCTCGGCCAGGCCACCCCAGCCGCAGCCGATCTCCAGCAGGCGCTGGCCGGGCTGCAGCCGTATTTCGTCCAGCGTGCGCCTGAACTTGGCCTGCTGGGCTGCCTGCAGGTCGGCTTGTTGCATCGACTCGCCCGTGCGGCCCTCGAACCAGGCAGCGCTGTAGCTCATGCCCGGGTCCAGCCACAGCTGGTAGAAGTCATTGCCCAGATCGTAATGGGCATGGATGTTTCTGGCGCTGCCGGCCCGCGTATTGCGCTGCAGCAGGTGACGCAGGCGGTAGCCCAAGCGGCCCCACCAGCTGCCGTAGATCAGGCTTTGCACATGGTCGCGGTTGGACATGCACAGCCGCAGCAGCGCAGCCAGGTCGGGGCTGTCCCATTCGCCGGCGATATAGCCCTCGGCCAGACCGATATCGCCCGACTTCAGGGTTCGTTCCAGTGCCTGCCAGTCGTGCAGCACGCAATGTGCGTCAGCGAGGCCGGATGCCGAGCGCATCTGAGGCAGGTGCAGCAGGCGGCCGTCGGGCTGCTCCAGGTCCAGCTGTCCACGAGGCAGACGTTCGAGCAGGTTCAGCACCTGGCGTGCCCGCGCAGGCGTGCGGCGCGGCACTGCGGCAGGGCGGCTCAGCAAAGGGGCGGCAGTGGTGTTCATCGTGTGACAAAGCGCTCGGGCGCTGTGGGTTTGCCATGGAAGGGCAGGCGCTTGGCCCATAGGCGCAGCGCCTGCCAGTGGATACGGGCGATCACGCCCAGCGTCATCAAAGGAGTGCCGAAGAAGGCGCGGCGCACGGTGGTCCGGTCCAGCGGATGCAGCGTGCCGCCCACGCTGGTCTGCAGCAGCGGGCCGTTTTCGTCATGCAGGTCCACGCGCACCAGGGTGCGCTTGTCACTGCGCTCGAAGCGGAAGCGGTACTCGCCGCGCACTTCGCAGAACGGCGAGACATGGAATTGCTTGCGTGCCATCTGCTCGCGGCCCCAGGCCAGGTCCGGGCCGGCCAGCAGATAAGCATGACGCTCGCCAAAAGTGTTGTTGACTTCAGCCAGCACGGCGGCCAGCGAGCCATCGCTGCGGTGGGCATACCAGAAGCTCACGGGCTTGAACACATAGCCCAGTACGCGCGGAAAGGTGTGTAGCCAGACTTCGCCGTCGGCATCGTCAATGCCTTCGCTGTGCAGCAGTTGCTCGAACCAGGCCAGGGCGTCGGCTCCACCCTCGCCGTGGTCGCTGTCGTGAAAGCTGATCCAGCCACGCCGGTTGCGCCGCAGCACGGCTTCCGGCTGCGTGCGCAAGCTGCGCAGTGGCAGCATGAGGAAGTAACCGGAATATCGGAAGGCATGTTCGACGGGCCGCAGGCGGCGATGCCAGACCTGGCCGAAGCCGATGAGGGGGCGGGCGTTCATGCTGCCCCCCTGATGACAGGATTGACAGGCAGCTTGGGCAAGGCGTCCAGCAGAGCATCGGCCGCGTCCAGCCCCGAGCGCAGGCCGTCTTCGTGAAATCCGTAGCCGCACCAGGCACCGCAAAACCAGGTCCTGCGCAGACCCTGCAGAGCGCCCACCTGAGCCTGTGCCCTGATGGCCGCCAGGTCGAACACCGGGTGGCTGTACTCTATGCGTGCGTGAACCTTGCTGTCGTCGATGGGACGCACCGGGTTCAACGAGACCATCACGGGCTGCTGCCATGGCAGAGGCTGCAGGCGGTTGATCAGATAGTGCAGGCATACACCTGTCTGATCGCGCCCCGCAGCGGCCGCGCGCTCGTAGTTCCAGGCTGCCCAGGCCGCCTTGCGACTCGGCAGCACGCTGGCATCGGTGTGCAGCACGGCTTGGTTGGGCTGATAGCGTATGGCTGCCAGCACGCTGCGCTCCTGCGGCGTGGCATCGAGGCCCAGCAGGCGCAGGGCCTGGTCGCTGTGGCAGGCCAGCACCACGGCATCGAAGTGTTCCGTGCCATGCTCCATCTGCAGCAGCACGCCATGCGCCACGCGGCGCAGGCCCAGCACGGGCGCGTTCAGACGGGCCTCGTGGCTGCCATCTTGTTGCAGCGCGCTGAGCATGCGCCGCACATACTGGCGCGAGCCGCCGCGCACCGTGTGCCACTGCGGCCGGTTCGAGACCTGGATCAGGCCATGGTTGTGGCAAAAGCGAATCAGCGTGGCCACAGGAAAGCGCAGCATCTGGTCCGTTGGGCAGGACCAGATGCAACCCATCATGGGCAGCAGGTAGTCCTGCCGGAAGGCGGTGCCAAAGCCGTGCTCATCCAGAAAGACTTCGATGGAGCTGTGCAGGCCGGCTTCGTCGCCTTCCCGGGCGATGTGTGTGGCCAGACGATTGAAGCGCAGGATCTCGGCCAGCATCTTCAGAAAACGGGGGCGCAGCAGATTGCTGCGCTGAGCGAAGACAGATCCCAGTGAGCTGCCACTCCATTCGAGGCCTTCACGTCCATCGGCCTGCGGTACCTGCACCGAGAACGACATTTCGGCGGCCGCTGTAGGCACTTGCAGCTCTTCGAACAGCTGCGTCAAAAGCGGATAGGTGCGGTGATTGAAGACCAGAAAGCCTGTGTCCACCCCCTGGCTCACACCATCCAGCGTCATATCCACGGTGTTGGCATGGCCTCCGAAATGGCCACCGGCCTCCAGCAGCGTCACGCGATGTCCACCCGGAGTTTCGGCCAGCCGCCGGGCAGCTGCCAGACCCGCAACCCCTGACCCTATGACTGCAATGCGATACATGGGAATGCCTTTCCTGCTTTTGCCGCCAGTTTAGACCATAAAGGCCAAACTGTGAACTGATGAGTTCAAACTATAAACCAAACATTTCTACTTTGTACTATCTAGTACGAGGTGTGGCCTATCAGGTCTAAAATACGCACATGACAAGCCGCTCCTCCATCAAACAGCAGATACAACGCGTGCGTGAGCAGGCCATCGTGGTAGCCGTCAACCGGCTGCTGGCCACCAAGGGCTATGACGCCATGACGGTGGATGAGGTCGCTGCCGAAGCCGGCATGGCCAAGGCCAGCCTCTACAAGCTGTTCACCTCCAAGGAGGAACTGGCGGGAGCCGCCATGGTCGGCGTGCTGGACCGTGCTCTGGCCTTCGTGGAGGGGCTGCGCGACGAGGCAAGTCAGGCGGCCGAGGCCGGTGCGCCCACGCGCCCGCTGGATCAGCTCAAGGCCGTGACGCGCTGGGCCATGCAGACGCAGCTGGAGGGGGAAATGCCTTCACTGCCGGCGCAGAACTCGAATCTCAGCGCCTCGTTGCAATCCAACGATGCCTACATGGACCGGCTGATTGCCCTGAGCAATCGGCTCAGCATCTGGATCACGGAAGCCCAGACCAGCGGCCAACTGCAGCCCGCGCTGCCCCCCGAATTGGTGCTGTATACGCTGTTCGCACGAGCCTGCGATCCCGTCGTGGCCCTGCTCAAGGAATCGGGTCAGTACACGCAGGCGCAGATCATCGACTGGGTGACGAGCACCACGTTTGACGGGCTGGCGGTGGCGCGCTGAGGAGCCAGCGCGGGCAGATACGCCCGCTCCTGGTGCTGCCCTGGCAACGGCTCGATCCGCTTGGCGGGAGTCTGTCGCTGCCTCAGGATTGCATGACGACCGGTCCGCCCTTGCTCAAGGCTCGCTGGTATGCAGCACGCTCATGCATGCGCTGGCGATAGGCGATCAGATGAGGCCAGGCGTTCTCGTTTTCGCTGCGGACCAGAGCCGCTTCAACGGCAAAGCTCATCTGGAAGTCGGCCATGCTCAAATGCTCGCCGGCAAACCAGCGATGCTCTACCAAGTGGCGGTCCATGAAGGCCAACGCTGTCTGTACATTGGGCGCAATGAGTTTTTGCTGCACCCGCTTGCACAGAGCACGGGCGATGGGGCGCACGAAAAACGGCATGGGCTGGCGCGCGATGGTGTCGAAGACCAGTTTCATCACCAGCCAGTTCATCAGCGAACCCTCGGCATAGTGCATCCAGAAGCGGCACTCACGGTATTCTTTGGTGCCTCGCAGGGGCTCAAGGTGCGAAAGCTCGGAAGGCGGCTGATGGCCGTAGCGCTCAACCAGATATTCGATGATCGCGCCTGATTCGGCGACGACGATGCCACCATCGCTGATCACCGGCGATTTGCCCAGCGGATGCACGCGCTTGAGCTCTGGCGGTGCCAGGCGAGTTCCGGGATCGCGCTGGTAGCAACGCAATTCGTAAGGAACACCGAGCTCCTCAAGCAACCAGAGTATGCGCTGCGAGCGCGAAGTTTCAAGGTGATGAACGGTGAGCATGGGGCGTTTTCCTGGAAGCGGAACCTGCTTTGCGCAGCCAGCGCATCAAGATTCCAAGCAAAGGCAGCTTCTCATAAAGTTCTTCAGCCGCATCCCAGTAATCACGATGCTGGCAGACAAGACCTTGTGCATCAAAGTGCAGCAGGCTGGCACCGCGAATGCATTGCTCGGAACCGGGGCGCCAGCGCCGCAGGCGAAAGCGAAATTCCCAGGCCAGAAAGGCCTGCCTCTCCTGTACCAGCCGCTCGGTGACGACAAAACGCGGCTCTTGCAGCGTGTCGAACATATGGGCGAAGATGCCGGCGATTGCGGTCACGCCGCGCACCTCGTTGAATGGATCCTTGAAGTGCGCATCGCTCGCGTAATAGCTGTCGAGTCGCTGCAAATGGTCAGGAGCCAGTTGTTCGTAGAGCTGGACGAGCCGCTCCACTGCGGCACCCGTATTGGTTGAGGAGGAGGGGCTTTGCTGCATGCATCAAATTGTAGGCAAACTGCTCTGCATCGCCCGTGGCGGGTGCGCCACGGCTGTCCTTCAGACTAGCCCTGTCAGGCTTGCAGTGTCGGACTGCTACGGATGCGCTTTCTTGGTCAGCACCGGATCGCTCCGGTAGCGGTCTGGGAAGAGGCGCTTGAGGTTGTTCACCTTGGGCAGATCATTGAAGACGATATAGGGGTGACGCGGGTTTTCGGTCATGAAGTCCTGATGGTAGAGCTCGGCCGGATAGAAGCTGGCCTTGCCTTCGAGGCGGGTGACGATGGGCTTCGGATACAGGTGTGCCGCGTCAAGCTGCGCGACATAGGCCTGTGCCGTCTTGAGTTGCTCGGGACTGGTCGCGAAAATGGCCGACCGGTACTGCGTGCCGGTGTCAGGCCCCTGCCGGTTGAGCTGGGTGGGGTCATGGACGACCGAGAAAAATATCTGCAGCAGCGCTCCGTAGCTGACCTGGGACGGATCGAAGGTGACTTCTACCGATTCGGCATGGCCGGTGTTACCCCGGCTGACCAGCTCATAGGACGCGTTGGAGGCCGCGCCTCCGCTATAGCCCGAGACAGCACGTTGCACGCCTTTGACATGCTGGAAAACGCCCTGCACTCCCCAGAAGCAGCCGCCGGCAAAGATGGCACGTTGTGGGGATTGCCCTGCGGCTGGAAGATCCGCGGCTGGTGCAGGAATGCGAACTGCATCCTCGGCCGAGAAGGCGGTTGGCTGCCATAGCAGTCCGCTGCCCAGCAAAACGATGCTGCTTGCCATGGTCTGGAGCAGGCTACGTCGGTTCGAGACAGTCGCTGAGGTGAGGCTGGTGTTCATGATGGTCATCCGAAGGTGAAGGCATAGGCGGAAACGCCGCTGTCAAGGAATTCGATGCTGAAGGTGTGCTCGGCAACGGCACCAGACTGGCGCACCAGCTGATACAGTCGCTGTCCGGTAACGGTTCCGCTACCGTTGCTCGCCACGTCCACGCCGTGGGCATCGCCGGGCGGTTTGCCGTCGATGCTGACCTTGAAGCGCACGGGTTTTCCGTCTGGGCCGGGGCTCAGCACCAGATGCAGGTCACGCGCCTTGAAGCGGTAGACGATGCGGCCCGAAGCGCCGGTCAGCAAGGCACTTTCCGCCCCCACCATCCATTGACCGGCCAGGCCCCAGGTGTTCAGCCTGGGCTCTTGTGGCTCCAGATACGTGGTCGTTCTGTCGTGCACGGCTTGGGGAATAGAGGTGAAGTTCTCGGCGCGCTCATAGCCCAGATAGGTTTCGGGCGAGGCGACCTCATCCATGCTGGCGGCCGACTGCACACCTGCCGCATCCACCTGCGTCAGGCCCATGGCCGAACGGGTGCTGCCTGCTTCCTTGAGAAGCTGCTGTATCACCCGTTCAGACTCTGCATAGCCGCCCTCGCCGAAGTGGTGGTGGCGTATGCGTCCCGTGGCATCGATGAAGTAGTGAGCAGGCCAGTACTGGTTGCGGAAGGCGCGCCAGATCGCATACTGGTTGTCCACGGCCACCGGATAGCTGATGCCCAGATCTTTCATGGCCTTGCTCACGTTGCCGATGTCGCGTTCAAAGGCGAACTCGGGAGCATGCACGCCGATCACGATCAGGCCCTGGTCGCGGTATTTTTCGGCCCAGGCCTTCACATAGGGCAGGGTGCGCAGACAGTTGATGCAGGAGTAGGTCCAGAAATCCACCAACACCACCTTGCCTCTCAGGTCCTGCTCGCCCAGAGGCTTGGAGTTGAGCCATTGGGTCGCACCGTCAAGGGGCGGCGCGATGCCTTCGTCGGGCAGGGCCTGAGTTGTGCTGGACGGCCCGCTCATGCGCATGGCCGCTCCCGTAGCCATCATGGCAGCCCCGTCAGCAGGTGCAAGGGATGGTGCCTGCATCATCGTGCCCGGGTTGCCACGCATGGCCAGCTGGTCGTCGCTCTGCGGCTGGTTCAGGTGCTCGACCAGTTGCTGCTCCAGGCCGCCGGTGGATGCCGTTGACAGTCGGGCCAGCACGCCGGTGTCGATTCCCAGTGCGATGGCTGCAACGCCTGCGAGCATGGCAGCCCCAAGGCCGCGTCGCAGCCATTCACCGGCACCCAGCGAGCGCTTGAGCGCGGCAAATACCCGGCCCCCCAGCAGCAAAGCCGCAGCCATGGAGGTCGCTGCCCCGGCGGCATAGGCCAGCAGCAGCAAGCTTGAGGTCGTGTTGGCGCCCTGCAAGGCGGCACCGGTCAGTATCAGTCCCAGGATGGGACCGGCGCATGGAGCCCACAGCAGCCCCGTCGCGACTCCCAGCAATACGGAGGAGGCCATCTTCGGTGTGCCGTCTTGCTGCACCGACTCGGACAGGCGCGATCCGGCAGTCACCAATGGACGGGTCAGCCGCTGCGACAGATGCGGCAGCAACAGGGTCAGCCCGAAAACGGCCACCAGCGCCAGAGCCAGCCAGCGGCCATATTGATTGGCAGCCACCACCCAGCCGCCGCCTACGGCCGCGAGAGAGGCAACGACCGCAAAGGTCAGCGCCATGCCTGCCAGCAATGGCAGGCCGCTGCGCACAAAGGGCTGATTCGCGCGAGAGAACACGAAGGGCAGCACGGGCAGGATGCAGGGACTGACGATGGTCAGCACGCCGCCCAGATAGGCAAGGACGATCAGCAGCATGACCTGTTTCTCCTCAAGCGGGCTTGGGCGTGAAAGTCAGCGCAAGACCGTTCATGCAGTAGCGCAGGCCTGTCGGAGGCGGCCCGTCCTCGAAGACGTGGCCAAGGTGACCGCCGCAGCGTCGGCAGTGGGCCTCGATGCGCACCATGCCGTAGCTCCGATCCTTGCGGGTGGCGACGGCATTGTCCAGGGGCTTCCAGAAGCTCGGCCAGCCGGTACCGCTTTCGAACTTGGTGGTGGAGGCAAACAAGGGCAAGGAGCAGCCGGCGCAGGAAAAGATACCCGGGCGGTGCTCCTTGTTGAGCGGACTGCTGCCCGGAGACTCCGTGGCCTCCTGACGAAGCACGGCATATTGCTGGGGACTGAGCCGGGCACGCCATTGGGCGTCGGTGTAGCTGATTTCGAAGGACTCGGTCGCAGCAGTGGCGCGGCGGTTGAACGTTGCGGCGCAGAGCGCAGCGGCGGAGGCTGCGGCGCCCAGCAGCATGTGGCGTCGGGTGGTCATGGCATCGGCTTTCAGGGTTCGATGGCTTCGAGCTTAGGAAGTGCGGGTCTCGAAGTCCTCACGCAAAGTTAAAAAAAACGTGATAACTCCCCGCCTGCAGTTTGAGCACAATGTGAAATCAGGCGGCACTGCGCCGCCGTGCTGCATCAACTGCCCCGGAGACCTGATTACCCATGACCATTGCCCGTCGCATTTTGCTGGTCGAGGACGACGCCCATATCGCCGATCTGCTTTCGCTTCACCTGCGCGATGAGGGGCTGGAGGTCGTGCATTGCGCCCGCGGTGACGACGGGCTGGCGCATCTGGAGCGCGGCGGCTGGGATGCGCTGGTACTGGATCTGATGCTGCCTGGCGTGGACGGCCTGGAGATCTGCAGACGTGCGCGCGCCATGACGCGCTACACGCCGATCATCATCATCAGTGCCCGCTCCAGCGAGGTGCATCGCATTCTGGGACTGGAGATCGGCGCGGACGACTATCTGGCCAAGCCGTTTTCCGTGCTGGAACTCGTGGCACGGGTCAAGGCTTTGCTGCGCCGCGTCGACGCGCTGGCCCAGAGCGCGCGCCTGGAGTCGGGCAGCCTGTCGGTCAACGGGCTGGTCATGGATCCGGTCGCCAGGGATGCCAGTCTGAACGGACGTCATCTCGACCTCACACCCCGGGAATTCGATCTTCTGTATTTCTTTGCTCGCCAGTCGGGCAAGGTGTTTTCGCGCATGGACCTGCTCAATGCGGTCTGGGGCTATCAGCACGAGGGCTACGAGCACACCGTCAACACCCATATCAACCGGCTGCGTGCCAAGGTGGAGCTCAACCCTGCGCAGCCCACGCGAATTCTCACGGTCTGGGGACGCGGCTACAAGTTTGCCGAAGCCGGGGAGCGCGAATGAACCTCACCCTGACTCAGCGGCTGGCGATCGTGTTTGCCCTGCTGCTGCTGGTCTGCAGCGGCACTTCCGCCTGGCTGCAGCTTCGCTCCAACCGCATGCATGAACTGGAGGTGGTGCAGGCCTTGTCCCGCGACGTTGCCGAGAGCATTGCCCGTGATGCCCAGTTGACGGACGCGAACGGCTTGATGCCGAACGCGGTGCGCAATCTGTTCAACCAGCTGATGATGGTGAACCCGAGTGTCGAGGTCTACTTGCTGGAGCCCGATGGGCGCATTGCGGGTCATGCGGCTCCCGAAGGGCGTTTGCGCCGCGACCGGGTTGACCTGGAGCCGGTTCATCGATTTATCGATGGTCATATGCTGCCCATCCTGGGCGACGATCCGCGCAGCCGAGATGGCCGCAAGGTCTTCAGCGCAGCCCCCTTGAGCGTGAACGGCAGGGAGGTCGGCTTCATCTATGTGGTGTTGCTGGGCGAGGCCCATGATCTGCTTGCCGCCAGAGGCTCCGCAGACGCGGTGCTGAAGACCGCATTGCTGTCGATCGGCATGGTGGGACTGCTATGCCTGGCAGCCGGTCTTTTCGCCTTCACCTTGATCACACGCCCCTTGCGGCGACTGACCGAATCGGTGCGGCAGTTCGACATGCATGGCGTTCCACCTGAGGTGCCGGCGCGATCTTCGGAGGGGGCCGAGCACAGCCGCGACGAGATCGCCGTGCTGGACTCGGCCTATAGGCAGATGGTGCTGCGCATCAGCGAGCAATGGCAGGCTCTGAGGCAACAGGATCAGGAGCGACGGGAGTTGATCGCGAATGTTTCCCATGATCTGCGCACGCCGTTGTCGTCCTTGCATGGGTATCTGGAGACCTTGCTGCTCAAGGATGCAAGCCTGGAGCCCGCAGAGCGCAGGCGCTATCTGGGCATTGCGCTCGACCAGAGCCAAAGAGTGGGTGCGTTGTCCCAAAGCCTGTTCGAGCTGGCGAGGCTGGAGTATGGCTTTGTGCAGCCCGAGTTCGAATCGTTCTCGCTGCGGGATCTGGTGCAGGACGTTTTTCAGAAGTTCGAGCTTGCCGCGGAGTCGCGCCATATCTCCCTGCAGGCGGATCTGGCCCCGCAGTTGCCGGCGGTTCGTGCAGACCTGGGGATGATGGAGCGAGTCCTGAGCAACCTGCTCGACAACGCCTTGCGCTATACCCCTGAAGGCGGGTCGATCAGGGTAGACATCCGAGGTGTGGGCCAGGAACTGGAGTTGACGGTCAGCGACACCGGCCCAGGCATTCCGCCGGAGTTGCGCGAAGGTCTGTTCAGGCGTCCGTTCACGGTCGGCGGCGCCCGCCGCGACGGAGGGCTTGGCTTGAGAATCGTGCACCAGATGCTGGAGCTGCACGGGGTCAGAATCCATCTGGTCGAGGGTGACGGCGGGGGCGCTGCGTTCCGGTTTTCTCTGCCACGTGCTCCAGATGCCTGATGCACAGCAAAGCTGCTGGCAGGCGTTTCCTGAGCCACGCAGGCTATCCCTGCGGTCGGTATCGCCTTGAGTTCGGCCCCGCTGCGGGCTGTGTTTGGCGACTTGGCAATCGCCTTCACGCACTGGCCCGCTTTCTGCGCAAGGGCTGGGGCAATCAGGCTTCGGATGTGAGCGAAAGCCAGGTCAGCAAGGTGCGCAAGCATGTGCGAGCCGCAGCTGCTTTGCAGTGAGCCCAGTAAATAGCACGAACATCCGCCAGGTGTCTTGCGCACCAGGCGGAAGCCCGGCCCGATGGAAATCCGGCTGGGTTTTTTCATGCAGCCGCTCATGGCCCAGGCGATGGATCCGTCCAAAAATCAACAGGCCGCATCACTGTGCTTGAGTGATGCGGCCTGTTGCGTGTGCGTGCTGCGGATCAACCAACCGGATGCTGACGGTAAACGGCGCGGTATGTTGAATGGTTTTGCTGCGTCGGTAAACGTGCTTCCATGGACTCAAGTGTGCATGTTGCGCTGCAGAAAATGTTGCTCCAAATTCTGTGAATACAGTGTTGCTACAGAAAAATTTTCTGTTTTTAATTAAATAGCGGTAAATTCACGGATATGGATACCTTGGATAAAAAGATTCTTGCTGCCTTGCAGGCCAATGCGCGCGCCAGCCTGCAGGACATTGGCGCGGCCGTGGGCCTGAGCGCATCGCCATGCTGGGCGCGTATCAAGAAGATGGAAGAGGCCGGCGTGATCGAGGGCTATACGGTGCGTCTGAACCCCCAGGCTTTGGGGTTGGCTGATTCGGTTCTGGTGATGGTCACGCTGGACAGCCATTCGGACAACACGCTGGAAAAGTTCGGCGAGGTGCTGGCCACCATTCCCGAAGTCGTGGAAGCGCATCTGGTATCGGGCGAGTACGACTATCTGTTGCGTATCGTCGTCAAGGACACGCGCGACTACGAGCGTCTGCTGCGCGAGAAGCTCTACAAGATCAAGGGCATACGCCACAGCCAGTCCAGCTTTGTGCTGCGCACGTTGAAGAAAGCTGACCTGCCTCTTGGGGTGTGAAGCGGCATCGCTCTTCGCGGTGCGATCAGTCGCGGCGCGGAGCCGGTGTGGCTGAAGTCATTCAGACTTCAGCCCTCATCGAACCTGGATGCAGGCTGGGCCGCTGCCAGCGCTGGCCCATCGGAGGCGGCTGCGTAGCGGATTGGCGGGGGAGCTGATGAAGCTGACGCGGAGCCGGGGGCACCGCGCAGCCGTCTCAACGCATGGCGCGGCGCAGGCCGGCGCTGCTCCAGTCCACGGCAATGCTCAGCAAGAGCATGGCCATGATCACGGTGCTGGCCTGGGCATAGTGGAACAGCGACAGCTCGAAGTACAGCAACTGGCCCAGTCCGCCAGCTCCCACAAAGCCCAGAATCGCCGCCATGCGGATATTCATTTCCCAGCGGTACAGCGTGTATGCCAGCAACTGCGGCGCTGCGCCTGGCAGGGTGCCGTAGCAAAATGCCAGCAGGCGATTGCTGCCGCTGAGCCTGAGGGCATTCGCGGGAGCTACCGGGGTGTTCTGCAAGGCCTCGGCAAACAGGCGGCCCAGCACACCCGTGGTATGCATGGCCAGGGCCAGGGCACCGGCAAATGGGCCCAGGCCCACGGCTAGCGCGGTGATCGTGGCCCAGACCAGCTCGGGCACGGACCGCAGCACGTTGAGCACCACATTCCACGGCGCACGCCAGCGCGGCAGGGCCAGCAGCAGGCCCCCGATCGCAGCCAGCAAGGTGCCGACGATGGAGATGGCCAGAGTCTCCCAGATGCCTTGCAGCACCTTGAGCAGCCAGGGCTGGCTCAGATCAGGCGGGAAAAAGCCGCGTACAAAGTCGCCCATGCTGGCGGCCGCATCTGCCGTGAACAGCGCCGAGAAATCAATATCCAGAAGCCGCAGGCTGGCCCATAGCGCCGCGCAGGCAGCCAGCAGAAATGTGCCGGTTCGCCAGCCGAAGGGCAAGGCGCGCGCGGCAGGCGCGGTGTCGAGCGCGCGACGCAGCCACCAGGAGAGCAGATCGGCCGCTGCCACCAGCAGCATGAAGGCCAGCAAAATGCTGGCGGCTTCGCCGCCGTTGAGCATCTTCATGGCCTGGTCCATGAGCTGGCCCAGGCCTCCCGCACCGACAAAGCCCATGACCACCGAGGCGCGGACTGCGCATTCCCAGCGGTAGACGGTGTAGGAGGTCAGCTCCTTGGCGGCCTGGGGCAGCAGGCCATAGAGCAGGGCCTGGATACGGCCGGCACCGCAAGCGCGCAGGGCGCGGGCCGGCGCCGGATCGGTGGATTCGAGAATTTCGGCATAGACCTTGGCCAGCATGCCGCCATAGGTCAGGCCCAGGGCCAGAACGCCGGCTGCGGGGCCCAGGCCAAAGACACGCACAAATACCAGAGCCCACACCAGCTCGGGAATGCCGCGCAAGACGGTGAGCATGCTTCGGGCGATGGGGTTGAGTGTGATCCTCTCGCGTGCCGCGCCCGTGGACAGATAGGCCATGGGCACGGCAATCACAAAAGCCAGCGCCATGCCGGCTGTGGCGATGGCCAGGGTCTCCAGCGTGGCCTGAGCCAGGTAGGCCAGGAACTCCCCACTGGTTTCGGGCGGCAGAAATTGCGCGAGAAAGCCGCCTATGACCTTGAGATTGTCGGCATCGAACAGCGGTTTGAGCGAGAAGCCCGAGGTCTGCAGCATGGGCCAGAGCACGACCAGGGCCAGGATCAGCCCGCTCAGGCGGCCGCGAGCGGAGGGATCGCGGCTCGATGGACGGGCTGGCTCGGCCATGTCTACCGGCATGCGTTCACCTGGATGGGAGTGGGCGCGGCGCTGGCGAGATCGCGCTGAGCCAGGCGGTTGTGCAGCGTGGGCAGCTCGGCCGGGCGGCCATCGGCATGGGCATAGAGGGCTTGCAGCTGGGCATCGCTGACCTGCGCGGCCGGCAGGTCAAAGGCTAGGCGGCCATTGCGCACGCCGACGATGCGGGTGAAGTTGGCCAGCGCCAGATCGACGGCATGCAGGCTGGCCACCAGCGTGGCCTGGCGCGCGGCGGCTTCCCGCACCAGCAACTGCACCGTGGCCTGCGAGAGCGCGGGGTCCAGGGCCGAGACCGGCTCGTCGGCCAGAATCAGCTCGGCCTGCTGGTAGAGCACGCGGGCAATGCCCACACGCTGCAGCTGACCGCCCGAGAGCTGGTCGCAGCGTGCAAACAGCTTGTCGTCAAGCTGCACGCGGGCCAGGGCTTCGCGCGCGCCCGCAATGTCCTGCGGATAGGCCAGCGATGCCAGCGCCTTCCACATCGGCCACTGGCCCAGCTTGCCGGCCAGCACGGCCGTGACCACGCGCTGGCGCAGCGGAATGGGGGCGGCCTGGTGCACGGTGCCGATGCGGCTGCGCAGGGCCTTGATCTCGCGGGCGGCGGATTGCGCAGACGCGGCCCGGCCCAGCACCTGCAGGCGGCCTGCCGTGGGCAGATAGGCCGTTCCGATGGTGCTCAGCAGAGAAGTCTTGCCGGCGCCCGAGGGCCCGATGAGCGCAATGCTCTCGCCCTGTGTGGCGGACAAGGAGATATGGGACAGGGCGGTAAAGCCGTTGCTGTGGGTCAGGCCCACATCGTCCAGCATGAAGCTCATGAGACGAACACTCTGAAAACAATAGCTGCCAACGCTTTATGCATAAGCGTTGGCAGTCAAAAAAGCTGAATTTTTTACTTCAGCAAACCGGCGGACTTGGCGGCGGCTTCAATGCCGTCGTAGTTCTTGGAGTCGGTGGCGATGAACTTGGAGGCGCGCTGCAGGTCCATGATGGCCTTGTGCTCTGGCTTGCTGGGGTCCAGTGCCAGGAAGGCAGCGGTCAGCTTCTTGACGATGGTCGGGTCCAGGTCGCCGCGCACCGTCCAGTTGTAGTCAAAGTAGGTGGGCGTCGTGGCGAACACGCGTACCTTGCTGGTGTCCACCTTCTTGGATTCGACCAGCTTGTCCCACACCGAGGTATTGAGCACGCCGGCCTCGGCCTTGCCTGCGGCCACAAAGGCCACTGTGGCGTCATGCGCGCCCGAGTAGGCCACGGTCTTGAAGTCTTTTTCGGGATTCAGGCCGTCCTGCTGCAGGAAGAAGCGCGGCATCAGGCTGCCCGAAGTGGATGAAGGGGCGCCGAAGGCAAAGGTCTTGCCCTTGAGGTCGGCCAGCGACTTGATGGCAGGGTCGGCCGTGATGAACTTGCTGGTGAAGACTGCATCCTCGGCTCGCTGCACGATAGGGATGGCCGTGCCATTGGTGCGGATCTTGGCCTGCACATAGGTGAAGCCGCCCAGCCAGGCCAGGTCCAGCTTGCGGGTGGCCAGAGACTCGACCACGGCCGCGTAGTCGGAGACGGGGGTGAAGACCACCTTCATGCCGGTGGCTTGCGAGAGGTATTCGCCCAGGGGCTTGAACTTGCGCTGCAGCTCGGTCGGTGCCTCGTCAGGAATGGCCGAGACGCGCAGCACGGCGGGGGTGTCTGCATGCGCTGCGGACAGCAAGGAGGAGGCGAGAGCTGCCACGGCCAAGCCGCGCAGCGCCTGGCGGCGAGCGAAAGAGTGCGTCATTAAGTGCTCCGTTCAAAAAGCCACCGCCGTCCGGATACACGGCGGTTTAGTAGGTCGCAAGCGTTTGGCTTGCGGCGAATGGGAACCCATAGGCGGTACACCGACCGCTGGCGCTTATTGTTACGTAATTGAGAAACCCTGGGCGCAGTCTTTGCTTGATTTAAATAGCAAAAAGCCCCGTGGGGACGGGGCTTGGCATGAAAGCGACTGCTTGTCTGCAGGTTTCAATATTGCACATTGAGCTGGTAGATGGCCGTGGTGCCGCTGACCTCGTTGCCCACCATCAGTAGCGGCTTGCCGTTGGGCGACTTGGCTGCGGAAATGAAGTGCAGGCCTTCGGGGCCCAGATCACCCACATCGCTCAGAGCAGTGCCTGTCACCGGAGACTTGCTGTCAAAGCTGGCCGTCCAGTTCTCGCGAGTGTTCAGATAGTCGATCTGCTTGGGTGCCTTGGGATCGGTGATGTCGAACACTAGAATGCCGCCCATGCGTTCCAGGCCCACAAAGACAAAGGTCTTGGTGCCGATCTGGCCCACGGTCAGGCCTTCGGGCTCGGGACCCTTGGCGCTGCTGCGCGCATCGAGCCTGGCCGTTTCGTCATGACCGGTGTTGAAGTAGGTGGCGCAGGCAATGTCACGTTTGGCGCCCAGCTTGCATTCGGGGCTGGCGATGAATTTTTCGATGGCCGCGCCAGAGTCCCAGACCTGCTTGCCCTTGGCATCCCAGATGGAGATGGAGCGACCTCCATAGGCATAGATCCTGTCATAGGTCAGATATCCCTTGCCGTCCTTGACGGGGTTGCCGCTGCTGTCTGTCTGGTAGCCCATGGTCCAGGTGACCTTGAGGCGGCCCAGTTTGTCGTCGTCGCGGCAGGTCTTGGGATCTGCGCCAACAGCGCCGCACCAGGCAAAGTTGGCGCCATTCAGATAGGCGCCGCTGGCCAGCCTGGCCAGATGGGCGGGCAGGTCGTCGCCCGCACGGCGCAGAAAGCCGTCCTTGTGCACCAGATGCTTGATGCGCCACTCTTCCACAAAACCCTTGGTCACATCGCCTGCCGAAGCCGGGGTGCCGTTCGTCTTGTCGGCGGCCGTGCCGAAATAGCTCTTGTTGCCTTCACCCCAGGCGCGTGCATCGCCTTCATTGGCCGTGACCAGATAGGTTGCCCCGTCGGCGGCCTTGTAGGCGGCGATGGAGTCAGGCTGGAACATGCCGAAGACGTTGGGGGCCTGGGCGATGTCGATGACCGGGCTCTTGCCGTCACTGTCAGCGAAGTCCAGCTCGTTGCCAATGGCGCCATGATCCTTGTAGCCCAGTGCCACCACATCGGTCACGGTGGCGCTGGCAATGTCCACAATCGCCAGCGCATTGTTTTCCTGCAGTGTCACCCAGGCCGTCTTGCCGTCGGGGGCCACGGCGATGTATTCGGGCTCCAGGTCGTTGGCCACTGCGGCCGTTCCCAGGCCGTCTGCGGTCGGGCCGAAGATGCGCACGCCCTTGGCCAGCAACTGCGCCTTCTGGCTGTTGAAGGCCTTGAAGTCGGCAGTGCGAGCCACAGGCTTGGCGGGCGCGCTCACGTCGATCACACTGATCGAGCCTTCGGGGTCCATCTGGTAGTCATCGCTGGGCTCGCCCTCGTTGGCGACCACAATGGTCTTGCCGTCGGGGGTGAAGGTCAGCATATCGGGCAGGGCGCCCACGGGCACTTCGGCGATCACGCCGAGCTTGTCGGCGTCATAGATGACGACCATGCCCTTGTCCGTCTTGACCGATGCCTGCACGGCTGCAGCCACCAGGCCTCCATGCACGGCCACGCTGTTGATCGAGGCCCCCGCACCCAGCGATAGCTTGGTGGCGTCCAGGCTGGCGAGCATGCGCGGTGCGGCAGGGTTGCTCATGTCCAGCACATCCAGCGCACCTTTCTGGGCGTTGACCACAAAGCCACGCTTGGTGACGGGATCGAAAGCCGTAATTTCAGCGGCGCTCTGCAAGAAGATGCCCGACTGATAGCTGCCGATCTTTTCAAGCAGGAGCGAGACAGGCGTCTTCTCGGGTTCGGGGGCCGGTGTCGGGACTTCGGGGTTCGGAGCAGGCGCTGGGGTGGTGCTGTTCGTGTTGTTGTCGTCACCACCGCAGGCGGCCAGGGCGGCGGCTGCGATCAGGGAAATCAGAAGAGGTTGGCGCAAGGCAAGTGCAGATGTCATTGAGAGTTTGGCAGGTGCAGGAAGAAAACTACGATTTGTAACCAGCCTGTGTTTCATCGCTGTGAAACCGATTCGTGGTCTTTGCACCACAGGCCCTGCAAACCGCTTGGCAGTTGCTATACCAAGCCAATAAACTCGCCAGCCTTTACCCCACTTGCGTTATCCGCTCTCATTTTCGAGGTGCACCATGTCCTGCCAGATTCGTTTGCGCTAAACGACTTCGCCACACGCTGATCTTTCAGGTGTGCGCTGCGGTATGGACTTATCGGCCCCCTGAGGCGCATGGCCCGGGTGGCCTGCCGCCCCAAAGGGGCATTTCTTCACGATGGGCAAGCCCTTGCCCGGCGTTTGCGATCGGGCTCGAGCCCCGGTCCCGCGCTTTTCCACTCTCTGAATCCCGGCCTGCCCTTTGCTCGGCGGCCAGGTGCTTTTGTCTTCGCCCGATGGTGGCGGCGAGTGCCGCTTTCGTTGTCCTTGGTTTGTCTGCCACGTCTTTTGGCGCGTGGCTTATTCCCTTTTTGGAAAGCACAACATGACTACTTCCCATTTATTCAATCTGGAGATTCTCAAATATCCGCGCACGCCGCATCTGCGTGGCTCGCGGCTGCAGGTCGGTGATCAGGCCGATGCCGTGTCCTATGAAGCACTGGCCGGCCGGCATATCGTGGTCGAGGAAAAGCTCGACGGCGCCAATGCGGCGCTGAGCTTTGGCGCCGACGGCAGTTTGCTGCTGCAGTCGCGCGGCCACTATCTGCAAGCCGATCAGATGGGCGGGCGCGAGCGTCAGTTCAACGCCTGCAAGCAATGGGCCCGAGCCCATGAAAGCGCGCTGATGGCGCTGCTGGACGATCGCTATGTGATGTATGGCGAATGGCTGTATGCCAAGCACTCGCTGTACTACGACGCGTTGCCGCACTGGTTTTGCGAGTTCGACATCTGGGACCGCGTGGCGCAGCAGTTTCTGGATACGCCGCAGCGTCATGCGCTGCTGGACAGTGTGCCCGTGGTGTCCGTGCCTGTGCTCTACGCCGGTATCGCACCGAGACGCATGCAGGATTTGCTGGCATTGCTGGCACCGTCCCTGGGGCGAAGCGCTCGCTGGAAGGCGGTGTTCGAGGATCAGGTGCAAAGGCAGAAGCTGGATCTGCCGCTGGCTTGGCGCCAGACCGACAGATCCGAACTTGCCGAAGGTCTGTATATCAAGGTCGAGGAGAACGGCCAGACCGTGGAGCGTTACAAGTTCGTGCGCTCCGACTTTGTGCAGGTGATCCTGGAATCGGGCTCGCACCACAGCGAGCGGCCCATCGTCGCCAACGGTCTGCGTGCAGGTGTCGATATCTTTGCCAGCAAGATTCAAAAAAGCTGGTGAGGCTTGTCCAACAAGCGCTGATAGCTATCAAAGCCGTGGCTTTCATGAAGAGGCTGCGGTGAAAGGAGAACTTATGTGGAGTTGGAAACAGATCGCGGCCCTGGTGCCGCATTCCACTCACGACTCGGTGGACTGGGCGGCCTGCCTGGACGCCTTCCCGCAACTGGAGCTGGCCAAGACCACGCCGCAAGACCCTGTCTACCATGCCGAAGGCGATGTCTGGACGCATACGCAGATGGTGGTGAGCGAACTGCTGCAGGATGGCGACTATACGGGGCTCACCAACGAGGAGCGCGAGACGGTCTTTCTGGCCGCGCTGCTGCACGATGTCGCCAAGTGCTCGACCACGCAGATCGCCGACGACGGCCGCATCTCGCAACCGGGCCACTCACGTCGGGGGGCGCTGGATGCGCGGCTCATGCTCTGGGAGGCTGGCACGCCCGTGTCCCTGCGCGAGGCGGTCTGCCGCCTGATTGCAGTGCATCAGGTGCCGTTCTTTGCCTTTGCCGATTCGCGCCGAGGCGTCTCGCCCGAGTTCATGGTCAGAGAGCTGTCCTGGCAGGTCGATCTGCATTTGCTGGTGCTACTGGCTCGTGCCGATATTCGCGGCCGCATCTGTCCCGATGTGGGCAATGTGCTGGTGAATATCGAGCTGTTCAGGGAGCTGGCGCTGGAAGAGGGCTGTTTGCGCAAGCCGCGAAGCTTTGCTTCGGCCGAGACGGCAGTGCGCTATTTCCGCGGTGCCGAGCTGCACCCGGACTACGCCTTGCACGAAGAGCCGGGCTCGCGCGTCATCGTCATGTGCGGTCTGCCAGCATCGGGCAAGAACCACTGGGTGGTGCAGCATCATCCGGGCTTGCCCGTGGTGTCGTTTGACGATGCGCGCGCCGAGCTGGGCTTGCGCCATGGCGAGAACGAGGGCGCTGCTGCCCACCGAGCCGTGGACAAGGCCAAGAGCCTGCTGCGCGCCAAGGCTGCCTTCGTCTGGAACGCCACGCACCTGTCCAGGCAGATGCGTGGCAAGACGTTGGAGCTGTGCCTGGCCTATGGCGCACAGGTGGGGTTGGTGCATCTGGAGGCGAGCAGGCCCACTTTGCTGGCGCGCAACAGCAAGCGCGACACCACACTCGGCAATGCCGCATTGCTGGGCATGTTGCACCGATGGGAGGTGCCCTTGCCGACCGAGGCGCATGGGCTGCAACTGCTGGTCAACGAGTAGCTCAAGCCAAAACAAAAAGGGCCTGGAAATTTCCAGGCCCTTTTTTGTCGCGAGATGGCGGATTCATGGCCGCTGCATGGCTTGCTGGTAGCCCTTGGGATTGAAGCGTGTCACCAGCAGGCAGACCAGTGCGGCTACGCCGGCCTGATAGAGCCAGCCGGCCGTCCAGTTGCCGCTGATCTGGTGCAGTTGCGCCATGACCAGAGGGGCCAGTGCTGCAAGGATGAAGCCGCCGCCCTGCATCAGCGAGTTCAGCGCGCCGGCCTGTGTGGGTGAAGGCAGATGGTCCAATGCCACCAGCATGAAGAGCGAAAAGCAGCCTCCCAGGCCCAGGCCCAGCACGATGGCATTGAGTGTGGGCATGGCGTCGGGCCAGAGCCCGAGGCCCGCAAAGCCGATGATCTGCAGTAGCAAGGCCAGCATGAGCCAGCGGCGACGGTCCAGGCTGCGGCGCGCGAGAGCGGGCATGGCCAGTGCCGATGCGGCCTGCGCAATGGACAGAATGGCCAGCAGCGAGCCGCTTTGCGTGGCCGTCCAGCCATGGGTTTGATAGAACGGAGCGAGCCAGGCAACGGTGGAGCCATAACCGCCGTTCATCAGGCCAAAGCTGATCAGCAGCAGCCAGGTGCGGCCACGGCGCAGCAGCCAGCCGGTGTCGCTGTCGCTGTTGGCCTGTACCAGGGGCGCGGAGGGCATACGGGCAACGGGCTCGTGCATCAGGGTCAGCGCATGCCAAGCCAGCGGCAATGCCAGCAGCACCGGAATGGCCCAGATGGCCAGCGAAGCCTGCCAGCTCAGACCCAGCTGCATGGCCACGGGCGAAAGCTGGGCGCTGAGCGCGCCGCCGCCCATGAGTGCAGCCGAATACAGGCCCATCATGGGCGCCACGTTGTGGGGAGACTGGCGCTTGATGAGTCCCGGCAGAATGCTTTGCGCCAGCGCCACGCCCGCGCCGCACAGGCCGGCCGTGACGATCAGCAGACTGCCGGTGGCGGCACCTGCAGGCGTCAGGCGCAGGGCGCAGCCCAGCGCAATCAGCAGCAGCGATGCGCAGATGGCGGCGCGCGCGCCCCAGCGTCGCAGGGCCGTGGGAGCAAGCCAGCCGCCAATGCCCATCAGCGCCATGGGTAGCAGCGTGAGCCAGGAAAAGCTGCGCAAATCCATGCCCGTGGCCTGTTGTATGGTCGGGGCCAAGGGGCCTGGAGCCGTCAGAAAAGGACGCAGATTGATGGTGACCAGTATCACCACGCCCAGCCACAACAATGGCGGCATGCGGTGCGTTCGGGAAGATGTCGATGTCATGAAGCTCGGGGGCTGGCTGCGCTGCGGCGCGCCGGTGTGTTGTTATGGCTTTGGCGGCAACGAGGATCAGGCGGCGGGCCAGGCCTCATCCCCATAGAGCTGGGCCGCGCGGATGCCTGTGTCGATGCGGGTGATGGGCAGCGGCGGCGGCGTCAGCGACAGGCGCAGGCGCTGGTACGTGCTCTCGCTGGATAGACCATAGGGCGCTGCGTCTTGGTTGTCGAAGGCGAAGAACACCTGCTCGGCACCATTCATGACCAGGGCTGCCAGGCACATGGGGCAGGGGTGGCCGCTGGCATAGATGGACATGCCCGCCAGGCTGGGGTTGGCGCGCTGCTGCGTGCCCGAGCGTATGGCCTGCATTTCGGCATGGGTGCTGGGGTCGTGGCTGGCCATGATTTCGTTGACGCCGGTGGCAACGACTTCATTTCCCTGGGCGAGCACGGCGCCGAATGGACGGCCGCCGTTGAGGCGGTTGGCATGGGCCAGGTCCACGGCCAGGCGCATCAGTTGTTGTGGGGTGGCGGAAGTTGGGCTCATGACTATGAAAGATATGGCGGCGAGCGCTGGATGCTTGAGGCATCAGCGTCGAGGTATTGCGTTTGAAAGGCGCGGCGGCGCACGGCGCCGTGCAGCGTACACCCGCAGGGCCATGCAGCTACCTGTCTGGAGAGCAAAGCTTATTTGCTCTGAGGGCGTTGGCGGCCTATTAGTTCCGCCCAGGCCGAGCAGGCAAGCTCGACCTGCTGGCGTGCCGCCGGGCTGGCAGCCAGCATGCGCGCAAAGCCGTGGACCATCGCCGGGGCGCGCAAAAGCTGCAGTGGTGCGCCCAGTGCCTGGGCCGCATGGGCAAAGGCTTCGGCCTCGTCGCGCAGAATATCGTGGCTGGCTGTCATCAAAAGTGTAGGCGGCAGATGGGCAATGGCTGCGCTGCAGCGGCCCGGCGTCAGCCATTGCGCGGCCTGGCCCTCGGGCCGGCCCAGTTCCTGCCAGTAGCGCTGCATGGCGGCGGGGGTGAGCCCGAAGCCTGTGGCAAAGCGGCGCATGCTCTCGTTGTCCTGATCGGGCTGCAGCGGCGGGTAGAGCAGCAGCAGGCCTGCGATGCGGGAGGCATCGGTGGGTTGCTGAATCTGGCGCACGGCCGCTGCCAGTGCCAGATGGGCGCCAGCGCTATCGCCTCCGAGCAGGACCTGCTCAGCCGCAAAAGGCAGCAGCCCGCGCATATCGCTCAGCCATTGCAGCACGGCCATCACATCGTCCAGCGGCGCGGGAAAGCGGCTCTCCGGCGTGCGACGGTAATGGACGGACAGCACCACATGGCCAGTGAACTGGGCCAGATGCTCGCACAGGTCGTCATGGGTGTTGAGATCGCCCACCATCCAGCCGCCACCATGCAGCCAGACCAGCGTCCGGCCGCTGCCCGCGCCTTGTCGGCGATAGCTGCGCACGCAGATCTCGCGGCCCTCGGCCGCTACAAAATGCTCGGCCCTGGAAATGCCGGGCAGGGACGAGCGAATCAGCCCGGCCTGAAGCTCGCTGAGCAGGCGCCGGCGTTGCACATAGTCGAGCTGTGGGGTCGGCGTGTCCGCATCGAGCCGGGCAAAGCGCTTCAGCGTGGCTGCCAGAGCCGGGTCCAGGGGTTGTAGAGGCAGGCTGCGGCCCTGATCTGAGCCCTCGCTCATGGCTGCTGGGCCTCTGTCAGCGCAGGTGCGCGATAGACCAGCACCTTCAGGCTTCGCTCCTCGTCCACATCGGCAAATACGGCCGGGTTGGCCAGGCGTTCCACGAACTGCAGCTCGGGAGCGATTTCCGCCATCTGCTCGCGCAGAAAGTCGGTGCCGAGTTCGGGTGCGTTCAGGCACAGCAGGACCTGGCCGCCCGGCACCAGCAGATCGGGCAGGCGGCGCATCAGGCGCGCATAGTCCTTGGTGGCGATGAAGCTGCCTTTCTGGTAGCTGGGTGGGTCCACGACGATCAGGTCGTACGGCCCGCTGCGGTTGATCTTGCCCCAGCTGCTGAAAATATCGTGGGCGGCAAAGCTGGCGCCGGCCTTGACGCCGTTGAGCTGATGGTTGTGCTGACCCGTGGCCAGAGCGCTCTTGCTCATGTCCATATTGAGAATCTGACCGGCACCGGCCAGCTTCGCTACGACCGAGAACGCGCAGGTGTAGGCAAACAGATTGAGCACCTTCATGCGCGCGGGCCGCTCATGGGCCAGCACCTGTCGGCGCACCCAGTCGCGGCCGGCGGCCATGTCGAGGAACAGGCCGTGGTTCTGCCCGCGTGCGATATGGATCAGATAGCGGGCGCCGTTCTCGGTCACCACATGCGGCTCGGGCAACTCGCCGGCCATGACGCGGGTTTCGACCTTGCCGCCGCTTTCGCGGCTCTGGAAGGCCCAGGTCAGAGGCAGCCCGGCCGGGGCGATCTGCTGCCAGCGCTGCTCAAGTGCCTGACCGATCTGGCTCAGCTGGGCTTCCTCCATGGGGGCAAAGCTGGTCAGCACGATGACGGGTGCAAAGGCATCCAGCGAGATCTGCTCGCAGCCCGGATACCGCCCGCCGCGGCCATGAAAGATGCGCTGGGCATCGGTAGGAAAAGGCATCTGGGCAATGGCGTCGAGCAGGGCTTGCATGGAGAGAAAACAGTCACACGGTCAAACAGGCCGCCAGTGTAGGCAATGCAGCGAGCTCCGGTTGCCGGGGCGGCACATGCCCCTTGCAATGGTTGGCGGCCCGGGCAGCAGCAAATCGTCCAGGGGCTCGCGCGGCCCGTGGCCGTTCACTCAGTGGTAGACGCGCCGCACATCGAAGAAACAGCTTTCGGTGCCGCCAATGCCTTGCAAAGCGGCTTCAGCTGCGGCGCGGGCGGCTTTCATCCAGAGCTGGAATGTGAGCTTGGCGTCGTCGGTGATTTCTTCGGGCGGGGTGTCCTCCAGGCCCTGCACCAGAGACAGGGCTTCGCCGACCTGTTCTTCCCCGCCCAGCTGGCGGGCCAGCACGCGGGCATAACGCGCCTCGGCCTGCTGGCGCTTGTCCTCGGGCAGCTCGGGGTAGTCGCACAGAGAGACGGTGAAATGGGCTTCTTGCATGTCCGTATATCCACAGTGTTTTGACTGTGTAAATATACAGTAATTAACTGTTTTTGTATCCAGTCTTTTAAAAATTTTTGCGTGGGTCCAAAGACGGCGTTTGTAGACTGTGTGCATGAATCACGCTGCTTCGCTGCCATTTCCCGGCCATGCCTTGTTTGTCACACGCATCGGTGCATGCGGGCTGGCCTGGAATGCCAGTGCCATCTGTGCCGTGCAGCTGCCCGAGGCCAGCTGGGGCGAAACCCGGGAGCGCATGCTGCTGGGCCTGTCCAAGCGCCATGCGCTGCAGCGCCAGCGCGGGCCTGCGGCCTATGGCGCCGTGACCTCCGTCTCCGCTGTTCCGGGCTTTGCCGTGCAGGCCATGGCCGGGGTGCAGTGTCTGCTGGCTGGCGTGAACTCGCAAAGCGAGCAGGGCTGGGCGCAGCTCGGCGCAGAGGCTGCGGTGGTCGGCGTGCTGGGCGATATGCGGCAGGCCTTTGCGCATGGGCCGGGCGGCGTTCTGCCTGACCTGCTGGAGATTGCGCTCGATGAATTTGCCGTCCCTGCATTTCACAGCCGGGTCTATGCCTTCACGCGCGCCCTGGCGCCGGGACGGACCAGCACCTATGGAGAAGTTGCCTCAGCGCTGGGCGAGCCCGGTGCGGCGCGCGCCGTGGGTCAGGCGCTGGGAGCCAATCCGTTTGCGCCGATTGTTCCCTGTCACAGGGTACTGGCCGCAGGGCGGTCGCCGGGCGGGTTTTCGGGCGGACAGGGCGCTTTGACCAAGCTGCGCATGCTGGAGATAGAGGGTGGGGCCTGGGGCGGCACACAATCGCTGTTTGCCGATTGAAAGCGGTGGACACGATTTTCACTGCTTCGGCACATCGCCTGGTCACAGCTTTTGTGCTGTCGGCAACTGCGTGCCCGCTCCCAAAGCCGTGACCAGCGGGTTCTGAAAACGACTGCCGCGATGGGCCTGCCACCTGCGGGACAGCGTCGACACGCAGGTGACAACACAGGGCCTAAGGCGCCCGCACAATTCATGCAGCTTTTGACGGGCAGGCCTTGCAAGGCGCTGCGGACCCGGTTTGAACCTTGATAACAAACAGGAGACATGAGAATGACACGTACGGTGCAGCAACTTTTCGATCTCTCGGGCAAGACGGCCCTGGTGACCGGCGGCTCGCGTGGCCTGGGTCTGCAGATGGCGCATGCGCTGGGCGAGGCAGGCGCGAAGATTTTGCTGAGCTCGCGCAAGGCCAAGGATCTGGAAGAGGCCGCAGCCGAGCTCAAGGCCGCAGGCATAGAAGCCGACTGGATTGCGGCCGACTGCTCGGACGAGGCCGACATCGCCCGTCTGGCCAAGGAGGCCGTGCAGCGCCTCGGCCATGTGGACATTCTGATCAACAATGCCGGAGCCAGCTGGGGCGCCCCGGCAGAGGAGCACCCGACGGCGGCCTGGGACAAGGTGATGAACCTGAATGTGCGCGGCTATTTTCTGCTGAGCCAGCAGATTGCCCGCCTGTCCATGCTGGAGCGCAAGAGCGGCCGCATCATCAATCTGGCATCGATCGCCGGCCTGGGCGGTAATCCCTCGGGCATGAAGACCATTGCCTACAACACCTCCAAGGGCGCGGTCATCAATTTCACACGCGCGCTGGCCGGCGAGTGGGGCGAGCATGGCATCACCGTCAACGCCATCTGCCCGGGCTTTTTCAAGACCAAGATGGCGGCCGTGCTCATCGAGACGCTGGGTGAGGACGAAATGCGCTCTCATGCCCCGCTGCGCCGCCTGGGTGACGATGAGGATCTCAAGGGCCTGACGCTGCTTTATGCCAGCGACGCCGGCAAGCACATCACCGGTCAGTGGATGGCGGTGGATGGTGGCGTGAGCGCTCTGGTCGGTGGTTGATAGTGGCGCATGAAGGGTGAGTCATGTTTTTTGTGCGGCGCAGCATTTTGAGGTTGTCCGCCGCGCTTACATTCACGGTTCAGCTGCTGCGGTCTGAGGCGCATCACTCTTCTGAAAGGTCTCGCGGTGTTGTCATTTGGTCCTGAAATTCCCTTTGTGCATGAGCTGGGCTTCACCCTCCACAAGATGGAGGACGGTGAGTCCGAGCTGCACTTCACACCGCGTCCCGAACATCTGAATTCCTTTGGCGTCACCCATGGCGGAGCCTCGATGACGCTGATGGATGTGACCATGGCCGTGGCTGCGCGCAGCGTGGATTTCGATCTGGGCGTGGTCACCATCGAGATGAAAACCTCGTTCATGCAGGCGGCCAACGGCCCGCTGGTGGGCAAGGGCGTGCTGCTGCATCGCACGGGCACCATGGCTTTTACCGAAGGCCGCATCTACGATGCGCAGGGCCGACTTTGCGTACATGCCACGGGCACTTTCAAGTACATGAAGCGCAAGCCCAAGGCGGACGGCGAACTGCAGGCTCTGGCCACAGATTGAGATAGACAGGTTGCTACTGTTTTATGAGCTAGTAGCGCCCGTTCAGTATGTGTTTTAGGTAGAAAATGCTGTCAAAGTCTTTGAGGTAAGGCGCTGATAGCTATCAAATTGAAGTTCTAACAGGAGACAGATATGACGGTCAATCAGCAGATCCTTTTGGACAACCGCCCCCAGGGTGAGGCGGTGGAGAGCAATTTCAAGCTGGTGCAGTCGCCGCTGCCCACGGTGGGCGAGGGCCAGGTGCTGGTGCGCCACCACTATCTGAGCCTGGACCCCTATATGCGCGGCCGCATGAACGACTCCAAGAGCTATGCCCAGCCCCAGCCGCTGGGCGAAGTCATGCAGGGCGGCACGGTGGGCGAGATTATCGAGAGCCGCCACCCCAAGTTCAAGGCCGGCGACAAGGTGGTCGGCATGGGCGGTTGGCAGGAGTACTCGCTGCTCGATCCCAGCGTGCCCGGAGCGCTGCGCAAGGTCGACACCACCCATGTGCCGCTGTCCTACTACCTGGGTGCGGTGGGCATGCCGGGCGTGACAGCCTGGTACGGCCTGGTCAAGATCATCAACCCCAAGGCCGGTGAAACCGTGGTCGTCAGCGCCGCGACCGGTGCCGTGGGCAGCGCCTTTGTGGCGCTGGCCAAGGCGCGCGGCTGCCGCGTGGTGGGGATTGCGGGCGGCGGCGAGAAATGCCGTTACGCCGTGCATGAGCTGGGCTTTGACGCCTGCATCGACTACCGCGAGCACCCCGATGTCAAGACCATGGCCAAGGCCTTGAAGGACGCTTGCCCCAACGGCATCGACGGCTATTTCGAGAACGTGGGCGGCTATATCTTCGATGCCGTGCTGCTGCGCACCAATGCCTTTGCGCGTGTGGCCCTGTGCGGAATGATTGCCGGCTATGACGGCCAGCCCCTGCCGCTGGCCAACCCGGCGCTGCTGCTGGTCAATCGCATCAAACTCGAAGGCTTTATCGTCAGCGAGCACATGGAAGTCTGGGGCGAGGCCCTGACTGAGCTGGGCGGCCTGGTGGCTGCCGGCAAGCTCAAGCCGCGCGAGACGATTTCCCAAGGTCTGGCCTCGGCGCCCGGCGCGTTTCTGGGCCTGCTCAAGGGCAAGAACTTCGGCAAGCAGCTGGTAAAACTGATTTAACCCCCTGAGGCTGAAAAAAAATCACCCCCTGAGGCGCTTTGCGCCTTCCCCCTCTCTCGCTTCGCTGGAGGGGGACGATGCCTTCGCCGGGGCGGCCCCGCCGCGAGGCGGCTCTTGCTTGGCATCTCTGATCTGGAGTGCGCCAGTTGCAGGCGCTATTTCCATTTTAAAAATATCCGGAGACAAGAATGATCACGAATTTCAAGGGCAAGACGGCAGTTTTGACGGGTGCGGGCTCGGGCTTCGGGCTGGAATGCGCGCGCATTGGAGCTGCCAGGGGCATGAATCTGGTGCTGGTCGATGTGCAGCAGGAGGCGCTGGACAAGGCCGAGGCCGAGCTCAAGGCCGCCGGAGCCAAGGTGCTGGCGCGCAGGGTCGATGTGTCGGATGCGGCCCAGATGGAGCGACTGGCTGCCGAAGTCAAGGAGACCTTTGGTGCGCCGCACTTTGTCTTCAACAACGCGGGCGTCGGCGCGGGCGGCCTGGTCTGGGAAAACACGGTGGCCGACTGGCAATGGGTGCTGGGCGTCAATGTCTGGGGCGTGATCCATGGCGTGCGCCTGTTCACGCCCATGATGCTGGAGGCCGCCAAGGCCGATCCCGCCTATGAAGGCCATATTGTCAACACCGCGAGCATGGCCGGTCTGCTGGCGCCGCCGAACATGGGTATCTACAACGTCAGCAAGCACGCGGTGGTGTCGCTGACCGAGACGCTGTACCAGGACCTGGCCCTGGTCTCGGACCAGGTCAGCGCCAGTCTGCTGTGCCCCTTCTTTGTGCCCACGGGCATAGGTCACAGCGAGCGCAACCGTCCCCAGGGCCTGGAGGCGCAGCCTTTGACGGCCAGCCAGAAGATAGGCCAGGCCATGACCGACAAGGCGGTGGGCTCGGGCAAGGTCACGGCAGCCGAGGTGGCGAAGAAGGTGTTCGATGCCATTGCCTCGGGCCAGTTCTATATCTACAGCCACCCGCAGGCCCTGGGCTCGGTGCAGGTGCGTCTGGAGGATGTGGTGCAGGGCCGCAACCCGACCGATCCGTTTGCGCACAAGCCCGAACTGGGCGAGAGCCTCAAGGCGGCGCTGCGCGCTGGCTGAGCGTGGGGGACTTGAAAAGGCCTTGCCGTAGCGGCAAGGCCTTTTTTCATGGTGCGCTTGAAGTCTGGGGGCCGAGCTCGGCTTCGGTGGCCGGACGCACCAGGCGAAGCAGCAAGGCATTGCCCTTGCCCATATCGGGCACCGCCTGCAGCGTCTCGGTGTTGACCGCCCAGGCCTGCTGGGCCGAGAGGCCGGAGAGGCTGCTGGATTTGTCCACCTGGGCGTAGTTATAGCTGTTCAGACGCTGGGCATTCACGGCGGCCGTGCCCGTCCAGTGCCAGTCGCGTGGCGCGTTGGGAAAGAGTTCGGGGTTCAGACCCTGGGGCTTGCTGCTGCGGTCCAGCAGGCGCTTGAGCTCATTGACGCGCGGCAGGCGCCAGCGCAGGTTTTCGGCCTTGCTGCGTTCTGCGGCATGGCTCATGGCCTGTTTGTAGCTGAAGACCTCGGCGCTGCCGGCACAGGCTTTGCCATTCCAGCTCATGCCCTCGACGCAGCGCGGCCAGGCCAGCTTGGCACGGGTGTCTATCACCATGCTGGCGTCTGGCGAGAGCTGAAAGGCGGGCAAGGGCGCTGCCGTCTGGGCGCTGGCGGTGTGAGTCAGCATGCAGAGCGTGGCCAGAGCGGGCAGCGAGAGGGAAAAGAGTCGGGTGGAGGAACTTGCAGCAATCACGGCAGGATCAGGGAAGGTTCGCAGTAGCTCGATTGTGCGAGCTGCTGGCGCAATCGTTGCGCCGATGACTGGGCGGAAAGCAGCGCTATTGGTGGCGCTGTACTCTGAGCCTGCGCTGCTATGCATGAAAACAGCGCTCGCCCAGCAAATAAATCAAGTTACCACGACAATCAGTCCCCTATGCAAGCTTCTGTTTCCCTGCGTCTGGTGTTGATTCTGGGCCTGTTGTCGGCCATCGGTCCCTTTGCCATTGATATGTATTTGCCCGCGCTGCCGCAAATCGGCGCCAGCCTGGGTGCCGAAGTCGGCGCTGTTCAAGCCAGCCTGACGGCGTTTTTTCTCTCGATCGGCGTCGGTCAGCTGCTCTACGGCCCGGTCTCCGACATGGTGGGCCGCAAGCCGCCGTTGTATTTCGGTCTGACGGTATTTGCAATTGCCAGCGTGGGCTGTGCGCTGGCCCCCAATATCGAGATACTGGTGGCTTTTCGCTTTATGCAGGGCCTGGGCGCTGCCGCTGGCATGGCCGTGCCGCGTGCCGTGGTGCGTGACTTGCATACCGGCCATGCCGCTGCGCGCATGATGTCGCTGCTGATGCTGGTCTTCAGCGTCTCGCCCATTCTGGCGCCGCTGGCTGGCAGCGGCGTGATTGCGGCGGCAGGCTGGCGTGCCGTGTTCTGGGTGGTTGCAGCCGCCGCCTTGCTGGGTTTGATTGCCACCTGGCGCGGTGTGGAGGAGACCCGCACGGCCGAGGCGCGGCTGGACAGCAGCCTTGGAGGCGCGCTCAAGGCCTATCTGAGCCTGCTGCGCGACTGGCATTACCTGGGTCTGGTGTTTATCGGTGGTTGCGCCATGGCGGGCTTTTTTGTCTATCTGGCAGGCTCGCCTTTTGTGCTGATCAACTATTACGGCCTGTCGTCCACGCAGTACAGCATGGCGTTTGCTTTTAATGCCATTGCCTTTATCGGGGCATCGCAGCTGACGGGGCGGCTAGGTCAGCGCTTTGGCCTGGTCAATGTGGTCAAGGCAGCGGCGTCGGCTTCGGGCTTCACCATGGCGGCCTTGCTGGCCTACTACCTCATGGGTGGCGAGCAACTGGTAGTGCTGATCGTGCTGTACTTCATCGCCAGTGCCTTCATGGGACTGGTGATTCCCACCACCTCGGTGCTGGCGCTGGAAGAGCATGGTGAGATTGCCGGTACGGCCTCGGCCCTGCTGGGCACGCTGCAGATGCTCAGCGGCGCGGCGGCCATGCAGATCGTGGGGCATTTTTCCAACGGCAAGCCCCTGCCCATGGTGGTTGGCATGGCAGCCGGAGCGCTGGTAGGCGTGGCGCTGACCTGGATAACGCTGGGCAAGTTGGCCGGTGCAAAGCGAGCCGCCCATGACTGAGCCCGCGAATGAAGCTGGGCTCAAAGCTCCTGCGGCTTATGACGGACTGCCCGATGGCGCGCGTGGCCGCGCCATGTTGGTCATTATTCTGGGTCTCACCCTGTCGGTGCTGGACAGCAGCATCGTCAACCTGGCCTTGCCCGCCATTGCGCGCGAGCTGCAGGCCAGCTCGGCCCTGACGCTGTGGGTGGTCAACGCCTATCAGCTCGCCGGTCTGGTGCTGCTGCTGCCGCTGGCGGCGCTGGGTGAGCGCCTGGGCTACCGGCGCATCTATCTGCTGGGCATGACGGTGTTTGTCATTGCATCGGTGGCGGCCACGCTGGCCAGCTCGCTGGCCACTCTGATTGCGGCGCGCGTGTTTCAAGGCATGGGTGCGGCCGGCATCATGAGCGTGAATGCGGCGCTGGTGCGATTGACCTATCCGCGCGCCATGCTGGGACGCGGCATGGCCATCAACTCGCTGGTGGTGGCGACTTCGTCCATGGCCGGGCCTTCGGTGGCCGCTGCCATCTTGTCGGTCGCCAGCTGGCCCTGGCTGTTTGCCATCAATGTGCCGCTGGGCTTGATGACCTTGTGGATGGGGCGCAAGGCGCTGCCGTCCAATCCCGTGGTGCGCAAGGATGGCGAGCCGATAGCGGCGCTTGACGTATTGCTCAATATCCTGATGTTCACTCTGCTTTTTCTGGGCGGTGAGCAATTGGGCGTGCGCATGGGGCAGGATCAGGGCGCTGCGGGCAGCTCGCTGATGGCTTCGGGCTGGTGGTTGCTGGGCGCCGGGCTGATGGTCGGATATGTCTATCTGCGCCGCCAGTGGCACAAGGCGGCTCCTTTGTTTCCGGTCGATCTGCTGCGCATTCCCGTGTTCCGGCTGTCGATGTGCGGCTCGGTCTCTGCCTTTTGCGCGCAGATGCTGTCCTATCTGGCCCTGCCATTTCTGCTGCTGGAGGCGCGCGGTCTGTCACCCATGGAGGCAGGCATGCTGATCACGGCCTGGCCGCTGGCCACCGTGCTGACGGCGCCAGTGGCCGGGCGCCTGATCGGCAAGTATCCCGACGGACTGCTGGGCGGCATCGGCATGGCCATGTTTGCCTGCGGACTGTGGCTGCTGGCGGCCATGCCGGTTGATGTGGCGCACTGGGACATGGTCTGGCGCATGCTGCTGGCGGGCAGCGGCTTCGCGCTCTACCAGTCGCCCAACAATCACACCATCGTGACCTCGGCCCCCATGTCGCGCAGCGGTGCAGCAGGCGGTATGCTGAGTTCGGCCCGAATGACCGGGCAGACGCTGGGTGCCGTGGTGCTGGCCACCATCTTTGCCATCTCGGGCGGGCATGGCGGCAATGCCGAACTGCTGGCGCTGGCTGTGGCCGGCTGTTTTGCGGCGCTGGCCGGAGTTTTCAGCATCTTGCGTGTACGCACGGGCAAGCCGCAGCATTGATTTGGCAGCAAGAGGGGCTTCTGTCCTGATATTGAGAGCGCAGCCAGTTGCCAATTTCGGAGTTTTGCGGGTGCTGGCTCTAGTCCGTTATGACGAGGAGCCTTGCTGCCAAGGTTTTCTACAGTGGTGTCTCAACCCAGAGAGCGCTGCGGCGCCGCGGGCCCACTTGACAGGAGACTGGCAGGCAGGTGATTGCCGGCATGTCATTGCAGCCTTTGGCTGCTTTACATTTTATTAATATTGTCGGCGCACAATGTTGACAAGTTCCTTAGTTCAGACCGTTCCACGTATGAAGATTGACCAGCCCGCTTCGCCGAGACCGCGCCGAGAGGCGCATTTTTCTTGCCTCCCCGGGGCAGGCCGGCAGGGTCATCACCAGCAGCGCTGGACGCTGGCTGTGGGGGCCATGCTGATCGCCGCAGCGCTGGCGGGCTGCTCCAAGCCCGAGGCGGAGCAAAAAGGCCCGGCCAAGTCCGACCCCAAGGTCGGCGTGCTCACCTTGCAGTCGCAAAGCCAGCAGCTGGATGCCAGCCTGCCAGGGCGTACCCGCGCCTTCATGACGGCCGAAGTACGCCCCCAGGTTTCGGGCATCATTCAGCAGCGTTTGTTCACCGAAGGCGCTCAGGTCAAGCAGGGTCAGCAGCTCTATCAGATCGATGCCGCATCGTTGAAGGCTGCCGAGGCCAGCGCCGCAGCCGCCGTGGCCAAGGCCGAAGCCAGCCAGCGCACGCTGGCGGCAACGGCGCGGCGCAATGCCGAGCTGGTCAAGATCGACGCGATCAGCAAGCAGGCCTTTGACGAAAGCCAGGCGGCGGCCGCCCAGTCCGCTTCGGACGTGGCCGTGGCCAAGGCCAATCTGGAAACAGCACGCATCAATCTCAAGTACAGCCGCATCGAGGCTCCCATCGGCGGCCGCATCGCGCTGTCTACCGTCACGCCGGGCGCGCTGGTCACGGCCAATCAGGCCACGGCGCTCACCACCATCGTGCAGCTCGACCCCATGTATGTGGACTTCACCCAGTCCAGCACCGATCTGATGCAGCTCAAGCGTGATCTGGAGTCCGGCCGCTACCAGAAGGTGGAGGGCAACAAGATTCCCGTGCGCATCCAGCTCGACGACGGCAGCGACTACCCGCATCAGGGCAAGCTGGCCTTTGCGGGCGTGATCGTCAACGACACGACCGGCACGCTGACCCTGCGCGCCGAGGTGCCCAATCCCGACGGCATGCTCATGCCCGGCATGTATGTGAAGGCCTTGCTGCCGACGGCTCTGGCACCCGATGCCTTGCTGGTGCCGCAGCAGTCGGTGACCCGCGACCTGACCGGACGTGCCAATGTCATGGTCGTCAAGGACGGCGATGTGGTTGAAAAGCGCGATGTCGAACTCGATCGCGCCGTGGGTGCTTTCTGGTTGCTCAAGACGGGCCTGAAAGCCGGCGAGCGTGTGATGGTGGATGGCTTTCAGCGCATCAAGCCCGGCGACAAGGTCCAGACCGTGGAGGTGGATCTGAAGGCCAAGGCCGAGCGCAAGAGCCAGCGTGGCGAGCCGCCTGTCCAGGCCGCTGCCGATGCGCCTGCCAAGAAGTAAGCAAGGCAGGCGACATACATGGCTCAGTTCTTCATCAACCGGCCCATCTTCGCGTGGGTCATCGCCATCATCATCATGCTGGCCGGGGCTTTGTCGATCAAGCTGCTGCCACTGGAGCAGTACCCCGAGATCGCTCCGCCCCGCGTGACCATCGGCGCCCAGTACACGGGTGCTTCGGCCGAGACGGTCGAAAACTCGGTGACGCAGATCATCGAGCAGCAGATCAAGGGCATCGACAACATGCTCTACATGAGCTCGACCAGCAATGCGTCGGGTCAGGCTCGCATCACGCTGACCTTTGCTCCGGGCACCAATGTCGACGTGGCGCAGGTGCAGGTGCAAAACAAGATTCAGGGCGCGGTCAACCGCCTGCCGGACTCCGTGAAGACGCGCGGCGTCTTCATCAACAAGGGCGGCCAGGATTTTCTGGTCACCTACAGCTTTTATTCGCCCGATGAAGATGTGACCGCCGTGGACATCGGCGACTACATCAACAGCAATCTGGTGGACATCATCGGGCGCATCGAAGGTGTCGGTGACATCAACGTCTTCGGCACGCCCTATGCGATGCGCATCTGGATGGACCCGGCCAAGATGGAGAAGTACGGGCTGATTCCCTCCGATCTGAGCAATGCGCTCAACGCGCAAAATGCCCAGGTATCCGCAGGTCAGCTGGGAGCCTTGCCTGCGGTGCAGAACCAGCAGCTGAATGCCACCATCACGGCGCGCACCAAGCTCAAGACCGTGGAGCAGTTCGAGAGCATCGTGCTCAAATCTTCGAATGACGGCTCTGTCGTCACCATCAAGGACGTGGCCCGGGTGGAACTGGGCGCCGACAATCTGTCCATCCAGGCCAAGCTCAACGGCATGCCGGGCGCAGGCATGGGCATCATCCTGGCCGACGGTGCCAATGCCATGGCGGTGTCGGATGCAGTGGCGGCCAAGCTGGCCGAGCTCAAGCCCTTCTTTCCCAACCAGATCGACTATTTCGTGAGTTCGGACTCCACGCCCTTTGTGCGGGCCTCGATCAGCGAAGTGGTGCATGCGTTGGGCGAGGCCATGGTGCTGGTGGTGATTGTGATGTTCGTGTTCCTGCAGAACTTCCGCGCCACGCTGATCCCCGCCATTGCCGTGCCGGTGGTTCTGCTGGGCACCTTCGGCGTGCTTTCCGTGGCGGGCTTCTCCATCAATACCCTGACCATGTTTGCCATGGTGCTGGCCATCGGCCTGCTGGTGGACGATGCCATCGTGGTGGTCGAGAACGTGGAGCGGGTGATGCACGAGACAGGCAAGTCTCCCAAGGAGGCGACGCGCCAGTCCATGAAGGAAATCACGCCTGCGCTGGTCGGCATCGGGGTCACGCTGTCGGCGGTGTTCGTGCCCATGGCCTTTTTTGGCGGCTCCACGGGTGTGATCTATCGCCAGTTCTCCATCACCATCGTGGCGGCCATGGCGCTGTCCGTGTTCGTGGCGCTGACGCTGACGCCGGCGCTGTGCGCGACGCTTCTGAAGGCCCCGGATCTCGGTCACGGAGATAGCCACGAGCGTCCCATACGCTCCGGGGTTCTGGGTATCAACGACCGGTTCTTCCGCTGGTTCAACCGCAATTTCGATGCGGCTGCCAACCGCTACCAGAGCACGGTGGCCTTCAGTCTGGGCCGGGCCAAGCGCATGATGCTGATCTTCCTGGCCGTGCTGGCCGCAGTCTGGTTGCTGATGGCCAAGCTGCCCACCTCGTTTCTGCCTGACGAGGACCAGGGCTTTGTCTATGTCAACGTCAATCTGCCGTCTGGCGCTTCGGACGCCCGTCTGCAGGAGGTCCTGGACCAGGTGCGCGAATACCTGGCCAAGCAGCCGGATGTGATCAGTTTCAACCAGGTTTCCGGCCTCAACGGCGACCAGAGTTCTGCGCGCGGCTTCATTCGCCTGAAGCCCTGGAGCATGCGGCCTCTGCCTTCGCAATCGGCCGCTGCCATTGCGAACAAGGCGACCCGGGAGCTGGCCGGCATCCGCGATGCCCGTGTGCAAGTGGTGCTGCCGCCTGCAGTGCGCGGCCTGGGTTCGAGCTCGGGCTACAACTTCATGATCAAGGACATCAACGGTGTGGGCCATGAAGCGCTGCTCGCCGCGCGTGATCAGGTACTTGGCGAAATGCGTGCCAGCAATCTGCTGACGGCTGTGCGCACCACCAATCTGGAAGACGCCAGCGAGCTGCGCGTGGATGTGGATGACCGCAAGGCTGCCGCTCTGGGGCTGGCGTACACCGATATCAACAGCGTGCTCTCCAGCGCCATGGGCGGCACCTATGTGAACGACTTCCTGAACAACGGTCGCGTCAAGCGTGTCTACATCATGGGCGATGCGCAGTACCGCATGCTGCCCAGCGATATTGCCAAATGGACGGTGCGCAACAACAAGGGCGAGATGGTGCCTTTCGGAGCCTTCTCCAAAACCTACTGGGCCTACGGCTCGCCCCAACTGCTGCGCTATAACGGCAGCCCGGCCTATGAGTTTGAAGGCCGTGCTGCAGCGGGTATCAGCTCTGGTACCGCTATGGCGACGGTGGAAGACATCCTGAAGAAGCTGCCCAACGGCATTGCCTACGAATGGACGGGGGCTTCCTTGCAGGAGCGCCAGTCCGGTGCGCAGGCGCCCATGCTGTATGCCATCTCGATTCTGTTCGTCTTCCTGTGCCTGGCCGCACTCTATGAAAGCTGGACGGTGCCGCTGTCGGTGATGCTGGCTGTGCCGCTGGGCGTGGTGGGCGCGCTGCTGGCGACCTATACGCGCGGCCTGACCAACGACGTGTATTTCCAGGTCGGCCTGCTCACCACCGTAGGTCTCGCGGCAAAGAACGCGATCCTGATCGTGGAGTTTGCGGTGCAGCTGCAGGAGCAAGGCAAGAAGCTGTTCGATGCGACGGTGGAAGCCGTGCGTCTGCGTCTGCGTCCCATCCTGATGACTTCTCTGGCCTTTGGTTTCGGTGTGATTCCGCTGGCCATCGGCACCGGCGCAGGTGCTGGTGGCCGCAATGCCATCGGCACGGCCGTGCTGGGCGGCATGGTGGCATCGACGGTGCTGGGCATCTTCCTCGTGCCGGTGTTCTTCCTGCTGGTGCGCAGCTGGTTCAAGAGCCACTCGCGCAGCGATGAGGCGCATGACGTCAACAAGGAGAGCGCAGCATGAGGCGCCTGAGCATGAAATTTTCGACCATGGCGGCCGCTGCGGTGACGGCCTTGCTGGCGGGATGCAATCTGGCGCCGGTCTATAAAACGCCTGATCTGCCCGTGCCCGAGACCGTCTCCGGCAATGCCATCCCGGCCCAGGCCAGCGAGGCGGCGCTGCAACAGGCCCAGGCGCTGCAATGGCTGCAGTCGCCGCAGCTGCGCGAGGTGGTGGCGCTGGCGCTGAGCAACAATCGCGATCTGCGCGTTGCGCTGGAAAACATCGAGAAGGCCCGGGCCCAGTACGGCATCACCAGAGCCGACCTGCTGCCGGGCATCACGGCCCAGGCGCAGAGCAATCGCACGCGCACCGCAGGCGATCTGACGACGGCCGGGCGTTCCAGCATCACCGAGCAATACACGGCCCAACTGGGTTTTGCCAGCTACGAGCTGGACCTGTGGGGGCGCATCCGCAATCTGAGCGAAGCCTCGTTGCAGCAGTTTCTGCAAAGCCAGGACAACCAGCGCAATGTGCAGATCGCTCTGGTGGCCGATGTGGTCAATGCCTGGCTGACGCTGGCTGCCGATCAGGCGCGCCTGCAGCTGGCCAAGGACACACTGGACAGCCGCATCAAGGCTTTCGAGCTGACAAGGCGCATGTATGAGCTGGGCTCGACCTCCGGCCTGGTGCTGGCCCAGAACCAGACCACGGTCGATACGGCGCGCGGTGATGTGGCCGGTTATACCTCTCAGGTCGACAGAGATCGCAATGCCCTGCAACTGCTGGTGGGCGGCCCGGTGCCTGCGCAACTGCTGCCCACCGCCCAGACCCTGACGGGCGCGGCAGACACGGCAGCTCTCAAGGTTGTGCCTGTGCCTCTGCCCTCATCGGTACTGCTCAAGCGCCCGGATGTGCAGGCTGCGGAGCGCAATCTGCAGGCCATGAATGCCAATATAGGCGCAGCCAGAGCGGCGCTGTTTCCCAGCATCACGCTCACCGGCAGCGTCGGCTCTGGAAGCAACGAGCTGGACCGCCTGTTCGGCAACAACAACAGCACCTGGAGTTTCATCCCTCTGGTCAAGCTGCCGATTTTTGATGGCGGGCGCAACCGCGCCAATGTACAAGTGGCCGAGAGCAATCAGCGCATTGCGCTGAGTCAGTACGAGAAGTCCGTGCAGACCGCCTTCAAGGAGGTGGCGGATGTGCTGGCCGACCGCGCCCAGTGGGATGAGCGGCTGGCCGCCCAGACCAGCATGGTGGCCAATACGCAAAAAGCCTTCGATTTGTCGAATGCTCGCTTCCAGGCCGGCGTGGACAACTATCTGACAGTGCTGGATGCGCAGCGCAGCCTTTATACCGCGCAGCAGACCTTGATAGGCCTGCGCCTGTCGGAGCAACTCAACCGGGTGACCTTGTGGAAGGCATTGGGTGGGGAAGAGGCCGCACAGCCGGTTTGATGGAGGGAGCTCGCTCCAGAAACAAAGCCGCAGTCCGAAAGACTGCGGCTTTGTTTTTGATAGCTACTATCGCTTTGCCAGTAAGCGATTAGGCCGGATTTCATTGAAATTCCGGCGCGCCAACTCTCAAGGCATCTTGAACAGCAGAGCCACCTGAAGCCGGAACAGGGTCCCGGCATTCATGGGAACTTCGGGGTGAATCACGGTGTTGTTCATCATGGCCAGCCACAGAGGCGCGAGCAGCAATTCCGGATGCTGCACCAGCTCGGGTGCCTTGAGCTCGTTGCGTTGGGCGGCCAGTTGCGCGAGCCGGGTGAAATGCTCGAGCAAGGCGTCGTGGACGTAGCGGCGATACATCTGCGCCAGCAGCGGAAACTCCAGGCCTTCGGCGACGACCAGTCTGGCCGTGGCAGAGCGGCCGCTGCTGTCAATGACCTCCGCCGCAGCGCCCACGGTGCGCAGAAGATACTCGCCCACCGATTCATGCTCGTGCATCGGGCTGGATTGCAAGGCCACGGCGGCCGAGGCGATATGTGTCTGGATGACGGCTTCGAACAGGGCTTCCTTGCTGTCGAAATAGCGAAACAGCGTGACCTTTGACAGTCCCGCGCGCTGTGCCACCGAAGCCGTGGTGCCACGCGCATAGCCGTGTTCCAGAAATTCTGCAAACGCAGCCGCCACGATGGAGCGGCGCGTGGCCTGAGTCTTTTGCGGACTGGGGCCGCGAGGCGTGCGCTTGGGACGTGCGGTGTCTGGTTCAATCATGGACGCAAGAGCTGGTGAAGTCGCAGACTATGCCTGCTTGGGGGCGCGCATCGGGGAAAAGCATGCGCGCGCAATGATGGCACATTTATACAAGCCGATTCGAAGGTCCCATTCTTGCCCTTGTCTGGAGCCTCTCCTGTCCAGAATGATGCGGGCAAACCCTTGTTTTTCTAGAAAATGCCCAAGGCCAGCCCCGTGGCCAGTGATTGCCCCAATTCTTCGCAGCGCTGCAAATCGGCGGCCTGTATCTGTTTGGGGGCGAGTATGGCCTCCGGTGTCTGGGCATGGGTGCAGACGATGAGCGGCTCTGCCACGGCCTTCAGACGCCAGCCGGTGGCAATGCGTTCCATCTGCCTAGCTGCGTTATGACCGTCACTGCCCGCACAGACCAGACTGGCATAGGGGCGGCCCTGTATCCGGTCGAGCACGCCGTAATAGCTTCGGTCGAAAAAATCCTTCATCAGGCCGCTGATGGCGGCCAGATTCTCCGGAGTCGCAAACAGGTAACCCTGGGCTTGCAGCAGGTCTTGAGGGCCGGCATCAGTCGCGTGCAGCAAGCGGACCTGGACGGATGCTTCCTGGCGCGCACCAGCACTGGCTGCTTCGACCATCTGGAGTGTGCCGCCCGTCAGGGAGTGGTAGACGATCAACAGGGTTGGGCGTTGGGGCATGGTTGCTTTGTTGCCGGTGGACAAACCACAGGCGCCTGCACGCGGGAATAACCGGGTAGGGCGCTGTGGTTTTGCGTAATTGTTGCTAAAAAGATACGGATTGTCGTGGTTTGTAATGCGGCCTGAATGGGACTAAGCTTCGACAAATATTGACATTTGTCAATTTTGCGACCCAAGGTTGCTCTTGATTTTGCAGCGCTTTGTATTGGATATACAAGCTTATGCCTATGATTTGATCTAAATCTAGACGCAATCATGCCAAGCCTTTCAGGGTAATCACTTGGTGTGAATGTTCTTTGGATGTAGGTTTGCTCCTACAAACTATGTCGATCCTCATGTTGGCTCATGGTGCTGCAGCCTTTGCTGAAAGGCGCCTGTGCCGACTGGAGCCATCTCGCAACTCAGTAATCTTGTGTTTTTTGCATGTCGCAATTCGCAACTCAGCCAGTGATGAAAGTGCGTAAACCCTGGTTGGCGCTGCTGGCATTGGGTTTTGGAGTTTCCTGTGGCGGTTTGGGGGGCTGGATGCTCCATCAGCGTCAGGAGTCGCGCATGCAACAGCGCTTGCAGCTCAGTGCCGATATGGCGATACGAGCTCTGGAGCAACGCCTGGGTAGCTATGACCGTTTGCTCGTCAAGCTCGCCGAGCAGATGGGCGGCAATGCGGATGCGGGCCAGCAGGTGTTTGCCCAACATGCCCATGCGCTGCTCAGTCAGGATAGTCTGGTGGGGCTGCAGGCCCTGAGTCTGACCCGTGCAGTGGCTGCGGAACTGCACACCGATCTTGCGCGTGATTCACAGGCCTTCGAGGTTTCCTACGTCTGGCCGCTGATAGGCAACGAGGCACTGGCGGGAAGCAACGCGCGTCAGCCGGCGGCGGCATTTCATTCCTTGATGCAGGCATGGAACTCTCGCCAGATGTCGATATCGGCTCCATTTCGCTTTCTGCAACTGCCCGATAGCCCCAAGGGCGTGGTGTTGCGGGCTCCGTTTTGGGCCGCAGCAGAGGAGGGGGGCGCCGCCGCTATCGGGGAATCTTCCGGAAAGCCGCTCGGAACGCTCAATGCACGGATCCGTCTGGGCGAATTTGCAAGGGGACTGGTTCCGGCCAACCTCTACCCTCAGGTAGCCTTCAAGCTGGTGGATCTCAGCCCAGCCGACCCATCGCCAAAGGCCGGTGGGGACCACAAGAGACTGAGCACGCCGCTGTCGATGCTTGCCGGCGGTTCGGAGATTTTATTCACTGGCTCGTTGTGGGCGGAGGCGGAAACCCATCCTGAATTTGCCTTGATCAAGCCGCTGGAGCGGCAGATACAGGTGTATGACCGCATCTGGTCGCTGCAGTTCAAGCCCGCGCTCAGCACTCAGAGACGGCTTGAGCGGTATCTGCCCTGGCTGGTATTGGGCCTGGGCCTGCTGGCGGGGCTGCTGCTGGCTGCCTGGGTCTCGGGCTGGTGGCAAAGCCGCTGGAGCTGGAGCCGGCGTCTCAAGTTCAGTGCTCAGGCAAGGCAGGAGAGTGATGCGCGCTTTCATGCCATGTGCGAGCAGGCGGCCATGGGCGTGCTCGAGCTCGATATCGCCACGCGCAGCGTACTCAAGGTCAACCAGCATTTCTGTCGGTTGCTGGGCTATGAGGCCCAGGAAATTCACAGACGCAGCGTGCTCGAGCTGGTCATGCCAGAAGACCAGGCGCACTGTGCGCAACTGCTTGAAGGACTGGACTTGCAGCAGTTCCAGCACAACGCGGGCGAGTATTGCCTGCGTTCCAAGGATGGCGCGCCAGTCTGGGTTGAACTCAATGCGTTTCTGACCGGACGTCATGAATCCCGGCGTCTGCAGGTGCTGGTGCAGGACATCAGCGGGCGCAAGCGCCTCGAGCAGATGGAGCGGCTGGGTCATCAGCAGTTGCGCAATCTCATGCAAAGACTTCCGGTGGGTCTGGTCATGGAGGATCTGGATGGGCGCCTGGTCTACTGGAACGAAGAGTTTCTGCGTCTGGCAGGCCATGGGGGCAAGCCCAGCGTATCAACCCAGCAGTGGTGGGAGCGCATGTTTCCCGATGCCGCTGAGCGCGAGCGCGTCATCCAGCGCTGGGAAGTCGCCAGGGCTCAGGCTCGCCGGACGTTGCTGCTGAGCCAATCCGAGCGTGTCGACGGTGTGCAGGCTCAGTGGGACGAGCTCGCCACCGAGGCGTCGGCTTGCATGGTGTCTGCGCAGACATTGATGCTCAGGGGGATAGACGGTCTGCGACGTCCGGTTGCGGTTAGTGCAGTGTTGCAAGCCGAGGGGTGCTTGATGGTGCTGCAGGATCAGAGCCAGCGTATGGCGGCCGAGCAGGAGGTCCGCCGTCTGGCCTTCTATGACGCCTTGACTGGTCTGCCCAATCGGCGCCTGCTGGCTGATCGGCTGCAACAGGCTCTGGCCGTGGCGCAACGCAAGGCGCATTTTGGTGGTGTGGTGCTGCTGGATATCGATAACTTCAAAGCCTTCAACGAGACCTATGGTCTGGATCAGGGCGATTTGCTGCTGCAGTCGATGAGTCAGCGCATCCGTGGTCTGCTTCCTTCAGGGGCCACGATTGCTCGCCAGGGCGGCGATGATTTTGTACTGCTGATCGAGGACCTGGGCAGCGATTCCGTCGCGGCTGCCGCCAGGCTGGAGCAGCAGGCCGACCAGTGGCTGAGTCGATTGCGTGAGCCCATAGAGATCGTCGGTATTCCGCGCTCCATCACCGTCAGCATGGGCCTGAGCCTGTTTGGCGAGGCAGAACTGACGGGTGAAGAGGTACAGCGCCGCGCTGAAATGGCCATGTACCAGGCCAAGAGTCAGGGGCGCAATGTCAGTTGCTTCTTTGACCCACAACTGCAATCGGCGCTGCAGGAGCGCCGTACGCTTGAGCAGGACATGCGTGCCGGTCTGCAGGCCGGTGAGTTCGAGCTGTTCTATCAACCCCAGGTGGAGATGGGCAAGGTGATTGGCGCCGAAGGACTGCTGCGCTGGAAGCATCCTGAAAAAGGCTTCGTCCCCCCTGCACATTTCATTCCGCTGGCCGAGGAAACCGGCGTCATCCTGCCCCTGGGCGACTGGGTGCTGCAGGCCGCCTGCCAGCAACTGGCGAAATGGGCCAAGCACCCCCGCTATGCGCAACTGGTGCTCTCGGTCAACGTCAGTCCCAAGCAGTTCCATCAAAGCGGATTTGTCGAGCAGGTGCTCAAGGCGCTTGCCGAGCATGGGGCCGATGCGCGTCGGCTCAAGCTGGAGCTGACCGAAGGCATGCTGGTCTCCGACGTGGACGACACCATCGCCAAGATGATGCGTCTGAAGTCCTACGGCATCGGATTTTCGCTGGACGACTTTGGCACCGGCTACTCCTCGCTGTCCTATCTGAAACGGCTGCCGCTGGATCAGCTCAAGATCGATCGCAGCTTTGTGCGTGACGTGCTGACCGATCCCAATGACGCGGCCATTGCCCGCACCATTGTGGCTCTGGCCAAGAGCCTGAGTCTGCATGTGATCGCCGAAGGCGTGGAGACCCAGGCGCAGTGTCGTTTTCTCGAAGGCATACGCTGCTATGCGTGGCAAGGCTATCTGATGAGTCCGCCCGTGCCGGTCAGCGAGTTCGAGAGTCTGGTCACCAATGGCAATGTGCCGGGATCTCCGATGCCAGCTCTCAGTCCGGTGTCCATGCGTTGAGGCAGTTCATGCTCTCTACAATGCCCGCATTTCGCTGTGTGAGAGATTGAATTGCCTGAAATCAAGACCCTGCTGCTATTTGTCCTGACCGCCGTGGCGGAGATTGTGGGCTGCTACTTGCCCTGGCTCTGGCTCAAGCAAGGCGGCAGTGGCTGGCTGCTGCTGCCCGCTGCGGTCAGCCTGGCCTTGTTTGTCTGGCTGCTGACTTTGCATCCCTCGGCCTCTGGTCGTATCTACGCGGCCTACGGCGGCATCTACATCAGCGTGGCGCTTCTGTGGCTGTGGCTGGTGGATGGCATCAAACCCAGCGCCTGGGATATGGCTGGGGTGGCCGTCTGTCTGCTGGGGGCGGGCCTGATCGCTTTTCAGCCGCGCGCTTGAGGCGCTCGCTGCTCTCTTATCGGATCAGAATCACTCCAATCCCTTGCCAATCCAGCGCAGGCAGCTATGGTTTGCGTGTATGCAGCAATCTTGGCTGACGAGGGGGCAGGCCGCGTTATGATTCCCGTCTGTTGACGGTTGCGAGCAAGAACAGGGCTTTTTCAAGTTTTGCGTTTGTGCAACCGCTTTTGCCGTTTTTCTTTCCCAATCACAAGCCTTTGCTGGCCAGCCTCTAGACCGACACCGACACCGTGCGCCTGAATTCCATCAAGCTCTCCGGCTTCAAATCCTTTGCCGAGCCCACCAATTTCATTTTGCCGGGGCAGATGGTCGGCGTGGTGGGGCCCAACGGTTGCGGCAAGTCCAACATCATGGATGCGGTGCGTTGGGTGCTGGGGGAGAGCAAGGCCAGCGAGCTGCGTGGCGAGTCCATGCAGGATGTGATCTTCAACGGCACCACCCATCGCAAACCTTCCAGTCGCGCCAGCGTGGAGCTGACCTTCGACAACAGCGATCACCGTGCGGGCGGTCAGTGGGGGCAGTTTGGCGAGATCGCCGTCAAGCGCGTGCTCACGCGCGAGGGCAACAGCAGCTACTTCATCAACAACCAGCCCGTGCGTCGTCGCGACGTTCAGGACGTGTTTCTGGGGACGGGGCTGGGGCCGCGTGCCTACGCCATCATCGGCCAGGGCACGATCAGCCGCATCATCGAGTCGCGCCCCGAAGAGCTGCGCCTGTTCCTCGAAGAAGCGGCCGGGGTTTCCAAGTACAAGGAGCGTCGTCGTGAGACGGAAAACCGCCTCTCGGCCACGACCGAGAACCTCACCCGTGTGGAAGACATTCTGCGCGAGCTCAATGCCAATCTGGACAAGCTGGAAAAGCAGGCCGAAGTTGCGGCCAAGTACAACGGCCTGAACGCTCAGGTCACGCTCAAGCAGCACCAATTGTGGTTCATGAAGCGGGCTGATGCCGAGGCCGAGCAGGACCGCGTGCGCATCGAAGGCCTCAAAGTCGTCAACGAGCTTGAAGAGCGCATGGCCGATATCCGCAACAACGAGAGCGGACTCGAGACGCTGCGCCAGTCGCACTACGACGCCAGCGATCAGGTCAACCAGGCGCAGAGCAAGCTCTACGAAGCCACCGCCGAGGTCGGCAAGCTGGAGGCCGAAATCCGCTATGTGGTCGAAGGCCGCCAGCGCGTGCAACTGCGTCTGCAGCAACTGGCCGAGCAACTGCTGCTGTGGAGCAGCCGCAGCGAAGAGGCACAGGGCGAGATCGAGAACATCGAAGGCGCGGGCATGGATGCCGAAGAGCAGGCCGAGATGCTGGCTGCCCAGCTCGAGGAGCAAAGCACCCGCCTGCCTGATCTGGAGGATTCTCTGCACAAGGCGCAGAAAGCCGATGCAGACCAGCGCAACTCGGTGGTGCAGGTGCAGCAGCAGATTCAGGTGTTGGCCGCCGAGCAGCGCAGTCTCGATGAGCAGCGCCGCCAGTTTGAAACCCGTTATGAACGTTTGCGGGCCGACCGCAATGCACTGGAAACGCCGGACGAAGCGCGTCTGAACAATCTGCAGGTACAACTGGCCGAGGCGCAGGAGCTGGCCGAGATGGCCGATGCTGTCCTCAATGAGTTGCAGGACAGCGTGCCGCAACTCGACGAGGACAGGCGCGCACGCCAGCAGGCCGTGAATGCCGAAAACAGTCGTCACGCCGATCTGTCTGCGCGGCTGGATGCGCTCAAGGCCTTGCAGGAAAAGGTCAAGACCGATGGCAAGCTTCAGCCCTGGCTGGCCAAGCATGGGTTGGACGGCATGCAAGGTCTGTGGAGCCGCATCGCCATCGAGTCGGGCTGGGAAAATGCGCTGGAAGCCGCACTGCGCGAACGTCTGGGTGCGCTGGAAGTGGGGCGCCTCGACATGGTGCGCGGTTTTCTGGGCTCGGGGGGGCTGGACGCTCCGCCGGCCCGGCTGGCCTTCTTTAGCCAGGCTCAGGCAGCCGGTGCTCCGTCAGCTGCGCGCTTTGCGCGTCTCAGTGATCTGCTCAAGATCAATGACGCCGGCCTGTGCGCCGTGCTGGTGGACTGGCTGACGGGCTGCTATAGCGCGCCCACGCTCGACGAGGCCCTGGCCAAGCGTGCCGATCTGCAGGCCGGCGAGACCATTTATGTGCCCACTGGTCATGCGGTGACCGCGCACAGCGTGACCTTTTATGCGCAGGACTCCGAGCAATCGGGGCTGCTGGCGCGGGCGCAGGAAATCGAGCACCTGGAAAAGGAAGTCCGCGCCCAGGCGCTGATTGCCGATGAATCGCGTTCGGCTCTGGTGCGCGCCGAAAGCGCTTATGCAGATGCCTCGCAGCGTCTGGTGTCCGTACGTCGCGAAGCGAGCGAGTCGCAAAGCCGTGCCCATGAGCTGCAGGTCGAGACCTTGCGCCTGTCTCAACTGGCCGAGCAGGCGCGGGCACGCAACGCGCAAATTGCGGCGGATTTGTCCGAAGTCGAAACCCAACTCTCCGATATCGAAGAGCGCAAGGTCGCCGCCGAGGCCCGCTTTGAAGAGCTGGATATGCAGCTGGCCGACAGTCAGGAGCGCCATGCCCAGCTGGGCGATCGCGTGCTGGAGGCCGAGCGCCGCCTGAACGAATCGCGCGAGCAGTTGCGCAGCCTGGAGCGTCAGGCCCAGGAGGCGACCTTCTCGCAGCGCACGCTGCACGCGCGTCGCGCCGAGCTGTCGCGTACCATCGAAACCGCCAGCCAGCAGGCCAAGTCCCTGGCCGAGGAGCAGCAACGCGCTCAGGACGAACTGGCAAGGCTGTCTGACGCCGCGGCGCAGGGCGGTCTGCAGGATGCACTGGATCTGAAGATGCAGCGCGAAAAAGAGGTTGCCGAGCGCCGCAGCGAATATGAGGATCTGACCAACAAGCTGCGTGCCAGCGACGAGCGCCGCCAGAGCCTGGAAAAGGCACTGGATCCGCTGCGTCAGCGCATCACAGAATTCCAGCTCAAGGAACAGGCCGCGCGTCTGGGTCTGGAGCAGTACAGCAATCTGCTGACCGAAGCCGAGGCTGATCTGGCTGCTGTGGCTCAGTCGATTGCCGAAGGCAATGTGCGCATGCACGGCCTGCAAGGTGAAATCGACCGCCTGCACCGAGAAATTCAGGCCCTGGGGGCCGTGAATCTCGCCGCACTGGATGAGTTGACCCTGGCGCGTGAGCGCAAGACCTTCCTCGATGCGCAGATGGACGATCTGACCAAGGCCATGAACACTTTGGAAGAAGCCATTCGCAAGATCGATGCCGAGACGCGGGATTTGCTGACCGGCACCTTCGACATCGTCAATCGCCATTTTGGCCGCATGTTTCCCGAGCTTTTCGGTGGCGGTCAGGCCAAGCTGGTGATCACCGGCGACGAAATTCTCGATGCCGGGGTACAGGTGATTGCCCAGCCGCCCGGCAAGAAGAACCAGACCATTCACCTGCTCTCGGGCGGCGAGAAGGCGCTGACCGCGATTGCGCTGGTGTTTGCCATCTTCCAGCTCAACCCAGCGCCATTTTGTCTGCTGGACGAGGTGGATGCGCCGCTGGACGACGCCAATACCGAACGTTATGCCAAGCTGGTTTACAGCATGAGCAAGGGAACCCAGTTCCTGTTCATCAGTCACAACAAGATTGCCATGGAGATGGCCGAACAGCTGATTGGTGTGACCATGCAGGAACAGGGCGTTTCACGAATTGTTGCGGTGGACATGGAGTCCGCCCTCTCCATGGCTGAGCTATCCTGAGCCCGGTCATCCCCTATTGAAGAACCGTTTTCTCACATGAGTAACTTGCAAATCAGTCTGGCCGTCCTGGGAGTGGTGCTGTTGGCGCTGATCGTTGCCTACAACTCCTGGACTGCGCGCCGCAATGCGCCCAGGCGGGCCGAGCCTGAGGAAGAAAGCACAGATCCTCAGCGCCTCGAGCCCGGAATGAACACCGTCGGTCATGGTGCGGACCTGACCAAATACCAGCATGAGCCCGTGCTGGGGGATTTCGGCAAGGCCATTCCCGGCACCGAGCCCCTGCAGTTGCCCGAGTCCGCAGGTCGCTTTGCCGAAGCCGATGCCGAGCTGGCCCGTCTGGTAGCGCGCGAAGCCCATGAGGAAGCGCAGCGCCAGGAAGCCCTGGCGGCCGCCCAGCACAAAGCCGAGGCGACCGAGGCTGTGCAAGAGGTGACCGCTCAGCGCACGGATGCAGGCATTGCTGCCGTGACTGAGCAGGCTACGCAAGCAGTGGAGCCCGTGCTGACGGATGCTCCTTTGGCAGCGTCGATTCCTCCCGCCCCGTCCGTGGAGCGTCGCGGTCATCTGGATGCGTTGATCGATGCGATTGCTCCGATTACCGTGGCCCAGATTGTTCCTGGTGAAGTGGCCTTGCAGGCCCAGCCCAGCACCCGCCGTGCCGGCAACAAGCCCTTTGCCATTGAAGGCATGAACCAGGACAGCAAGCTGTGGGAGCCGTTGCAGACCGGCCAGCGCTATCTGGGCTTTCAGGCCGGTGTCCAGCTGGCCAACCGTACCGGTGCACTCAACGAGATAGAGTTTTCGGAATTCGTCACCAAGGTGCAGCGCTTTGCCGATGCGCTGGGAGCCATGGCCGACGTGCCCAATATGCTCAATGAGGTCTCGCGGGCACGCGAGCTCGATCAGTTCGCCAGCGAGCATGATGCGCAGCTGAGTTTTATGCTGCGTGCGCGTCAGGCATCCTGGAGTGCTGGTTATGTCCAGCAAAATGCCCAGCGCCTGGGCTTTGTCATCACGCCCATGCCGGGCCGCATGGTGCTTGCCTCGCCCATCCAGGGCCTGCCGCCGGTGCTGGTGCTGAACTACGATCCCCAGGCCGCCATGGGCGATGATCTGGATCAGTCAGTCGTGCGCGAATTCCTGCTCAGCCTGGATGTAGCCCAGGTGCCGCGTGGACAGCAGCCGTTTGCGCACCTGCGTCAGGTGGCGGAGCAACTGTGCCAGACCATGGATGGTGTGCTCTGCGACCAGAACGGCTATCTGCTGCCGGTCTCGGCGCTGGACCCGATTCAGCACGATCTGGAGCTGCTCTACGACAAGCTGGACAGCGCGGAGCTGTCGGCCGGCTCACTTCTCGCCAGAAGGCTTTTCAGCTAAAACAAACAGGGCCAACAATGTTGGCCTTTTTTATCTCAGACCTTGAATTTCCAGCGGGCAGAGCATGACCGAGAATTTAGACCTTTTTTCCGCTGAACCCCAGGGCCAGAAGCCATCGACAGCTATCAATGCCGGGGTGCCCGAAAGCGTGACGAGCAAGGCTGCGGCATTGCGCGCCCAACTCCATCAATGGGCACATGAGTACTATGTGCGTGATGCGCCCACGGTTCCCGACGGGGAATATGACCGCGTCTATCGGCAGCTCGAAGCACTGGAGGGGGCTTACCCCGCACTCGTGACGCCGGACTCTCCGACGCAGCGCGTGATCGGTGCGGTGCTGGACGGTTTGACTCCGGTTCGCCATGCCGTGCCCATGCTGAGCATCCAGACAGAGACCGATAACGAGGCCACGGGTGCGATTGCGTTCGACCAGCGTGTGCGCAAGGAGCTGGGGCTGGATGAATCCGCTGCCGCCATCGAATATGTGGCCGAGCCCAAGTTCGATGGCCTGGCCATGAATCTGCGTTATGAAAACGGCCGCCTGGTGCAGGCCACCACGCGCGGCGATGGTGAGGTGGGGGAAGACGTCACGCACAATATCCGTACCATTCGCCAGATTCCACTGTCCCTGTCCGCGGGCCGCAATGTGCCGCCCGTGGTTGAAGTGCGCGGCGAGGTGCATATGGCCAAGGCCGATCTGGACAGGCTCAATGCGCGCCAGCAGGCTGCAGGTGCCAAGACCTTTGCCAATCCGCGCAATGCGGCGGCCGGATCGGTCCGTCAGCTCGACTCGAATATCGCGGCTCAGCGTCCTCTGTCGTTCTTCGCCTACGGTCTGGGCGAGATCACGCCGCCGGAGCAGGGCGGGCCGGACTTCGGCACGCACTACGCCATGCTGCAGATGCTGAAATCCTGGGGCTTTCCAGTTGCACCGCAAGTCAGTATTGCGCTGGGTGCTTCTGAGCTGGTAGCGTTTCACGAGCGCATCGGCGCCGAGCGCGCCAACCTGCCCTATGAAATCGACGGCGTGGTCTACAAGGTCAACAGCCTGGCTCTGCAGCGTCAGCTGGGCTTCAAGTCGCGCGAGCCGCGCTGGGCCGTGGCACACAAATATCCGGCGCAGGAGATGCCTACGCTCATGGAAGCCATCGATGTGCAGGTGGGGCGCACGGGCAAGCTGACGCCCGTGGCGCGCCTGGCTCCTGTGCAGGTGGGCGGTGTGGTGGTGACCAATGCCACGCTGTCCAATCTGTTCGACATCCGCAAGAAAGGTGTGCGCGTGGGCGATCAGGTCATCGTGCGTCGCGCGGGCGATGTGATTCCCGAGGTGGTGGGACGGGTGCCAGGCAAGCGGCCTGCTTATGTGCCCAACTTCCGCATGCCCAAGACCTGCCCCATCTGCGGCAGCGAGGTGGTGCGCGAAAAAGGCGAGGCCAATCACCGCTGCACGGGCGGCCTGTTCTGTGGCGCGCAGCGCAAGGAAGCAATCTTGCACTTTGCTCACCGCCGTGCCATGGACATCGAAGGTCTGGGCGACAAGCTGGTCGATCAGCTCGTGGATGCCCAGGTGGTGCGCGTGCTGCCTGACCTTTACAGGCTGGGCCTGAGCTCGCTGGCAGCGCTCGATCGCATGGCCGAGAAATCGGCCCAGAATGTGCTGGCTGCCCTGGAGAAATCCAAGCGCACCACGCTGCAGCGCTTTCTGTTTGGTCTGGGCATTCGCAATGTAGGCGAATCCACGGCCAGGGATCTGGTCAAGCATTTCGGCAAGCTCGACGCCATCATGGACGCCAGCGTGGAGGAGTTGCTGCAGGTCAAGGATGTCGGGCCGGTGGTGGCCGACAGCATTCACACCTTTTTTGCCCAACCCCATAACCGCGAGGTGGTGGAGCAACTGCGCGCCTGCGGTGTGCACTGGGAGGAAGGCGAGCCGGCCGAGAAGGCGCCTCAGATTCTGGCTGGCCTGACCGTGGTGCTGACCGGCACCTTGCCCACGTTGGGCCGCGACACCGCCAAGGATATGCTGGAGGCAGCGGGTGCCAAGGTTTCGGGTTCGGTCAGCAAAAAGACCAGCTATGTGGTCGCAGGGGCGGAGGCGGGCAGCAAGCTGGCCAAGGCCGAGGAGCTGGGCGTGCCTGTGCTGGACGAAGCTGGCATGCTGGCACTGCTAAGGGGCGAGCAGCCCGGTTGAGTCGACTGTAGAAGCAGCAAGGAGGGCCACATGAACAAATTGCGACGCAAACCCGTTGTGGGCCTGGCCCTGGGCAGCGGCTCCGCAAGAGGCTGGGCGCATTTTGGTGTGCTGCGCGCGCTGCGCGAGGCTGGTGTCAGCCCCGACGTCATCTGCGGCACTTCCATTGGCTCATTGGTCGGTGCAACCTATGCGGCCGGAGAAATGGATGCCTTCGAGAGCTGGGTGCTGGGCCTGGGCAAACGCAAGGTCTTCGGCTTCATGGACTTCAATCTGGGCGGCGGATTGCTCAAGGGCGAGAAGATCCTCGAGTTCTGGCGCGAGAATTTCGTCCAGGAAACCGTGGAGCAACTGAGCACTCCGTTCGGCTGCGTTGCCACCGATCTGCAGACAGGTGCCGAGGTCTGGCTGCGCAAGGGCTCGATTGCCGAGGCTGTGCGCGCGTCCATCGCCTTGCCCGGCCTGTTCACGCCCGTGATGCGGGAGGGGCGACTGCTGGTCGATGGCGGTTTGGTCAACCCGGTGCCGGTGTCGCTGGCGCGCGCTATGGGCGCTGACATCGTCATCGCCGTCGATTTGAATGCCGACATCATGCGCAGGCATATGAAGCCCGTGGATATGAGCGAGAGCGAGCTCAATCTGCATGCCCGCGAGCTCAGGGTCTCGCAACTGCATCTGGAAGAGGAAGAGCCCCCGGTACCGCTGGGCCAGATTCCCGAAGCTCTGGCGGCGAATGGCTCACCGCTCGGTTGGACGGGCGCATGGAAGCGCAGCATGACGAGCGTGAAGACCTTGTCCTCATCCGTCATGCGCAGGGGGCGCAAAGGGGAGGGAGATGTCGAGGACGATGCTTCCGCGCCTGTGCCCTCGCTGGTCAATGTGGTCATGGCCAGTGTCAACATCATGCAGATGCGCATCACCCGCAGTCGCATGGCGGGTGACCCGGCCGAGGTGCTGATTGCTCCGCGCCTCTCGCATGTCGGGCTGATGGACTTCTACCGTGGGCGCGAGTCCATCGATGAGGGCTATGCTGCAACCCAGCTGGCATTGCCTGCGCTCAAGGACTGGGGTCTTTAGCCTGGGGCACACGCGGCTTTGGAGTGCCGAGGACGCAGCCTGCTCAGCTGCGGATATAGGTCCAGCCATCCTGCTGCATGCGGGCGATGGCTTCGACGGCGCCCATGGGCAGCACCTGAATATTGTCCGGTGCGCTGATGCCTGCATTCCTGAGCGTGTTGGGGCACAGCAGCACATGTGCCAGAGCCGGTCCCATGTCGTCCGGCTGCTCCAGGACGGCTTGCACGGCCTGGGCATTGACGACAATCCAGACCTCCAGCTCAGGGTTGGCGGCTTTCAGGTTCTTGAAGTTGCCGCGCGCGCGCAGCAGTGCTTGCGTGCTGGGGGCGTGCAGCACGATGCGAGTCTCGGGGCGCAGTGCGGGCAGCAGGGTGTTCCAGTCGGGTTGGCTCATGGTATTTGGGCAGATTTGCCAGCGCAATGATAGCTGCTTGCAAATTATGTGTACTGGCTATGCGGCGGTTTGAATCCTAATGTGGGGGCGACTTGGCAGGAGCTTTGTCCATCAACTCGTCCAGCAGTCCGGGAGGCATGCCGGTGCGGATCTGCACCACTCCCTGGGCATTCTTCCAGATCGTCGCGGGTGTGGCACGCAGGCCTGCATTGCTCATCAGCGCGGCGTTGTTGGCCAGTGCGTCGCGGGCCGACAGGGGGATGCGCTGCAGCGGTGCAATACCCAGGGCATCGGGATTCTTGCCATGAGCGTCGGCATAGGCCATGGCGTGGCTGGCAAGAGCTTGCTCGGGTGCCTTGGAGGCCAGAATGGCGGCGGCCTTGCCTTCGCTGCTGGGGCGCAGCATGCCCACCAGAACATGGCGCAACTGCAACTGGCCAGCCTGCACCAGTGGCCTGGCATCGCGCCAGAGCTGGTTGCAATAGGGGCAGTTGGGATCGGTGAACACATAGGCGATGCGGGCGGCATCGGGCCTGCCGTCGCCAATCCAGTGCGTACGCTCCAGATCGGTCCAGAACTCCTGACCCATGGGCTTTTGCACGGCATTGTGCAAGGCCTTGGCGTTGACGTCCTTGCCCTGGGCATCAATGACGGTGCCAATCACCCAGTGCTTGCCGTCAGGCATGCGGTAGATGGGAATGGGCTGCTGGTCGCGGTAGGCGGCCCAGGCCTTGAGGCCGCCGGAGCTCTGCATCGGGCCTACGATCTGCAGGCCTTGCTCGGCGAGAAACTGTGCTGAGGGCAGGTCGCTGCTTGCCGCACTGCTTGCTGCAGCGCTGCTGGCGGCAATTACGTCGCGGGTATAGGCGACGGCCACCACGGTGGCTGCGGCTGCAGCGAAGATGGGGAGCGTCAGCGCCGCCAATTGGCGTGACAGGGGCTGTATACGTGGCACGATAAACCTTTGTCCATCTTGAGTCATGGGGCCTGTGTTGGAGGCGCAATGGTGCGCAACTGCTCGCTCAGGCTGGCGCGGGAGAGCTCCCCCGTACGCGTGGACCGCAGGTGTCCGTTCGCGTCATAGAAATAGGTGGATGGCAGGGAGCGTTGCTGCCAGTGCTGACCGGCAAGCTGGTCGGGGTCCAGGAGCACCTGGGCAGGGGGCAGAGGCATGGACTGCAAATAGCGCAGCACTGCAGCGGCGTCTTCTCCCTGGTTGATCCAGATGAAACGCACGCCTGGATGGTCTTTTTGCGCTTGGGCCAGTACCGGCATCTCGCGCTTGCAGGGTGGGCACCAACTGGCCCAGAGGTTGATGACCAGCGGTTGGCCGCCGTAGCTGCGCAGATCCGTGGGCTGAGCGGCTGCGCTGACCAGCGTCAAAGAGGGGAGTGAAGACTCTGGAGGCTCAACCCAATTTCGCAGTGCGTAGGCTGCCATCAGGATGAAGGCTCCCACACCCAGGGACTGCAACACGCCACGTTTCAGGAGCGCATGGCTGCGGCAGCTCCAGGCTGCCCAGAGAGCCGCCACCAGCAGTCCGGCCCAGAGGTTCCAGCCACCGTCGCGAATATCCAGAATTTGCAACACGCTGGCGGGAGATGCGCTCACGGGTGCCCAGTACTCGGGCCACCATTGCAAGACGTAGGCCGTGCGCGCCGCCACCAGTCCAGCAAGCGTGGCCTGAAGCAGCAGAGTCTCTACAGGCTGATTGCTTTGACGCTGCCTGAGTCGCGCCCACCACTGGCTGGCAAGCAATGCCAGGAATGCGGCAAGAGCCATGGTGGGCAGAGCGAGAGGGCCTATCCGCACACTGGCGGGCAAGGTCAGTGCCTGCAACAAGCCGGGTTGAGCTGCTTCGGTATTGCCTTCGCTCAGGGCTGGAGTAGGGGCATCCGCATTCCTGTCCATGCCTGCTTGAGCGGCGCTGATGCTCTGCTGCTGTACCGGGTAGCAGATGCCTATCTCGGCACAGCCTTGCCATTGCAGCTCCAGCGGCCATTGCGTCGACTGTTCAGGCAGCGCGGCCTGAATGCGCAACTCCCGGTGAAAGACCTGCACATGGCCAAAAAAAGCATCGCTCAGGGTCTGACTTTCAGGAATCTGCAGCGGTATTGGCTGACCCTGAGCATCGAGCATGCGCAACTGGTCGCGGTAGAGATAGTGACCAGGGGCAATGTTCCAATGCAGCTCCAGCAGGCGGCTGCCATCAGCCTCTGTCTTGACGGCGCTTTGCTCGGGGCGGACCAGCTCAAAAGCCTGTTCCGCAGTCAGGATTTCGGGTTGCGCAGAGGGCTTGTCGGCATCCAGGCTGGGCAGGGCCAGCGGCTGTGCCCAGGCAGTCATCCCCGTCAGCAGGACTGAAAGCAGAACGATGGCTGCGGCAGGGCGAAGAGACATGAATGGTGGTGGCTGAGCGTCTTGGATGAGGCGGTCGCGCATTTTGGGTGGAAGGGATTAAGTAGGGGTTAACGCTGCGAAAAGATAAATCTGCGATGCTCGGCCGATTCGGATAAACAAGGCGCGTAACGGGTACTCACATCTCTGGATGTGATGGTGCGGGTGGCGGTTGCGCAGTGAAAAAATGCATGTGCTGTTAGTGGAAGATAACGCTTTGGTCGCCAGCGGGGTGAAGGCGGGCCTGCAGCTACAGGGCTTTGGCGTGGACGTGGTGGGTTGCGCCAGCCAGGCTGATGCGGCGCTCAAATCCTCCCACTTCGATGTGTGTGTGCTGGATCTGGGTTTGCCCGATGAGGACGGTCTGCATCTGCTGGCGCGGTGGCGCCGGCAGGGGCTGGAGCTGCCGGTGCTGGTGCTGACCGCACGTGATGCAGTGGGCCAGCGGATCGAAGGCTTGCAGACGGGGGCTGACGACTATCTGGTCAAACCCTTCGATCTGCACGAGCTGGCGGCGCGGCTGCATGCGCTGCTGCGCCGGGCGGCGGGGCGTACCGTGGACTGGATTGTGCTGGGCGATGTCAAAGTGGATCTGGCCGCCGGCCAGGCCATGCGTGAGGGCAGCATCGTGGACCTGTCGCGTCGTGAATGGGCGTTGCTGCGCGCACTCCTGCAGTCGCCGGGGCGAGTGCTGAGCCCTGAGCAACTGCGCGACAGCCTCTATGGTTACAGTCTTGATGTGGAGAGCAACGCGGTCAATGTGCATGTGCACCATCTGCGTCGCAAGCTGGGCTCGGACATGGTGGAGACCGTGCGTGGCGTGGGCTTCAGGTTGGGGCGCGTGCAGGCAGGCAGTTGCTGATGCGCAGCCTGCGGGTCCGTTTGCTGGTCTGGCTTTGTCTGGCGCTGTGCACTTTGTGGGGCGGTGTGGCCGCCTGGATGTTTGCCGGCATGAGGCATGAGCTGCGCTCCGTGCTCGACGATCGACTGATTGCATCGGCCCGCATGGTGGCAGGCATTGTCCACCAGTTCAAGCCGCACAACGCCAGTCCCGAGGACTGGGGTCCCATGCTCAATGTGGTGGCACGTGATGGTGTGGCTTGTGAGGTCAGCATGATTCGCAGCGAAGTGCATACCGCACCTGCGCATGATGCTATGGATTCGGAAGCAAATGCTGTGTCGGACGAAGTGGGCGGAAAGGCGGCTCGCCCGGCACTGATTCCGGCATCTCCGTTGGATGTGCCGCGCGCCGGAACCGTAAAGACCGACCGTGCCGGGGAATCCGCAAATACGGCTCCCGAGCGGGCGACCGAGCCTGCCGATTCTCATGTGCTGGCTCGCACTGCGGATGCGCCCAGCTTCCAGGGGCCGCTGCCGCTGGGCTTCTCGAGCATCACCAAAGGCGGCAAGCCCTGGCGCACCTATGTGTTTGAGGAGCACGGTGTGCGCATTGCGACGGCCGACCGCATCGATGTGCGCGAGGGACTGATCCATGGTTTCGCCTACACCATCATCCTGCCCTTTGTGCTGGCGCTGCTGGCCAGCATGGTGTTGATGTGGTGGGGGGTGACGCGCGGCCTGCACCCTCTTGAGTCGCTGCGCCAGGAGTTGAGCGAGCGTCCGCCCGGAGATGATTCTCCCGTGGTGCAAGGCAGGCAGGTCAAGGAGCTGGCGCCACTGGTGCAGACCATCAATCACTTGCTGCAGCGTGTGCACAGAGCCATTGAGCGTGAGCGTCGCTGGAGCGACGATGCAGCCCATGAACTGCGCACTCCGCTGACTGCCGTCAAAACCCATGTGCAGGTGGCGCAGATGGCGGTGGCCAATGCGGGGTCTCAGATGGTGGCTTTGAGGGATCAGCCCGGCGCTGGCACAGTGAGTGCTGTTCCCAGGCCGATTTCGGAGACCGCGCAGTGGCAGATGACCCGGCAGGCGCTGGAGCAGGCGGGGGAAGGCGTGGAGCATTTGCAGCACACGCTGGAGCAATTGCTGCTCTTGGCCAGGCTGGATTGTCAGCCGGTGAGCGAATATGCAGGAGGTTCTCGTGCCATGGCTTGCGGTAGCGAACCCGCCTGTGCTTGGGAGGCTCTGGAAAAAGCCTGGGGGTTGGCCGCCACGGCCATTCCTTCGGGCTCGCAGCGCCTGCGCTGGTTGCCTCAGCAAGCCCTGAATGACGCCAGGCTGCAGGACTTGCGCGTGGCCGTGCCTCAGCCCCTGCTGGTGTCGGCATTGCGCAATCTGATGGAAAATGCCTTGCGCTATGGGCGGCAGGCAGCTGACGAGCAGGGCGACTCTGCGGTGCTGCTGGGCCTGCGCCATATCCCGGAGCTGGCGCAGGTCGGCGGCGACAAGCTGCAGGCGACGCTTGTCAATCCTGCCGGTTATGTGGAGTTCACGGTGGTCGACCATGGGCCAGGGCTGAGCAGCGAGGACTGTGCCGTGGCGACCCAGCGCTTCTGGCGCAAGCAGCATCAGGCCCATGGCAGCGGTCTGGGGCTGGCGATTGTGCAGCGCATTGCACAGTGCAGCGATGGTGAGCTGGAGTTGCTGCCTTTGGCGCAGTGGCGGCAGCATAAGGGCTATGCGTTCGAGCAAATGCAAGACGGCCTGGCGCCAGAAGCGGTGACGGGGCTGGTGGTGCGTTTATGCCTGCCGGTGAAGTCCTGTGCTGCGCCGCCTGATTAGTCAGCTTGGGGCAATTGTTTGCAGCATTAATTGGCTCTTAATCTTCTGTAGGTATCTTCGGGCAATGTGCTTGCTGTCATCGGGCTGCTTTGGCTCGCGACATGCTAGGTCAAACGTCGGCGTTCAGCAAACGCCTGATGTGCGGCAGATCTGAGCCGCTTAAACCTCCATTCCCAAGATGAATCGCTTGAACACAAAGACTCTGCCCCGGTCGTGGGTGGCTGTCGGCATTTCCATGCTGATGGCGACCAGCGCCTGGGCTCAAGAACCTGCTGCCGCCAAGGCTGCATTGAGCGGCAATGCCGCTGCCGGTGCAAAGATTGCTCAGTCTGGCTCTGCCGGCGGTGCGGCTGCCTGCGTCACCTGCCATGGTGCCAAGGGCGAGGGCCAGCCTGGCTTCCCCGCACTGGCGGGTCAGCACGCCGGTTACCTGGAGCGTCAGCTGAACCAGCTGGCGGCTGGTGCTCGTCAGTCGGCTGTCATGGCTCCCATGGCCAAGGCCTTGAGCGAGCAGGAACGCGCGGATGTGGCCGCCTATTACGCCAGCCTGCAACTGCCCATCAAGAGCGTGCGCGGTGCCTTGCCCGGCAAGAGCGACGATAGCGGTGCCTGGTTGGTCGAGCGTGGTCGCTGGGCCGACGGCATTCCAGCCTGTGCGCAGTGCCATGGTCCCGGTGGCGTGGGTGTGGGCAAGGACTTTCCGGCCATCGGCCATCTATCCGCCGACTACATGCAAAGTCAGATCGATGCCTGGAACAAGGGGCAGCGCGAGGCCGGCCCACTGGGTCTGATGGGAGCTGTGGCCAAGAAGCTCACGGCCGATGACGTCAAGGCCGTTGCTGCGTACTACCAGCGCCTGCACAACCCCGCTGCTGCCGCAGCAACCACCAAGCCTTAAGAGTTCGGGAGTTGACAATGTCGGACAAACAACAAGCTGCTTCCAAGAGCTCCAATCTCGCTGAATACGCCGTGGTGGCCTGCCTGTTCGCAGGTCTGGGCGGCGCGCTCTGGTATGGCATGAGCATCAGCAGCCCCAAGAAAGCCGAAGAACCAGCCAAGGTGGCCGCGCCTGCTGCAGAAGCCAAGGCCGTGACAGTGGCCGCCAAGCCTGGCGAATTCACACCTCCCGGCGTCAGCGACTACCCGGAAGGCCCCATGGGCGAGTGGGTGCGCCGTGGCGAAGCGATCTTCACACGCACCCCGGTCAATGCCGTAGGCTTCTCGGGCAACCCGCTGAGCTGCACCAATTGCCACCTCGATGCGGGTCGCTTGAAGGGCGCTGCCCCCATGTGGGGGGCATACCCCATGTATCCGGCCTATCGCAAGAAGACCGACCATGTGGACACTTTTGCTGAGCGCGTGCGCGGCTGCTTCATGTACTCCATGAATGGCAAGGCGCCGGACGACGGCCATGACATTCTGGTGGCACTGGAGTCCTATGCCTACTGGATGGCTCAGAAGGCCCCCACGGGCGAGAAGTTGCCTGGTGCAGGTTTCAAGAAGGCGGGAAAGCCCGAAGAGACTCCCACCTATGAAGCCGGTGCCAAGGTTTATGAAGCCAAGTGCGCGTTATGCCACGCTGCAGACGGCAAGGGCCAGTTTGTCGGCGATGTGGCCGTGTTCCCGCCGCTGTGGGGCAAGGACTCCTATAACTGGGGTGCGGGCATGCATGACATCGACAAGGCTGCCAACTTCATCAAGAACAATATGCCTTACGGCAATGCAACGCTGAGCGATCAGGAAGCCTGGGATGTGGCGACATTCATCAACAGCCAGGAGCGTGGCCAGGATCCTCGCTTCAACGGCAATCTGCAGGCAACGGCCGAAAAGCACCATGGCACATACTCCATGTACGGCAAGGAAGTGAACGGCAAGCTGCTCAAGGGTCTGTAAATGGACGCTTGATCGGAGTCCGCTGGATGCCACTCAAGGCCAGCCCTGTAGTCGGGGCTGGCCTTTTTGATGATCGGGGTCGCCAGAATGCGTGTCCGGCTAAGTAGTCGTTGAGCCATCGGCGGTACGTTGCGTCCTATTCACGGGGCCCAGGGCTTGCAGGGCTGAACAAGATCCATTGAATCCGCACTCAAACGCAGACTCGGAAAGCACGGAAAAATCACTTTTTGATAGTCGTAAAAAAGCCCGGCGAGCCGGGCTTTTGCAATGGCAGGGCTTGAAAGGTCAGGCCATGAACAGGTAGTGATCCACGAGCAGGGCGAGAAACAGCAGGCTCAGGTGAAGCAGTGAAAAACGGAAGGTGCGGCGCGACAGCTCGTCCGAGTAATTGCGGTACAGGGCCACGGCATAGGCGATGAAGCCTGCACCCAGAACGACAGCCGCGAACAGGTACAGCCAGCTGCTCATGCCGTACATGAAGGGCAGCAGACCGGCCGCAAACAGCACAACGGTGTAGAGCAGAATCTGCAGGCGCGTGTATTCGCTGCCATGGGTCACGGGCAGCATGGGCAGGCCGGATTGGCGGTAGTCCTCCACGCGGTACAGGGCCAGGGCCCAAAAGTGGGGCGGAGTCCAGAGGAAGATGATGAGGAACAGAATCAGTGCCTCGGGGCCGACATTGCCTGTCATGGCGGCCCAGCCCAGCACGGGTGGCATAGCGCCTGAAGCTCCGCCGATCACGATGTTCTGTGGCGTGGCTGGCTTGAGAACCACGGTGTAGATCACCGCATAGCCGACAAAGGTGGCCAGTGTCAGCCACATCGTCAGAGCATTGGTCCAGACCAGCAAAATCGTGGCGCCAATCATGCAGAGAATGGCCGAGAAGGCCAGTGCCTGCTGACTGGAGAGTTCGCCGCGCGCCGTGGGGCGCCAGGATGTGCGCTTCATCTTGGCATCGATATGACGCTCCACCAGGCAATTGAAGGCCGCAGCGGCAGCCGCTACCAGCCAGATGCCGGCGCAGGCAACGCCCATATGTATCCACTGATTGGCCGTTGGCCAACCGGGAACGGCCAGCACCATGCCGATCAGGGCGCAGAACACGATGAGCTGCACCACGCGAGGCTTGGTCAGTGCATAGAACTGGCTGATTCGCGAGGTGTTGTTCAACAAGGATTCACTTTGACTCATGCAATCACTCTTTTTACGCTATGCCTCAGGCTGGGCGGCGCGCCATTTCGGGCCCGGGGGGCGGCGACGGCATTTGCGCGCGTCACGGCCAGACTCCAGACCACAGTCGTTACCAGGGCCGCGGCTCCACCGGTGTGAAGCACGGCCGCAACCAGGGGCCAGTCCAACACCACATTGGACAGACCCGTCAAAACTTGCAGCACTGCAAAAAATCCCAGCAGCCGGCGCTGCTTGGCCAGTGCAGGAGCATGGCGCAATGCCCACCACAGAGCAGCCAGTGCCAGAACCACCACATAGGCCGCCAGACGGTGGGTGTAGTGAATGGCGGTCAGCGCTTCGAAGCTGATGTTGCTGCCGTCCTTGAGCATGCCCAGAGGGCGCCAGATCTGCAGCGCTTCGGTAAAATTCATGGCTGGCCACCAGCTCTCCTGACAGCCGGGGAAGGTCGTGCAGGCCAGCACGGCGTAATTGGTGCTGACCCAGCCGCCCAAGCTTACCTGGGCAATGAGCAGTGCCAGGCAAAGCCACAGCACGATGCGCAAGCCTCTGGCGATCAGGGCCGGAGAGCGGCCAGCTTGCTCCTGGCTCAGGCCCGATGCTGGAATGGCCAGCAATGCCAGCAAGCCAGTACCGCCCAGCAGGTGCAGAGTGACGATGGCCGGAAACAATTTCATGGTGACCGTCAAGGCGCCGAAAGCGCCCTGTATGCAGACCCATACCAGAGCCAGAGTCGGCCACCAGGGGCTGACAGCGCCTCTGAAAGAGGTGTGTTGACCCGTTAGCCTGGCCGCCCGTGCCTGCTTCCAGCTCATGACCGTCATGGCAATGATGAGCACGCCGACCGTGGTCGCCAGATAGCGGTGAATCATTTCCACCCAGGCCTTGCCATGGGTGACGGGGCCGGTGGGCATGGCAGCTTGCGCTTCGGAGATCTGGGCATGGGCTGCGATAGGGCTGGCCGTGCCATAGCAGCCTGGCCAGTCAGGGCAGCCCAGCCCCGAGTCTGTCAGACGTGTGAAGGCGCCGAATAGAACCAGATCGAAGGTCAGGAACAATGTCAGAACGCATAGCGCCTGAAGGCGCCTGCCTGAACCCGTGCTGCGATTGCGCCACCAGACCCAGCACAAGGGTCCCAGGGCTAGCACCAGACCGAAAGCCATCAGCTCCAGCGCAGGAGCCAGGTCATAAAGCTGCTGCTCTGTCATGCCGCAGCTCCGCAGGCCGGCTTCCATCGTCCAGCCGCCTGTGCTTCAGACAGGGCACGGCGGTCAGCGGCCAGGAAAAAATCGCAGAAGCAAAGCGGCATGATTCGGCAGGGGCGGTCAGTACTTAGCCAGTATTTACAGAAATTATTGAAGATCTTGGTCAAGCGCAAAAACGAGAGGAACCAGCTTGCCAGCAGCGAGCCTTGCGTGCTCCAGGACCAGGACTCTGCTCGACGCTTGGAGCAGCAGTTGAATGCAGGCTCTTTGATCGCGCACAATTTTACCCATGTGATTTGAGGCTAGGCATTCGTGACCGGAGTGTCCCTAACAATGAGGAAGAAAGGCTTGTCCTCAAAACCGTGCTTTCGGGGAAACTCCGAGGCAAAAAATGCCCAAATGCTCCGATAGCGCATCACCCACTGCCCGGCCACGGACTCAACCAACGGGCCGTGCTGCTCGCCGAGCGGTGGCACCCAGCCGACGCAGCGCCCTTGCGTGGCGCCGCACTCCTCAAAGACTGTCTTCTGCAGGGCATCCTCCAGCACCTGCATATCGCCTTGTCAGCCCTTGGCAATGCGGTAAATGGTCATGTTCTTGAACATCAGGACTCCAGAAAAGAGAAAGCCACCGGATCGGTTGCGGGGTGGTTGGAGTAGGGCGCAGCGGTCACGGCAGCACCTTCAGGCATTGCACGGTCTTTTCGTCCAGCCATTCGGCATGCATGCCGGGGCAGGCGCACTCGTCGCGCAGGCTCTGGGCGATGGTTTGGGGCTCATCTGCCTGGGCATCTGGTACGGCCAGCCATCCAAGACCCAGGCAGATGGCAACGATCAAGATCAGTGCTTCAAGCAGCTTTGTCGTGTTTTCATCCCTTAGCGCTGATGCAGAAAGCGCGAGCAGCTATCAAATTTGAATGATCAGATGGGCCCTGCCTCAGGCGTGAGCGCCATGACCACGGCCGCGCCGACCAGGCAGAAGAGGCCGAAGCCAGTGAGAGCCCATTGCGCCGCGAACAGCAGCTTTTTGGTGTGGGTAGTGGATGGAGTCGAATGCATGGAGTCTCCTGTGGGCAAAGAAAAAGCCTGCGAGCGTTGGCTGCGGGCTTTGGTTGAGAGTGGCGCTTTGCGCGGTGATTAGGTGATCAAGTTCCTGTCGCACCGCTGGAGCTGCGCTGGTCAATTGGCACGATTAGCTTGATATGCTGACAAGTCATCAGAATTATTGGGGAAGCTATGTCAAGTTTGGGATCGATCGCGCTTGTCGTTGGTGGAGCATTGAGCGCGTTTGCCGCTATAGCTCATTTGGTGTGTATCGCAATCGGCGCTCCCGCATACCGGGTAATGGGAGCGAGTGATCGGATGGTCCGAGCTGCCGAGCAAGGGAAACCTCGGCCAGCACTGATAACGCTTTTCATCGCATTGATTTTGTTCATCTGGGCTGGCTACGCATTGGCCGGAGCTGGCGTCATTGAGCCTCTGCCGCTAACCAAACTCGCTCTCTCAGCTATCTGTGCTGTGTATCTGGTGCGGGCGGTTGCTTTCCCATTTCTCAAGCCGGTGTTCCCTGCAAACACGCAGACTTTTTGGCTGGTGTCATCTGGCATATGTCTTGTGATTGGGCTGTTTCACTTGGTTGGCCTCGTTGAGTTGTGGGGCGCGCTCTAGGCATTTCACTGATCAGTATTCAGTGCCTTGCACAAGCGCTCTTGATGAAAAAAGAAAGCCCGCGAGCGGCTGCTGCGGGCTTGAATAAAGAGCCGGTGACCTTTCGGGTCATGCCTGGGGAGAGGTCAGAAAGGGAGGGAGGAGAGATCCCAGGCCCGGCGTAACAGGTCGATGGGGTCGAATTCTGCTTGATGCTCTTCAGGCGATCAATAGGAGTTCGGCTTACCTAAAACTGGGGGCGTGCCACCTGGTGTGGCCACTCTCGCCACGCCGCGAAGATTGCGCCGAGTTCCTAGTTGACGGCAACACAGGCGAATTCTTGAGTTACCGCACCTGCCCGAGCAGTCACGCCAGATAGCCCCCGCTACTTTCCCGGGGTGTTCATGATGGGCACCCAAGACTGGTGCCGTTACCCTCTTGCAGTATTCCAGCCGGGCCTTGCAGGGCCTGGTTTGTAAGAACCGGGGAGCCGCCCCCCCCCTGCGTGATGGCCCCGCTCTAGCCCTGCGGCAGAGGGTACATGCATGCCGCATGCTTGCTAAACGCTCACATTTCAGAATCTCCAGATGCGAAAAAGCCACCTTGTGGTGGCTTCGGTGCTCTTCTCTAACCCATCGGCAACGCAGCTTGTCAGCGGTGCATCAGAAAGTACTGACCTTTGCCGCTATTGCCTACGTTGTTGTTGCTGCTCTTCCTCATTCTTTTCTTTCGGGACACGAGGCTTGTCTTGTTGCTGTGGAGCTGGTAGCCCATCGGTCATAAAAAACATCAGCTTCAAGGTGTCCCAAAAGGTTGGGGTAGAGATGGGAATGGGGTTACCTGACAAATAGACCTCCGGTCTAAGGTGGCTGGTCAAGATTGACTGCCTTGCCCCACGGTACTCTTTTAAATGACCTTAAACGGTGCCCTTGAAAAATAGACGCTCGCCATGTTGTCGAAGCTGCAGCCGTGATCAGTCGATGAAGCCGAGTTCGCGCAGCGCTTCTGTCTCCTGGGTGTACTCAGCGTCCTCGATCAGCAGCGTGCCGTCAGGCCCATAAATATTGCGCTGGGGCGCTCCCATGGCTTGCTCAATGCGTTCGACTCTGTAGCCGTGCCGCTCCCAAATTTCCGTGGTGTTAATGCGTGTCATGGATTCACTTTACCCAAACCGAAGCCCTGCAGGCAACGCTTTGGTTTACGCCCTGATCTTACTCAGGGGCTGGCGCTGCTTGCTCGGTGGGCTTCCCGCTCTGCTGCAGCCGCCCTGGCATTGAAGGCTGCCATGTGGCCTATGACAACTATCGATTGCTTGAGCACGGAGGGCGCGAGGCCCACCGCGAGTACGGCATTGAAGCCGCCGCTTCACGCGCGAACAGATCCTGAAGGCCGGGCTCTGGCCCAGGAAGCTGCCCATGTGGGTCTGAGAAGTGTAAGAACCAATTTCCTGGAGCATCAAAGAATTCCACAAAAGCAAAGCACACCTCTGGAACATCGACACACCGCGCCCGTGGCGCGGCGGGATCTTGGAGCCACGGAAGAAGCGCCGACGCTCATGCAGGTATTTGAGGCAATCAGGCCGATTAACGATGCCGGTGGCGAGCCCACGCGCGAGCGCATCGTGGCCATGACTGGGCTCAAGCCCACCACTGTGGATGACCGTATCAAGGTGCTGCGAGGCGAGGGCAGACCAAGGAGAACCTTCAATGAAATTCGGTGACGCAATCAAGGAGTTGCAGCTGGGCAAGCGCCTTCAGCGCACAGGCCGGAACGGCAAAGGCCTGTTTGTCTATCTGCTGCCTGCTGCCAGCTATCCGGTACAGACTGGTGTGGCCAATAAGCACTTTGGCGAGGGGGCGATGGTTCCTTAAGCGGCCTACCTGGCGCTCAAAAACGTGGACGAGACGATGAGCGGGTGGGCACCGAGCATCAACCACCCTGGCCGAAGACTGGCAGGTAGGCGTTGTTGTGGGCCTTCCAGTGTCGAAGGAGCGTGTGGCAAACGCGCTTGTGGACTGTGTGGATCGGTGATTCGTCAGTCATGAAGCGATTGTCCCAGAGTAGGCCGCAGAAGCCGCCACAAGCGGATGTCAGATAGACGTCCCAAGAATGGTCATTCATATCCAGCGCGCCATCCAAGCTGCTTGTCCGTATTGCAAAAAACGCCTGCAAAGACGCAATGTTCAAGGGATTGGCTTTGCCTAGTGAGCAGAAAATATGCGCTTCTGTGCAGGTTCAAAAATGAAAATTTCAACACGATTAATCTTGCTGGTGGGCGTCATGTCCATGCTACTTCTGGGCATCGGCCTACTTGGCCTACGTGGTATGGGGGGCAGCAACGATGGCCTGAAAACTGTGTACGAAGATCGCACAGTGGCACTAGGGAAGCTGGGGCAAATCCAAAGCCTGATGATGACCAATGCTTATCTGGTCAGCGCTGCAACGCTGGATGCGAGTCCAGAGGTGGTCAAAGAGCTCACCGGTGTGGTTGAGGCAAACATCGGCAAGATCACCCAGACTTGGAACGAGTACATGGCCACCTACCTCACACCGGAGGAGGCCGTGATTGCGAAAAAATTTGCCGAGGCCCGCGGCAAGTACGTTAGTGAGGGTCTGAAGCCCACAGTGGCGGCTCTCCGTGCAGACAATATGCAGGAGAGCCAGCGCATGTCTAACAAGGTTCTGCGAGCGCTATACGCTCCCGCGAAAGAACAAATAGACGCGTTGATCCAGCTGCAATTGGATGTGGCCAAGTCGGAATACGATGGCGCGTTGGAGCATTACGCTTCAGTGCGCATGTTTTCCACGGCGTCGATCGTTCTTGGGCTGCTGTTTGCTTTCAGCATCGGATACTTCCTCATCACTGGGATTTCGCGCTCTCTTAAACAGGCCGGAGATCTTTCCCGCGCTATTGAAGCTGGCGACCTGAGTGCGCAGGTGACGATCACTGGCAAGGACGAGGTTGCCAGCCTGCTGCATACCCTGGTGGCCATGCGTGACAGCCTCACCCGAGTGGTATCCAGCGTGCGCCAGGGAGCGGAGGGCGTTGCCACGGCGAGCTCGGAGATCGCTCAGGGTAACCAAGATCTCTCTGCCCGTACCGAAAGCCAGGCCAGTGCGCTGGAGGAAACTGCGGCGTCCATGGAGGAGCTTGACTCCACGGTCAAACAAAATGCCGAATCCGCCAGCCAAGCTAACCAGTTGTCCTTGAATGCCAGCAAGGTGGCTGTGCAGGGGGGTGAAGTGGTCGGGCAAGTGGTCGAAACCATGAAGGGCATCAATGAGTCCAGCCGCAAGATTGCCGACATCATCAGCATCATCGACAGCATCGCATTCCAGACCAATATCTTGGCCCTCAATGCGGCCGTGGAAGCCGCACGTGCTGGCGAGCAGGGGCGAGGATTTGCTGTAGTGGCCAGCGAAGTGCGTTCTCTGGCTGGGCGATCGGCCGAAGCGGCCAAAGAGATCAAGACACTGATCGGCGCAAGCATGGAGTGGGTCGAACAAGGCACTGCCTTGGTGGACCAGGCGGGCGAAACAATGACCGAGGTGGTGAACTCCATACGTCGAGTCACCGACATCATGCGCGAAATCAGTGCCGCCAGCAGCGAGCAGAGCGCCGGTGTCTCGCAGGTGGGCGAAGCTGTCATGCAGATGGATCAGGTCACTCAGCAGAATGCCGCGCTGGTGGAGCAGATGGCCGCTGCAGCCAGCAGTCTCAAATCTCAATCCCAGGATTTGGTACAAGTGGTAGCAGTGTTCAAGCTCAGCGATGGTGTGAGCCACTCCGCTGAGCGGAAAGCGCTCAGCTCCTCCACTAAGCCGGTGACAGCCCAAGTGCCTGCGCCGAAAGCACCGACTTCTCCAATCCCCGCGAGAAAGACTGTTGCAGGGGCGAAGAATTCGTCAGCTGCTTCCGTGCCCGCCCGCATACCTAAGGCAGCGCCTATCGCCTCCATGACCAATGAGGATGATTGGGAGGCTTTTTAACTGAAGAAGATGCGAGCCTGCTTTCTTGCAAAGAGCAGCGCTCGCTCAGGCCTCTGCCGACCTGCACTCGGAGCTCAAAAAGGTGCGGGTGAGCGCGCTACGCTTGCCGGGCCTGAGCCGAAATACCTAAACCCATCCTCAAGAGTGCCCGCAAGCAGCCATCCAGGGTGGACTTCTTCTGTGATGTAGTCGCTGGCGCTGACAGGCAGGATGCGCTCATTGGGAAAGCCACATCGCCCAGGTGTGCGCAACAAGGCGGAGTGCCAGTCTTCATCGACCATCATCGATCTACGGCTTGCGCACTGAGCTTGGCAATGTGTTTTATGCGTGCGTTCGCCTCCTCGATGACTGTGAGCGTTCCCTTGGCCGGGGTGGCTTCTGGGTGTTCCTTTTTGATCATCTCCTCGGAGCAGAGGTGCCTCGTGGTGCGCCACTTACCGAGATGGTCTTGATAGCGCCAGTTGTAGTGATGTTCGATGTGCATGGGAACTCCTCTCACGCTGTGTATCCATACAGCATCTGAGACATCCGACTTGTTAGTCTGTACGCATGTGCAACCGCAACCACACCCCGTCAAAGATCAAGATTGAGCGCCGCTTTCGCATCTACAGGGAATCTCTGGGCTGGTGGAGGAATAAGCGCAACAGCAGCGCAGCGGCAGCGCTGACAATATTGGGCACCATGCGCCTGAGCCGTCTTTTCCTTTGCACTACCGTGCTGCTGCTCGGTCTGGTCTCATTGATGCTCGTGCGAACGATGTGGACCGACTGGCTGGACGTGCGCCGCGCTGAAGCCGGTCTGGAGGCGATGGAGTTGGCCTATGCTGCCATGCAGGTCGCCGAACACGCCTCGGCCGAGCGCGGTCCGGCCATCCCGGTGCTCAACGACCCTCCCTCGGACGCATTGCGCAAGCGCCTGACGCAGTTCCAGCTGGCGACCGATGCAGCTTTCGACGTGGCGCTGACGCGGCTGCGTCGACGAGAAGAGGCCGAGCTGCTGACCGCCTTGCCGGTGCTGGAGCGGGCGCGCACGCAGATGCAGGCAGCCCGGCAGGAGCTTGAACGGGTGGCGGCACTGCCCCAGGCTGAGCGCGCGGCCGTTGACAAACGCAGCACCCGGCAGGTCATCGACCAGATGTTCGAGGTTGTCGACACGGTGCTGGAGGCGGTTACCCTGCTGTCGGCTAGCGCCGAGCGCATCCACCCCAGCCTGTCGCTGCCGCTGGTTGGCGCACGCTACGCCGCCGAGCTGCGCGAGCATGCTGGCCGCTTGGGCTCGCAATTCACCGCGCCGCTGGCCAGTGGCTCGCCGCTCGGCCCGCAAGAGCGCGACGGCATCCCCCGCCTGCTCGGCCGCATTGAGCAGCTCAAGGCCCTTCTGGATGTGAAGGCGCGCACCAGTTTGTCCGATCCGCGCATCGACGCCGCGCTGCAGGCTCAGCAGCAACACTATTTCGGTCAAAGCCTGCCCTTTATCGCCGAGATTACCGCCCGCGGCCTGGCCGGCCAGCCCTATGGAATGAGCTCGGCACAGTTCATCTCCCGCTATGTCCCGGAGATGCGCAGCATCGTCGAGCTGCGCGACACACTGCACGAGGTGGGGCGCGAACAGGCCTGGGGGGAGGTGGCGGCAGCCTGGCAGCGGCTACGCTTCAATGCGCTGATTGGCTGCTGCATTCTGGTGCTGCAGGTTGGCGTCTTCATCACGCTGCGCCGCCGTGTGCTGGCGCCGCTGCTACTCATCACCAAGCATATGATGGAGCTGATGCGCGGTCGGCTGAACCAGCAACTACCTGCGGTCCAGCGCAGCGACGAGATTGGCGAGCTGCAGGCCGCGGTGCTTGCTTTGCAGGCCAGCCTGCAACGTACCCAGGAGCTGGAGGCCGAGCGCGAGACCCTGATTAGTGAGCTTCGCCTGCTCAGCCACCGCGACCATCTGACCGGGCTGATGAACCGCCGCGCCTTCGACGATCAGGCGCCGGCCCAGCTGGCCCAGGCCGAACGTCATCGTTGGCCGCTGGCGCTGCTGCTGTTTGATCTGGACCATTTCAAGCGCATTAACGATCAGCATGGTCACGAGACCGGCGACCAGTTGCTACAACATGCGGCGCAACTTGCGCAGGCCCAACTGCGCAGAGGCGATCTGCTGGCCCGCTATGGTGGCGAGGAGTTCATCGCGCTGCTGCCCGGTTGCGATGACCAGGCGGCACTGGTGCTGGCCGAGCGCCTGCGCCAAGCCATGCAGCAGCCGCTGCACCGGCCCGATGGCAGCATACTGAACCTGAGCGCCAGCTTTGGTCTAGTGGTGCAGCCGGCTGGCCTCCAGTCCTCGCTGCCCGAACTCTTCAGCCGTGCCGACGCCGCCCTCTATGAGGCTAAGGCCAAAGGCCGCAACCGGGTGCAGTTGGCGCTCTGAGCTGGCCGCGTTCTGCCGCACCAGTCTGTAAAGCGGGGTTTGCTCCGGGCGATGGCGCTCGTGGTGGAGTGGAACGCCATCCTTGCCACTGGTACTGATCTGTCTTGGTGCAGCGCAACTCAGCCTCTTTCTGGAAGGTCGGCTTGGCCAGCGCTTGCCGGGCGCGACCCCCGAGCCGCTGCTTGCCTTCAGGGGCGTCGATGCCCTGCAGTCTCACCTTGACCTGCTCGTATTGCCCAGGCTCGCCACATCAGGCGGTCAGGGTATCGCCGTCAGAGATGCCGACGACAAGGCTGAGAAGCGGATTGGCGAGCTGTGGGAGCTAAGAGGCAAAGTGCGCCGTTGCAAGGATTTCAGCGTCGGTGCTCAAGAGCCTCAAGGGCCGAAAAATCCATACTGAAACCTATGCCCACTGGTAGAGTGCAAGCGTGCTTCGTTAGGTTGCGTTGTGCTAGAATTTTCGATGCACTAAATTGTTTTTCCTAGTAAAGACAACGATTTGCGGCAGATTTTGCAATGAAATCATGCGGTTATCACTGTGCGGGCGTCGTTCAATGGTAGGACTCTTGCTTCCCAAGCAAATAACGTGGGTTCGATTCCCATCGCCCGCTCCAGCTTTACCTTTTAAGAACAAAGATTTATCACAATCTTTGTTTTTTCGGGGGAGCTCCAAGGGAGTTTTTTCCGATGAAGGACTCCAGCTTCGCCTGCTCTATGTCCCCCTGACCGTCGTTCAGCCACTTGGAATAGGCGTTCAAAAAATCTCCACCGAATACCCCATCTGCTTGGCTGCATAGGCCGGCGTGGCTGCTGCCATGAGCAGCATCGTCGCATAGGTGTGGCGCATATGGTTGGGCCGGCGGTAACGAATGCCCAGTGCCTTGAGCATCGGCACCCAGAAGTGGTTGCGAAAGCGCTTGTCGTCAGCCCAGGGCTCGCCATGCTTCGGGTCGACGAAGACCGTTTGTGAATCCTTGGGCGCGGCCTGGCTCATGGTATCGCCAGCCACGTCGCCAAATTGCGCCTTCGGGGTCTGTTCCTTCTGCCTTTCCAATGCGTCCAGGGCCCGGCTGATCGGGCTGCGCATCATGGCCGACGCGCGCAACGAGTGGATCCGCTCCACCTCCCAGCTGGTCAACAAAGAGGTTGAAGCCATGGCGCAGCTCGACGCAGACGAGACCGCTGCATTTGATATCAGAGCAGGTGCTGGGGAGGAGGGCGACGCCGCATGAGCGCACCCCTCAGCCCCGAAGCCATGGCCGCCAGATGAGCAGACCCTACCCGCATCTGGCCGACCGCCTGACGCCGCCCGCATTGCAGGCCTGCAGCACGACATCCGCAGTGCCGCCACCAGGAGCGCCCAGCTTGACGGTGACGCCGCTGCCTGCTGAGATCTCGCAGATCGGCACCAGCGACTCGCAGCCCTTGCTTGCGAAGGCGCGGGCGTGGTTGGCCAGCTTGTCGGCTTGGTCGAACGGCGAGACGCCCAGATCAACGCCCTGAAAGGGCAGATGCAGGTCGATCGGCGGTTGCTGGCTACAGAGTGAGCGCGTTGATCGACAAGCGGCGGCCGCGCTGCAAGCATCTTCAAGCCAAGTTCACTGAAGTAAAATCGATTTTGTGCAAAATCAAATAAATCTAATCGTTTTTATGCATCGAAAAATGACTTTAGTGGATTGAGTTGAATTCCTAATCGATGCTTCGGACCTTGTCTTGGGGAAAATATGACCGAATTAGCTGACAACGCGGTGGGTGCAAACTGGCTTATAGAGCAATTCGGCCTCCAGTTGATTGGCGACTTGCCGGTCCACAGCCGCATCGGAACGCGGCGGACAACAACAGGTACCGACATTCGTCACGAGATATATCTTGAAGCCATGCGACCGGCTGATGCGCCTGCAGCGCATTTGCAGTTTCACCTGCGCCATGAAGTGCCGCACCTGGAGCTTCTATCCCGTCTTTTTGCCAAATCCGGTCCAGCCTTTGTACAGGAATGGATCAACTCCGAGCCCACAGGGCAGTATTCTCGTCGTGCAGCGTTTCTGTATGAGTGGTTGACCGGAGATCCGCTCACCCCTCCTGAGCGGTTGGGCGGGAACTATGTCGATGCACTGGATGATTCCAAGCAAGTCACGGCATCTGCCCATGCCGTCTTGAAAAACTCCCGCTGGCGGGTGAACGACAACATGGCAGGTACCCGCCATTTCTGTCCGATCCTGATCAAGACACCGGCCTATGCCGCCGCCGAGGGGCTTGATGTAAAGCAACTGTTCACGGGCCTTACCGAGGAATTTGGTGAAGAGCTTTTGCTGCGGGCCGCAGCCTGGATGACGCTGCGTGAAAGCAAGAGCAGCTTCATCATTGAAAGGGAGGGCGATCGGGTCAGCCGCATCCAGCGCTTTGCCGATGTGATGGGGCGGCGCACTGGCGAAGGGCAAGCCCCTCTTACGGATGAGGCATCAGCCGAGTTGCAACGTGAAATCTTGGGCGATGTGACAACGCTGGCCCATTTCGGCTTTCGCAGGTCCCCGGTCTTCGTCGGTGAGAGCGTGAACCACAACGAAATCGTGCATTACGTCGCACCGGTTCAGGACGATGTGCCCGCCATGATGGAAGGTATGCGCGCATTCATCGAGCGCACGCAGGGCCAGTCCCCTGTGATGCGCAGCGCCGTCGCAGCCTTTGGCTACGTCTACATCCACCCCATGGCTGATGGCAACGGCCGGGTGCACCGGTTTCTGATCAACGATGTGCTGCGCCGGGATGGTGTGATACCCGCGCCGGTCATACTGCCCGTGTCTGCCGTCATCACAGACGACACGGCGGAACGTCGGGCGTATGGACGCGTTCTGGACCTGGTTTCTGCCCCCCTGATGCGCAATATCCGCGAGTTGTACTCGTTCGCGCAGACCCGGACCACCTACCCGGATGGCGTGGTCTCCAACTTCGAATTTCAGGGCTGCGATACTGCCAGGCCGCTGTGGCGTTACATGGACCTCACCGGGCATGTTCAATACATGTCCAAAATCATCGAGCGCACCGTGACCGAGCAAATGCGTGAGGAGTCCAAATACCTCAGAAGCCATGCCGTGGCCCGCAGCGTTCTCAAGGAAATTATTGAAATGCCCGACCAGCAGGCGGATCGCCTGCTGCGCTCGATCGAGCAAAACAAAGGCGTTTTAAGTGGCGTTCTCAAGAAGGAGATGCCCATTCTCGAAAAGCCTGGCCTGTGGGATGAAATTGTCGAGGCTGTGCAGACCGCCTTCAAGAACGAAAACCCGCCGGATCCGCTGGTGGTTGAGCGGTATCAACCTGCAAAACCTGCAGGCAAGTAATTTTTGCAGAGATTTCGGCAAGGAATTGCCAAGGAAACAGCCTCCAGCGCTTACCCATCAAGCGCTGGAAGCTATCAAAAGCAGACTATCTGAACGTCATGCGCAGCAGGCCTTCATCGGGCGCAGGGGGCTGCTTGGCTGACAGGGCCGGTGTAGACGTGGGGCGTTGGCCGGGGTACACCGGCAGCGTCACCTGCTTTTCGCGTTGAAGCACCGGCTGGCTCCTGGCTGCGCGCCGGCACCCGTGCGCAGTGAATGACGCGGGCATGCACCTCGTTGCGTGGCGGGCGACAGGCCCGCGTGTGGATGCGGGCGCGCTCCAGCTCCACCACCAGGGCGGCGCCGGGCAGCGGTGCTGCATGGTGTGTTTGCCAAAAGCGCCGCACAGCGCCGTGCTGGCCTGCGGCGGGGTGTGGCTGAGGAAAAGCGTTCCGGTATGGCGCATGCGTGCCTCCTGTCTCTGTTGTGAGAAAAGCCCGCCAGGTCTGGAACCTTGCGGGCTTTTGTTTGGGTAGTGATTTCTCAATTTATGAGCGCGCCGCGCTTGCTCTAGCCGCGTTTGAAAGTAGTTTGCTACCGATAGCATTGCTGGGCTGGCGGTAGCTGCTTTGCTTTGCATAGCGCGCAGCATGCGGCTGCGTTGGCGGTCGCGGTGCTGCAGCTCGTGCAGCACGGTGTTGGTAGGGTGTCGGCTCTAAAGCCCTGGGCTGCGGTCATGCCGGCCCCATAATGCGCCACCCATTGCTATCAAGAATTTGGCTTCTATGTCTTCCAACGGCTTTCACGTCCACGGCCCGCACGATCACGAACTCGAACATGCCGCCCAGGGCGAACATGGCGCAACCGCCCACCACGGTATCGGCGGCGGCAGCCTGACCAACCAGATCGCCATGTGCACCGCCGTCATCGCCACGGTGGGCGCCATCTTCTCGTACATGGGCGGAGCGACCCAGGCCAATGCCGGGCTGTACAAGAACGACGCAGCCATCAAGAAGACCGAAGCGGCCAACCAGTGGGCCTTCTACCAGGCCAAGAGCACCAAGCAGTCGATGGCCGAGTTCGCGCGCGATCTGGTGGCCACGGAGGACAAGCGGGCTGCCTACCAAGCGAAGGTGGAGCGCTACGAGAAGGAAAAGGACGACATCAAGCGCGACGCCGAGCGTCTGGAAGCGGAGGCTCGGCAGTGGGACGAACAGTCCGAGATGCAGATGCATCTGCATCACCGCTGGGCCCAGGCCACCACGGCGCTGCAGGTCGCCATTGCCCTCGCCGCCATTGCGCTGCTGACCAAGAAAAAATGGCTCGAATACGCAATGCTTGGCGTGGCCGTGCTCGGCCTTGGCGTGGGCGGGCTGGCGATGCTGCATATCTAAGAGGGTCTACGATCTGCCAACCAATAGCGCCTGGAATGAGAGATGGGCGAGCAGCAGGCTGCTGCTGAGCAGCCGCTCGCAGTTCTTCTGCCTCCGGCGATTTTTCTCCGCTCACACACAGCGACACTCGGACCGCCTCACCAGTTCGTCGCGGTCTGAGGTGCCGGTCATCAAGACTCCTTGGTGATCAAAAAAGCCCGCTGGGTCTGGAGCCTTGCGGGCTTTTGTTTGAGTGGTGATTTATGAATTTGTGAGCACGCTGCGCTTGCTCCATCTATGTTTTAAGGTAGTTTGATGCTGATAACATTGCTGGGATGGCGGTAGCTGCTTTGTTTTCAATAGCACTTGGCAGACGGCTGCGCTGGCGGTCGCGGTGCTGCAGCTCGTGCAGCACGGTGTCTATCGGATGCATCGGCAGGAGATCCCCAAATCCAGGTGGCCCAGCTCGGCAAAGCCATGGTCAAACGCTTGGCGGCGCTGCGGGCAATGTGTTGGATGGAGGCGCAGCCGCATTTCAGAACAACGATGCGCATGGCGACTGCTCCTCGAAAAGCGGCAGGTTCAGGCGGTTGGTGATGCCGGCGCGCGCGGTTGATGGTCATCAGGGGCGGGCCATGCCAGCTGGGGCGAGCTGCTTGCATGGGTTCTTCGATTGAGAGCAAAGAAAAGCCTGCTCAGCGGTTGCTGGTGGGCTTGTGGAGAAACAGCGAGGTGCTTCAGAGGCTGGCCGCAGTGGTGGTGTTGGGTCGCTCCTTAGTCTCTGCCTTGCGAAAAGGTGGGGCTGGCCTTGACCAGCTCCAGCAGCCTCTGCATGAAGGCTTCCTATTCGTCGATGCCACCCGCAACGCCCAGCTTGCCGGTGACGCCGCTGCCTGCCGAGATCTCGCAGATCAGCACCAGCGACTCGCCGCCCTTGCTGGCGAAGGCGCGGGCGTGGTTGGCCAGCTTGTCGGACTGGTCGAGCGTCGAGACGCCCAGGTCGCCGCCCTGAAAGGGCAGCTGCAGGTAGACCGGCAGTTGCTGGCGACCGATTGACCAGGCTTACTCTTTGACCACAGGCCTGTGCACCAGCACCGGAATGCCGCTGTTCACCAGCACGCGCTGGGTTTCGCTGCCCAGCAAAATGCCGGCAAGGCCCTTGCGGCCGTGCGATGCCATGCAGATCAGGTCGCAGTGGCTGTCCTTGGCCTGTTGGATGATGGCCTGGTGCACCGAAAAGTTCATCGTCCGCTCCAACTTGCAGTCCACGCCCTCGGCCTTGGCAACCTCCTGCACTGCCTTTAGCACTGTGTCGGCCGTTAGCTCGGCGTCCCGGCGCATCTCGCTGGGGTTGTAGGCCACCATCCCCTCGCCGCTATACATCAGGGCCGAATAGTCCGGCATCACATACAGCACCGTCACCTCGGAGCCTTGCTCCTTGGCCAGCTGCAAGCCTGCACGCAGCGCAGCTTCGGAGAGTTTCGAGCCGTCCGTAGGAATCAAAATGTGCTTGAACATATCCAGCCTCCTTGCGCACCAGCGCATGTGTAGTTGCCAATCAATCCCAACTTAACGATTGCCGCAACCAATACTCACACTCCGGGGCGGCCATTGCAACACTTGGCGTCAATATTCAAGCATTCGCCGCTTGTGCTTGTGCTTGATGCCGCATGTCGGTGGCGGCGGCGCGACAGGGCGCAAGGCAAGCGCCAGGGTTGGGTAGCATGGTGGCGATGTCTTCATCCTTCGGATGACAAGGAACTCCCATGCTCAACACGGATACCGTTGCGAAGAGGCTGTTTGGCGCCTCCGCAGATACCTTGGACGCCAGAGCGCTCAAGGTCGCCCAGCACATTGCCCGGCGCAAGCACATCTCACGCAATGTGGATCAGGAGCTGGATCAAGCACCGCCCACCCTCGGCCAGCGCGCAGCCGATGCCGTCGCCACCTTTGGCGGGTCCTGGACCTTTGTGGCGCTTTTCTGCGCCACCATGGTGATATGGGTGGGCCTCAACGCCTTTCTACTTTGGGCGCGCGGCTCCACGTTCGATCCGTATCCCTACATTCTGCTGAACCTGTTTCTGTCCATGCTTGCCGCCATACAGGCGCCCATCATTCTCATGTCGCAGAACCGCCAGGCAGACAAGGACCGCATTCGCGGCGAGCATGACTACGAAGTCAACCTCAAGGCCGAGCTGGAGATCATGATGCTCCATGAAAAAATAGACGAGCTGCAGAAAACGCAATGGAGCGAACTCATCACCATCCAGAGCGAACAGCTGCAGCTGCTGCGTCGGCTGGCGGACGGGCAGCGATCCGCATAACTGCGCAGGCTGTGTGCGTGCTGGGGCGCTTGCCTGCGCCCGCGCATTCGCTGTACAGATATCCATCAACGGGTGGGGCGGTAGTACGATTCTCCCATCGCAACTTGGAGTAGGTATGGGTAAATCGACGTATCGCGCATTGGTGATTGCTTCGCTGGTCATTCCAATCCTCGGAATGCTGGCGGAATATGGCTTTGATCTCGTGCCCCGGGAGCTGACTGATCTTTCCCAGAGCCTTTTGATGCAGTCAGAGGTCGGCCCTATGGACTGGATTCTCTTGCTGGCGTTTTCGGTGCTCGTGGTGCTCGGCCTCATCTCCTTCTATGGGCTGCTGCGGTTCAGAGCATGGGCACCTCGGTTTACCCTGTGGTCTTCTGTTGCGACCGTAGTTGTCGCCTGTTTCAGTCCGCCGATGGTGCTGTCCGGCCTGGGGTACTCCACGTCGACCTTGGGCTGTGTACTCTTTGGCGCGGTGCTTGCCTTGCCCTACTACTCTCCCGAAGTGCGAGAGATGTTCTGGCCCTCCACGCCAGAGGCCTGAACAAAAAGCCCCTGCCAGGGGCTTTTTGTATGGCACAGCGCTTCGGGCTATCAAAAGCAGACTATCGGAATGTCAGGCGCAGCAGGCCTTCATCGGGCGTGGGGGCTGCTTGGCGGACAGGGCCGGTCGGGGTACACCGGCAGCGTCCCCGCACGGCCCACCTTAAAGCGGAGCCATGCGTGCACAGCATGCTCATGAAAGCAAAAATCCGCAGACCAACATTGTTTATATGGGCGCGGCTGCTGCGCCTACTGATACCGGGCGACCAAGCCCAGATCACGCTTAACGGGCGTGAGCTGGCTTTGTTATTGCTGTTGTTTGCGTTACGCCACAAGCTTTGTCGCAGCTATAAGCTCCGTGGAGAAGTTATAGATATCGTCCAGTTTGCTAAGAGGGTGGCGCACTTCCTTTTTTTCTGCATCCAAAATTCCAAGGTATTTTTGGCTGCGATTGAAGTGGAGGCGACAAACGGGCTTGCGGTTGTTGTCATCCAGCAAGATGCCGAAATAGCTCTGTGTGTCCCTATGACCAATGCGCTCTGGCTCGACGCTTGTTCGCACAATCGATTTCACAATGAAGAAGCCTTCCATCTCCTCAGGGGTCGTTTCGATGCGAGCGGTTTCCTCATCTTGTGATACTTGTAGCTTATCGGCCGATTTCTCCGACTTCACAGCATCATCTGTAGCAAGTGGCTGAGCCACCAGAGTCTGTGGTGCTACTCCGGTAATAGCTGACTTCAGTCGATCATTGACCAAATCGCCAGTGAACTGGGTGACTGCTTTAAGTAGCAGTGGCTGGAACTGTTCACGCACACGCGCAGTGATTGCTCCGTCATAGACACGGGCAGTAAAAAATCGAAGAAATTCTTCGCATGGGTCGCTGAACTGATTGGCCAATTCACGTTTGAGTTGACCGATATATTTCAGTTCGCCCGCTGCACTGATGATGGAGTCAACGTCAAATGCGGAGCGCGTGAGGTTGCGAAGCTCTGGCGCCGCGTGCTCATCGATATCCAGTAGATCAAGCTCCAAAAATGGCTTTTCATCCATTTTGTTGGGGGCGTCCAGGTCTGTGAAAAACTTGTAGACCCGTCCATTCGTGAGAATAGAGATTCTTGCGGTCGTTACGTGAAAGTAGCGGAAAAGCTGGCTTGCATGGTTGACATTCAGTGGCTCACCGAGCTTCTTACATTCAATCAGCATTTGGACTTGACCATCTTTGAAAATGGCATAGTCGATCTTTTCACCTTTCTTGGTGCCTACATCGCAAATAAATTCTGGTACAACTTCGGAAGGGTTGAAAACGTCATATCCCAATACGGATTGAATAAATGGCATGACGAATGCCGTTTTTGTTGCCTCTTCCGTTGAGATGTTTTGGCCCTGCTGTCGGATTTTTGAGGCAAGGTTGTTAAGGCTTTCGTAGAACTCCACATTTCCTCCTTCAAGTTGTTTGTGAGGGCATCATATATAAGTGCTTACATGGGATTTTCCCAATTGCTTTTGGTGCTTACATATTTCAAGTCTCAACATTTCAGCCGATACTGCTAATCCCGAGCAACCTTGCGCTCCCTCCGCACCCAATCCAGGTCGTAATACTGGCTGCCAGCTCGCCCCATGCTGTCCAGCGCCTTTACACGTTCTTCCAGCGCATCACAGGCTTGTTTTTTGCCGGGCTCGGCAGGCTGGGCAGGGCGGTTTTGATAGACAACTGTAGGGGCTACGGTGTTGCGCTGGGTTTTGCGCCATTGGGCTTCGGCCTGGGCTACTTTTTGATCCCAGGGCAGGCCGGACGACACGGTTTCCGTGCGCTCCAGAAAGGCGTTGTGCTGGCCGCATGAATGGCTGCTCCAGAACAGCCCGCCGCCATGGCCTTTGCACAGATAAACGGTGCTGCCCGAGTGGCCGCTGTGCAGGGTGGTGGTTTTGTCTTCCACCACATTGCCGCCTTTGCATGCCTCTTGAGAATAGGTATTGCCGCAGCGATAGATGGGCTGCGCTATGGCTGGTGCGACAGCGGTGGCTGGCAGCAAAAATGCTGCGGCAGTCAAGGCAAGCAGAAAATGCATGCGAAGCATTATCTGTGAAAATTAGTTACGAGAGTATTAGCCCCAGCCCGCAGTGCGATGTTGGGTAGCTGTAATAAAGCAAAGAAAAAGGCAATGTAGAGAACTACATTGCCTTTGTGAGTTAGCAGGTGATTTTTTTGACGCTGAACAGGTTTTAGCGACAGCTGCTGGGCCGTGCACTCATTACCTGTTGCCAGGTTGAGAGCTTTGCGATAGCGCCGCTTGTTGCTGATTGGCAAGGAGCTGGGCCGCCAAATGGCTTCTAAGCACTTGCTCCAGCGCGGGCGAGGGCGTCTCAGGGTCTGGAGTTTTGCCGAAGGCCATCAGATTTCTGGTGAGCTGCACCGGCGTCATCAAGATTCCCCAGGGCAGGCCCCACCAGCCCAGGAACAATGAAAAGACCGTGTCTCCGATTTTTTGCTTGGTGCCGCATCGGGCGCAGGCGACCAACGGCCTGCTGGACCACGAAGTCATCATGACGACGGAATACACGCGGTAAGAGGTATGCACGTCCACTGGGCCGGGCCCGTCACACTTGGGGCAGTTGCCTTTGTGCACCCGAAAGATATGGGCCTGGACATCGGCGGGGGAGAGCTGGCTGGCAGCGTCGGAAAGTAGCCCTTGGTGCAGGCATTTTTCATTGCAGTAGCGACGGTCGCCATCTCGCTTCCCGCCAAAAAGAATTCTGGTATTGCAGTACGCGCATGAAGCCATTCAATTTCTCTCTCAGTGTTGTTATCGCGCATGATTAAACCAAATATCGCCGGCGATCACCCATATAAATTCACAAGAGATGATTCTTGTATCAAATGCGCCTGGCTCCTGGCTCCTGGCTCCTGGCTCCTGGCTGCAACGGCGTGTTGAATTGGTTTTTCATCAAGAGGTCAAAAGGCAAAGCGCTTGATGCAACTGGTGACGACACCCCATATTTCCAGAGCCTGTCCTTGCTGCGGCACGATGTCAGGGTAGGTAGGGGCGCCTGCCTTGAGCTTGCAGGTGTCGCCATCGCCCTCCAGCACTCTGATGACGAGTTCGCGTTCGACAAGCGCCACGACAACGCTGCCATCGCGAGCGCGCAACTCCCTGTCCACCACGACGATATCGCCGTCATCGATGCCGTGTTCCTGCATGGACGGGCCGGCCACGCGCAGCACAAATGTGGCCTTGGGGTGCGTGACCAGCAGGTCTGTAATATCCAGCCGCTTGCCTGCAAAGTCATTGGCGGGCGAGCCTGCGCGCGCGCTGCGATCAGCCAGCGGCAAAGTAACCGGGGACGCGATCAGTTGGACGGGCATACCACTCATAAGACGATGACTGTGCATATGTACAGTGTAGCGGTTGAGGCGACTCAGGTGTCATGAATCCACGCTGATGTCGCATGCTTTCCAATCGATCCAGTACCCGGTTCTGTGCGGAGCCGGGGATCCAAGTTGAATTGCACACGCTGTGCCGAACACTGGCCAGCCCGCAGTGTTGACTGTAGAGGGCGGCCATTAGCGGGCAATAGCGTGCATTACTAGGCATTAGCGGGCACTAGAAATGACTAGCCGCATGCATTGCAGAGCACAACGGCATGATCCGAAAGACTGCGCTACGCGGCAGCTAGAGCGGCCAAGTGAATATCCGCCGCTCCTGCAGTACTGGCTGCATTCACATGGTCAAAGTAATCGTACCAGCCGCTGGCTTTGATGCCCGCCAGCAGGGCGTCTCGAGCGGCCTGGTCAGGAAAGCGCCAAATACCAAGGAATGTATGCGCGGTTCCTTGGTCGATGTTGGAGTCCGTTTCTGCCAGAGAGAGAACTTCGACACCGAGGCTGGAGAGTTGATTCAATGCGAGTCCGATGCCGCCAAGAAAGTGTTGCCTTTGTTCGGCAGGCAGTGCGAGCCAAGCCGAATTGGGGGTGTAGAGCTCTACGAGGTAATGAGACATGGTTCCACTTTCACTTGAGATTGCGCAGTGCGCGTTGACATATACGGTGTGTGGCGGCGGCCTGGGAGTTTTGAAGCCATTGGGCACAGATGTCACGCACCCAGGTTGGCTGGTCCTTGGCGGCATCATTGAGCCAGTTGGCGACCGAGTCCTGCACGTAGACCGAAGGGTCTCTCTTCAGAGCTGAGAGCAAAGGCAGCGCTTGTTCGGGCGAGCGTTTGAGCGGTGAGATATGCGTGCTCCACACCCCGCGGGGACGCAAAACCTCGCACGCGAATCGTCGGATACGCTCAGAAGGATCTTGTGTCCATGGCATCAGCTGTGCGATAGCCGCTGGTAGGTCTTGCACCAGGTGCGGTCGCATTGCCATCCAAGCCCATTCACGCACACCAAAATGGGCATCGTCTGCCAGCGGGTGCATTGCAGCCAGCCGTACACCGAGATCTAGGTGAGGCTGCGCACCGATCATGAAGCACGCCCAGCCTCGTGCCATATCGGCGCGGTGCGTTTGGCACTGTGCGATGCCCTCAGTTCCCAAGTCCTGTAGCAAGACTGCGCCGATACGGGCCATGCGTTTGAGCACACCTAGTTGGCAGGCTTCATCGATCGTGTTCAGTGCGTGAGCCGTAAGTGCCGGAAAGAGTGTTCGGGCCAGTACGGCCTGGTCGACTGCCAGGCATTCAGCCAGCGTTGCACATTCCAACTCCCCGTGCGATAGCGCATGCAGAACGTCCCGAGGAATGTCAACGGTGCGCGTCGCACCCTTGCGGACTTGATCCTTCATGATTCAACGTCCGATTGAGGGCCTCGCACTTTCTCCAGCAGCGCTGCCAGCTGCTTTCGCTCATGTGCAGACAGGTTGCCAAACAGGCCTGCGATCCACCGGCCATGCTGGTCGATAACGGTACCGGCGAGCTGTTTTCCTTTTGAGGTCAGCCGAATGCAAAGTGCCCGGCGGTCTTCGGCGTTGGCCTGACGTTCAATCAGACCTTCGCGCTCCAGTCCGTCTAGCAGGCCGGTCACTGTGGCGCGGGTGACGCCAGCCTGTTCGGCCAGCACGTTGGGTGCGAGTCCGTCAGGCGCCACATCGAGAAGGAACAACAGCACAAAGCGCCCCTCAGACAAGCCATGAGGGGCCAGCAAAGCGGCGCAGTCGCGGTCGATGTTTGCAGCCATCGACAGCACTTGAAAACACAGCTGGATGCCATCCACATCAGGAAGTTTGCGTCGTTGCGCTTCTTCAATTAGCGCCTGGTACTTCTGTTCAAGCTTCATTAGTTAGCCAAAATATAATATGGTGGCTAATTATATGGGCAAGTTCACTTCGTGAGTAACAGGCGCTTGTGCGGGCCGAAGCCCGCGCGTTCATCCCGCTCAGTTGGTCGCGAAACAGTACATCAGCCCGGCGCTGCCGCTTTGCTGGAGCTGCTCGACGCTGCAGCCGCGCGTGCCGTGCGATGAGTTCCACGAGGCGTTGGCCACAGGGTCGGGGTTGGTGCCTTGGTGGTCGTGGTGGCCCACGATGGCAGAGCCGCCGTCGCTCTTGGTCCAGTTGCCGCAGGTGGTGTCCTTGCCTGGCTCTGGCACGGCCAGGGTGCCGTCAGGGCGCGAGCCCGTAAGGATGTCGTGGCGGTTGACCTCATCGCCAAAGCCCGAGACGACTTCGCCCTTTTCGGTCAGCGAGGTGTCCTTGCCGACCTTGGCATTGGCGCTGTGCAGGTCGGCCACGCTGGTCGCAATGACCACGCCCTTGGCGTTGCGCCACGGGCCGTTGCCGATGCGATCGCGCGCATTGACGGCCGGTTGTCCGTTCAGGGCAGCATTGCTCAGGTAGGCGTGCCAGGTCTTGTTGCCTGCGCCAACGCTTGCTGCCAGCGACTGGCAGTAGCGGTCGGCCCCGGCCAGCCCGCCCAGGTCGCCGCCCTTGCCGGGGTTGGTGCTGGTGATGAAGAAGCTCATGGGGTTGCCGCCCGACGACCCCATGGCGCCGCAACCCACAATCAGTGCGGCAGCCGCAAGGGCGGTGCTGGCGGAAAGAACCAAACGACGGGACATGGCAGGCTCCTGAGCAATGGTGGAGCACGCAGGCTAACGCAATGGGGTGTCAGCGGCAATATGAGCAAGGGCAGGGAGCTGGGGCCGTGGCCGACCTGCAGCAGGATCTGCTCGCGCCCGGACGCGATGCTTGTCGTTGTCGGGCGGGCGGCAATATTGCGCTGTGAATCAGTTGGGTATGGATAGCGTCTTTCGAGTGCCATGTTAGCCTTGCCTTGATCAGTCTTGAACAAGCTCGAATGTGCTGGAGCCGCCTGCGGCGAACGAACCAGAGCTATGGCGTGTATCTGTTTTTGCACTCTGGATCTGCCGGCCATTGAGCAAACCGGAGTGCTGTCTTGCGCCGTTCTATTCTTCTTGTCCTTGCTTCTTTCTTTGTGATTTGGGCAGTGGAGGCTTTGTGGCTGTCACCGTCACCGCCTGGTGATCTGCTGTGGGTGATGCGGCAGGAAGGCATGCTGCTTACCGGTATTCTGGCTTTGGGAGCCATGACTGCCATCATGGTGCTTGCCTTGCGCCCTCGGTGGGTGGAGTCGCCTTTGGGCGGCATGGATAAGGCCTACCGTTTGCACAAGTGGCTGGGCATCATTGCCATTACGTTGAGCTTGGCGCATTGGCTGGCCAAGCAATCCAAGCCCCTGATCGCGACAGCTATTGGCAGCACTGGCAGGCTGGCCAAGGTACCGGTGCCCGAGTGGGTCAGCCTCCTGAAGCCCTATGCGAAAACCTTGGGCGAATGGACCTTTTATGCATTGATCCTGATGTTGGTCATTACGCTTGCTCGTCGCGCAGTGCCGTACAAGCGCTGGTACTGGTTTCATCGATTCATGCCCCTGGCGTATCTGATACTGGTGTTTCATGGCGTTGTGCTGACTCCTCCTGGCTATTGGAGCGGTGTGGGCGGCTGGCTACTGGCGTTGACAATGGCCTTCGGCGTCGTGGCCGCCGTGATGCAACTGGTGCGTGACATGCGGTCGCGCTACCCCCACGCGGGCACCGTAATGTCATTCACGCAGCTCGGAGATGTGCTGGAGGTGCAGTGCCGTATGGATGATTCCTGGCCGGGCCATGCTGCGGGGCAATTCGCCTTTTTGCGCCTGGCAGGGGAGCAAGAGGCGCACCCGTTCACGCTGTCCGATGCCGACCAGCAAGATCATGTGGTGCGCTTTCACATCAAACAACTGGGCGACTGGACTCGCAGCCTGCCCGAGCGTTTGCAGCCCGGCATCGTTGTGGAGCTGGACGGTCCTTATGGCCGCTTTGTGCCTCCGGATCACGACGATGGTGCCGTGCACGTATGGGTTGGCGCCGGCGTTGGCGCGACTCCTTTTCTTTCCTGGTTGGGGCAGCTTCACCATGACGGACATGCTCCCCAGGCCTGGTTGCAATACGCCTGTCAGCACTCGGCCGACCCTCTTGCTCGAGCTTTGGAAGAGGCTGCGGCGCTTCATCCCGATGTGCATCTGGATATCTTTGCCGACGGCCATCGCTGGACGCCCAAAGAGGTGCTTCAACGTTATCAGGCCGACAAGCCATTGCGGGTGTGGTTCTGTGGTCCTGCAGCCATGGGCAAGCAATTGGAGTTGGCGCTCAAACAGTCGTTGCCTGCTGCTTCCTGGCAACTGCACAGGGAGCACTTCGAGTTTCGTTGACCCAGTGCCCGTGTGTATTGACCCAGCAGAACCTGCACAGGTCAGGCCGCTAATGCGAATGCCTCAGCGGGTGTTCTCATGTTCAGCGCCTGGTGCGGGCGCCGGTGGTTGTAGAAGTGGATCCAATCTCCAATCAGGCGGCTGGCATGCTGCAGCGATTCGAACCGGTGCCGATGCACGCATTGCTCCTTGAGCGTACGAATCACCCGCTCGACCAAGCCATTCTGCTCGGGGCTGTGTGGCGTGATGAATTCCTGACACAGGCCATAGCTTCTGACCAGGGCCGTGAAGCTGCGGCTGGTGAAGACCAGCCCATTGTCCGAGCGCAGTAGGAACGGAGCTGGCACGCGCCCGAGCGTCCCGAACCGTGCGATCAGCGCCTGCTCCAGTGCGGACTCCGCCGTCTTGGATCTCCCTCTGCGCGACAGGTGCCAGCCCAGCAGTTCCCGGCTATGGCAATCGATCACCAGGGCCATCGTGGTCCAGCCATCACGCCCGGCCCAGACCCGGCACATATCCGTGGCCCAGCGCTCGTTGGGCGCCTTGGCCACCGAGGGCAGCGACTGGATCCGGGGCCTGAAGCCCACCGGGCGCTTGCGCACCTGCCAGCCCTTGAGCTGGAAGATGCGCTGCACCGTGTTCTTGTTGAACCCCAGCAGGTGCGCCACGGTTCGGTACCCGAAGGACGGGTTCTCCTCGATCATGGCCTTGATCGGGGCCACGAAGTGCTCCTGCAGCGTGGGTGCAGCCTTCACCGGCCGGTAGTACACGCTGCGCCGCGGCACCTCGAACCACCGGCACAGCTTACTGATCGAGACGGTGATGCCGTCGGCCTGCAGTCCCTGGCGGATCATCTCGATCACTTCTCGTCCTCGCCCAGCAGGGACTGCAATTTTTTTCTTGCGCGCAACTCCAGCATCGCCTCGCCGTAGGCCTCCTGCAACTCCTTCAGTTGGCGCTCGTACTGCTCGCGCACATCCTGCGGGTTGGCCTTCAGCGCATTCTCCATGCCCTTGCGGCCATCTTCCACCCAGCCCTCGATCTCCGACGGCGGCAGGTCATAGGTTCGACTGGCCTCCGACACGCTGGTCTTGCCCTGGATGATCTCCAGGATCAGTGCCGTCTTGCGCTTTGCGGTCCAGCGTTTGATCTCTTCTTCCATCAATGTGCTCATGGTGTCTTCCTCTCGACGGTAACACCTGAGCAGGTTTTCAGTGGGTCAATACACGTGTGTGCAGGGGCTGCCGCAATCGGGCACTGGCCACCTGGGGCTAGGGCCCTTGATCGCAGAGCACACGCAATAGGATTGAAAGCCAAAAATAATAAAAATTGCCTTTTTTATAAAAATGAATTATGATGTCCGACGTTGCGAAATAATTTCAACAGATCGCAGCGCCAGGGCTTAGGTCAGCAAGTCCTTTACCTGGAAATTTCGCGAGATTTATCGCACCGTTAGCTGTCGAGCAGCAGCTAATTGAGTTTTCGAAAGCTCATGCAGGTCTTCAAGTCCTGCTTTCTGATTGAACTAGATTCCTCTGTCTCCTATTGCTATGGGCAAGTACTTCGTTACGCCCACATCCCAAAAGACCCATTGCGGTCGCTTTCAGGCTTCCTTCGCACTTCAGCGCACAAGGCAAAACAGCAGCTACTGCCGTATTTTTCGCTTTGACAAAACATTTGCCTCGACCGAAGCAGCAAAAATCTATGCTGTGACGCAAGGCTGGCTGCATACATCCATGCAGCCCTCTACGTGCTGAGCTGTAAACAAGCGCTCATCTTTATCCGGTTGCTACGGACTCCCACTCCCACAGCCATATGCAAACGATGCGTCAATCCTTGGCGCGTCAATCAATAGAAAAGGCTCCTTCCATGAGCACTAAAATTTACGTTGGCAACCTGCCTTACTCCGTCACCGATTCCAGCCTGAAAAGCAATTTTTCTGAATTTGGAAGCGTTACCTCTGCCAAAGTCATGATGGACCGCGATACCGGGCGCTCTAAAGGCTTTGCGTTTGTAGAAATGGCAACTGCAGACGCCTCTCAGGCTGCTATCGCGGCACTGAATGGAATGTCTGTCGATGGACGTTCGATCGTGGTCAACCTTGCTAAACCTCGCGAAGAAGGTCGTGGATTCGGTGGCAATCGCGAGTTCCGCGCCACTTCTCGTCCTAATGTTGGCTATGGCAATGACGGCTATGGCGGCGGTTCCAGCTACTGATTTAGCGACAGCCCCCAGAAAAACGCCCCACGCTTGAGGGCGTTTTTTTGCGTCTGGACCTTGCTTCGCTTAGCAGGATCTATGGGCTTCGGGATGACTGCAAGGCGCTGGGAGCAGTCTCCTGTCTTCCGCTGCTGTTGGCCAGCAGCCATCCTTCGTTCATTTTTTTCCGTAGTGGACAGTTCCACCTAGTGTTTCACCGCAAGGGAAAGCACCGACCCAATGTGCTGATTTCTCTCTTGAATTGCTTATGAAAAATAAACAAAATTCATCGGCAATTGGTTATGTGCCATACCTAAATGGATGCTAGGGAGTTGGGCCTCAAGTTGGCTTGGCCTGAGAAAGTGATGCCGGCAACCGAGTGGTGGGCTACCGGTGGCTGGCTCGCTCCTAGTTGTTCACTTGCGCCCGATGCGCTAACGATGAGGAGGGTGGTGGCAAAAATCAAAGCACGGAGAGTTTTTGTAGTTCGAAGATTCAAACAAGGGAGACAAAATTGATTAAAAAAATAGCTAGCACCATTGCGCTGATGAGCCTGGGAGGGCTCGCACACGCTCAATCATCTGTCCAGATTTACGGAATCATGGACACGGCCGTCGAAACCATGAACAACGTGGGAGCAAACAAGTCCAGCCTCACACGCATGCCCAATCTCACAGGGAGCGTTCCCTCCCGCCTGGGCTTTCGCGGCCGCGAAGATCTGGGGGGCGGCTTGAGCGCATCCTTCACGCTGGAGATGGGGATCGGCCCCGACAGCGGAGCTCTCAATCAGGGCGGTCGCGGTTTCGGCCGCCAGTCCTTCGTAAGCCTCAATGGCCCCTGGGGTTCGCTGGGACTGGGTCGCCAGTACACCATGCTGTTCTGGTCCGTGCTCGATGCCGATGTAATCGGGCCTAGCCTTCACAGCATGGGAAATCTGGATAGCTATTTCCCCAATGCGCGTGCCGACAATGCAATCTCCTACAAAGGCTCGTTTTCGGGCCTGACCGTTGGCGCAACCTATAGCTTTGGGCGCGATGCGGTCAATGCAGGCCCCAGCCCAGGCGGCACCAACTGCGCAGGTGAAAGCAGCACAGACTCCAAGACCTGCCGCGAGTGGTCAGCCATGCTCAAGTACGACACAGCGGCATGGGGTGCAGCATTCGCCCATGACGAGCTGCGTGGCGGCCCCGGTGCTTTCGCCGGGTTGACGAGCAGCGACAAGATTGACAAGCGCACCATGCTCAATGGCTACGTGAAGCTTGGCGGCGCCAAGATCGGTGCGGGCTACATGCGTCGCAAGAACGACGGATATGTCGCCTCGCCACGCAATGACTTGTGGTTTGTCGGTGTGACCTACCCCTTGGGCCCGTGGACGGTCGACGCTCAGTACAACCAGCTCAAGTACAAGGACAACGCGGACAAGGGACAACTGATGGTGCTGCGTGGCACTTACAACCTGTCCAAGCGCACTGCAGTTTATGCCTCGCTGGGCTATGTGAAGAATAGCGGCAATGCTGCTTTTGGGGCCAGCGGTGCCCAGGCTGGAGGAACACCTATGCCGGGTGTCAATCAGACGGGCTTTGGTGCAGGCGTGCGTCATTCATTCTGAAGTCCGCGCAATGAAAGAGCGAGTGAGGGGTGCTTGCGGCCTCACTCGCTTTTTTTGGTTCATCGGGGAATGCTGCGCGAATCTTCAGAAAGAAGTAGTCCTGATCGCGGTAGCCATAGGCCCGGCGCTTGATGACCTTGATGGTGTTGTTGATGCCCTCCACAACACTTGTGTTCAACGGATGCCTGCATCGGGCGATGATCCCGTGCAGGTAGCTTTGCAAGCGCTGAGCGAAGGTGCTCAGTGCGGCAATGCCGCTTTGATGGGCTTGATCACACCAGTGCCGCCAGGCGCGATGCGCCCAAGTCGCACGACGGTAGAACCACAACTGTTTGAGCTCGTCGCGCAAGACGTATACCGTCATCAATGGTTGATTGGCCGCCAGCAGTTCCTTGAGTTGCACTGCTTGTTGAGGCTGCAGCTTGCTGCGATTGCGCAGCAGCAACCAGCGGCTGGATTTGAGCACCTTACGTGCTGAGGGCTGTTGGCGCAGCAGGTTGGCCTGATCGACACGCACTCGGTCGATAACCTCCCGGCCATACTTGGCCACGACATGGAACAGGTCATAGACGATCTCGGCGTTAGGGCAGTGGGCCTTAATCTCCAGCTCGTAAGCCGTAGTCATGTCGATAGCAACTGCGCGAATGCGCTGGGCAACGCCAGCGGGCAACTGCTCGAAGAACTGGCGGGCCGCCTCGCGTGAGCGCCCTTGCCCCACCCACAGCACCTGCCGGCTGATGGGGTCGACGACGACTGTGGCGTAGCGATGGCCCTTGTGCAGTGCAAACTCGTCCATCGCCAGGTACTCGATCTGATCCCATTGCGGCTGCGCAGTGTTGGCCAGCAGCAAGGCTTTGTCGATGGACTTGACGGTGTGCCAGCCCAGATCGAAGAAGGCCGCTACCGCCTTGATGCTGCTGCTGCGAAGCAACTGGCTGCACGCCTGCGCCAGACGGTCTGTGACGCGCTGGTAGCGACCGAGCCAGCTGAGTTTCTCCAGGTGCGGGCCACCACAGCTATCGCACCACAGACGCCGACGCGGCACATGTAGCACCACTCTGTACTCGAACAATGCCAGATCGCGCACGCGCCGTGTTGTGGTCTCATGGACTTGGCTGCACTGCGCACCGCAGCGCTCGCAATGCATGACGCGGGCCTGCGGCTTCAGATAAATCGACACGGTGCGGCTATCGCCCAGGGGCCACTGCACACGTTCAACCACGTAGCCCTCCCAGCCGCCCAGAGCCTGCAATAACTTCGAGTCCAGCATTTGATTTGTTCTCCGATGTCAGTGTCGTTGCCATCAGATTACAAAACGAACGGGCTTATCTCCACGGAATTCCTCGATGAACCTTTTTTTTGATGGTTTGGTTGAAACTATTCATGAGGTTTCTCCGTTGGGCGTTTGCGTGCCCGGATTGATAAAGATTCGTACCCTTATCAAAACGGGAAACCTCACCTGTTGGCAAGGCCCACTGTCAGATCAAGTTTGAACTTCTACAAATCAGGTCAGGTGGTCTTCCACAATCAACCAGCCCATGCTCCCAACACCATCATTGATGATGTCCAAGTGGTTGCCGCCCTCGTATACACGAATGTTCTGACCCACGAAGGCTTTGGGTGCAACGCGCTCAATATTGGACAGGACCAGCCTTATTTGCTCGCCAAGCTCAGAAAGCGACTTTTGAGAGTAGTCGATGTCGATAGTCTCGGCCAGCAGTCCATAGATAACTCTCTTTTTTCCCTCCTCAGGGAAAGCGAGCACCTTTGTATGCAAGAGCTCTGCATTCGAAAATTTGCGACCAGTGAGCTTTTCAAAAACTTCAATGCTTGGCAAAGTTCCCTCCTAGCGCTGCGTGACTCAATGTAACCAGCATAGTCGAGCGCATTGAAGAGATGCAAGCACCAAGAGCGCTTAGTTACGCCTACTTCACTAATGAATTCAGGACTGCAAACGATCCGGGCCAGCCGCTGGACAGCGTTTGTCAATCGTCCTCGGGGGCTTGAGCCTGCCTGTGAAAGGCTTCTGATCGGAAAAATGTCCCTGATGCTCGCCGAATGTTTGGGGTTTCATCACACCAGGTGCATACGATTACGAGTGTGCATGTCCGCAGCAGGAGATCGCCATGAGCCTATTCAGTATTCAGCACATTGATCACATCGTGTTGCGCGTCGCCGACCTGGAGCGAAGCATCCGCTTCTACCAAGCCGTGCTGGGCTGTACCTTGGTGAAGCGTCGCGAGGATCTAGGCATGGTTCACCTGCGAGCTGGTGCATCCATGATTGACCTGGTGGATGTCGAGGGCCCGTTAGGCCGTGCGGGCGGACCGGTGGCCTCAAGCGAGCGCAGAAATATCGATCATTTTTGCCTGCGTATCGAGCCTCTTGATGAGCAAGCCATCCTCTCCCACCTGGCTGGTCACGGTGTTGAGGCGGATAGGGCGGTCCGACGCTTTGGGGCTGATGGCATGGGTCTCTCCATCTACTGCAAAGATCCGGACGGCAATCAGCTTGAACTTAAGGGGCCTGCGAGCGCTGACTGACAACTCAAGCGGCAGTCGGAACTCCCGGAGCGCTTGCTATGTCTGACCTGGTTGGGTGAAAGACAGCCTCTGACTGTGGATTCAAGCGATTGCGGCTGTCGCTGTGCGGCCCGCAAGAGAGGCTCTCCCTTGCGACAAGTCGACACAGTCAATGCCCCGGACACTTCAGGACGAGTTCGTTTGACCATTAAACTAGCCGCATGAATCGACGTAGTTTGGTCTTATCCGCCCTGGCCGCAGGGTTTGCTCAAGTGACGGTGGCTGGCCCTCAGCTTCAAGAAATGACCGAATGGTCTCGTTTTTTTACAGAAGCTGATGCACAAGGCAGCATCGTTGTTCTCGATGCACGCGATAACTCAGAAACTACCCACGTTTACAACGTGTCGCGTGCCGGTCGGCGTTACTCGCCAGCCTCTACCTTCAAGATTCCACACAGCCTGTTTGCGCTTGATGCAGGGCTGCTGCGTGACGAATTTCAGCTCATTCAATGGGATGGTGTGAAACGACCTGTGGCGGCGTGGAACGTGGATCAGAATCTGCGCTCGGCGATGAGGAACTCCACTGTCTGGGTGTATGAGCGCTTCGCCAAGGAACTCGGCAATGCACGTGAGACCGCTTATATGCGGAAGATAGGGTACGGCAATGCGGTCGCCACTGGCGACAAGCCATTCTGGGTTGAGGGCGACCTCGCCATTTCATCCTTCGAGCAGATTGCTTTCTTGCAACGGCTTTACCGTAATCAACTGCCTTTCCAGGTCGAGCATCAGCGGCTTGTGAAGGACGTGATGGTCAATGAAGCGGGGCCTGACTGGATACTGCGTGCAAAAACGGGCTGGACCGGAAAAATCGGCTGGTGGGTGGGCTGGGTAGAGTGGCCCAGCGGCCCCGTCTTCTTCGCCTTGAACATGGACACTCCCAACAGGCTTGCCGACCTTGCCAAGCGGCAAAGCATCACACGCGATGTCTTGCGCTCCATTAAAGCGCTACCCACTTCGCCATAGATTCTGTACCGGGAGGGCCGTGTCTTGAAGATCTCTTGCGGGCGGTTTGGCCCCCTCCGTTAGCATGCTCGATAGCGACACTTGAGTGAGCATTGGATGCGCGCCAGGAAGATCGGCACTTGGCAGATAGTGGCCGGCCTATAAGGGGCAGCAGCCAGGCAGTTCATCAGATACGCCGATTGGTACCAGAGCGATTGGCCGCTCAGCCTCTTTCACAGCTCCAGCCGGTCACCGATCAGTGTCGTGCATCTCTATCGGGATCACGCTGCGCTTGTCCTGCTTGTCTGGCGGTAGCTTGGGCCGGTATTGATAGTCAGGCGACGATCTCTCCGTTGCGGATCGCTACGCGAATGGCCTGTGCCATCGTGGCGACGCCCAGACGCTTGCGGATGCGGCGCAGGTGGTTTTCCACAGTGCGTTCGGACAGACCGAGGGTTGCGGCAATCTCCGTCTGCCGCCGGCCGGCGGCCGTCCACGCAAGCACCTCGCGTTCGCGATCGGACAGGCTGCCGAGCGCCTCTTGCGGGGGCAGCTCCAGTAGCCTGCGCGCCGTGCGGAACGCGGTTTGGGCGATCAGCTCCAGCGCCAGCCGGGCCTGCGGCGAGGCATCGATGCGCTCGCCGCTCAGGCTCATCGAGCCTTCCAGCCCCAAGAGGCCGAATATAGGCACTTGCAGGCTGCCTGAGCCCTGCGGCGCACGGACGACGGAGTAACGTTCGCCCCGTGCGCCGTTCGTCTTGATCCGGAAGAAGGGCTGGTTCGTCTCCAGGATGTGGCGCGTCACCGGGCAGTGCCACAGGTAGGTTTCAGCATCGATCGGCGCGCCCGTGCCGAACCAGTCGCCCTCGATCCAGTAGATGCGCTCCACTGCATCGTCCCGAGCACTGGAACGTCTGGAGCGAAAAGTCAGGAAAAGTCATCGGTGAAGCTGGTGTCGTTGCCGTATGAGTCCTCTTCGAAAAAAGCCGGAGCAGTCAATGGTTGAACCGGCCCGGATGCGCCCGCATTGAGGGCGCTCCTGAATGGAGCACCGTCTTTCCCGAGTACTTAAACCACCGCAGCGCTGAACGGCTCGGGTCTTCGTGCCAGCAGATGAGATAGCCTTTGAAGGCCCGTCTGCAAGCGTCCACGGTCCTTGATGCTGCCCAACGAGATGCGAATGGCATTGACGCAGTCGCTGCCGGTGGCGAATGCCTCCACTGGAGTGACTGCGATGCCCTCGCTGTCGGCTGCACGCGCAAGCTGTGAGGAACTCCAATATCCAGGCAACTCGAGCCATATATGCAGGCCGTCTCCTGTGCCGCTGTACCTCCCCGCAAGAATATCCCTGGCCATCCAGTGACGCAGGCGCGCCTCCTTGCGTACGCCCTCCATCAAAGCGGCAGCCGAGCCGTCGAGGATCCACTGTGTGGCCAGTGCGGCCGTCAGAGGAGCGACCATCAGCGAAAATGACCTGAGCGCGACCAGGAAACGTTCGCGTTCATGCTGGTCACGTATGAGCACGAAGGCGACACGCAAACCGGGCGTCAGGCATTTCGACAGGGTCGAGATGTAGCACACCTGTTCCGGGACAACCGCGGCAATAGGTGGTGGCGGTGCATCGGCCAGCAGCCAGTAGGGATCATCCTCGACGATGCGTACATTGCAGCGCTTCGCGATGTTGGCGAGCTCCTTGCGCCGGCGCTCCGGAATGGTGATGGCGGTCGGGTTCTGCAACGTGGGATTGAGGTAGACCAGCCCAGGCTGGAGCTGATGGCAGGTCTGCTCGAGCATCTCGGGCATCATCCCGTGCTGGTCCGCTTTCACCGCAACGATGCGCCGGCCGAGCTGGGTCGCGGCAGTACGCAGGCCCGGATAACTTGCTGGCTCTGTCAATATCACATCGCCAGGCTTCGTCAGAGCCAGGATCAACGCGGCAATTGCGGCTTGCGCGCCCGGACAGACAACAACCTGTTCTGAATCCAGAGTTCCAAACATCGGCTCCAGCCATCTGGCTCCTGCCTTACGGTCGGAGTCGCTTCCTCCGCCCAGGTGGTAAGTCATCAGCAATGCGGTGTCTGCCCCCATCATTACCTGAGAAAGGCCTTGCTTCAGCAGGTCGTCGAAGTCCACGCCAGCAGGCGGAGGAGGAGTGTTCATGCTCAGGTCGAGGACCGAGGTCAGTTCAACTTTCGGTGCCGCAACATAAGTACCTCGCGCGCCGCGGCCCTCCAGCAGATGGCGGCGTCTGGCTTCGTCGTATGCGCGCGTGACCGTCGTCAGGTCGAGGTTCAACTGTGCTGCCAACTGGCGCTGCGGTGGCAGACGATCACCCGGCTTCAGCAATCCGTCCGTCATTGCCGCCTGCAAGGCATCCGCAATCTGCAAGAAGCGCGGCCCGCCATGCACGGCTAATCGCGGCAGCCAAACCGGCAAACTGTCATCTTGTATGGTTTTCATACGCAGACATTTTGTCTTAATGTATGGAAATTGTTTTTAAGTAATATGCCTCAGAGCGAGCATCGATCCCATTCTTGTATGGCAATCGCTGACGTTTTCTCCTCTCTCCTTCGGGAGGAAGGTGCTCCTCACGATAGACAGTGTCAAGTCATAGGCTGGAAATTCTCAAAATGATCGATTGGGTCCCTGTAATCTTTGTTACGTTCAAGGTTCTCATCTTCGGCGCGTGCATGTTCTTCGCCATCAAGTGGCATTACGACCAAGGGAAGAAGGGAATGGACAGGCGCGCGCTGCTGCGTACGGGGGGCAAGGTAGCTGCCGCCTTCATACTGGCACTGCTGTGTGTGTTGCTGTTCACCTTCGGACTTGCCAGGATGCTCGGCATGGACTTGAGCCTCCCATGACGGCAAAGGCTGGTCGGCCGATATCCAGTAGCCAAAGCAGCGGGTGAGAGCTTGTTGAAACTCAGCGCGGCCAACGCGATTTTCCGGCGACAACGGGGCTTTAACGGGCGGTAGACAACACCTGCCGAGGGCTCGGGCAGAGCCGACGTGCAGCAATGGTGACTGCCTCACCTTGCGCTACAAAGCCCATCATTGAGCTGAGCTGCTCAAACTTGAGCAGGGTTCTGGGTGCGGTGCCTTGGCTGGCCAAAAAAGCATCGATATGGGGGCCTGAGCCTGCGCTGGTGCGGATAAAGGGCTGTCCATGAAAGCTCATGGCGCCAATGGCCGATTGGTACGCTAGGGGATGCGCAGCAGGCAGCACCGCCACCAGCTCGTCTCCGGCCAGAGTCAGGGGATCGAAGCGCTCGTCGGGCAGGACGACAAAGCCCCGTTCCACGCGCCGTTCCAGCTACTGTCTATGGCTTCCTCGATGTGCACCTCGATCAGGGGGTGCTTCTGCTGAAAACGTTCCAGGAGCCTCGGCAGCAGACGCAGCGATGAGGTGGTCCCAGGGCGATAGCCGCACCGTGTCGACTTATCTGAAGCCGCAGGCCCGCGTCATGCATTGCGAGCGCTGCGGTGCGCAGTGCAGCCAAGTCCATGAGACCACGACACGGCGCGTGCGCGATCTGGCATTGTTCGAGTACAGAGTGGTGCTACATGTGCCGCGTCGGCGTCTGTGGTGCGATAGCTGTGGTGGCCCGCACCTGGAGAAACTCAGCTGGCTCGGTCGCTACCAGCGCATCACAGACCGTCTGGCGCAGGCGTGCAGCCAGTTGCTTCGCAGCAGCAGCATCAAGGCGGTAGCGGCCTTCTTCGATCTGGGCTGGCACACCGTCAAGTCCATCGACAAAGCCTTGCTGCTGGTCTGCACTGCGCAGCCGAAATAGGATCAGATTGAGTACCTGTCGATGGACGAGTTTGCGCTGCACAAGGGCCATCGCTACGCCACAGTCGTCGTCGACCCCATCAGCCGGTAGGTGCTTTGGATGGGGCAAGGGCGCTCACGCGAACGAATTGCTGCTCGGTCACTGTGCTTCCCCACTGAGTTCCTTGTTCTTCCTTCTGCAGCTTGAAGCCAAAAGACTCATACAGCTTGCGGGCCGCGTCCAACCCCTTGATTGTCCACAGATGTACTTCACGGAACCCGCGCACATCGCAGAATGTCATCGCCTCTGTCATCAATTGCCTGCCGACGCCGCTACCGCGACAACCATCGTCCAAAATAAACCATCGCAGATGGGCCCTGTTTTCACCCAGGTCCTGCCCGTCAATCGCGAGCGAACCAACAATTCGGTCATTGAGCAGGGCGGTCCATACCCTATTGCATGGCTCGTTCAGCCGTCTGGTGAATTCAGCCGCTCCACTTGCGACCTGGCTCTCGAAATACTGCCCGAAATTGGAGTGCGTCGAGTAGAACGCCGCGTGCATTTCGACAATGCGCCCAACCAGTCCGGGGCGATATCCTGCGCTTACGGTAATTGGGCTTTGCTGCTTTTTTGCCATATTCAAACGGTGGGTTTTAAGTGCTCCTGCATATGCAGACAAGCCCTGCGCAACCGCTTGTTGCTGGGAGCGATTGAGGTGCTGAAACGCACTTTGCACCTGCATCTGGCCATAGGAATGAATCTGCCTGACCGTGCCGCGCCCCTGAGGAGTCAACTGCAATGGTTTGAAACGGCCGTCATCGATAGCTGCCACTTCCTTGACGTCTCCTGCTGCAACCAGTTTCGCAAGCATTCGGCTGACGCTTGACTTCTCAAGTCCTAAAAGCTGCACGAGTTGAACTGAGGTCATGCCTTCATTTGCGTCGATTTCGAGCAATGCATGCACAGCCGATGCCGAGTAATCCGTTGCGGCCAGTGTCGGCTGCATGAATCCGAGCTCTCTTACCAGGGCTCGGGAGTCGGCTCGGATCGAGTCAATTTCAGACATGGTGCTGGTCATCTGTGGTGTCAATCAATCAGAATTGGTTGCAACATACAACCATATAGTAGTGGTATGTAACTGATTTGTGCTGCAGCTTGCCCTGGGTAGATGGCGGCCTATGGCCAGATACAGCACGCCAGCCATTCCATCGCGGAATGCCTGTCAAGGCGGGCCGGAGTTGATTTCCAGGTAAAACGGACCCTCGGGGGCCAAGTTTTTGTCCGCATCACCAGTTGGGTCACTTCTGGGTGGAAATCAACAGCCTTGCAGAGATTTCCGAACGCCTTAACTGCTGCATCAAGACAGTGAGTTCGCAGAAGATGGCCGCGATGCGCAAGCTCGAGGCGAAGTCCAATCAGGCGCTGATGGCGTTTTGTCTGAATAGCGGCGTGTTTCATCAACGAGGTGAGATCGCTTGCCATGGCGCCCCCAACTGAGCATGAGGTGGGCATGACGTGCGGTGTCCACAATAAGAGCGTCGTGAATTCAGGCCTCTTTAGGAAAGGCTGGTCGATTCACACCGCCATCGCATCAATACCTGTGTGCCTCCGCCATGGCGGGGGTGGATGTGAAGGTCACCGCCAATGTTTCGCATGCGATGAAACATGTTTATGACGCCGTGCCCGGACTTGCTGGGGTCATTGAGCACGGCTCGAAGATCGTAGCCCTTGCCGTTGTCCTCTATGCTCAGATACCAGTCCCAGCCGAAGCTTTGCAGATCGCCCTTTTGATAGGGCTCCAGTGTCAACCATATCTCGGTCGCATCGGCATGCTCGATGGCGTTGCTAACACTAGCCTGAACAACGGCCAGGATTTCATGCGCAACGCGGTCTCTGGGAAGCGGCAGCGTGGTCTGCTGACCGACTCCGAGCTCGGGGTCGGTCAACTGCCAGTGCAGTACAAGGCCTTTACGTTGAAGCGCGGGCTCTAGCCGATAGCGCAATCGCGCCAGGCGCATGGCCAGATTGTCGGATTGGGCATCCATGGAGTCGACGATCAGGCGCAGGTCCAGTAGCGACTGCTCCAGTACTTTTCTGGCAGGGTCATCTTCACTTGAGGACTGTAAGTTCATCAGGCTCAATGCCTCTATCAACTGGCTGCCCAAAGTGTCATGCAGGTCTGAGGCGATGCGCTTGCGCTCTTCCTGGATTTCCTTGGAGGGTTGGGCACTGGAGCGCAGTCTGGCCTTGATGACACGATAGATTCCAAGAATGTAATGAAGCGAGATAAGCAATCCGCCGAAAGCCACCAAAATACTGAAGACAAAAAACCAATTCTGGTCTCGCAGCGGTGTGAGAAAACTCCAGCTGATCAAGGTAACGGCCTGAAGGAAACTGGTTGTCGCTCTCCAACCTGGATTTCTCAGCGATTCCATAATATTGCCGCCTCGGGCTATAAATAAAGAAAATGCCTTCAGATTTATATCAATCCACGCAAAGAGGCGGCTTTTACAGCATGAGCTCTTGTCTTGGCGTGCAGTTTTCGGTACATGTTCTTGACATGTGTGGATACTGTCATTGTGCTTATTTTGAGATGCGTGGATATTTCAGGAGAGCTGTAACCGCAGGCAATGAGTTTCAGTATTTCTATTTCTCGTTCAGATAGATTATCCTCTTTGGAACGGTTTGACGCTGAAATGACATAGGTTTGTGATTTGCTAACCAGCGACAGGATTTTCTTGGCAAGAGACGGGGTAATAGATGCACCACCATTGGCAACTTGCAATACTGCTTGTGCGTAGTCGCCAAACCAGGAGTTCTTCAGCAAATAGCCTACAGCACCTTTCTCAAAAGCCTGAAAGACCTTTTCATCTCTTTCAGTTATTGAAACGATAATGCTTTGCACATGCGGGTGTGTGCCTTGGACAAGCTCAAGCAGATCCAGACCGTCGCCGTCGCCCAGGTTGAGATCTATCAACAGAACGTCGAAGTCGTGCTGTTGAATGCTCTTGCGTGCCTCACGAAAGCTGCAGGCATGCCCAACTAGCAGGGTTCTTGAGTCGCCCATCAGATCCTGGGCAATCACTCGGCGGATATGACTATCGTCGTCCACCAGGAAGACGCGAACGGGCTGCTCTCGCTGGCCCACCATGTGCCCAGGCCACATCAAGTGGCTGATCGATGGAGGCGCATCATTGTGATTGGTAAACAAGGGCGGGCGAGACGAATTCTGGATGGCCGGCATAGATGGCTCCCGATGAAAAAATGGGGGCTTGAATACTTTAGGAAATTAATTAATGCTCATTGGGAAATCCATAGAAAATGTCAAATAATGTCAAATTTTACTGAACTTACAAAATGAATCCTGGGAAATGGGTAGACAGCTTGAAGCTGTGTTTAATGAATCAGTATGTAAATATAACTAATTATATCAACTCTGTGGATTTAATTTTCCAATTCATGTAAAAATGAAATAATTCGTCGTAAATTTTGTGCTATTGGAATTTTTTGTTTGGTTAGTTATGGCGTATTTTAATAAGCTATCTTTCATCTTCATTGGTCTGGTTTATATAGAAACTCAATTAAGTATTTTTTTTGTGATATGAAAGATTGAAATGATTCCTGATACGCTGAATTTTTATTCTTTATCTATTAGTAGGAAGAAGATAATTTTTGGATATTTACATTTTTAGTAATAAATATTCAATCAGTACGGTGGCCTCGCGGCGCAAGCGGAACCACTCGATAGACAGGCACTCGTCGCGGAACTTGCCATTGAAGCTCTCGTCGGTGCCGTTCTGCCACGGCTTGCCAGCATCGTTGATGCACGGTGACGATGCCAGAGTGCGCGATCCATTCCAGGATGCCTTGGCTGACGAACTTCAGCCCGTTGTCCGAGCGCATGAATAGCGGCGAGGCGATGCGCTTGCGTGGGCGTTTTCTGGGCACCAGCAAGCCCGCTTGACGCCACAGTCGGTGCGTTCGCGACCAGCCAGCACGAAGGAGCGGCGCAGACTCAGGTCCCGTGTGCGCACGAAGGCCAATTGCTCGCGCCAAGCCGCGGGCTCACCATTTTTTTGCCTTGATCTCCTTGAGGATCGCGATATCCAGATCCCGCTCGCCAAGGAGTTCTTTCAAGCGATTTTTCTCAAACTTCAAGGCCTTGAGCCGCTTCATGTCGGCCGCCTCCATCAGGCCGAAGTGCTTGCGCCAGGCGTAAATGGTCGCGTCACTGACCTTGTGCTTCTTGGCGGCCTCGGCCGCTGTCGTGCGATCTGCCTCTCGCAGGATCGTGACTATTTGCGCTTCCATAAATCGACTCTTTTTTATGGGCTCCTCTTCGGGTGGGAGCCATCTTCCTTGATATCAATGTCTCGGAGACACCGCGCATGTCACTATCTGCATATAAGACATGGATTGAAGCTGACGATAAAAATGTTCACCAGAACCACAAGGCCTGTAGTACCCAAGAATATTCCCGATATGGTCAGGCCGATACCATTTGCGATTTTTTCTCCAGTGAAATCAACGGAGGGTGCTTTTGGGGCCACTTGGGAGGGACGGTTCCAAATGGGCGGAACTCTCCGATAGGGGATGCTATTGGTTTCCAAACATTACCGTTCGCAAAGCTCGCCTGGCAATTCCAGTATTCAGAATGTTCTTGAAATCTGAGTTTGGTGGGGCAGTTTTGGCAATACACAATGGTAGTTGTGTGAGCAGCGTACTCAGCTGGAAAATGGAATTACAAAGAAGACCGGCGTGGCAGTATTCTGCGCTATGTCCGCGTGTCCGCAAATGGCTGTGGATTCAACCGTTCGCTGCAACGCATTCGTTCAACATCTCAGCCGGGGTTCTGTGCCCGAAGGTGTTCCTGAGCTGCTCGTTTAATTTCTCGCAATCGAGCCCGGCAACCGTAGCAATGCCCCAACAAAAAATCTTGGTAGAGGGCAGAGCTGGCGCGACAGTTGCAATAGCAGCTCAGCCTCAGGAAACGACGTGAATCCCGGGCAGATCAGGCGCAGGGAACACGCGTGCGCACAAGAAATCAACCAGAGCCCGTACCTTAGGCGACGGATGCTTGCTCGCCGGCCACAGCACATAAAAAACGCCTCTGCGCTCCATATGGTCGGTAAGCAGCGGTAGCAGCCGGCCGTCGGCCAGTTGTTCACGAATGGAAAATTCCGGCAGGTAGGCAATCCCCAGTCCCTGCAAGGCAAAGCACACGCGCGTTTCTATGTTGTTGCAGATCATCGAGGTGGGCAGCTGCAACTCGGTTTCGCCGGACATGGTTCGCAGAGTCCATGGCTCCAGCTTGCCGCTGTGCGGGAAGCGGTAGTGCAGACAATGGTGTTGCATCAGATCAGCAGGCTCCCGAGGTGTCCCTCGCCGCGCCAGATAGTCTGGCGAAGCCACCAGCAGCGAACGGAAAGCCCCGAGCCTGCGTGCCGTGAGGCGAGAGTCACTGGGCTCGCCCGTGCGCACCACGGCATCGAAGCCTTCCTCGATCACGTCAGCTATCTGGTCGGTGAAGTTCAGGTCCAGCTCGATCTCGGGGTACTCGCGCATGAAATCGCCGAGCACCGGCAGTACCAGCGAGCTGACCAGCGGCAAACTCACTCTCAAGCGCCCGCGTGGTGCACTGCTGGCCTGCGCCAGTTCGAGCTCTGCCGCTTCGATCTCTGCCAGGATACGTCGGCTGCGCTCCAGGAACAGCATGCCCTCGGCTGTCAACGTGACACTGCGCGTGCTGCGGTGAAACAGGCGCACGCCCAGCCGATCTTCCAGCCGCGCCACGTTCTTGCCTACGGCGGAGGCCGACACGCCCAACAGTCGGCCGGCGGCAACAAAACTTCGCGTCTCGGCAACCTGCACAAACACGGCGAAACCATTCAAGCTGTCCATAATGCACTTTGATTGAAGACAATTTTGTCCGCATAAAGAGGAACTGTAGCCTACTTTTTCTTTAATCTCACACTTTCTATCGTCACGGCTTGATCCATTGAATCAAGGGCTCTTCCGTGACTTATCCCGTCTTTCCTTTACGCCCGGGCATTCCGCCCTTACATCTGTCTACCCGAATCCATACCGTCGTTCAGCAGGCTCTGGATGAGCGGCGACTGGTCGGTGCCGTCGTGCTGGTGGCACACAACGGTGAATTGATCCATCACCAGGCCGCTGGCCATGCCGACCGCGAGAGCGCGCGCCTGATGGAGCTGACGACCATCTTCCGGCTGGCATCGGTGAGCAAGCCCATCGTTTCGGCTGCTGCGCTTGCGCTGGTTGCGCAAGGCCGCCTCGATCTGGATGAGGACATTGGCCGCTGGCTCCCTGGGTTCCGGCCCCGGTTGATTGATGGCAGCCCAGCACGCATCACCGCTAGGCATTTGCTTAGCCACACAGCAGGGCTGGGCTATCGCTTTTTCGAGGCCGATGCCGATGGCCCCTATGCCCGGGCTGGTTCCTCGGACGGCATGGACAGAGTCAACTTCAATCTGGCCGAGAACCTGCGTCGTATCGCCAGCGTGCCGCTGCTGTATGTGCCGGGTACTTCCTGGGGCTACTCGCTGGCAACCGATGTGTTGGGGGCATTGATTGAGCACATCCATGGCACCTCACTGGACGAAGCAGTCAACCAATGGGTAACAGGTCCCCTGGGCATGAGCGATACCGGTTTCTTTGTGCGCGATCCGCAGCGCGTGGCCACCGCTTACGTAGGCGATACGCCCCAGCCACACCGGCTAGCCGAAGGTGAAGTGGTTTCGCCATTCGAGGGCGCGGTAGGTATCAGATACAGTCCGGGCCGTATCTTCGACGCCCTGGCTTTCCCTTCAGGCGGAGCCGGAATGGCAGGCACGGCTGGAGACTTTCTGCACCTGCTGGAGGCCTTGCGGCAGGGTGGGGGAGCATTGCTTCCCGATGAGCTGATCAACGAGATGGGGCGGGACCAGACTGGTGGACTGGAGCTGCCGGATGCACCGGGCTTTGGCTTTGGCCTCGGTTTTTCAGTCTTGCGGGACCCGCTGCGCGCCGCGTCGCCAGAATCGGTAGGTACCTGGCGCTGGGGTGGCGCCTACGGCCATGCCTGGTTTGTGGATCGGGCGCGCGGCCTGAGCGTGATCGCCTTCACCAATACGCTGTACGAGGGCATGTCCGGTCGCTTCGTCGCCGAGCTGCGCGACGCAGTCTATGGTGCGCTGGAAGTCGTGCAATGACCGCCGCACATCAAGACCGCATGCCCATTGCATCATTGCTGGCGCTGGCAATGGCCGCGTTCATCACCATCCTGACCGAAGCGCTGCCGGCAGGGCTGCTGCCTCAGATGGCGAGGGGCTTGATGGTGTCCGAAGCCTGGACAGGGCAAACAATCACGATCTATGCCATGGGGTCGCTGACAGCTGCCATCCCGTTGACCGCCGCCACCCAGGGCGTGCGCCGCCGTCCGCTGCTGCTGGCGGCCATAGCAGGCTTTGCCATCGCCAACACTGTCACGGCGCTGTCCAGCAACTATGTCCTGACGATGATCGCGCGCTTCCTGGCAGGCGTGTCGGCCGGTCTGCTATGGGCGATGCTGGCAGGCTATGCCGCTCGCATGGTGCCCGAGCACCAGCAGGGCCGAGCCATCGCCATTGCGATGGCGGGAACACCATTGGCGTTATCACTTGGCGTGCCGGCGGGCACCTTCCTAGGCAATTTGCTGGGCTGGCGGATGTGCTTCGGCATCATGAGCGGACTGGCGCTGGCGCTCATGGCATGGGTACAGGTCAAGCTGCCAGATTTAGCGGGCCAGGCGGCGAGCAAACGCTTGTCTCTGGGGCATGTGTTCACTTTCCCGGGCGTACGTCCGGTGCTGTTCGTGGTGCTGGCCTTCGTTCTGGCACACAACATCCTCTATACCTATATCGCGCCATTTCTAGCGGCGGCAGACATGGCGAAACGAACAGGCCTGGTTCTGCTCATGTTCGGCATCACTTCGCTGCTGGGCATCTGGGTCATCGGCGTGCTGGTCGATCACCATCTGCGCGCCCTGACGCTGGGCAGTACGCTCTTGTTCGGTCTGTCGGCGCTGGCACTCGGCCTGATGGGCGATGTGCCTGCCGTGGTGTATGCCGCAGTGGCCGCCTGGGGCCTGGCCTTTGGCGGCGTGGCGACGCTGCTTCAAACAGCCATTGCCAAGGCGGCGGGCAACTCGGCCGACGTTGCCCAGTCCATGCTGGTCACAGCCTGGAACATCGCGATTGCAAGTGGAGGGCTGATTGGCGGTGCCTTGCTGGATTATCTCGGCGTCGCCGCATTCCCTCCGGTACTCCTGGTGCTGCTAGCTGCAACGCTGGCTGTTGTGTGGGCAGCCAGGCGCCACGGCTTTCCAGTTGTACAAAGATAAGGCGGAGGAGTTCTTCGGTATCTTCTTCATTTCTTGCGCAGCTCGAAGAACTCCTGCTTAAGCTGTGCCTGCAGCGACCGGGTAGATGGATTGCCGGGCACCTCTTATTTGTCTTCTCCGGCAGGCCTGCGTCGACACCGAACCCAAGCTTGCGGTTTGAGCAGCTCTTCCAGCCGATCGGCAGCCCAGGCCCAAGCGACTTGGAGAGCCTGTTCACCTGCAATGAGATATCGGACGCCAATGCCGACAGCTGGGGTAAAGCAGGTAAGTCGGCAGCATACACCTCGTCTTCGATGATCCATGCTCCCGCTTTCTGGCAAAAATCCTCGATGGCCTGCCTTCGCTCCAGGCTCATCGCGGCAGTTGTAGGGTTGTGCAGCGTCGGGGTGAGGTCGACCGCCTTGCCAAGCGACGGATCGACGACCAGGCCAAGTGTCATCAGCCAGCGCGCGAGAACACTTCGATGTTCCAGATGTCCGCCAGAGGGGTTCATAGAAATTGAAATGGTCGGCGTCGATTTTGCGAGTGATCCCCGTCAATGCCCGTGCCAGGATGCGTGCGTTGAGCGCGGCCGGCGGTGGATTGGACGACAGGTCAATCATGCGATCACCATGCGCCTGCAGAATCGCAACAAATGTTCCCCGCCTTTTGATACTGTGCGTCAGACCTTGTGAAAGTCGTCCAATTCGAGTTTGTTTCATGCACCAGCTAACTCTCTCGTGGTGTTGCAACGTTCCGAACGAAGTCAGCCACCACTGCAGCGGCCTCTTGAGGAATGGCTTGCAGTAGGCAGTGTGGAGCATCAAACGCCTGAACTCTCATCTTTCGAAAACACTGCTCTGCATCAGACACGGATGACGGCGGCACCAGGCGGTCACGTATCCCTTTCAGGTAGAGAACCGGAGCATCAATTGCTTTGGCATGTGCTCGCACATCTACGGATACCACCGCTCTCAGCCTTGAACGTAGAACCGTCGTTTGAACCTTGGCCAAGGCGGACCGCAGCATAACCCGCAGGCCCGGCGTCGCAAACCGGCCTAGAAGCATCAGGTTCAGTATTGCAGCAGGAGGAAGCGGAACGGGCATGGTCGCCAGGCCGCTGAGCCAGCGAAGACCCGGCCTTGGATTGCGAACGAACGAGCAGCACAGAACAACGCCCACAACGCGCCCCGGGTACGCCGCTGCCAGCGAAATGGCAATAGGTCCTGAGAAAGATTCTCCCAACAAGACCAAACGGCCATGGGGCGGCAAGGCCGATGTGGCAAGTTCCGTTAGGTTGGTATAGGTCTGTGGCACACCAGAAATTGGATAGCTCACCACGACGACGGGCGTCGTCTTCCCCAAAGCGGCAACGAACGGTGCGAAAAGCTCACCAGTGCCATCCATGCCAGGAAGGAGAACAAGGACCACGGGCCCAACCTCGGCAAGAGATGACGGCTGCAAATCAGGGAATCCTGTTGAAAGGCTGTTCATGGCCGGGGGCTATAGTGGCAACCCGGTCTATTACAGCACTTTGAATAGTCTAATTTCACGATCAAAGGAACTGGTTTCAAGGCGGCTGGAACAAGGCTGCTTCGGCTTGCGGGGAGGGCGGATATGCCTTGCGGGTCGTGTGCACGCGAGCAGGAAATCGGAGTAAGGCAGTTCCTCGTTCAAGATCCGGATGGATGCCTGCTTAGACTGACGAGCGACCTCGGGACAAGACCTTTTGGCTTCGGTAGGTTTTCACCGGAACCAGCGATCGATCACAGGAAGGTACGCTTCTGGCCGGACTGCTAAAGTTGCAGGTTGACCCAGTGCAGGCAATCGAATGCTCGCTAGAACAGAAGTCATGCAACGGTCACGATCGCTCAAAATTGCGATCTTTCTGATTCCAGGCATTTCGGGTACGCGGCCGCACACAACTGCATCGCACGTCGGCACTTACTCGGCAACGCGTTTACAAAACTGGTCTGCCATTGCAGCATCGACTGCCCTCCTGCTCTTTCGTTGTATAGAAATGCACACACGCCTTCATGCCATCTGCTCTGACATCACAAAGCTTCATGTGGAAGCGATTGTCAATGCAGCAAATTCGTCTCTGCTTGGCGGAGGTGGCGTCGATGGTGCAATCCATCGTGCGGCAGGTCCAGACCTTGTGCATGAATGCCGGCTGCTCGCAGGCTGCAAGACTGGCGATGCAAAGGTGACCAAGGCTTATCGCCTATCTGCCCAATACATCATTCACACCGTCGGACCCGTGTGGAGAGGAGGGCAAAGCGGAGAAGCAGAGCTGCTCGCTGGCTGCTATCGCCGATGCATAGAGTTGGCAAAGGAGAAGTCCGTTGCCTCGATTGCTTTCCCAAGCATCAGCACCGGCATATACGGGTACCCGATCGAGCTCGCTGCGCAAGTGGCTGTCAGGACCGTCCACGAAAGCCTGTCGGAACATTCGCCAATTGAAGAGGTTGTGTTCTGTTGCTTCTCACCTGCTGACTTGCTTCAGTATGAATTGATTTTGAATCGACTGCCGCCATCTGGATCCGAGTAGCACCTGAGACTGGAGCCCAGTTCTCATGACCGCTCCTGACCGGGAGTGTGAGCTTGTAAAGCTGACCATTGCTGCGCGGCAAACCTGCAAGACATCCAAGGACCCATTTACGCATGACAGGCAGGGACCAGGACAAGCCTGGTCCATTCACATTCGTGATTGCAGCTAGTCCATTTGCTCATCCAGGTTCAGCAGGGTAGCGGCAAGCACCTGGGTGCCGGCCAGAACCTGACCCGGTGAAGCCCATTCCACTGCGCTATGGCTGCGTCCATCAAGACACGGGATGAAGATCATCCCCGAGAGACCGGTCTGAGCCAGGTACATGGCATCGTGGCCGGCACCGCTCGGCATGCGTCGACAGCCCAGACCCAGGCGCTGGGCGGATTGCTCCACGGCAGCAGCAATCAGCGGCGCGCAGGCAACGGGGTCCACATGGGTGCGAGGCTCCACGCGCCAATTCACGCCCAATCGCCCGATAGCCGGGCCGCAGCGCCGCGCCAGAATTTCCCAGAATTCCTGCAGCAGAGGGGCATGGTTGCTGCGCACCTCCAGCGTCAGGTCCACCTGGCCAGGCACGGTGTTGCTGGCGTTGGGAGAGACGTTCATGCGACCTACTGTGGCAACCACGTAGTGAGGTGTGCTGTGGCTCCACTTCAGCGCCAGGCGTTGGGCCTGGCGGATCACTATTGCTGCAGCCACGAGAGCATCGCTACGTTCATTCATGGGCGTGGTGCCTGCATGATCGGGCCGACCTTCGAAGAACAGCTGAGCGCGGCGTATGCCAACGATGTCGGTCACGGCACCTATGTCCAGGCCTTCGCGCTCCAGCACAGGCCCTTGTTCTATGTGCAGCTCCACAAAGGCCGCAAAGCCGTCCTGCCGGCGATCGGCCTGGGCCAGAGCTTCGGGGCGGGCGCCCAGGCGCTGCAGGGCCTGGGCCAGGGTGTCGCCGTGGTTGTCGCGGGCGGCCAGCATGTCGGCGCTGAGCTGACCGGCCATGGCGCGGCTGCCCACACAGGAGATGCCGTAGTCACTGGGCTCTTCGCAGAGGAAGTCTATGACCTCAAAGGGGTGCTTTAGCGTGATGTCCGCATCCTGCAGGGCATGGGCCACTTCCAGCCCTGCCAGCACACCCAGAATGCCGTCGAAGCGTCCTCCGGCATTCACCGTGTCGGTGTGCGAGCCCGTGGCCAGGGCTTTCAGATCATCACGCCGTCCGGGGCGGCGGCCGATGAGGTTGCCTGCAGCATCCAGACGCACCTGCAGGCCTGCGGCCTCGAAAGCTTCGCGCAGCCAGGCGCGTGCAGCCTGGTATTCCGCGCTGAAGGCGCGGCGGGTCCAGGGCATATCGGCTCGGGTGAATTGGGCCAGGTCTTCGAGGCGGCGCCACAGGCGGTCGCCGTCGATCGGCGGCAGAGCCGAGGAAAGAAGGGGGGAGCAAGTAGAAGCGTTCTGCATGGAGTAATCTTCGCCCGAGATTTACCAATAAGGAATCTTTTGATGTTTATGCAAGGTATTAGTGAAACTTTGGCTAATGCCCCTGGTTTGATGCTGTTGAGGAGCTTTTGCCTGGTCGTTCAGGAGGGCAGTTTTTCTCAGGCAGCGGAGCTATTGCAACTGTCCCAGCCGGCGGTCAGCCTGCAAGTGCGTCAACTGGAACGCCATCTTGGCACACGCCTCATAGAGCGTGTGGGGCGGCGTGCTGTGCCGACGGCTGCCGGGAAGGCCTTGCTGGAGCAACTGCCTGCCGTGAGCGTGGCGCTGGAAGGCCTGGCCCATGCGCTGAGTGCACATGCGCGCGAGGTGAATGGGCAGGTGCGTATAGGTACGGGCCTGACTGTGTGTCTCTATCTTCTGCCCGCGGTGTTGCGCCAGATACGGGCCAGCCATCCGGGCATCGACATCGTGGTGGTGACGGGCAATACCGAGGAGTGCGTAAAGCGCGTGGAGGACAACAGTTTGGATCTTGCCCTGGTCACCTTGCCGGTAAACCGCCGTGCCTTGCTGGCCACTCCCGTGCTGCACGACGAGCTGGTGGCCGTAGCTCGCCCGGAGATGCTGATGCCGGGTGATGCGGTTGCTGCGCCAGAGCTGAGATCCCTGCCTCTGCTTGCCTTGCAAAAATCAGCCAGCACGCGCGGCGTGGTCGATGCCTGGCTGCGCCGTGCCGGTGAACTACCGCATCCTCAGATGGAGCTTGACAGCGTCGAAGCGCTCAAGGAGATGGCGGCCGTAGGCCTGGGTTATGCCGTGATTCCGCGCATGGCCATGCAGGGGCGAGGTGCTCGCGATGACCTGGTCTCACGCCCGCTCACACCACGATTGCAGCGAACATTGGCGATGGTGTTGCGAAAGGACAAGCCATTGAGCCGTTCCCTGTCGATGGTTTGCCAGAGTATTCAGGCGCATTGTGCAACCTGGATGCAGCGACCAGAGGTTTGAAAAAAGTTTGATGGAATCTATATCCTTGCTGCGCCAGTGCCGATGTTTGGCATCGACGATTCAGAGGCTCACTGCCTTTTGCATTGGGTCCATCAATTGATGCACGCTGACTCTTCTGTTGCCAAGTCTCCAGCGTGGCAGCCGCTTCCGGCCGAAAGCAGCGGCGGCACATGCCCCTGAGCTGACCTACGTCAGAGGAGCTGCAGGCTGAAGACTATTGTGTTTGCAGCCGCATGAGTGAGGTATGTGCCAAGGACAGGTCTCCCATTCCTTTTCGCTTCTATGGCGAAAACGGCAGAAAGCACTATGGCTCCGAGCAAGATGGTGACCGCAAAACAGTCTGTATAGCCATGCAGCACAGTGAATACGAGCACTGAGACCTGCCCTGCAATTTATCATGAGGATGTCAGCAGACGACGGGTTAGCTGAATTGGCAGCCATTGCCTTGCGCACGTCTCGATGAATGGCATCATCACTGGCGCGACCATGAACTGAATGCCTGCACGGTAACTGGACATCGGGTTTGAGCCTGAGGGCACCGGCCCTATGGATCAGGTAGCAAGAAGGAGCCAGATAATCTGTCTGCAGAGCATCATGGCTGCTCCGCCAATAGCCTACATCCATCTTGGAGCGGCCTGCAGTCGAGTCGGTGCGTCGAGGCTCATCAACCGATTAAGTCAAGCAGCAATGAAGCCGTTTAGCACATGTTCTGCAAACGCCGGGAGACTGCTGCCAGTTGATTCACGACGCTAGTGGTCAGGGCCTTGCCGGCATAGGATTCCGGCTCAAAGCCTGTCGCTGCCCTGATCCCTCAAGAACACCCAAATGAACACTCTCGCCTTTCGCGCAGCCTGCATTGCCACAAAAGACCCGGAAGACCTCTGCCACCTTGTCGGCTTCGCCGACAAGAAGCACGGCACCGAGCATTACCTGATGCTCCAACGCTCCTTCGAAGAGGATGAAGACGAGCAGGATGAAGAACTGGGCATGGATACCTACCATGTCGAGTGGTGTGGGCAGAAGAGACCTCGCTATGGCGGCATTGAGCGGTTTGTGCTGAAGCGCACCGGTGCGGAGGTCACGTTCAAGCCTGAGGCGGTGGAGGACATCGATGAACTGAAGCAAATGTCCATCGCCTTTGAGCTTTTGGCCGGCGAGTACGAGGAACTGAAAGCCGCCTTGACGAATATCTTTACCGGGGACAGCTGTTTTGAGATGACCGACGGTTAGGCTATCGGGGCCGCATAGGTGTGACGAACGGGTACGGGCCCTTCGGCTCGGATGCGTCATCAAGTGCAGAATAGATGCGCCGCAGCCTTGATGGTCATGGTCCCCATACCGGTCTGTCGGTCGCCATGAGCGTAGGGCCGAGCAGGGCGGGGGGGCTGGGTGGCTGAGACGGGGAGGCGGATCTGGACTCAATGCAGTCAAGAAGAAAATCTGCTGGCAGCCCGCTACCGGCCGTTAATGGTTGCTGCTGCCGCTGTTCGATCCGCAGCGGGCACATGCAGCGGGCATATGCATCGGCGCTATCGCCAATTCGTCATTGCTGGTGCGACTGGCCCTCCGACTCCAACCTGATGACAGAATGCTTCACTCATCCAGAGCCAGTTCTCACATGGAAAAGTCTTATCCACTCAATCGACAGCAGTTCCAAGCGGTATCGGCACTTGCCAGTCATCAGCGTTATCGGCATTTCATCGGCCGAGTATCGGACTGGCAATTTGTGTGGGGACTGAGCAATGAGGGGGGATGGGTGACAGCCTCGAACAGCAACGGAAACCCTGTGTCCCCCTTTTGGCCGCATCCCGATTACGCGATTGCTTGTGCAGTTGGCGAATGGGCCGGCAATTCCCCAGAAAGCATCGATATTCAGCATTTCCTGAGTCGTTGGCTTCCCGGTATGCGAAAGGACGGCATGCTTGTGGCCGTATTCCCCACGCCAACAATGCAGGGGATAGTCGTTTCGCCGCACCAGTTGCAAAGCGATATTGAAGAAGAACTGTCGTGCCTTTAGTGAATGAAAGCAGTTTGAAATTCCGCTGCCAGCCGGCAGACGGCCGTTTCGGAACGATGTTCGAGCCGGCGCAAATCAGGGTGCTTCAGCAACAAGGAAGTTCCATAGAAGCTGCTATGCAGCATCCAACATTGGCAATAGTTGCTGCAGGCAACTCATTGCGGCATCTCCGTCGACAACCCACATTTGGGCCAACGGCTCGGCATCTTCTACCGAGAGGTATGCCATGGTCCAACCGGAGAAAAGGCGACTCGTTATGCCTCTTGCCTCGTGCTGCGGAGTGAAATTGGTATGGCGATTGTCCAGGGAGATCTTTTTGGCCAGTGCAACCACCTGCTGCTGAGGGCCCTCCATGTATTGAACGAAGCGCTGACCGTCAAAAATCAAGATCCCTGTGATCCCATGGGCCTCATTGAAGCGGCGTGAGACTCTGGTGATATCTGCGACACAGCTCGTACTGGCGTCACTGGCGATTTCACTGTGATAAAGAAAACATCCGAGCAGGTGTTTCAAGATTGCCTCTTACTTTTTAGCGCTGCAAAGGTGCGGTTGGTGCCGCTGTCGTGATCGTCTCAAGCCAGGTATCCAGAACCTATTTCTTGCAGACAGAGTTGGAGTGGTGATCAGCGGGCCCATCACAGCCACCACCATCGGCAGTCCAAGTGCGATAAGCACATACCTTCCCGAAGGACTTGCAAGGCGATTTGCCGTCGTGCAAATGAATTCCGCCGCACTCATGCCTGTGTAGTGCATGTTGCAAACGGCAAGGGCCATGATCGCCGCAGCAAGCAGGCGCATGCTTGTCTGTGCGGTATGAAATGCCAGCCACAGCGCCGCAGTTGCAGCCAGGAGAGCAATAAGCACAGACATGCGACTCGCTCATGGTTCCACTCCAGGTGGCCTCCAAAGCGCATGCCATACATGCCTAGGTAGTGCATGACAACTGCGCCCAGCCCAAGCATTGATCCGGCCAACAGCAAGCGACCAATGCTGCGCGGGTTGCGAGCCACGCTATGAAAAGCCAGAGCCGAGATTGTCATCGCGGCAATGAGCGACACGCCCGTCTCCGATACCGAGTAGCCGGTCTCAAGGTCCATGCGCAGCGCAAGCATGGCAATGAAATGCATCGACCATACGCCAATACCGCCAAGAGCAATCCCTGTGCTGCCGAGGCTCATCAGATAGCTCTGACGGTCATCAACCTTCGGTTCAAGTCCCTTGGCGTGGATCAGCGCAATGAAGGCTCCAATCATTGAAATCGCGTACGACAGTACAACCAATTCCATGCTGTAGCTGGTGCTGACCACTACATCCATGATGCCTCTCCTGGTTGCCGAACAAGAAGAATCCAGAATTTGCAAATTGACTTGTATCAAATTAATTCAAAGCCATCAAGATGATTTTATGAATCAGATCTGATTCGATGCTAATCAGATACATCAGATCTGATCTATATTCAAAAATTGAGACAAATCAAAGAATATGTAAGCACTTGATACGAGAAAGCGCTCAAGGAGCGATCGCACGGGTGCCCAAGGCGTACTGGCTTCACTCAATCTGGGCGGTATCTCGTTCCGTCAGGCCATTGACCACAGAAGGCACATATGAGAGTGAACGCACCGGTAACTCAGCGGGAGTACAGCTTTGATGAGCATGCAACTCTGATGTCCACCACGGACACAGAGAGCTACATCAAATATGCCAATCAGGCGTTCATGGAGGTCAGCGGCTTCGAGCCGCAGGAGATCCTCGGCCAGACGCACAATCTGGTGCGCCACCCGGACATGCCCCCGGCCGCTTTTGCCGACATGTGGGCCACCCTCAAAAGCGGCGAGCCCTGGAGTGCACTGGTCAAGAACCGGCGCAAGAACGGGGACCACTACTGGGTTCGGGCCAATGCCATTCCCATCATCCGCAATGACAAGGCCAAGGGCTATATGTCGGTGCGCACGCAGCCCGAGCGCAAAGAGGTCGAGGCGGCGCAAAAGCTGTATGAGTCCATGCATGACAAGGGCGCTGCCGCCCCCGAGCTGCACAAGGGCATAGTCTCCAAGAAGGGGCTGGGGAAGGTGCTGTCGATCTGGCGGCACATGGGGGTGCGCCGGCGCATTCGCCTGAACTCCCTGGCCTTGTGGAGCTCCCTGGTCCTTGGTGCCTGGCTGCTGGGTCAAAGCCAGATGCAGTTTTTGTCGATGGCGGCCTTCATGACGGTGGCGCTGATGGTGATGACGCTGCTGCTGGAGAGCCAGTTCGCCACGCCGCTGGAGCTGCTCAAGCGCCAGTCGCTGAATGTGGCAACCGGCAACAACCGGCAGACCGAATACTTGCAGCGCACGGATGAGATCGGCACCACGCTGCGCACGGTCAACCAGATCGGTCTCATGTTTCGCTGGCTGGTGGACGATGTGAATCAGCAGGCGCTCAATGTTCAGCAGGCCTGTAACGAGATCGAGCAGGGCAACAGCTATCTGCACGGGCAGACCGAGCAGCTGGCGGTGAATGTGGCCCAGACCTCTGCGTCCATGGAGCAGATCACGGCCCGGGTTCAATCCAGCGCCGATACGGCACAAAAAGCCGGTGTGCTTGCCAGCGAAGCCAGCGCGGCGGCCTTGCGCGGGGGGCAGTCCATGGATCAGATCGTCTCCACCATGGAGTCCATCACGGCCAACTCCCGCCGCATTGCCGACATCGTCGGCGTGATTGACAGCATTGCGTTTCAAACCAATTTGCTGGCGCTGAATGCGGCTGTGGAAGCCGCCCGCGCGGGCGAGCATGGCAGGGGGTTTGCCGTGGTTGCCGGTGAGGTGCGAGCCTTGGCTCAGCGCAGCGCCGATGCAGCCAAGGAGATCAAGACGCTGATTCAGGCCAGCACGGCCACCATCGAGGCCGGCTCTTTGGTGGTCGGAGATGCGGGGAGCAACATTGGTGAGATCGTCTCCCAGGCGCGCAGCGTTGCGGACTTCATTGCCGAGATCAGCAAGGCCACGCGTGAGCAGAGCGAGGAGATCAGCCAGGTCGGCAAGTCGGTGGCGGACATGGACTATCTGACGCAGCAGAACGCGCAGTTGGTGACCCAGGGGGCGCAGGCGTCCAGCAGCATGCAATGGCAGGTGAAAAATCTCGTGGAAGCGATTGGCGTGTTTCGGTAAGCGGCCGCACCAGCGAACAATCCTGACCACTGCTTCCGGGCGGTGGGCGACCGTCTCGGAACGGCCCCAAGAGGACGGCTAGGGTATTAGTGACTCCAAGCGGAGCTTGGGCTCTTCATAGGCCGAGTCCTCGGCGGGATAGCGCAGGCCTGAAATGCCGCGCGCTTTTGCGCTTGCCCATACGACGCTTTCGCCAGCAGGCAATGTGTCAGGTTGCGAAGAATAGACAGGATCTTTGAATGCGGTTGTTGCTGGTACGAACGTCCAGCCTTGCTTGCGAAAGGCCGAAACGATATCAGGCAAGGCTGCCGCATTGATCTCATTGGTGTGCAGCAGCATCACATGCGCAGGGCTTCGACCAAGTACCTGCCTGGCCAGGCCTTCATAGTAAGTAGCCCGGTCAAGCAAGTGTTCAATGTAGGCCAACTTGACCCGGACAGCCTTGTCGTGCGAAGCCGCTCGTAGAAGCGAGGAATAGATCTGGTTGTAGTACCAATCGCTGGCATCAATGGAGACTGGTGCCGGTCTATATCCATTTGATTTCATCCAGGACCGGATGCCGTCACGCTTTTCCGCCGTATCACCTTCTTTCAGGTAAGGAAAACGAAGCATCGGCACCCAAGTCGGAATGTGACGCAGAGCCGCATCGGCCTTTTTCACATCCACTATGAATTCGCTCAGTGTCGTCTCGGGGGATGCAAGACTGCGGTGTGTCGCCGTATGGTTGCCTACGGCATGACCTGCCTTGGCCCAATCCATGATGAGCCCCATCCCTTGATCACCGCCTATGCGAATGAGCGAGGGGAATACCATCGCTGTGATGCCGGAGTCTTTGAGGCTGGAAATGATCTGCTGATTCCAAACTTGCGCCTGGACCTGCTTGTCGGGGTTCAGACCATCGTCAAAGGTCAAACTCAACGTCTGGGCAAAGCCCAGGGATGAAAAAAGAAGAACGGCCAGCGATGCAATAGCGCGAAGAATGGTTGACATTAGAGCCTATGAAACACGCGTGCACTGAACCTGCAAGTCGTTGACTGAGAATAGACCCATGCAGACGTCCGAGGATGTCTGCTGGTTGTCCCTAGGTGTTATCACTGCCAGAGCGCACAAAAGAATTACGACGAATGTCCGTCCTCAACTTCCATCCTCTGCCTTCCCAATAGCCGTGGGCAGAATGGTTCTCCTGAAGAACATCGATGTGACTCTTGTGAATGCCGAGCCTTTCAAGTCCTTCCAGGCAGCCCTCGACCAAGCGGGAAGCAATGCCGCGTTTGCGATGTGTGGGCAGGACTACGAGGTGCTGCAAGTAGCCGCGACGACCATTGTGGCCTGACATGATGCATCCGACGATATGGTCGCCTTCTAACGCAACGAAGCTCAAATCGGGGTTGCTCAACAAGTAGCGCTGAGTAGCTTCCCGTGAACCTGCATCCCGACAAGTAACCCCGTCTGTTTTCTTCATCATTGCGGTGACGCTGTCGTAGTCCCCAATGCCCATTGGTCGGATAGATATCTGATTCATGGTGCTAGGGCAGTAGGGCAGCTCTCTCTACTGTCTCCAATTTCTGGCAGTCCAAAGGCGAGAGCACATTCTGCTTGAAACACGTGGACTGCTTTTGGCCGAGAGTTGCTGTCTCTGTTCGACCCAGAGCAGTCCACTAGCGTGTACGCAAAGGACTAAATAGCCCAAGCCATCAGCTGTCATTGACTGTATGCAACGGGAGCGTCTTCACAGTCAGTCTTCTTTCCACAAGATCGATTCGGGTCTTGCACCAGCATTCTCAAAGAAAAATGCGAATGCCTCATAGCACTGCCTGACGTCAATACACCACGCGAGAGGATACTCATCGCATTGCCCATTCGCAAGACGGTACTCCACGATGGTCTCGCAGTTGGTCCCTGACCGGGAAGAGAAACCACTATCTCCTGCTTGCCGCAGATACATAAGCCACGCATGGCCGCCATTCCGAAGCATGCAGAGTGAAGGGCCATTGGAAGATGTAGCCCACAGCTCAAATTCCGGCGTTTTGTTGTACTGACTAAGCAGCCGACTCATGTGGTCGGTCGATGTCACCAGTTGGGATTCGCCATTGAAATCAAAGGTAATCATCTAGTCGCCATTACGTGTGATGTATCCATCGGTTGAATCCATAGCCGGTTGCTGCCGTCGCTGTGTAGCTCTAAGCAGTCGCGGATGAGCACTGGAGCTGTTGCATCCAGTCAACAAAGAACACCAGCCTCAGATTGAAAGCGTCGTTCGTTGCCGAGGGCGTTTTCGCATGTTCAAGGAAGAATTCCATTTGTTCGGCCATTTCAGGAAACCGGCCCGAGAAAAAATTGGCGTATTCCTCCAGAGATTCAGGCCATAGTCGGTCTGCCTCAAGGCGCAGGACGTTGGTTGCGCGAACCAGCTTTTTTGCGGCCTCTTTTTTCAGCCGTTTCGTTGCGTTTTCGTCATGTGCTTGAGAGATACGCATCACGTAGTCACGGAGAACCTGGGCATAGTCTTCATTGACGGCTTTCGCAACTGCGGGTGAGGGCTGAAATGCCTGAAACCGACGTGCCAGATCGGAACCGTAAATACAGCGGCACTCATGCTTGAGCCAATAGCCCCAGCTATACAAATTGGCCGGGTTCAGTACATCCTCAAGCACACCTAGATCCAAATCGACCTTGGTGACTTCAGGATGGCCAGCTTCCAGGTTGGAACGGACACGCTCAAGAGATTCAGCCTCTGGTGTGGAAAGCGGTCTCGACAGCACCAACGTCAAATCCAGGTCCGACTTTCCGGGCTGGGCCATCGCTCTGGGCACGCTGCCGTACAGATACAGGCTGTCGAGGAGTGCCCCGAGCTCCTGCACTAGACTGTCACGCGCATCGTCAATCAGGTTGATGAACTCCGGTTGTAGAGGTTTGACAGGGAGAACTTTGATGAAGGTGGGAGCGGCGTCAAGACAGCTTTTCATCGGGCAAGGATAGCGCAGTGGTTCACTCTAGTGGCGCCTGGGCGGCGGCAGCCAACGACAAGGTGCTGCTTGCAGCTGTCGCCAATGGTCGACGCAAACGTTGATTTCTTACGTGAAGTGACCGGCACCGAGAAGGTGTGCGGAGTTCAACATCTTTTCAGGCAGTGCGGATCGCTTGCGCGCATGTCACGGACACGCCTGCGTGCTCGCCCTGTAAAGCTCAGCCCATGAATGTCTGCCTCTGGAATGCTGGCACGGCCGACTGCTTGGCAGAACAGAGGCTTTGCAACGGTCACCATCGCTCAAAACTGCGATTTTTCTGTTGTGAGCACTTTCGAGGACGCGGCCGCACACGGCTGCATCTCCTCGATAGCGCAAAGTAACGAGAAATCGACAACTCTAGGCCTACGTCGCAGGCCTCATAATGCGCAACCATGCAAGCGCTGCGTAACTCCCTGTCACTGATCCGCCTGGTTCTGGCGTGGTTCATGCTGACGTTGAGTATTGCAATGGCTTCGCCCATAGTGCATCCAAAAGCCATCGAGGTGGTCTGTACCTCAAGTGGCAGCATGCAGGTGATCGTGCTTGATGAGGACGGCGAGGCCGCGCCAGGGCTGCATCATTCGTTGGACTGTCCCTTGTGTCTGACCATCGCGGCCCCGCCGACCTATTCATCACCGCATCTTGAGCAGCCACAGCCGCTCGGCTTGGCGCTACAGTCTGTAGTTTCAGCGCGCATTGCCGCGCTGGTGGGGGCACCTTTGCCCCCGCGAGGGCCTCCAACACTCGTGTAAGTCCACTGTGCCGCCAATCGATGGCGGAGACAGCCTATTGCCGTCGGGCCCAGTCCTGCACGGCCGATTTCACTTGCACGCAGATAGTTCATGACCCATCCTTTTTATGGCGCGATGCCCAATGGCAACGCGAGTTCTCTTTCGCTCGCCTTCTTTCAACGCAACAGCGTGGCCCTGGCTGTGGCCCATCTGTCACTGGCTGTTCCTCTTGCAGTGGCGAGCTCTGCCAGCTGGGCTCAAACTGACGTCACCCTGGAAGCCGTTACCGTACGTTCATCGGGGAACACTCCTTTGGAGCGCTCAGTGGGCACCGGCAGCCGGCTCGACCTCAATGCACGCGACACTCCGGCCAGTGTCGAGGTGACCACGTGCGAGCAACTGGAAGCTCGCGGCGACACTTCTCTGGTAGACGCCATCACGCGATCTACCGGCATCACCAGTCTGGGACATCCGGGCAACAGTGGCAGCGCGCTCTCGGCACGAGGTTTTACAGACTCCACCTCGGTCATGCGTCTATACGACGGTACGCGCCAATACGGCGGCGTCGGTGTGAGTTTTCCCTTCGACACCTGGTCTATCGACCGCATAGAAGTGCTGCGCGGACCCGCATCCGTGATCTACGGTGATGGCGCTATTGGTGGCGTGGTCAACGTGATCCCCAAAAAGCCCACGCGTGGGCCTGTTCAAAATGAAGTCCAGGCCACGGTGGGAACCAAAGGCAAACGTGCATTGGCCTTTGGCAGCGCAGGCGCGATCAATGAGCAATGGTCCTATCGACTGGATGTCAGTGGCGATCAATCGGATGGCTGGGTGGATCGTGGCGATTCCAGCAATCGGACGATCTCTGGCGCTTTGCGCTGGGATGTGACACCTGACTTCAACTTGCAACTGTCACACGCACAGGGCCGGCAAAAGCCAATGCGTTACTTCGGTACACCGCTGATCAACGGAGTACAAGACCCGGCGATCCGAGAGCGCAACTACAACGTTGCCGACAGCCGCATCGAGTTCAAGGATCATTGGACCGAACTGGCTGCTCAGTGGGCACCCAGCAGCAATATCGTCGTGCGAAGCAAGCTCTATCACATTGGCAGCGAGCGCTATTGGCGCAATGCTGAAGCGTATCGGTACAACGCCACCACGGGATTGATTGACCGCTCGGACAACACCGAGATCGGTCACGACCAGACGCAGACAGGCAACACCACGGATGTGACCTTCCATGGCAGCTTGCTCGGACGTCCAAACCAGCTCTCCCTGGGCTTCGACGTCAACCGAGCATCGTTTCAGCACACCAATAACACTTACACCGGCAGCTCCGGTCCGGTCGATCCCTATAACCCCGTCCCGGGCTACTACAGCAGTTCCGTACCCTTCATTCCGCGCTATCAAAACAAGGCCGAGCAATATGCGCTGTTTGCGGAAGACCGGTTTGAACTGACAGATCGCTGGTCTGTCGTGGCGGGCACTCGCTTCGACCATGCGGACCTATCGCGCCAGGATCTGGTGGCGGGCAATCAGGCTTTCAAACGCAGCTACTCCAACACCGGTTGGCGACTTGGTTCAGTCTACAAGCTAAGTCCTCAGCTATCCCTGTATGCGCAGGCATCCAAGGCCGCAGATCCAGTGAGCGGCCTGCTCATGTTGTCGGCGGCTAATTCCGTCTTCGACGTATCGAGCGGCAAACAGTTTGAGGTCGGTATCAAGCAATCCTTCTGGGACGGCAAGGGCGACTGGACGCTTGCAGCGTATTCCATCACCAAAAACAACTTGTTGACGCGAGACCCTGCAAACCCCGCTTTGCGCATACAGGTTGGCGAACGCTCCTCCAAGGGCATCGAGGGGACCCTGTCGATGCAAGTCAGCAAGGCCGTGCAGATTGATGCCAACTTTGCGCTGCTCAAGGCTCGCTATGACGATTTCAGCGAGTCCGTGGGCGGCATCGCTGTTTCACGCAATGGCAATATTCCCACGGACGTGCCGAAGCGTGTTGCCAATGTCTGGGTGAGCTGGAAAGTTGCGCCTGACTGGACGCTGTCCGGCGGCCTTCGCCATGTGGGCAAGCGCTATGCAGACAATGCGAATACCTTGAAACTGCCTGCCTACACCACGGCAGACCTGGCGCTGCAATGGAAGGCAACCAAGGCCACCACGTTCACGCTGCGCGGCTTCAACATCTTCGACAAGCACTACTTCACGACCTCCTACTACACCAACACGCAGTGGTTCGTCGGGGAAGGGCGGCGTGTTGAGCTGACACTGAACCATCGTTTCTGAGCGGGCCGCCGATGTGGACTTCCGCCCATGCCAAACGGCTTGTGTTTCTGGCGCATCGATGGACCGGGGTGGCTGCATGTGTACTGATGGCACTCTGGCTCTTCAGCGGAGTGGTGATGCTCTTTGTCGGCTACCCCAAACTGCAGCCGATCGAGCGTCTGCAGGCATTGCCTTCACTGAGCCCAGGCCAGACCTACCTGCCTGTTGAGGCAGCTCTGAAGCAAAGTCAGTCTGCTGACAAGGTGCAGCAGATCATGCTCACCACTATTGCGGGCCGCCCCAGCTACCGGCTCAGGGAAGCGGACGGCACGCTGCGAGTGGTGGATGCCGGCACGGGCGTTGTTGTGCCGCCGCCCGACGACGCCGCGGCCTTGCGCAGCGCCCAGGTGTTCCTGTCCGGAGCCAATGGATTGCTGCAAGGTCGCACGCAAGACGATCGCTGGACGCATTCTGCCTCGCTCGATCCCCATCGGCCTCTCATCAAGGTCCTGATGGACGATTCCGCATCCAGCCTGTTGTACATCTCGTCGACCACCGCCGAGGTGGTCATGGATGTAACGCGCCATCAACGCTACTGGAACTATGTGGGTGCCTGGCTTCACTGGGTGTATATGCTGCGTGAAGGCTCCAAGGACCCTGTGCGGAGCTGGCTGGTCATCGCACTCTCGGCATTGGGAACCGTCTCTGCCATTGCCGGTGCCTTGGTGGGCATCTGGCGATGGCGCTTCAGCGGACGCTACAAATCTGGAGCCAAGACCCCATACCGTGAGTTCCAGATGCGCTGGCATCACATCACCGGCCTCGTATTTGGAGTGATGATGATTTGCTGGATCTTCAGCGGCCTGATGTCCATGAATCCGCTGGGGATCTTCAGCCCGCAAGGACCTCGTCCCGACCTGCGTGCCTACCAGCATGCAAGTGCAGGAAGCAATCCCTTCAGGCTCACCACGCTCGAAGCGCTGACACGGCTCGGTGCCGAGGGGTTTGACACGCGCGAGGTCGAATGGAAAGTGTTGGATGGGCAGCCCTACCTGCTGGCTTTCAATGGAGTGGGGCAGACTCGCGTCCTGTCCGCAAACCTTGCTCCACCGCAGGTAGAGAGGGAACTTGACCGCTCGAGACTAGAGCAGGCGGCGAAGAAGTTGTTACCTTTTGCCATTCGTTCGACCACGTTGCTGAACGAGTACGACTCCTACTATTACCGCCGGGGTGAGGCCTCGATGTATTCAGCAGCAGCGCGTGGTCTGCCTGTGCTTAGGATGCAGTTTGAAGATCCGGGAAACACTATCGTTTACATCAGCCCGGACTCCGGTGATGTGGTGCTGAGCCTAGACCAAAGGCAGCGTACAGGGCGGTGGCTGTTCAATTTCCTGCACAGTTGGGACCTGCCGTGGATGCTGCGCCATGCTTGGCCGCGTGATGCCATCCTTGTTTTGCTGAGCATTGGTACATTGGCTCTGGCACTGACCGGCATCGTGCTGGGCTATAGGAGACTGAAGCTGTTTATCGGGCACAGGCGCCGATCTTGATCTTGGGGATGGTGCGGTCGAAGAGCGTCGCTTTACGGCCTGCCGCAAGACCCGAGCGAGCTTGCCTCATCCGGCTTCCATCCGATGCCTTGTCCCGCAGTCTGCAATGAGGCCGACTGTGGGAAAAGTCCACCTCAGAGCTGCCAACTACGTCACGCGGATAACTTGCTTGCGATGTATTTCAGCGCACCTTGAAACACCTGGTGCCATCGCTCATCTGGCGGCTGTGCAAGCGGATGCCAGAAGAACTTGAAGTCATGACCGCCATCATCGCCGGTCCGATATGTCCAGGATTCGGATGAACTTCCCACAGCACACAGATGGAATGCCCAGATTTGGTCCACGTAGCCAGATGCCCATACTCCCAGATCCAGCAAGACTTCAGATGCTTCAAGTCCACTTTCTTCGCGCAATTCGCGCAATGCCGCTTCTCTAGAGCTTTCGCCCGGTTCAATCGTGCCTTTGACAAGCTGCAGACCTGCCAGCGGGTGCTCAAATGCCAATATTTCGATGGCGCCTCGGTTCCGAATGACCACTGGACAGGCCTTGCTTGGGCGCAATGGAGTTTCCGATTCCATCAAACTATTTTCATGCCAAGGCCTTGGCTGCTCCCGCGAGCCGCCACAGAGATAGCCCATCAGCATCTCCACGATGGCCTGCTCGGTCTTCTGGATTGAGTGTGGCGTCCCAGGGGGAATGACCGCGGCATGAATCAATGACTCCATGGTCCGTAACACCATCCAGGTGGCGAGATTCAGGTCTTCCTGGACGACCTCATCCCGGTGTTCCTCCAGCAGCTGACGAATGCGGCAATGAATGCTTTGATCGGCCGCGCTCTGATCCGATGGTGCATCAAAGAACGGAAACTCTTTCTCCAGCACCTGGTGCAACTCGGGAGCAACCTGATGCGCCGCCAGCCATGCATGCACGATGGCTGCCAGCCGCTCCAGCAATCCTGGCGACGTGGTGCCCGCCAGGACGGTTTCCATGGCAGCGTGCATTTCTACTGCATGCCGTTCATGCAGGGCCGTGATCAGGGAATCCTTGTTGGGAAAGTACTGGTAGACGGAGCCGACGCTGACCCCAGCGCGCTCGGCAACCAGATTGGTATTGGTTCCTGCATAGCCGCGCTCGCTCAAAACGCGAGCCGTAGCTTCAAGAATTGCATCGACCAAGGCCCGTGAGCGGTTCTGGCGAGGGATTCGTCGTGGTTGAGGCAGGGGCGGCATAGGTCTGTCCGAACGCGAGTTTTCAATATGAGCAATGGCTCATATTCTTTCACATATCGAGCAAATGCTCATATTTGGAGTGATAGATGTCCATTCGTTCTCATGAGGCGGTGGCTGCGGCGGCCTGTCAGCCGCCTGCCGCCAATGCATCAATCAAGCTGCGTCCTGTCACACAGGCAGTGTTCACCGGATTTCCGATCATCGGGGCGCAGTCAGCGGCGGCCTTGCGGTCTTCTGAATGGCCCGGCATCTTTGTTGCCTCATCCCCGCAGGTCTTCCTACCCCAAGGAGTGCGCCATGCATGAAATCGACCACAAGCCTCGCACGGCAAAAGCCCTGGGAGTCGTGCAGGCAGTTCATTCCATCACACCGCATATGCGACGAATCACTGTGGGCGGTGACGAGATCGCAGAATTTCTTCAAGTGGAAGGAGTCGATGAACCTGCCGCCTGGGTCAAAGTCTTTCTTCCCTCCGGGCAAGGGCGTGCCTACACAATAAGAAGTGTCGACTTCAAGGCCGGAACGCTGGATCTGGACTTTGTTCTGCATGGAGCAGGATCCGGCTCCGGTCCGGCCTCTGAGTGGGCATCTCGGGCTTTGATTGGCGAACACATCGGAATCGCAGGGCCTCGCAGCGGCGGTTTCCTGCTCCCCGGCAATACACAATGGGTCATGCTGGCAGGCGATGCAACCGCTTTGCCCGGCATCCAGAGCATTGCCAGCCGTTTGCCCGCCGACATCAATGCCAAGGTCTATGCGGAAGTGCTTTCGCCAAGTGAGCATCAGCCTATCGACAGCCTGGCCAAGCTGCGCGTCCAATGGATCAACGCCCAGCCGGAGCCAGGTCTGAGCCTGTGCCAGGCACTGCTGCACCGTCCCTTGCCCACAGGGCCTGGCTACATCTGGATTGCGGGAGAGTCTGCGGCCATCCGTAGCCTGAAGCATCATTACTTTCAAGAGCGAGAATTGCCCAGGCACGTCGTGAGCGCGAAGGGGTACTGGAAGTTTGGGGCGGCCGATCACCGGGAAGCATGATGCGTTTCTCGAGTACCTGCTGTCAGCGGTGCTGATGAAAGGTGGCCGCGCGCGTATCCCAGATGTGCATCCGAGGGCCTGTGAATACTGTCTGTCGGTTGTCTGCTGCTGGCGCCGAAGGCTGTCGCTTGCAGGCGACCCACACAGGCCATTGGCGGTATTGCTAGCCTATGCGTTTCCGGGCCCGCTCCATCGCATCGCCAGATGGCGTAAATCCAAGTTTCGAGAAAAACGCTTGTGCTTGCGAGCGAGAGGCTCGCAGCATCCAGGTGATGCCTTCGTCGTCGCTCACAATCTCTTCGACCAGGCTTGTGCCGATTCCCTTGCCTCTCCATTCCGCAGCCACCACAACCATCGATAGATAGCCATTGGACAGTCCGTCAGTGATTGCACGCGCAAACCCGACCACCTGGTCCTGGGAGACGGCTACGACCACTTGTTGAGATGCTGAGACAAGGCGCTCAAAAAATTGGCGGTCCGGGATGCGGCGCGACCATCCATTGGTGGTCAGAAGCTGAAATACGCTGATGCGGCGTGTGGCGATGGACGGGGATCAAGTGACACCCTTATTCCGAGGGACAAGGAGTCGCCGCAGCAGATCAAGCAGCCATCTTGTCTGGCTGCAGTGTGCTTTCGATCGGTATATCCGGATAGTCCACTCCAGACACATGCACCCGATCACGCCCGGCATTCTTTGCCTGGTAGAGGAGCTGATCCGCTTCCTTCAGGGCCCGCTCAAATTGAAAAGCCTGGGTGATCGATGAAAGCCCAAAGCTCATGGTCATTCTGTAGCCTGATGGAAGAATGTCATTGCTTGAGCCGATGTCACGCTGGATTTGCCGGGCGATGGCTTCGGCATCCTTCAGAGCAATGTTCGTCAGCAAAATCACAAACTCTTCACCGCCAAATCGGGCGACAAGGTCGTGTTCTCGCATATTGCTTTGCAAAATCGCCGAGACAAGCTGCAGAACCTTGTCGCCACGCTCGTGGCCCCAGGCGTCGTTGATGCGTTTGAAGTGATCTATATCGCAGGCCAGCACAGCCATGGGATAGAGCCTCAGGTCGTCAAGACGCTTCTGGGCGTATTCCTGAAAGGAGCGCCGATTCAGTATCTGCGTCAAAGCATCAAAGTCACGTTCCATGCGCAGCTTGACAACCGTTTCCTTCACCGCTATCGCGGTCATCACCACGGTGAAGAGCAGCGAGAAGTTCAGAATGCTCAGCAGCGTCAGGATCCAATAGGGCGAGCTTGGCAGGGAACGGAGATCGGAATATCCCAGCAACCAGATCAAGACGGGTCGAGTGAAGGTGTAGGCGGTAAAGAGGATGCTCAGCCAGAGCAGCGATTGATCGAGCCAGTCAAATGAGTTTTTCTTCGATCGGACCTCCAAGATAGGGAGCAGCAAAACAAGGCTGGAACCCACGCTGAAAGAGCTCACCCGGGCCCATGCATTTGGCTCGATCTGGCTGAATTGATAGAGAGCAGCCAGGGTGACTATGGCGATGAGCAATGCTGCATGCGGTTGGGTGGATACACGCCAGCGCTCTGCCCAGCTTCTGGCTAGACACCACGCACTCAGCAGGTAGAAGCTGCCGATGAGCAGGGCGTAGCGGTTGAGTTCTTCGAGCGGGAGCAGGCTTTGCGCCCCGAGAGGCAGTGCTGTGAGTGAATAGGCGCAAGATTGCCAAAGCAGAAAGCGCTGAGATCGTTGGACAAGCCAGGCAACGCTCAATATGGCAGCCAGAACCAGTATCGCCAGCGACGGCGTCAGAACCAAGATGAAGTCATTGTTCGAGAACATCTGACCAGAGCCTCCTCGATCAAAGATCGAAACGGAGCAGCATTGCCTGTTCCTGGATTGCAAAGCGACAACCAGCAGTCAGCATTCATACATCCTTGCGTGTGATCTCACAAGTCCTTGCCATGCCTTGTGTCTGATCTACGTCACCCGGATTCGCATATGAGCAAACCGGCAGGTCCGCTCCGGTGATGCCGGTGTTCAAGCTCCTGTCCTTGGAATCGTCGGATGCCTTGCGGTTTGGGAAGATGGTTTGACGCTGTGGCCCATCCAGCTAGCATCATGCACCCCGCCAAAGAAAAAGCCCGCGTCATGGCGGGCAGGTCTCTGTTGTGCAACAAGTCAAGGGCGCAAGTTGACGGTCTTCGAATATCTGTCCAGGTGCTCCAGCAGACGCTCGTAGAGCTCATCTGTCGCCATCGAGTTCAAGACCTCCGCCTTGATCTTTTCGGGGCGTTGGCTGAAGTTGTGCTGCAGATTGCTTTTTTTGTTGTCATCCAGCGTATCGATCAGGGCAATGAGAAGTGCCTCTTGCGCCATGATCTGGCATTTCATCATCCTCAGCTGGGCGCTTTGATTGCCTAGGAACTCCATCCCACCCTTCCTCTTTCATGATGCATGTCAGGTTTAAGGAATTATGGTGACTCTAGCTGTCGCGGAAATTTCACCTCCCTCGTTCTCAGAGCCACAGAAAGTGCCCGGAAGTGTGCAATTGATGCACAGAGGTCCTGGTTTGGCTTGATTCCTGAATCCGAACGTCAGGTCGGTTGCTTTGGAGATCGGGGCTTTGCTCTTCAAGACACCTCGTGAACTTGATGGCGCCTGCTGCACCCACCCGTGTTCTTCCTGTCTGCCGTGCTGAATCTCCGATCCGCTGGCATAGGGCTGGCGCCGACAGCAAGGCGGGGGCTATCTCCATCAAGACAGCAGTTGCTTGGTTATGGGCGGATGACATGGAAAAATACCCGGGTTGGTCTATCTACGAGGTTGTGATGCCGTTGTTTCACACCACTGTGTTGACTGGTCTGGCGATGCTGGCCTTTGCCGGCAACTCGCTGTTGTGCCGCCTTGCGCTCCAATCCCACTCCATTGATGCCGCGAGCTTTACGGCAGTGCGCCTGGCTTCGGGCGCGGCAATGCTGGCGCTGGTCGTGAGCCTGAAACGCGCACCCTCTACTGGCGTTGGCAACTGGACGTCGGCGGGCTTGCTGTTCGCTTATGCGGCGTTGTTTTCCTTCGCCTATGGGAGTTTGTCGGCCGGTGTCGGTGCCTTGCTGCTTTTCGGCGCAGTGCAGGCAACGATGGTGGGAGTGTGCCTTTGTCGCGGCGAGGTACTCGCACCCCGGCAATGGGGCGGATTGGCGCTGGCTTTCGGCGGCCTGGTAGTGTTGCTGCGACCCGGGCTCTCGGCTCCGCCCCTGGGGGCGGCTTTGCTCATGCTACTGGCAGGGATTGCCTGGGGGCTGTATTCCTTGCTCGGCAAGGGCGCAACCGATCCCGTTGGCGTGACGGCAGGCAATTTTTTGCGGACGGTACCGCTTTCGCTGCTGATGCTCGTGCTGGTGCAGGGGCAAGCCTCATTGAGCACGGCGGGATTGATGTATGCGCTGTGCTCCGGGATACTGACTTCCGGGTTGGGCTACGTCGCATGGTATGCGGCACTACCTCAGCTGAAGGCGGGGGCTGCTGCATCCATACAGCTGAGCGTTCCCTTGCTGGCCGCCATCGGCGCCGTGTCCCTGTTGGGAGAGCCCTGGACCATGCGGCTGACTCTGGCTGGTGCCGCCATACTGGGCGGTATCTCATTGGTTGTGGTGACCTGGTCTGACGGCAGGCCTGCTGTGGCAAAAGAGTAGTTGCGCAGTCTTTTTCCGAGCGCGTTTCAGGGGCCGGGGGAAAAGAGCTTTCAGCATCTTTGCACTGCTGAGAATGTTACGAGTTTGAATGCAGGAGCTGGTCGATGCAGGAGTTGCTCAATGCACAGGCACCCATGCGCGAGCCTGCAGCTGTGCCGAAGAACATCGCTTTACACGCGTATCCGTCGGCAGGAATAGGCTGTCAGAGCCACTTGTAGAAAGGGCTGCCATGAAAGAGCTAGTTGCACTGACTGCGTTTGCCTTGATATTGACCGGATGCGTGATGCAGAGGCCGGTCAATGAGCAAGGCGTGGACCCAGGTTCCCACCCGGTCGAGAAGAATGCGGATCAGGATCTTCGAAACAACGATATTCAACAGCGGGATCGCTCGATCGATTTTGAAAACGACTGGGACCGGGAACACTTTCGTGATCGCGGAAACGAGGGCCATGAAAATCAAGGCAGCCTGTGGCCGTGGCCGGGCTCCGGATTGAGCGGCGGGCGCACCTATCCGGGAGGCCAAAGCTGGGGCTATTAGCGCAGCGTCACGCGTCAAACATTACGCAGTGCGGCAGTGCGGCTGTGCGGTAATTCGGCAACCGGGCACGCATGCCTGGGCAGGTGAACCCATTGCGCAGTGCCTTTGCTGGGGCGGGACACAGCTGCCATCCTCCATAGTTGTGCAGACCAGGCAGAAGCTGCAAAAGCAGGCCAGCTTGCCGTCAAGCGGCCATGTGGCCATCTGCTTGCATTCCTCGGATGCAGCCGGCGCACCTTCGCCAGGTGGCGGACGTTGTGGAGCAGGTCAAAGGAAAACTTCTCGAGATGCTGGCAGTTGTCTGCAAAAAACCGTGCTTACACATTGAAAACCCGAGCGACGTTGGTACGTCTAGACTTCGCACATGAAGAAACTGTTTGGAGTCTCTGCGCTCGTCTTGCTTTTGTCGGGCTGCTACGCGGCAGGCCCTGGATACAGCTACGGGTATAGCGATACCTACATCTATCAGCCTTATGGCGGCTCCTACTACTACGGGCGTCCTGCATATAGGCCTGGGTACTACCACCATCATCACGCGCACCGTCCACCGCACTACAGGCCGCATCCAGGCCATGGAGGGCATGGAAATCACCGTCCACCGCATGGAGGCCATCGCCCGGGTGGCAGTCATGGGCACGGCCATCGCTGAATGACAGGACTCGACTGGCGCGCTAGAGCGAAGGCTGAGAACCAGATAACGCCGCGGTTTGCCAGATCATCAGGGGGCAGCGAGCCGGTACGTCCGGGCTGACGCAAAATGCCGCGTCACCTGCTGTGACTGCATGCGCCAACGACACGAACTCCACATCCAGTCGTTCACTGCTGCCAGCTCAGGACCATTCCCGAGTAGAGGTGCCAGCGCAGGCGGCCGCTGCCGCGTAAGCCTCAAGCGCAAGAACATATGAAAGCCCGCACCAGAGGGCTGGCCGTGCTTGGGCGGCTGCCCGGTTAGAGGTTGCCGCCCGAAATCTCGATCAGGCTGCCTGTGGTGTATGGCGACTCGTCCGAGATGAGCCATACGATTGCATTGGCAACTTCAAGAGCCGTTCCTCCGCGCTTCATGGGAACACCAGCCGCCAGGCGCTGAACCCGGTCCGGCTGCCCCCCGCTGGCATGAATATCCGTTTCAATGAGACCGGGGCGGACAGCGTTGACGCGGATGCCTTCCGCAGCCACTTCCTTGGCCAGCCCCAGAGTCATCACATCCACAGCCCCCTTGGATGCCGCGTAGTCGATGTACTGGCGTGGCGCGCCAAGTCTTGCAGCAATGCTGGACACATTCACGATGGCTCCACCGTGGCCGCCGTTGGCAGTGCTCATTCGAAGCACCGCTTCGCGAGCGCAGAGAAAAGCGCCTATGGTGTTGATGCGAAACATTCGCTCAAGGCGCTGCGAACTGAATTCGGCCAGCGTCTGTGCAGTGTCCACAATACCTGCGTTGTTGACCAAGGCGTTCAGGCGCCCGAACTGCACATCTGCCACGGCAAAAAGACGGCGAATCTGCTCTTCGCAGCCCATATCCGCCTGAATGGCCATGGCGTGCCTGCCCATTTCCGTTATTTGCGAGACGACCGCATCGGCTGCCGTCTGGTCTGTATGGAAGCTGAGCAGTACATCCCAGCCTGCCGCTGCTGCTTGCAGGGCAGTGGCTGCACCAATGCCTCGGCTGCCTCCGGTGATGAGCACAACTTTGTTTTTCATGGGGCTCCTGGGTGATCCATTTGATTCTGCTGCGAGTCTCGTCCCCAGCTTTACGGTTCTCGATTCATCTTATCGCTGCTCTTTCACTTCGGCCTAGGCTTGAGCCGGCCCGGTGCTCCTGCTTTTGTATCTCAAGGCAACAAAAAACCACCTGTCGAGGTGGTTGAAAACCAATCGCAAGGCTGGACTCAAGAGACGAGGCTACCAATATCGGTAGTTGTGGCGCATGCGCAGCAGTCTCTCTTCCTCCTGCTTCTTTTCCATGTCCGTGGGCTCTTGCGGATCTAGTTGAGGCGGCGCAGGGAAATCCTTTTCCATGGAGAACAGCTCCTTGGTGGTTTCCCAGAACTTCTGGATTGGCGGGGGAATACGGCTATCCGGCATATAGACCTCCAGTCCTGGATGACGAATCAAGATTGATCGCCAAGGGCCACAGTACTCTTTTTAATAACCTTGAAGCCTTATCCAATAAGTAAAACGTCAGCTTTGGTGCATGGACTGGACGGGTGCGAGTGCTACGAAAAACCGCGATGCCGCCTTTCCATCGGCTCTGACAAGGCTTCTGGCTGATGGCTCTTGACGCACAGGTTCGGCATTTCAGGAGCCACAGATTGTCCGAGACTGGCGAGCAGATGCGGCTAGCATGCAAGGCTCAATAGTGGAGCAGCGATGGAAAAGTACCGATTCAACGTGTTTGGCGACATCCTGGCCATAGAGCGCAGCAACTCGGGATGGCGCTGCTTTGCGGTTGGACTCGATGGAAAGCTTGGCCCGGTGGATCTGGCCGTCCCTCCTGAGATCACTTATGAGGAGCTGCCCCAATACCTCTACGACATCTACCATGAGAGTGCGGCATTGTCGGATGGCGACATCTTCGAGATATCCTGAGTCTCACCGAATGCTGCCCGCAGCTTGCCTGAGATCGATGGTGCTGCTACCCATTGTGTCTATGACTCATTCGCCAATCTGTTTGGCACCGACTTCATCACTGCAAGGAGATGGCCGCCATGACTCTTCAGAAGAACCCGCTCAAAGAGCCGGAACCCAAGCCGGATCCGATTGATCCTCCCAATGATCAACCGCCTGCAGAGCTGCCGGGCGATCCGATAGAGCAGCCCAATGTGTAGCGGCTAAAGCCCGCGAAGTGCAAGCTGTCTTCATTTGCTGACGAGCATCCGAAGTGGGACCATGACTGCATCGAAGCACTCAAGGAGAGCGGCGATGTCTACTCTCATGATTCAACTGATTGGTTTGCAACTGGTCGTCTTGCTGGTGGCCTGGGTCATTTACGAGGTCAGAGACGATTGGACGTAGAAAACCGGCTGCAGCAAGCCTGGGCCGCTCGATCAAGTCACTTGCTGGTGAGATCGTGGGGCAAAGAATCAGATGCGCAAGTGTGGCCTATGCGCCCCCGCTGATCTGTCCGTGGCAGGCATTGATGCCCTGCAATCTCTGGATAACCGGCCTGAATAGAGGTTTGGGCCGCGCCAACATCGATACAGCCAAGGGGGTTGCCTGAGGCTTGCCTGACTTTGTCTGTCTGCTTGCAAGGCAGCAGTGCACGGCGTCGAGTGCGCAGTCAATACCGGCCGGCGTGGCCCGGGCCGGCTTGAATCCTTCTATAGCCAGCGTCGTACCTGCCGGCCATAGGCCGCGAACAAAGCACCAAATCGCGCCTGCAGCGCTCTTTCCTCTGGTCGTATCTGGAAGTGCTGAAGGTAGGCCATGAACAGCGGCACAAGGAGCAATCCTGATAGCTTGCCCAAATATATGCCGAGTGCCAGCAATAAAAGCGCAAAGCCCAGATACATCGGATTGCGTGTCACCCGATAGATCCCGCTGACCACCAGCGTTGTCGATGCTGCCGGGGTGGTGGGGTTCACTGTGGTTCGGGCACGCTGAAAAGCCCAGACACCGGCGAGGCAGAACGCTGCGCCCAGTGCGGCGAGCATGAGGGCCGCCATCCATGAAGCAGTGAACCTGATCGGCCGGATATCGGGGAGAAGCCACATTGCCACGGCAAACACAGCGAACAGCGCCATCGGCGGCACCCGCAGCATGAGTGAAGAGAACCTGTTCTGCGGTGGTGATTGAGAGGTCATGCATGCAAGCTTAAAGCTTCAAGTGACTTCATGGTCAATCATGTGCTGCTGCATGACCTGGCGGGATGAACTGGCTGTATGAACTGGCTGTATGCCACGCCGTTGAGTGCAAGCGGGGTCATGACCTCTGATGCTCAAGAAAAGCCCGCAATATCGCGGGCCTGAATGAGAAAAGATCCAAGTGCTACACGTCAGTGCAGGGCGTGCCTCTATTGCCGGGCAATCTTCAAAAAAGCAATTTTCCGAACTCACTTTGACTGCAGTGCATCAGCCTGGATGATGCGAAGAGACAGCGTAAATGTGCCCATGACGTCAAACCCGCTGTCATCGTTCTTTGGGGGGTGCTTCTTGTCCCGCTGGAATTATCGAGATGCTTGCAGATCAGGACGATAAGCGCGAACGCGTCGAACCTGGCATGCAGTTTTTCGTAGCGTATGAACCATATCGCTGAGTTTTCGGCCCCGAAAAATAAGAATTTTCTTATCCCCATCACTGACTGCTTTGATTAGCATGTTGTCCGTCGTCTGATGCTTTCTTGGGCCCATCACCATATTTCGTCGGTGATCGCCCAGAGCGCCTTCTGATTTTGTCTTGCCTTGATAGCCGGGGGCGATTGATATCCCATTTTCATATCCGTGCAAGAGTGCATTGACTTGCATGACATCGAGGCCGCCGAGTGCCTCAGTCCGGATCCCTGGTTTTCAAGGCGTTTGGCGGCAGGTGGAGAAATCCATATTTCGCCGCTGGCGATTCTACTTCTCGATCAACCCAAAAAATTACGGGGCAAATGAGATTTCACACATGGCCGGGTCGCGCAAAGCAGTGAAAGCTATTTCTACTGCATTGGAGCTAATTCACTGCAGAAAATTTGTTATGCGTTAAATATTCTGCTTTTGTAACTTTTGTATGATCGCCAGCAGCCATAAACGTGGCGGTTTGCATGCGGAAAATGATGACACAAAAAATAAGTAGGTCTTTTATGAGGGAGGCAGCGCCTGGCAAGCGTTTTCAATTGACGGCACTATTTGCTGCCGTACTAAGCTTTGCAGCTCCTGCTTTGGCGCAGCTATCCGGTGCTGCCATTGAGCAGCAGCAGTTGCAACGACAGCAAGAGCGTGAACGGGAGCTGCGTGAGCGCATGGCGCCCAATGCAGATACCTTGCAGCCGCGCACCAAGGTAATCGAGCTGGAGATGCCCAAGAGCGAGACTCCCTGCTTTGCGCTGCACACCCTTGAATTGACAGGAGAAAAACTCGATCAAGTCCCGTGGCTCAAGGCGGCAGCGGGTATTGATCTGAGTGCCAGGCCTTGCGTTGGGGCGAAAGGTGTCGAGGTCATATTGGCCCGGCTGCAGCAGGCAGTGCTTGAGCATGGCTACGTGACCTCCCGGGTCATGGTGGTGCCGCAGAACCTTCAGGGCGGTGTGCTGACCGTTGCTTTTATTCCCGGCGTTCTCAAGTCCATCCGATTTACCCCGGACAGCACGGGAGACACCTCGCTTATTGCAGCGCTGCCGTCCAAACCTGGCGAGCTGCTGCAACTGCGTGATATTGAGCAAGGTTTGGAAAACCTCAAGCGTGTTCCAACGGCAGATGCCGATATTCAAATCACTCCCGCCGAAGGCCCCGATGTCGAGCCCGGTCAAAGTGATTTGATGATTACTTATCAAAAAATAAGGTTCATCGCGCATTACCGGGGAATGCTGCCCGAATCTTCAGAAAGAAGTAGTCCTGATCGCGGTAGCCATAGGCCCGGCGCTTGATGACCTTGATGGTGTTGTTGATGCCCTCCACAACACTTGTGTTCAACGGATGCCTGCATCGGGCGATGATCCCGTGCAGGTAGCTTTGCAAGCGCTGAGCGAAGGTGCTCAGTGCGGCAATGCCGCTTTGATGGGCTTGATCACACCAGTGCCGCCAGGCGCGATGCGCCCAAGTCGCACGACGGTAGAACCACAACTGTTTGAGCTCGTCGCGCAAGACGTATACCGTCATCAATGGTTGATTGGCCGCCAGCAGTTCCTTGAGTTGCACTGCTTGTTGAGGCTGCAGCTTGTTGCGATTGCGCAGCAGCAGCCAGCGGCTGGATTTGAGCACCTTACGTGCTGAGGGCTGTTGGCGCAGCAGGTTGGCCTGATCGACACGCACTCGGTCGATAACCTCCCGGCCATACTTGGCCACGACATGGAACAGGTCATAGACGATCTCGGCGTTAGGGCAGTGTGCCTTAATCTCCAGCTCGTAAGCCGTAGTCATGTCGATAGCAACTGCGCGAATGCGCTGGGCAACGCCAGCGGGCAACTGCTCGAAGAACTGGCGGGCCGTCTCGCGTGAGCGCCCTTGCCCCACCCACAGCACCTGCCGGCTGATGGGGTCGACGACGACTGTGGCGTAGCGATGGCCCTTGTGCAGCGCAAACTCGTCCATCGCCAGGTACTCGATCTGATCCCATTGCGGCTGCGCAGTGTTGGCCAGCAGCAAGGCTTTGTCGATGGACTTGACGGTGTGCCAGCCCAGATCGAAGAAGGCCGCTACCGCCTTGATGCTGCTGCTGCGAAGCAACTGGCTGCACGCCTGCGCCAGACGGTCTGTGACGCGCTGGTAGCGAACGAGCCAGCTGAGCTTCTCCAGGTGCGGGCCACCACAGCTATCGCACCACAGACGCCGACGCGGCACATGCAGCACCACCCTGTACTCGAACAGTACCAGATCGCGCACGCGCCATGTCGTGGTCTCATGGACTTGGCAGCACTGCGCACCGCAGCGCTCGCAATGCATGACGCTGGCCTGCGGCTTCAGATAAATCGACACGGTGCGGCTATCGCCCTGGGGCCACTGCACACGTTCAACCACGTAGCCCTCCCAGCCGCCAAGAGCCTGCAATAACTTCGAGTCCAGCATTTGATTTGTTCTCCGATGTCAGTGTCGTTGCCATCAGATTACAAAACGAATGGGCTTATCTCCACGAAATTCCTCGATGAACCAAAAATAAACCCGCTGCGCTTTAACGTCGCCTTGGATAATGGCGGCACCAAATCCACCGGCAAAGTCCAAGGCACGGGTACCGTGTCCTGGGACAACCCGCTGGGCCTGAATGATCTGATGTATTTCAGCTTCGGCGGGGGTATGGGCAATGGTGGCAACCGTGGCACTGAGACCCGTGCAGCGCAGTATTCCGTGCCTTTTGGGTACTGGCTGGCAGCCCTGTCCGGCTCCTATAACAAGTACCACCAAGGCGTGGCCGGTGCCTATCAAAACTACACCTACAGCGGCGAATCCAGCAACCTGGATCTCAAGCTAAGCCGCGTAGTGTTTCGCAATGCCTCCTCGAAGACAACGGTTGGCATCAAGGCATTCCAGCGGACCTCCAACAACTACATCGACGATGTGGAAATCGATGTCCAGCGCAGGCGCACCTCGGGCTTTGAGCTGAGCCTTAATCAGCGCAGCTATCTGGGCAATGCCATCCTGGATGCCAACCTGGCCTACAAGCGAGGCACAGGCGCTTTTGCGGCCTTGCGCGCGCCAGAGGAGCCCTTTGGTGAAGGCACTTCGCGCATGAAGCTCTTCATCGCCGATCTGGCATTGTCCAAGCCCTTCGAGCTGGGCGGCACCAAACTCAGATTCAGCAGCAACTGGCATGGCCAGTGGAACAAGACCCCGCTGACGCCACAAGACCGCATCGGCATTGGTGGTCGTTACACCGTACGGGGCTTCGATGGAGAAAGCACCTTGCTGGCAGAGCGGGGCTGGTACTGGCGCAACGAACTCAGCACCCCATTGAATCTGGGCGCTGCGGGCAATGCCGAGGCCTTTGTGGGCCTGGACACCGGCCATGTCAGCGGGCCTTCTGCGAAGTACCTGGTGGGCCAGTCATTGACCGGCGCGGCCATCGGCCTGCGCGGGGCCTGGCGCAACCTCTCCTATGAAGTCTTTGTGGCAACGCCTGTCAAAAAGCCGGAGCACTTCCGAACCTCCCACACCAACCTGGCTCTGAGCCTGGCCTACAGTTTCTGAGGCATCGTCATGAACAAGAATCTTCATCGCGTTATCTTCAACAAAGCGCGTGGCATCCGGATGGTGGTGCAGGAAACAGCTTCCAGCGAAGGCAAGGCCAGCAATGGCAGCACACAGACAGGAGCCGCTGATTCAGGTGACTTGTCGGCGGGCAGATTGCGCACTGCCAAGTCCTTCCTGAGCGATTTCCCGCTCTCCGCTGCAGCCAGGACAGCAGGCGTGCTGGCCTTGGCACTGGGGGTTCCTGCCGGTTTTGCGCAAATCATTGCTGACCCCTCGGCCCCCAATCGCCAGCGCCCCACGGTTCTGGAATCAGCCAACGGCACGCCCACGGTCAACATCCAGACCCCTTCTGCAGGTGGCGTCAGCCGCAACACCTATCAGCAGTTCGACATCGGGCACAAGGGCGCCATCCTCAACAACAGCCGCACCAATGTGCAAACCCAGATTGGTGGCTGGGTGCAAGGCAATCCATGGCTTGCCAATGGCGGCGCCAGAGTCATTGTCAATGAAGTCAACTCAGCGGCGCAAACGCGCTTGATGGGGCCGCTGGAAGTCGCAGGCCAGCGAGCGGACGTCATCATTGCCAACCCTTCGGGTCTGGTGGTCGATGGCCTGTCCTTCATCAATGCTGCAGGCGTGACCTTGACGACGGGCAGGCCACTGTACGGAGCCAATGGAGCTGTTGACAGCTTGAATGTGCAAGGCGGTCTCATCAGCATCCAGGGCAATGGGCTTGATGCCACCAAGGCAGATTACGCCAACATCCTTGCAAGAGCCATCTCGCTGAACGCCGGGCTGTGGGCCCAGGATTTGCGTCTGGTCACAGGCGTCAACCAGATTGCCACCGATGGCAATGTCCAGCAAAGCAACCCCGGTGCGACAGGCGCAGAGCCTGCGAAACCTCAGTTCGCCCTGGACGTGGCTCAATTGGGCGGCATGTATGCGGGCAAGATCTTTATCGTCGGCACCGAGTCTGGCTTGGGTGTTCGAAACGCTGGCCTGCTCCAAGCCAGTGGTGCAAGCCTCACCTTGAACAGTGAAGGCTGGCTCAACAACAGCGGCTCCATTCAATCCAGCAGCGCCGATGTTGTCGTGAACACCCGTGGTGCGGTAGAGCAAAGCGGTGCCATCTATGGCGGCGGCAATGTCCAATTGAGTTCGCAGGCGAGCCAGACACACAGTGGCACAGTGGCTGCCTTGGGTGATGTCTCTATTCAGGCTGCAGGGGCTGGGGCGCAGATTCAAGCCCGAGATGCAACAGTCTGGGCGGCTGGCCTGCAAACGGATGGACAGTTGCTCGGGGATAGAAATCTGAGCGTGCATGCAGATGCACAACTGCAGACGTCAGGCCAGGCGCTGGCCACCCGCAATGTGCAGATGCAAGGTGCAAGCCTTGACCTGTCATCGTCTCGTCAGCAGGCTAAAACCTTGCAACTGCAAGCCACAACAGGTGACTTGCAAGCCAAAGGCAGTCAGTTGCTGGCAACCGAGAAAATGGATCTGCAAACGGGCCGGACACTCACGACAGATAGTGCGCGAGTACAGGCATCCACCCTCAGTGTTCAAGCCAACGCTCTGAGCAATGCCGGCGGACAGATCATCCAAAGCGGCAGCAGCGACCAGACAATCGCCTTGCAGGGGAGTCTGGACAACAGAGCTGGCGTGATTCAAACCGCAGCGGGTAAGCTGGATATTACTGCCGGGAACATCGATAACACGGCAGGCCAGTTGCTGCATGCCGGTGGAGGAAGCTTCAAGTTGAGTAGCCAAGGCCAATTGCTCAACAACACCCAAAGTAGCAGCCAACCGGCTGTCGCGGATGGTGCACGTATTGTGAGCAATGGCTCCCTGCATGCACAAGCCCAGGCCTTGAGCAACAGCGGCGGTGTCCATGCGGCGCAGGCACTTGAGACACATGCCTCGACCCTGAACAACAGCGGAGTCATGTATTCGGCAGGCAGCCAGGCACTGACCGTTGATGGCAGCATGACCAGCACCGGAACAATTGGCGCAGCCCAGAACCTGACGGTGCAAACCGGGAGTTTCAATGGCGCAGCCACCCATGTCCTGGCTGCGGGCATGGCTGCTGATGGCAAGCTTGCCGGAGCGGGTGTCCTGACTGCAACTGCATCACAAAATCTGCAAAGCGCCGGACAAATTCTGGCAGCAGGCAATGTCAGCCTCGATGCCGCAAGTCTGGACCTCAGGCAGGGCAGCGCGGCGAGCACCGCAGGCAATATGAGCCTGACGGCTCAAAGCGGCGACATCCAGACGGGTGGCGCCCGCATCAGCAGCGCAGGCCTTTTGGCCATCCGAGCCGACGGCTCGAGCAGCCAGCGCCTGGACAACACCCTCGGACAGATCAGTGCAACGCAGCTCAGCATCAACGCGGGCAAGCTCGACAACACCGATGGATTGATCTCTGCGGTCGACCAACTCGACATTACCAGTGCTCAATTGACCAACGGTGCCACCCCTGCGGCAAGCACCGCCAAAGGCATTCAAAGCCAGACGGGTGATGTTCATCTAAACGTTCAGCAACTCGATAACAGCGGGAACATCCAGGCCGCCAAAAACCTGATTGCGGCAACTTCAAGCCTGAGCAATGGCGGCACCATCTATGCAGGTGCTGCGCAGACGCTGAACGCGAGCGGTGCAATCACGAACAGCGGCACCATTGCTGCAGCCCAGGACCTGAACGTGACAGCCGCCACTTTTGCAGGCACTGGCAGCAATGTGCTGGCAGCAGGCATGGCTGCCGATGGAAAACTCGTCAATCCTGGGACTCTGAACCTCACCACTTCGGCTGGATTGCAAACAGCCGGCCAGGCATTGGCTGCCAACAACGTCAACCTCGGCGGCGGCAGCCTGGATCTGCGAAGTGCAACGGTAGGCAGTGCCAGTGCAGATGTGAATCTGAGTGCCGCCCAGGGCAACATTGTCACTGCGGGCTCACAAGTCAGCACACCAGGCAAGCTGTCGATTACCGCCAGCACGGTTTCAGGCCAAACGCTGGACAACACCGGAGGTCGTCTGGCTGGCCAGCAATTGCAAGTTCAGGTTGGGCAGTTAAACAACCATCAAGGAAGCATTGAGCAGTCTGGCGGCGCTGATCTGGATATCAATCTGGGGGGCGGCGCATTGAACAACAACGCCGGACGCATTGTTGTCAACGCTGCAAATCTGAAGCTTCAATCCGGCGCGCTGGACAATACAGACGGGCTGATCAGTCATGCCGGCTCAGGGCACGGCGCATTGCAGACATCCAGCCTTGACAACACGCGCGGCCAGATCGTTGGCAACGGAACCCTGTCTTTGGCCAGCAGCGGCAATGTCACCAACAGCGACGGACTGATCTCCTCCAATGGCGACCTGCAACTGACAAGCGCAGACCTGGGCAACACCCGTACAGCCGCTTCAGGAAATGCCACAGGCATTCAAAGCCAAGGCGGCAGCCTCACGGTCAATGCCCAAGCCATCACCAACAGCAGCAACCTCTATGCTGCCAAGGATCTCAAAACCACTGCCACCAGCCTGAACAACAGCGCAACGCTGTACGCAGCTGGTGAACAGAGCTTGGATGTGGCCGGTGCGCTCAGCAATCAAGGCACCATTGCTGCGGCCAAAAATCTGTCGCTCACTGCAGACAGCTTTGCTGGCGGTGCGGCCAATGTTCTGGCAGCCGGCATGGCCGCCAATGGACAGCTGACGGGCAGCGGCGCGTTAACGGCAGTGACCTCCGGCAGCCTGCAAACCAATGGGCAGGCACTGGCGACAGGCGCATTGAACCTGAAAGCCGCCAGCCTCGATCTTCAAGGCAGCACCACCGGAAGCACGGGTGCAGACGTGACGCTGAGCGCGACGACGGGAGACATTCACGCCGCTCAGGCCACGATCAGCACACCCGGATTGCTGAGCATCTCCGCCACCGCCGGACAAAAACTCGACAGCTCCAAGGCGCAAATCAGTGGTGGGCAGCTCAGCATCGATGTCGGCGAGATAAACAATACCGAAGGTGTCATCCAGCAGACGGATGCGGCTTCGGGAGCCGCCAACCCCGTTGCAGGCATTCACAGTGCCGGTGCCATCAACAATAGCGCGGGACGCATTGTTGCCAATGCGCAGGACTTCGCCTTGGTCTCCGGTGGGCTGCTTGACAACACGGACGGGATGATCGGTCATGCTGGCTCCGGCCAGCTTCGCGTGGATACGGCTGGACTGCACAACGCACGCGGCAAAATCATCGGCAACGGGGCAACCACGCTCACCAGCTCTGCGGATGTCGACAACACCGGCGGCATGGTTGCAGGCCAGCAGAGCGTGACGGCAACAGCCACGGGTTGGGACAACACCCAGGGCACCTTGGTTGCAGTTCAGGGCGACCTCAATCTTCACACCACAACGAATGCCGTCAAAAACGCTGCAGGCCTGATCCAGGCAGACAACGATATTCGTCTCACACTGGACGGTGCAGGCAATCAACTGCAAAACGCTCAAGGCAAGATCGTGTCGGGACGAGACGCCATCCTGTCGACCGGTCAGATGGACAACGATGCAGGCCTGGTGGCTGCAGGTCGAAATCTCAGCATTGACACCCACGAGCAAGCCCTGAGCAACCAGGCAAGCCGCAGCAGCACAGGTTCTCTGGGCTTGGTCGCCGGCGCACAACTGGACATTCACAGTGGCACGTTGAGCAACCAGGGCGGTCTGATCAGTGCCCGGACCGACCTGAACATCACGAGCAGCGGCGCGATCAACAGCACCGAGAAAAATGCGCAGGCGGCGCAGATTTACAGCGGCGCACATCTCAATCTGCAATCAACAGGCATCGACAATACGGGCAGCCAGATTCTTGCGGTGCAAGGAGCAGGTATCAACCTCGCAAGCGGCACTCTGACCAATCAGGCAGGGCTGATCCGGGTAGGGCAGGCACTGACGGTTCAGGCCGGAAGTATCGATAACCAGAACACCAGGGCTTTGAACAGCGATGGGAGCGCACAAGCGCTGGGCCTGGAAGCCAGCACGATTTCCGTGACTGCTGCCAAGCTGGACAACAGCCAGGGGGCTGTGCGTGCAGGGCAGGACTTGACGATTCTGAGCGATGGCCAACTGATCAATGATCGTGGCGAGCTCAGCGCCGGCAAGCTGCTGAAGATTGCCGCCGACCAGACCGCCACTCCCACACTGAACATCAGCAACAACGCGGGTCAAATCGTTGCCGATCAGAATGTGGACATTCGCACAGGCAGCCTGAACGGCGCAGGAGAGATTGCCTCGCGCGGTGACGTCAGTCTGAATTTGCAAGGCGACCATACCCTGGGGGGCACCTTGCAGGCTGGCGGCAACCTGCAGCTGCAAGCCACGGGCACATTGACAAACCCGGTCACCGTCCAAGCCGGAAAGAACCTGACCGTCAACGCCAGCAACCTGGACAACCAGGCGACGGGTGAACTGCTGAGCGGGCAGACAACGCAGCTCACCATCTCCGACACCTTGACCAACCGCGGGCTGATCGACGGTGCCGACACCCGCATCCAGGCTGCCAATATCAACAACGTTGGCACCGGCCGCATCTATGGTGACCGGGTAGCGATTGCAGCCAACGCGCTGACCAACCAGGAAGAAACGGTTGCAGGCATCAACCAGGCTGCCACGATTGCTGCGCGGGAGCGCATGGACCTGGGTGTTCAAAACATCACCAACCGAGAAAACGCACTGATCTATAGCGCAGGAAATCTCTTCACGGGTGGGGCGCTCGATTCAAATTGGCATGCCACTGGCGCAGGGCAGACGCTCAACAACAACAGCGCCACGCTGGAGTCTGCCGGCAGCATGGTGCTGGGGCATGACCAGGTTCGCAATACCAATGAGCATCTGCAGTGGACATTGGTCGACGGCCAGCCTCAAAAGATTGTTGAATTTCAAGCACCTAACGGCCAGCGCTACAAGGGCAGCGACGTTTTGCTGATCTCCAATGGCAAGGTTGGAGGCTCTGGGCCGCAGGACATCAGCTTCGTGGTCAGCGGCAATGAGTGGCGTTGCAGCATGGGCGGAGAAACCTGCTCATTCACTACCGGTGAAACGACAGCCTTCGATCAGTACTACAAAGGCTTGCTGTTGCCTTCCGAACAATATCCGTTCGCGAAATATGCTCCTTACTACAACCCCAGCTATGTCGATGACAACGGCCAGCGGGTTCAGGGCTATATGCAGTACAGCGGTGACCGCACCGTGAGCGGGACCTGGGGAGACGGAGAAATCGTCAAAGGCGCGCACTACGCAGCCGACCACCGAATCTGGAGCGACTTTGACGTGCAGCCCTATACCGGGCCTGCACCTGTTTTAAGCAGCACCAACCCCTGCGCTGCTCTGGAAAGCTGCAAAGTGGGCTATCACGTCATCGACAGCTCAGATAGCGGGGGCCAGTATATCCAGATCACTCAGGCAAACGTAGACGAATACAACGCCTACAAACCCCTGCTGGACGCCCGCAATGCAGCGGATGCCGCCTTGGACGCGAAGCTGGATGCTTTCTACCAAGATATTCGCAACCGCTGGATTGGGGAGTTTGTCTTCTACGACTACAGCCGCACTGAGCAAAGTGCGCAAGTGACGAAATCCTCCCCCGGAAAAATCGTGGCAGGCGGAAATCTGCAATGGAGTGGATCGAATCCATCCAGCAAGCTCCTGAATCAGGACAGCACCATCCTGGCCGGTGGAACGATCAATGCGACGGGCGGCTCACTCGACAACCGAGCTACAGCCGTAGAGGTCAAATCCGTCGATCAAGGCTATGTCTACAGCACATGGAAGGGCGGCTCCAGCACTCCAAACCGCAAGTACAGCGGCTCGGACTATGCACCTGTAGGCACAATCAAGACGCAAACACTGGCCTCCTACACATACACCGAGCACGCTGCGAACCCCTCGACCGGCGCAGCGCCGGGAGCCAGCGCCATTTCAGCGGTGCAGGCACAGGCATCTGCTGCGGGCGCCGTGGATGCCATCAATCATTCCATAGCTCCTGGAGCCGTGCAGGGAACGCAGGCAGGCCCGGCAGCTGGTGCAACCACCGCAACGCAGACCCAGGGGCAGATCACAAGCAATGCCGTGGCGGGTGTGGCGGCGCAGGAGGGCAGCGCTCAAGCGCAGGCCTCTGCCAAGGTCGGCGCAGCCGCAACCCCCGAGAGTACGGCTGCGGATGCATCCAATGCCAAATCAGCGTCCTCTCAGGTCAATATTCGCACCGCCCAGCCCAACACCCAGATACCTGGGACCTCCCTGTATCGCCAGCACCCTGAAGCAGGCTCCCGCTATCTGGTGGAGACAGACCCCAAGTTCACGCAATATAGAAACTGGCTGTCTTCGGACTACATGCTCCAGGCTCTGCAGATGGACCCCGGCACCGTTCAAAAGCGCCTGGGCGACGGGTTTTATGAGCAGCAACTGGTGCAGCAGCAAATCGGGCAGCTCACGGGCCGCCGATTCCTGGGCAACTACACCAGCAACGACGAGCAATACAAAGACTTGCTGCAAAACGGCGCAACCTTCGCCCAGGCCCAGGGCTTGCGCCCTGGTGTGGAGCTCAGCGCGGCACAGGTGGCGCAACTGACCAGCGACATCGTCTGGCTGGTCACCAAGGAAGTGACGTTGGCTGACGGCAGCAAGCAAAGCGTTCTGGTTCCGCAAGTGTATGTAAGGGTCAAGCCCGGCGACCTGGACGGCACAGGCACCTTGCTGGCAGCCTCGGATGTGAATCTGATCCTCTCCGGCAATGCCATCAACAGCGGCAGCATTGCGGGCCGCAACACCCTGAACATCACGGCCGAGAACATCCAGAATCTGGGCGGCCAGATGTCCGGCAACGACGTCAAGCTTGCAGCCCGGCAGGACTTTGACAACCTCGCAGGCATCATCAAAGGCGTGGGCTCGGCCACCGTGTCCGCAGGACGTGACCTGAACCTCACAACCACCACTCAAAGCAGTGCCAACAAGGCAGGCGGCAACCGCTTTACCCAGACAGGGATCGATCGTGTCGCGGGCATCTATGTATCCGGGCCGGCCGGCGTGCTGGTCGCCAGTGCGGGCAACAACCTCAATCTTACGGCTGCGCAGATACAGAATGCAGGCACCGGTGCCACCGTGCTCACCGCTGGCAACAACCTGAACCTCAACACGGTTGCGGTCGGCAGCAGCCAGGATATCAACTGGGACAGCAAGAACTACTTGCGCCAGTCGAGCACGCTGGATGTGGGCACGCAGATCACCGGCGCTGGCCGCGTGAACCTCAGCGCAGGTCAGGATATCAATGCCAAGGCAGCCACCATCGATGCAGGCAAGGCCTTGAGCCTGTCCGCCGGCAACGATATCCAGATCAGTGCCGGCCAGGCCAGCCAAAGCCTGGACGAGGCGCATCAGCACACCAACAAAGGCTTTCTCTCCAGCAAGACCGTCACCACGCGGGAGCAACTGCACAGCACCACAGCGGTTGGAAGCAATCTGGGCGGAGATACGGTTGCCATCAACGCCGGCCGTGATATCGCGGTTACCGGCAGCCATGTCGTCTCCGACACCGGGACCACCTTGCAGGCAGGCCGAGACGTCACCATCGCCGCCGCCCAGGAAACCTCCAGCGAACAGCACTACCGCAAGGAAACCAAGAGCGGCATCTTTGGCGGCGGCGGAGGCATCGGCTTCACCATCGGCAGCCGTATGCAAAGTGCCGATCAGACGGGCACTCACACCACGGCCGCTGCATCTACGGTTGGCAGCGTGGGCGGCGATGTCAACATCCTTGCGGGCAGTGCTTACCAGCAGGTCGGCAGCGATGTCATGGCCCCGGGCGGTGATGTCAACGTCGTGGCCAAAGAGGTTCAGATCGTCGAAGCCCGCGAAACCGGCAGCTCCGCCACCGAGCAACGCTTCAAGCAAAGCGGCTTGAGCGTCAGCATCGGCAGCTCCGCCACCGAGCAACGCTTCAAGCAAAGCGGCTTGAGCGTCAGCATCGGCAGCCCCGTCATCAGCGCCATACAGACAGCCGACAACATGGCGGATGCCGCCCGCAACACCAGCAGCGGCCGCATGCAGGCCCTGGCAGCAGCGGCGACGGCGTTGAACGTCAAGAACTCCGTGGGCGAACTGCAAGGTGCCGCCCAGGCGCTGGCCGGTGGCGACTCCTCCAAGGCCGCCTCCATCTCCGTCAGCCTGGGCTCCAGCAAAAGCCAGAGCAACACGGCACAAACCAGCGACGGCGCACGTGGCAGCACCGTCAAGGCCGGCGGCCATGTCAACATCGTTGCCCAAGGGGCTGGGGCGGACAGCTCCATCCTGGTTCGCGGCTCGGATATCACTGCCGGCCAGGACGCCACCTTGGCCGCAGAAGGCGATATCCGTTTGCAGGCGGCACAGAATACGGCCAGCCTCAGCGGCAACAGCAGCTCCAGCTCCGGCAGCATCGGCGTAAGCGTGGGAGCGCAAACCGGCATTACCGTCAGTGCCAGCAAAGGCCGTGGCAACCAGGCCGGTGACGATCTCACCCACACCAACACCCATATAGCGGCAGGCAACAGCGTCACCCTCCAGTCTGGCGGCGACACCCACCTCAAGGGGGCGGTGGTCAGCGGCAAGCAGGTGGTGGCCGATGTCGGTGGCGATCTCAAACTCGAAAGCCTGCAGGACAGCAGCAGCTACGCCAGCCGCAACCAGTCGGCGGGCGGCAGCCTCACCATCAGCCCCGCAGGCGTGCCCATTGGCGGCGGATTGAATGCCGGCCAGAGCAAGGTCAACAGCCACTACCAAAGCGTTACCGAGCAAAGCGGCATACAGGCAGGGGACGGCGGCTTCCAGGTCAGCGTCAAGGGCAACACCGACCTCAAGGGCGCTGTCATCGCCAGCAACCAGACGGCGGTGGAGCAGGGCAAGAACCGTTTCAATACCGAAGGCGCACTCACCACCAGCGACCTGCACAACCAGGCTAGCTACGAAGGTCAGGCCGTGGGGGTCAATGCCAGCGTGGGCAACGACGCGGGCAAGTTCGGCGTCAAGGGCGTGGGAGCCGGCGTAGGCCAGGACAGCGGCAGTGCCCAAGGCACCACCACGGCGGGTATCTCCGGCATTGCCGGCGACCAGAGCGTGCGCACGGGGGACGCCACGGGGATCGAGCGGATATTTGATCAGAACAAGGTGCAGCGCGACATCGATGCGCAGGTGGCAATCACGGCGGAGTTTGGGAAGCAGGCGGCCAAGTCATGGGGTGAATATGCCAATACCCGATTTGCCAATGCCAAAAATGAAGATGAGGCGCGTTGCTGGGGTCCGGATGGCGCATGCCGCGCTGGTGGCCATGTACTACTGGGCGGATTAGGTGGTGGAGTGGCAGGTGCGGCAGGTGCAGGGCTTACTAGTGTCGCTGCACCGCATGTCGCAGGCTATCTGGTTGGGCAAGGGGTCGAGCCAAGCACAGCGGCCGCGCTGACGGGCTTGCTAGCCTTTGGTGCGGGCAGCGCCGCTGGTGGTGCGGCAGCAGGAGCTGGTGCGCTCAATGAGGCAGCGCAGAACAACCTTATTTTTATAAACAACGTCGTGAATGCTGCCGTTCAAGCTGCCATGTAGGCGGATTGCCATAGTGCTTTCTCCTGTTCCAGGCTGAAGAATGCACCATGACTTCCTGGGACCGTACATCTAAGTGCAGGAAGTCAGCGCTTGGATCAGTTACCTCGGTAGCTAGAGAAACCGTAAGGGCTTAGCAGCAGAGGGATGTGGTAGTGGGGTACCGAGCCGTCGGCGTTGAAGATCACAGGGATTTCTGGAAAGAACGTTGAGGTCTTGTGTTTGTTGAACCATTCCTCTGTCTGGAAGGTCACGCGGTAGCTGCCTTTTTCCATGATGGATTCCGAAGGGTAGAGCGCGGGAATGCGTCCTTGGGCATTGGTGACGCCTTCACTGATTTGCACCCAGTTGTTATCAATCTTTTTTTCCAGCTTCACGTTCACACCAGCCGACGGCAGACCGTCTTGTAGGTTCAGAACATGAACACTCAAAGGATTCGAGGCAGCCAGGGCGGAGGTGGCGATGGCGGCATTCAACAGCATGCCGGCGATAAGCAGTTTGGTTTTTTGCATGGAAGCTCCTAGGGGTTAGGTCAATGGATCAGAGAAAGAAACTAGTACGTGCATTCACTTGGAGGTTCCGAGCACTTTGTCGATGGCTTGCAAGGCACAGCCTTCGTCTATGACGGAGCCACCTGCTCCGCCTACACCGATGGCTCCGATGACCTCGTCGCCAACTTTTACGGGCACTCCACCGCCGATAAGCAGAAGACTGTCAATCGTGTTCAGATTGCTGGACTCGGGGTTCTTACGCGCGTTTTCCGCAAAAATGCGTGACAGCGTCTTGGTTGAAAGCGCGGTGAATGCCTTCTTGACCGCGGCGTCGGTGTTATGTGGGCCGACACTGTCGTCGCGTTGCAAGGAAAGCAGATGGCCGCCACGGTCGATCACCGCAGCAACGGCAGAGCGGCCTTGTGAGTGGCATGCAGACATCGTTGCGTCTACCAAAGCATTTGCCAAATTGAGAGACATATTGCTTTGATGCAGTGGCGAGGGCTGAGCGGCAAAGGCATGGACTGAAGCCATGAAAAGAAAAGCGGAAACTGGTTTAATAGAAGGCAAGAGCATTTTTTCTCATCCTGTATTCGAGTTGTTTAGCGAATAGATTGAATTTTGTCTGTTTCTCTTAACACCAAGATTGCACGCTCATTACATTTTTTTAATGTTGCTGCAGATATTTAAAGCTATGATTTAAAAATGCTAAAGCTAAGAAAATAATTAATCCATGCGTATATTAATCATTGAAGACGAAATAAAGTCTGCGGAGTACCTAAAGAAGGGACTCACGAGCTCAGGCTATCAAGTCGAGGTTTCCAACGATGGAGTCGATGGTCTATTTGTCGCTCAGTCCAGTGAATTTGATTTGCTGATCCTCGATGTCATGCTTCCAGGTATTGATGGCTGGAGTTTTATCCGACGTTTTCGCGAGCGAAGTCAGGTTCCTGTGCTTTTTTTGACCGCGCGAGATTCTGTGGAGGATCGCGTCAAAGGGCTTGAGCTAGGTGCCGATGACTATCTGATCAAACCTTTTTCCTACGCAGAGCTTTTGGCCCGAGTGCGTACTCTATTACGCAGAACTCCTATGCGTCAGCAAGATATATTCCAGCTGGCCGACCTGGAGGTAGACATGCTCAAACGCCGGGCTATACGTGGCGGCCAGCGCATTGACCTGACGAACAAGGAGTTCGCACTGCTGCAGTTGCTGCTGCAGCACAAAGGGGAGGTCATGTCGCGCAGCCAGATCGCCTCTCAGGTATGGGACATGAACTTCGACAGCGACACGAATGTCGTGGATGTGGCCATCCGTCGCCTGCGGGCGAAGATCGATGATGGTTTTGCCGTCAAGCTCATCCAGACCGTGCGTGGCATGGGTTACCGTATTGAGGGCCCGCTGCCGTGATACACCCCAGATATGCCAGTCTTCGGCTACGCCTTGCTTTGCTGTTTGCCTTGGCAAGTGCCGTTTTGTTCGCCTTGATGGGGTTTTATGTTTTCAACGCCCTGCAAAGGGAGGTTGCCTACCGCGATGACATCGCTTTGCTTGGGCGGATTGAACGCATTGAGGATATTATAAGAGATAATAAAAATATTGATTACTTGAAAAATCAGCCTAAGCTTTATTCTAATATGCTTGGCAATAGAGACAATGCTTTGTGGATTATTGGTGAATCAGGTGATTTATTAATTGAAGTTAATCCGGAAAACTTACCGACTCCTCTCATCGGAGAATTAAAACCAACTTCTCTGTTCACAACCACGGGGGGCAACCCCGCTCGCATGGCCTGGAGTCGGGTGAGCAACGGAGATTCAAACGTCTTTATCATCGCGAGCAAATTACTGGCTGAACGAGAGCAGATGATGGCGGCTTATCGCTGGAATCTGGGCGCGGCGTGGCTGGTAGGCGTGCTTCTGGCGTTCGCTGTCGGTTGGGAGGTGGTGCGCCGTGGACTTCTGCCCTTGCACCGCTTGAGTCAGCAAGCTGCAGCGGTAAGCCCTCAGCATCTGGGACTGCGTCTGGATGCACAAAAGCAACCGCAAGAGCTGCAAGCCTTGACGGTGGCATTGAACTCCATGCTGGCACGTCTAGAGGAAGGTTATTCAAAGCTCTCTCAATTTTCAGAAGACTTGGCCCATGAGATGCGTACGCCGCTTAACAATCTCATGATTCAGAATCAACTAGCATTGAGCGAGTCCAGAACCTTTGACGAGTATGAGCAGCTACTGGATTCCCAGCAAGAGGAATACGAGCGTTTGGCGCGTATGATCGACAACATGCTCTTTCTTGCTAGGGCAGAAAAGCAAGACTCGACGTTGCATCTGGAGTCCGTGGACTTGGAAAAATTATCGCAACAGCTCGCGGGGTACTTTGAAGGAATGGCCCAAGAGCGGGGAATGCGCATTGAGACAGTAGCACATGGCCACCTGCTCGCTGACAACGGCTTGATCCGCCGTGCATTGGCTAATCTGTTGGCGAACGCGATTCGCTATGGTGAAGAAAGTACAGTCATCACCCTCAGTTGCAATACCCAGGCCGCGCAGTGGCTAGATATTGAGGTTCTTAATCAAGGGGTACCCATAGGAGAAGAACAGCTCCCCCGCATATTTGACCGCTTTTACCGCTGCGATGCTTCCCGTTCACATCCCGATGATTCAGGCGGGCTGGGCCTCGCGATTGTCCGTTCAATTATGCATATGCATGGTGGAGAAGTCATTGTTAACAACTCTAGCGCTGGCACCCAATTTACCCTTCGCTTTCCTAGATAGAGTTAGTGTCCGCCTATTCAGGCAGTGCGTACTAGAATGATTGGTGAAATCAATTAAGCAAGCGCGGCGTTGACATAAAAATCAAGCCAGCACTTGCATAACGCCAATAGATCACGAGATTTTCTATGACGCAATATTTTCTTGGATAGAAATAGAGAGTAGGAAATTGTTAAAGACGGATTTCGGATTTAATCTCTACCTAGCTAGAAGTTGTAGCCCAAGGCAATTACTGAGGACAGGCTTCCCTTTTGACGCACGATTGGGCTGTTGCGTGCGTCGCCAATCAACTCCGAATACACCAGTGAGCCGACCAAGCTCCACTTGGGATGCATGCGATAGATGACGGAGGTGCCAAGCCGTACATCTCTTAGTCCGGATCCTGGAGCAAACTCTGCATAACCGCTATTTACTGCCTGCTCTTTAGTGATACCGAAGTAGTCTTGGGCATAACGATTGTTGCTCCATGTTGTGGCGACCGTAGCTGAGAACTGTAGAGATTGGCTGATGCGAGTGTTCCAGCCGGCGCCCAGGTCCAGGAGCAGACCATTTCGGTTGTTCCCACTGCCATACCGGACTGCTGAATTGAGCGTCAAGTTGCTTGTGAGATTGGCGTTGAAGAATGCACCAATTTCTGGGCGAGGATCAATGTCGCCCAGTCCTCGTAGTACTGAGCTGCGCCGCTCTTTGCGTCCGAAGTCCGCTGTAATTCGCGCTCCATAAGACATCTCAGATCTGCGTGAAGCGTTGTAGCCAACGCCGCTCATGACTCCGGCAAAAAAGCCATTACTCCACTGGTACTCAATGCTTGGTAGGACCCGGATTCTGGATTCGTCGGATCCCTGGTATCTATGGCCTGCAATTACTGCTAGGCCGGCGACACCACCTTCTGAGTCATTGGGTGGCATGGTCCGACGGTAGAAATCCGACTGGGCATGCACTGCTGCACTGGCTGCCACTAGTGCTGTCATCGTCACTGCTGATGCGAGGGGGGTCATGGTCAATGCCCTTTTTGATAGGGGTCGATCTGGCAAGGGTTAAGGGCCTCACGCGTTCACGTTAGGGCCAACTAGGGTTGATCCGACAAGCTACGAACTACTGCATCTGGCCATCGAACTAGGTCTAGATCCAGTTCACGTAGCATTCTTACAAATTGATAATACTGATCAGTTCAAATTATGACTGATTAGTATTTGTAAGCATATCTTGTCGTTTTTCCAAAGGATTGAATAACCTCTAAGGCCTTCGGCTATTGCTGCTCCTAATGGCTTTTGTGTATTGACCCACTGAAAACCTGCTCAGGTGTTACCGTCGAGAGGAAGACACCATGAGCACATTGATGGAAGAAGAGATCAAACGCTGGACCGCAAAGCGCAAGACGGCACTGATCCTGGAGATCATCCAGGGCAAGACCAGCGTGTCGGAGGCCAGTCGAACCTATGACCTGCCGCCGTCGGAGATCGAGGGCTGGGTGGAAGATGGCCGCAAGGGCATGGAGAATGCGCTGAAGGCCAACCCGCAGGATGTGCGCGAGCAGTACGAGCGCCAACTGAAGGAGTTGCAGGAGGCCTACGGCGAGGCGATGCTGGAGTTGCGCGCAAGAAAAAAATTGCAGTCCCTGCTGGGCGAGGACGAGAAGTGATCGAGACGATCCGCCAGGGACTGCAGGCCGACGGCATCACCGTCTCGATCAGCAAGCTGTGCCGGTGGTTCGAGGTGCTGCGGCGCAGCGTGTACTACCGGCCGGTGAAGGCTGCACCCACGCTGCAGGAGCACTTCGTGGCCCCGATCAAGGCCATGATCGAGGAGAACCCGTCCTTCGGGTACCGAACCGTGGCGCACCTGCTGGGGTTCAACAAGAACACGGTGCAGCGCATCTTCCAGCTCAAGGGCTGGCAGGTGCGCAAGCGCCCGGTGGGCTTCAGGCCCCGGATCCAGTCGCTGCCCTCGGTGGCCAAGGCGCCCAACGAGCGCTGGGCCACGGATATGTTCCGGGTCTGGGCCGGGCGTGATGGCTGGACCACGATGGCTCTGGTGATCGATTGCCATAGCCGGGAACTGCTGGGCTGGCACCTGTCGCGCAGCGGGAGATCCAAGACGGCGGAGTCAGCACTGGAGTAGGCGCTGATCGCACGGTTCAGGACGCTCGGGCGCGTGCCAGCTCCGTTCCTACTGTGCTCGGACAATGGGCTGGTCTTCACCAGCCGCAGCTTCACGGCCCTGGTCAGAAGCTATGGCCTGTGTCAGGAATTCATCACGCCACACAGCCCCGAGCAGAATGGCTTGGTCGAGCGGGTGATTCGTACGCTCAAGGAGCAATGTGTGCATCGGCACCGGTTCGAATCGCTGCAGCATGCCAGCCGGCTGATTGGAGATTGGATCCACTTCTACAACCACCGGCGCCCGCACCAGGCGCTGAACATGAGAACCCCCGCTGAGGCATTTGCATTAGCGGCCTGACCTGTGCAGGTTCTGCTGGGTCAATGCAGACAGTTACAACTGCGTTTCGCGCCACCGACTAACCAAGCCGTGGATGCCACTTAGTTCTTTCAATGCGGTTATTCCTTCCCATGACTTCTGGTAAAGGGTGGCGCATGCGCCGCCAACCCACACAGAGGTTTCAACGGGTAACTCGCTTCGGAGAGTTCGCAGGCTGGTCTGAACGGAAGCCGGTGTGTTGAGGTTGCTAAAACTCAGTGCAACGACATCCACCTTGTGTGCTTGCGCCGCGCGCACGATGTCGCTTATCGGTGTTTGAGTGCCAAGTGACACGCACTGACATCCTTCCTGCACCAGCAGTGACTCGACCATCAATAATCCCAATCCATGCGCCTCTTGAGGAATCGTCGTGAGCAGTATTTTGGGCTTCTGCTTCAAGCGAGGATTACCCAAGGTGCTCAGACAGGTGCGCAGAACGTTGCTGACCACTTCAGTATACAGATGCTCCTCGAAGATCTCGAACCGTCCTGTGGCCCAAAGTTCACCCACTGCGCTGGTGAGCGGTGCGATCACCTGGATAACAAACCGGCCCAAGCCCAGTCGCATCTGTGCATGGAGAAGCGCTTCACGCAAGGCTTCACCATCGTGAGCGGCGATGGCGTTTAGCATTGGCTCAATATTCTCCTGATACTGAGCGCTCTCTTTTTTTGTCGTAGACAAATTTATTTTGTGTCCGAGCAACTCCTGAAGTTGCTGTTCTTCAAGGGCGGCAATCTTCCCCGGTCTGTAGCCTCCATCCATAAGTCTTTTGATGAGCTTCAGGCGGCGAACCTGTTCAGGAGGGTAGAGGCGATCATCGGCAGCGTTACGCAGGGGGCGTGGGAAGCCATAGCGTTTCTCCCACACTCGGAGTGTGTCTTTGGAAAGACCCGTTTCGTGCTCCACGGCCAGTATGGGGATGGCAGCTTGGGGACTTTGAGGTGCAGGTGAACTCATAGGAGGCAGAGTGGACAGGCGTTCAGCAGAGCAAGAGCGGTTGCCTGAAACTTTTTGTTAATTGTCTAAGACAAATGTAAATTTGTCTAGTACATTAGGGGGTGTGAAGCTTAGATTCTGGGGGAAAGAGTGTTTCTATGCACTCAATTCCTCTTGCCAAGCCAATCACGACACCTCCTGCACAAGTCTGTGCATCCTTTGTAGTCCATGGGTGATGGCCAAGCCGCGCCCACAAGAATGTTGCCAGCATGTCGATGGAGCCCCCATCAACCATTCAGCCTTGTTGACTGCCACCTCCGTTGGGGTTGTGAATCCCAGTCTGTTGTTCGGCTGATTTCCAGACATTCGGTGCTTGAATTTTCGCTTCAAGGTCCAGATCGAAGGCAGTTCTTAATTTTGATGAAAATCCTGCTGTTCTAAAGAGGTTCAAATGAAGATAGATTTTTTAAGTCGATAACACAGCAAAATTCTCCATAGGCAGTAGTATAAAAATCACCCAGGGATAATTATGTTTTTCTCAAGATTGCCGGTTGCGGCAAGGCTATATCTCGGTTTCGGCTTGATAGTTTTTCTACTTGTGGTTGTCACGGGCGTCGCAGTCGTGAAAGTCAATCATATTGAAACTGCTTTGCGCGCGAACTCGGAAATTTATTCTCAGGTACAGCGAAATGCAATCAACTTCAGAGGGTCTGCACATGATCGTGCCATCGCTGTCAGGGACCTGGTTTTAAGCCCTACGGAATCAGAGCGTGAAAAAGAGATTGAAAATATCGATTCCTTGGCCAATTTCTATGAAAAATCTACAGAATCTTTGAATTCATTGCTTCAATTGCCTGGGGTGAGTCCCGAGGTTTTTCCTTTGTATGATGACATTAAAAAGGCTGAAGTGCCGGCAGTGGCAACAACAAAGGCCATCATCGGAAAAGTTCGAGCAGGCGACACATCTGCAGTCGGTATGCTGTGGGGTCAAGCCAAACCGCAGTATGTGGAATGGCTTGCGACAATCAATCGGCTGATTGATTTCAAGGAGCGCCATATTCAGAGGACGAATCAAAGTGCCATCGATGAGGCCAGTGGATTCCTGAGGGTGATGTTTACTGCATTAATACTCTCGCTTCTTCTCAGTATCGCGATTGCATGGAGCGCGGGGCGCAGCATCGTCCGTCAGTTGGGGGCGGAGCCCGCTGCGCTTGCTGAGATTGCTCGTCAGGTGGCGCAGGGGGATCTGCAGTCCCTGGCGGGGGTCGGGCAGGCTCGACCTGACAGCGTCCTGTTCTCGCTCGGGGCGATGCAGGCCAGCCTTGCAAAAGTGGTTCGCAAGGTGCGTCATGCGTCGAACAACGTGACGCAGGGTGCCAATGAAATTGCAGATGGCAATCATGGTCTGCTCCGTCGCACCGAAGAGCAAGCCGGGAGTCTCCAGCAGGCGGCAGCCTCGATGGAGGAGATGACTGCATCGGTCAAGCACAACGCCGACAGTGCGCGGCAAGCAGCCTTGCTTGCGGCAGCTGCCAGCGAGGCCGCACAAAAAGGTGGCGCGGTCGTCTTGCAGGTGGTGCACACGATGGACGATATCAGTGCCGGTAGCCATCGCATTGCCGACATCATTGGTGTCATCGACTCCATTGCCTTTCAAACCAATATCTTGGCATTGAACGCTGCGGTGGAAGCTGCCCGAGCGGGCGCAGACGGTCGAGGATTTGCCGTTGTGGCCGCCGAGGTGCGCGCTTTGGCGCAGCGAAGTGCCGAAGCCGCGCACCAGATCAAGGCCTTGATCGAGACCAGCGTGATGAATGTGGAGCAGGGGACCCAGTTGGTCAATGTGGCTGGGTCGACCATGACCGACATCGTCAGCCAAGCGCAGCGAGTCGCAGAACTGATTGCAGCGATCAGTGATGCGACGGCGGAGCAGACTCATGGGGTTGCGCAAGTGGGTCACGCCGTCGCACATCTGGAGCAAGCGACCCAGAAAAATGCTGCATTGGTCGAGCAGAGTGCTGCAGCAGCCCAGGCACTGAGGGAGCAAGCCGCCGAGATGGCTGCTGCGGTCCGTGTGTTCCGTCTGGCTGGGATGGCGGAGGATTTCCCGGAGGAATGTGACAAGGCGTACGTTTCTGCGAAGACCATCCGAACTGGACCGGCTTCGACACGACTTCATATGTGCCAAGCTGCGCGAGCAGCGGTGATAGAGACTGTTTAGCAGTTCAATCGGCATTGATGTGTGGTGCTCAGTACTTCACCAGATCTATATGAATGAATCAGCGTCTGACTCTGTCTTTCAATCGATTAAGCCGTGGCTGGTCTTGATGTTCTGTTGAATTTAATGCTTATCTATTTGGCATTCCAGCCAGTGAAAACCAATGTCGATATTTCCAGTAATTGATAAAAAAGTATCTGTGCCCTGTTCGAAATGCCATGATCGTGAGCCATTAAGCTTTGAATTCAGTATGGCTTTTCAGCCAATTGTCGATGTGAACAGCAATGTCGTATTTGCCTATGAGGCATTGGTACGTGGCACCGACGGATGCGGAGCAGCAAAAATTCTTGGTCAGGTTAACGATGAAAATCGCTATCAGTTTGACCAAGCCTGTCGCGTAAAAGCCATAGACTTGGCTGCGCGTTTGGGTATCTCCAGTCATGTCAGCATCAATTTTCTGCCGAATGCAGTATATGAGCCTTCAGCGTGTATTAGAAAAACCCTGGAGGCTGCTCGCGAGCATCACTTTCCGGCTCGCCAGATCATTTTCGAAATTACAGAAAATGAACGCATTGTAGACAAAGAGCACTTGAAGCGAATTATGAATGAGTATCGCAGACGTGGTTTCAAGACTGCAATCGATGATTTTGGAGCCGGATATTCAGGGCTGAATTTGCTTGCAGAGTTTCAGCCAGACATTATCAAGCTTGATATGGATTTGGTGCGTAATATTGATTGTAGCCCCGTGCGTCAGGCAATTGTTCAGGGAATTATTGGAGTTTGCAAGGTTCTGGGTATCGAAATTATTGCTGAGGGGGTCGAGAGCGAGGCCGAATTTCTCGCTTTGCGTTCGATGGGAGTGCACTTGTTTCAAGGCTATTTCTTTGCGAAGCCTGCTTTCGAAGAGTTGCCCGCAATCAACGGGTTTTCTTCTTCCGCTCTGTCGTTATAGGTCATCTTCGCAATGCAGATGCGATGGATTTATCGCTGTAGACAAACGGCTCTCTGGATCTGCCCAGGCCGCGCGAAAAAGTACAGCTGGAGTTCATGGCGCTTCAACCCATCCCTAGCTCCATCGATCGACTTCTGATCTCTATACATCCGTTCTCCATCGATTTGGCAATTTCTCATCCTGCTCAGCCGATATCCGGTGTCTGTCGGTCTGTATCAATCGACGTGCTCTGCAAGCTAGGCGATAGTCTGAACAATATTGTCATAGACATAGATGTAAAAATAGAACTTCCCATCTTGGTTCGCAGGCGCCTCTCATACCTCTTGGGCCGAGGTCGCCGCGCTGTTGGGTGCGTCCCGAGAAACTTGGATCAGGAAGAGGGTTCTGAGAGTCCGGACGAAGCAGTCCGCTTTTTAAAGGGGGATGCCTGGTCGGTACGCCCTTTTGGTGAGGGGCTGCAATCGCGAGCGTGCATGTTGATGGCCCCTGCAGCGCATTCTGATTTCCGATGTCGCATCTTCTCTTTCATTGACCTGTGAATTTTGATGTTTCTTGCAATTTTGTCTAAGACAAATTACTGTCTGACTCCAGTGTAATTTTTGCCAGACCGCGCCGTCCCTGACAGGCCACCCAGGCGCCTCTTGGCGATGATTCGATCGCGATCTTTGGGCTCCAGGAGCGTCGCTCCTGCTGAAAAACGTGGTCTTGACACAGAGGCCTTGCGTCTGCCGGGTTGCCACGGCAGTTGTGCAGTGCTTCGCCATTTCGGAAAGGGGTGATACATGCGCTTGGTTTCTTTCAGACCTCAACCGCCGGATCTGCGCTGACTTTGCCAGTTTGTGACGGCCTGACTTTCTTCCTGATCACGATTCGGCATGACCTATACCGTTGTCTGGTTCAAGCGAGATCTGCGCGTTTATGACCATGCGCCTCTGGCCCATGCTGCCGTGCGAGGTCCCGTGCTGTGCTTGTATGTGTTGGAGCCCGGTATCTGGCGGCAGCCAGATTGCGCATTGCAGCACTACGAGTTTCTCAGGGAGTCTCTGCGCGACTTGGCGCAGCAACTGAGGGTCTTGGGGGCTCGCCTGCAACTTGCCGTGGGCGAGTTGACCGACGTGCTGTCGCGTCTTCACGCTCAGCAACCGTTCGCCAGTCTGGTCTCTCACCAGGAGACCGGCAATAGCGTGACATATGCGCGCGATTTAGCGGTGGCGCGCTGGTGTCGCGCGCAAGGGGTATCGTGGCAGGAGTGGCCCCAGCATGGCGTGGTGCGATGCCTGCCGTCACGTGACCAATGGCTGGGCATGTGGCAAAGCCATATGGCGGCAGATCGTGTTGCGGCTCCTGTGCCTGCCAGTCTCCGCTCTGTGTGCCTGCCCTGGCGTACCACCTGGCCTGAGCCATCGGCCATCGGCCTGCTTGACGATCACCAGGTTCCTCTTCGTCAGCGCGGAGGCAGGTCTGCGGGTCAGCAAGTCCTGGACGATTTCCTGAATATACGCTGCGCGAACTATCGCGGTGGGATTTCCTCGCCGCTTTCTGCAGCAGACGCCTGCTCGCGGCTTTCGCCCTATCTTTCAAGCGGAAGTCTGAGCATGCGTGAGGTCGTACAGGCGACTCAACAGCAGCAACTGCAGCTTACAGGCTTGCGCGATCCGGAGTCTCGGCGACTCCACCAGGGCCTGGTTGCATTCATGAGCCGATTGCATTGGCATTGCCACTTCATCCAGAAGCTGGAGTCCGAGCCTGAAATTGAATGGCGTAACTTGCACCAAGGCTACGACGGTCTGCGCGAGAGCGCTCACAATGCCGACTACTTTGAGGCCCTTCAGGCAGGCAGGACCGGTTGGCCACTGGTCGATGCCTGTGTAGCCATGCTTAGGGAGACGGGGTGGCTCAATTTCCGGATGCGCGCGATGCTCGTGTCCGTGGCTTCCTTTCCCCTATGGCTGCACTGGCGTCCCGTGGGCTTGTGGCTGGCGCGTCAGTTCCTTGACTATGAGCCAGGGATTCACTGGAGCCAGATGCAAATGCAGGCTGGCACAACGGGCATCAACGCCCTGCGTGTCTACAACCCCCTGAAGCAGGCGAAAGATCACGACCCTGGCGGCGTCTTCGTGCGTCGCTGGCTTCCCGCCCTGCAGCAGGTTCCCGATGCCTGGATTTTTGAACCTTGGCAAATGCCACTTCAGCTACAGGCGCGCTGTGGCGTTCGCGTGGGGACGGATATTGCATCGCCGCTGGTCGACCTTGCCGAGGCCACGAGGGTTGCCAAGTCGCGGGTTCACTCCGTGCGAGCCCAGCCTTCCGTGCGCAGTGCCAAGGCCGCGATCCTTCAGAAGCACGGCTCTCGCGACCACCTGTCGCAACGCAGGAAGCGCTCGGACCAACCTCCGGCGCCATTGCAGCGCAGTCTGGAGTGGTAGGCCCATGCCACTGTTCTACATCCTCAGCCCAAGGAGAAGCCATCGACTTTAGACATCGCTCAGCCCACATCGTCTCATCGCTACTGGCAAATTGCCTAGTTTCATTGCACGGGAGAACAAACATGCTACGTTGGATCTCGGGATTTTTTAGTGTCCTTCTGCTTTCCTTGACCGTCGCCTGTGGTGGTGGTGGTGACGGCCCGTCAGGCAATGTTGTTGAAGTGGCACAGCGCGACAGTCGTTTCAGCATCCTTGTGGAGGCCGTTCAGGCGGCGGGCCTGGCTGATACGCTGAGCGGCTCCACTCAGGTGACCGTGTTGGCCCCCACCAACGATGCCTTCGCTGCACTGCTTGCCGAGCTTGGTGTCAGCAAAGATCAGTTGATCTCCAACAAGACTCTTCTTCAGACTGTTCTCAAGTATCACGTTTTGTCCGGAAGAGTGCCTAGCAATGCACTTCCAATTGGCAAGGCGGTCACACCGGTGGGAGGTGGATTTTTCAAGATCGATAGAACCGGGAGCAACCTGATGGTGACGGACGGGCGCAACAGAACCAGCAAAATTGTGCAGCAAGACATTCAAGCGTCCAACGGTCTAATCCATGCCGTTGACCGCGTGCTTTTGCCTGCGGACAAGAACATTGTGCAGACAGCGATTGCAAACCCGGATTTCAGTGTGCTTGTGGAAGCTGTCACGGCCGCAGGGCTGGTCGATTCTCTGGCTGGGACCGGTCCGTTGACGGTATTTGCTCCGACAAACGCGGCATTTTCATCATTGCTTGCCGAGCTGGGTCTGACCAAGGCGCAGTTGCTGGAAGACAAGGCGTTGTTGTCCAAGGTGTTGACCTACCATGTGGTGTCGGGGCTGATTCTCAAGGCTGAAGTGCCATTGAATGCACCGGTCAAGACTGTCGAGGGTGAAACTTTCACGGTAGGTGCCGATCTGGCGATCACCGACCAACGCTCACGAAGGGCAAATATTGTTGCCACCGATACTCTTACCTCTAATGGTGTCATCCATTTACTGGATAAAGTGATCTTGCCTTCGCCCTGAGCTGGTCTGCGGAGCAAGGGCGTTTCGCCTTGCTCCTCTTTTTTCGCCATTATCAGTTTAGATGTACGGTCCCAGGAAGTCATGGTGCATTCTTCAACTCAGAACAGGAGAAAGCACTATGGCAATCCGCCTGCATGGCAGCGCCCGCACAACGGCGCGTATCCGCGCAGAACTCCAGCTAGCGACCGGCTCCCATCGGTCCTTGACCAAGCTCTACGGCATCAACTCCAAGACCGCGGCCAAGTGGCGTGCGTGCACCTCGGTGCTCGATGAGCCCATGGCTCCTCGGGACAGCGCAAGCCAGCATCTTTCTCAAGAGCAAGAACACTTGGCCATTGCGCTGCGCAAGCAAGGGCATCTGTCGCTGGACGATCTCATGGGGCAGCTCCTGGAGACGGCACCCAAGCTCAGCCGCAGCGCCTGACATCGTTGCCTGCAGTGTCACGGCATCAGCCGACAGCCTGCAACGCAGGTACCACGAAGGCACGGAAAGTTTGAAGAAACGACGCTGGGCTTCGTGCACATCGACAGCGCTGAAATGAAGATCTCCAGCGGCAGACAGCACATGTTTGTTGCCATAGACCGCGTCACAAAGTTCACGCATGTTGCGTTCTTTGACAGGGTCACGAAAGCCAACGCAGCGCAGTTCCTTCGGCAGGTGCTTGTGGCCTCCCGTACCGCATACCTACCGTTGTGACGGACAACGGCATGGCGTTCACAGGGCAAGAACGCTTCAGAGACGGCGTCACCGACACATGCATCGGTCACATCTTTGAACGCATCTGCAAGTTCAATGGAATCGAGAAACGACATACCAAGCCGTACCACCCCTGGACCAACGGCATGGTCGAGCGCATGAACCGGACCATCAAGGAATCCACGATCAAGGCGCATGAGTAAGAGGGCCTGGAGCAGCTACGGGAGCATGTCCAGGCATTCGTTCGAAGCTACAACTTCGGCAAGCACTTGAAGGCGCTCAGGTGGAAGACACCATTCCGTGCGATGTGCGAGGCATGGGAAAAAGATCCAAGCCGCTTTAGGCTTCATCCGCACCATCTCACCGTGGGACTGAACATCTAAGTGTCATCGAAACCCGCCGACTTCGTAAGACTGGCTAGTTCCAGATAGAGCTAGATAGAAATGAAAAAAGCCCGCGATATCGCGGGCTTTCATAAGAAAAGGTCTAAAGCTTGCGTGTCAGTTCACGACAGCGCTTTATTCCCACTCGATGGTTGCTGGTGGCTTGGTGCTCACGTCATAGGTGACGCGGTTGATGCCGCGCACTTCGTTGATGATGCGGCCGGAGGCCTTCTTGAGCAGGCCGTAGGGCAGCTCGGCCCAGTCGGCAGTCATGAAGTCGCTGGTGACCACGGCGCGCAGGGCCACGACGTAGTCGTAGGTGCGGCCGTCGCCCATCACGCCCACGCTCTTGACGGGCAGGAAGACGGTGAAGGCCTGGCTGGTCAGGTCGTACCAGCTCTTGCCGGTCTTTTCGTCGATCCAGTTGTTCAGCTCTTCGATGAAGATGGCATCTGCGCGGCGCAGCAGGTCGGCATATTCCTTCTTCACTTCGCCCAGAATGCGCACGCCCAGGCCGGGGCCGGGGAAGGGATGGCGGTAGACCATGCCGCGGGGCAGGCCCAGGGCCACGCCCAGTTCGCGCACCTCGTCCTTGAACAGGTCGCGCAGGGGCTCCAGCAGCTTCAGGCCCAGTTGCTCGGGCAGGCCGCCGACGTTGTGGTGGCTCTTGATGGTGACGGCCTTCTTGCTCTTGGCGCCGCCCGACTCGATCACGTCGGGGTAGATGGTACCCTGGGCCAGGAAGGTTGCACCCTTGGAGCCGGCGTTGGCAGCCTTGAGCTTTTCGGCTTCGGCCTTGAAGACGTCCACGAACAGGCGGCCGATGATCTTGCGCTTTTGCTCGGGCTCGGACACGCCGGCCAGCTCGCCCAGGAACAGGGCCGAGGCATCGACGCGCACGACCTTGGCGTGCAGCTTGCCTTCGAACATCTCCATGACCATATCGCCTTCGTTCAGGCGCAGCAGGCCGTGATCGACGAATACGCAGGTCAACTGGTCGCCGATGGCGCGGTGGATCAGGGCAGCAGCCACGGAGGAGTCCACGCCGCCGGACAGGCCCAGGATCACTTCTTCATCGCCTACCTGCTCGCGGATCTTGGCCACGGCTTCTTCGATGTAGTCGCCCATGATCCAGTCTGCCTGCGTGCCGCAGATGTCGAGCACAAAGCGGTTGAGCAGTGCCTGGCCTTGCACGGTGTGCGTGACTTCAGGGTGGAACTGCACGGCGTAGTAGCGACGTGCTTCGTCGGCCATGCCGGCGATGGGGCAGGAGGGTGTGGAGGCCATGACCTTGAAGCCCGGAGGCAGTTCGGTGACCTTGTCGCCGTGGCTCATCCAGACCTTGAGCATGCCGTGGCCTTCGGCCGTGGCGAAGTCTTCGATGCCTTCCAGCAGCTTGGTGTGGCCATGGGCGCGCACTTCGGCGTAACCGAATTCGCGGGTGTTGGAGCCTTCGACCTTGCCGCCCAGCTGGGTGGCCATGGTCTGCATGCCGTAGCAAATACCCAGCACGGGCAGGTTCAGCTCGAACACGGCGTCGGGAGCTCGGTCATCCACTTCGTAGACGGAGGCATGGCTGCCCGACAGGATGATGCCCTTGAGTTTGCCGTCGGCGGCAAACTCGCGCACCCAGTCGCTGCTCACATCGCAGGGGTGGACTTCGCAGTAGACATTGGCTTCGCGCACGCGGCGAGCAATCAGCTGTGTGACCTGGGAGCCGAAGTCCAGAATAAGAATCTTGTCGTGTTGCATGGTGATCAAGGGCAAGAGGGTGGCAAAAAGGGATTAGAAATCTTCGGGAGCCCAGACGGTGACGCCGCTTTTGCGGGCGGCTGCCATCTGGGCTGCATCGAATGTGGCCAGCGGCAGGCGCAGCGATTGCGCCAGCCACAGGTATGCGGCGTCGTAGGTGGGCAGGCCGGTATCCAGCGCCACATCCAGCACGGCCTTGTGCTGTGCGGGAGCCAGTTCGTGCAGCTCTACCCGGTGACGAATGGCTTCCAGCACGCCCCACAGGCCTTCGACCGAGGTCTGCGGGATACGGCCATTATTCACGCCCGATGCAATCAGGTTGCCGCATTCCCACTGCCAGAGGTTGGGGGCTTGCGGGTCCACTTCATCGCGGCGGATACGGGTGTAGAGGCGTCTGGTGTGCTCGCTGGCGTCGTCAGGCAGCAACCAGGCGGCGGTGACGGATGCATCGAGCACAAAAGCGGTGGCGCTCATGCCTGGCTCCGTCCTGTGTGGCGCAGGCAAGTGGTGCTGTCCGCTGCGGTATGTGTGGCTGCTTGAGCTTTCACTGTCTGCTGCAGGGCCGAAATCTGCTCCAGCTCACGGGCAATCCGCTCATCGGTGATCACCGGCTTGCGGCGCATGGGCAGCATTCGCACGACTTCCTTGCCATGGCGCGTGATGCGAACTTCTTCGCCCTGTTCGACCATTTCGACCAGGGCGGAAAAGCGGGTTTTGGCTTCGTAGATACCGACGCAGTGCATGGAGGGTGAAAGCAAAAAACGGATCTGATCAATGAATCAGACCCGATTTTAGCATTCTGGTCAGAATGGGGTGAATTCTGAGCAGAAACAAAAGGACATGTTGACGATAGAGGAGAGCGCTGCGTCAGTGCAAGGTAGTGCGGAGTACGTTCTCAAAAGTACGTGGTGACAGGTGATGGGCTTCGTTGTAAGTGTGTTGTGACACTGTGCGCTGCCCGCCGCGCTGCCAATTAAGCCCCAGTATGTTTTCAACCCCCTGTTGCTCATTGGGGTCTCTGCACTCGCCCGCAGCGCTCAAAAAACTGCTTTAAATGTCGATCTGCCAGTTGGCCGCCTGAACCGCGACATTGACTTCACGAATATTGCGCGAAAGATCATCAGCCTGTTTTTGCAGGCTGGCCACCTGAATCTGCGGCACCCATTTGATCTCACGCTGGCTGTAGCGATCCACATCCTTGTTGGTGGCGCCGATGGTGCTGATCAGCAGGGAGTGCTGTGCAATCAGCGTGTCGCGCAGCGCCAGTACATCGGCAAGCAGGCGGCCATCGGGCAGCTTGGCGCTTTCGTTGGCGGCGTTGATGCGGCGCACCAACGATTGCTGCTCCTGCAGCGCAGAGTAGGCTTCGGCCAGCAGGTCTTCGACCTTTTCCTTGGGCGTTTCGCCTTCCTGCAGCAGGGCATTACGGCCAATGCGTTCGCGCAGCGAGGCCAGCTTTTTCTTCAGATCGGCTCTGAGCAGCAGTGCTTCGGCAAGTTTCATGAAGACTCCTGAAATGAAAAAAGCAGGGCAGGCAATGCCCGTCCTGCTTTTGAGACTAGCGGGTCAATCAGTCGGCGCGGTAGTTGGGCGCTTCCTTGGTGATTTGCACGTCGTGGACGTGAGATTCACGGATGCCGGCTGCGGTGATTTCCACAAACTCGGCCTTCTGGTTCATCTCGGAGATCGTAGCGCAACCACAATAGCCCATGGAGGCGCGCACGCCGCCAGCCATCTGATAGACGATGGAGACCATGGAGCCCTTGTAGGGCACGCGGCCTTCGATGCCTTCGGGAACCAGCTTGTCGGCATTGGGGTTGCCGGTGGAGGATTCCTGGAAGTAGCGGTCAGCCGAGCCTTGCTGCATGGCGCCGATGGAGCCCATGCCGCGGTAGCTCTTGTACGAGCGGCCCTGGTACAGAATCACTTCGCCAGGAGCTTCTTCGGTGCCGGCAAACATGCCGCCCATCATGATGGTGGAGGCGCCAGCGGCCAGTGCCTTGGAGATATCGCCGGAGAAGCGGATGCCGCCGTCGCCGATCAGGGGCACGCCCGTGCCCTTGAGGGCGTCGGCCACATTGGAGATGGCCATGATCTGGGGCACGCCCACGCCAGCCACGATACGGGTGGTGCAGATGGAGCCGGGGCCGATACCGACCTTGACCGCGTCGGCACCGGCTTCCACCAGAGCCAGGGCGGCAGCGCCGGTGGCAATATTGCCGCCGATGACGTCCACCTGGGGGTAGTTCTGCTTGACCCAGCGCACGCGGTCGATCACGCCCTTGGAGTGGCCGTGAGCTGTGTCCACGACGATTGCGTCCACGCCGGCCTTGACCAGCAGTTCCACGCGCTCTTCGGTGCCAGCGCCCACGCCGACAGCGGCAGCCACGCGAAGGCGGCCCGATGCATCACGTGCGGCATTGGGGAAGGTGGTTTGCTTGGTGATGTCCTTGACGGTGATCAGGCCCTTGAGTTCAAAGGCGTCGTTCACCACCAGGATTCGTTCGAGCTTGTGCTTGTTCAGCAGTGCCTTGGCTTCGGCGGGGCTGGTGCCGTCTTTTTCATTGACGGTGATCAGCTTTTCGCGGGGCGTCATGATCTGGCTGACCTTGACGTCGTAGCGGGTCTCGAAGCGCAGATCGCGGCTGGTCACGATGCCGACCACCTTGCCGCCGTCGCACACGGGGAAGCCCGAAATGCCGCGTTCTTCCGACAGCTGCAGCACTTGCAGCACGGTGTGTTCGGGGGTGATGACCACAGGGTCGTGCACCACACCGGATTCGTGGCGCTTGACCTTGGACACTTCAGCGGCTTGCTGCTCGGCTGTCATGTTCTTGTGGATCACGCCGATACCGCCTTCTTGCGCAATGGCGATGGCCAGACGCGCCTCTGTCACCGTGTCCATGGCGGCAGACACCAGGGGCAGGTTCAGGCGGATATTGCGAGTGAATTGGGTGGCGAGGGAAACGTCCTTGGGCAGGACTTCGGAGTAGGCGGGAACGAGCAGGACGTCGTCAAAGGTCAGTGCTTTTCCGAGAAGGCGCATGTGATGGCTCCAAAAGAAAGATTGTACCTGTGACTTGCCGCACAATGTGGGCTCGTGACCCAGAATCCCCAACGCCACTCCAAGACTTATTGACTCCATGCACGCCATCAAGTTCGCTTTGTTTGCAGCCATTGCCAGCTGCACGGTTCCCGCAATTGCCCAGTGGCAATGGATTGATGGTCAGGGGCGCAAGGTGTTCAGCGACAGGGCTCCGCCGGCCGATATCCCCGCCAAGAATATTTTGCGCAGCCCCGGCAGTGCCAGAGTCGCAGCACCTTCGGCGATGCCGGAGGTCGGCGCGGCCAAGCCCGTGGCGCAAGCCGGTGTGGACAAAGGGCTGGAAGAGCAAAAGCGCAAGATGCAGGAGCAGGAAGCAGCCAAGACCCAGGCCGACAAACTGCAAAAGGAAAAGCAGCGCCAGGACAACTGCAATCGTGCCAGGCAGGCCAAGGCAACCCTGGCATCGGGCCGCTTGCTCTCCCATGTGAATGCCAAGGGCGAGCGTGGCTTCATGGATGAGGCCGCGCGCGATGCCGAGATCAAGCACGCCGATGCCGTGATCGCTTCCGATTGCGGACCCATGGCAGAGCCGGCGCAGTAGGCGCCGGAGTCTTTGCCGAGCTCTTCGCCGAGTTATTTGCCAGGATGTCGATAAAAAAGCGCCTTCTGAAGGCGCTTTTTTGAGTCCTGCTGGCAACTGGCTAGTAACCCGCCTTGGCTCCGTCTCTTTGGCGTTTGAACAGTCCGGCGCTGCGCGCGCCCTGCCGGGCAAAGCGTTCGCGTCGGGCAACCTTGGGGTCTACGGTCAGTGGTCGATAGATCTCCAGACGATCGCCATGCTTGAGAGTCTGGCCCGGATTCGCGACCTTGCCCCAGATACCGACCATGCCGGCCAAGGCCTCGGGCAGTTGCACATCCGGCAAGGCTGTTGAGGCGGTCAGGGCGTCCAGAGCTTGCTGGACAGTGCTGCCCGCGGGAAGCTGCAACAGGGCTTCCTGCACGGTGCCGGAGCAGGGCGATATGCAGACGGTGATGTCGATCACCTCTGGCAGAGCATCAGCCATAGATTTGTTCGGCTCGCTTGATGAAAGCGTCGACCATGGAGCCTGCGATGCGGTCGAAGACCGGGCCGATGATGGCGGCCACGGCACCGTTGTCGAAGCCGTAGTCCAGCTGCAGCTCGACCTTGCAGGCGCGTTGCGTGCCGTCGCCTACGGGATGAAAGCGCCAGTGGCCTTCAAGACGCGAGAAAGGTCCTTTGACCAGACGCATGCTGACCTGCTTGCCACCGTCATCCATGCTACTGTTCGTGTTGCGCGTCACGAAAGACTTGCGCAGACCGCTGAACGCAATACCCACCTCGGCTGTCATACCTGTGTCGTCCTGCTCCAGAATCTTGGCATGATCGCACCAGGGCAGAAAGTCGGCATAGTGGGCCACGTCCGTCACGAGGGCAAACATTTCTTCGGGGCTGTACCAGATGAGGACGGACTTGTTGACGTTTTTCATGAACAAAGAGCAATCAGCAGGGCGCAAGAGCAGGGAATTGGCCTAGGTCAATATACCCAGAGGCGCGATGCGAAACTAAAATCATCGCTCAGAGGCGAGACGGCAATCCAGTATTGTAGGGAGAGCTTTCATCTCCGGTCCGCCTGCAACTAATATTCCATGGCCAAGAAACCAGAAACATCGTCGCGCATTGCCGACAATAAAAAAGCAGCTTTCAACTATTTCTTCGAGGAGCGCCACGAAGCCGGCATGGTGCTGCACGGCTGGGAGGTCAAGGCCCTGCGCAGCGGCAAGGTACAGCTCACCGACGGCTATGTGCTGATCAAGGACGGCGAGCTGTTCCTGCTGGGCTGCCAGATCAACCCGCTCAAGACGGCGTCCACCCACGTCAATCCGGACTCGGCACGCATCAAGAAGCTGCTCTTGAAAAAGGACGAGATCAAGCGTCTCGTCGGCAAGGTCGAGCAAAAGGGCTATACCCTGGTGCCCATCAATCTGCACTGGAAGAACGGTTACGTGAAATGCGAGATCGCCCTGGCCAAGGGCAAGGCCGAGCATGACAAGCGCGATGTGATCAAGGACCGAGAAGGCAAGCGCGAGGTGGAGCGCGCCATGAAAAATCGCAACCGTTGATACGTAGCGCCTGGACCATCGCCTGGACTGACACAGTTTTGACATCAGGGCCCGCTATGTTGGGCCTTGGTTTAGGGACATATCACAGCAAGGAGTTTGGTCATGGGCACTTGGTCGCACGGCAATTTCGATAACGACACCGCATTGGACTGGCTGGCCGATATCACGGGCCAGCTCATCGATGAAATTGCCGAGGCACTGGACTCGCCCGAGGCTTTGCAGGCGGGCGAGACGGAGTCGGATCTGGTGCCTTGCCGCATCGAGCTGCTGTGCGCCATGGCCGAGGGCGGCATGCATCCGCTGTGGCCGGATCTGCCGACGCTGGAGCAATGGAAGGCCACTTATCTGCAGGCCTGGGACCAGAGCATCGACGAGCTGGAGCCCGAGGAGGGCTACAAGCAGGGTCGCCGCATCGCGATCATTGAGACCTTTGACCGCATGATCGCGCTGGCTGCAGCACAAGAGGAAGAGGGCGCAGACGAAGACTGGGGCGAAGAGTAAGCCCGTCAGTCACGCAGCACGCCTGCCACAGGCTTGCTGCGTCGCGGCCGCTTCAAGGGTTTTCGCCGTAGCGGGTCTTGAAATCGAACTCCAGGCGTTCGCAGTCCTGAGGGGTTTTGAACTCCTGGGTCTTGCGCTCGGCCTCGGGCTTGGCCGTCTGTTTCCAGCAGATCTTGATGGTTTCTGCTTCCGTCCAGCGCTGCTTGCTGAGCGGATCGTCCATGAACTGGCCGATGAGCATGAGCGCGCCAAAGATGATCACGGGCAGGGCGATGAGCCAGACCACCAGTCGGTTTTTGGCAGAGGCAGCGGGCTTGGAGGTCTCGGGTTGGGGTGTGTCGCTCATAGTGGTTGCCGATTATCCGCAAGCCGATGATGAAGACATTAATGCAACGCATGAAAATTCATGATCGCTGTTATCGGCACAAGGCCGCGCGGGTATGTAGCCGCAAACCTATAATGTTCGGCTGATTTGCCTGTCTGCGCAGCTCCTGAAAAAGCAGCGCCGGGCCGTACTGATCGCAGGCGTCATGCAGGCGTCTTCATACCAAACACCATGAGTACACCCACTTTTTCCGTTGCGGACATCCGCAAGACGTTCCTGGATTTCTACGCTTCCAAGGGCCACACGGTTGTCGCGTCCAGCTCGCTGGTTCCCGGCAACGATCCGACGCTGATGTTCACCAACTCCGGCATGGTGCAGTTCAAGGACGTGTTCCTGGGCTCGGACAAGCGCCCCTACAACCGCGCAACTTCGGTGCAGGCCTGCCTGCGCGCCGGCGGCAAGCACAACGACCTGGAAAACGTGGGCTATACCGCGCGCCACCACACGTTCTTCGAAATGCTGGGCAACTGGTCCTTCGGCGACTACTTCAAGAAGGAGTCCATCGAGTGGGGCTGGGAGCTGCTGACCAAGGTCTTCGGCCTGCCCGCCGAGAAGCTGCTGGCCACGGTCTATCACGAAGACGACGAAGCCTATGACATCTGGAAGAACGTCATCGGCCTGCCTGCCGAGCGCATCATCCGCATCGGCGACAACAAGGGCGGCAAGTACAAGAGCGACAACTTCTGGATGATGGCCGACACAGGCCCCTGCGGCCCCTGCTCGGAAATCTTCTACGACCACGGCGAGCACATTGCCGGCGGCCCTCCCGGCAGCCCGGAAGAAGACGGCGACCGCTTCATCGAGATCTGGAACCACGTGTTCATGCAGTTCGACATGAAGGAAGACGCCTCCGTGGTGAAGCTGCCCGCACCTTGCGTGGACACCGGCATGGGCCTGGAGCGCCTGGCTGCGATCCTGCAGCATGTGCACAGTAACTACGAGATCGACCTGTTCCAGGCATTGATCAAGGCTGCCGGCCGTGAAACCCACACCGAAGATCTGAGCACTCCTTCGCTGAAGGTGATTGCCGACCATATCCGCGCGACATCCTTCCTGGTGTCCGACGGCGTGATTCCTTCCAACGAAGGTCGTGGCTATGTGCAGCGCCGCATCATCCGCCGCGCCATCCGTCACGGCTACAAGCTGGGCCAGAAAACTCCCTTCTTCCACAGGCTGGTGGCCGACCTGGTGGTGCAGATGGGCGATGCCTATCCCAAGCTCAAGGAGCAGGAAGCGCATATCACCAGCGTGCTCAAGGCCGAGGAAGAGCGTTTCTTCGAGACCCTGGCCAACGGCATGGAAATCCTGGACAGCGCACTGGCCGGCGACGTCAAGGTGCTGCCCGGCGATGTGGCCTTCAAGCTGCATGACACCTACGGCTTCCCGCTGGACCTGTCCAACGACGTGGCGCGCGAGCGTGGCGTGACGGTGGACGAGGCCGGCTTCAACGCCGCCATGCAGCACCAGAAGGAAACTGCCCGCGCAGCCGGCAAGTTCAAGATGGACCGCGCGCTGGAATACACAGGGGACGCCAATGTGTTCACCGGCTACGACAAGCTGGCCGAGGCAGCCAAGGTCGTTGCGCTGTACGCCGATGGCGTGAGCGTGAACGAGCTGCAGGCCGGCCAAAACGGTGTCGTGGTGCTGGACACGACTCCCTTCTACGCCGAATCGGGCGGCCAGGTCGGCGACCAGGGCGTGATTGTTGCTGGCGGCAACCGCTTTGCCGTGGAAGACACGCTCAAGATCAAGGCCGATGTATTCGGTCACCACGGCGTGCTGGAAGCCGGCAGCCTGAAGGTGGGCGATGCCGTTGAAGCACAGGTGGATACCGCCGTGCGCGCTGCGACCATGCGCAACCACTCGGTCACACACATCATGCACAAGGCCTTGCGCGAAGTGCTGGGCGGTCATGTGCAGCAAAAGGGCTCGCTGGTCAATGCCGAGCGTACCCGCTTCGACTTTGCACACAACGCCCCGGTGACTGCCGAGCAGATCCGCGAGATCGAAGCCCGCGTGAATGCCGAGGTGCTGGCCAACACCGCCACCGATGCGCGCGTGATGGATATCGAATCGGCCCAGAAGACCGGCGCGATGATGCTGTTCGGCGAGAAGTACGGCGAAACCGTGCGCGTGCTGGACATCGGCTCCAGCCGCGAGCTGTGCGGTGGCACTCACGTCAGCCGTACCGGCGACATCGGCCTGTTCAAGGTGGTGGGCGAATCCGGCGTGGCCGCTGGCGTGCGCCGTATCGAAGGCATTACCGGCGAGAACGCGCTGGCCTATCTGCAGTCGCTGGAGTCCACCGTGGACCAGGCCGCGGCCGCTTTCAAGGCCCCTGCAGCCGAGCTGACCAACCGCATCGGCGGTGCGCTGGATCAGATCAAGGCACTGGAAAAGGAAATCGCTGCGCTCAAGGGCAAGCTGGCTTCCAGCCAGGGTGATGAGCTGCTCACGCAGGCAGCCGACGTCAATGGCGTGAAGGTGCTGGCCGCCAAGCTCGAAGGAGCGGACGCCAAGACATTGCGCGACACCATGGACAAGCTCAAGGACAAGCTGGGTGCGGCCGTGATCGTGCTGGCTGCCGTGGACGGCGACAAGGTGCAACTGGCAGCAGGCGTGACCAAGGCTGAAACCGCCAAGGTCAAGGCCGGCGAGCTGGTGAACTTTGTGGCCCAGCAAGTGGGCGGCAAGGGCGGTGGCAAGCCCGATATGGCCATGGCCGGCGGCACCGATGCCGCAGCCGTGCCCGCAGCGCTGGCCAGCGTGCAGGCCTGGGTGGCCGAGCGCCTCTAAGCCGAGCGCCTCTGAGCCGAGCGCCTGTAAGGCGAGCACCAAAAGGCAGTCCAGGCTGCCTTGCCCCAAAACAAAACGCTCCTCAATGAGGAGCGTTTTTTATGGCTTGGAGCTCAGTCCTTGCAACTGGCGCTAATCCAATTCAGGGACAGCAAGCAAGGGCCGCCCCGCAGCGATGCTGTCGTCCCCCTCTGCGTAGCAGAGAGGGGCGCCCGGCTAGGGGAAGGCGCAAAGCGCCTCAGGGGGTTACTTCTTCCTGAACACCAGGTCCCAGACGCCATGACCGAGGCGAATGCCACGGTTTTCGAATTTGGTCAGTGGGCGGTAGTCGGGCTTTTCGGCGTAGTTCTCGGCCGTGTTCTGCAGCATGGGTTCTGCGTTCAGCACTTCCAGGATCTGCACCGCATAGGGCTCCCAGTCGGTAGCGCAGTGGATGTAGCCGCCGGGCTTGATGCGAGCGGCCAGCTTGGCGATCAGGGGGCTCTGGATCAGGCGGCGCTTGTTGTGCTTTTTCTTGTGCCAGGGATCTGGGAAGAAGATGTGCACGCCGTCGATCGAGGCTTCGGGCAGCATGTTGTCGATGACTTCCACGGCATCGTGCTGCAGGATGCGGATGTTCTCGATCTCCTGCTCGCCAATGCGCTTGAGCAGTGCGCCCACGCCGGGCTCGTGCACCTCGCAGCACAGGAAATTGTCGTCGGGGCGCACGCGGGCGATATGGGCGGTGGCTTCACCCATGCCGAAGCCGATTTCAAGAATCAGCTTGCCGTCGCGGCCATAGGCGGCTGCGGCGTCCAGAGGAGCCTTCTGGTATTGCAGCAGGAAGCGCGGACCCAGTTCTTCAAAAGCCTTGGCCTGGCCCGTAGTGGTGCGGCCTGCGCGGCGCACATAGCTTTTGATGGTCTTGGGATAGGCCACGCCTTCGGGCGCCTGGCCTTGGGATGCTGCGGATGCGTCAGCGGCTGGCACGTTTTCGGCCATATCGGTGGTAGGTGTTGAATTAGAAGAAGTCACGGGGCGATATTGTAGGTTTGGCGCCAGCACCGGACCCAGAAGTCCAGCGCCAAAGGCAAGGCGCTTGCGGGGCTTTCGCTGCTGCAGGGGGCGGCTGCGGGCGCTTGTGGCAGGCCGAGCTGCTGCGCTGCGGCAGACAGCACGGTCAGAGGCTGGCTGACATCCACGGCTGGTGCGCCATGCTGTTTGGAGAGCTTTTCTCCGTTTTCCATGCAGACCAGCGGCGTGTGCAGATAGCGCGGCTGGGGCAGACCCAGGGCGCGCTGCAGCATTAGCTGGCGAGGCGTGTTGTCGGCCAGGTCTTCGCCGCGCACCACATCGGTGATGCCTTGCTCGGCGTCGTCGACGACCACGGCCAGCTGGTAGGCCCAGAGTCCGTCCGCACGGCGCAGCACAAAGTCGCCCACGCCGGTGATCAGGTTCTGCTGCTGCGCGCCCAGACGCCGGTCCTGCCAGTGCAGCACGGGGCACCTGCTTTCCAGGGCGTGTTGTTTGAGTGCGATGTTTTGCGTGGCTGAATACGATTGATGGGGCAGCGCTTCGGGCTGGATTTTCTGTAAATCATGTACCTGTTGCTCCAGTGCAAAGCGCCAGGCTCTGGCGGGCTTGCCTTGCAGGCCATGACGGCAGGTTCCGGGGTAGGGTCGCTCCACATGCCGCTCGTGGATCAGTCCCTGTGCCTGCCAGGCGGCTTCGATGTCTTTGCGCGTGCAGCCGCAGGGGTAGGCCATTTTTTGCGCCTGCAGCTGTTGCAGCGCTTTTTCATAGAGTGCATGTCGCTGCGACTGCCAGACTACGGGGGCATCGGAGTGCAGGCCACAGGCGGCCAGCTGGCGCAGGATTTCCTGGTCGGCGCCCGCCTGGCAGCGTGGCGGATCGATGTCTTCGATGCGAATCAGCCAGCGTCCGTGGTGGGCGCGTGCATCCAGCCAGCTGGCCAGCGCCGCGACCAAAGAGCCGGCATGCAGCGCTCCGGTGGGAGAGGGCGCAAAGCGCCCGATATATGGCCCCGTGCTGGGAGCGTTGGAGGAGGGTCGGGAGAGGGCCGCAGTCATGAGGGACGCCATCTTACGCCCCCTGACTGCGCGCAGTTGGCTCAGGCCAGGGCCAGGCCCATTTCCAGACCCGAGACAAAAGCGTCTTCCACCCGCATGCCTATGCACCAGTCCCCGCACAGGCCCAGGCCTACCGAGGGGTCGTGGCTGAACGGTCTGCCCAGGGGCGCAAGTGTCTGGGCATGCTGCCAGAGGTAGACGCTGGCATGGCGCGGCGCAACGCGGATGCCCGTGATCTCGCCAAAGGCCTTTTGCAGCTTGGCAAGCACGCGTGTGGCGTCGTCGTGGCGGTGCTCGTTGGACCACAGCGGGTTGGCATGGATCGTCCAGCGCTCGGTCTGGGCGCGGCCGGGTTTGGAGGACTCGCGGGCCACCCAGGCAACGCGCTCATGCGTGCTGCGTGCGGCATTCCACTGCGGGCCCAGTGTGGTCAGGCCGGCCTGCGCGGCCATGGGGTAGGACAGCGTCATGGCCCAGCAGGGGGCCATTTCCACGGGGGCCAGGGTCCTGGCCAGGGTCGCACCCTGCGGCGCTGTCTGCAGCAGTTGCGCGGCCACGGGCGCCGGCACTGCCAGCACCACGGCATCGAAGTCGGCTGCAATCTGCGGGCCGTGGTCTTCGGTATCGAGCATCAGGGACCATTGGTGGCGGCTGTGGTGGTTGCCGCTGGCAATGTGGTGGCTCATGGCGCGCAGGGACTGGCCCAGATGCAGGCGTCCGGCATCCCATAGCGGCGCGGCCCAGGCCAGTGGCAGCGATTGCATATCGGGCATGCCGACCCAGTGGGTCTCGCGCACCGGAGCGTGCTTGTCGACTCTGCGGCCCTGGGCGTTGCGGGTCTGCACGCTGTTCAGGCTCCAGGCGCGCAGATTGCCGGCAGTGGTGTCCAGCACCTGCTGAAAGCGCGGGTCGCGTACGGTGAAGAACTGGGCGCCGATGTCAAAGCTGCCGTAGGGGCCGCTGACCGAGCGCATGCGTCCGCCGGCCTGGGTCAGGCGCTCATAGACATGAACGTCATGCCCGGCCTGCATCAGCGTGCGGGCGCAGGCCAGACCTGCAATGCCTGCACCGATGACGGCAATGCGCTTGGCACCGGTATGCGGGGAAGGGGAGGAAGCGGAGGCAGTTGCGGACGCGCGAGTGCGGGAAGCATTCATGAAAAAGCCTTTTCGACACCGTTTGAGTTCTAGCGTAGCAGCTATCCAAAGGATAGCAAGTGCTGCTTGTGCTGAATTGTTGCAGCGCAACTCACTCTACACCTCCCGCGTGATGGCCGCGACGCGCAGCAGCTTATTGACGGTGATGGTTTTCCATAAGCGCCTTGCGCGTGGCAGGGCTTTCCAGTTGCGTCAGCCACCACTGAAGGGCGCGCCCGGGCGTGCGGTGGGCGGGGCCGGGCCATGCATAGTGCAGGCGCAGATTGCGGCTGGCGCGCTGCACCTGTCTTGTGACCAGCAGGCCGGCATCCAGATAGGCCTGCACCATGCCGCGTGGCAGAAAGCCGGCACCAATGCCGCGTATCTGGGCCTCCAGCTTGGCCGGCATGCTGTCCACGGTCAGAACGTCCTGGCCGTTGACCAGGCCAAAGCTGGTGTTGCTGCGCACGCCCGAGTCGGCCACGGCCACCATGCGATGGCGCAGCAGCAACTCGTCGGAAAGCGGCTCATCGAGTCTGGCCAGCGGGTGGTGCGGCGCGACGGCGAAGACGAAATCCATCTCCCCGATTTCGCGCGTCTGCAGCTCGGAGACATTGCTGGTGTTGACGGCCACGCCAATGGCCAGATCGGCATGGCCGCTGGTCAGCACTTCCAGCGTGCCGTTGAGAATGCCGTCACGCAGCTTGAGTGCGGTGGGCGGGGTCAGCGCATAAAAGGCTTCGACCAGCTCGAAGACGGGCGTGCGGGCCACAGCCCCGTCAATGACGATGGTCAGCTGCGGCTCCCAGCCCGTGGCCACGCGCTTGACGCGGTGCGCCACGGCGTCGATCTCCTGCAGCAGGCGGGCACCTTCGCGCAGCAAGGCCTGGCCGGCCTCCGTGGCCTGGGCATGGCGCGAGCTGCGGTCAAACAGCAGCACATCGAGCGCATCTTCGATCTGGCGCACGCGGTAGGTCAGTGCACTGGGCACCAGGCCCAGGGAGCGCGCAGCAGCGGCAAAGCTGCCGGTTTCGGCAATGGCCTGCAGCATGGCCAGGCTGTCGGGGGTGAGCACATCGCGGGAGCTGGGCATGGTGAGATTGATGATTCAAACAGTTTGAATGATGCCATCAACGCCGTTCAGCCACAGCCTGGCGGTCGACTTCTACAGTAGAGCCCATAGAGACAGTCACTTGAACGAAAGGAAGCACACCATGATGACTCTGCGCAAATCCCAGGAACGCGGCTACGCCGACCACGGCTGGCTCAAGTCGTATCACAGCTTTTCGTTTGCCGGTTACTACGACCCGCGCCATATGGGGTTCGGCAATCTACGCGTGATCAACGAAGACCGGATTGCCCCCGGCACGGGTTTTGGCTCGCACGGCCACCGCGATATGGAGATCATCAGCTATGTGCTCGAAGGTGCTCTCTCGCACAAGGACAGCATGGGCAATGAAACCCCCATCCTGCCTGGAGAGGTGCAGCGCATGAGCGCGGGCTCGGGGGTGGTGCACAGCGAGCAGAACTACGCCAAGGAGCAGACCACGCACTTTCTGCAGATCTGGCTGCTGCCCGCACGCACAGGTATCGAGCCAGGCTATGCGCAGAAGACATTCAGCGAGGCGCAAAAGCGTGGACGTCTGTGTCTGGTGGCTTCACCCGACGGTGCCGAGGGCTCGGTTCCGATGAATGCCGATGCACGCTTGTATGCCGCTCTGTTCGACGGCGCAGAGGCTGTCGATGTGGCCCTGCCGGCCGGGCGCAAGACCTATGTGCACCTGGTGCGTGGCGAGCTGGACGTGAATGGACAAAAGCTGACAAGCGGTGACGCCGCACTTATTGAAAATGAGGAGCGCCTGCGCCTTGCCAATGGCCGGGCTGCGGAAGTTCTGGTGTTTGATCTGGAGCCTTGAGTCTGACGATTTCAAGGGGTGTACTGATGGAGTTGAGCCAATGCGACCCTTGGTCGCGATGACTGGAGTTTGAAATGTTGAATCAATTGCGAAATCCTCTGGACCTGCTGGGCCGTGTGCTGATTGCCCTGCTGTTCCTGCCTGCGGGCATTCAGAAAATCAGCGGCTTTGCGGGCACCGTGGGTTATGCAGCGTCGGTGGGCATGCCCATGCCCCAGGTTGCGGTGGCGGTGGGCCTGGTGATCGAGATCGTGGGCGGTCTGGCCATATTGCTGGGTTGGCACACGCGCTACGCGGCCTTGATCCTGGGATTTTTCACGCTGATTGCCAGCTTCTTCTTCCATAACTTCTGGGGCGTGCCCGCAGAAGCCGCCATGATGCAGCAGCTGCTGTTCTGGAAGAACATCGCTGTGGTCGGCGGTCTGCTTGGCTACGCCGCCCATGGGGCAGGTGCCTGGAGCATGGACGGCCGCAAAGGCTAAAGCAAAGCATGGGGCAGCACAGGCCGAAAGTGCGCAGGCGGTCATGGCTTTGATAAGCTAGCGCGCTCTCGCAAGGCAAGGCTCGCCGGGTGTCAATCCGGCGAGCCTTTATTTGGCACAGATTCACGATGGCGCGGCGGATGGCTGCGCCGATGCAAGAAGGAAAGAAGGAAAGAAGAAATCATGAGCAAGATCGTTGTGGTCTACCACTCCGGCTACGGCCATACCCAGCGCATGGCGCAATCCGTGGCCCAGGGCGCAGGCGCGCAGCTGCTGGCCATCGACGCCGATGGCAATTTGCCCGAAGGTGGCTGGGAGCAACTGGCTGCGGCCGATGCCATCGTCTTCGGCGCGCCGACCTATATGGCCGCTCCGAGCTGGCAGTTCAAGAAATTTGCCGACGCCTCGTCCAAGGCCTGGTTTTCCCAGGCCTGGAAGGACAAGCTGTTTGCCGGCTTCAGCAATAGCGCCAGCGTGCAGGGCGACAAGCAGGTCACGCTCGACTATTTCCACCACCTGGCCATGCAGCATGGCGGCGTGTGGGTGGGTCTGGGCCTGCTGCCTTCGAACACCAAGGCCGCGCAGCGCAACGATGTGAACTGGATGGGCAGCTTCAGCGGCGCCATGGCACAGTCACCCTCTGACTCATCGGCCGGCGAGATGGCCGCTGGCGATCTGGAAACCGCACGCCAGTTTGGCGAGCGCGTGGCCAGCGCTGCAGCGCGCTGGGCAAGATAAGCAGCATCAATCTGCTATTGAATAAGAAGCGGCTAGCGCTTTTGCATCATTGATTTCAGATGGATTTATATCTGAAATCGTTTGATGGCAAGCGCTAGCTGCTCTTTTTTTGAGAGTCGCCCAGCAAGGATGGCTTAGTCCATCAGATGCTTTTTGATGGGGCGGGGGTGAACCAGCTCGGTGCGCGACAGATCGGTGCCCAGCGAGTCGCGGCCGTCAAAGACAAAGCAGCCACCGTCGTAGAACTTGCCGTCGGTTTCCTCGAAATATTTGAGGATGCCGCCTTCGAGCTGGTAGACGTTTTCGATGCCTTCATCCTGCATGAGGATGGCGGCCTTTTCGCAGCGGATGCCGCCCGTGCAGTAGCTGACCACGGTCTTGCCGGCTAGTTCATCCTTGTGCTGGCGCAGTGCAGGCGGGAATTCGGTGAACTTGCCCAGGCGCCAGTCGATCGTGCCGGCAAACGCGCCTTCGTCCACTTCGTAGTCGTTGCGCGTGTCCAGCGTCACCACTTCGCGGCCCTCGTCGTCATGGCCTTGCTCCAGCCAGCGGCGCAGCGTGACCGGGCTGACCGATGGCGCACGGCCGTGGGCGGGTCGAATGGCGGGATGATCCATGCGGATGATCTCGTTCTTGACCTTGACCAGCATTTTGCGAAAGGGCACGGTTTCGGACCAGCTTTCCTTGGGAGCCAGGTCGGCAAAACGCGGGTCTTGCTTGAGCTGCTCCACAAAGCTGCGTACGGCCTGGGCAGGGCCTGCCAGGAAAAAGTTGATGCCTTCTTCGGCCAGCAGCACCGTGCCCTTGAGGCTCAGGTCATGTGCACGCTCGAGCAGCGTCTGGCGCAACTGGTCTGCGTCGGGCAGGGGCGTGAATTTGTAGCAGGAGATGTTGAGTATGTCGGCCACGTCGATATCCGGGGGGCGGCCGCGCGGCTGCTGCATCGACGGTGATGCAGCTCAGACCGGGGCCGTCAGCTCTGCCTTGATTTTATTGGACAGCTGAGCCACTGCGAGGGATGCGGGTGCTCCGGGCATGGCCTGCAGCAGCAGTTGGCGGCGCATCACGGCCTCGCGCACGGCAGAGTCGACCGGAATATCGCCCCAGTGGGTCAGCTGCAGCGGCTGGCCGGACTCGGTGGTCACGAAGCGGTTGAGCACCTGCTGCAGCTGGCCCGTGATGGCGCGGCCATCGCCGGGGCGTTGCGCCTGGTTGATGACCAGACGGATCTGCTGGCGCTTTTGCTGCAGGGCCAGCACCTTGATGGCGGCGTAGGCATCGGTCAGCGAGGTTGGCTCGGGCGTGGCCACGACCAGCACTTCGGTCGCCAAGGAGACGGAGAACAGCACCACATCCGAGATGCCGGCACCGGTGTCGAGCAAGATGATGTCGTAGCGCGGGCGCAGCAGCTCCACCGTGCGCATGAACTGGGAACGGATCTCGGGGGTGAGGCGCGAATACTCGATCATGCCCGAGCCGGCCAGCAGCACGGAGTAGCCGCCTGGCGTGGTCAGAATCGCATCCTCCAGCGTGGAGCGGCCCGTGAACACATCGTGCAGCGTGACCTTGGGGTAGAGGTTGAGCACTACATCCAGATTGGCCAGACCGAGGTCTGCGTCCAGCACCAGCACGTTGAAGCCATGACGCGTCAGAGCCGCAGCCAGGTTGGCAGAGACGAAAGTCTTGCCGACACCGCCTTTGCCGCTGGTGACGGCAATGATGTGGGCTTGCTTGTTGCGGCCAGGCGCCCGCAGGGCATCTTCCATGGATATATGAGCGGGCAAAGTAGGGTGAGGGGCCAAGGTGTCCATCGTCTCAAGGCGTTATGACCTGGCTTGCGGCGTCGGTGTTTACGTCTGGTGCTGTATTGTCAGAGACATTTTCCTCTAAAGAGGCAGCAGGCAAAGGGCTGAAAAGCAGGCTTTTTTCCTCGGCACTCACCGTACTGTCGGGCGGATCCTCCACGCAGACGCGGTTGCGTCCCGCCGATTTGGCCAGATAGAGCTGGCGATCGGCACGCTCGGTCCACAGTTGCGTCGTGCTGCGAATCCATTGCTGGGCGTAGACCCCGCCAATACTCACAGTGACCTTCAGCGACTGGCCCGAGGACACCGCGATGGAGTTGCTTTCGATGGCCTGGCGCAGGCGTTCGGCGACCGCACGGCCTTGATGCGCAGGGCACACCGGCAGCACTATGGCGAATTCTTCACCACCGAAGCGCGCCAGGGTGTCCATGGGGCGAATGATTTCGGACAGGGTCTGTGCAACAGACTGCAACACCATATCGCCAGCAATATGACCGTGCTCGTCGTTGATCTGCTTGAAGTGGTCGATGTCCAGCATCAGCAGCAGTGCGGTTTCTCCGGAGCGGGCCACGCGGTCGATCTCGCGCTCGATCACGGAGCGGAAATGGCGTCGGTTGGCCAGCCCCGTGAGGGGGTCTCGCAAAGACAGTGCGCACAAGCCATCAATCAGTGCTTGCAGGTAATGGGTGGGAGTGTCAGTGGGCAGACGGTTATCGCTGCCGCCCGCGCGAGTCACCAGATTGTGTGCGGTGGCAAGGCGCAGATCGCGCAAAAACACGGATTGATGGGGGGCGGATGAGGTCACGACAAACTATCAATGATGGGCGTCAGTGTAGCAGCGCCCCCTATCTTTTTGTGGATGTAGGCTTTTCGTCAGCGTTGATCGGAGCCAGTTCTGTGGGGAAATTGCCAAGCGTTCGCAGAAAGTCGGCATCCGTGCGATAGAGCCTGATGGGGCTGCCTTGCTTGTGCAGCAGGCCGGCGCGCTCCAGCCTTTGCTCGGCCGGCAGCTTCAGCCCCACCACGTGCAGCAGACCGCCACGCAATGCGACCAGACGTTCGAGTCGGGCAAAGGTTTCGACTCCGGTGATGTCTATGCTGTTGATGGACTGCATCAGCAGCGCCAGATCTCTGGCCTGGGGCGCTTGCTGCAGGGCATCGGCGGCGTAGCGCTCAAGTGCCGTGGCCGTGGCAAAGTCCAGGTCTGCATCCATGCGCAGAGCCACGACCTCAGGTGCCAGGGGGGGCAATTGCCAAAGCTTGCGGCTGCGTAGACTGCCGTCGGGATGCTCGCCGACCTCGATGATGCGCGGGTGCAGGTGGTGATAGAGGTAGTAAGCCTGGCTGAGCATGATGCCCGCGAACACGCCCCAGTACATGCGGGGGGCGGTGACGATGGTCAGCACCAGCGTGGCGACGCTGATGCTGGCTTCGACCTTGGAGATCCTGAACAGCTTGAGGATGGCGCTGGGCTTGACCAGGTTGAGCACGGCGGTGATCACGATGGCAGCCAGCGCTGCCTGAGGCACATGGTAGAGCCAGGGAATGAACCAGAGCACCACCACCACCACCAGCAAAATGGAGAAGACGTTGGCATAGCCGGTCCTGGCACCTGCGAGCAGGTTGACGGCAGAGCGTGAGAAAGATGCGCTGGTGGCAAAGCTGCCGAACAGTCCGGCGCTGATCTTGGACAGGCCCTGGGCGATCAGATCCTGGTTCTCGTTCCAGCGCGTGCCGGCCTGCTGATGCTCTACCTGGGCGCTGGAGGCTGTCTCCAGAAAGCTGACCAGGGAGATGACCAGCACCGGCATGATCAGGGCGCCGAACTGCTCCCAGTCGAGCATGCCTGGCCATTGGAAGCTGGGCAGCCCCGCAGGCAGATGACCGATCACGGCACCGCCCGTATCGGCAAAACCCGTGAGCCAGCTGATGAGGCCGCTCAGGCCGATGATGAAAATGGCCGAGGGAAAAGCAGGACGCCATTTCTTGGCCAGCATCAGCAAGGCCATGCTGACCAGGCCGTAGGCGATGGACTGGATGCTGAACAGATAGATGGACGGCGAATGCCAGACGGTGGACCAGTCAGCGCGCATGCCCAGCAGGGTGGGCAGCTGCGAAGCCAGAATCAGCAGCGCAGCAGCCTGGGTGAAGCCTGCCAGTACCGGCGAGGTGACCAGGTTGAGCAGCCAGCCCGCGCGCACCACGCCCAGACTCCACTGCACCAGGCCCGACAAAATGGCCATCCATGCAGCGAGTACCACCCATTGGGCCGAGCCCGGCTCGGCCATGCCGGTCAAAGAGGCGCCGATCAGCAAGGCACTAAGCGCCGTCGGCCCCACGCCCAGCCGGGGTGAGGGGCTGAAGAGAATGGCCACTGCGGCCGGAATGATGGAGGCGTAGATGCCGGTGATCAGCGGCATGCCCGCCAGCGCTGCGTAAGCCACCCCCTGGGGCAGCAACATCAGGCCCACGGTCAGGCCGGCCCAGAACTCGCCGCGCAGCAGGCCGAAAGTCGGTTTGGGCCAATTGAGAAAGGGCAGCCATCGGGCCAGGGATTGCATGGAGGTCATGATTGCGGCGAACTAAATCCTCTGCAAGCGTAGTCGGGCTTTGTTGTGCAGGGATTAAAAACAGGACGAGGCTGCGACATTGGCCGAGGGGACGCCTTGTTCCAAAGTGAGTCGAGGCGCTGTCCGAACCGGGCCCGCATGGCATCGATGGCGGCAAGGGGGGCGGCGGGTGGCCGATGAGTGCGCGAGGCGGTGTCCGCCAGATCCGCGCCCTGCCATGCGACCGGGTGGGTCGTTGGCTGCTTGTGAATGATGCTCACGTTGAAATCGACTCGAAGACAGAGAAAACGGCACCAACTGCTATGCATTTTCAATGCCGGTGCCGTGTTTCATCCTAGCACGCTGCCCGCGCCTATGCTGGGGCGCGCTCCGGTTTAGGGGCGGGAGCGGCCATAAAAAAAGAGAGGCTCAGGGCCTCTCTGTACACCTTTCGGTGCGGTGCGCGCGGTGGCTGAACCACCTGTTGTTTATCAGTTGCCCAGGTTGCGAATCGCCTCGGGAGTGTACTGGCTCGGCTTGAGGTCGTCCTTGCCCAGAATGGGTGCCTTGGGGCGCTCCTGGACCAGATTCATGCTCACATAGGAGCCGGCATTCAGGTCGTAGTAGAACGATGTGCCCGCGTGCCATTTCTTGATGTCGTAGGCGTAGTAGTAATTGATTTCACCGTGCTGCCACAACTGGCCGCGTGCGTCGTAGAAGTCGCCCGAGACGGCGTGGCCGGTGTCTTCGTCGATGAACATCACACGCTTGGAGTACAGGTGACGGAAGCCGGGCTTGAGCTTGCCCTCCAGCACCCAGACGCGGCGCAGCTCATAGCGGGTGTAGGCTGGGTTGGGGTGACCTGGCTTGAGCAGATCGGCGTATTTCATCTGCTGGTTGATGCGGAAGGTGTTCGCAGGAATGAACATTTCGCGCTTGCCGTGCAGGGTCCACTCATAGCGCTCGGAGCCGCCGTTGAACAGGCGTTCTGAGTCGATGGTCGCCTTGCCGCTGGTGCCCGGGGAGGGCTGGTCATAGCCGAACTCGGGCAACTGTCGCACGCGGCGAGTGCCGGGATCGTAGTTCCAGGCCAGGCGCTTGTCCGTGCCGAAGTTCATGGGCTCGATGGACAGGATCACGCTGCCTTTTTCGCGCTCGGGCAGGATGGAGAAATTGGTCACATAGGCGTATTTGCCTTCGTTGGGCTTGCCCAGGTTCTCCTTGGAGTCATAGCGGCTGAGCTGGATATAGCTGGTGCGGCCCCAGGCGATATCGCCGCTTGCGCCCACCAGCGCCATGTCGCGTTCCACCTCTTCGGTGCTGGCGCGGCTGGGTATGAGGTTGTTCCAGAGCAGTTCCAGGCCGGTCTTGGGAATGGGGAAGGGCAGAGCGCCCATGAAGCCCTTGACGCCGTTGCCGTCGTTGACCACCTCGGCTTCCAGTGCATTGCGCTTGATGACGGCGCAGATATCGTCGTCATAACGGAAGTCGCGGTGGCCCGGATAGACGGGAATGCGCATGGTGGTGGGGAACTTGCTCAGTAGCGCCTTCTGGCCGGCACTGAGCTTGTCGCCATATTGCGCCATATTGGCGGCCGTGATTTCGAACAGCGGCTTTTCATTGGCGTAGATATCGGGCTGGAACTGTCCCACGGACCTGGTGAACTTCACGCCGGGCGGAACGCCCAGGATCTTGCCCGTGAATGGCGGGATGCTGCCGTCGGCATTGCCGGCTTTGATGGCGCCGGTGCAGGTCAGCTCCTTGCCCAGCTTGTCGGCTTCCGCAGCGGGAACCTTGGCACAGGCGGCTCCTGCGCTCAGCAAACCTATGCACAGCATCAGCGCTGTGCTCATCGACTTTTGTTGCATTGCTCTTGTTTTCCAAGTGAAAAAACGGTGCAGGCCATTGCCTGCGAGCATGTATTTTTCAGATATTTGTCATGACATGAATCGTCTGTTGAGACTAATCGACAGCATCCGAGGCAAGCCCAGGACGCAAAAAAGGCAGCGCCGTTGCCGGTGCTGCCTTGGGCCGGGTCAAAAATGACTAGGTATTAACGCGAGCCGTTCAGATCCATCTCCGAGTATTTGACGATCTTGGTGCCCTTGACCCATTTGTAGCCAAACCAGATGGCCAGGAACAGCGGCAGGCCGATATAGGTGGCAATGGCGCCGACCCAGTCGATCTGGTCCTTGATCAGGTTCTCATAGTTCTGGCCCAAGGTGATGACCAGGCACAGCACAAAGGCGAAGATGGGGCCGAAGGGGAAGGCCGCTGCCTTGTAAGGCAGCTGGTTCAAATCGTAGTTCTGCACTTCGCAGCCCTTGCGGAAACGATAGTGGCTGATGGCAATGCCCAGCCAGGCGACAAAGCCGCACATGCCGGACAGGTTCAGCAGCCAGATATAGACGACCTCAGGGCTGAAGATATTGGTCAGAAAGCACAGAGCGGCAATCACGGTGGTGGCGATCAATGCCCGCACGGGCACGCCGCGCGTGTTGACCTGGGCAAACAGCTTGGGCGCCATGCCCTGCTTGGCCAGCGCATACAGCATGCGGGTGGAGGCATACATGCCGGAGTTGCCGGCCGACAGCACCGAGGTCAGTACCACGGCATTCATCACGGCGGCGGCGCCCAGCAGGCCGGCACGCTCGAACACCAGTGTGAAGGGGCTGACGGCGATATCGCCCAGGTCGTTGCGCAGCAACTTGGGGTCGGTATAGGGAATCAGCAGACCGATGATGAGGATGGCGAAGACGTAGAACAGCAAAATGCGCCAGAACACCTTGCGCACGGCCTTGGGCACATTCTTGGCGGGATCTTCGGATTCGCCGGCGGCGATGCCGATCAGCTCCGTTCCCTGGAAGGAAAAGCCCACTACCATGGCCACGCCGATCAAGGCCGCAAAGCCGCCTGCAAACGGTGCGTCGCCCGTGCTCAGGTTGGCAATATTGCCCCAGATCCCATCGGGCGCGCCGCCTTGCAAAATGCCGAAGATCATCAGCACGCCGATGGCGATGAAGACCAGCACCGTTGTGACCTTGATGGCGGCAAACCAGAATTCGGATTCGCCAAAGCCCTTGGCAGATAGTGCATTCAGACCAAACATCAGTGCCAGAAACAGAGCACTCCAGAGCACTCCGTTGGTGCCGGGGAACCAGTAGGCCATCACCAACTGCGCTGCAACCAGGTCCACGGCGATGGTCACGGCCCAGTTGTACCAGTAGTTCCAGCCCAGGGCGAAGCCAAAGCCTTCATCCACGTACTTGGCGCCATAGGTAGCAAAAGAGCCGGAGACGGGCATGTGTGCTGCCATCTCGCCCAGACTGGTCATGAGGAAATAGACCATCAGGCCCACGATCATGTAGGCCAGCAATGCGCCGCCGGGGCCTGCTTGCGAGATGGTTGCGCCAGAGGCGACAAAAAGACCGGTGCCGATGGAGCCGCCGATGGCGATCATCGACATATGTCGGGCCTTGAGGGAACGGTGCAAGCCACCGTTGTCAGTTTTTGCTTGGCTATCGCTCATGAGAGATATTGGTTTTTTGCGGATCATGAAGCCTGGGCGGTTCTGCTGGTGAAAGCATTGGCCTCATGCTCTTTTTGTTGCGCCCTGATGTCGGGGTCTCCGGATATCAATGCGGTCAGCGTGAGTGGCGATGACATGCATCGTGCTCAGTGGCTTCCGATAGGGTGCAGATTGTGAGCGATTTGCGCAGCAGCCGTACAGCGCGAGCTGTGGAACAGGGGCGCCGTGGCTTGAATCGATATCTAAGTGTTTGATATTTCAGAATTAATGGCTGGATCAGAAATTCAGAAAAATATCCTTATATCTTCGTCAAATCGTCGGCGAGAGCGGCTTCCCGCTTGACCTGCATTCGGTGGAGCTTTGTCTATTTGATTGTTTTAATTTTTATTTCGTCAAAAATATTTGTCGAAATGTCAATGTTGGCTGTCGATATCTTCTGTCTTTCAATGAAAAAAGCCGCCAGCCAATAGTTATCAAGGACTGGCAGCTTCTTTTTTGATAGTGAACTGTGCGCGCGCCACACCAGGCCGGGCCGCGTCAGGCCGGGCCACGTCGAGCCGAGCCGAGCCGCGTCAGGCCGGGCCGCGTCAGGCCCAGTCGTTCGCCGCAGGGGATGCGCTGCAGGCCATTGCCGGGCTGGAGGCACAGATTGGCGCAGGTGCAGGACGCGTGCACGGCGTGGCGGCAGGCGCTGAAGACGCATCACTGCAATGTGACCGAGGCCATGTGACCGAGGCCATGTGACCGAGGCCTTGTGCAGCCCGGGACTGAGCCGGGCCAAGGTGTAGCGGCACATGCACCAATGGGTGATCGTCAGCCCAGGCCGTCTGGGGGATTGAACAAGCTCTTTCACCGGTGCCGGCTCTGGCTCCTAGGCTTGTACTTAGACCAATCGGACTAAGGTCCACAGCCGGTAAGTCAAGTCAGCCATCGCTGATAGCCTGCGCCTGTCAATGATCCACGAAGGGTGGATGCATGGCCTTTACCCATAAAGGAGCAGGCATGAAGGGGGTGACAGGAGTGGTTTCATTCGCGGAGATCGATCGCAGCATGGACAGGCGCAGGGTCTTGCACCTGGGGCTGCTGGGACTGCTATCCACGGGGGGCGGCGGGTTGTTGGCCGCCTGCGGCGGCGGGGACGGCATGGAGCCCAAAGCGGCCACGCCAAGGTTGTCGTCCATGCTCAACTTCCGAGACGTGGCCGGGGCGGACGACACATCGGTCTATCGCAACGCTGCCGGGCAGCCACTCAAGCGCGGCGTGTTCTACCGCTCCAATGCGGTATTGCCCAGTGCGGCCGATGCAGCGACGCTGGGCAATCTGGGCATTAGCACGGCCTACGATTTGCGCACCACGAACGAGGCGGCCAAGGACGCGGACCGTCTGCCGCCGTGGATCCGCTATGTGTATATGAACCTCTTCGGCACGGTCGACCCGGTGTTCTCGCCCTTTCATACGGCCAAGGAGACCGAGGCCGCGATGGAGGAGATGGGCCGCGTGATGGTGCGCGACGCCGGCATGCGCGCTCGCATGGGGCAGTTGCTCAGGACCATGGCCTCTACCGCCGATGCGCAACTGTTTCACTGCACCGCCGGCAAGGACCGTACGGGTTGGGTGGCGGCGCTGCTGCACACCATTGCCGGCGTACCGCGCGAAACCATCCTGAACGACTACCTGCTCACCAATACTTACACCGAGGCCTGGATGAACGCCACCTATCAGCAGATGCTGGCGCACAACGGCAAGGAGGCCGCCGATCTCTACTGGCCCCTGCTGGGCGTGCAGCGCAACTACCTGGAGGCGGAGTTCGACGAGGCCCAGCGTGGCTTCGGCTCGATGGGCCGTTACCTGAGCGAAGGGTTGGGTCTGGGCGCGGCCGAGCTCGCGCAGCTGCGCGCCAAGCTGCTGGGCTGAAGCGGTTGCTATCTTTAAAGGGGCTTTAAGCGATTGATGTATATGGATTTCAGATATTAATTTATCTGATATGTAGAGCCTTAAAGCGCTGGCAGCTATCAAAAATAAAGTCCGCCAGGGGCGGACTTTTTGTAGGGATCGGGCCGGGCTTCAGCTCAGCAGCAGTGCATCGTCGGCCAGCTTCTCGCCACGCACCTTCTCGAACATGTGCAGCAGGTCGGGCACATCCATTTTGGAGCGCTCTTCGCCGCTGACGTCCAGCACCACATTGCCCTGGTGAAGCATGACGGTACGCGTGCCCACATCCAGCGCCTGGCGCATGCTGTGCGTGACCATCATGGTGGTGAGATTGGCTTCCTGCACGATGCGTGCCGTCAGTTGCAGCACAAAGTCCGCGGTGCGCGGGTCAAGCGCGGCCGTGTGTTCGTCCAGCAGCAGAATGCGCGAGGGCTGCAGCGCCGCCATCAGCAGGCTCACGGCCTGGCGCTGTCCGCCCGAGAGCAGGCCGATACGGTCGGTCAGGCGATTTTCCAGACCCAGGCCCAGCGTGGCCAGGCGGTCGCGGTACAGCTCGCGATTGGTGGCCTTGACTGCCTTGGACAGGCCGCGGAGGTTGCCGCGCTCGTGTGCCAGCGCCATGTTCTCTTCGATGGAGAGGTCTTCACAGGTGCCGGCCATGGGGTCCTGAAACACGCGGGCCACCTGCTTGGAGCGGGACCATACCGGCATGCGCGTCATGTCGATGCCGGCAATTTCGATCCTGCCCTTGTCCACGCTCTGGTCGCCCGAGACGCAGTTCAGAAATGTGGACTTGCCTGCGCCGTTGGAGCCGATGACGGTCACGAACTGGCCGTCGGGGATGGACAGCGACAGGCCGCGCAGGGCGCGGGTTTCGATCGGCGTGCCGGGATTGAAGGTGAGTTCGAGGTTTTGTGCGTTCAGCATGATGTATTCCGATCAGTCACTGAGGGCGCAGCATTTGTGAGTGCTGCAGTTCCTTGGCGAGAGGGCCCGCAGGGGCCGCCCCGCAGCAAAGGCCATCGTCCCCCTTGGGGGACGCGGCAAAGCCGCTCAGGGGGTTACTTTCTCTTCAGCTTTTTCTTGATTTGCGGAATCACCAGTGCGATGGTCACCAGCACTGCCGTCACCAGATTCAAATCCTGTGCCTTCAGGCCGATGGCATCGATATTGAGGGCCGCTGCGATGAAGAAGCGGTAGACCACGGCGCCAAGCACCACGGCCAGCGTGGCCCAGATGATCTTGCGCGAGGGCAGGATGGTCTCGCCCACGATCACGGCCGCCAGACCGATGACGATGGTGCCGATGCCCATGGAGATGTCGGAGCCGCCCTGCGTCTGCACGAACAGCGCTCCGGCCAGACCGACCAGGCCGTTGGAAATTGCCATGCCCAGCAAAATCATGGCACCAGTGTTGACGCCCTGAGCGCGGGCCATGCGGGCATTGGAGCCCGTGGCACGGATGGCCAGACCGCGTTCGGTGGCAAAGAACCAGTCCAGAGCCAGCTTGGCCGCTATGACAAAGCCCAGCATGATCAGGGGACGCATCACGTAGTCTTCAATGTTCGCCGGCTGCAGCATGGTGAACAGTGTGGGCTCGTTGATCAGCGGCACATTGGGGCCGCCCATGATGCGCAGATTGACCGAGTACAGGCCGATCATCATCAGGATGGAGGCCAGCAGGTCCATGATCTTGAGCTTGACGTTGAGCCAGCCTGTGATGAAGCCGGCCACGGCTCCGGCCGCTGTGCCGGCCAGCGTGGCCAGCCAGGGGTTGGTGCCCGTGGAAATCAGAATGGCGCATACCGCACCGCCGAGGGGGAAGCTGCCGTCGACCGTCAGATCGGGGAAACGCAGCAAGCGAAAGGAGATGAAGACGCCCAGCGCCACCAGGCTGAAGATCAGGCCAATTTCAATGGCACCGAGGATGGAAAATAGAGACATAGAGATAGCGACAGGCGCGGCAAACGTCTAAAAAAATCGGCAGGGCCATGTTGCCACGGCACCTGCCGCTGCGCTGGCACCGCCTGAGAGCGGCAGTGCTGGCGACAGGGATTGGATTACTTGACCACGGTCGCGGCGGACTTGATCAGCGCGTCGGACAGCTTCACGCCTTGCTTTTCGGCTGCGCCGGGGTTCACGAACAGTTCCATCTTGGTCGAGACTTCGGGCTTGATGTCGCCGGGCTTCTCGCCCTTGAGAATGCGCACCACCATGCGGCCGGTCTGCTCGCCCAGATCGCGGTAGTTGATGCCGTAGGCAGCCACAGCACCGCGCTTGACGGAGTCGGTGTCAGAAGCCACCAGAGGAATCTTGGCGTCCTGGCCAACCTTGACCAGCGATTCGTAGGCCGACACCACGTTGTTGTCGGTGTTGGTGTAGATCACGTCCACCTTGCCTACCAGCGAGCGTGCGGCGCTGGAGACGTCCACCGAGCGGGGAGCCGCAGCAGTCACCAGGGTCCAGCCCATCTTGGGCAGCAGGGCCTGCAATTCCTTCACGACCACGGCGGAGTTGGCTTCACCGGGGTTGTAGACCATGCCGATGCGCTTGGCATTGGGCACGACCTGCTTGACCAGATCCATCTGCTTGTCCAGGGCCAGCAGGTCGGAAACGCCGGTCACATTGTTCTTGGAGGGCTCCCAGCTGGGAACCAGCTTCGCGGCCACGGGGTCGGTCACGGCGGAGAACACGACGGGCACGGTCTTGGTGGACGCGATCACGGCCTGAGCGGAAGGCGTGGCGATGGCAACGATGGCATCAGGCTTGTCACCCACGAACTTGCGGGCGATCTGGGCAGCGGTGCCGGTATTGCCCTGTGCACTCTGGTATTGCCACTTCAGGGACTTGCCTTCTTCGTAGCCGGCAGCCTTCAGGGCGTCCTTGACGCCGTCGCGCACCGCATCCAGGGCGGGGTGTTCAACAATGGCGGTCACGGCCACGGACTTGGTATCGGCGGCATAGGCACCCGACATGGCGGAAATTGCCAGGGCCAGTGCGCCCATGCGGGCCAAGGACAGCTGCTTCATGTGTATCTCCAGCGTTTTGTGTGTTGCAGGTGAATTAAGACGGCAGTGCGTGATGCGCGTCGCCTCGCGGCAAAGTCTACTGCACCGATCCGGCTGTCTTCGTGATTGAGATAACCTTGTTTATCCCTATACGATGATCGCGAAAAAATGGCATGAAAGCTGCGCAAAGCGCTATTTGGCAGGAGTTAGTGTGTGCGGATGCAGGGCAATGGCGCGCAATATTGCGTTGAGCGGGTCCTGGTTTTGGTTTTGTCCCGCATTTTTCCTGCGCCTGATGCGATATGGGCAAGCATATTGGTGCAACTGCCTGTTTTTTGAACATTGCTCTTTCTGTGCGGGAGAGCGATCTTCATTGGTGGATTCGCGGCGGTTGCGGTGGCCTGAGTTTTTTCTGCGATGCTGCAAATTTGTGGGCATTTGGCAGCCTGCGTTGCTAAAAACATTCAGCCCATGAAAAAAGCCTGCGCAGCAACGGCTGGCGCAGGCTTTTGTGATGCAGCATCCGGAGCAGTTGCTGCGCCCGGATGCAATCGCGGACGGATTACATACCTGAGTAGTTGGGGCCGCCGCCGCCTTCGGGTGTCACCCAGACGATGTTCTGTGTCGGGTCCTTGATGTCGCAGGTCTTGCAGTGCACACAGTTCTGTGCATTGATCTGCAGGCGCTGCTTGCCGGCATCGGCCGCGTCCTCCACGAACTCATACACGCCTGCGGGGCAGTAGCGTTGCTCGGGTCCGGCGAACTTGGTCAGGTTCACGGCGACAGGAACGCTGGCGTCCTTGAGCGTCAGGTGAGCCGGCTGGTTCTCGGCATGATTGGTGCTGCTGATGAAGACGCTGGAGAGTCGGTCGAAGGTCAGCTTGCCGTCGGGCTTGGGGTACTCGATGGGGGCGCACTCGGCGGCGGGCTTGAGATAGGCGTGGTCGGGCTTGTTGCGATGCAGCGTCCAGGGGATGTTGCCGCGCAGCACGAACTGCTCCAGCCCGTTCATCACGGTGGCCGTGGTCAGACCCTTCTTGAACCAGGCCTTGAAGTTGCGCGCCTTCCACAGCTCTTCATAGAGCCAGCTGTTCTCGAACGCATAGGTATAGGCGGTCAGCTCGTCGCTCTGGCGACCGGCGACGATGGCGGCGTATGCCGCTTCGGCCGCCAGCATGCCGGTCTTGATCGCGGCATGGCTGCCCTTGATTCGGCTGACATTGAGGAAGCCGGCTTCGCAGCCAACCAGCGCGCCGCCGGGGAAGACAAAGCGGGGCAGGCTGGAGATGCCGCCGGCCGTGATGGCACGGGCACCGTAGCTGATGCGCTTGGCGGGCTTGATGCCGTTGGCTTCGTCGCCTTCCAGGTAGTAGCGGATATTGGGATGGGTCTTCCAGCGCTGCATCTCCTCGAATGGAGACAGATAAGGGTTGGAGTAATCCAGACCGGTGATGAAGCCCAGCGTGACCAGATTGTCTTCCAGGTGGTAGAGGAAGGCACCGCCGTAGGTGTCGCTCTTCATGGGCCAGCCTGCGGTGTGCAGCACCATGCCAGGCTTGTGACGCTTGGGGTCGATCTCCCAGAGCTCCTTGATGCCCAGACCGTAAGTCTGCGGGTCGCGGTTGGCGTCCAGGGAGTACTTGGCGATGATCTGCTTGCCCAGGTGGCCGCGCGCACCTTCGGCAAAGATGGTGTATTTGCCGTGAAGCTCCATGCCCAGCTGGAAGTCGCCCGTGGGCTCGCCTTCCTTGCTGATGCCCATATTGCCGGTGGCCACGCCCTTGACGGAGCCGTCCTCGTTGTAGAGCACTTCGGCAGCGGTGAAGCCGGGGAAGATTTCCACGCCCAGGGCTTCGGCCTGCTCTGCCAGCCACTTGGTGACAAAGCCCAGGCGAACGATGTAGTTGCCTTCGTTATGGAAGCACTTGGGCAGCAGCCAGTTGGGCGTGCGCAGGGAGCTCTTCTCGCCGAGGAAGACCATGGCGTCTTCGGTCACCGGCTGGTTCAGGGGAGCACCCTTTTCCTTCCAGTCGGGGATCAGCTCGGTCAGCGCGCGAGGATCCATGATTGCGCCAGACAGAGTGTGCGCGCCGGGCTCGGAGCCTTTTTCCAGCACGACTACGGAGACATCCTGACCTTTTTCGGTCGCCAGCTGCTTGAGGCGAATGGCAGTGGCCAGGCCGCCGGGGCCACCGCCCACCACGACCACGTCATATTCCATGGCCTCTCGCGGGCCGAACTGGGCCAGGATCTCTTCGTTTGTCATCGGGAAAGTCTCGCTTGATATTGGATTGGGAAAACTGGCGTGCACGGCCTTGGCAGGTGCGTCTGCAAAAACCGCGATGCGGGCGATTCTATGCTGACAGCTCGGCACGACCGTGCAGATTTGGCGACAGCGCATCAATCGGTGTTGCGACAAAGTCCATAGGCTAGTGATCGCCCCAGTGCGCGCCATCCTTCAAAGAAACTAGAACAAGGTGATGATGCAGATGCAAACCTCGTTCAATCAGGAGACATACCGGCATGAAAATCGAGCTGCCCGAGCTGAAAAAGCAGGTCTATGAAACGCGCTTTCCCGTACGCTGGGGCGATATGGATGCCATGGGGCATGTCAACAACGCCCAGTACTTTCGCTACCTGGAAACTGCCCGTATCGACTGGATGCATGGCATGGGCCTGAATCCGGACCCCGCGGGGCAAGGGCCGGTCATCGTCAACGCCTTCTGCAATTTCTATCAGCAGCTTGCGTATCCGGACGAGGTGCTGCTCAAGATGTTTGTCAGCGATCCCGCACGCACGACCTTTGAGACCTGGGCCACCATGGAGCGTGTGACGCAGCCGGGAGTCATTTGTGCCGCTGGCGGAGGCACGGTGATCTGGGTGGATTTTCCCCGGCAGAAAGCCGCTGCGCTGCCGGACTGGATACGTTCAGCAGTCACGGCCTGAGTCCTGTTCGGAATTCCGTCAATTAATTCGGATGCTGTCCGGAAATCCGATTGTTGTTATGCAAAAAAGTATTTTGAATATAAGCAAATCAAAGACTTGGAGGTGATTTTTTGGCTGGCACGGTATGTGCTTAAAGGACGGCACGCCGCTTCACTGCGGCTGACCAAGTGAGACTGGGGCAGGATCCAGCTGACGAAACCTCGGTTCCGTCGGCGGTCCGTCTCGGTTTGTTGTCGCTGCCGGAGTCCGGTGCCTGCATGGCCTGGATTCAGGCAGTGGCTCAAACAACGCATACCAAGATTCCAAAAAATGAAATCCAACCGCCTGACCATCATGGTTCTGCTGGCCATGGTTCTGGGTGTGGTTGTGGGCTATCTCGTCCACGCCAACGCCGCGACACCGGAGACAGCCAAAGACATTGCCGGCTATTTCGGCATTCTCACCGACGTATTTCTGCGCATGATCAAGATGATCATCGCGCCGCTGGTCTTTGCCACGCTGGTGGCGGGGCTGGCCAATATGGGCGATGCCGGCTCTGTGGGCCGCGTGGGTGGTCGTGCGCTGGGCTGGTTTATTGCGGCATCGTTCTGCTCGCTGTTTCTGGGTCTGGTTTTTGCCAATGTATTGCAGCCCGGCCACGGCCTGACGGTGGAGCTGCCCACGAATGCCGAGAGCCTGGGTCTGAAGACCGGTGCGCTGAATTTCAAGGATTTCATCACCCATGTCTTCCCCAAGAACATCTTCGAGGCCATGGCCACCAATGAGGTGTTGCAGATCCTGGTGTTTGCTCTGTTCTTCGGTATCGCTCTGGGCTACCTGAACCACCAGAAAAAGCACATGCTGGTCGATCTGATGGAGGAGACCTCGCATGTCATGCTGCGCGTGACCGAGTACGTGATGCGCTTTGCGCCCGTGGGCGTGTTCGGCTCTGTCGCCGGCACCATTGCCACCCACGGACTGGGCATGCTGCTGGTGTTCGGCAAGTTCCTGCTGGGCTTCTATATTGCACTGGCCGCGCTGTGGGTGCTGCTCATCGGTGCCGGCTATCTGGTGCTGGGCAAGGATGTCTTCCGTCTGCTGTCGCTGATTCGCGGCCCGGTGCTGGTGGGCTTTTTCACGGCCAGCAGCGAATCGACGCTGCCCAAGCTGATGGAACAGCTGGAAAAATTCGGCATCAAGCCGCGTATCACAGGCTTTGTGCTGCCTCTGGGTTACTCGTTCAACCTCGATGGCTCCATGATCTACACCACTTTCCTGGCCATCTTCATCGCTCAGGCCTACGGCATCGAGATGACACTGACGGCTCAGCTGACCATGCTGCTGGTGCTGATGATTTCCAGCAAGGGCATTGCTGGCGTGCCTCGTGCCTCGCTGGTGGTGGTTGCCGCCGTGCTGCCCATGTTCGGTTTGCCGGAAGCGGGCATCTTGCTGATTCTGGGCATCGACCACTTCCTGGACATGGGCCGTACATTGACCAACGTGCTGGGCAATGCCATTGCCACGGCCGTGGTTGCCAAATGGGAAGGCAGCGAAGAGCAGGAGTCCTGCGCAGAGCTGGCTGTCGAGCCACAGATGATGCCCGAGCCCATTCGCGTTCGAGCCTAATCTTCCCGTTGCCCGGATTCCTGTCCCCTGCGGTGCCGGGCGCTGCTACCATGGTTCGCACCATGTTAGCTGTCCTGCCCCCGCGCCTGCGTGCTGTTTTGCTGATCCTGCTCTGGCTGGCTGCAAGCAGCCTGGGCGGCTGGCTGGGCTATCAGGGCTTCGTCAAGATCGGTCTCGAGACCGTGGTGGCTGCCGGCAACAACCGCCTCGATCTCTATGCTGCCAGCCTGCGGCGCGAGATCGAAAAATATGCCTTTCTGCCCGATGTCGTGGCCTTGCAGCCCGAGATCCTGTCGCTGCTGCAATCGCCGGGCGACGAAAGACTGCAGTCTCGCGCCAATCTCTATCTGGAGGAGCTGAGCCGTCGTGCCGGCACCCTCAGCGTCTACATGCTCGATCACGACGGGCATGTGCTGGCCGCCAGCAATTGGCGCCGCGCCGACAGCTTTGTGGGCGAGAATCTCGGTTTCAGGCCCTATGTCCAGCAGGCATTGCGAGAGGGGCGCGGGCGCTACTTTGGCGTGGGCACCACGCGCGGCGAGCCCGGCTATTACCTGACCACTACCTTGGGGCAGGGCGAGATGCATGGCGTGGTGGTGGTCAAGGTCGGGCTGGCGCAGCTCGAACAGTCCTGGGCCAGTGCGGAGTCTCCGGTACTGGTCAGCGATGAAAATACAGTGGTCATCCTCAGCAACATGCCTGCCTGGCGCTTTGCCACCTTGCTGCCGCTGGATGAGGCAAGACGTGCCGAGCTGGAAGCTTCGCAGAAATACAACCGTCTGAACCTGCGGCCTCTGGGCTGGCGTGGCATGAGCAGCGTCACGGGCGTCAGGCAGGTGAGCATTCCCGATGTCAAGGACGCTGCAGCAGACCAGAGCGCTGGCCGCTTTCTGGCCCAGTCCAGGCCTATGGCCGGCACGCCCTGGCAGATTACCGTGCTTTCCCCCTTGAGCGTTGCATTGCAGTTGGCGGCCAGTCGCGCCTGGGTGACGGGGGCGTTGATTGCGTTGATGCTTTTGCTGGGAGCTTTGCTGTACCAGCGACGCAGACATGTGCGTGAGCAACTGGCGGCCCAGCAAGCTCTGAAACAGGCCAACGAGGTGCTGGAAAACAAGGTGCAGCAGCGCACCGCCGATCTGCAGAGTGCCAATGTGGCGCTGCAGCAGGAGGTGATGGAGCGCATGCAGGCCGAGACCACGCTGCGCGCGGCGCAGGACGAGTTGGTGCAGGCCGGCAAACTGGCCGTCATCGGTCAGCTCTCCACGGAAGTGGCCCATGAGCTCAATCAGCCCCTGGCGGCCTTGCGGGCGCTGGCCGGTAACAGTCAGCGCTTTTTGGAGCGCGGTCACAGCGAGATGGTGCAAAGCAATTTGCAGCGCATGGCCGAGCTGACCGAGCGTATGGGGCGTATTACCGGGCAATTGCGCAACTTTGCCCGCAAGTCCGCCGGCCAGCCTGAGCCGGTTGAACTGGCCAAGGTGGTCGATGGCGCTCTGTCCCTCATGGAGCCGCGCATTGCCCAAAGCGGCGTCATGATCTTGCGCCAGCCCTCGGATCTCGAGCTGAGCGCCTGGTGCGATGCCAATCGCGTTCAGCAGGTGTTGATCAATCTGTTGAGCAATGCCCTGGACGCGGTGCAGGGTGGCAATACGCGGTGCGTGGAAATTGCCTGCAACCGTTCCGCTTCCTGGGCGCAGATCACGGTGCGCGATCACGGTCCTGGACTCAGCGATCAGGCACAAGCGCGACTGTTCGAGCCTTTTTTCACCACCAAGCCCGAGGGGCTGGGTTTGGGCCTGGGCCTGCCTCTGTCGGCCGAGATCGCCCAGGCCGCAGGCGGCAGCCTGACGGGCGGCAACCATCCGGAAGGCGGGGCCATCTTCACGCTGAGCCTGCCCTTGGTGGATACTCGGCCGCTGTCCTGATTGCCTGCAGCCCATGAACCCTTCCCTCAAAGTCCTGATCGTTGAAGACGATGCCGATGTCGCCATGGCCTGCGAGCAGACCATGCGCCTCGAAGGTCTGGACTGCGTCTGCGTGAGCAGTGCCGAGCAGGCGCAAAAGCACCTGTCCCCGGATTTTGCCGGCATCGTGGTCAGCGACATCCGCTTGCCGCAGATGAGCGGCCTTGGGCTGCTGGCAGCTGTGCGCGTGCTGGATGCCGAGCTGCCCGTGATTCTCATCACCGGGCATGGCGATATCTCCATGGCCGTGCAAGCCATGAAGGATGGCGCTGCCGATTTTCTGGAAAAGCCGTTTGCGCCCGAACGCCTTGTGGAAGCCGTGCGCCGTGCGCTGGAGCGCCGTCGCCTGGTGCTGGAGGTGCGCAGCCTGCGCCAGCAGCTGCAAAGCCGGGATGTGTTGCAGCACCAGTTGCTCGGGCGTTCGCTGCCCATGCAGCAGTTGCGCAGCACATTGCAAAGCCTTGCGGCCAGCGAGGCCGATGTGCTGATCTGGGGGGAAACGGGCACCGGCAAGGAAAGAGTCGCGCGCAGCCTGCATGAATCCAGCCGGCGCAAGAGTGGCAATTTTGTCGCCATCAACTGCGGCGGCCTGCCGGAGACGCTGTTTGACAGCGAAATGTTCGGCAGCGAGGCCGGGGCCTTTACCGGCGCGGGCAAAAAGCGCATCGGCAAGATCGAACATGCCAGCGGCGGCACCTTGTTTCTCGACGAGATCGAAAGCATGCCCCTGGCCATGCAGGCCAAGCTGCTGCGCGTGCTGCAGGAAAGAGTGCTGGAGCGTCTGGGCTCGAACACGCTCATTGCCGTCGACTGCCGTGTGATTGCTGCAACCAAGGTCGATTTGCTGGAGCTCAGCCGTCAGGGCCTGTTTCGCTCCGATCTTTACTACCGCCTCAATGTGGTGACCGTGAACCTGCCCCCGCTGCGCGAGCGCCGCGAGGATGTTGCGCTGCTGTTCGAGCATTTCGCGTTGCAGGCCGCCGCCCGCCACCAGCGGCCCGTGGCCGAGCTGACGCCGCAGCGTCTGCAGGCGCTGATTGCCCACGACTGGCCAGGCAATGTGCGCGAGCTGCGCAACACGGCCGAGCGCATCACGCTGGGGCTGGATGCCGGCCTGTCCCCATCCGGTACGACGCCCGAGGCGGCGACTTCGCTGGCGGCAACCATGGAGTCCATTGAGCGCTCCCTGATTTCCGAAGCCTTGCGCAACAACGAAGGCAGCTTGACGCGCACGGCCAAGGCGCTGCACACCCCCAAGACCACGCTGCACGACAAGATTCGCAAGTACGGACTGTGACCGGGCTGTGACCGGGCCATGAACGCGGCTGAGCAGGCTCGCCGTTGCCGGGCTTGCGCTTCGGAGCGAAATCAGTGTCCCGCTACACTGAGGCATGCGCGAATTGAAGGTCATGGTCATCGGTGCTTACGGCTTCTTCGGCAGCCGGCTGGTTGCCAGGCTTGCCAGGCAAAGCGGTTTGCACATCGTGGTGGCGGGGCGCTCGGCCTCTGCGGCGCAGGCGCAGGTTGAAAGTCTGGCCCCTGGCGCTTGCTCAAGCCTGAGCCACTCGGTGGTGGACGTGATGGCACCGGGTCTGGAGGACAGACTCAAGGCGCTGGAGGTGGATGTGCTTATTCACACTTCGGGCCCGTTTCAGGGTCAGGACTACCGCGTGGCCCGAGCCTGTGCCCACGCCGGCGTCCACTATGTGGATCTGGCCGATGGGCGTGACTTTGTCTGCGGCATCGATGTGCTCGATCCGCAGGCCAAAGATGCGGGCGTGTTGCTGCTCAGCGGTGCCAGCTCGGTTCCAGCTCTATCCTCGGCGGTCGTGGATGCGCTGGCTTCGGGCATGGCTCGCGTCAGGGATATCGACATAGGCATCAGCCCGGGCAATCGTACGGATAGAGGCCTGTCCACCGTCGCTGCCATCCTCAGCTATTGTGGCAAGCCGCTGCCTGGCTTGGGGCAGCGAGCCATGATTGGCTGGCTGCGCAGCTATGGGCACGACTATCCGGCCCCTGTTGGGAGGCGGCTGCTGTCGGCCTGCGATGTGCCGGATCTTGCGCTGCTACCGCTTCGCTATGAAGGAAGTCCCTCCATCAGATTCGGTGCCGGGCTTGAGCTGTCGTTCTTGCAGCGCGGGATGAATGCCATGGCCTGGCTGGCTCACAGAGGACTGGTGCAGGACTGGTCTGCACATGCCCGCGGACTCAAGCGCATGGCGGACTGGTTCAAGAACTGGGGCAGCGATGCAGGGGCCATGCATGTCACGGTCAGTGGCCTGGATGCAAAGGGACAAGCCTGCCAGCGCGGCTGGGTGCTTATGGCGGGTTCAGGCGACGGGCCTTATGTTCCCACGCTGGGCGCCTGTGCTCTGGTACGCAAGCTGGCTGCAGGTGTACCGCTGGAGCCAGGCGCCAGGCCTTGCATGGGGCTGCTGACGCTTCAGGACTTTGTGGCCGAAGCGCAGGGACTGGATATTCAGATCAGGGAGCTTGATTGAGGATGCAGAGCGCTTCTTTGTTTCAGCAGGCCATGGGCGGTGAATTCAGCAAGCTCGATGCCGCCCTGCAGCGCTTTCACGGTCTGCAGGGGGCGCATGAGCTTCAGGGCAGGGTGCAGACCGGCGCTCCCCGGACTTTGGCGGCCAAGCTGCTGGCGCTGGCGCTGGGCACTCCACGCGCCGCTGGCGAGGGGACGATTCATTTCGAACTGCAGGCCAGTCCCAAGGCGGAAACCTGGATCCGCAGTTTCCCCTCGCAGCTCATGCGCTCAACCATGCAGTTGCACAATGGCCACCTGATCGAGCGCCTTGGCCCGGCGCGACTGTGCTTTGCCTTGCAGGCGGTGGATGGCCGGCTTCTCATGCGGCTGCAGCGTCTGTATTTTCTGGGCTTCCCATGCCCGGGCTGGCTTGCACCGCGCATCGTGGCCGAAGAAACCGGTGCCGGGGAGCATATGCAATTTCATGTCGAAGCGGCCGTCCCCCTGATTGGCGTGGTGGCCAGTTATCGTGGCTATCTATTGCTGCCCGAGGAAAAAGCATGATTGTGGTCTTTGATGGGCAATGTCTGTTGTGCAATGGCTGGGTTCAGTTCTTGCTCAAGCACGACAAGCAGGGCATTTTTCAGTTCGCTGCCATACAGGGTGAGGTCGGCGGCAAGCTGTTGGCTGATGCAGGCTTGCGCATAGAAGGTCTTCAGACCATGCTGCTGGTGGACGGCCAGCGCTCCTGGCAGCACACGGATGCCATTTTGCGCGTGCTGTGCGCACTGGGCTGGCCGTGGCGAATGACAGCGGTGATCAGGTTGATACCTGCTGCATTGCGTGATGCGCTCTACCGCATGATCGCCAGAAACCGCTATCACTGGTTTGGCAAAAGCGAGCAGTGCATGAGGCCGGAGCCTGCTGTGGCTGAGCGCTTTCTGGACTGAATTCCGAATCCAAAGCGGTATCGCTCAGCGAGCATGGGGATCAATGCCATTGATGGATCCGCAATCAGGCATGCTCTGGCGGTATGGCCGCAATATTCAATAGGGCTTGGTACTTTTTCTGCAGCTCGCCAAAGCGTTGCAGCGTCGGCAGCACAGCCTGCATCTTCAACGCCTTGTGCAGCAGCGGCAGCAGCTGCCCGCCGAGATTGTTCAATGACTGGCTTGCCTCGTGAAAGCAGGCTTCGCCTTTTTCATCTTCGTAGTACAACTGCTCCAGTTCGAGCCAGCCCGTGTAATAGCCGTAGTCAAAGAACTCCTGAAAGTTCTCGGCAATCACCCAGCTCAATTCGTTCACGCAGGGCAGTGTCATGACGATGGGGCTGACGCTATCGGGCAGGCGCTCATCGACCAGATAGCTGTAATGAACGCTGTCGCAGCCCGTGGTCGCAAACGTCATCACATTGCGCGGCGTGCACCAACCGATGTAACTGGGTACGGGGGGATCTCCAGCCGCAGGCCGCAGTCCCCAAAAACGGTTTCGGGCGGCAGGCCGAACTGCGGGCCCATGGCCGCAGCCGCGTCATACAGAGTCTGCAGTGGTGCGGGAATCTGGAAGGACGGAATTGCATTGCGCATTGCAGCATATTAGCAACGCCGGTTAGGCGGCCCGACGCTTACTCATTAGAATACGCCGCTTATCAGTCCTTCTTGATGCTGCTGCTCGAAGGTGCGTTGCATCTCCCAGATTCGGAGATGCGCTGTTGCGTACCTATTTTTCTCAGCATCATGCCGCATTCTTCCGGGAAGCTTTCCCGACTGCAAAAAGCTCTGTCACGTCAGGGCATCCAGGTCTCCTACCGAGACAATATCTATCAAATCCATAACGAGCAGGCCGCAGCCACCATTTTGCTGCCCGACAGCCTGCCGCTGGAGCACAAAGCCGTTCGTCAACTGCTGGACTTCGCTTCGGTTGCCGACCCGCAAGGCCATGGCGCGGTCTGCAAAGCCTGTGCCACGCCGGACTTTCACCCCGGCAGCATTGCGCCCGTGGGGGCGGTGGTGGCCACGTCGCCAGACTTCGTGATTCCTGCGGCCATCGGCACAGACATCAATTGCGGCATACGCCTGCTGAGCACGGGCCTGACGCAGGCGCAGGCCGAGCTGCACAAAAGCACCATCGTTCAGCGGCTGACCCGCGTCATCTTGCAGAACGGGCGCGATGTACCCGTGCGCAGCGCAGGCTTCAAGGCGCTGTTTGATGAGGGCCCCCAGGCCTTTATTGAACAGTTGCCTGACGTGGGTCTATGGCAAGGCGTGAACCGCGACCGCCTGCAAGCCGAGCTGGCCGAGTGCGTGGGCCTGCAAGGCTTTGCGGGACAGAGTCGCTACGCGCCTGAAGCCCTGTTGCAGGCGCGCGAGCTGCTGCGCCCGCCGTCTGCCGCGGACCTGGGAAGCGGTAACCACTTTCTGGAGTTCTGCGTGGTCGAGGAAGTCTACGACCGTCATGCCGCCTATGCCGCGGGGCTCAAGAAGGGCGATGTCACGGTGATGATCCACACTGGCTCGCGTGATGTCGGCTTTTATGTCGGCCGCCGCTGGATGGAGCTGGCCAGGCAGCAATGGCCGCAAGGCATCAAGCACCCTCAGCATGGCCTGTATGGCCTGAGCGGCGCGCTGGCGCAGGATTATCTGCAAGCGATGGGCGTGGCTGCGCGCTACGCGTGGTTCAACCGCATGGCGTTGGCGGAGTTGGTGCGCAAAGAGCTGGCAGGCATTGCCGCGCCCGATGCATCGCGCCTGATTGTGGATGTGCCCCACAACGTGGTGATGACCGAGGGCGAGTTCAACGTACATCGCAAGGGCTCCACTCCCGCGCATGAGGGCCAGTGGGCGCTGATTCCGGGCTCGATGGGCGACTACTCCTTCCTCGTCAAAGGTTTGGGTCATGAAGACTGGCTGCGGTCCTGCAGCCATGGCGCGGGCCGCCAGGTGCGCAGACAGGACACGCGGCGCATGAAGCAGCCGCTGCTCGAGTCCGTCTGGCAATGCATCACCTTGCGTGAAGAGCGGCTGATCGAAGAGGCGCCCAGCGCCTACAAACCCGTAGGGCCGGTGCTGCAGGCGCAGGAAGAGGCGGGGCTGATTCGTGCGAGTGTGCGGTTGAAGCCCTGGTTGACTTTCAAGGCCTGAAGTTGAAGCCGCTGCCAGCGCTTGATGGTCAAGTGCTGGCAGCAAGGCTGTTCGACGATTCGGGCGTTCGAGGAAGATGGAGCACAATCGATACGTGGCAGGCAATCAGATCAATGCTTCAAGCCCGTCACGTCATAGACATGGCTGTCTCGATTTTCTGCAACTTCACATCTTGCGGCTGCATAGGTTGTGCTTGTATCGCATGCACAGCTCTGGTCGTACCCCGTAATGCCCGGTGCGCCGGCTTATGGTGCTGGAACAGTGCAGGTAAAAGTGCCGGTAGCGGTGCCGGTAACGAATTCGTTCATGAGCCCCAGCCATCGACCGTGTGAGATGCAGCAGTCATTTTTCGATCAATACTCGCTGCTGCAGGTCGCTCATACCTGTGGCCACATCAACAAACCATGAACATGACCGCCAGCTTTCCTCTCACTCCCGCCGACTTCGTTCGCCTGCAGAAAATGGTTTCGCGGCGCTGGCATCAGAAGGCTGGGATGCTTTCCTGGCCGTTCGTCTTGCGGGTTGTGGTGTGGCTTTGCATTGGCCTGGCTGGTGCAGCCTACGCACGACTGATGCGTGAGTTTCCTGAGGTCTCCGGCCCACTGGGGGGGGTTGCCTGCCTTCTGGTCGTTGCTTTGATCGCCGTCGTGGCAATGCCTTACCTGTCGCAGGCATCCATGCGCAAGCTCATGCTCCTGCCGGATGGGGCGTTTCTGTCGCCACAAACGGTCACGCTCTCATCGGACGCCATCAGGATAGCCTCGGTTCGGGGAGACACGATACTGCCGTGGTCAGGAGTGCTGGCGCTTGCCGAAGATGACGTGAACTACTATCTGTTCATCGACGCGATGCAGGCTCTGATACTGCCCATGGCAGCCATTGCCCCCATGGAAGCAGAGTTCGAGCAGTTCACGCGCCATCTCAGGGCCTCTGCGATTTAAGTCTTTGTTCTTGCAGGTGCTTGAGCAGTCATGACGTCAACCCGAGGCACAGGGGCCAGGCTTGCATGCGTCCAATACCGTCCCGCGCGACATGCAGCGTCGGCTGCAATTGAAGTGAAACGGTTGCCCACCTGATCTTTGCAGCGGCCTGCCGCTAATTTTCTGGTATCTGCCTGTGCTCCTGAGGCGTCAAGGCCTCGCGTCGCTGGATTTCGTCCACCAGTGCCCTGAACTGGCGTTTCAGCAACTGGCGCATTACCGGTTTGCCGACCAGCGGCGGGATAGAGAAAGCGGGAACCAGGCGAGCGCTGTAGGCCAAGCGTACCCGGCCGTCGGCTTGGGTTTCCAGGGTATAGCTGCCGTTCATCTGCTTGAGATTGCCGCCGATCGCATGCGCGGCGATGCGCTGCTGCGGCCATTCGGTCACAGCCAGTCTGACCTCGATTGCCTGGCGAAAGAACAGAAACCCCAGATTGCCTTTTTGCTCCAGCAGCACCTGATTGCCGTCGCGTTGGAGCACGCGCGAGCTTTGGATATCCGGCACAAAGTCGGCCAGATGGTCGTAGTCGGAGATCACGCTCCAGGCCGTGGCCAGCCTGACTTGCATGACGGCCGAGGCGTTCACCGTCAATGCCTCGTTCTGTTCGGCAGTCTCTATGCGCAGCTCTTGTGCCGAGACCTGCACACTGCCGCAGAGCATGGTCAGAGCTGCGCCGCAGGCACCCACAAGCGCTGCTCTCATGACCGGGATTCCTGCTTCAAAGGTGGTCCGGCGCGCACTTCGAAGTTCAACTCGAGCCTGTCGCGGACCTGGATTGCACCGCCCAGGATGGACAAAGGCGTGATGCCAAAACTCGATTGATCGATGCTCAGCGAGCCGCTGATATGGAGTTCGCCTGGCGTCCTCCTGATCAGGGCCGGTACGCTCAGGCGGCGTGTGACGCCGTGAAGAGTGAGTTCCAGGGCCAGCAATACATCGCCGTCTGCTTGCGGGGACGCATGTGCCTGGACCAGTGCAAACGGATGGATCGAGGTTTGCAGCAGCTTGTTCAGCATATTGGCTCGGGTCGCTTCAATATCGGCAGCGCTGGGCTGGGTGTCCAGGGCCGCCTTGGCGCGCAGAGCGGACTCGTCAACCGATAGCCTGTCCAGCGCCACATAAAGATCGGCGCGGCCAAGCTGGGGGGCCACATAGCCTTGCAGTTCATGGCTGGCAATCACATGGTCGTGCCCTAGTTTTGCCAAAGCGCCAGCACGTCGAACGGTGATTGAGACCAGAGAATGCGAGGAATCAATCGGAAGCACCGACTGGCCCCGTGCGGCAGCATCGGCATAGAAGGCCGCAGGAAAGTCCGCAGGCCTTGCCGTTGGGCCGGGAGGCTGCGCTGGCTCTATGCCTGGTTGCGAGCAACCCGCGATCAGAGCCAACAGGACTGCAATCAGCGGTCTGCGCAATGTCATGGCAACTCGCGCAACTGGACACGGAATCTCACTGTCACGGCGTCTCCCACGGCATCGCTGCTCTTCCACTCTCCTGTGCCGATATCAAATATCGAGCGGCGGGTAACGAATTCGCCTTCCATGCGGCGTTCCTCGGGCTTCCAGCTGAATGGCAGCACAAGCGGCTGTCTGCGGCCTTTGAGCTCCAGGGTTCCACGTGCCAGGTAACGGGCTGCGCCGGGGGCGTCAAGAATCTCGCGGGCATCAAAGACCGCCTCGGGATAACGCACAAAGTCAAACCAGTCCTTGCCGGCAATGGCCTGGTTGATGTCCGGATTGGCCATATCGGCGCTGCTGATGCGAATGCTGACATTCAGCTTGTTGCTGCCTGGCTTTTGAGGGTCGAAATCAAAGCGAACCCGGAAGTCCTTGAACACTCCGGTGACCGGCGTTTGCTCGAAAGTGGCGGTGAACTCCAGTCTGTTGTCGCCACCGAGCTTGAGCTCCCACGAGGTGGCATGAGCCGCAGTGGCGCAGAGCGTGGTGAGCAGGGCGGCGAGGCAGCAAACGGCTTTTTGCATCTGGATGACCTCCGGCAAACAGCGTTTTGCCGGGGGTGGCCGCTGCTGTGCAAGGGATGATGCGTCATGGCGATGCAAGTTGCATCGATTGCCGCCCATGAGTTACTGCTTGTTGCTTCAGGCTTTTTTCTCGCGCGGCACCCGGCCCATCAGATAGAACTCGGGATTGGGCTGCATGCCCGCGAAGCTGGCCATCCGGTTGGACAGTCCGAAGAAGGCGGTAATGGCCGCAATGTCCCAGATATCCTCGTCGTCAAAACCGTGAGGGTACAAGGCTTCGTAGTCGGCATCGTCGATTTCGGCGCTGTGCAGACAGACCTTCATGGCAAAGTCCAGCATGGCCCGCTCGCGCGCGCTGATGTCGGCCTTGCGGTAATTGACCGCCACCTGGTCGGCAATCAGCGGCTTTTTTTCATAGATGCGCAAGATGGCGCCATGAGCCACCACGCAATACAGGCACTGATTGGCAGCGCTGGTGGCGGTGACGATCATTTCGCGCTCGCCCTTGCTGAGACTGCCGTCCTCCTTGAGCATCAGCGCATCGTGGTAGGCAAAGAAGGCGCGCCACTCGGCCGGCCGGCGAGCAAAGGCCAGAAAAACATTGGGAACAAAGCCCGACTTTTGCTGTACCTCGGCGATGCGTTGCTTGATGTCTTCAGGCAGGCGGCTCAGATCGGGAAAGGGGTAGCGGCTTTTCATGGTGCTTGTCTCCTTTGGAGTTTTGCTGATAGGTACCAACCATGGCAAGCATGGCACGGGTGAGCGCTCCAAAGCTGTCGTTTGCGTTGCAGATGCTGCTATTGCGGTCTTGCGGCCATTGGGCTTGTCGGGCTTTTCCTATCAGATGCCGGCATTCATCAGATTCGACGTGGCCGGTGTGCCGGTGGTGATCAGCAGCAGGCCCAGGACGAGCAGCACGCAGCCCAGACTGCGATCTACCCAGGGGCGTATGGCTTGCACCTTGGGCTGGAGCACCGGTGCCGAGAAAAAGCAGGCTACCAGCGCAAACCACAGTACGTGGGCCATGGCGACGAAAAGGCCGTAGGCCAACTGGGTGGGCATGGGCACGGCAGGGCCGACAATTTGCATGAACAGGCTGAGGATGAACAGCGCTGTCTTGGGATTGAGTGCATTGGTCAGAAAGCCCAGGACAAAAAGCGAGCGGCCTGGCGCATGGCCTTGGAGTGCCTTGCGCTGGCCTGTCTCGGCACTGGACCGGGACTCCGGCCGTTCCCCATTTGCACGGCTGGCGCCGCGCCACAGAGAGATTCCGAGCCATACCAGATAGGCTGCGCCCGCATATTTGAGCAGATTGAAAAGCCAGGGCAGGCGTTGCAGGACCATGCCAAGTCCCAGCAGGGTGTAGGCCACATGGACCAGAACGCCACAGCCGATGCCCAGCGCCACCCAGAGACCCGCACGGCGCGATTCCATCAGGCTGGTGCGGGTGACCATGGCGAAATCGGCGCCGGGGCTGATGACGGCGAGAGAGGTAACGAGAATCACGGTGGGCCAGGCGTTCATACAGTGAATTGGTTGAGTTCAAATATCTGTTTGTGAGATGGCTCTGCTGCACGAGAATGGCAAGCAGTGCTCTACAGCTGTGAACTCTAGGGCGATCAAAGTTTTTTGAATAACGATGATTTCTCAAGAAAATAGTGATTCAAACTCACCTATTTCCGCTGGCGGTCCACAACGAATGCCTTCGCTGGTCGCTTTGCGCTGTTTTGAAGCGGCCGCGCGGCTGGAGAGCTTCAGCCGCGCGGCCGATGAGCTGCACCTGACCCATGGAGCCATCAGTCGCGCGGTGCGCTCGGTGGAGGAAGAGTTGGGGGCGCAGCTGTTTGAGCGCCGCAATCGCCGCGTGTTTCTCAATGCCGCAGGCCGCTTGTTGTTCGATGGCGTCCATGCCGGGCTGACGCAGATGGCGCGCGCGGCAGAAGCGGTGCGTCAGCAGGTGGCTGGCAGGCCGTTGCTGCTGTCGTGCGAGCCCACGCTGCTGATGCGCTGGCTGATTCCGCGCTGGGGCGACTTCCAGGCGCGCTACCCACAGCACACCGTGCATCTGGTTGCGGGCGGCGGTGCCGTGGAATGGGGGCGCGGCATCGATCTGGCCATTCGGCGCAACGACTTTGACTGGGGTCGCAATGTCCAAATGCAGCCCTTGTGCGCAGAGCGCATGGGGCCGGTCTGCCACCCGGACAGTCTGGCGCAGTTCTTTGCGTTGCAGTCCGATGGCGGTCTGGCGCTTCGTGGCGATGCAACGCGCTTGCACAGCAAGACACGACCCAAGGCCTGGGAGGATTGGTGGAAAACCCGGCTAAATCAGCCTCCCACCCAGATCCGGCAGGCGCAAGCAGGAGGTGATCTGGTGCTTGAGCATTTCTACCTGAGCTTGCAGGCGGCAGCAGCGGGCCTGGGCGTGGCCATGGGCCCGCAACTGCTGGTGCAGGACGATATCGCTGCCGGCCGGCTGGTGGCTCCACTGGGCTTTGTGCCAGACGGCTCGCACTACTGTCTGCTGGCCGTACAGAGTTGGGGGGAGGGCTCGGTGCAGCAGCTTCTGGCCGACTGGATAGCGCAGCAGATGAAGAGCGGAGCGCAGGTCGACGGGGCATAGGGTTCCGGGCCCGGGCATGCCCGCTTCTTGCCTGACAATGCAGTCTGTTGAAAAGCAATGGATACGCGATGAGCAACGACGCACAAACCACCGACTGGGCTGCCTGGAGCCGTGAGGCCGTTGAAATGATGCAGGCCCGCAATGCTAAATGGCCCCTGGAATTTGGCTTGCAGGGCAGCCCCGGCTACCGCTGGGATCTCGACCGCGCCCTGCTGGCGCTTGAAGCCCCGCTGCATAAGGTGATTGCCACGGTCTGTCTGGTGGGCACCAGCAGCGAGCAGGACGGCAGCTTTGTCTGGAGCTGGGCCAACGAAGCCATTCCCAAGCAGCATGGTCAGGCGCTGGAAGTCGTGCATGAATTCGGTCGCCAGAACCAGCTGGCACTGCTGACCACGGCCCGGATTCCCGGCGGCCGTCCCGAGGGCATGGAGTGCATGTGCATTGCCGCCCGCCTGCAGCGCGCCGTGGGCACCTTCATCGACCAGCAGGGCGATGTGACCCTGTATTTCACCTTGCTGCACATGCAGGTGGCGGTCGAGCAGCAGCCGGCCAATTGAGGGCCTCAGAATAGATTGTTGACAGAATGCCTGCGGGATCGCCTATAGACTGCTACCCCGGAAAATCAGAAAAGGTTCAACCCATGAAAACCATGCTTGTGCTGGCTGCGGCCCTGTGGGTGCTCAGCGGCTGCGCGGTGTATGACGGCCGCGGCGGGTATGACGACGATGGCTACAAAAAGCCTCATCCCCATGGCTGCCCTCCGGGCCAGGCCAAAAAAGGCAATTGCTGATAAGGCTGCTGAAGAAACCCGCTCAGGCGGGTTTTTTTGCGTCCTATAGCTCGTCGGGCTTGAGCCAGCCAATGCGGCCCTGGCCGCTTTCATTGAGGGCACTGACGAACTGGGCGGCATCGGCCTCGGGCATCTGCAGCGTGAAGCGAACCAGAGAGCCGTGATCGACCTCCAGCAGCGCCGCACCCGCCGTGTCGGCCATGCGTCGCACCAGACCTTCCAGCGGATAGGGGACCGTGCACTGCAAGGTCTGCATGCGTTGAATGGCGACTTTTTCGGCCTGCAGCAAGGCCTGTGCCACGGCGTCGGTGTAGGCGCGCACCAGTCCGCCGGCACCGAGCTTGACCCCGCCAAAGTAGCGCACCACGGTGGCCAGCACGCCCTCCAGGTCCTGATGGCGCAGCACATCCAGCATGGGGCGACCGGCCGTTCCACTGGGCTCGCCGTCGTCCACGGCGGCCGATTGACCGCCTGCCAGCAGGGCCCAGCAGATATGGGCGGCGCCCGGGTGCTCGCGCCACAGTGCATCCACTACGGCCTGCGCGCTGGAGCGATCCGTCATCGGCTGCACGCAGCCGATAAAGCGGCTTTTCTTGATGATGAGTTCACTGGAGACAGGAGCGCGAAGGGTCTGAGGCATAGCGGCGGCAGCATAACCGCAAAGTCGGGGCCGGGCCGCGTTGCGGTGCATGGGCCGGGTGGCGGCAGTTGTGACATATCCATGACATGACGACGCGGCTTGTGGGGATTGCTCGACAGTGTCGTTAAGCCAATTCCTACAAGTTCGGCCAGCCTCGCGCCTTAAGCTTTGCGCAAAGGAGGCCGCCATGAACCATCCGCATCCACAGTCCCTGAGCGAACATACTTTTGGCCGCGAGCATTTCACGCCGCCTCCGCTGGCGCAGGAGCTGGCAGAGCCCCAGGCCCTGCAGGCTGCGGCGCCCGAAGACGAATGGGAGCTGCTGCAGCGCATACGCAGCGTGGGCGAGTGGTAGGGCGCCAGAGGCCGACCGCCTTTTCTGCCTCAAGCCAAACCGGCCAAACCGGCAAGACCGGTCAGACCGGCCGCTCCTGAAAGGGAGCGCCGGTTTTTCCTGTCCGAGGCCGGGCTGCAGCGGCGAAAATTGCAGCCCATGACTGCTTGCTCCGCGCCGTTTCCCGATTCTTCGCACTGGATGCTGCTGCCGCCTGCCGCCCAGGCAGCGCAGCTACCCGTGGCCCTGGCCGATGTGACGACCATGATGGAAAGAGTGGGGCGCAGCAGCAGCGATGCCGTGGCCGAGCAGATCCTGCAGCTGCTGGGGCGTCATGTGCCGCTGGCCCAATGCACGATCTTTTCCTTCCAGGGCATGGCCAGGCCGCGCGTGGTGGGCATGGGAGACAGGGCGCGCACAGGGGCGCTGCCCATGATCTCCCAGGATTACAGCGAGCGTTTCTATCCGCTCGACGGTTCGCAGCGTGTGATGCAGGCCGAGCTGGCACGTCTTGCCAGGGATGCGCATGCCAAGCCGCGCGTCTGGCTGCATCGCCAGGGGCCGCGTGATGTGCAGCATCCCGAATACCGCCATGTCTGCTATGAGCTGCCGCGCATTGCCGAGCGGCTGTCGCTGCTGATGCTGCAGGAAAACGCGCGCTGGCTTTCCGTGAATCTGTACCGCGGCGAGGAGCATGGCTGCTTCGACGCTGCGGCCATTGCCCGGATCGAGGCCTTCGCGCCCCTGGTCATGCAGGCCATGCGTCTGCATTACGCGGGGCAGGCGCTGCAGGACGACCTGGTCGGATTGGTGCTGGCGCGACTGGCGCGGCGCTTCGAGCAGCTGACGCCGCGCGACCTCGATGTGGTGCGGGCACTGGCCCAGGGCCTGGATGCCGATTCACTGGCGCAGCGCCTGGGCATTACCGTCAGCAGCGCGCGCACCTATGTCAAACGCGTCTGCGCCAAGCTGGGCGTGCAGGGGCAGCGTGAGCTGTTTGCGCTGCTGATGGAGCCCACCGAAGGTGTTGATGGTCAACTTTGATAGCTTCTATCGATTGATGGGTAAGGGATAGAGGCTGATTTCATTGAAATTCTAGCCCGTATAGGCTTGTCTCCATCTGGTGACAAGGTCGTTGGTCTGCTTTTCTACACTGCATTGCAAGCCAGACCGCAAAGGGGATGAAAGCGCACTGGTTTGACCTCACAGCGCCCCCAGGAGACAAGAACATGCATCAGCCCTATGCCGAGCCACGCCGCTCCATCTACTACCAGTACCAGGTGCACCAGCCCTGGCTTGCCTCCCGGCATCCGGGAGAGCAAAACCACCCCATCGTCATCGTCGGCACCGGCCCCGTGGGACTGACCACGGCGCTGGAGATTGCCCGCCACGGCCAGCGCTGCGTGGTGCTCGAGTCCGAGCTGCAGGTGTCCGAAGGAAGCCGCGCCATTGTGTTCACGCGCCGCTCCATGGAAATCCTGCAGCAAGTGGGCGTGGCCCAGCGTGTGACGGAGACCGGACTGCCCTGGTGCTACGGCAACAGCATCTACCGCGGCCAGCGTGTGTTTCGCATGGAAAACGCGCGTGCCGACGATGACCGCTTCTTTCCCATGATCAATCTGCAGCAGCAGTACCTGGAGGAATACCTGGTCGATGCAGTGCAGGCCAACCCGCTGATCGAGTTGCGTTGGGGCAACCGCGTGAACAAGGTCGAGCAAAAGTGCGAGCAGGCATGGTTGGAGGTGGACACCCCTGAAGGCAGCTACGAGTTGCGGGCCGACTGGCTGGTGGCCTGCGACGGTGCGCGCTCGGGGATTCGCACCGGCATGAATCTGCTGATGGAAGGCGCTTCCTACGAAGGCCGCTTCGTCATTGCGGATATCCGCATCGACCTGCCTTTGCCCACCGAGCGTCTCGCATTCTTCGATCCCGCATGGAACCCGGGCAACACCATCCTCATGCACCGCGAGCCGCATGGCATCTGGCGCGTGGACTACCAGCTGCCTGCCGGCGAAGACCCCGAGGATGCGCTCAGGCCCGAGTCGCTGAAGGCGCGCATCGATGCGCAGTTGGAGATGATCGGCTTTGGCGGCACGCCCTGGGAGATGGACTGGAGCTCCGTCTACTCGGCCCGTGCGCTGACCCTGCCCGAGTATGTGCATGGCCGTGTGATCTTTGCGGGCGATGCAGCCCATATGCTGCCCATCTTCGGCGTGCGCGGTGCCAACACGGGTTTTCAGGATGCTCAGGGCCTGGGCTGGCGCCTGGCACTCGTTGCCAAGGGCGTGGCCAGCGCTGCGCTGCTGCAAAGCTACAGCAGCGAGCGCGTGGGCGCGGCCCGCGAGATTGTGGAGGAGGCCGGCAAGAGCACGCGTTTCATGGCACCGCCCAGCAGAGGCTTCAGGCTGCTGCGCGACGCCGTGCTGTCCCTGTCGCTGAGTCAGTCCTTTGTCGGCCCGCTCTACCACTGGCGCACCTCGCGCCCGCATGAGTACGGCAACTCGCCGCTCAACAGCATGGGCGACGACAATCTGCTGTTCAAGGCCGGCCCCGGCCATGGCGCGCCGCCTCTGAACGTGCGCTTTGCGCCGGACAGCTATCTGCTCGACCATCTGGGCGGTGGCTTCGATCTGCTGTATTTCACGAGCGGCAAGGCGATTGCTGCCCAACTGCAGGCGGTCGTGGCCGGCGTCAGAGCTCGCGGCGTTGCTGTGCGCCTGGTTGCCGTCAGCAGCCACGCTGCAAGCGCTATCGAAGGTGCCGATCTGGTGCTTGATGACAGCGAAGGCCGCTGCCGCGCCCGCTATGGCGTGATGGCCGATGGTGCTGCCTATCTGCTGCGCCCCGATCAGCATGTCTGTGCGCGCTGGATGGCGCTGGACGCCAATCGTTTGCAAGCCGCATTCAAAGCAGCCTTGCCTGCCTGAGGAGAGATTCAAATGACACAAACCACTCTTGATATCGCAGGTCTGGAGACCGTGTACGACCTGCTGGCTGGCGCCATTGATGCCGTGGGCGCGGAAAAGTCCGAGCTGCTGCTGGTCAAGCTGGCGCTGCTGGCCGCCAATCAGCTCGGTGATGCCCGCCAGTTTGGCGAAATGATTGCGGCGGCCCAGCAAGATCTGTAAGCAAAAGGCCTGTCCGTGGCAGTCATCCCGGCCCGCCCGGACCTGGTTCTGGCGGGTTTTCTGCGTGCTGATTCACGGATTCCATAGCGGATAATCTTTGCCTATCAACCGTTCGAGATGGATTTTCAACAAGTCGATAGGGCTTGATATCCGACAAGGCAGCGCCACGTATTCGAGGCAGACTAGAACCACTGTCACTGTAGGAGGATTGGTCCATGAGATTGCGTCCCCGTACCTTGCTGCTATCTGCAGCCCTGAGCCTGAGTGGATTGAGTGCGACTTCGGCCCTGGCCAAGTCGGCTGCCGAATGGCTGGCCTTGACAGGTGCCGTGCAGATCGGCTTGAGTCAGGCCGTCGAAAAAGCCCAGGCCGTAGCTCCCGGAAAAGCGATCGATATCGAGCTGGAAGAGGGCAAGAAAGGCGCTGCGCCTTATTACTCGGTCACCCTGATCTCACCCGTGAATGAGGAAATCAAGCTGCGCGTGAATGCCAGCACGGGCGATGCGGCGGTGGAGGAGAACAAGGGCCGGGCCGAGGGCAAGCATGTCAAGCGCCTGGCCGATGCCCGGATCACGCTGGTGCAGGCCGTCGATGCAGCTATTGCCGCCTTGCCCGGCAAGCCGCTGGAGGCCCAGCTGGATTCGGACTGGGGCAAGACCAGCTACAAGGTCAAGATGCTGCGCGCCGATCAGACGGTCATGAAGCTCAGGCTGGACCCTGCCACCGGCGCTGTGACGAGGCAGGAGAAAGACTGAGTCGGCGCGTTATCTGGATTCTGGTGCTATGAAGAAATGAGTATCTAGCGCTTGCCCATAATAGGTTTAAGACATGTTTGATGTTGAATTCCTTCTGTGGAATGCGCTAGGTGCTATGAGTTTCAGAGTTCCAGCCATGTTTTCGCAAGACCTTGCACGTGCAAGGCTGAGGGCGGAAAAGTACACTGGCCGGTTCTTTCTCCGCATAGGCCATGAGGCCATATAAAGCCCATCCACATGAACGCCCCGGTTGATGTCTCCTTTTTCCATCGCGATGCCAAACCGCTGACCAGCTACAAGCCGTACTGGGCCAAGCGCTTCGGCCCGGCGCCGTTCCTGCCCATGAGCCGTGCGGAGATGGATCAGCTCGGCTGGGACAGCTGCGACATCATTCTGGTCACGGGCGACGCCTATGTCGATCACCCCAGCTTCGGCATGGCGGTCATCGGCCGGGTGCTGGAGGCGCAAGGCTTTCGCGTGGGCATCATCGCCCAGCCCGACTGGACCAGCGCCGAGGCCTTCAAGGCCCTGGGCAAGCCCAATCTGTTTTGGGGCGTGACGGCTGGCAACATGGACTCGATGATCAACCGTTACACGGCTGATCGCAAGATTCGCAGTGACGACGCCTATACCCCCGGCGATGTGGCCGGCAAGCGCCCCGATCGCGCGGCCATCGTCTACTGCCAGCGCTGCCGCGAGGCCTACAAGGATGTGCCGATCGTGCTGGGCGGCATCGAGGGCTCGCTGCGTCGCATTGCCCACTACGACTACTGGAGCGACAAGGTGCGCCGCTCCATCGTGGTGGACAGCAAGTGCGACATCCTGCTCTACGGCAATGCCGAGCGCGCCCTGGTCGAGGTGGCCCACCGCATCGCGGCGCGCGAGCCGGTGGAGCAGATCACCGATGTGCGCGGCACTTCGTTCTTTCGCCGTGCTTCGGAGCAGGGCTGGTTCGAGGTCGATTCCACCACGGTGGACGAGCCCGGCGAGGTCGAGCCCCATATCAACCCCTATATGACGACCAGCGAGCAGGCCGAGGCCCAGGGCCAGAGCTGCTCCAAGGAAGATGCTGCGAAATCAGGCGCTGACAGCACAGCTGCGGCCTGTGGCAGCGGTGCAAATGATGCCAAATCCGTGGCATCGGTACAGCCGATTGCGGCCCAGCCCATCCAGTTCGTGCCCAATCTCTCGCTGCGCAGCAAGTCCAAGCTGCCTGCGCGCGATCGCACCGTGCTGCGCCTGCCCAGCTACGAAGAGGTCAAGAGCGATCCGATTCTGTACGCGCACGCCAATCGCGTGCTGCACCTGGAAACCAACCCCGGCAACGCGCGCGCGCTGGTGCAGGCTCACGGAGAGGGGACCACGGCCCGCGATGTGTGGATGAATCCGCCGCCCATTCCTCTTACAACGGCCGAGATGGACTGGGTCTTCGGCCTGCCGTACGCGCGCAGCCCGCACCCTGCCTATGCCGACGAAAGCGGCAGCCATGAGGGCGAGACCAAGATTCCTGCCTGGGAGATGATTCGCACCTCGGTGAACATCATGCGCGGCTGCTTCGGCGGCTGCACCTTCTGCTCCATCACCGAGCACGAGGGCCGCATCATCCAGAGCCGCTCGGAAGATTCCATCATCCAGGAGCTCGAAGAGATCCGCGACAAGGTCAAGGGCTTTACCGGCACCATCTCCGACCTGGGCGGACCCACGGCCAATATGTACCGCCTGGGCTGCAAGAGTCCGCAGATCGAAGCGGCCTGCCGCAAGCCCAGCTGTGTCTTCCCCGGCATCTGCCAGAACCTGCACACCGACCACGGGCCGCTGATCAAGATCTACCGCCGCGCGCGCAAGCTGCCAGGCATCAAGAAGATTCTGATCGGCTCCGGCCTGCGTTACGACCTGGCCGTCAAGTCGCCCGAGTATGTCAAGGAGCTGGTCCAGCACCATGTGGGCGGCTATCTCAAGATCGCCCCCGAGCATACCGAGCAAGGCCCGCTGACCAAGATGATGAAGCCGGGCATCGGCAGCTATGACAAGTTCAAGCAGCTGTTCGAGAAGTTCAGCGAGGAAGCCGGCAAGAAGCAGTTTCTGATTCCCTACTTCATTGCCGCCCACCCCGGCACCAGCGATGAAGACATGATGAATCTGGCCATCTGGCTCAAGAAGAACGGCTTCCGCGCCGATCAGGTGCAGACCTTCTACCCGAGCCCCATGGCCACGGCCACTGCCATGTACCACAGCGGTCGCAACACGCTGACCAAGGTGCGCCGTCAGATGCGGGACGAGGCCGAAGAGCGTGTAGATATCGTGCGCGGTGAAAAGCGCCGCCGTCTGCACAAGGCTTTCCTGCGCTATCACGACCCGAACAATTGGCCGCTGCTGCGCGAGGCGCTCAAGACCATGGGACGCGCCGATCTGATCGGCAACGGCAAGCAGCACCTGATCCCGACCTTCCAGCCTCTGGTCGACGGCAGCTATCAGAGTGCCCGCAAGAAAAACAGCACCTCGTCCAAGGCGGCTGGCGGCATCGGCTACACCACCAACAAGGATGGCAAGGCCGTGGCCGTGCGACGCCGCAGCGAAGAGGCGAGCCTGGAGCCCAAGGGCGATGTGCGCTTTCGCAGCAGCCAGCCGCAACCGGGCAAGCTGCTGACCCAGCATACCGGCCTGCCGCCGCGCGCTGGTGTGACTGGCAAGGCCAAGCCCGGCTTCAAGACGGCGGCGAGACCCGCCAAGCCAGCGGGCCAGGGTTCGCGCAAGTCCCGTTGATGGCATCAGTCTGATTGCAGTCAAAAAAAACGACGCTTGATGCGTCGTTTTTTGTGTGGATATGCGAGCTTTTCAGCCTATGGCCAGCGAGGCGCACCACTGCGGCAGCTGGTTTTCCTGCGTGGGGGCAAAGTATTCGGCCGTCATGGGTTTGGGACGGGCGATGGCGTAGCCTTGGACATAGTCCACGCCCATGGCCATGAGTTCCTCGGCGATCTCGCGGCTCTCGACAAACTCTGCAATGGTCTTCTTGCCCAGGGTCTGGCCGATGCGATTGATCATCTCCACCATGGCGTGGTCTCCCTTGTCCTTGAGCATGTCGCGCACAAAGCCGCCGTCGATCTTGAGATAGTCGACGGGCAACTGCTTCAGGTAGGTCAGCGACGACATGCCGACGCCGAAGTCGTCCAGGGCAAAACGGCAACCCAGGGCGCGCAGCGACTGAATCAGCCGTGTGGCATTGCTGAGATTGCCAATGGCGCTGGTTTCGGTGATTTCGAAACATAGCTTTTGCGGCGCAATGGCGTGCTGCTGCAACTGCTCCCTCACAAATTCCAGCAGGCCGTCGTCGTCCAGGCTGGGACCGGAGAGATTGATGGCGCAGGTTTCCACCAGCTTGGCGTGTCCAGGCTGCTGCGCCAGTGTCTGCAGGGCCCGGGAGATCACCCAGCGGTCAAGCGATGGCATCAGACCGTAGCGCTCGGCGGCGGGTATGAAATTTCCCGGGGCCAGGATCTGGCCATTTTCATCGCGCAGGCGCAGCAGGACTTCGAAGTGCATGCCGCTGTGGCGGCTGTTCTTTTGGGCCTGCAGCGGTGCAATGCTCTGGGCATAGAGGCAAAAGCGCTCTTCGTCCAGTGCGCTGCGAATGCGTGTGGCCCATTCCATCTCGCTGACATAGCGGCTGTAGATTCCGTCCTCGGCCTTGTAGAAAAAGACCTTGTTGCGCCCGCGCTCCTTGGCCTGATAGCAGGCCATATCGACCATGCGCAGCAGATCGGAGGCATTGACCGCATCACCGGGAACATGCACGGCACCGATCGAAAAGCCGGTGCGCAATATCTTCTCTCCCCAGGTGGTTTGCAGTTGCTGGGCTGCCAGACGCAGCTTCTCGGCAATGCTCGCGACGTTGGAAGGAGGGCAGTTCTCCAGCAGCACCGCAAACTCGTCGCCGCCCATGCGTGCCAGGCAATCGGTTTCGCGCAGATTGGCTTGCAGCATGCGAGAGACTTCACACAGCACTTCATCACCGGCGGCATGGCCACTGGTTTCGTTGATGAGCTTGAACTGGTCCAGGTCGATGTACAGCAGGGCGTAGGGCTTGACCTGATGCAGGCCCTGGGTCAGCATTTTCTGCAGTCTGCGCTCGAACTCGCCGCGGTTTTCCAGCCCTGTCAGCGTGTCGTGGCGCGCGTTCCAGGAGATCTGATCCATGTATTGCTGCTCGCGCGATACGTCGCGCAGCACGAAGACGGCGCCTGATGTCTCACCCTCACGCTGCATGGCGGAGCCCAGTACCTTGACCGGCACGATGCTGTGGTCGGTGCGGCGCACCCAGTGCGTTTGTTCATCACGCACGACGGTGCTTTCCTTGGTTTCGCTGACCAGCTGGGCTAGCAGGCCTTCGCTGGTGATGGAGGCGTCCATGGTGTAGAACTGCAGCACCTGCTTGATGGGCTTGTCCAGATAGCTTTGCTTTTGCAGACCCAGCAGGCCTATGGCGGCGGGGTTGACGTAGTTGATCCGGCCTTTGGCATTGGTGGTGATGACCGCATCGCTAAGCGCTGCGAGCGTGGTCTCCGCGCGCTCTTTCTCACTGTTCAGGCCGTCTTGAACCTGCTCTCGCTGCAGGATCAGCCGCCAGGTGTTCCAGACCCACAGGCTCACCAGTCCGATGGCCAGGGCACCGTTGAGCGCGAGCAGCAGCCAGACGATGTTGCGCGAGCTCTGGCCCAGAGAGTCGCTGAATGCCTTGGTTAATGCCGTCACGCCCTGGTTGATCAGGTCGATCTCGCGCTTCCAGGTGGCAATGTTTTCGCGGCTGATGTTGCCGACTTCGTATCCATGCCGGATTTCCTGGGCCAATGTATCGAGCTGGTTCAGGTATTCATCTCCCATCTTCCAGTACGCCACGGGCTCCTGCACCCAACTGAAGTAGCGGAACGTGCGCAGCAGCCAGATGAGGGAGCTGACATCGTCGGGGTGGTTCTGGCCTTGCTCTATGCCTTTGCGCGCCAGGTCCAGGCGCAGAGGCTTGTCGTAGAGGGCAATACGTGCCTCGGCATCGCCACGGGGCACCAGCAAGGCCCGCTGGTAGTGGGCGAAGTCCACTGGATTGCCTTCGTCGGCATAGCGGGACAGCGAGTAGATCGCATCCTTCTGGGCCTTGGACCAGAGGCTTTCTCCGTTGACGAAGGCGCGCACGGCCGAGAGCAGGTACAGGCTGCAGCTGGCACTGAGCATCAGAATCAGGACCAGCAGCGCAAAGGCCCAGACGCGCTGCAGCAATTGTTGAGACTTCAGTGCGGGGCTCAAAGATGCCTTCATGACGCCTCATCCAGTAAATAGACTGTAGATGCATGAGTGAGGGCATCCGCAAGACGCACGGGTACGAAACAGCCAGCAGACGCCGTTCTGCTGGCGATCAGAAGTCCGTCGCGATGCCCGCTCTCATGCTCGACTTTTCACAGCATTGCGCAGGAGGTATGTCAGTTCACACGCAATTTGTATTTATTGGTAATTTTTGGCCTGTAGAAGTGAGCCTGGCGTCGGACAACTTCCTCTGTCCCCCCAAGATAGAGCGGCGATTCATGTGAGAAAGTGGGTAGTCAGTCTGGCAGCTCAGATCAGGTCTAGGCAGTGCACCTGCGGCTGCTCCAGCACGCCGGCCCTGCGGTCGGCAAAGAAGCGCTCCAGGGTGAGCTTGACAGTGCGAAACGCGATTTCTTCCCAGGGGATGTCTGCCTCGGCAAACAACTGGGCCTCCATGGTCTCGGGGCCGGGGTAGAACTGGGTGCTTCTGAGGCGGGCCAGATAGAAGAGATGGACCTGTCCGACCTGGGGCACGTTGATGAGACTGAACAGCCTGCCCAGCTCGATGTCGGCTCCGGCTTCCTCGTCGGTTTCGCGCTGGGCCCCGCGGCTGGTGGTTTCGGCCAGCTCCATGAAGCCTGCAGGCAGCGTCCATTTTCCGCGGCGCGGCTCGATATTGCGCTTGCACAGCAGCACGCGTCCGTCGTCCGTCACGGGCAGGGTGCCGACCACATTGAGCGGGTTTTCATAGTGGATCGTGTGGCAGGCCGGGCAAACTGCACGCTCGCGGGTATCCCCATCGTCAGGAACGCGGTAGGTGACTGCGGTGCCGCAATTGCGGCAGAACTTGATGGGGCTGCGAAAAATCATTTCGCAACTATAAGCAAATCAGGCTGCTAGCGCAGGTACAACATGCGCAATCAGCTATGAAAAAGGGAGTCGCACCCTGATTGCAGCGTGACGCCCCGAGTACCTGGTCGGCGCTAACTGCCTGTGCGCCAAGGATTTTCAGGCGATCTGGATCTTGATCGATTCAAGTCCGCTGACTGCGCCTTCCAGCACATCGCCTTTGACCACGGCGGCCACGCCCTCAGGGGTGCCGGTCATGATCAGATCTCCGGGCTGCAGCTCCCAGGCGCTGGAGAGATGCTCAATGGTTTCGGTGATATTCCAGATCAGCTTGTGGATGTGGCTGCGCTGGCGATAGTCACCATTGACCTGCAGTGAAATCTCGGCGTTGACGATGTCTCCCGCCTGATCGGCCGGCGTGATGGGGCCAATGGGGGCCGATTGCTCGAAAGCCTTGCCGATACACCAGGGGCGGCCTTGCTTCTTCATGTCGTTTTGCAGGTCGCGACGTGTCATGTCCAGACCCACGGCATAGCCGTAGATGTACTGCAGTGCCTCGGCTGCCTTGATGTTCTTGCCGGCCTTGCCGATGGCGACGACCAGCTCGATCTCATGGTGCAGATTCTGGGTCAGCGTGGGATAGGCCACTGTGGTGGTGCTGCCAGCTTCCACTGCCACGGTCGCGTCCGCTGGCTTCATGAAGAAGAACGGCGGTTCGCGGCCGGTAAAACCCATTTCCTTGGCGTGATCCTCATAGTTGCGGCCCACGCAGTAGATGCGGTGAATGGGAAAGCGCTCGCCACGGCCCACAACAGGCAGGCTGGCAACGGCAGGGGGATTGAACACGTAACTCATGAAGTCCTCGGCAGGAACACGCGCTGAAATCAGCAATGGTTGATGTGGCAAGCAGTGTGCCACGATGCAGGCCCGGAGACGGCATGGCGCATGACGGCTTTTACGTATTCCGGCCCTAGGGAAAATGCCAGTCCGCTCGGCTCGCGCTATGCTGCTCGCATCATGAAGCTGCATACCTATTTCCGCTCTTCCGCCTCTTACCGTGTGCGCATTGCGCTGCAACTCAAGGGGCTGCCCTACGATTCCGTGCCCGTGCATCTTGTGCGCGGCGAACAAAAGGCTGCGGCCTATGCCTCCCACGTGGGTGACCCGCTGGTGCCCGCACTGGTGACGGATGAGGGGCACTGGCTCACGCAGTCCATGGCCATCATCGAATATCTCGATGAGACCCATGCTGAAACACCATTGCTGCCCAGCGATGCACTGGGCCGTGCCCATGTGCGCGCCTTGGCGCAGATGGTGGCTTGCGATATCCATCCGCTCAACAACCTGCGCGTGCTCAAGTACCTGGTGCACCAGATGGGCGTCAGCGACGAGGCCAAGAATGGCTGGTACGCACACTGGGTACGTTCGGGCCTCGAAGCCTTCGAGCGTCAGCTGGCGCTGCTGGATGCCGAACGCAAGGTTTCAGGTCTGCCGCCTTCGACGTTTTGCTGGGGCGACACCCCCACGCTGGCCGAATGCTGTCTGGTGCCGCAGATCTACAACGCCCAGCGCTTCAATGTGAGTCTCGATGCGCTGCCGCGCCTGATGGACGTGGCAGCGCGCTGCAACGCCTTGCCTGCCTTTCAACTGGCCCATCCTTCGGCCTGTCCGGATGCAGAGTGAAGAGGGTGCCATGAGCGAGACCTATCGGCCGGGTCCGCCGGAGCTCTGGCCCGACTCCTGGCTGGTTCCGGACTGGCCGGCTCTGCCCGGCGTGCATGCCATCTGCACCTCGCGCGAGGGCGGCGTCAGTCAGGCACCCTGGGGCAGCATGAACCTGGGCGACCATGTGAGCGACAACCCCGCACACGTGAGCCGCAACCGTGAACTGTTCAACGCGGCGCTGCAGGCCCGCACCCCCGGTGCCTGCACGGCGTTCCTGCAGCAGGTGCATGGCGTGGATGTGCTGGAGCTGGATGCCGGCAATGTGCTCGAGTCCAATGGTGCAGCTTTCGACGCGTGTGTGACCGACGATGCTGGCGTGGTCTGCACCGTCATGGTAGCGGACTGTCTGCCCGTGTTGCTGGCCCATGATTCGGGGCTGGTCGTGGGCGCGGCCCATGCGGGCTGGCGCGGTCTGGCCGGCATGCCGCCCGGCAGACAGCCGTCAGAGGGACCGCTGCCCGGCGGTGTGCTGGAGATGCTTTTCGAGTCTTTTTCCCGCAAAGTACAGGCGCAGCAATCGCTTTCAGCGGCCGACATGAAGCCGTCCCGCATTGCTGCTCGCACCCAGGCCTGGCTAGGCCCGTGCATAGGTCCCGAGTCCTTCGAGGTGGGCTCCGAGGTGCGCGATATCTTCATGGCGCATGATGCCGATGCGGCACGACACTTTGTGCCTGTAGCGGGCAGCAGCACCAAATATCTGGCCGATCTGGCGCAGCTGGCACGTCAGCGGCTTGCTGCATTGGGCATTGCTGCAATCTTTGGCAACGATGGCAGTCTGCCCTGGTGCACGGTCAGCAATGCTTCACGTTTCTTCTCGCACCGGCGCGACGCCGTCCGTCTGGGCGGCAGCGGGCGGCTGGCTGCCAGCATCTGGCGCGACGCCTGAGCCTGGGCTGGGGGGCGCTTGTTTTGCAGCTAGTGCTTCCTGTTCCTGTCGGGCTTTGAGGCGGCGCTTTCTGGCCGGCGTGCCCAGTATGTAGAGCACGATGGAAAGCGGCAGCAGACCATAGAGCACAAAGGTGAAAAATGCACCCAGCAGGGTGCCGCCGGGGCTGACGGCCTCGGCGATCGTCATCATCACGACAACGTACATCCAGGCGATGGCAATAAGGTACATGGTGCTTCTGTAATGGGCCAGAAAGCATTCTGGCTCCGGGTTGTTTTGTGTCAAAACAGCTTCATAACGGCGAAATGAAGTCGCTTCTTGTCGGAACTGCCTGGCACATAGGTGACAATGCCGCCGTGTGAGCCGTATTGCAGATTCCGCAAGCGTCCCCAGACCCTGAGATCGCCGGTCGCTTGCCTTGACTAGGATGTAAGCATGAATTTTGACCCGAGCTGGGGCCAGGCTGGCCAATCCATTCAACAATTCTGGCAGGAGCAGTGGGGCAAGAGCCTCCAGACGCTTCAGCAGATGCAGTCCGGTGCTCCCATGGGGCTCAGCGCCATGCCGGGTCTGGGCGCTGCACCCAACCCCTGGGCTTCCATCATGGAGGCTATGCAATCGGCCATGCCCCAGGTGGCGGCCGGCTCGGCTCAGACGGTTCAGTTCGATGCTCCCAAGCTGCAGGGGTTGCAGCGGGAATACCTGCAGTCCGTGCAGTCGCTGGCGGATGCCAAGCAGGTTCAGGACCTGCTGGCCAAGGACAAGCGCTTCGCCAAGCCCGAATGGAGCGCCAATCCCGTTGCATCGATGGCTGCAGCCAACTACCTGCTGGGCAGTCGCATGCTGACCGGTATGGCCGAGGCGGTGCAGGGTGATGAGAAAACACGCAATCGCGTGCGTTTTGCGGTCGAGCAATGGGTGGCGGCCATGGCGCCCAGCAATTTTCTGGCGCTGAACGCCGATGCGCTCAACAAGGTCGTGGAAACCAAGGGCGAGAGCCTGGCTCAGGGCATTGCCAATCTGCTGGCCGACATGCGCCAGGGTCATGTCTCCATGACCGACGAGAGCCTGTTCACCGTGGGCAAGAACGTGGCGACCACCGAAGGCGCGGTGGTTTTCGAGAACGAGCTGTTCCAGCTCATCGAATACAAGCCGCTGACTGCCAAGGTATTCGAGAAGCCTTTTCTGATGGTGCCGCCCTGCATCAACAAGTTCTACATTCTGGACCTGCAGCCGGACAACTCCGTCATTCGCTATGCCGTCAGCCAGGGACATCGCACCTTTGTGGTCAGTTGGCGCAATCCAGACGAAAGCCTGGGTCACAAGAGCTGGGATGACTACATCGAAGATGGCGTACTCAAGGCAGTGAGTACGGTTCAGGATATCTGCGAGGCGCCGCAGATCAATGTGCTGGGTTTCTGCGTGGGCGGCACCATGGTCTCCACGGCCATGGCGGTGCTGGCCGCACGCCACGCCCGCGAGCACGGAGAGCTACCAGCCGCCAAGCCTGCACGCAGCCGCGCTGCGGCAGCCAAGTCCAGCAGCAGGACGGCTGCTGCGGTCAAGACGCCGGCCCAGCCTTTCCCCGTGGCCAGCATGACGCTTCTGACCACGCTGATCGACTTCCGCGACACCGGCATTCTGGACATCTTCATCGATGAAAACATGGTGCGTCTGCGCGAGATGCAGATGGGCAAAGGCGGGCTGATGAAGGGCCAGGACATGGCATCCACCTTCAGCTTTCTGCGCCCGAACGATCTGGTCTGGAACTATGTGGTGGGCAACTACCTCAAGGGCGAGACGCCGCCGCCCTTCGATCTGCTTTACTGGAACAGTGACTCGACCAATCTGCCCGGCCCGTTCTACGCCTGGTATCTGCGCAATCTCTACCTCGAAAACAATCTGATCAAGCCCGGCGTGCTGACCGTGTGCGGCGAGAAGATCGACATGAGCCAGCTCAAGATGCCGGTCTATATCTACGGCTCGCGCGAGGACCACATCGTTCCTGTCGGTGCAGCCTATGCCTCCTCACAGGTGCTGGGTGGTGAGCTTCGTTTCGTGATGGGGGCCTCCGGCCATATCGCCGGCGTCATCAATCCTCCGGCCAAGAACAAGCGCAGCCACTGGCTGCGTGAGGATGGCCAGTTTCCTGAGGCATTCAACGATTGGCTGGCCGAGGCCACGGAGTATCCGGGCAGCTGGTGGACGGACTGGAGCGCCTGGCTCGGAAGCCATGCAGGCAAGCAGCTGGCGGCTCCCAGGAGCTATGGCCGTGCGCGCGCCTATGCCGCCATCGAAGATGCACCGGGTCGCTACGTTCTGTCAAAAGCCTGAGCGAGGCCTGAGGCACAATCAGTTCCATATTGCGGTGCAGCAAGCAAGGCTTGCACTGTGGTAGGAAGCGTCGGGTGGCACGATGAACAGGATGCGACCCGCACGCATGCATCACTTGTAAGAAACCTAGAAAGGTTCGTCAGCAATGGAAGACATCGTTATCGTTTCCGCCGTGCGTACGGCGGTCGGCAAGTTCGGCGGCTCTCTGGCCAAGATTCCTGCAACCCAGCTGGGTGCGACCGTGATTTCCGAGGCTCTGGCCCGTGCCAAGGTGGGCAAGGACCAGGTCGGTGAAGTCATCATGGGCCAGGTGCTGACGGCGGCGGCCGGACAGAACCCTGCGCGTCAGGCCATGATGGCGGCCGGCATTGCCAAGGAGACACCTGCGCTGACGATCAATGCCGTCTGCGGCTCTGGCCTGAAGGCCGTGATGCTGGCGGCTCAGGCCGTGGCAACCGGAGACAGCGAAATCGTGGTCGCCGGCGGCCAGGAAAACATGAGCCTGTCGCCCCATGCAGTGCCCAATTCGCGCGACGGTCAGCGCATGGGTGACTGGAAGATGGTGGACACCATGATCGTGGACGGTCTGTGGGATGTCTACAACCAGTACCACATGGGCATCACTGCCGAGAACGTAGCCAAGGAAAAGAACGTCAGCCGCGCGCAGCAGGATGCGCTGGCGCTGGCCAGCCAGCAAAAGGCTGCGGCCGCGCAGGATGCGGGCAAGTTCAAGGACGAAATCGTTCCGGTGAACATTCCCCAGCGCAAGGGTGATCCCATCGTGTTCGACACTGACGAATACGTCAATCGCAAGACCAATGCCGATGTGCTCGCCACCCTCAAGCCCGCTTTCGACAAGGCCGGTTCGGTGACGGCTGGCAATGCCTCCGGTCTGAACGACGGAGCCGCTGCCGTGGTGGTGATGACGGCTGCCAAGGCCAAGGCTCTGGGCCTCAAGCCTCTGGCCAAGATCGTCTCTTACGCCACCAGCGGCCTGGCTCCTGAGGTCATGGGCCTGGGCCCCGTCTACGCCACGCGCAAGGCACTGGATCGTGCCGGCTGGAAGGCTGCAGATGTGGATCTGTTCGAGCTCAACGAAGCCTTTGCGGCACAGGCCTGTGCTGTGAACCAGGATCTGGGCATTGACACCGCCAAGGTCAACGTCAACGGCGGCGCCATTGCCATCGGTCACCCCATCGGTGCATCGGGCTGCCGCATTCTGGTGACGCTGCTGCATGAAATGCAGCGCAGCGGTGCCAAGAAGGGCCTGGCCGGCCTGTGCATCGGCGGTGGCATGGGTGTTGCTATGGCTGTGGAAGCCTGCTGAGGCTTCAGGGTTGCAGACTGCTCCGGTGCTCCTGAAGACCGGTGCAGTCTGGGAAGCCCGCTGAAGCCAGCCTCTCATCGACCCTAGGGAAGATCACGAGGTAAACCACGGCGAAAGCGGGTTCATTCGGACCTACTCGATTGCATACTGGCATGGCCAGCGTGCAGGGTGTGTGGCGTTCAAAACGATAAGCAATCTCTAAGAATGTTTATCGTTGATAGTGTGATCGTGAAATAACCATTGATTGACAGGAGAGATGAATGGGTCAGAAAGTAGCGTACGTCACGGGAGGCATGGGCGGTATCGGTACCGCAATCTGCCAGCGTTTGCATAAGGATGGCTTCAAGGTGATCGCGGGTTGTGGACCATCGCGCGACTACCGCAAGTGGCTGGACGAGCAGGCGCAATTGGGTTTCACGTTTTATGCCTCGGTCGGCAATGTGGGGGACTGGGAATCCACCGTAGAAGCTTTCAACCGGACCAAGGCGGAGCACGGCAGCATCGATGTGCTGGTGAACAACGCGGGTATCACCCGCGACCGCATGTTCGTCAAGATGACGCCGGACGACTGGAAGTCGGTTATCGAAACCAACCTCAACTCCATGTTCAACGTCACCAAGCAGGTGGTGGCAGACATGGTGGAAAAGGGCTGGGGTCGCATCATCAACATCAGCTCGGTCAACGGCGCCAAGGGCCAGGCCGGTCAGACCAACTACTCGGCTGCCAAGGCGGGTATGCATGGCTTTACCATGGCACTGGCGCAAGAGATGGCCGCCAAGGGCGTGACCGTGAATACGGTCAGCCCAGGCTATATCGGCACTGATATGGTCAAGGCCATCCGCCCTGATGTGCTGGAAAAGATCGTGGCGGGCGTGCCCGTCAAGCGTCTGGGCGAGCCCAGCGAGATCGCTTCCATCATCTCCTGGCTGGCTTCCGAAGAGGGCAGCTACTCCACAGGTGCGGACTTTGCCGTCAACGGCGGACTGCACATGCACTAAGCCTTTTCAGGCATTTGGCAAAAAGGAGCTTCGGCTCCTTTTTTCATGTCTGCTGCTTTTCTCTGCAAGCCTGTGGGCAAAGAGCGGGACGATGCTCAAATGACAAAACCCGCAGAGATCAATCATGCGGGTCTTGAGTTTCTGTGCCGTTTCGCAAAGCGACTGGTTGAGCGTGGGGCAGTAAGGCTTGTAGGTTTTTTGGCCTATCAGTGCCGACTGCCCGGGCACCTGGCTGCAACACACTGCGCTTTGGTCTGCACAGTGCTGCGCGGCGAGCGCTTAGCGCTTGCGATCGCGTTCGTCTTCGGGCCAGATGGACATGATGTTCGTGGTTTGCATGGGAATCTCTCCTGTATGTCTGTTTAACGTCTGATGGATTCAGCTCGTTGACAGCTTTTTGGAAATTTTTTACCTGTTTTTTTATCCAGTGATGATCAGGCTGCAAATGCGGGGACACGCTTGCGATCGCGCTCATCCCAGGGCCAGGCCATCAGAGACATAGCTGCTGCTGCCTTCGCAGGCTGGGCTTGGGCGGTGTCGGTAACAGTGGTGGTCATTGCAGTTCACTCCTTTGCGTGTTCAACGCCTGGCCTGAACTGTAGGTTGACAAGAAGCTGAATCAACAGCGCAAGAAAATGCAACTCACGTTTGCTGATGTTGTCAGCAGGCGCTGTACATCTTCAAAATGAATAGCGCCCTGCCAATGCTGGGCAATGGCAGGGCTTGCTTTACGGTCTCAGCAGGTTTCGGTGGACAGGGCTTCGATCTGCTCCGAAAGCTCCAGCCAGCGCTCTTCCAGTTGATCGATTTCAGCGTTGACGGCACTGAGCTGCTTGCCGGCTTCCACGATATCGCCACCGGACAGGCCGGGTGTGGCCAGCTTTTCTTCCAGCGCGCTGCGCTGGGCATTGAGCTTGGGCAGCGTCTTGTCGATCTGTTCCAGCTCTTTCTTGAAAGGCTTGGTCTTTTCGGCCAGTTGCTGACGCGCTGCAGCAGCCAGGCGTCGGGCTTCCCTAGGGTCGGCTGCGGTGTCGCTAAATGCTTCCAATTTAGGGGCATCTGGCGCTTTTGTCACAATGACTTCAGGCGGATTTGGCTTGATTTCTTCCGGAGTTTGCATCTTTGGCGTGCTAGCGGCCTGCTGTTCGGCATTGCGTGCTTCTTCACGCAGGCGCTTGGACTCTTCCAGCAGATAGCGCTGGTAGTCGTCCAGGTCGCCATCGAAGGGGCCGACAACGCCGCGGCCCACCATCCAGAAGTCTTCACATACGGCGCGCAGCAGGTGGCGGTCGTGGGAGACCAGCATCACGGTGCCGTCAAAGTCGTTGAGCGCCATGGCCAACGCTTCGCGGGTGGCCAGGTCCAGGTGGTTGGTAGGCTCGTCCAGCAGCAGCAGATTGGGGCGTTGCCAGACGATCATGGCCAGCACCAGGCGGGCTTTTTCGCCGCCGCTCATGCTGCCCACAGATTGTTTGACCATGTCGCCGCTGAAGTTGAAAGTGCCCAGCCAGTTGCGCAAGTCCTGCTCGCGGCTGGCTGCAGGTGCGGCAGCGCCGAGTTCCCTGGCCAGACGTGCCATGTGCTCCAGCGGGTTCTCGCCGGGACGCAGCACGTCCAGTTCCTGCTGGGCAAAGTAGCCGATATTGAGGCCCTTGCCTTCGGTGACGGTTCCGGCCAGCGCCTTCATCTCGCGGGCGATGGTCTTGACCAGGGTCGATTTACCCTGTCCGTTGGCCCCCAGAATGCCGATGCGCTGGCCTGCCAGCACGGAGCGGTTGACGCCCCGCAAGATGGTGGTCTGCTTGCCGTCTTCGTCTTCATAGCCGAAGCTGGCATCGGTAATCGCCAGCATCGGGTTGGGCAGATTGGCGGGTTCCTTGAATTCAAAGGTGAACTCGGCTTCTGCCAGCACCGGCCCGATCTTTTCCATGCGCTCGAGTTGTTTGACCCGGCTTTGTGCCTGCTTGGCCTTGCTGGCCTTGGCCTTGAAGCGGTCAATGAACTTCTGCAGGTGAGCCATTTTTTCCTGCTGCTTGGCAAAGCTGGCCGCCTGCAGCTCCAGCTGCTGGGCGCGCAGCTCTTCAAAGCGCGAGTAATTGCCGCCGTAGCGGTTGATCTGCCCGCCCTGGATCTGCAGTGTGACGTTGGTGATGGCGTCCAGAAATTCGCGGTCGTGGCTGATGACGATCATCGTGCCGCTATAGCGCTTGAGCCAGGCCTCCAGCCAGACCAGGGCATCCAGGTCCAAGTGGTTGGTGGGTTCGTCCAGCAGCAGAAGATCGCTTGGGGCCATCAGTGCACGGGCCAGTTGCAGGCGCATGCGCCAGCCGCCCGAGAAGCTGTTGACGGGGTGATCCAGCTCGGAGACCTTGAAGCCCAGGCCCAGAATCAGGGCTTGCGCGCGCGATTCCGCATCATGTGCACCGGCATCGGCCAGATCCACATAGGCTTGGGCGATTTCCATACCATCGCCGGAGGCTTCGGCGGCAGCCAACTGGGCGTTCAGCTCGGCCAGACGGGTGTCGCCATCCAGTACGAACCGGGTGGCAGATTCGTCGGTTTCCGGCATGTGCTGGGCTACCTGTGCCATGCGCCACTGAGGAGGGATGAAAAAATCACCGCCGTCTTCGCTGATGCTGCCGTTGAGCAGGGCGAACAGGCTGGACTTGCCCGCACCGTTGCGGCCGACAAGGCCAACGGACTCTCCCGGGTTGATGGTGGTGCTGACTTGGTCGAGCAGGACTTTGGTGCCGCGGCGCAGCGTGATGTTCTTGAGACTGATCATGACTGGGGCCGATTATCCGCGAATGCCCGCAGACCCAGGAGCTTGCGGGATTGAGCAGGCTGCAGCGTGCCCCGGTCACGTCGGCTCAGTCTGAGTCTTCATACCGCTTGAAGCCCTATGCGCTTCATCATGGTTTCGGTAAATTTCAGCTCGTGCTCGAACGCCTGGGTATAGGCAGCGGAGTCCAGAATCTGCACCTTGCCGCCATCCATCTCCAGCATCTGGCGTACCTTGGGCTGGCTCAGCACCGCATCCATGGCGGTGCTGAGCCTGGTGGTGACGGCTTGCGGCGTGTCCCTGGGCACGGACAGGCCGCCCCAGGAGCTCAGATGTACGTTCTTCACGCCGGTTTCCTCCAGCGTGGGGACCTGGGGCAGCTTGTCGTTGCGTTGCTCGCCAGCGACTGCCAGCGGTATCAGCCTGCCGGCCTGCACATGGGGGTAGGCGACGGAAAAGATAGGGGCCGCAAACACCACCTGCTGTCCGAGCACTGCATTGACCAGGTCGGATGCCCCCTTGTAAGGCACATGCGTGGCCTTGATCTGCAGCGCCGAGAGCAGCAGCTCCACCCCCAGGTGCGACGGCGTGCCCACACCGCCAGAGGCGTAGTCGATATCGCGGGATTTGCTGGCGGCGATCAGGTCGGCCAGGCTGCGCAGTCCGGAGCCGGGGTGGACCACGAGCAGAATGTCCGAGCGGGACATGCCCATCACATGCCTGAAATCCTTGAATACCTCAAAGCCCGGGTTTTTGTACATGCGCATGGCGGCTGCCATGGGCGAGCCTGAATACAGCAAGGTGTAGCCGTCTGCGGCGGCGCGAGCGACCTGGCGGGCACCAATGTTGCCGCCTGCACCGGGCCGGTTTTCGATCACCACAGGCTGGCCCAGTTGCTGGCCCAGCGCCTCGGAGATGATGCGCGCGGCATTGTCCGGCCCGGTACCTGCCATATAGGGAACCACCCATTTGATGGGACGACTGGGCCAGCTCTGGGCCTGGGCGGGCAGACCCATAGTGCCCAGGCCTGCGGCGCCCAGACTTGCGCCAGCCACGCGCAGCCACTGGCGGCGCGCGCTGTTGCTGACAGAGGGGATCAAGGATTGCTTGCTCATTTTGTCTCCTGTTTTTATAGCTGCCTGGTCATGTCCCGTCAGGGCATGAGCAGTTCCTTGGCAATGTTGTTGCGCTGGATCTCGCTGGTGCCCGTGAGTACACGGTACATGCGCAGCATGCGGAACAGAAACTCGACGCGACGTCCCTGGACAATGCCTTCGCCACCGTGGATCTGCACCGCGCGATCTGCGATGGCAAAGGCTTTTTCCGAGCAAAACAGCTTGCTCATCGAAGCCTGGGCGCGTGCATCAAGGCCAGCGTCCAGCGCGCGGGCGGTCTGGACCATCAGCGCGCGGGCGCCCATCCAGTCGGTGGCCATATCGGCCAGCATGTGCTGTATGGACTGGAACTGGGCAATGCTGCGGCCAAACTGCTGGCGGCTCAGCGCATAGTCGCGCGCGTCGCGCAGCGCGCACTGAGCCAGGCCCAGCATGGCGGGGCAGTGCAGCAGCCGGTTGACGGTAATGCGCCCCAGCGCAAGGCCCAGACCGCGGCCAGGCTCGCCAACCAGATGCGCCACGGGTACACGCACGGCGTTCAGATGAATATCGCCGGTGTGCGACTGCCCGGCCATGGTCTTGTAGCCGCTGACCACCTCCACGCCGGGGGCGGCCAGGTCCACAAAGAAGGCGCTGATCTCCCGCTCGGCGCAGCCCTCGGGGGCGGTGGATGCCATGAGCACGGCAAGGTCGGCAAACGGTGATCCTGAGATAAAGCGCTTGCGGCCGGTCAGCACATAGTGCCCGCCTTCGCGCACAGCCCTGGTTTGCACAGCGCCTGCATCTGATCCCGCCTGGGATTCGGTCAGGGCAAAGCAGATGGCTTTTTCGGCACGCGCCACGGGCGCGATGAACTGCTCCATCTGAAAAGGCGTGGCCTTGCGCACCAGAGAGCCGATACGGGGCGGGCCGCTGAGCTCGCCCAGCACATGAGGCGCGAACGGCGAGCCGCTGGCATAGATGGCTTCCTTGATCAGCACCTGGTCCAGCACCGAGAGTTCTTCGCCGCCCATGGCGCTGGGCAGCGTCATGCCGTAGAAGCCCAGCTCGCGCGAACGCTTCCAGACCTGTTGCAGCAACTCCTTGCTGGCGCTGTTGTCATGGCTGATGCCGTGCTTTTGGGCCAGCTCTGCCAGCTCGCCCTGCAGGAAATCCTGCAGGGCTGCAATGAGCTCGGCCGCGCGCGGCGAGCCCTCAAACGGCATGGCAAGCAAGGCAGAGCTCGGGGATGGGGATGTGGTTTGCATGGGGTCTTTGGCATTCATCTCAGTTCACCTTTCGGCTGTGATTGGCCCAGTAGGGCGCTTGAACGGTCTTGCGCATGACCTTGCCATTCGGGTTCTTGGGCAACTGCTGCACAAACTCGATATGGCGCGGGCGCTTGAAACCACCCAGGCGCTCGGCGCAGAAGCGGTCGATGGCCTCTTTGATGCCTGCGTCGCCGAGTGTCTGCCCCTGCTTGAGCACGAGGTGGGCAGCCACGGCTTCGCCCCATTTGTCATCGGGTATGGCAAACACACAGGCGTCTTGCACCGCCGCATGCTCATGGAGCACGGCCTCCACTTCGGACGGATAGACGTTGAAGCCACCTGAAATCACCATGTCTTTCTTGCGGTCCACGATGTAGACAAAGCCTTGCTCGTCGACACGCGCCAGGTCGCCGGTGTGATAGCGACCGTGCTTGATCACCTCCGCCGTCAGTTCGGGGGCACGCCAGTAACCGGCAAACACGTCGGCTCCGCTGACCACGATCTCGCCCACCTCACCCTGGGGCAGGTGCCTGCCTTCGTCATCCACCACTTCCACGCAGGACTCGAGAAAAGGCCGCCCGCAGGAGGACAGCAACTCGGGCCTGGCAGCGCGGGCATAAAGATGGTCCTGCACGGTGAGCGCGCAGACGCCTGAGGTGGTTTCGCCCGCGCCATAGCCCTGGCTGAGAACTGGGCCGAACACATCCATGGCCTGAAGAATGCGGGCTGGTGCCATGGGGGCGGCGCCATAGCCTAGGCGCAGCAGATCGGGCAGAGGGCGGTAGCGGCCGGCGGTCTCTGCCAGCAGCATATTGATCATGGTCGGAACCATGAAGGTGTGGGACACGCGCAGGCTGCGCATGTCCTGCAGGAAGCGCGCAGGCTCGAAGCTGCTGAACAAGTGGACGGTGGCGCCTGTGCACAGGGTGGGCATCAGCTGCATGCCCGAGGCGTGAGTGACGGGGCCCACCAGACCCAGGGTATGACCAGGCTGCATGCCCTCGCCGCGCATCAGGAACTTGCGCAACTGGGCCAGGCGGTTGCCGAAGGTCTGCATGGCGGCCTTGAGCGTGCCCGAAGAGCCAGAGGTGTAATGCAGCACGGCTACTTCGTGCTCATGCACGGATACTGCTGAGAATTGCTCTGAAGCCTTTTCCAGCAATCGCTCATAGCTATTGTTTTCATTGTCGCCGAGCAGCATCAGCCGAACCTGCGGGTTGCGTAGCTGGGCGCGAAAGCTCTCGGCACGTTCCGCCGTGGTGACGATGAGGGCTGCATCGCTGTTGTCGGCTATCTCGATCACCTCACGGGGTGACAGGCGGGCGTTGAACGGAGCCTTGACCAGACCGGCCTTGTAGCAGGCCAGCTCGATTTCGACGATCTCGGTGCAGTTGGGCAGGTAGATGCCCACACGGTCACCACGCTGCAGGCCCTGAGCCAGCAAGGCATTGGCAAGGCGGTTGCTGCGCCGCTCCAGTGCGGCGTAGCTGAGGTTCTTGCTGGCGCTGGTTACCGCAAGGTGGTCGGCATACAGACGACAGCAGCGCGCAACGAGTGCACCGACATTGGATATAGGGGCGCCCGGCATAGGGGCACCCGGCTTAGTGGCCGCGGGCAAAGCAGTGGTCATGGGCAAGTCCTTGTTGAAGCCGCGCCGCACCGATGTGCGGCATCTGCTTGGACTGTCCCAAAACGAAGGAGATCAAGGAAATACCGTTTGTTTATCCATGGGCATCAATATTTTTGATGGATCAAGAAATCAATGACTTGCGCATGCCATGTCGAATTGCAGAGCGCCGCGCTGCGGGTTTGTCCTGTGCTGCAGACGGCTGGCCGCTGTATTCACCGTGCTTGAATGCGCTCTATGCTGCAGCGTAGTCCCAGCGGGCTGGCCAGCGGCCCTCGCCGATCATGGCCTGGACCTGCAGCAGCAGGGCGTCCTGAACCACCTGTACTGCAGCATCGTGGGCGCGGCTAGGTTGGCGCGCCAGGTAGTAGCGTCGTTGCAGATCGGGGTTGCAGACTCTGGCCACGATCCAGGCGCTGTCGGCGTTCTGGGGCTGCGGGTTCTCGGCCACCGAGCAGGCGGGGCTGAAGGTAAAGCCTCCGCCGCATTGATAGAGCGAGCGAATGACACGGGCCGAGTCATGTTCGTGCACGATGTTCAGACCGAGCTGCAGATCGCTGGCGGCCTGCTCCACCGTCTGGCGTATGGAAAAGCGCCGTGACTGCAGCACCAGTGGCTGTGCTGCGGCATGGGCAAAGTCCAGGCAGGGAGTGTTTTGCGCCGTGCTGTGTCTATACAGCAGGGGCGCTACCTTGCTCTGTGCGTCATGGCCGCAGAAATAGATGGGCTCGGCGGCCATGGGCTGCACCTGCAGGCCTTGCAGACTGGCGGTGTCGACCAGAACACCCAGATCGGCGCGACGCTCCAGCATGGCTTTTTGCACCATCAGACTGGAGTCATCGAGCACAAACACCCGTATGCGCGGGTGACTTTGGCGCAAGCCGGCAATCACCGGCCCCATGAGCAGGCCGGTCAGCAAGAACGGCATGGCAATGCTGACCGAGCCTTCGGGCCCCATGGGCAGGCGCTGCAGGCGTTCGCACATCGCGTCGGCATCGGAGAGCAGGCGGCGCGCATCCTCATACAGCCGGGTACCTGCGGGCGTCGCCGTGACTCCCGCATGGGTACGCTCCAGCAGCTGGACGCCGAGCTCGGACTCCAGCTTCTTGATCTGCGCCGTCAGTGCCGGCTGGGCCACATAGAGCGAATGGGCCGCCCGCGAGATCGAGCCGGCCTCCAGCACGGTGATGAAGTAGCGAAGCGCACGCAGATCCATGATTGCAACTCGAAAAATCAGCTTGAAAGCCGGTATGAAAGCCTGTAGAAGGCTATTTGAAGAATTGTTAGTCTCCTGTAATGTCGGTGAAATCTGACATGGCGTAAGGGCCAAATGTCGACAAGATGGCATATCTCCAAGTCTGAAGCCCGACAGATTCAGTATGTCGGTCCTACAACTGATGCAGCAAAACGTGTCCCTATCTTCACCTTCAACCACCCCGAGCAGAAACGGCTCTGCCCACTGGCGCATTGAAAACATTGACTTCTCTGCCATCGATCGCCGCGCAATAGAGCACAACCAGGACCTGTTCTTCTTGCTGATGAGCGCCTCGTTCATAGAGACCGGCTCGGATACCTACGCGGCAAACCTGGCCCAGCATTACGCTGCCTGGCCCGAGATCGCGATCTGGCTCAAAGATCAATGGGAGTGCGAAGAACTGCAGCACGGACGCGCGCTGCGGGCCTATGTGGAAGCCGTGTGGCCGGAGTTTCCCTGGCAAAAAGCCTACGACAGTTTTTTCGCCGAATATTCGCAGCTGTGCACCATGGAGGAGCTTTACCCGGACCCGCGCCTGGAAATGGTGGCGCGCTGCGTGGTGGAGACCGGCACCACGGCCTACTACCACACCTTGCGCGAACTCAGCGACGAGCCGGTTCTGAGCGAGTTGCTGGGAAATATCCGCAACGACGAGGTCAACCACTTCAAGCATTTCCTCAAGTACTTCAAGGAGCTGCAGCAGCAGTCGCCTGTGGGCCGCACGCGCATTGCCAAGGCACTGTATGGTCGCCTCAAGGAGTTGCGAGAGAGCGATTCGGATATCGCGCTGCGTCACGTCTGGGCGCACAAGGGCTCTTATTTCGCCGATAGCAGCACTCGTTTCGAAGACATGGCCCAGCGCATTTACGAACTGGTCAGCCGTCGCCTGCCTGCCGACCTGGCCGTGCGCATGCTACTCAAGCCCATGCTGCTGCCAGCAAGCGTGGAGGGTATGGTGCGCACCCCCATCTCGAAGCTGGCGACACGCATGATGTCGTACTGAGTCTTGCTGCAGCAAACAAGCCCGGCCGGCTCCAATTGTCTGGGCATTTATTTCCCTGGCAGGCACCTGTCTCACGGCGGCTGTATCTGCCCGCTGCTGGCATACGACAGATGCTGGGACGCTGGCGCGGGCCCAGGCTACGTTGGCGGCCTTTGGCTAATGCTCTGCTAAGGTGCTCGCGCCGAGGGACTGGGGCCGGTACCGCCCAGGTGCAACTGCTGACACAGCGCTGGATGAATGCGGCGATGACGGTTTTTCGCGGACGTTTGGGCCTGATCCAGGACTGGGCCCGCATGCATGAACACGAGGCCCAGATGGCTCGGCCTGCAGGGCTTCAGCCTGAACTACCGACCTATCTGGAGCAGGCAATCGGCTTCAGGAGGGCTGCCTTGCAGCGTCGTCTGATGCCTGCGGAGCTGCAGGAGCTTGACGGCTCTACGGGGCCGGATTGGGAGGTATTCGCCGCCAGTGGCGAAAAGCTGCTTGCGCGGGGCGTTGCAGCCCAGACTGCCGTCGTGCGCCAACTGCGCGTGCGTTATCGGGAGCGGTCACTGCAAGCCTGAAGCTGAACTCTTTGTTGAAAAAGCAAGGAGTTTTGCGATGACTGCGATTAGTTGCCCCAGCCCTTCGGCCCTGCGTGTTGCCATGGCACGCGCCGTTCATCAGATTTTGGAGGACGAGCCGGTTTCGCTGACCGTTTTGCCGGGGCCTGCCCTCGGTAGTGCGGTAGCAGCAAAGCTGCTGCGTCAGCCTCTGGTGCATAACGATGTGGCTTCACGGCCGCTTCGTACCGGCATCTTGGCCCGGGCCCGATGGGCCGAAGACCGTCTGCGGGATGCCGTGGCTGGGGGATGCATGCAATACGCCATCGCGGGCGCAGGCCTGGATACCTGTGCCTTGCGCATGGCGGCTCAGTTGCCTGCTGTCCGCATCTTTGAGCTGGATCAGCCGGTAATGCTGACCTGGAAGACCCGGCTGTATGAGCGCAATGGCTGTGACTTGCCCTCAAGCCTGTGTCAGCTTGGCATTGATCTGCGTGAAATCGGGACTGTTCAGGGCTTGAAGGCTTCTGGCATGGATCTCGATTCACCAGTCAGTCTGTCGATGTTGGGTCTGCTGGTGTGTTTGAGCGATGAGGCCGTTGAGCGCGAAATATTTGCACTGAACCGTCTGGCAACAGGGTCGACCATCATGCTGGACTACAGAGTGGATGAGCAGCAGCTCAGCTCCATGGCGCAGATAATGGCCGCAGGTGGCGAACCATGGCATGCATCCATCACACCGCAGCGCACGGCTGCTGGTCGCGGTGGGCTTCGGGGTGGAAGAGGATCTGGGGCCTGCGCAGCTCAATTCCTGCTCCTTTGCAGGCAGGCGCTATGGTCTGCAGATTGCGGGCGGCGGTTTTCGCTACATGAGTGCGCTCAAGCGGGCTTGAGTGCTTGTCCAAAGACCTGCATAGAGAAAAAGGCACAGGGCTTTGAGCAGCCTGCGCCTTGGGTGCGGGACAAAAAACTTACAGTTGCAAGGCTGCGGTATTGCCCTCGGACCAGTGGCGCAGCGCCTCCTCGGTAATCAGCAGTACCTGCTCGTCGCCTGAGCTGGTGTCGAGCCAGAACACGGGCAGATCGGGGAAGGCGGCCTCGAAGTACGGCTTTTCATTGCCGATCTCCAGCACCACCACGGCGTCCTTGTTCAGGCGCGCAGGCAAGTCCTGGAGCAGCTGGCGGATGAAGTCCATGCCGTCGGCGCCGCCGGCCAGGGCCAACTCGGGCTCGGCTTGGTATTCGGCAGGCAGCTTGCCCATGCTGTCGGAGTTCACGTAGGGCGGGTTGCACAGTACCAGATCCCAGGGGCCGGGCACCTGGCTCATGCCGTTGCTCTCCAGCAGCGTCACGCGATCCTGCAGCCCGTGCTTGTCCACATTGATACGGGCGACGGCCAGGGCATCGGTCGAGATATCGGCACCGGTCACCCGGACTTCGGGATAGGCCATGGCGGCCAGGCAGGCCAGAGACCCGTTGCCGGTGCATAGGTCGAGCACCTGCACGGTCTTGTCCGACAGCCAGCCGTCGATGCTCCCATCGGCCAGAAGCTCGGCGATGAAGCTGCGCGGCACGATGGAGCGTTCGTCAATGTAGAAGGGAACACCTACCAGCCAAGCCTCGTTCGTCAGATAGGCGGCGGGCTTGCGGCTGCGGATGCGTTCTTCAAAAAGAGTAGCTATTTGCGCTTGTATATCAAGGGATACAGGCTGATTCTCCACGGATTCCGGCGCGCCTGGAGTGAGCTCGCTGTCCAGGGGCAGGCCCAGCTTCCAGAGAACCAGCCAGGCCGCTTCGTCTTCAGCCGTGGCCGTGCCGTGGCCAAAAGCCACGCCGGAAGCTGTGAGAGCCTGAACGCCGCTGGCAATCAGTTCGGCAACGGTGTTGCCTGAGATCGGGGGTGTGCTGGTATTGCTCATGCGGTCTGGGGTGCGGTCTGCTGGCGCTGGAGTTGTTCCAGAGCCTTGCGGTAGATGTTTTTCAGCGGCTCGATATCGGCCACGGCGATGTGTTCGTCGATCTTGTGGATGCTGGCGTTGGGCGGGCCCATCTCGATGACCTGAGGGCATATCTGGGCGATGAATCGGCCATCGCTGGTACCGCCTGTGGTGGACAGCTCGGTATCGAGTCCGGTCTCATCCTTGATGGCGGCTTGCACGGCCTGCACCAGGGTGCCTGGCGTGGTCAGAAAGGGCTGCCCGCCGACGGTCCAGACCAGCGAGTATTCGACGCCATGACGGTCCAGGACCTCATGCACGCGTTTTTGCAGGGAGTCGGAGCTGGACTCGGTGCAGAAACGGAAATTGAAGTCGATCACCACATGGCCGGGAATGACGTTGCTGGCGCCCGTGCCGCCATGGATATTGCTGATCTGCCAACTTGTGGGCGGGAAGAACGCATTGCCGCGGTCCCAGACCGTGGTCGCGAGTTCGGCGAGTGCGGGCAAGGCCTCATGAATGGGGTTGCGTGCCAGTTGCGGATAGGCGATATGACCTTGCACGCCGTTGACGGTGAGCTTGCCACTCATGGTGCCGCGGCGGCCGTTCTTGATCATGTCGCCGGTCTGTTTGACCGAGGTAGGTTCGCCCACAATGCACCAGTCCAGGCGCTCGCCGCGTTGGCGCAGCTCTTCGACCACGACCTTGGTGCCGTCAATCGAGGGGCCTTCCTCGTCGCTGGTCAGCAGCAGGGCGATATCGAAGGCGGGTTCGGGCGTGGCCTGGAGAAACTCTTCCAGCGCCACGACAAAGGCGGCGATGGAGGTCTTCATATCGCTGGCACCACGGCCGTAGAGCTTGCCGTCGCGGTGCATGGGCACGAAAGGCGGGCTGGTCCATTCCTTGAGCGGGCCGGGCGGCACCACATCGGTATGGCCGGCAAAGACCAGCACAGGCCTATCTGAACTGATGGCGTCTTGTGTAGATTGATTCTGCGTTGGAGAGCGTTTTGCCCACAGGTTTTGTACGCGGAAGTCTGCGGGGCCGCTATCCAGGCGCTCGCAGGTAAAACCCATGGGTGTCAGGGCATCGGCGAGCAGCTCAAGGCAGCCAGCATCTTCGGGGGTGACGGAGGGCAGGCTGATAAGCTGCTCGGTCAGTTGCAGTGTCCGGGACATGGAGGGGCTTCAAACTAAAACAATGCCTGGGTCGCCTTGGCTGGCGGCTTCAGGCGGTTCTGACATCCAGGGTGATTTCCGTGAAGGACGGCATATCGTCATCGCCGGGCAGAATCACATCGGTGACGGCTGGGGCTTTGGCAGCAGTGGCCGCGTGGCTGACGTCATTATCCATGCGCCACATCAGATTGGTGGGCGAGTCGGCATAGGCCAGCGCTTCACTGCGCTCAATTGTGCCACTGCGCACCAGGGCTGCCAGGGCGTCCTCGAAGGTCTGCGAGCCTTCGGCCATGGATTTCTCCATGGCCTCCTTCACGCCACCGAAGTCACCCTTGACGATCATGTCGCTGATGAGCTTCGTGTTGAGCATGACTTCCACGGCCGGCACGCGCGTGCCGGTGACGGTACGGACCAGGCGCTGAGAGATCACGGCTTTGAGCGAGGCGGCCAGCTCGCCCAACATGCTGGGGCGAACCTCCTCGGGGAAGAAGGACAGGATGCGATTGAGCGTGTGATAGCTGTTGTTGGCATGCAGGGTTGCCAGGCACAGATGGCCGGACTGGGCATAGGCCAGTGCGGCCGACATGGTCTCGCGGTCGCGGATTTCTCCGATCAGAATCACATCGGGTGCCTGGCGCAGCGCATTTTTGAGTGCGGTTGCGAGGGTACTGGTGTCAGTGCCGACCTCACGCTGGTTGACGATGGATTTCTTGTTGCGAAACTGGTATTCGATGGGGTCTTCCACTGTGAGGATGTGGCCGGTGAGCGTTTCGTTGCGCTCGTCGATCATGGTCGCCAGTGTCGTGCTCTTGCCCGAGCCCGTTGCTCCCACAACCAGCACCAGACCGCGCTTTTCCATGACCAGTTCGCTGACGATGTCGGGCAGATTCAGTTCATTGCGCGACGGAATCTGATACGAGATAAAGCGCACGACCACCGCATAGGAGCCACGCTGGCGCATGGCGCTAATACGAAAACGTCCTATGCCGCTCAGGGGAATGGCCATGTTCAGCTCGCCCGTCTGTTTGAGCTCTTCTATGGCTTCAGGCTTGACGACCTCGGAAAGCAAGGCCAGCGGAGCTTCGACTGGCAGCTCCTGATTGTTGATGGGGATGCAGATGCCGTTGATCTTGATCAGCGCCGGCGCACGGGCGGAGAGATAGACGTCCGAGGCCTTTTTTTCGGACATCAGACGCAAAATTTTTTCCATGGTGCTCATTTTTTCTTCATCCTTTTTCGCTCAGCCTCTCTTTGGACGCATGTTAGCGTGTGTCAACTCGGTGCAGGTCGCGCTTGATGCGCAAAGCAGATCTAGGGCATGAAAAAAGCCTGCACGCTCGGGAGCGGGCAGGCTTGTGAGCGGGGTGGCCACGGCAGTGTCTGCATCAAGGCAGAGCAAGCATGGTCAGGGGCCCATCAGTCGCGCAGCAGGTCGTTGATGCTGGTCTTGGAGCGGGTCTGTGCATCCACGCGCTTGACGATGATAGCGGCATACATGGAGTAGTCCTTGCCATCCTTGGTCTGCTTGGGAATGTTGCCGCTGACCACCACGGAGCCGCTGGGCACGCGGCCGTAGGTGATTTCGCCGGTTTCGCGGTTGAACAGAGGGGTGGACTGGCCGATGTACACGCCCATGCCCAGAACGGAATTCTCTTCCACGATCACGCCTTCGACCACTTCAGAGCGGGCGCCGATGAAGCAGTTGTCTTCGATGATGGTGGGGTTGGCTTGCAGGGGCTCAAGCACGCCGCCCAGGCCCACGCCGCCGGACAGGTGCACGTTCTTGCCCACTTGAGCGCAGGAGCCCACGGTGGCCCAGGTGTCGACCATGGTGCCTTCGTCCACATAGGCGCCGATGTTCACATAGGAAGGCATCAGGATGGCGCCCTTGGCGATGAAGGAGCCGCGACGGGCCACGGCCGGAGGCACCACGCGCACGCCTGTGGCAGCGATTTCGGCCTCGCTCATGCCTTCGAACTTGGTGGGGACCTTGTCGAAGAAGTTCAGGGCACCGCCGTTGATCAGGGCATTGTCCTTGAGGCGGAAGGACAGCAGCACCGCTTTCTTGATCCACTGGTGCACGGTCCACTGGCCCACACCTTCACGGGTGGCCACGCGCAGCTTGCCGTCGTTGAGCTCGGCAATCACGTGCTCCACGGCATCCACCACTTCCTTGGGGGCGGCGGAAGGCGAGATATTGGCACGGTTGTCCCAGGCGTTGTCGATGATGGATTGCAGTTGTTGCGTCATGATGTTTTCGGTCAAGGATCGAAAGTTGAGGTGAATCGTTGAGTCATGAAAGGCCTGCACACAGCAGGCCTTGGATGTGGATCAGCGGGTACGGGATTCGATGAATTGTGCAATACGCTGGGCGGCTTCAAGGCATTCCGCCGTTTCGGCCACCAGAGCCATGCGAATGCGATTGGCGCCGGGGTTGAACCCCTGAGCCTCACGCGCAAGGTAGCTGCCTGGCAAGACCGTCACGCCTGTATGAATATACAGCTCTTTGGCGAATTGTGCATCATCCATGCCCAACTCCGATGGAATGCCTGCCCAGAGATAGAAGCTGGCATCGGGCAGCTTCACGTCCATGACTTGGGACAGCACGGGCGTGACCTGCGCAAACTTCTCGCGATAAAGGCGGCGGTTTTCCTGCACATGGGCTTCGTCGCCCCAGGCCGCAATCGATGCCGTCTGCACCACGGGACTCATGGCGCCGCCGTGATAGGTGCGATAGAGCAAGAAGGACTTGAGCAGAGCCGCATCACCCGCCACAAAGCCGCTGCGCAGTCCGGGCACATTGCTGCGCTTGGACAGGCTGGTGAACATCACCAGATTCTTGAAGTCATGGCGGCCCAGCTTTTGGGCAGCTTCCAGACCGCCCAGCGGGGCTTCTTCCTGGAAGTAGATCTCGCTGTAGCACTCGTCGCTGGCAATCACGAAGCCATGCCTGTCGGACAGGGCAAACAGCTTCTCCCATTCGCCGAGCGGCATCACTGCGCCCGTGGGGTTGCCGGGCGAGCACACAAAAATCAGCTGTGTGTGTTGCCATACCTCCTCGGGCACTGCATCCCAGTTCACGGCAAAGTTGCGCGCAGCATCGCTGGCAGCGTAATAGGGGGTGGCTCCGGCCAGCAGCGTCGCACCTTCGTAGATTTGATAGAAGGGGTTGGGGCAGATGACACGCGCACCGGCCTTGGTGTTGTCCACCACGACCTGGGTGAAGGCAAACAATGCCTCACGCGAGCCATTGACGGGCAGAACCTGAGTGGCAGCATCCAACTCGATTCCATAGCGCTGGTTGGCCCATTTCGCACAGGCCTGGCGCAAGGCCGGCAGACCGGCGGTGGCAGGGTAAACGGACAAGCCCTGCAGTTCGCTGCTCAATGCTTTTTCAATGAACTCCGGCGTGGCATGGCGTGGCTCTCCGATGCCAAGACTGATAGGGCGCAGGCCCTCAGGTGGTTGAGCCGAGGCAAACAGTTGGCGAAGACGTTCAAACGGATAAGGCTGTAAGCGCGAGAGCAGGGGGTTCATAGGTACACATTATGGGCTGATGCCATTTTCGCATGAGAAAACAGCGCTCATAGTTTTGAGTTTGCGGGTTTGCAGGCTCCGGTAATTGCAATTTGTTACGTAAGCTGGGCGACAGAGCAAGTGGCTACCGTGAGCGAGCTGCGAGGTCAGCAAACGAAGTCAACAACAAAAAACGAATGGAGACACGCAATGCAAAAGCGCATCTTGCCCGACAAAAAAAACCGCGTACGAGTGAGGAATTCCGGACTGTTGTGGTTGGGGCTGCCATGGCTGCTGGCGGGGCCTGTTTTGCCTGTGCTGGGCCTGGGCGGGACATGGCAACTGGGCTGGTTGCTGCTGTGGGTCATGGGAGTGCTGTTGTGGGTCGGCACTCTTCACAGGAGCTGGCAGCAGCAGTGGCTGGACATGCAGCTTACGCTTGAAAGAGTCGCTCATGGAGACCTGAGTCTGGGCGTCGCCGGAGAGCCGCAACAAGGGCTTTCCGCATCAAGCCTCACCAAGTCCATGGTGCAGGCGCTGTCGGCCATGGTGGCCGATGTTCGCAGCAATGCGGCCCTGGTGGCCCAGGCTGGACAGAGTATGGTCAAGGACCATCAGGCCTTGTCTGAACGAACCGAGATGCAGGCGAGCAATCTCGCGCAGACAGTGGTCAGTGTCGAGCAACTCACCGCAGCGGTTGAGCAAAATGCGGAAGTGAGCAAGGCAGCACATTCCCGCGCTGACGGCGTTTGTGCCGCTGCCGATCAGGGCGCCCAAGCCATGCAGCATGCGGTGCAGTCGGTGGAGCTGATCGAGCGCAATGCCGGGCGCATGCGGGAAATCATTGGCGTGATTGACGGCATCGCCTTCCAGACCAATATTCTTGCCCTGAATGCAGCGGTGGAGGCAGCCAGAGCCGGTGAACAGGGGCGTGGCTTTGCTGTGGTGGCCAGTGAGGTGCGCACGTTGGCCCAGCGCAGCGCCGAAGCAGCCAAGGAGATTAGACAACTGATCGGCGAGACCGTGCAGCAGGTCACTCAGAGCACGCAGCAGCTACGCAGTGCAGGCGAGGAGATCCACGGAGTGACGCGGGCCATTCACGATGTGGTCGCCCATATGGGGACGCTTGCGGACACGGCCAGCAGCCAGAGCTCCGGTCTTCAGGAAATCAGCAATGCCGTGCGTCAGATCGATGAAATCACCCAGAACAACGCCCAGATGGTAGGTCAAGCGCTTCAGCAGGCGCAGGAGTTACAGCTGCGCGCCCGGCATCTGTCGGATGCGGTGTCGCGCTTCAGGCTGCAGCAGGGCACGGCCGAGGAGGCGGTGGCTCTGGTGAATGCGACCATGCGACAAGCCAAGAGCTCGTCCAGCGTTGCCAGCCTGCTGCAGACGGTCACCGATCCCTCGCAGCCGTTCCACGACCGCGACATGTATGTGTTTGCCCTGTCTTCCGAGGGGGAGTACCGGGCCTTCGGCGGTAACCCAGCCAAAGTAGGGCTGCGCGTTCAGGATGTGCCCGGCATCGACGGTGACAGTCTGATGGCCGACATCATGGCGCAGGCCGAGCTTCGTCCGGGCTGGGTGGAATACGACTACATCAACCCCAGCAACCAGCAGGTGCAGACCAAGATGTCCTATGTCTGCAAGCATGCAGACTTGTACTGGGGCTGCGGTGTCTACAAGAGCCTGGTCAGTGCCTAATGCGGTCCTGATTGGCACTTGTCGCCACTGATTTGTTTCTGCATTGGGAGCGCAAGCGTTTTTTTTCAAGCGCTGGAGGCTGATTGGGTATCAGGCTCCTGCGCGCAGGGCTTTAGCCCTGGCCAAAATGGCTGCAAGCGTGGCCTTTTTGTCTGTGGGGGGCGTTGACGGTGTGTCGGCTTGAGCGCCAGCTCCTTCAACTGGGGTTTGTGCCGTGGTGCGTACCGGTGCGTTGGCCTTGCGACCCGTACGCAGCAAATGCGCGCAATAGCGGCTGCGGGCCTGCTCGGCCTGCTCAGTACTCCAGGCGGACCAGCCTGTGGCTTCAGAGCTGGCATTGACCAGCTCTATGCAATCAACGGGGCAGACAGGAATACACAACTCGCAGCCCGTGCAATGCTCGGCAATCACGGTATGCATGCGCTTGTTGGCACCCAGAATCGCATCGGTAGGGCAGGCCTTGATGCACAGCGTGCAACCTATGCACCAGGCCTCGTCTATCACGGCCAGGGCACGAGGCGCTTCCAAGCCGTTTTTGGCGTTGAGCGGCAACTCCAGCCTGCCGGTGATGGTCGCGAGACGGCGCACGCCTTCCTGGCCGCCGGGGGGGCATTGGTTGATGGAGGCTTCTCCGCTGGCAATGGCCTGGGCATAGGACGCGCAGTCGGGATAACCGCAGCGCGTGCACTGTGTCTGGGGCAGAGCTGCATCAATGTTCGCAGCCAGTGCTTGAAGCGAGGAGGCTGCGGACATGGATGAGTTCATTCTGGTCTGGTGAGCCTTTATGCCCTGGCGCGATACGAGCCGCGTCCTTTCTGGGCAAGGGCGCTATTTTCACCTGTTTTCGCGGTCTTGGCAGGCTTGTCGGCATGGGCCTCATGGCTTTCCAGCTCGGCCCCGTCATCGCTGACGCTGCTCAGGTGACCGGCGGCACTGGCGGCCGTGGCGCTCGCGGGCTGGTGTGACAGGATAAAGTCGCGCACCTGGGGGTAGACAGTCTTGCGCCAGCGGCTGCCGCTGAAGATGCCGTAGTGGCCGGCTCCTTGCACTTCGATATGGTGGCGCGCCTCGGCAGCGATGCCGGCACACAGGTCATGGGCAGCGCGGGTCTGGCCTGCGCCTGAGATATCGTCCAGCTCGCCCTCCACCGTCAGCAAGGCCGTGTTCCTGATGTCCTGCGGGCGAACCAGCTCGGGCTTGCCTTGCTCGTTCTTGACTTTCCAGGTGCCCTTGACGAGCTTGTACTCCTGGAACACGGTGGCGATGGTTTCCAGGTAGTAGTCGGCGTCCATGTCCAGTACGGCGTTGTACTCGTCATAGAACTTGCGGTGATGCTCGGCGCTGGCTTCGTCACCCTTGATCAGGTCCTTGAAGTAGTCGTAATGGCTGTTGGCGTGGCGGTCGGGATTCATGGCCACAAAGCCCGAGTACTGCAAAAAGCCCGGGTAGACACGGCGGCCGGCACCGGGGTAATTGTTCGGTACTTCGTAAATGACGTTGTTCTCGAACCACTCGTAGCTGCGGGTTTCGGCCAAGTTGTTCACGGCCGTCGGTGAGCGGCGCGCATCGATGGGGCCGCCCATCATGGTCATGGACAGCGGTGTGACTTCGCCACGGCTGGCCATCAAAGAGACCGCCGCCAGCACCGGCACCGTGGGCTGGCAGACGCTGACTACATGGCACTGGCCATAGCGCCCTTGCAGATAGCGAATGAACTCCTGTACATAGTTCACATAGTCGTCCAGGTGGAATTCACCCTCGGACAGCGGCACGATGCGGGCATTTTTCCAGTCGGTGATATAGACCTTGTGGCCTCCCAGCATGCTTTGCACGGTGTCGCGCAGCAAGGTTGCGTAGTGGCCGGAGAGCGGGGCCACGATCAGCACCACAGGCTGGCTGAGCATGAGATCCAGCGTTTCTGGGTCGTCGGAAAAACGCTTGAAGCGGCGCAGCTCGCAAAACGGTTTGTCGATCTCCACGCGCTCGCGGATGGTGACATCCACGCCGTTGACTTCGACGTTATGCAGATCGAACTCGGGCTTCTCGTAGTCCTTGCCCAGGCGATACATGAGGTTGAAGCCCGCAGCCATGCGCTGGGCCATGGGCACCTGGCTGAAGACCGAGTGAGGGTTATTGTAGAACTTGGAGGCGGCCTGGGCAAAGTCTGCAAATGGCTCGACCATTGCGCGTTGCATTTCGTAGATCTGATAGAGCATGGGACGCACTTTTGCGGGTTATGTTGCAGTGCAATATAACAGCAGAGTTTGACATGCGAAGTAGTGAATTCCCTTCAAATGATGGATCTTGCAGGTATTGCGCAACGCAGGCCGGAGCTCACTGAGTTTGAAAGTAAAAAAGCTGACCGACGTCAGCTTTTTCATGAGTGCTCAAAGCATCTGCTCTGCGAGCTCCCTTTGAATCTCGTTCGGTTTGGTGCGGGCCAGTTTCATGACCTCGTGCGGCGGCAGGGTCTTGAGGCGGTGATCACTCCAGACCTGCCGCCAGCGGCGTGCACCGGCGAGACCATTGCGCAGCCCCAGCATATGCCGTGCAATCGAATACCAGTGCGTGCCATGCTCGCGCGCTTCGCGCTCCATATACAGCACCATCTGCTCTTCGATCTCCTCTCGTGTGCGTTCCCTGCTCTCGTCCTGATAGTAAAGAGCATCCCAGGACGACATCCACCAGGGGTTGTGACAGGCTTCACGGCCCACCATGACTCCATCGACCTGCTTCAGCTGCTGCTGCACTACGTCGTCGGTCTTGATGCCGCCGTTAACCGCGATCGTCAGGCCCGGAAAGTCACGCTTGAGCTGAGCCACGACCTCGTAGCGCAGCGGCGGGATTTCACGGTTTTCTTTGGGGGAGAGGCCTTTGAGCCAGGCGTTGCGAGCATGAACCACAAACACCTGGCAACCTGCGTCGGCGACGGTTCCGACGAAGTCACGCACAAAGTCGTAGCTTTCGATTTTGTCGATGCCGATCCGGTGCTTGACGGTGACCGGCACGGACACCACATCTGCCATGGCCTTGACGCAATCGGCTACCAGTGCGGCCTCGTTCATCAGACATGCACCGAAAGCGCCGCGCTGCACGCGTTCGCTAGGGCAGCCGCAGTTGAGATTGATCTCGTCATAGCCCCATTGCTCGCCCAGGCGTGCGCTGTGCGCCAGATCGGCCGGCTCCGAGCCACCCAATTGCAATGCCACAGGATGTTCTTCGGCCTCAAACCGCAAATGGCGAGCCACATCGCCATGCACCAGAGCTCCGGTTGTTACCATTTCGGTGTATAGCAGGGTGTGCTGGCTTAGCAGGCGGTGGAAGTAGCGGCAATGCTTGTCTGTCCAGTCCATCATTGGCGCCACGCTCATGCGCCACATGTTGTCAAGTTGTTGATTTTGTTTGATGTTTTGGTCGTTCATAGCATAAAAACTGTGCCGTGGTGCCTTGGAAATACGCCTTGTTTTGCCCGATTTTGCCTATAAGCTCCACTCGCGGTGCTACATTGAGGCACCACGAATTTCATGGTGCCTTGTATGGGAACAATCACTCAACGCAAGAGAGCGGATGGCTCGATCTCATTTCGTGCGCAGGTCCGTGTGCGGCAGGGAAATGAGTACCTTCACGGCGAGTCCAAGACCTTCACCAGGCGAGCACTGGCGCAAGAGTGGATCCGTCGACGTGAATTCGAAATAGAGAAGGCAACTGCCAGCGGGGAGCCGATCAAGGGCCACGTCACTCTGAAACAGATACTTGAGGATTATGTCAGCGATGCAAAAGGCATCGTGGCATGGGGGCGGTCCAAGACGGCAGACATCACCCGCTTGCAAAAGGCAAAGTTGGCGCACCGGGATGCCCGGCATCTGCGTGCCATTGACTTCATCGATTACGCCAGGTGGCGGCGCACTGAAGATGATGCAGGCCCGGCCACGGTGCTCAACGATATCGTCTGGTTGCGCCAGGCCTGCCTGGGGGCTGTGACGCGCTACGGCATGAACAAGCTGGTTCAGGAGCTGGATGCCGCCAAGCAGGAGCTGCTGCGGCTCAAGGTCATCTCCAAGCCACGCCGGCGCATACGCCGCCTGAAGGCTGAGGAAGAGGCTGCGCTGAGGGAGTACTTTGCCAAACAAGAGGCGCGCGCCTCAATTCCCATGCTGCAGATATTCGATTTTGCGCTGCTGACCACGCGGCGCCAGGAAGAGATCACCACGCTCAAGGTTGCCGATGTGGACTTCGGTAGTCGCGTGGGCTGGCTGGATGATGTGAAACACCCCAAGCTCAAGACTGGCAATCGACGCTGCTTTCGGATGCTGGAGCCTGCGTTGGAGTTGATCAAGCGACGTATCGAATCAGGGCAGGCCGGCGAATTGGTCTTTCCCTATAACCATCGCAGCATCGGCTCCAGTTTCACGCGTGCGTGCAAGCTTCTGAACATCCCGGATCTTCGATTCCATGATCTGCGACATGAGGCCATCAGCCGATTGTTCGAGCGTGGTTACAGTATTGAACAAGTGGCGCAGTTTTCTCTTCATGAGTCTTGGGCTTCATTGAAGATATATACGCACCTTGATCCTGCAGATATACCGGAGTTGGCTGGTAAAGACAGGGAGTTACTGATGAAGACGTGAAAAATTATAAAGCTTGGCCTGACTATCCTCAGTTATTGCAGATGCAGTTATCTGCAATAAAGTTTTTCTAGATGGAAAATTTGGCAAGTGCCTCTTTAATTAAACCATTAGTATTTTATTAGTGAATAATAGAGATTTACATTTGAATTAGAAATACTACATGTCCTATAAATTTCAAAAACCATTTGCATCTGGAAAATTAATGAAAAATAATAGTGTTGATTTGAGTGGTGGCACCGTGTCTAAGTTTTCAAGACCAAAGGTGTATTTGATGGACCTTGACGCTTCGGTGAAGGAGTCATTAATTGAATCCGGAGTAAATGTAACTTCGGGGTCTTTTGGAAAAGTATATGAGGTGAGTCGAGGTTCTGATTTTGAAATATTTCTTGACTCTTCGGAGGTAAAGGGGCATGAAGAGCAGGAAATTATATTCATCGATATGAGCTACAGTGTTTCGAAATCTAGGCATGGTAAACCGGTTTTTTCCGAGGGGGAAAAGGGTATCTATATTAAACGTACCCGAGGGTTGATTGACTCTCGTGGGGTAGTTGCAAATAAACTGAGAAAGAATTTCGATAAAATAATTGCCACCGGTGGTGTGGTTGTTGTATTTGCATCTGCAAAAACCAACATGGAACATTTTGCTGCCACATTGAATGCTGGGAGTATTTGGCATCCAGAACTAATGAATATTGATGAATGGTCATTTCTTACTGCGCTTGGAAGTCTCAAAGCTTCAGATCTGGAGGGGGAAGAAATTACAATCTGCGAAACTCGAACTTCCTTAGGTAAGGTGCTGGCCGCAAGATCCGCTGAAATGCGCTTTGAGTGCACTATCGACCCTGATTTTTACTCGGAAAAGCAGTGGGTTACTCTTGCAAAAAATAAGTTTGGCGAAACTGTTGCATTGGAGAGAGTCTATCCAGATGGTGGGGCGGTAATCGTTCTGCCGCAAATTTCAAATAAGGCAGATTTTATTAAGCAGATGCTTATGGAGGTTTTTCCGGAGCGATTTCCTCATCTTTTTCCTGGAATTGAAAAAGGGCGATGGACTCACTTACCAGAGTACGAACTTTCAAATGTGAAACAAATGTGCGAAGCACGAGAGAAAGAAGTTGAACGACATAATCGGGAAATGGATCGAATAGCTGCTGATATTGGGGCTGCTCGCCAGGCTGATGGATGGTTGCACGAGCTTCTAACCCAAACTGGCGATCCGTTAGTAGCGGCTGTTATCAAAGCTCTCGGCGAAATTGGCTTTGATTCGGTTGTGGATATGGATGAGATTCTTGATAAGGAAAACCGGTCTCGACGCGAAGATCTTCAAATAAGAGACAAAAGTCCTACATTGGTTGTTGATATTAAGGGTATCAGCAGTTATCCTAGTGATGAAGACACAATGCAGGCGTCAAAACATGCTGCACTTGTTATGCGTGAGGAAAAAAGAGTCAATGTAAATGGTCTTTCGATTATTAATCACCAGAGGCATTTAGCTCCTTTGCAACGAGACAATGATATGCCATTTAGGGCGGAAATTGTGGAGGTTGCCAAACATCATGAGTATGGATTAATTACTACATGGGATATTTATAAACTATTGATGAATAAACGTAGGCACTCATGGGATGCAGATAAAGTAATTCCAGTTTTATACCGGCATGGTCGAATAGAAGCAGTCCCTGGGCACTACATTTTTATCGGTTGTATTACTAAGGTATGGGAGCATTCTTTTGGGGTCGATATTGTAGGTGGCTCATTGAGCGTGGGCGATACGGTGGCGCTTGAATATGAAATATTCTTTGAAGAGTCTGTTGTTGAATCTCTGCAAGTTGAAGGTAAAAGCAAGCAAGAAGCAATTTTCGGAGATAAAACGGGTATTCCTTGGCCTATTTCTCTGCCGCGTCCTCGTAAGGGAATGCGGGTCTTTGTCATCAAGGCTGGTGGTTAGAAATATTCCATGCTTATCTAGCCTAACTATTCTGAAAAAGAAATGTATCGTTAAATGGATGCTTAGTTTCTCTAGGTCATCCAATGTGATGCATAACGGATTGCTGGGATAGGTTTCTAAGGTAAGTCTTGGCAAATCATATGAATCGTTCTTTTGATGACGCACGCCGAACTGCAATCGCCAAATCGTCTGGTGTCAGCACCTCACAGCTCTCCATTCCTGTTCAGCCTGAATCTTCTTCTGATCGATGTACGCAGCCAGCTTGCTCGCGTCCATGAACCACTGACTCTTGTTGGACCCCAGCCGATAAGCAGGCACAGGCAATGCCTGCCTATTCGCTGCCTCACCCGCTTTTTTGGGGCTTAGGCCGAAGAACTCCATGCAGCATTTCTCCAGCGGGATGTTCACGTCGCCGTAGATGGCGAGCAGTGCGAAGTGTGTGTTCATGGTGCGGCCCTCTCTTTATGCTCAGGCGCTGAGAGCACGTCCTTGGGGACGTTGAAGAAGTTGAGCTTGCCCTTCCAGGGCTTGAACTCGATGGCGCGGCTGTTGCGCAGCACAAAGGCCCAGCTGCCTTCCTGCTTCCACTTGGAGGGGTGCTCCTGCACGCAGTCGGTCACATGCGTCCAGCCTACAAAGCCGCCGCGCCGCAGTTCGTCGTAGTCGGGCAGATCTGCGGGCAGCAGGCCCATGCCGTCCAGCTCCTGCACGACCTGGTCGTAATAGGCGCGGGTCAGGGTCAGGCCTGCGTGGATGAGCAGGCGGCCGCGAAAGTTGGTGGGCCAGTCGCGGTTTTCTATGTCCTTGTGGCCGTTGACGATGAGCCAGGCCCAGGGTTGGCGAATGCTGAGGGCGGGGATCATGCCAGTGCCTCCTGTGCTTCAACGGCCTGCAGTTCCGTGTAATCGGCGCTGATGACCCAGCGCTCCGTCATGTCCGTGGGCTGGGCGTGGGGGTCTGCCGGCAGCTCGATCAGGAATGCGCGGTCGCCCATCTTTTGCTTGATGACTGCCAGTCGCTGGCGTGTGGGCAGCAAGGCCTTTTCAGCGCCGCGCAGGTCGACCTTGATGCGCACGGTCTGGCCGGGCTCGAATGCGGTGGCGCTGGTGGCGGCGTCTGCCGCCTGCATGGCTTGCGCAATGGCCGCGCTGGCTTCCTGCTGCCTGACCTTGGGCTCGGTCTTCTTGCTGGCAGGCTTGGCCGGCGCCTTGCCTGCACGCTGGGCGGCCTCGGCTTTCATTTCGACCTGCACCTGGTTCCGGATGCCTGCCAGGTGCAGGTCGGCCAGGTTCTGCAGCTCTTGCAGGTAGCGGAACTCTTCGGGCGAGTCTGTCGCCAGATCCTGGGTGCACACCATCTGCATCATGGCAATGAGGAAGGCGGGCAGCTCCTGCTCCGCAAGCGATTCCAGTGACTCCTGGATCTCATAGGCGGCGTCGTCGCCATCGTCATCGATGCAGAACATCGCCTTCAGGTACTTTTGCGGTACGTCGGCGGCCAGCTTTTTCAGAACGTATTGCGCAATGTTGGCGGGGATGTGGTCCACCGCATCGGCGGGGCAGGTCTCCAGCCCGGCAATCGTTGCCTCCACCGCGCGCTCGCGCCAGCGGCGTTCGTATTCGGCTTGCAGCGTGGCGCGGTCAGGTGCTGCGGCCTGGCCCTTGGCCTTGTCGGCCTTGGGCGCTGGCTTGGCTTTGGCCTCCTGCGCTTTCTCCTGCACGGCCGCGCTGGCGGCGTGCACGGGCACGGCTTCGGTAAAGCTGCCGCTGGGTGTTTCGATCAGCACCACGCGGCTGGCGGGCACGTCCTGGCCCAGCACCTGGCGGGTTTCGGCCTTGCTGCCCTGGCTGGCCTTGTCCAGCGCGATATAGCCGCGCATGGTGCCGGTCTCGGTGGGCATGATGTCGCGGGCGGCCTTGCCGCTGATGATCTGGCGACCCGCCTGCACGGCATCGGCCTTTACGCGGGCCAGGTGGGCCTCTTTCTTGTCGGCAAAGCAGGTGGTGTCGGTGCAGGCGTCCGGGCCTTGCTTGTCCCACAGCTCGGGCGTGGCGCCGGTGCGCTTGGGGCAGTGGGTGCAGGTGCCGGCCTGGGGGCAGAGCAGGGCGTCGGTCAGGTCGAACGGGGCCTTGTCCAGCTCGGTCATGTAGTTGCGGCGGGCCAGGTCCTGGGCGCTGCGCAGGCTCATGGTGCCGCCATCGGGGCCGCCGGTCAGCACGCGCTCGGTGAACTCTTCCTGTATGGCCTGCGTGGGGCGCTGCAGCACCAGCAGTGCGAGGCTGCGGGACATGCGGCCTTCCTTCAGCGCGGCCATGGCCTTGGGCGACAGGGACAGCAGGCGCAGCGTCTCATAGACATGGGTGCGGCCCTTGCCAATGGCGTCGGCCGCGGCTTCGCGGGTCAGGCTGAACTCTTCAATCAGCCGCTGCACGCCGTGGGCTTCTTCCAGCGGGTTCAGGTCCTTGCGGTGTAGGTTCTCGATGAGCTGGATCTGCAGTGCCTCCAGCCCTTCGGCGGTGCGCAGCAGATAGGGAATGGTGCGCAGCCCGGCAATGGCTGCAGCGCGCCAGCGGCGCTCACCCGCGATGATTTCATAGGCGGCCTTGCGCGTTTCGGGGTTCTCGAAGGTGTCCTGCATGCGCTCGGGTGGCAGCCTGCGCACGATGATGGGCTGCAGCACCCCATAAGCCTTGATGGTTGCGGCCAGTGCGTGCAGCTCATCGTTCTCGACCACGGTGCGGTTGGTGCGGCTGGGCGCAAACTGGTGCAGCGGGGCCTGGGGCTGCTCTGCCTCGCCCGCCGTGGCCTTGAGCTGGGGCGTGACGCCATCCAGCGTCATCAGCGTGAAATCGGCCATGGGCAGGGTGACCAGCGTGCCGTCGCAGTCCAGTTGGTACTGGCGGCCGTTGGGCGTCTTGCCCACCACCCTGGCTTTGCGGCCCGCCTGCGGCAGCGGGTGGCCCTTGTTCGTGGTCGCGTCGTGGTTGATGACGACCTCGCGGTCGATCAGCGGGTCTTTGGTAGCCATTACTTCGATTCCTTGAGATTGCGCACTGCGGCCGTGGCGGCCGCACGGCGTGCCTGCACCTGGTCGGCGGGCAAAGCTGCAAAGCGGTGGCAGCTGGTTTCGGCGCTGAAGGTGTGGCCGGGCGTGGGGTAGTGGCTGCAGTTGGCAAAGCCCAGGGCCACCATGCGCGGCGACGTTTTCTCGGGCTGCCAGTGCTTGCAGCGTTTGCAGGCGGGTTGCTCCATCACAGGCAACCCCAGCGCAGGCACAGGTAGAGCGCGGCCCAGAAGGGCGCCGTCAGGGTGAGCGCCATCACCACGGCCAGTGCCACGGCCATGCCAAACAGCACGCGGCGCTGGCGGCGCAGCTCTTGTGCCAGTGCGGTGTCGTGGCGCGTGATGAAAAGGGTGTGGCGGCTGCTCATGGCTGCACCCGCAGGGCCGATGCGCTGTGCACGCCAAAGATGCATTGCGCGATGACGATGGCGACGCTGGCCGAGGTGTACAGGCCGTAGTAAGGCTTGCCACCGGGTACTGTAACTTTGTACAGCTGGGTCATGCGGCCCCCTGATCGTTGGTGGCCGTGGGTACAGGCGCCTGTACGTCGCTGCAATCTGCCTGAGAAGCGACTGGCTCTACACTGGCCTGATGTTTACTGGAACCATTGTCAAAATCAGCAGTGACGGTGAGCGCTTCATCGTCGAGTACCCCTGGGCTCCCAAATCCCGGGAGTACAACGTCTTTATGCTTGCGCAGCCCTGCAACCAGGTGACGTTGAAGGTAGGGGACCTCATAAGCGGTCGCCTCAATTCCATGCTTCATGAAAAGCTCAAGCGCCTGTCCGACGGAAAAGAGTTCGAAGCCTCCGGGCAACTGGGGGCGGAGAGCTACGAGCTGGCGATGAAATGCATCTGATGCGCGGTGCCTGGGCCCGATGGGCAGGGCACCGCAAAGCTGCAGCAGGGTGATCAGCCCGCACTGGCGGCCATACCAGTGATTCCAGATGGAGCTGTCTTTGCCTTCGTCGCGCAAACGGTCCAGATTGCGCTCTGCCAGCCAGATGTGCTCGCTGGCCTTGTCCAGCACTTCCTGCAGCGAAGTGGGGTGCACCGTGGGTTCCGAGTCGCCGTCCCAAAAGCCTGTGCGCTCGGCTTCGCTCTGCAGCAGTTTTTCTGTGGCGGCAATGTGCTCGCGCAGGTTACGCACCAGTATGGGCGCGAGCTTCTGGCGAAATTCATCGGTGTTGTCGCAGATCGCGATGAATTCGGCTGCCGATTGCAGCGTGCTGTGCAGCTTGTTGGGCGTGCTCATGGCTGCACCCCCGACGCTTGGGGCTGCGCAGGTGCGCCTGCATCGAGCTGATCCGGCACCACGACTAAGAGCTTTTTTGTTGCCCAGTCGTTGATGCTGGTGTTGGCCACCCGGCAGGCCAGCTGCACGCGCAGGGTGTCCAGCGCAATCAGCGTGACATGGATCTGGGTGCGCAGCTTGACCAACAGCTCGGTGACTGCGGGTTGCTGGGCTGTGTCGTCTTCAAAGCCAGCGACAAACTGCTCTGCTTGTTGTAGCGCCTCCAGCTGCGCCAAGAGTGGGGATTGCGACATCTGTGACTCCTTTGAGGGAATGTGAGTCACGATAGTAAAGCATTGATTTATCAAAATCAATTATTGCTTTACTTATTGTGGCTTGCTGTCGCGTACAGAAAGGTTGCCACAAGTGCTAAATAGTGCAGAATGGTGCTAATTGGTGTGTCACACACCAAGGCCAGAGGCCAAGCAACAGCCGTGAGGTTGCTGTCCCTGAAGTGCTGAGACGCTGAGCCAGCGCGGAGACCCCAAAATGACTACAGAAACTTTGAAAAGCAGGGCGCCAGTACGGTCGTCCAGGAGTGCTGCACCCCGAAAAACCACTCAGAAGAAGCTGGATGTGACTGTTGTGCTGTCTGAAAAGCAGCAGCAGGAACTGGCTGAGATGGTTGACTATGCCCAGGAGTTGAGCAGCAGCAAGAAGAAGTCCATCGACTTCCTGAAGCGCGCTGGCATCTTGAATAGCCGAGGCAATCTCGGCAAGGCCTATCGCGGCTGAGAATGCTGGAGACCCCGTATTACGAGTCGCAGCCCAGTGTCATCCTAGGCTTTCACGGCTGTGACGAAAAAGTCGGCATGCGTATCCTTTGCGATCCCGAGGAACATCTCACGCCGTCGGCCAAGAGCTATGACTGGCTGGGCAGCGGCATATATTTCTGGGAAGGCAGCTTGGCTCGTGCATGGGATTGGGCAAGAAGCTATGAGTCCAGGGGAAAGATCAAGAAGGCCTTTGTGCTGGGGGCTGTGATCGACCTCAAACACTGCCTTGACATGTTCGATTCCGGTTCTTCCGAGCAGGTCTTGGCGGCGTACCAGTCCCTGGAATCCTTCATGCACCAGTCTCAGACGCCTATGCCCGAGAACACGGGGGCTGCGGCGCTGGACAAACCCGCCCGCCATCTGGATTGCGCAGTCATGAACACCCTGCATCAGATGCGCAAGGACAGAAAGCTGCCCGCCTACGATTCGGTGCGTGGTGCCTTCCTAGAGGGCAACGCGATTTACCCCGATGCGGGCTTTCGTAGCCACACGCACATTCAGATCTGCGTGCGCACGACAGCCTGTATCAAGGGCTATTTCAAACCCATCAATGCTCAAGCATAAGCGACTGCTTTCCAGTCAGGCGACGCGGCGCTCTTTACTGGAAACACGCTCCGCTGCAGCCATGGGGTTGGGCTCTGTTCGAGCGACAATTTTTTGTCCGTCAGCGAGTGCCAGAACCTGATTGATGGCCCGTTTCTGAATGGGATCGTTCCGATCTCCAACCATCAGCAATTCAAAGATCTCGGGCTTCTCGTCTTCCAGCAAGCCGATTTTTTTGCTGGGTTTTTTGAGAATTCGCTTCAGCGCCGAGAGCTCGAATAGCTTGCCATAGGCTCGTTCCGTATTGCCCTCCAGTCCTCGAACATTGCTTGTGACCTGCAGAAAATAGCAAGCATAGTTCTGCCCCAAAAAATCTACTTGGAGTGGATGGGTCTCTCCGCCCAACGTGAGCTTCTTGTTGAAGCGTTTGGCGAGGTGCTTGGCATTTGTGTCGCGCTGGATCGCAGATTTGACGCGGCTCACAATTCCATGATTACGCTGCTGCTGTGTGATGACATAAGCATTGAGCAGCGTATGTACGGTGCTGCATCGGCGGAGCATCAACTCCAGTGCTTCATCCGCACTAGCAGCTGAAAATCTGCTCAGATTCTCAATACGAGCATTGGAGAATGGCGGTGTCCATGTTTCTGCTGGCTGATGCTTCCAATGCTCCAGCAAGGAGTTGCATAGATGCTGTGCCACGGTGTGCAGCGCCTGTCCAGCCACGCCGAAAGCGTGCTCCGCCTTACGCTCATCGATGGCGCAAATTGCTTGTACATAGCCATCTTCAGTGCGAACGACTACGCCAGCGCATAACTTTTCCGAACTGGTGGGCTTCGGAGCGAACTCAATTACTGCGCGCCAGCCACTGACTCGTCCTTCGTTCCAGTTGACGTCAGCTTCAGTTGCGGGTGGCCAAGTCGGTTGCATAGTAGTTCGTAGGTGATGCCGAGACGCTGCTCGATAAACGTAATCAGTTCTTTAATCTGAGATTTTTGTTGCCAATGACTGGTGTCCGCGTACTCAACGATACCGGGGATATCCAATGGCCCAGCTACCTCAGCCAACCATTGGCCGAGACCTTCCAGCACTTGGTGACACTGCTCTGCTGTGAAAGTTTTCATCGGTATGGCCAATGCGTTTTCAAAAACTCCATCCGCCAACTCATTCAACGGATAAAGGGTGCGGAACGCGCCGCCAAAGGCCTCTGCGTGATCAATGATATGGAGACTCTTGTCCCTGAAGATGATGTTGCCAAAATTGCGGTCACCGTTGGCAACCCATTCATCAAAGGCAACAACTTTAGCCCAGTCTGCCCATTTAGTGAGCAAGGAAATGGCAGCTTTTTTGTCGCTGCGGAGAAACTGAAGAAAAGTGTCTCCGCCTAGATCTTTTGTTGCAACGCAGAGGGCGGCAGAGCCTTGCTTGATGAAGGCAGAGTGAGGTAGGTGACCAGGTGGAATGTGGACTATGAAAACCTCTGGCGCAGGCAAGTCAAGAATGCGGGCCAAGCACCCACAGACTGCTTCGGCGATCAGGTTATCTGATGAACCTACTCTCAAATATAGAGAAATAGACTTCTGATCGGGGTCCGAAGAATCGTAGGCATCACCTAACCATAACTCATCAAGCTTTTCAGCGTCCGAGTCACGGGGGACCAGGCTGGCACCTTCGTTGAGAACTAGGTGCCTGATGCGCTCTGGCACAGGGACAAATGTGTCTTCATTGGCTGGTGCCAGTGAAGGCGAGTTCAAGGCGTTTGCTTGAACCGACTGGCTAGTTGGTCGATCAGTGTCCAATCTTCATCCCTCAGTGCATTTTTTTTGGCCAGCAGTGCCAGCTTGTTGATTGTTTGCAAAGACCGCGGACTGGCCTGAAGTCGCCAGTCAGAGAAAGCTTGGCTAAGCAGATCCTCTGCCGTTGGTTCGGGATCCTGTGAAGCGAGAGGTGTCTCCTGCTCAATGCTTAGCCACCATTCGAGCGGCTTCCCTGTCACTTGTGCAAGCTTTGGCAAGTGCTTCTTATCGATTCGACCTGTTTTTTTCCAGCCTTGAACTGCTTGTTTAGAGACGCCACACGCGTCTGCGATGTCTGACTGCTTGACCTTTGTGTCATCAAGAACTAATTCAAGTTTTGCAGCTAATTGTTGAGCAGTTGAAAGCATTGCTTTAGTTTTCATCGCTGATGTTGAATGGTCAATGCTTTACTTTCACAAGCATTGCTTTACCATTGGGGTATGAAGCAGCCTCAAAACACTCATATGCAGAGGGCAGCAGTACTGCTGGGAGGACAGTTGTCTCTTGCAAAAGCTTTGAAAGTTACACCGCCAGCTGTGAATCAATGGCTAAGCGGTAAGCGGCCAGTCCCAGCAGAGCGATGTCCTTCTATTGAGCGATTGACGGGAGGCGCAGTTACCTGCGAGCAACTGCGCCCAGATGTGGAGTGGAGTTTTTTACGGCAGTCATCACAGCCGTTGGATGAGGGCGGGCAATGAACACGATGCCCCCCGTCTATCTGGAGGCAGGAGTGCGCAATGTGCTGCCGTTCTGCGAGGACCGCAGACGTGTTGGCCTTGGCTTTGACATTCCCGGCCAGGAGACGGTGCGCGTGGCACTGACTCTGGAAAGCGCCCGGGTTTTGATGACCAGCCTTGAGGAATACATCAAGGAGGCGGAACGCCCCAAGCCGCGTGAGTGTGCGGTTTGGGAGCTGATGGGGTGCTCTCAACCACCTCAGGAAAAGATATGAAGTCGCTTCATGAGACGTTGCGCTGGTACGCGCAAGCCAGCGCACGCGCAGCACTGAATACAGGGCAGGAAATGCATGTATGGGAAGCGCGTGCCTTTGCTCGGGCCTTACGCCTTGTGATTGAGGATGCGCATCGCCGAGGGGAGATTGAGGCCGGAGAACTGGACGATGGCACTGATGCTCTCGTCGCGGCGCTCCACCCAAAGATCCTTGCTGCCCGTCGTGCCCAGATCGCCCAACAGTTTCCAGCCCGGCTCGATGGGAATGCTGGTGAAAACCTCGATCACGCAGTAGCAGCCTGTTCCGTCCTCGACAGCGAGAAAGCCAGTGGCTTGCCCGATGGCAACGACTGAGCCGGTTCGATTGTCTTGCATCTGAAATTCCCGAAAGTAGGTAGTCAATGAAAAGCTCAGCAGGTATTCCGCTGGATAGCTTGGAAGTCCGCTTCACCGCTTGGAGCGATTCCAAGCGGTTTGTTGTTGCAGGGCCTGCGATCAGCTCGCAGCAGCCGTTGCCGCTCTGTGCAGATCCAGCAGCAAAGTCTCTGTCGCCAGATCGCCGCGCTTTTCTTCGAGCTTGGCCAGGCGTGCCAGGTCGTTGGCAAAAGCTGTTTGCTTTTCTTCGGGCAGCTGTCGCACGGTGGCGAACACCAGCGCGCCGAGGGCGTTGACGATGGCGTTCATGGATTCGGCGTTCAAAGGCTGTTGGGTTTCGTTGCTCAAGCTTGTCTCCTGTGTGGGCTTCGTGGGTGCCAGGGGGCGTTGTGCCCTCGGGTGCATTGTCCGTCACCGGGCTGAAGTGCCCGGTGGCGGTTTTTTTGCGGCGATGAATGCTTGTGTGGGGCATGGGCTGAAGTCTTGCCGGCCTGCAGCCCAAAGTCATTCCGACGGGTTCCGACTTTTTCGGAACGCGTCGGAACCCTTTGCCTATAGAGCACGAATTTCGTGGGCCGTTTTTCGTGATGCAAATCAAGGCTTTGCTATGCCTTTTAGCGGTGTATTTGGCTTGCAGATTGCGCTGGAGAGCATTTCGTGGGTGTTCCGACAAAGTCGGAACCCGTCGGAACGTGTCAGCGCTGGACTACAGAAGGGCTAGACGATGGAAATCAGCCTGGATTACGAGGACGAGCTGGACGCCGCACGGGAGGCGGTGCGCCATGCCGGTGGAGCGAAGAAGGTGGGGCCGCAGATGTTCCCGGACAAGTCGGTGGAGTCTGCCGCGCGCTATCTGATGGATGCGCTGAACCCGGCGCGGGCCGAGCGGTTGACGCCTTCACAGGTGCTGATGCTGATGCGCCTGGCGCGGGAGGCGGGCTTTCATGGCTTTGCGACCTGGTGGATGCGGCAGGCGGGCTACCAGGCGCCGGTGCCGATTGCCCCGGTGTCAGAGGCTGCTGTGCTGACGGCGCAGATCAGCATTCTGGTGCCGAGGCTGGAGGAGTTGCTGCACCAGGCAGCGCGGCTGCAGCAGGCGAACCAGCCAACAGGCACACAGGGCGGGGTGGCGTGATGGAGAACTACCAGGATGTGCTGAGCCAGATGGAGCTGTTTGGCATTGAGCTGCGCGACAAGGATTTGCCTTTGCGGCTGGACAAGGGCAAGCGGGTGACCTGCGGCAAGGGCGGCAAGGATTGGTACAAGCTGTACCTGTTTACCCCCCAGAACACGAGCAAGCAGTGGGTGACGGGCACGTTTGGCACCTACCGCGCAGGCGGCGACTGGCGCAAGGTGCTGGTGGACTGGGCCGAGCTGAGCGAGGAGGAGCGCGGCCGTATGAAGGCGGAGCGCGAGGCCAAGAAGGCCGCCGCAGCCGCCGAGCGTGCCCAGGAGATTGCGAATGCCAGCGCGGATGCGCTGACGATCTGGCGCAAGGCGGTGGCGACGGAGACGACGCCGTACCTGGAGCGCAAGCAGGTGATAGGGGAGACCTGCCGCATGCTGGCCCAGAGCCTGACGCTGCGCTGGCCCGCCCAGCGCAAGGGTGAGGACGATACGGTGTGGACGCTGCCGGCCGGCACGCTGGTGCTGCCGCTGATGCGCTATGACATGCCGCGTGCGGAGGCAATGCGGGGTGTGCAGTTCATCAAGCCGGATGGAGCCAAGATTTACCTGCGCCAGTTTGACAAGCCGGGCTGCTGCATTCGGCTGGGTGAGATCGACGCCAGCACGACGCTGCTGCTGGTGGTGGAGGGCTATGCGACAGGCGCCACAGCCCGCCGTGCCACGGGCTACATCTGGCCGGTGTTTGTGGCAATGGATGCGGGCAACCTGGCCCATGTGGTGCCGCTGCTGCGCGGGCTGTACCCGAATGCCCGGATTCTGATTCTGGCCGATGACGACTATCTGACCCGCGACAAGCGCACGGGCCAGCTGAACAACCCTGGCCGAACGGCCGCGAAGGCGGTGGCCCGCAAGACAGAGCGCTGTGACTTTGTCTGGCCTGTTTTCAAACCCACGAGCCGTGGCCCGAAGGACACGGACTTCAATGACCTGCATGTCCTGGAGGGGCTGGGCGCGGTGAGCGACCAGTTGGCGGGCGTGATCCGGGAAATAAGCAAGCACTATGGCTGATAACGATACAGAGATGGAACAGGGCGGGGCGGCAACGCCACCGCCGCCTGCGGCCGCAGAGCCGCAGGCGCTGCCTGCCCCCGACGCGAAGGCGTCGCTGGATGGGTCTTTGGCTGCGGGCGAGTCTGCAGCGGGGTCTGTGGTGCGGGTGGATTTTCAGGCGGGGGTACGTGTGCCGCCAGAGGCCGAGCTGCCCCTGCCCCCCGGCCCCCCGAAGAAGCGCGCTGTTGCGCGCTCCAAAGGGGATGGGGGGCAAGAGGAGGGCGCTGAGGATAGCGCCGAGAAGCCCGTACAGAGCCGCAAGAAGGAGAAGACGATTGACTGGGGCAAGTTCAACCATCTGATTGAAAACTTTGCCCTGATCTACGGCACGGACACGGTGTGGGATGACTCCGAGCGAATGATCATGAAGATCAGCAATATGGGGCACGCCCACGGCAGCCAGCTGGTGGCGATGTGGAAGGCGAGCGAGAAGCGCCGCACGATCCGCGCCGACGAGCTGGTGTTTGATCCGACAATGAAGTGCGACACCGAGCGCTTCATCAATATGTATGAGGGGATGGCGATGGTGCCCAAGAAGGGCGACGTCAACCCGATTCTGGACCTGATCAGCTTTCTGGTGAGCCGGGCCACGCCGGATGAGGGCGACACGGGCGATGTGATGCATTGGCTGCTGTGCTGGCTGGCGTACCCGCTGCAGCACCCGGGCGCCAAGATGCGGTCGGCCGTGGTGATGCATGGCGATGAGGGCGCGGGCAAGAACTTCCTGTTCGAGACAGTGGTGCAGATCTACGGCAAGTACGCGAGCATCGTCGGCCAGGACGAGCTGGACGACAAGTACAACGATTGGCGCAGCTGCAAGCAGTTTGTGGTGGGCGACGAGATCATGAGCCGGGCCGAGCTGGTGCACAACAAGAACCGGCTCAAGGCCTTGATCACGACGCCGACGGTGCAGATCAATAGCAAGTACCAGATGCGGCGGGAAGAGAAGAACCACATGAATATTGCGTTCCTCTCGAATGAGCTGATTCCGCTGGCCCTGGACAACACGGACCGGCGTTATCTGGTGGTGTACACGCCCAAGGCCCGGGAGGACCAGTACTACATCGACCTGGGCGTGTGGCGCGACAACGGCGGGGTTGAGGCGTTCTATGAGTACCTGCTGACTTATCCGCTGGGCGACTTCAGCCCCTATACCAAGCCGCCCATGACGGAGGCGAAGACCAATCTGATCGGGCTGAACCGCAAGAGCCCCGAGCGGTTCTGGGCGGAATGGTCTGAGGGCGAGCTGGATCTGCCGTACCGGTCCTGCGCGCGGTCGCAGGCGTACCGGGCCTATATCAAGTGGTGCCAGCGCACGGGCGAGCGGTATCCGTTCAACGAGACGCTGTTTTCCAGCACGCTGACGCGGTTCTCGGACACACAGGGCAAGCCGGCCCGCATCAAGGGCATGAATGTGACCCGCCCCGGACACGCAAGAAAGACCCAGCGCATGTTGCTGGTGACCGAGCCTGACTTTGGCGAAGGCGAGAGCAAGCAGACCGAGGGCGCATGGGCCACGCATGCGGTGGAGTCCTTCGAGGACGAGCTGCGCAAGTACCTGGGCTATGGCTCAGGCTCCCCGACCCCTGACTCTGCGACAGCAGAAGGGAATGAATAAGGAATGGACCCGATGAAGCGTTACGACGTTACAGCAGGCCGTAACACGCAAACCCAGCACTGGCGCGGTTTGTTACGAGGTTACGACGTTACGACCTCCCACACGTATGCAGGTGCAGGCGTGCGCAGATGCGCACATACATGGGCGCGTGCATGTGCGAGCGCAGCGGGTGTAACACCGTAACGTCGTAACAAGCGAGGCGTGGCGCGGCTTGCGCTGTTACGCGCGCCCGTAACGCTGTAACTACTTCATTTATTTCTTAAGGAAGAAAAGGAAAAGAGAGATGGAGAAGGACCTGGAGCTGTTGACCAAGGGCATCGCCTGCGCCGGGCCCACCCCCCTTGTAGGTACTCCTGCCGCTCGGATTCATGGGGGTAATTCGACCCCCTCGGGTACGCCAGTGGCTGAGTTTTCCAAAAGTGAACGAACTGGTGAACGCCGGGAGGCAAAGTGAACGTACGCGTGGATCTGATCTCTCAGGCCGAGTACGCCCGCCGCCGTGGCGTGGCGAAGTCGGCAGTGGCGAAGGCCGTGAAGGAAGGCCGCATTACCTTGGTCGAGGGCAAGATCCATCAGACCCTGGCCGATATCCAGTGGGCGCAGAACACCCGCACGCGCATCGATGGCGGGCGCCCAGCAAGCGAGCAGGGCGCAGGCATGGGTGAGGCAGCCCCGGCCGCCAATAGCGCGCCACAGGCCCCGGAAACGCCTCAGGTCAGCTCTGCTCAAGAGGTGCTGGACCTGCGCGTGCGCAAGGAGAAAGCAGCGGTCGAACGCGAAGAGCGCGAAAACGCCCGTGAAGCCGGCCTGCTGGTCAGTCGCTCCGCCGTTCGTACTGCGGTGTTTGATGCCTTTCGAGCCCTGCGCGACGAGATCCTGAGCGCGCCTGTGCGTGCGGCACCGGCGGTGATCGGCCTGGGCGACTCCCGCGACATCGAGCGCGTGTTCTCGGACGAACTGCGCAAGGCCTTTGCCAACGCTGAAAAGCGCATGCGCGCCTATCTGCCCGCCGAACGACCTGCTGAAACGGAGGTCGAATGAATCTGGCCGATGGCTACACGCTGATGATGGAAGCCGCGATTGACGCTTCGCGCCCAGACCCCGAGCTGCGCTGTGATGAGTGGGCGGAGGAGTTCATGGTGCTGCCCAAGTCCGGCCCCAAGCCGGGCATCTATCGCTTTGACCACAGCTACCCGGCCCGGCGTGTGCACCAAGTGCTGTCGCCGGCACACCCGGCCAAGCGCGTGGTGGCCAAGGTCGCGTCGCAGATGTTCAAGACCCAGACGGCGCTGAACTGGATTGCCTCGCTGATTCACCGCCGGCCGCGCAACATCCTGGCCCTGCAGCCCACGGATACCCTGGTCAAGCGCTTCTCGGCCCGTGTGGCAACGATGATCCGCAATGTGCCCGAGCTGACGGAGTGCGTGGCCGCCGCCAAGAGCCGCGATTCGCGTAACACGACCCAGGCCAAGGATTTTCTGGGCGACGCCACGCTGTACATGAACACCGCTGGCTCGGCAGCCAATCTGGCCGAGGTCTCGGCGCCCTACATCTACTTTGACGAGATCGACCGGGCCGAGCAGAACATCGACGGCGAAGGCGACCCCGTCACGCTGGCCGAGGCGCGTGCCACCCAGTACGCCAACGATGCCAAGTTCTTCTACACCTCCAGCCCGAGCATCGAAGGCATCTCCAAGATCGACAAGCTCTACGACAAGGGCACGCAGGAGAAGTACTTTGTGCCTTGCCCGCACTGCGACCACCTGCACCCGCTGGAACTGGAGAACTTTCACTATGCACGCGACGAGGAAACCGGCTTCATGGACCGTGCCTGGTTTGTGTGCCCGGAGTGCGGCTGCGAGATCGATGAGCGCCACAAGGTCACCATGCTGCCCGACGAAGCTGCAGGCGGCAAAGCGCGCTGGGTGGCCACGGCCACGGGCGATGGCGAGACGGTAAGCTTTACCTGCTCGGCCTTCTATATGCCCATTGGCGCCCAAACCTGGTTGTCCTTGGCGCGCTACTACGCCTTTGCCAAGGAAGCCATCAAGGTTGGTGACCACTCATTCATGCAGGTGTTCTACAACACCCGCCTGGCCCTGAGCTACCGCAACAGCGAGACCACCACTACCGCCGCGCAGCTGCGCCGCCGTGCCGAGAATTACCCGCTGCGCGTGCTGCCTGACGCCGCACTGGTCGCCACGATGACGGTCGACACCCAGGGCGACCGGCTGGAGTGCCAGATCGAGGCCTGGGGGCCGGGCATGGAGCACTGGGTCATCGACTACATCGTGCTGCCGGGCTCTCCCACCGAAAGCGCAGACGCGCCTGGCAGCGTGTGGCAGCGCCTGGACGAGATCAAGCGCACGCCGCTGCTGCACGCCAGCGGCAGGCTCATCCCGATCAGCGCCTACGGCATTGACTCGGGCGGTCACCACACGCAGGACGTCTACAACTACGGCATGGCCCGCAAGCGGCTCAACTGCGTGGTACTGCATGGCTCGCCCCGCCCGCACAGGCCCATCATGAGCAGCATGCCCAGCAAGGTGGACATCGACTGGGGCGGTACCAAGGTCAAGGGCGGGGTGGAGCTGTGGACGGTCGGCACAGACGTTGCCAAGGACTGGCTCAGCAATCGCATGCAGCAGACCGAAGGCAGTGGTGCCATGCACTTCCACCAGGATCTGCCGCCCGCCTGGTTCGACATGATGGTCGTGGAGCAGCCGCGCATCAAATTCATCAAGGGCCGGTCAATACGCGAATGGTTCAAACCACCAGGCGCCCGCAACGAGGCATGGGACTTGTCTGTCTACAACCTGGCACTGGCCCACCAACTGGGCCTGCACAAATGGAGCGCAATGGACTGGAAGCGTCTGCGCGACAAGCTGATTCCGCCCAACCTGGACCTGTTTGCACCCGCGCCAGTTCAACCAGTCGCGCCTTTGCCCATGCCGGAGCCTCTGCCGTCCGTGGCATCAGCGCCCGTCAGCGAGCCTGCGGCGCCTCAACCCAACCCCACGCCAGAGTCTGAAACCACGGCACAGACCGTACAGGCGCCTGTACCCCCGCCGCAGCAGCCTGCGGTCAGTGAGCCCGTTGCTCCTGCCCCACCAGCTGTGCCGGCCCCGGCACCACAGGCCCCCATGCCCGTGGTAACCGCCATCAACAGAGCACCCGTGGGGCGCCGCATACTTTCGAGAGGGATTCGCTAATGTCCAACCACCACCAGACTGACCCCGAGGCCCCGCGCCTGGCCGCTGCCGCCCCGCAGGCCGATGAAGCCCCGGCTGCAGACAGTGAAGAGCAGCAGGATCTGGACGCGCTGTGCGAGCAATGGGTGCGCTGGAAGGCCACGCGCCGCTTTTACGCGCCACCGTCCAAGATTGGCTCCATTCTTGGCCAGCTCAGCGGAGCGCGCACCAGACCGCTGAAGACTGATGGGCCAGATGCCATCTGCAGCGCGGAGCTGGCGGCGTTTCACATTGCCTATGTGAGTCAGCCCGACGCGCTGGACAAACGGGTTTTCGACCTGTACTACGTGCACCGCGTTGCGCCGGTCAAGACTGCGGCGGCTGCGTTGAACATCAGCCGTAGCCATTTCTATCTGGTGCTGGGAGACTTCCGCAAGCGGCTGTATGCTGCGGCGCAGGCGGTGCTGGAATTCAATCTGCAGGCGGTGACTGCAGGTAGTGCGCGGTATGGCTTGTAGCTGCAAAAGAATTTCAAGAATACTTCACATCTGTGAACAAGCGTTGCCGATTGCTCAAAGATCTTTTTTAATTTTTTTTGTTTCTTGGTATCCTTGTGTTCAGAGAAAAATCACCAAATGAATAAAGACATTCAGGTCAAACCTTACGGATTGGTGGCAGACATGTCGCTTACTTACCAAGACTTACTGAAGCGTCGCAAGGCGGTAGAGGAAATTGTCAAGTCCCATCGAGGTCGGGGTTGGCGCGCTCTCCCGAAGCAGACGCTTGTCTACGGCTCGCCCATCGACATGAGTAAGAAGACTTCCAAGGCTACGCCGATGACTGTTGTTGTCGACCTCAAGCCTAATGCAGACATTCTGGATTTAGCAGACATCAGCGAGGAGCTGTCCCACCTCTTCAATCAGGAGGTCACAGTCAACTCCTCTGGAGGCATCTCAAGCAAGGTGCTGGGAGGTGCTGTCGAGGTCAAGGAAGACGGTCGCTTCTTCTTCGCCGCCTGATGACCACAGCGGCGAAGGCTGGTCGTGCCGTGATTTACGACCCAATGATGCTGATCCCGCATGGAAAGCAGAAACCTGCAGTTCCGGCAATGCTCTCTCCTGCTGGGATTCAGCAGGTGACTCGGGCCTTTGAGTCCATTCTCTATGCTCGCTCGTATACAGCGATGTGGAAGAAGCATGAGTTTGTTACCAAGCGCCTGACCACTAAAGATCCATTTAGCCCGCTGCCCTCGCCCGCGCTACAGTTGTCGCGTGATGGCATGGTGCGCCGGTTTGAAGTTTTGGGGCAGTGTCTGCACAACGTCTGCATGATAGGAGCTGGTAACGAGAACGCTATCAAGGCAGAGCAAGCCCGAATGGGGGCGGAAAAGAAAAAACTCCAGCTCCCTCCGCGGATGCAAAATATGCCGTTTGTAAACATCTTCCACGGTCCCGATGGGCATCTGCTGACTGTTTCAGGCGTAAATATTTCTCGCTGGTACGGTCTCCGTGCGGTCATTAGTCATAACTACAACAATGTTGACTACCGCTTGTTGTGGAACCGCCTTTTCTCGAAAGAAACTGAGTCAACATTGAGGATCCTCGGGCAGCTTCTTATAAATTCGGGTGCTCCGATTCCCGAGATTTAGAGGTTTATTTTTGTACGTCAACCGCTAAATTGTCAGCTCCAGACAAGACACTTTAGTCCTCGACTTCACAAGACACTTTGCCCCAAAATTCGGGCTAATTCAGGTAGGTCTAAAAAATCCGCCTGATACGAAACAACCGCCGCAGCCGCCTGAAAATCAGGCAGAGCCCTCGCACTCAGCAATGAGCCGGGGGCTTTTTCTTGGAAGATCCAGATGCTCAACATCTCGCACACGGGCCAGTCTCTCGCAGACATGGCAAACCAGGTGCGAGGGGTGCCTGCGCGCCTGATTCCCTATGCCACGGCTACGGCGTTGACGCGCTGTGCCAAGCAGGCGCAGACCCAGGATCTGCCCCAGGCCATGCGCAAGGCCTTCGACAACCCGACCAGCTACACGCTGAATGCGCTGCGCATAGAGCCGGCCAGCAAGAACAAGCTCAGTGCCCGCGTCCTGGTCAAGACCAAGGCCATGACCAGGGGCAACGCGCAGGAAAGCTATCTGCTGCCCGAGGTCGAAGGCGGTCAGCGTGGTGCCAAGGGGATGGAGAACGCGCTGCGCTATGCCGGCGTGCTGACGGCAGGGCAGTTTGTGGTGCCTGGCGCCGCAGCTAGGCTGGACGCCAACGGCAACGTCAAGGGCGCAGACATTCGCACCATTCTCAAGGCGCTGAAGAACCTCAAGGCTGTCAGCGCCACGCGCAGCCGCAGCGGCAAGCGTCTCGCCAAGGGCCGACAGCTGGCAAACGACCTGTATGTGGGCAAGCCACAGGGCGGCAGTCGCCCGGACGGCATCTGGCGGCGCGAAGGCAAACGGCTGCGCCCCTTGTTTGTGTTCACTAATGCTGCGCCGACTTACCGGCCGCGCCTGGACTTCTCTGGCGTAGTGCAGGGCGTGGCGCGCAAGCAGTTTCCGGCTGAGTTTGCCAAGGCTGTCGCCTCCATGAAATCGAAAGGACGCTGGTAATGAGCACCGCAGAACTTCAGTCCTGGCAGGACCGCCTCGCCAGCTACCTGGCTGCCGAAAAGCGCATTCTTGACTCGCAGGAATACCAGGTAGGCCAGGGCCTGACGGCCAGGCGAAACCGCCGTGCCGAGCTGGAGCAGGTGCAGAACGGCATTCGTGAGTGCCAGCAAAAGATCGGCCTGCTGCAGGCGGCCATGGCGCCACGCGGGCGCCGCATCATCAATCTTCGACCCCGATAAGCATGCAGCTCAATATTGTTGACAGGGCGATCGCCTTTTTCGATCCGGCCCGGGGGGCAGCTCGCGCCAGGCAGCGGGTGCAGATAGCGGCCGCCGACCAGCTGCTGCAGCACCCGGGCCTGAGCGCCATGGGGCCGGCCGACAGCTCCGAGGCCGTCAACCGCTCCAGCCGCTGGTGGAATCCGTCCCCGCGTGATGCGCGTGCCGACAGCATGGCGCGGCTGCCCCTGCAGCGCGGTGCTTCCCGCGAACTGGCGCGAACCTCGCCCATTGCCACTGGGGCGATCAACACCAATCTGGACCGCGTGGTCGGCACCGGGCTGGCCCTGGTTGCGGCGCCTGCCATGAAGGTGCTGGGCTGGAGCGATGAGCGCGCCCAGGCCTGGAAGACTAAGGTGCAGCAGGAGTTCAGTCTGTGGGCCGATAGTACTGACTGCGATCTGGAAAGTACGCTGACCTTTTATCAGCTGCAACAGCTGGTTCTGCGCAGCACGCTGGAGTCGGGCGACTGCTTCAGTAATCTGCCCGATGCCGCGCGCACCCGCATGCAGCCCTATGCCTTACGCATTCAGGTGCTGGAGGCCGATCGCATCGGCAACCCGCTGGGCAAGATGGACACGGCCACCATCGCCGGTGGTGTAAAGCTCGATGCCGCCGGCGCTCCGGTTTCGTATTTCATCTACGACCAGCATCCCGGTTCGGCCCAGGCCGTGGGCGCACGCGCTTTCCGTGGTGAATGGGTGGATCGCATCGGCAACCGCTCCGGCCGCCGCCGCGTATTGCACCACTTTCGCAAGCAGCGCCCCGGTGCCGTGCGCGGGGTGCCTTATCTGGCCCCGGTGATTGATTGCATCAAGCAGATCTCCCGCTACACAGAGGCCGAAATCATGGCGGCGGTGATCACCTCTTACCTGACGGTGTTCATCGAGACGCCAGATGGCACGCCATCCGGCGTGTTTCAGGGAGAGACCAGGCAGGAAGAAGAGTCTGGCGAGATCGCCCTGGGCATGGGCAGCGTGGTGGGGCTGGCTCCCGGCGAAAAGGCCAGCCTGGTCAATCCTGGTCGGCCCAATCCCAATTTCGAGCCTTTTATCCTGGCAGTCATCAAGCAGATCGGCATGGGCCTGGGCCTGCCTTATGAGTTGCTGCTCAAGCAGTTCAATGCCAGCTATTCAGCCAGCAAGGCAGCACTGCTGGATGCCTGGGCCTATTTCCGGGGCGTGCGCAACTGGCTGGCCCTGTCGTTTTGCCAGCCCATCTACGAAACATGGATGACCGAAGCGGTCGCTACCGGCCGCATTGAAGCTCCGGGCTATTTCTCCGATCCGCTGATGCGCTGGGCCTATACCCGTGCGGCCTGGCCGGGCGACTCCATGGGCTCAATCAGCCCCAAAGACGAAGTGGCCGCCTATGTGGCTGCCATTGATGCGCGCCTGATGACCCGCGAGCGTGCGATGTGGGAGCTGTTCAGTGACAGCTTTGACGACACGTACTCGCAGATGAAGTCCGAGCACGACCGCCTGAAGGCCGACGGCATCTTGCCGGTGCCCAAGGCCGGCGCCCCGGCCCCACAGCAGAACAAACCTCCTGAGGAGCCTCAGACATGAGCGATATCGTGCCGCGCCGCCGCGTGGCGTTCGACCCGACCATCAACCTGGGTCATGTGCTGACCTTTGTGGGCTTCATGGTCGCGGGCTTCTCGGCCTACAGCACGCTGGACAAGCGCGTGACGCTGATCGAGTCGCAGTTGCTCACCAGCTCCATGCATGTGCGCGACCAGGACAGCCGGATCAAGGAAACGCTCTCCGACATCCGTACGGACGTCAAGGATCTGCAGCGCACTGTCAACTTCATGAGCCGCAGCAGCGGCACCAACCATACACAGGCGACACCATGAACCTGCGCGACTTGATCCAGGGTGCCTGGGCGCTTGAGCCGGCCATGCTCAACGAAATCCAGGCCATTTACGACACCCATCTACGCGGCGACAAGATCGATGTGGCAGCGGTCGAGGCCCGGCTGGGCCGTCCCCTTGCCAATGAGCAGCAGGAATACGAGGTCAACCCCGATGGAGTGGCTGTGCTGCAGCTGTCCGGCGTGATGGCCCCCAAGGCCAATCTGTTTGCCCGCGTCTCAGGCGGCATCAGCACCCAGGTGGCCGCCCGCCAGGTTGAAAGCGCCATGGTCGACCAGCGCGTCAAGGGCATGGTCGTGGTGCTTAACTCGCCCGGAGGCAATGTGCTGGGCGTGCCCGAGCTGGCCCAGACCATTTTCGAGGCTGCAGCCAGCAAGCCCCTGGTGGTGTTCTCGGACGAACAGATCTTGAGCGCCGGGTATTGGGCCGCCAGTGCGGCCAACGGTATCTATATCAGCTCCAACGTGGTGAGCATTGGCTCCATCGGCGTGGTCATGGACCGCAGCTATGAGCCTGGAGCCAGCAAGCGCCAGGAGTCGGTGGCCGCCGGCAAATACAAGCGCATGGTGAATGCGTCAGAGCCTTTGTCCCAGGAAGCCCGCGCCGAGGTGCAGGCCGATGTGGACTATGTCTACACCTTGTTCGTGGATGACGTGGCGCGTTTTCGAGGTGCCAGCAGTGAGCAGGTGCTTCAGTACATGGCCGATGGCCGTGTCTTTCGTGGTCAGAACGCGATCAATGCAGGCCTGGTGGACGGTGTTTCCACCCTGGACGACCTGGTCGCGCGAATGGCTGCAGATCCTTCCCAGTTCGCCAAGCGCCGCAAGGCGGTGTTTGCGCTGGGCAATTCGTCCCCAGGCGCCGGTGCTGCGCCCAAAGACCCAACCCTTAAACGTGAGGTGAAAACCATGGGTGATCCCAATGCAACCCCCATCACGCGTGCGTCCTTGGAGCAAGACCACGCGCCGCTGTTCGTGCAGATCCGCGCGGAATTTCTGAGTCTGGGCGCCACGCAGGAGCGTGAGCGAATCCAGGCGGTGCTGGCGGTGGGCGATGGCCTGCCGGGCCACACCGAACTGCTGCAGGGCCTGGCCTTCGATGGCAAGACTACGGCGGAGCAGGCCGGCATGGCCGTGCTGACTGCGGAAAAGAACGCCCGCGCAGCCGCAGTGGCCGCGCACAGCGAAGAGGCTCCCAAGGCGCAAAAGCCCAGCGCTGCGCCGCCCGACGTCGAGAAGTCCAAGGACGAGCAGGTGGCCGAGGCCCAAGCCTATGTCAAGGAAAACGGCGGCAGCCTGGTCGCCGCCTTCAAGGCGCTGGGATACGCCCAGTAAACGCTCAAGCTTTCTTCAGGAGCATCAACATGCAAACAAGCATTTCTCTTCTCGCGCTCACGGTGGCGGCTGGCGGGCCTCTGGCCGTTGAGCGCTTCATCACCCAGGCCGGCATCTATCCGGCGGCAGGCGCGGCGGCCTTTGGCGTCACCCGCACCAACGCCGCAGCCAAGGGCGACCTGGTGCCGGTCGATGTGCAGGGCACGGCCATCGTCACTGCCGGTGCCGCCATTGCACTGGACGTCCCTTTGATGGTCGACGCCGAAGGCCGCGTCGTCCCGCTTGCGGCCGGCAAGGCTGGCGTAGCCAAGGCCATGAGCCCAGCCACGGCGGCAGGTGAGCGTATCGAGGTACTGCTCACCCCAATGGCTCAACTGGTGGCCTGAGCCACTTCATTCCAAGCACACAGGAGAAATACATGTCTCAAATGACCCCCAGCGAAGCGGCCGTCATCGACCCGATTCTGACCGCCGTGGCGCGCGGCTATGGCTCGCCCAATGCCAAGATTGCCGACATCCTATTCCCGCGCGTCGACGTGAGCAGCCGCTCGGGCACCATTCTGGTGTTCCCGCCCGATGCATTCCAGCTGGTCAACTCGGCCCGCGCCCCTGGCGCAAACACCAAGCGCATCCGCCTGGGCTACGGCAAGGGCAATTACTCGCTGGTCGATCACAGCCTGGAAGGCGAAGTGCCGATCGAGACCGAGGAGGAGGCACAGACCGTCCCTGGCATCGACCTGGGCAGCCACGCCATCAACACGGTGCAGGACGTCATGGCCAACGAGCGCGAGAAGCAGGCCGCTGATCTGGCCCTCGACGTGAACAACTACGACGCCAGTCACAAGGTGGTGCTGTCCAGCACCGACTACTGGACCAACTCGGCCAGCAACCCCTTCGATGTGGTGAATGAAGGCCGTGAGGCCATTCGCAAGAGCACGGGCAAGAAGCCTGGCGTGCTGGTGCTGTCCCCGACGGCGTTGCTGGCCTTGCGCAATCACCCCAAGGTTATGGACCGCATCAGCATCACCGCTGACCGCGTCCCTGCCACGATCGAGCAGTTGCAGCGCCTGTTCGAGATCGAGCGCATTGTCGAAGGCGAAGCCACCTATCACGACGGTGCATCGTTTCAGGATATGTGGGGGGCCGATGCCATCCTGGCATTCACCACGCCGGCCACGATGCAGCAGCGCGGCTCGCCCAGCTTCGGCTACACCTATCAGCTCAGGGACCGCCCCAACGTGGAGCAGGCCTACTACGAGCGCAATCCCAAGACCTGGTACTACCCCGTCAACGACGCTCGCCAGCCTGTGCTGGTGGGCGCCACTGCGGGCTATCTGATCAAGAACGCAGGGAAGGGGGCCTGATCATGCGCAAGTACGTAACCCGCCACCAGGTGCGACATGAGGGCAAGCGCCTGCCCATTGGCTCTGTCGTCGAGTTGTCCGAGCAGGATGCCAAGGATCTGGGCGACGCTGTGGAGCCTCAGTCGCCATCCAGCGGCGAGCAACAGGCCAACGCCCAGGCTGAAGAGCGCCTTCAGACCGAGATCCGCGCCCGCGAGCAGGCCGAGGCACGAGTCGAAGCTGCTCAATCCGCGCTGCTTGAGTTGAGAAACCAGCTCGATGCTGAAGTTCGTGCCCGTGAGGAAGCCGCGGCACGCGCTGAAGCCGATGCCAAGGCCCGCGCAGAGGCAGAAGCTCGCGCTGAAGCTGCGGAAAAGGCGCTGGCTGATTCTGCCTCTGCAGCCGATGGCAAGGGCGGCAAGGGCAAGACGCTGCCGCTGGCCTGATGCTCGACCTCGACCACGACATGGAGGCGGTCTTCTACGGCCCGGACTTCGCGCTGCAGCTCAAGCGCGTTCGGCCTGGTGTGGACGATCTCACGTTCCGGGGCATTGTGGGCATGACAGACAGGGAGGCTCTGGATGGGCACGCGATGGCGACATCGCGCACCCTCCAGTGCCCTGGCCTGGTGGATCTGCGTGCCGACGATATCGTGCAGCTGCTGGAGGCTGTCCCCCAGCTCGGCCTGGCCGAGGGGAGCAGGTTCCGCGTGCTCGACATGCCGGAGCGCGTCAACGACGGCGCTGAGCTAATGGTGCTGCTGGGGAGTACTCGGCCATGAGCAAAGCTGCAGACAAGTGCCCCAACGGCGTGCCGTTTGAGCTGGGCCGGATCTTGATCGAGGCGCTGCGTGCCGATCCCGGCCTGGCTGGTATCACGGTCCTGGACAACCCCGAGCGTGCGAGCGCCTTGCTGGACGGTGATCGGCTTGTGTTCCTGGAAGAGCAGCGGGACGTGCCTGTGGACGATCCCGGCCAGGTGCAAAAGCGCATCTACCACTTCAGCGTGGGCGTGATTGCCCGCAATGAGAGTGCACGCTTACAAGCGCATGGCGACTACCGCCTGGTCAAGCGCATCTTGCGCAATGACTGCATGAGGCTGATCACTGGGGCGGGTATTGCCCTGGCCGGTTCAGGCCTGCAAGAGGGCGAGGTCCGGTACCGGCTAGAGAACATCGACGTCGGTGGCTCCCTGGTGCTGGGCGCGTTTTCGATCGAGTACCGCGACCCGAGTTGATCTCGGTTTTCTGTTGGCTATCCGCCCGCCCGTGCATGCACCGGCGGGCTTTTTGTTGAAAGGACACGCAAATGTCTCAAACCTCTTCTACCGCACGCGCCATTCTGGGCGCTGGCCTGGTGAACCTGAATCTCTGGAACACCATCACCCAGAAATACGACGGCTTTGGTGAAGCGCTCGATGCCGACAAGTTCGAGATCAAGCCCAACTTTGAAGAGAAGACCTCCGAGTCTCGCTCGCATCTGGACTACGGCCAGGCACGCGCCTCGGTCATTCTGGCGAAGCCCACGGAACTCACGATCGAGCTGTCTGCGGGCGACACCAAGGCCCTGGCGATGCAGTTCCAGGGCATCGTGGAAAAGCTCACCCAGCCGATGGGTGCGACTACCGCTGGCGGTGCCGAGTTGACGGTCACTGATCTCGACATCTGGCTGCCCTTTGGCAAACGCAACCTCTACGGTGGGGCCGACCTGGTCATCAAGGACGAAGCGGGTACCAAAACCTTGGAGCTGGGCAAGCACTACGAGGTGAACTACCTGCGCGGTGAGTTTCGCTTTCTGGCTGTCGAGAATGGCGTCGCAAAGGGTGACAAGGTCAATATCGAAGCCAAGTGGGGTGCGGTCGACGGCAAGAAGATCCTCGGCGGTCGTGTGACCCAGGTGCGCTGCCAGGCACGATTTGACGGCAAGAACATGGTCAATGGTGAGCATGTGGAAGCCGACGTTCACGAGTGCGTGCTGGGCTCGAATAACGGCTTCGACTTTCTGGGCAGTGACTTCAGCGCCATTACCTTGACCGGCAAGATCGTTACGCCCAAGGGCATGACCGAGGGCTACGAGATCCGCTTCCCCGGCGTTTCTGCCTGATCAGCGCTTGCGTACAGGCGTCTGTACCAGGCCCATGAGTAGCAGCACGGGCCATCCCACCACGACGGTGGCGATGGCCCCGGCCCCCAGGGCCATCATGCGCTCGGATTCCAGCAGCAGGCCCAGCAGGGCCAGCGGCAAGCCGACGCACACCAAGACTACACACCAGAGCAAACCGTTCATTTCTCCATCCCCTGAGGCATCAAATGGCTGACCCCAAGATCAAATATGACATTGAGGCTGCAGTCAAGGGGGCTGCTGACGCCGATGATCTTGCCAAGGCCATGCGCAATGTCGGGGATGTGCTCGAAGGCGACCTCAAGCAAGGGGCTGCTGACGCTGCCGCCGCGCTCGATGCGCTTGGCTCCAAGCAACGGGCGCTGCGCGGCTTTGCCGAGCTGCGGGTCGAGACACAGAGCCTGACGCGCCAACTGGACGCTTCGGTCGTGGTCGTCGATCGCCTGGGCCGCGAGCTGGAGGACTCTTCGACCAAGGCCAAGGCGCTGGGCCAGGCAGAAGCGACGGCCAGCCAGTCGGTGGTTGCAGCCCAGCAAGCCCTGGTCTCCAAGAAGAATGCGCTGCGCAGCCTGCGCGACGAAACCAGTGCTGCGGGTAGGCGCACCAATGAATATCGCACCACGCTGGATGGCCTCAAAACGGGCATCGCTGCGGCCTCCAAGGAACTGAAGACCCAGCGCAGCGCCCTGGACAGTGCTGCCAGTGCGGCCCGCCAGGGCGTGAATGCCGAGGCCGCGCTGCGCAAGGAATACGAAACGGCCATCGGCGCATCGGCCAGGCTGTCTGCCGAGCTGGGCCGCAAGAATACGGCGCTGCAGCAGACCCGGGGTGCGCTCGAAGGCATGGGCATGAGCACCAGCGGCGTGGCCCAGCAGGAGAAGGCGCTGCAGGCGGCTGTAGCCCAGGCCCGCGCCGAGATCGTGGCCCTGGTGCCCGCGTACCAGCAGGCGGCCAATGCCTCGACCGCTTCCACGCAGGTCCAGGCGCAGAACCAGCGCACGCTGCGCGAGGGCATGACCTCGATCAGCGTGCAGCTGCAGCGCATTCAGAACATTGCCACTGCGGCGCTCGCCGGCAGCTACTTTGGCGGAATGATCAAGGGCCTGGCGAACACCGCCGACGCCTATACGAATCTGGAAGATCGCGTCCGCCTGGCTACGGGTGCCGGTGCGCAGTTTGAAAAGGGCCTGGCCGGAGTCCAGGCGGTGGCGCTCAAGACCAATACAGGGCTGGAGGAAACAGGTAATCTATTTGCCCGTCTCAAGAAAGCCTCGGAAGAGGGCGGCATGGCCGCTGTCCAGGCGCAAGAGCGTGCCCTCGGCCTGGCTGCCACCATCAACCAGGCCACGCAGCTATCGGGTGCTTCGGCAGCATCGTCCCAGGCGGCGCTGGTGCAGCTGATCCAGGGCCTGCAGTCGGGCGTGCTGCGTGGTGAGGAGTTCAACTCCGTCATGGAGCAGGCTCCGCGCCTGGCGCAGGCCCTGGCTAATGGCCTGGGCGTCACCACGGGCGAGCTGCGCAAGCTGGCCGGCGAGGGCTTCCTCACGACTGAAACCGTCATGCGCGCCCTGGAGAACCAGTCCCAGGTCGTGGCGCGCGAGTTTGAGAGCCTGCGCCCCACAGTGGGCCGTGCGCTGCAGAACCTCACCACCCAATGGACGATCTATGTGGGCGAGTCCAACAAGGGGCTGCTCAGCACGGAAAACGCCGCCAAGGTGATCAACGCCCTGGCCCAGAATCTGGATCTGGTGGTCGGCACTCTCACGGCAGCAGGCAAGGCCTGGGCAGCCATCAAGATCTCCGGCCTGGTGGCCGACTTCGCGCGCTGGGCCACCAGCACCATGGCTGCCACTAAGGAGCTGGAGGTCAATACGGCTGCAGCTGCCCGCAACACGGTCGCACAGCAGGCCAATACGGCGGCCAGTGCCCAGAACACAGCGGCCCAGGCCAGCAACACGGCAGCCACTACGGCCAACACGGCAGCGCGCGCCGCCAATGCCAAGGCCTGGGGCGATATCGGCGCGTTCACGCGTGCTGCCGGTGCTGCCCAGGGCGTTGCCACTGCTGCCACTGCGGCCAATACGGCAGCGGTTGCGGCCAATGCGGCTCAGGCTGCCAAAGCCGGCATCGTCTGGCGTGGCGCTTCGGCGCTGATGGGGCCTTGGGGCATTGCTATTGCAGCGCTCACGCCTGAGATCCTGGGTTTGGGCCAGGCCTTGGGCGAGCAGGCTGCCAAGTGGATGGGCTACGGCAAGGCGATCGAGGAGGCAGAGCGCCAGATGCGTGTGGCCGACGAGGCAGCCAAGGTGCACGCCGAAAGCCTGCGCAGAAACAATGCCTTGATGGAGGAGGCGCGCAGCCGCCAGTTTGACCTGGGCAAGGAATCCCGGGGCCTGGCCTCCAAGTTTGACCAGCTGCGGCAAAGCGGCGACAGCGCTGCCGACGCCATTGCCAAGATCGGCAAGGACTTTGATCTGTCCAATGCAGCCGGCATCCGTTCGGCCACGGCAGTGCTCGACAAGCTGGCGGCAGACGGCAAGCTCTCGGCCAGTGAGGTGCAGGCGGCCTGGGCGCAGGCCCTGGACGGCAAGGATCTTACCAAGTTCGAGATCCTGGCGCGCCAGGCCTTCGCCGGTGCCGGCCAGGAGGCAAACAAGCTGCGCGTGCAGATCGATGAGGCCATCAGAAAGGGCGCGGCTCCCGAAGTCATCAAGGCCATGCAGGACCGGCTGGAGGGGGCCATGGCCGCCGCAGGCCGCGAGACAGAGCGCGTCGCCCAGATGATGGACCAGACCCTGCGCGAGGCTGTGCGCCGCACGGGGCTGGATTTCACGGATCTGCAGGGGCGCATGACCACGGCGTCGCGCTCGGTCATCAATGACCTAGATGTCGTCATCAACGGCCTGGGCAGGCTCAAGGAGCAGGGCGTCGACACGGGGCGCGTGTTGGAGGCCAGCTTTGTCAAGGCACTGGACACATCCGACAGTCAGCAGGCCGTGGAGGAGGTTACGCGCCGGATCGAGGAGCTGCGCGGCAAGCTGGGCGAGCGTGTGGCCGATGGCCTGCTGGACCAGGCCAAGACCAAGATCGATGCGCTCAAAGATGCGGCAGACAAGGCCAAGCCAGGTATCAACAGCCTCAAGGAAGCCCTGGACCAGCTGGGCGTGAAGACCGATCAATCCTTCAAGGATGTCGCCGCCAAGTCTAAGGAAGCCTTTGACATCGTCGCCAGCAGCGGCACCGCCAGTGCCCGCGAGCTGGGCGATGCCTTCAAGAAAGCAGCCGACGATGCGATCGCCGCCAACAAGGGTGTTGCACCTGAGTGGGTCAAGTCGCAGGCAGCCGTGCGCGGCTGGCGTGTGGAGGTCGACCAGGCCGGTAAGGCCACGCTGGTGAGCGTCAATGACTCCAAGCGTGCCCTGGATGACTTGAACGGAAGTACCAACAACGTCGGGCGCGGCTTTGCGGGCATGAAGGACCAGGCCGTCGCCGCACTGCAGGCCATGGGCATCGAGGCCGAGAACGTCTCTGAAAAAGTCCAGAAGCTGGTGCAGGACGGCCAGATGCTGGCCGGCGCGTTCCAGCAGCGTCAGGACAACTGGAATGCGGAGCTGGAGGGCTCCAAGTACATGAACCGGGGCAAGACAAACCCCGTCGATGCCGTGCCCTCATTCAGCAGTAGAGCCGAGGCCGAGGCCTGGTGGGCGACTTGGCAGCAGCAGTACGCGAGAGACAACCCCTTCACGGTCAAGAGTGGCGGCCAGCTCGGCAACTACATGTATGACCTGACCAAGTTCGAGTTCGACCGCGAGCTGGACCAACTCACTCAGCGTGAGGCCATGGAGAGGGCGCGCAAGAAAGCCGAGTCCAGTCAGTCCAGCGGTGGCAATGGCGGCGGCGGATCTGGTGGCGGCACGGGCGGCGCAGGGGGCGGTGCAGGGTCTGGCGGCGGTAACGGTGGCGGCACGGGCGGATCTGGTGGCGGCAACGGTGGCGGCCAGCAGATCGATCGCATCGTCAATCTGTACTTCAACAGCGCGCCGGCCAATCCGGTGCCGACCAATCAGACCGGCCAGAACTCGCTGGAGGCCATGGGCCGCGAGTGGGTGCGAATCATGGAGCAACAACGGAGCCAGACCGGCAACTGACTATGAGCGATCGAATCATTTTGACCTCGGGCGGCGTGGCTTTGGACCTGCCGCCCGATTTGATTTGGGTGGACGAACTGACGGCCTCCAATGTGGTCCAGCGCAGCAAGCGCAGCGCCTTTGGCACTCTGATCATCAGCGCCATGCAGCTGCAGGGCGGCCAGCGCATCACCCTGCAGGGCGAGGGTGGCAGCGCCTGGATCGAGCGCCGCGCTCTCAAGCAAATCAAGCAGTGGGGCAGTGTTCCCGGCTTGCGCCTGGATCTGGATATCCGTGGCGAGACCTTTAGCGTGGTCTTTGACCATGGCGATGCCGACGAGACAAGGGCGCTCGGCATGCAGTCCGTCATTGACTTCTGCGACAAGCAGGACGACGACTATTACGGCAGCCTGGTGCTGCGCTTTCTGGAAGCAGGCGAACAATGAGTATCAAACAAGGCGACATCCAGCTGCGAGCCAGCCGAGTCATGGACGATGTGCCCGAGGGCGGCGGTGGGCCGTCCAACGTCGTGATCGAGTCCGGGCAAGAGAACGCCATCATGCCCGACGTCTCCGAGATGGATCGTGCCATTGGCCGCGACAACATGCGTCAGGTGTTTGTGGGCGTGGACACCGAAGACCGCGACACCTACCAGGGTAGCAACGTCATCGTGGCAAAGCCGCCCGAAGATCCCAATATCTCCATCACCCTGTTTGCCACGGGCGGCGTCTATGACACCCGTGCCCAGGCGCAGGCCCGGCTGGAGGCCTACCTCAACAAAGGGCCGGAGTGGGCGGGCTATCTCTATGAAGATCACATCCAGGGTCAGCGCGTCATTCAGATCTTCCAGCGCCCCGGTACCGAGCTGCCCGCCGTGGGCAAGACCCTGGTGCTGGTGGGCAATGAAGGTCTGGTGAACGAGCAGATGCAGTATGTCCGCGCCATTCGCGTGACCAGCGTGGAGCGTACTTTCACCTATGACATCGACAAAGACTTCAAGGCAGTAATTGTCTCTGTAGAGATCTCGGATGCGCTGCGTTACGGCTTTACCGGCTCCCCGGCAAGCCGCCAGTTCACGCGCCTGGCCAACAGCGCCCGCTTGCGCGATACGGTGGTGGCTGATGCGGGGAGTTATGTGGGCGTCACGCCCCTGCAGAAGGCCGCCGCCCTGGGCGACTTCACCATCATCGCCCAAACGATCATGACCCAGATCGTGCCCTCGGCCCAGAGCGAGACGCCCATCCCGGCCACCATTCCCTATGCGGCGGCAGGCTTCCCGGTCTCTGCGGCCGAGGTCGTGACCTTCAGCACATCGCAGACCTGGAACACCACCACCAGCCTGGCCCTACCCGGTGGCTGCCTGCCGGGGTCTCTCTCCATCGTGGTGGGCGGAGTGACCTTGACCGATAAGGGCGGCATTCTGATGTCGGGCACCCAGCAGATCGGTCTGGTGGACTATGCCAATGGCATCGTTACGTCCAGCTCGGGAAGCTATGACGGCACCAAGACCATCAGCTACCGGCCCGCTGCCTATATGCAGCGCGTGCCGCAGTCCAGCGAGATCCGCATCACGGCAGAGAACCGCAGCCAGAGCTATACGGGCTTTATCACGCCGCTGCCGGCGCGCGGCACGCTGAGCTTCAGCTACCGGGCGCAGGGGCGCTGGTATGTGCTCTCGGACGCCGGCGACGGCGCGCTGCGCGGTACCGACTCCAGCTATGGCGCGGGCACCTATAGCGCTGAGACCGGCAGCTTTGTGATCACGCTGGGTGCTCTGCCCGATGTGGGCAGCTCCATCGTCCAGCACTGGGGCGTGCCCACGCAGGAGACCGTGCAGCCTGCCGCTGACCTGCTGATCAGCCAGACCATTGCCCTGGCCTTGCCTGCGGGGCAGGCGCTGTATCCCGGCGCTTTTGATATCAAGTGGATGGATGGCACGACCCAGCGCACGGCTACAGCCACTGCCGCCTGGCAGCTGCAGGGTGATGCCACGGGCGAGGTGCGGGTCGGTCGCTCCGAGGTGCTGTTTGCGCCCAAGCTGCTGCCCGCTGTGGGCACCGTGCTCGATGTCACGGTCGACACTGCTCCGGCGGTCGAGGTGAACCTGCAGCACCCCTCGCGCAACGGACAAGGCCGTCTGGCAGTCTCTGCCGGCCAGGGTGCTTTGGTGCCGTTCACGGTCGAGGTGGGGTGGAACACGATGACCGACCAGAGCGTGCTGGGTCTGTACACCCGCGACCAGCTCCGCGAGATGGGCGTGACGCTGGTCGACCCCACCCAGCTCGCCCGCGATGACGGCAATGGCAAGCTGATGCTGGGTGGCGTGCAGGTCGGCACGGTCAACTACAGCACCGGCGCGGTGGACTTCAACCCCGATGTGGTCATCAAGATCCCCAAGCCGGTTTACTCCTCCAGCCAGGTCAGCGGCGGTGGCTTCTCGGGCGAGGTGGCCCAGTATCGCCTCAACTATGAGGGCATCGAGTACCTCAATGCCCCGTCTATCTACCCCAATGACGAAAGCGGCTACGTCAAGATCCGCTTTCGCACCACGGGCAGCGCAACGCGCCGCACGCTGCAGGTCACGTTTGCGCCTGAGTTTGACCTGGTCACAGGCGTGCAGGCTCCGGTCGTGCCTGGCTCGGCCGTGCTCATGCCCTCCAGCGGTCAGCCCTGGAGCGATGACGGCAGGGGCGTGCTGCGGGTGCTGACCTCGGGCGGCTTTGTGACGCGCGGCTCGGTCAACTACGCCACAGGCCGTGTGGGCCTGACCTCGTGGACGCCTGGCAATGCGAACCAGCTGCGCCGTGCAGGCTGCATCACCACGCTGGGCGATGCCATCAGCAGCGCCTATGTGTTCCGCACGGCAGCGGCTCCCCTGCGCCCTGGCTCCCTCACAGTGCAAGTGCCCAGGGCCTCGGGCGGCTCGCAGAACGTCAGTGCAGGCATCGACGGCACCATCACGGCTCCCGGCGTGGTTGGCACGGTGGACTATGAGACTGGTCTGGTGCGCCTGGGCTTCGGCAGCCTGGTTGCTGCCGCAGGCAATGATGCCGAGCCCTGGTATGACGCGGCCAACGTGCAGCCGGACGGTAGGATCTTTAAACCGCAGCCCGTGGTTGCGAGTGCCTTGCGCTACACGGCTGTGGCTTATGCCTATCTGCCCATGAATGCCGACATCATCGGCATTGACCCGGTGCGCCTGCCCAGTGACGGCAAGGTTCCGATCTTTAGGCCTGGCACGCTGTGCGTGGTGGGCCACACCAAGACCAGCGCCCAGCTCAACGTCAGCAACAACCAGACCATCAATCTGGCCCGCGTGCGTCTGTCGCGGGTGGTGGTCAGGGATGCCAACGGCAAGACCCTGAACACCGGCTACACCGCCGACCTGGAGGCCGGCCTGGTCACCTTTACCGATGTGTCCGCGATGACCATGCCGGTGACGATCGAGGACCGGATCGAGGACATGGCCGTCGCCACCGATGTGCAGATCTCGGGCGAGATCACCTTCAACAGGGCGTTGACCCATGACTACCCGGTCAGCGGCACCTATGTTTCCAGCGCCCTGCAGGCCAGCGATCGCCGCGCCCGTGTGAGCCTGGCCTTTGCGCAAAAGACCTGGATCGATAACGTCTGGGCTGACGCGCCCACGGGGCCAGAGATTGCCGCCAAGTATGACCAGAGCGTGTCTCCTATCGAGATTACCAACGCAGGCGGCAGCACCGAGCGCTGGGTGCTTGAGTTCACGTCGACCAGCCAATTCCTCGTGATTGGCGAGCATGTGGGCGTGATCGCCACGGGCGACATCAACAGCGTCTGCTCGCCCGTCAACCCGGCCACGGGCAAACCTTATTTCACGATCCAGCCCCTGGGCTGGGGTAGCGGCTGGGCCATCGGAAACATTCTGCGCATCAACACCGTGGGGGCCATCTACCCCTTCTGGGTGGTGCGAACCATCCAGCCGGGTCCTGAGACCGGCATCGAGCACAGCTTTTCCATCCTGGCGCGCGGCGATGTGAACCGCCCGCAATCCGCCTGATTACTGATTTGGAGAGATAGAAATGGCATCCATCGTAGACACCAGCGTCAAGCACATTTACAGCTCCATGACGGGCGTCAGCCCCATCAACGGCAACCCTGGCTCCATGATTCTCGTGCTGCGGGCATTTCTGGTCACGGGCTGGGGCAGCAAGGCCGTGGAGTCGGCTTCCATCAGCAATGGCGTGTGCCGTCTGGTCTTTGCCAGCGGCAAGAGCGCCGCAGAGCCGTATGCCGTCATCACCGTGTCGGGGGCTTCGCCCTCAGCCTTGAATGGCGAGCAGCGAGTCACTGCCGTAGCCAACGGCTGGGTGGAGTTCAAGACGGATCTGCCGGATGGTGCAGTTACGGGCTCCATCAGCTTCAAGATGGCGGGCCTGGGCTGGGAGGAGGTCTACAGCAAGACCAATGTGTCGGTGTTTCGACCCACCGATCCGCGTGGCACCCGCATGTTCTACCGGGTCAATGACTCGGCTGGCGGTCAGGCAAGAGTGCAGATGTATGAGTCCATGACCGATGTTGACACGGGTATAGGGGTCTCGCCATCGCTTGCGGGTGGCTGGTACTGGATCAAGAGCAACAACTACCCGGACTCGACGGCGCGCTATTGGCTGCTGATCGGCAATGCTCGCTCGTTCTACTTTTTTGCCTGCGCCGGGAATTCCTCGGCAACGGCACCGCAAGCAGGTTCCTACGGACTTGCATCATTTGCGGGGGACCTCAACAGCTACAAAAGCGGGGATGCCTGGTGTGGGACGGTCAGTGGCTTGGACAACAGCAGCTGGTCCGATCGGGCAGGCTGCTTGTTTCAATGTGCCGAAGATAAGGCTTCCTTTGCCATCGCGCGTCAAAGCCACGGCATTGGCAGCACGGCATCCAGCCGTCGTCGTGCTTATCGCAACGGCACTTCAGGGGCCGATGGCACATTGGGAGGGTATCCCTCCCGTGTTGACAACGGCTTGCGCCTGTCTCCCATCATCATCACGGACGGTGTTGATTCGGCCCCGCGTGGCGAAATGCCTGGTGCTTGGTACTGCCCTCAGAGCGGTGTGATGTCGGTGCTGGGCAATAAATTCGGCTTTGTTGCTGGCATGGGTGAGTTCTCGGGGAAGACCTTCCTCACAGTCCCGCTACAGGGTGACGGCTCCAATTTTGGTATTGGCTTTTTTGACGCCTCCGGACCATGGGAGGTCGTCAATGGCTAAGTCGGCGCTCTGGCGCATCACTTCAGTCGATACCCGGGGCCAGGATCTGGTGCTCAGCCGCCTGCGGCTGCTGGCATCGAGTACACGCGTGGACTCCGGCGCGGTGCTGACTTGCACGGCTGCGCCGGTCTCAGGCGCGTTGGCCGACTTGCTGGATGACTCGGCGGCGAGTTGTCGTTTTGCCGCTGCGGACGTCTCCGCGCCTGGCTTTCAGATCGTGTTCACGCTACCTGCTGAGCAGGAGGTCGATGGCGTCGAGCTCGGGCTTGTTTCTGTTCCAGTTTCTCCTGTGGCTCTTGCCCTGGAATTTCTGGCTGACGGCATATATACCGTGCGCAGCGATTTCAGCGGCGTTGAAACAGCTGGTGCGCCCAAGATCCAGCAGGTGGGGGAGGTGATTGCAGGAACTCCGCAGCAGGGCTATATCGTCGCTTTGCGAGCGGGATCTGCTTACCCAGAATACAACGCATTCGATCAAGGCGCAGCGACGTGGGCGGGCAATTTCGGGCAGACGATTGACATCGGGCTGTTTGCAAATGCCGGAACGAATCCCGGTGATACAGGTGTTCAACCGCAGAAAACAATCAACCAGTTTTCTATCCATGACACTTGGAATTTGTCTTCATTGAATGGGTTTTACAACGGAGATATTGCCAATCTCGATATTGAGTTCTTGCGAAACGATGGAGGAGTAGTCGCAGCCATTCGACTAAAGCGCGGGGCAGAATACTCTACAGATATGTTTTTCGGGGCGTCTCTTGGAGCCCTCACAAAGGCATCGCAAACAGGTACTTTTGGATGGCCTAGCGGCGATATCACCTTCAAAAGCCAAGCGATGGCTTGGATGCCGTCGGCGGCAAACAGTAACAATCACGCCGCTTGGTCATACCCGGCGCAGATGTCAGAAGTCACATCTGTGCGTTTCTCCAATGCACGAGCAATGTCGAATTACGGGGGGGCTGGTGCAGCTTTTGTCGCGATTCGTCGTGTGCCTGTATGGGTTAGGGAAGGCTATACAGGCGAATTGCCGTACAGAAGCACTTCTGCAGCCGCTCTGAACGTTGTCTGCAGCGCAGAGACAATTGCACAAAATTCTTCTCTGATGCAGGCCTTGGGTACGGTCAAGTTTCTGGACGCTGAGTTTGGAGGCCGAGGCTTCATTTATGGCGTCGTCAAAGAACATGAGACCCAGCGTCTGTTGCAACGCCGCGTGCGCCTGTTCCGCAGCCGTGATGGCTATCTGGTGCGCGAGGTCTGGAGCGCAGCAGACGGCAGCTACCGCTTTGAAGGCATCAACGAGCGCTACGAATATGACATCGAGGCCTGGGACCACGAGAAGAACTATTTTTCGGCGGTAGCCAACAACCAGATCCCCGAGGTGGTGGCATGAGTGATGCACCCGTATTCGAGATCTCGCCAGCCCATGCCCTGGTCCGCCTGCAGGCCACTCAGGCCTTTGCGGACTCCGGCCCTGAAGCGTCGCGCATCTCCCTGTATGACGCTGCCGAGCAGCTGCTCGTCACGCTGACGCTCACCAAGCCCTGCGGCCAGATCGTGGAGGGCGGCTATCTGCTGCTGACTCAGGCAAGCGGCAGCGGCGACATGATTCTTGCGAGCGGCCAGGCCGCTATCGGCCTCTGGGCTACCAGCGACGGCAAGCTGGTTGGGCGCGGCCTGGTCACGGATGAGGCAGGCGCAGGGCACTTCAAGCTGCTCGGCAGCACCGGCACCCAGCTCTATGCAGGCGGCAAGGCCATCCTGGGTGAGACAAGGATAGCCTGATGGCCGCCGTCGACCTGATCTTTAACCGCACCTTCAAGACCGGCAGCCCGGTCGAGCTGGTTTTTGGCGATGGCGGCGGCGCTCAGGTGCCCGATGCAACGCTGGCCGTTGCCGCGCGCATGCCGGGTCTGAAGGTCAGATCCCTGGTGCATGTGCGCAAGGATCTGGTCGTAGCGGGCCGTATGCCTGGGCTGCGCTGCAGCGCGGTCGTGCGCTACAACACCGACACGCCCCGGCCTGTGGTGGCTGAGGTGGCCTCCAGTGCCCAGCAGGCGCAGCCTGTGACGGAGGGCTGGATCTCCGGCTGGCAAGACACGGATGCACTGCCTGCGGGTTGGGTATCGAATGCGCAGGATGCCATGTCCATGCAAGAGCAGTTTGGTGTGGCCTGGCAGGATGGCCAGCGGCAAGGGGTGGCCCTGCAGGGGCGGTTTCAGCAGGCCCGGTCTCTGCCTGGTGCAGCAACCCGGGCCCGCTGGCAAGACGCCCAGGGCGTGCGCGTGGCCCTGCAGGCCAAGGCCCAGGATGCCGTTCCCGCTCGCGCCGGCTGGGCAGTGCGGTTTCAGGAAAGCCTGCGCGACCGCCGCCGCATGGTCGAGGCAACGGCCCAGGATGCGATGCGCCTGCAGTACCTGCTCACAACGGGCGCAGGCCCATCGGTGCCGCTGTACCGGGGCTTTCAAGCGCGCTACCAGCAGGCCATGAAGCCGCCCGCTGGCAAGTCGCAGACCAAGCCGCCAGAGCCGGAAAAGCCCGGTTGTTATGAGCAGCTGGTCGGGGGGCCGATCAAGCTGATGTTCTGCAAGTCCTGGTCTGCTTCGGCAGATCTTGTTTTTTACTGCTGCCAGTCCACGCCTGAGCCGGGTTCGCAGTTTGTCATTCCTTTGTTGAAGGTTTACATGCTTGTCTATCAGTCCAATGCAGTGCTGCTGCCCTCCGGCATGCCGGTGCCGCTGACGGGTGTGCGTATCGAGAGCGGTGATGATGGCTTCGGCTGGACGCTGTCTGCCTCTGGCCCGGTCGACCTGGTGGGGCTTCTGGCTCCGCAGGGTGGGGTGCCTCAGCAGATCCGGCTCACCATCAACGGTATCGATTGGGTGTTCGCGGTCAAGCAGCCGGTGCGATCGCGCAGCTTTGACGGTTGGGAGGCGTCTGTATCGGGCCAGAGCGTGACGTCCTTGATCGGGGAGCGTTACTGGCGCGCCAAGGCCTGGAGCATCGGCAGTCAGATGTCGGTGCAGCAGATTGCGAGCGAGGCGCTGCAGAACACAGGCATTGCGCTGGATTGGGGCGCTGAAGACTGGCAAGTGCCGGCTGCTGCCTGGTCGCACACGGGCACGCCGCTGTCGGTCATCAAGCGCATTGCCGAGGCAGCCGGTGCCGTGGTTCGCAGCCATCGCACCGACCCGGTGCTGCAGCTGGTGCCGGAGTACAAAGCGCTGCCCTGGAACTGGGCCACTGTGGTCCCGGATGTGGTCATGCCGGGGCAGATCATCGTGCAGGACACGCTGACGGATCTGGAGCAGGAGTTGCGCAATGCCGTCTATGTGTCCGGCTCCGCTGCGGGTGGCGTCGTGGGCCAGATTGTGCGCGCCGGTACCGCTGGCGATCTGCTGGCCGCCCAGATCACAGATCCGCTGATGACCGACGTGATCGCGGTGCGCCAGCGCGGCATCGTGCCGCTGGCCGACTCGGCATTGCGCTGGCGGCAGGAGGTCAGCGTGCCCCTGATCACGGGCGGCACGGCTCCGGGCTTGATCCTGCCTGGCTACCTGATTGAAGTTCAGGAGCCTGGCGAGACCTGGCGCGGCCTGGTGCGCCACCTATCCCTGGATGAAAACATGCCCGAATTCACCCAAACCCTGACCATGGACCGCTTTCAATGATCCCCATCAACCTGTATCTGCGCCTGCAGGCCCTGCAGCGGCAGTCTCCCAAGCTGTTTGCCACGGTCAAGGCCCTGGTCGGTAACCAGGCCCAGATCGAGTACCCCGGTGGTGTGCGCGTCATGGTCAGCAACCCCATTGCTGCCCCGGTCGGCCAGGCGGTGTTTGTGCGCGATGCGGAGATCGTGGAGCGCGCTCCCACGCTCACGTATGTGAGGGCTGAGATCTAGCCGCATCGTTTCGCGTTTTCCATGTGCCTGCCCGTGGCAACACCGGCAGGCTTTTTTGTGTCCGTAGAAGAGAGGAGGGGTTATGAACCCGATCAAGCGTTGGCGTTGGTGGGCAGTCCTGGTGCTGCCCGTGGTGGTGATTGTGCTCAATGCCATGGGGCCGAATGGCTGGCGTGAGCCGGTGGTGCGGCTGTTGTGGCTGTCCTGGACGGCGGTCGCGGTGTCGATCGCGCTCTCGGCCAGCAAGGCCATGGCGGACTACGCCCACGGGCGTGAGGCCTGGCAGAAGTCGCTGGAGCATCCTATCGGTGCAGGACTTTCCTTTCTGGCGCTGTGCCTGCTGCGCTCGGCCATGGTGATTGCGATCGTGTGGGCCAGCATGACGCAGTTTGCCAATGCGGCGGAGCCTGCCGGCATTCAGCGCGCCCGTGCGCTGGCCCCGATGGTGGTCAGCGAGATCGAGCAGCACTGGGCCGACATGCCCCGGCGCAGCTACCTGGGGGCGCTGATCGAGCAGGAGAGCTGCCCGAGCCTGTCACATCGCATGTGCTGGAGCACCACGGCCCAGCTCAAGACCTCGCGCGAGGAGGGCGGTGGTTTGACCCAGTTCACACGGGCCTGGACGGCTGCCGGCGCGCAGCGCTTTGATGCGCTGGCCGAGGTCAAGGCCATGGCTCCCAAGGCACTGGAGGAGCTGAATTGGGAGACGCTGTACCAGCGCGCGGATCTGAACGTGCGTGCTGCGATCGTTAAGCTGCGCAGCTGCGATGCAAACCTGACCAGGCTGACCCCTGGCCTCGATGACCTCACCCGCGTGGCGATGTGTGGCGCTGCCTATAACGGCGGCTGGGCGCACTTGCAGCAAGACCGCAAGCTCTGCGGCATGACGCCGGGCTGCAACCCCAATAAATGGTTTGGGCATGTGGAGATGCACAGCGTCAAGAGCCGCGAAAAATGGCAGGGCTACGGCCAGAGCGCCTATGACGTGAACCGGGGCCACGTTCGCAACACGGTCCCGCTGCAGTCGCGGCGGGCCAAATACGTCGAGATGCTGGGGGTGTGATGCGTAGCTACTTCAAGGCCAACGGCCTGCGCTGGCTGTGCTATCTGCTGGCGGGTCTGCTGGCCTGGCAGACCCTGCGCCTGCATTCCGAGCAGCGCGCGCACCAGGTGCTGCAGCTGGCCGTTGCCAATGCGGCCAAAGACCAGGCCGAGACCGGCCTCAAATCCGAGCGAGAAACCGGAAACCGCGAGCGGCAGCACGCCGTCGACACCCAGAAAGCAAGCGATGAATTCACGCAAAAACAACCTGGCCGCGATGCTCAGCTGCGGGCTGATCTCGGTCGCGCTGAGCGCCTGCGGCTCGATGCCGAACGACGTGCCGCAACCTACCGCGCGCAAGCCCAAGCCAACGCCGCTGCCGGCATCGATCTTGCAGATCGACTCGAAGCCTACGACCGACACATTGTCGAGGGCGTCGAAGTGGTTGCAAGACTCCGAGGTGATCTTGCAAGGCGAGACGACGAGGTAGTGCTGCTGAGTCGGCAGGTGCTAGTTGAGCGGGCGCTGGGCGAAGAATGAACTCAGGGGCTCTGTGAGCCTATGTTAGGACTTCACCGGCGGACTTGTTCAGGAAAGGGCCCAAGCCTTGATAGGTATCAGCTGCGCCAGAAGCGTTCGCCAACTTTTATCTGCACTGCATCAAGTGATGAGAAAGTTTCCAACTTTCATAGATTGTTTTGGCAAAGAATTGCAGTTACCATTTATCCGAATGAGTAAAAAAATCACTCAAAAGGATGATGGGGGTGCACGATGGATGGAACTCAGTTTTCCCCGCTGGCTGCAAAGGCGCTCAAAGATAACTTCAACCACTTCGCACAGCAGGTTGTTGATGCCGAGGAGGCCTTGAAGGAAAGTGATGGCGTTGCTCGTCTGTATGTTCGTTACGGGAATGGTTATGACGCGGTGCTGGAGCCCTACGACGCGGAGTCTGAGCCGTCAACCGCTTATGTGCACGATTGCACGCACACAGAGCTAAAGAAGAATTGGAGCACTGTGTCGGCAGCTATTATTTTCGACGTAGGGTTTCGATTCAAATTTAGAAATTCAAATGGAAAAATGATAGCGCTGATTTTTTCCAGGGCCATTATTAATGAGCACTCATCAGAGGATTTTCTGTCGGATATTATTTCCGGTTACATGGCGGAAAATGAATCAGCTGAAAATGCGAAGTTTCAATTTCATTTGAATGAAATTCAAAATAAGCTGGAGAAGATGGATAAATTCATGCGCTCCAGAATAAAATAATCATAGTTAATTAAGGTAAATCATGAATATCTTGTCAGGTAAAGAAATACAAAAGACAATCAAGAAATGTAATCCGTCAAGAATTGCGGTAGCTTATATCGGTGCTGATTGGGAGAGTTTTGTTGACCCCCAGAGCCTGGAGGCAGTCATCTTGTCTCCTACGTTAGGTAGCAACCCAAAGGCGATTAAGGATTTGGTAAGAAAAATTAAGGGAGGCTGGGATAGTGTTTATTTTTTGGATGAGTTGCATGCCAAAATTTACATCGGAGATGCGGCCGCTGTGGTAGGAAGCTCTAATCTAACTAAAAATGGGTTAGATGGAGGAGCTAATTCTCTTTTGGAGCTATGCGTTGAAATTTCCGATAAATCCCGCATGCGTGAAATAAGTGATACGTTTGCTAATTTTCAAGCCCTAGCCAAAACACGCTATCCAGAGCCTCAGGATAAGAAAAATAGGCTTGTGGAGTTGGAGAATATTTGGAATGCAGCTTTAGCCAATAAAGTTGTAGTCAATGGAAATAAAACTGCTCCGTCGTTGAAGGATTTCGACGTGTTGTCTAATGATGATTTTTATGTGTGCTGGTATCAATCTCCTCGTAGCGAGTCTGATTACACAGAGAACGCTAAGGCATTTAAATCGATAGCATCAGACGAGATGGAGGTTGCACATGGGGAGAATATAAATAAAAACAAATGGATGCTTACCTGGAAGATAAATAATGATGGCACCCCCCATAAGACAGCAGATTTAGGTTGGATGTATATTCACGATATTATCGAAAATGCCGTAGTTAGCGAATATGGTTACACTACTATTGCGATTGAGCGTGAAGATATGGAGAAGCCTGAAGTTCCATTTGAATTGACTAAAGAAGTGTCCAGAGCATTCAAGAAAATTGTGACGCAAAAGGACATGGCAGATTATTTTGTCCAGGATATTAACGAATATGAAGGATTTTTGATGGAAAGATCAATTCCTGGCCTTAAGGAGTTAGTCCGCCGAATGAAGGGTGTTTTGTAACAATATCAATAATATTTTGGATGATTAGTGCAGTATTTTGAATATTACAAAAAATATAGGTCTTTCGTTTCATTATGCTGGAACGAGAAGTCAGTTGACCTAGAGCAGTTGATGGGAGCGGTATTTTTTAGCCCATTTGCACATGCCAATCTGAGCCGTTTAAATGACAGCGATGGAGACATCGTTGCCATAGTAGAGACTTGGCATCTCAGTCATTCAGAATATGCCGATCTTCTGAAACGTTGGCCATACCCAAAGAAAGCCCACCTTTTCCCAAAGGGGTGGGCCGAGGCTCGAAGGCTCTGTGTGGAAATTTACTGCGAGGGCGAAGCTTTGCTGTATGTGAACAGAGATTCGTTGACTGACGAATTGGTGGCAGGGAAGGTGATACAGCCTGAATGTTGTCCACCGACAGTGAATCTTTAGCCCCTATGGACTGGGCCAACGGGCAGTCCCGTACGCTGGATGGAGTGGGGGGCTTGCTTCAACTACTATCGACTGCTTGCACTCATCGAATGTACCTCGCCAGCAGAGGCAAGCTATTTCAGGCAACTAGCTAGTCAGGTTGGCGAGTCGGTGGCCTGACTTAGACTCAAACGCGTTCACGAACCTCTGGGTGATTCAGTCGAGCCATGAGATTTGGGTTTTCGTGGTGCTTTGATTCCGCGCGATTTCTGAGTGATCCATGCACCGTTATGGCACCACGAAACTTGAAACAATGATTTTTCTATTGAAAATCAAATGGTTACCGTGATACCTGTCCAGTCCATCATAGGGGCCACCGATATGCGCCACATGCTGCTATCTGGTTGTTTTTTAACGGTTTGTTCGGTGCTCATACTATGAAAAGTGCCTTGTGGTGCACTGAAAATTGACCCTGTTTCACCCCGTTTTGCCGGGTTTTTTGACGCTGAATGCTACATTGGTGCACCACGAATTTCATGGAGCACTGGTGGGAACCATCACCCAACGAAAGAGTGCCAAGGGTGTCGTATCGTTCCGGGCTCAGATCCGCCTGAAGGAAGGCGGAGAACTGACTCTTTCCGAGTCCAAGACGTTCACCCGGCGCGCTCTTGCCCAGGAATGGTTGCGCAGACGTGAGGCAGAAATCGAGGAGGCCCAAGCGACTGGCCAGCCTGTTCAAGGACTCGTCACCCTCAAGCAGATACTGCAGGATTATGTCAGCGATGCAAAAGGCATCGTGGCATGGGGGCAGTCCAAGACGGCCGACATCACCCGCTTGCAGAAGGCCAAATTGGCGCACCGCTATGCCCGGCATCTGCGTGCCATTGACTTCATCGAGTACGCCAGATGGCGGCGCACTGAAGAGGATGCAGGCCCTGCTACCGTGCTCAACGATATCGTCTGGTTGCGCCAGGCCTGCCTGGGCGCAGTGACGCGCTACGGGATGAACAAGCTGGTGCAGGAGCTGGATGCCGCCAAGCAGGAGCTGCTGCGGCTGAAGGTCATCTCCAAGCCGCGCCGGCGCATACGTCGCCTGAAGGCTGAGGAAGAGGCCGCATTGCGGGAGTACTTTGCCAAGCAGGAGACTCGCGCCTCGATCCCCATGCTGCAGATCTTTGAATTTGCACTGCTGACCACTCGGCGCCAGGAAGAGATCACTACGCTCAAGGTTGCCGACGTGGACTTCAACGGCCGCGTGGGCTGGCTGGATGATGTGAAGCACCCCAAACTGAAGACAGGCAACCGGCGCTGTTTTCGGATGCTGGAGCCTGCGTTGGCGTTGATCAAGCGACGTATTGAGTCAGGGCAGGCTGGCGAGTTGGTCTTTCCCTATAACCATCGCAGCATCGGCTCTAGTTTCACTCGAGCGTGCAAGCTTTTGAACATCACAGATTTACGCTTTCATGATCATGCGACATGAAGCTATCAGCAGACTGTTTGAACGAGGCTGCAGCATTGAGCAGGTCGCGCAGTGTTCGCTGCATGAATATTGGGCTTCACTAAAATCTTGATTCTGCTGATGTACCTGAGTTGGTATGGCGTGACAGATCCTTCGGTCGATGAAAAAACTCCAGTGAAAACCGATTACTGCACATCAGTGCAACCACAAAAGTGCGCCAGCTCACTGACCGCATCTTGCAGCCGCTGGTGAAAAATTACGTCAGGTACCCAGCCCGGCTCCAGGTGCAGGTTATGAACATGAAGACGAGCTGCGGCCCGATCTACCTTACAGTCGATACGGCCAACAAAGGCCTCTTGCCACAGAATGGGCAAACAAAAATAGCCGTACTTGCGCTGAGTCGCAGGCACATAGCTTTCAAGCCGATACTCAAAGTTGAACATCTGCTTCAAACGTTCGCGATGAATCACTGCATTGTCAAACGGGGATAGCAGACGCACCTCAGCGCCTGATTGCGGATGGCGAGTGGCTAGATGCTCGACCTCCACGGCATAGGCATCAGGCAGTAATGGGGTGTCCAGTTTTTGAACCATACCTTGCTCCAGACGAGCTTGAAGCAGTTCACGTATCGCGTTGCGCAAGGGCTTTCCGGTACGCAAATGAAGGAGTTGCCCCAAGGTGAAAACACCATGCGCACGCATGGCGTTATCTATCAGATAGGCTGCCACTTCTTCGGGGCTAGGTTCTTGCTGATTCAAACCTGGGGGGATCAATTGTTCAGGCAAGACATAAAGCTTTTCCATACCGTTGCGCTCGCAAATCATCAAGTCGCCTTGCATAAACAATTTTTCGAGCGCGCGCCTGCCCGGGCCATGGTCCCACCACACCCCTTTACCTTTTGTACTTTCTTTCAGGTCGCGTGTTTTCAGTACACCTTCGCCGCGCACACGGGCGATAATTTCTGCCATTAGCCCCTTGTCAACGTTCTTGAAGTAGGGGCTCTCGCCACGTCGAAAAGAGAGCATAAGTGGTAGCGCATATCGGTAGTCGCGCATAGGCAGGTAAGCCGCCGCATGAAACCAGTGCTCAAAAATTTTCCCGGTGCTGGTTAATTGATTCAAGTGCAGCCGAGAATACCCAGGCACCCGGTTCCAAAGAACATGGTGATGTGCTCGCTCCACAACTGATAGCGTGTCTATTTGCACATAGCCTAGATGCTCAATTGCAGCCAAGGTACCGGCAGGGCCCTTGCTAAATCTCTTGCGCAGTCCTAATCCCTGGGAGGCCAGCGCAAGGTGTCGCCAACGCATTTGAAGTGAGGGGGGTGTCACGCGCTTTACTGGTGAGGATGCTCAGGGAACTGTTTGGCGTCATCGCATATACCGTACCAGTTGGGCTTCTCCTGGACAAATTCGTGAAACAGGTTGCTTACTGGCAATTCGACGTCAAAACAGTTAGCTGCGACAGGGAATGACTCGAGAATTGAGGTCACTTCGCCAAGTGCAGTGCCGCAGTGAGAGCAAAAGCAGCGGCTGTATTTATAGGGAGCTTGTGGTTTGAATGTGGTGATGGAGTCTGCGCCAGAAAGTAGAGTGAAAGATTCACGCTTGACGAACACGAAGGTGCTGGCTCCAATCTTTCTGCATCGGCTGCAATGGCATGTGCCCATCATGGTAGGTGGACTGGCGACCGTAAATTGCACTTCTCCACAGCAGCAACTACCTGTAAGCATGTTCAGTCTTTCATTTTGATGCGATGCTGTATTTTAATACAGTACTGAATGGATTTCCAGTGTTCTTTGTGGAGTGTGCAGCATAGGAACAATGCCTTCTTTGATCCGATCGCGCTTGGCGGCGAGCTCAATGGTATCGTTCATCTTTTTTTTGGAGGAATCCTGTTCAAGCAGGACCAGTACTCGCACTAAGCCGGCTGCATTTCTTCAGTCTCTGATTGACGATAGACAGCCACACGGTTTCTGCCTTCACGCTTGGCTTTGTAGAGCATCTCGTCGGCGTATTTGATAACCGTTGGGATGTCGGAAGAGCTGTTCGGCCAGCTTGCCACACCCAGGGAAATGGTGATGTGGCCGACGCCTTCAAACACTGTTTCTTCCACCTGCTTGCGCAGGCGCTCTGCGACTTGAGCTGCAGTGTTTTCGCTGGCCCTAGGCAAGACGATTAAAAATTCTTCACCTCCGATACGACAAGGCAAGTCATCTGCGCGGGAGACTAATCTCATCTGCTTTGCCAGATCACGCAAGACGATGTCACCGACATCATGCCCAAAGGTGTCGTTGACCTTCTTGAAGTGGTCGATGTCGATAGAGACCACTGAGAAAAACTGGCTGGATTTTGCAATGCAGCTTCCAGGCTACGTCGATTACCAAGCTTGGTCAAAGGATCTGTTTTAACGTCGTCCTGAAGCTTCTCTATATTTTCATTGAGCAAGGACAGGCCGATTAACATGGCCTTTTTTAAATCATGGGCCTCAACGTACCACGATTTGATATTCTGAATTTTATTCGCTATTTCAGGATTACTTATGTCTTTCGCGTCCTCAGACAGCAATCGTAGAGGCTTTGCGATTCTGTGGGCACACCAGCAAATGAGTAATACAGAAACTATCGCGACAGGTAGTGTCTTAAGAACCACCTGCTTCATCAGCGAGTCCAATGGAGCAAGCGTTGCTGACATTGGTCTCTGGGAAACCACTCCCCAACGTGTAGTGGGAATAAGCGCATAGCCGGCAACCATCTCAATACCTCGAGTGTTCTGTACGATTCGGCTGCCCGATTCGCCATTTTTAATTCTTCCGATGACTTCATTACCATTAACGAGCGTACCAATTCTATTCTGGTCAGGATGGTAAATGAGCTTCTTGTTCTTGTCGACAACATACAAATATGAGCCATCATTATAGTAATGTGTTCCAAGTAGATCGTTTAGGATGCTCTGCTGATTTAGGTAGATGGTTCCAGCAACCATTCCTAAATAGTTGCCGGATGAGTCATGTATGGGGTGAGATATAAATATCAGCAAATTTCCCACGGTGGAAATATAGGAGTCGCTAATCAGCGGCTTCTTCGTTTCTATCGATTCAATAACGCCTGACGTAGAGAGAGTTCTTCCGGTGAGCTTGAGTTTTGCCGGGGAGGAGGCTAGCACGCTAGAGCGCGCATCAACTATAAGAATAGAGTTGAAGCTTTCAGTTTGATTCTTGAGTCTTTCAGATTCAGCACTAAGCGCATCGATATTGTTGAAGTGATTTGATAGATATGCAGAACTGGCTGCGAGTTGCTGTTGTGCTGCTTTTAGGAAGTCATCTGTGCTCTTTGCCAGCTTATTTGCGTAGACGAAATTAACATTGAGATTTTCATCAATCAGCTGTTGCCGTTGGACAGTATAAGCTGCATAAAATGTATTTATTAAAGAAGCACACGCGCTGGCAACAGTGAGGAACAAAATCAAACGTCTAAGATCTATTCTGCAAAAGATCTTGCTTATGTTGAATTTCACAGATTTCCCAGCTATTTGAACAATAAAAACTATCGAATATTGTGTTTCTATTGTATTTTCATTCTTCTGCTGTGTGAAAATTGCAACGGTCAGTACCTGTGCAAAAAATGCAGACTCTGTTGACATGCCAGCTTCGCGTGGGGCTTGGGTAAGCCGCCCCAGCTGGCTCGGGTCTCAATGCAGTCATTGTTTTCGGGGGCGCAAGAGCGTGAGGACCTTGAGTCAGCACCTCACAGCTTTCCATTCCTGCTCGGCCTGAACCTTCTTCTGATCGATGTACGCGGCCAGCTTGCTTGCATCCATAAACCACTGACTCTTGTTAGACCCCAGGCGATAAGCAGACACAGGCAATGCCTGCTTGTTAGCGGCTTCGGCGGCGCGTTTGGGGCTTAGGCCGAAGAACTCCATGCCGCATTTCTCCAGCGGAATGTTCACATCGCCGTAGATGGCCAGTAGTGCGAAGTGTGTGTTCATGGTGCGGCCCTCTCTTTATGTTGGGGTCTCCTCGTTTTCAGTGCAATAAGTGACGGTACGAAAAGCTAGCACTGGCGCGGAGGTGGTGTTGGTAGATCGTTGATTTCATTGACTTTCCTGTTCACTTTCAAATCTGCGATTCGTGGCGTCAAACCGTGGTCGGTTTCATCCATTGGTGCCAGTTATCGATGCATTTGGCCGCGAAGGCAGGATTTGGTCAGCATAGCGGTCAACCGGGAAGCGAAACACACCCCGCAAGTTGATGCTCTCCAGCCTGGTGGGCGCAATCTTCCCGATCAGTTCCGGTGGAATGACCTGGCGGCGGTTCGACCAGCGATCCAGGACCGCCTGCATCTGTGAGGTATTCCACGCCATCACGATGTTGGCCATCAGGCTCAACGCATCGGCCACAGCCTGCATTTCATCGACACGTTTGGCCTGCGCCGGGCTGATCCGGCCGGTATAAATGGCGCGCTTGAGGGCGTTAACAGCCTCGCCCCGATTGAGCACCCGGCGCAACTCGTTCCTGAAAGCGTCCTTGACAAAGTAGTCAGCCAAAAACGCCGTACGCAGCAACCGCCCCAATTGCACGCCAGCCTCATAGATTGGATCGCCCTGGGCGGCAGAACCGAACCGCGCAAGAGCTGCCACCGCACTGGCATGTCCGCTCATGACCGAGGCTGCCAGGTGCACCAGACTATCCCAATGCTTTTCGATCAAAGCGACGTCGACATTGGCTTCGCACACCGCAGCGATTTCTGCGGGCACTTTGGTGCCGCGTGGCACAAAGAGGTGGCGCTGTTTGAGTTCCTTCAACCGCGGGCAAAGATCAAAACCAAGCAAACGGGCATGTGACATGGCAAAGTCGGTGTAGCCATGGGTATCCACAGCAAGCTGGCTGGTCTCCAGCTTTTCTTGGCGGATGACACCTTCAATGGCCACGCCCGCCTGGCGCTCATTGAGCACAAAGGGCTGCGCATGGAAGATGCCCCACCGGTCTTTTACATGGGAGTAGATTCCAATGGAAGGTGTGTTGCGCCGAGGATCAAGCCGGGCTTGCCACACCCGTTTGGTGGTCTCCATGCTCATCATGTCAGAAGATGCCAAATCGGACCGCCCCCAGGTGGCGGCAATCGGGTGTCGCTGCATGAATTCCAGCACAGCCTGGCAGGCCTGGCTCAGACGCCGTTCGTCCCGCGCCCAGCGCATGGCCTGGCGAATGCTGGTGGCAGACAATTGCGGAATCATGCGCGCGCATTCGACCGCAGTCAGACTGGTGCCGTGGGCCATGATGCCGGCATAGACCATCAGCAGCTCGTCGGTAGAGCGCGGCTCACGTCCGAGCATGATCCAGCTAAAGCGCACCTGGGCGTCAACGGCCAGAATCACTTCCGGCAATTGAACCTCACCGATGCGGTGATCCAAAGCCGCGCGCAGCTTGGTCACTTCTGGGTCTTCGTCCTCTGCGGGCAATGGCGACAAATGGAGTTCATCATCCACGCGCAGTACGCCACTGCGGGCTGCAGCGGCCACCGCATCGACACCGGCAGTTACTCTGGCCAGCAAAGGCTTCAAGAAAGTGGCAGCCTTGCTGGGTAACGATAGACGGGCATAGTGTTTCTTGGACTCTGCCTGCCAACGCTCGTCCGTGAAGAACAAGCGCGCACGACCCCGAAAGCTCAGGCTGTGCTCAATCCAGACCGAGCCATTGCGCACCGCGCGGCGCAGGGCAAACAGGGTGGCCACCTCCAACGCCTGAAACGCCCGTTCCCGGTCTGGGCTGGAGATCGAAACCTGCCAGATCATTCCCAGACTTGGTGCCACCACTTCAACTGGCAGCTTTCTGGATCCTTTGAGATATAAAGCTTGCAGCTTGGCAAGGTACTCGATGGCAGGATGCTCGCCGGTGGCCTGCCAGGGCAGCTTTGCAATGGCGACGAGCAACGACCGCACGGGGCGAATTCCATCAATCAATCCCTCGCGGACCAGGGAGGCCCTGCTCGGTGGTTTGCGTTTCTGGGTTTCGGTGATCAAGGCTTCAAGACGGGCACGCAACTCAGCATCTGGCACCGCACCTTGCGCGCTCAAGGCAACAAGTTCGCCGAGCAGCGTTTTGTACATTGCGGCCCAATTGACGGTAGCGGGGACATCGGCGGCAGCCTGACGCCACAGATCGGCGATCCGGCGCTGCACCATAAGGATCAACTGGTCTGTGGTGGTGAACAGGCAATACCGAAGAAAGCATGCGACCTCCACGGTGCGCGCTGGCTCTTTGATCTTGGCTCCGGCTGAGGGCGGCCTGGAGACAAGTCGGCGCGCGTAGCGGCGCAAGATGAGATCGGGGATGTCTGCCAGGTGCTTATGAACGTCCAGCGTGTAAAGCAGGTCGATGCGCTCCAGTACCTCGCTGATTTGGCGGGTTGAGTGTTTCGCCGGTGCAGCCCATAGCCAACTCTGCTGGGTTTGTCCATCTGGGCGCAGCTCTGAAACTGAGGCTCGCCAGCGATCAAGTGTTGCTGGATCAACGCTGGCGGCGATGGCGGTGCCTGTTTCAACTTCAAGCTGGGCAAGTGCCGCCGCAATCAGTGTCCGAATTGCCCGCTCGTGCACGATCACCAGCTTGTTCTTGTACAGCCATTGACGCGCCCGCACGAGTAGCTGATCGCGGTCGGCGCAGCGCGCCACTTCGTCGCGCAGTTCACGTACCAGTGAGCGGCGCTGGTGCTCGCTCATCCACTGGAATCCAAGGACCGTGCAGGCTACTTGTTGGTGATCGAATAGCGTGCGCCCGCGTTCATACATGGCTCTCAGCGAGGCGACTTCTGGTGCTGCAATGCCAAGCTCGTTGCCAAGGTGGCGCCACAAGGCTACTGGAATTACCCGAAAGGCACCGAGCAAACGCCCACTCATGCGCAGGAAACCAATATGGAGCGCCAGACCAAGCTTGTGGGAATCACCTCGGCGTGCATTGATTGCGTCGCGCTCGGCACCATCGAAGGTGAAAAATGCCTTCATCTCGAAGTCGCTGATATCGCGGGGGAGCCCACGCATCCCCAAAAACGTTGTGTGCCAACCCTGCATCGTGAACCTCAAAAGTGGGAGGCCACCATACCCGTTTACAAAGCGAACAGGAAAGTCAATGAAATCAACGGTCTACCCAGACCACCCCCGCGCCAGTGCTAGCTTTGCGTACCGTCACTTATTGCACTGAAAACGAGGAGACCCCGGCGACCTGCGAAAGGCCATCCAGGACGATCGCCGCTTCTATGCCGAGCTGCTGCCAGCGGTTGGCATTCAACCGGAAGATTGATTGACCCCCAGCTGGCGCGTGATCCACACCAGCGATGCCATTGACATTGCGAACGCGAGGAAGCACCCGATCGTCAATCAATACATCGAAACGGCAGCCAAAGTGGGCAAGAAGGTGCCCTTCCGTAAGGGCGTCGAGTGGGCGCAGCACACGGGGTTTCCGTGCGGGGGCTCAGGGACAAGGAACCGACAGCAGAGAACCTGGAATATCTTATGGAGAGCTTGCGTCGGGCTCGCTATGGCGTGTAGGCCTTTCGATGCACTCGCTTGGACTTGATGGCAATCCGCGCGTACCAGATTGCTGGTCGGGCTCGCTGGAACTGACGATCACTGGCCTGCGGGGCCACAACGGATGATCAACTCACGTCTCGGACTCGGACTACGGCTGTAGCACCTCGTAGAGTTGCTGTTAGGATCAGCGCCGGTCGTTGGGCCCAACGACCGCATGGTGCCAAGCACGTGAATTCACCCGCCGGCGGCCACCGACTGCAACCGCGCGCGAACCCAGGCCGCGCCATAAATGACGGAGCGGCGAGGCTCGGAAGGCCCGAAATCCTGGAATGTGCTTGCAAAGCCGGCGTCGATGAGAATGAACGTCCCTCCCGCATCTACGAGGAACGAGTCGCCGTTCTTGGCTGGGTACATCTTAATTTTCAGCATGCAAGAGCATAGGCAATGAGCGGTTTAGATGCAGTGTTGTCACATGCATGCGACGTAGACAGGCCACGCTCGTGGGCGCGTGGGGCAGGAGGAAAGGGGGCCGCTCCTAACGCAGTCTAGCTCGCAACACGCGCGCCGGCGGCGAACACAGCCATTCCATGCGCCGTGATGCGGCGATGCTCCCACCGTACGCTTAGAGCGTGCAGCGGTCAGTCGCGGCCACGTTGCGTGAGTACCCGGTTTCGGCCGAAGCCGGCATTCGGGCTTCGGCAGCGAATGTCTCAGTCCAGCCTGAAGCGGGCCCCAATCGACGACGTCGGCTTTGCAGCGGGTGCTGCCGGTCAATTCGGATCGACGAACTTACGGTATCTGCCGTATAGCGGTCATCGCCACGCTAGCCCAATCGAAAAATGCACTGCAAGCGATGCCCTTGGGCTGTCGGCAGCGGTGTAACTGCCTCAGTCAGAGCGCCTTAACCAATTCCGGCACAGCCGTGAACAGATCGGCCTCCAAGCCATAGTCGGCCACCGAGAAGATCGGCGCCTCCGGATCCTTGTTGATCGCCACGATCACCTTCGAGTCCTTCATCCCCGCCAGGTGCTGGATCGCCCCCGAGATGCCGACAGCCACGTACAGCTGCGGCGCGACGATCTTGCCGGTCTGCCCGACCTGCCAGTCGTTGGGGGCATAGCCCGCGTCGACGGCCGCGCGGCTTGCGCCCATCGCGGCGCCGAGCTTGTCGGCCAGCGGCGTGATCACTTCGTCGAACTTTTCCTTGCTGCCGAGCGCCCGCCCGCCCGAGACGATGATCTTGGCGGCCGTGAGTTCGGGCCGGTCGCTCTTGGCGATCTCGCTGCCGACGAAGCGGCTCTGGCCCGCGTCGGGCGTGGCGGCGGCCGTTTCGATTTGTGCGCTGCCGCCGGTAGTAGCTGCGGCGTCAAAGCCCGTCGTGCGCACGGTGATGACCTTGACGCTGTCGCTGCTCTGCACGGTGGCGATCGCGTTGCCCGCGTAGATCGGGCGCTCGAACGTGTCGGCGCTGATCACCTTGGTGATGTCGCTGATCTGCGCGACGTCAAGCTTGGCAGCGACGCGCGGCGCGACGTTCTTGCCGCTGGCCGTCGCGGGGAACAGGATGTGGCTGTAGTTCTGGGCGATGGCGAGCACCTGCGCGGCGACGTTCTCGGCGAGGCCATGCTCGAGGCCCGCGGCGTCGGCGTGGATCACCTTGGCGACGCCGGCGATTTGCGCTGCGGCCTGCGCGGCGGCGCCGGCGTTGTGGCCGGCGACGAGCACGTGGACGTCTCCGCCGCAGGCGGCGGCAGCGGTGACGGTGTTGAGCGTGGCGCCCTTGATGGACGCGTTGTCGTGTTCAGCAATCACAAGTACCGACATTTAGATCACCTTCGCTTCGTTCTTGAGTTTTTCGACCAGCGCGGCCACGTCGGCCACCTTGACGCCGGCGCCGCGCTTGGCGGGCTCGGTGACTTTCAAGGTTTTCAGGCGCGGCGTGACGTCCACGCCGAGGTCCTCGGGCTTGAGCGTGTCGAGCTGCTTTTTCTTGGCCTTCATGATGTTGGGCAGCGTCACGTAGCGCGGCTCGTTGAGGCGCAGGTCGGTCGTGACGACGGCGGGGAGGCTCAGCGCCAGTGTTTCGAGGCCGCCGTCGACTTCGCGCGTGACGTGGACCTTGCCGTCCACCACTTCGACCTTGCTCGCGAACGTGCCCTGGGGCAGGTTGGCGAGCGCTGCGAGCATCTGGCCGGTCTGGTTGGCGTCGTCGTCGATCGCCTGCTTGCCCAGGATGATGAGGCCCGGTTGTTCCTTGTCGACCAGGGCCTTCAAGAGCTTGGCGACGGCCAGGGGCTGCAGCTCGAGGTCGGCTGGGGTCTCGACGAGGATGGCGCGGTCGGCGCCGATCGCCATCGCGGTGCGCAGCGTCTCCTGGCATTTGGCGTCGCCGCAGGAGACGGCGATGACTTCGCTCGCCACGCCCTTTTCCTTGAGGCGAACGGCCTCCTCGACGGCGATCTCGTCGAAGGGGTTCATGCTCATCTTGACGTTGGCGGTGTCGACTCCCGTGCCGTCCGACTTGACTCGGACCTTGACGTTGTAGTCGACCACGCGCTTGACGGGTACGAGGATTTTCATGGAAGGGTTTCCTTTCAGGATCATTCAGAGTTGATCGTCCGCCAGGGCCAGCGTGCTGCCGGCGCCGCCAGTGACGATGTTGCGCAGCATCGGGGCCTGCACCAGGACGTGCGTCGCGTAGTGGCCGGCCGTGGCTCGCTTAGCACCGAGGAAGCTAGCATCGCCCGAGTCCGCTGCCAGTTGCGCGGTGGCCGCTTCGGCCATGCGGGCCGACAGCCAGCCGCCGATCACCGTGCCCGCCAGCCGCAGAAAGGGCACGGCACCCGCCGCGCAGTGCGCGGGCTGTGCGTCGTTGGCCAACAGCCAATCGGTCGCTTCCTCCAGTGCATGGGCTGCCGCCGCCAATGCGCCGCCGATCTGCGTCAGCGCGGCATCGGACGCCACAGTCAGGCGTCGCGCATCGCTGTCGATGCGGCCCAGCAGTTCCTTCAGCGTGCGCCCGCCCTCGCGTGCCAACTTGCGGCCGATCAGGTCGTTGGCCTGGATGCCTGTGGTTCCTTCGTAGATCGTCGTGATCCGGGCATCGCGGAAGTACTGCGCCGCGCCGGTTTCTTCGATGTAGCCCATGCCGCCGTGGATCTGGACGCCATCGGATGTGATGCCCTGTGCACCGTCTGTACACCAGCCCTTGACTATCGGCGTCAGCAGGCCGACCAGCGCCAGAGCATCAGCGCGCTCCCGTGCATCAGGGTGACCGGCGGCGCGATCCATCTGCCCTGCGCAGAAGTAGGCCAGCGCACGCATCGCCTCGGTGCGCGCCTTCATATCCATCAGCATGCGGCGCACGTCGGGGTGGCCAACGATGGTGGCGCTGCCGGCCAGCGCCGGCTTGCCCTGCACGCGCTCCAAAGCATATGACCGCGCATGCTGGTAGGCACGCTCGGCAACGCCTACGCCCTCGAGCCCGACGTTCAGCCGTGCGTGGTTCATCATCGTGAACATGCACGCCAGCCCCTGGTGTGGCTCGCCGACTAGGTAGCCGATCGCGCCGCCCCGATCGCCGAAGCTCATGGACGCTGTAGGGCTGCCGTGAATGCCTAGCTTGTGCTCGATCGAGGTACAGGCAAGGTCGTTGCGTTCGCCCAGGGATCCGTCGTCATTGATCAGGAATTTTGGGCACAGGAACAGCGAGATGCCCTTCACGCCCGGCGGGGCGTCGGGCAGGCGGGCCAGCACCAGGTGGACGATGTTCTCCACCATGTCGTGCTCGCCCCAGGTGATGAAAATCTTATTGCCGCTGATGCGGTAATGATCACCCTCGGGCACGGCGCGGCTGCTCAGCGCGGCCAGGTCCGAGCCAGCTTGCGGCTCGGTGAGGTTCATGGTGCCGGTCCAGCGGCCAGCGACCATGGGCTCGAGGAAGCGGCGCTTGAGGTCGTCACTGCCGTGGTGGGCGATCGTCTCCACTGCGCCGAGCGTGAGCATCTGGCACAGGCTGAAAGCCAGGTTGGACGACTTCCACATCTCCAGCACGGCGGTGGAAACCAGTGTCGGCAGACCTTGGCCGCCCCACTCGGTAGAGGCCGGCATGCCGATCCAGCCGTTCTCGCAGAAGCTGGCCCAGGCGTCGCGAAAGCCATCGGCGGGCGTGACCTCGCCGTCGTGCCAGCGCGCGCCTTGCACGTCGCCGGGGCGGTTCAGCGGGTCCAGCACGCCGGCGGCGTAGTTGGCCGCCTCCTGCAGGATCGCCTCAACCAGATCGGGCGTAGTTTCTTCGTTGCCGGGCTGGCCGCAAATGACGTCTAACCCCCCGACCTCCTTCATTGCGAACAGCATGTCGCGCAGGGGCGCGGTGTAGACAGACATAGCGGACTCCATTGATGGCAACGATCAGGCGTTTTGCGGCGTCGGCTGCAACGGGCGCGGTTCTCGCACAGCCTCTTGCGGAGTCGCCGACGTCGGGCCGCCGTGCTTGATGAACGCTAGGGCGATTGCGCCGAGGACTCCGAAAACGCCGATCACCAGGAAGTTCTGTTCCAGCGGCAGTTCCAGCGCGACGATCTGTCCGATCAGCAGAGGCGCCGCAATAGCACCCAGGCGCCCCACGCCGGAGGCCATGCCGATACCGGTCGAGCGGATGGACATCGGGTAGAACTGCCCGCAGAAGGCATAGGCCACCAGTTGCGCGCCAGTGGTGCAGGCGCCGACCGCGCCAATGATCAGGTAGCGCACCTCGGTCGAGGTCTTGAACGTCATCAAGTACAGCAGCACGCCGCCCAGCGCATACATCGCCACCAGCACCCACTTGATGTTGAACTTGTCGGCGAGCCATCCGCCGCCCACGGCACCGATGATGGCGCCAACGTTCAGCGCGATCACGAAGCTGAGTGCAGACCCCAGGCTGTAGCCAGCCATCGCCATCAGCTTGGTCAGCCAGCTGCTGAGCGCATAGACCATGAACAGACCCGAGAAGAAGGCCACCCAGAACAGCATCGTGCTCAGGCCCCGCCCGTCCTGGAACAGGCGGGCAACCGGCGCACCCGCCACGCGGTCGGCAGCGGGCACGACGAACTGCGCGTCCGCCGGGTGCTTGCCCCCCGGCTGGAGATGGCGTGCCACTTCGGCGAGCTCGCCGTTGCGACGTTGAGAGATCAGGTAGGTCATGGACTCCGGCACCAACTTCAGGATGAACGGAACTAGCAGCACGGGCACCCCCGCCGCGATGAACACGGCCTGCCAGCCGTACTCGCCGATCAGTTGCTTGCCCAATACCGCGGCCAGGATGCCGCCCAGTGCGTAGCCCGAAGTCATCAGCGCCGTCATCAGGCTGCGGATCTTCTTGGGCGAGTACTCGACCATCTGTGCCACGATGACCGGGAGCACGCCACCAATCCCCAAGCCCGCGATGAAGCGCACCACGCTGAAGCTGATGGGGTCCTTGGTGAATCCGGCGGCCGCGGTGAACACACTGAACAGCATGACACCAATGGAGAGGGCCCAGCGACGACCAATCCGGTCGGACAGCGTGCCCAGAATCATAGCGCCGAACATCATGCCGAACTGGCCATGAAACCGGCAGTCGATGCGTTCACGCCCATCTGCTGCATGATGGACGGCATGGCGATGCCCACCACAGCGATGTCATAGCCGTCGATGATGAGAATCAACAGGCACCACAGAAGCACTTTGGCATGAAAGCGGTTGAAGCGAGCGTCGTCGGCGAGCTTCTGTATGTCGATTTTGTACACGTTTTTGTCTCCTTTGAGTTAGGCTCCGGATCGTGGGGACGGCGGTCATCGCCGCACTGCTACATGTCGTCCAGCGCACGCAAAGAATCGTAGGTGCCGGTGCTGCGAGCCGCGATGACGAAGCGCCCCGATCGAATGACAAACGGCCCCTTTCTGAGAGTCTGTTCAAGTGCACCAAGAGGTCAAGCGTCAAGCTGAATATGCTCGCCGCGTGCGGCTGGTGTTCCAGCACGAAGGGCACTTCGACCTGCTGGGAACACCCCGGCAGGGTTGGGTGCCCAGGGGCTCACGCCCCATCGTCGGCGCACGCCTGCAACGCCAGTACCTGTACGCCTTCGCTGCCGTTAGCACGCACGATGGCGTGATGGACTCTCTGGAGCCGCCCTGGGCTAACGCTGAGACAATGCCGGTGTTCCTGGCAGAGATGGCGCGACGCCATGTCGTCGAGTTCATCATCATGGTCATGGATCAAGCGGGTTGGCACATCGCGGGTCACTTGGATGTGCCACAGAATATGAGCCAAGAGTTTCTGCCACCCTACAGCCTTGAGCTGAATCCGGTCGAGCATCTGTGAAAGGTGCCGCGCCAGGACTCGTTCGCCAACACGGTGTTCAAAGATCTGGAGGCCGTACACGACGCGCTGGTGCAAGAACCCATTGCTCTCGAAACACACCAGTAAAGAACCCAGTCAATGACAGGGCTTGATTGGGTTGCTTCTATATCCTTGAGGGCAAATTAGTGCATCAGGCGAGCCGATAGCGCATTGCACCGTCTTCGTCCTTTGCAGACACGATTTCCCCACGCTGGTCGAGATAGTTCAGGTGGGCGAGCGTCTCTCCGGTCGCGAGGTTGAGGTGCATTTGCTCCGCAACAATGGACGAACGGTACAGGGCGCGAACCAGGTCGATGACCCTCAGAGGCTGCGCAAGTTGTTGCCTGACGCGGTCGGTGCCTCTGACGGTGCTCGCACGCAGTTGCTCCAACCGTAGGTGCAGGCCATGGAAAGGTTCGTTGTGGGCAGGCAGAACCAGGGCGCTCCCAGGTACGCGTTGCATCAACCGGTCGATGGAATCGAGCCAACCCTGCAGAGGATTCGCATGCGGCTCGGTGGCGTACACGGAGGTATTGGAACTGATCCTGGGAAGAACCTGATCCCCCGATATCAGCAAATCCAGTTCGCGCGAGTAGAAGCACGCGTGCTCGGGGGAATGTCCTGTGCCGACGATGACTTCCCATTCCTGGTCCCCGATCCGCAACATCTGGCCATCCGTGAGCCGCACAAAGCTGTCAGGCAATGGATGGATCATTTTACCGAAGTCACCGAACCGGGTGCGGTACTCATCCACCTCGGTGTCGCTCCATCCGGCCCTCCGATAGAAGCGAACGCCATCGACTGGCGCTTCCCGCCCCGTATCGGCAAGCATCACCCGACAGCTCAAATACTCGTCTCGTGTCATCCACAGCGCGCATTCGAAGCGACGTGTCAACCATCCCGCCATGCCCACATGATCCGGGTGCATGTGCGTCGCTATCACACGGGAGATGGGTCGGCCGGCTAGCGGCCCCTGCGGAGCGAGCAAGGCGAGCCACGCGTTCCTGACGTCCACGCTGCGAATGCCCGTGTCCACGACCGCCCAACCAGGACCGTCGCTCAATGCCCAGAGGTTGATGTGATCCAGGGAAAACGGCAGCGGCATGCGCAGCCACAGCACACCAGGCTTGATTTCCGTGGCTTGGCCAGGGAGTGGGAGATCCGAGAACGGATACGAGAGTGCCGGGGCTGCGTCGGTCATGATGCTTGATTTACATTCTGGCAGTGCTGCTCCTAATGGCGCAGAGCCATCACTCCTATGCAGTGCGAGCTCAGTTTTAGCTTAGGAAGCTTAGAAGTCAGCCTCAACGGTGGCAATGACGAATGACCTCGATAGGCTGACGGAAAGCGTCTGCTTCCTGGCGCAGCCTGTCGCTGCGCTGCCGTCGGTGCAACTGCCAGGGCTGCAAACAGTCTCTTGAGCGCACGAGAGCCTCGCTCGATGTGGGCCAAGACCCGGCAGCTATGAAGGCGCCGATCTTCTCGGTGGTCGGCTACAGCCTCGTGGCCGTGCCGGAATTGGTCGAATGCCTCTATGTAGGGTGCTGCGGGCTACGCGAGCGGGCGCGGTAGGCTCCCGGCGCGCTGCCGGTCCAGACCTTGAAGGCGCGCTGGAAGGCGGTGCTGTCGGTGAAGCCCAGGTCGGCGGCGATGGCGATGAGCGAGGCTTCGCTGCTGGTTAGGCGCACGATCGCCATGTCGCGCCGCAGTTGGTCCTTCAGTGCCTGGAAGGAAGTGCCCTCGGTGGCCAGGTGCCGCTGCAACGCACTCACCGACATATGCAGGCGCTGCGCGGTGACGGGCAGGTCGGGCCATTCGGGGTTGGCCAGCTGCAGCACCATGCGGACCCGCGCGCTGGCGCTGCGCTCGTTCAGGTGCGGCCCCACCACGTTGCCCGGCGTGGCGCGCAGAAAGGACTGCAGCGCGTCCCGATCGCGCCGCACCGGCAGTTTGAAGGCGTCGGCGTCGAACCAGGCGGCCGTGCGCGGCTGCCCGAAGCACAGCGAACCGGAAAAGATGCGCCCGTAGCTCATCGCATGGAGCGGCAGCGCAAAATTGAAGTCGAATCGCTGCGGCACCAGCCGGCCGCCGTGCAGCCACAGCAACAAGCGCCAGAACACGCGCAGCAGATGTGCATGAAGGAATTCGGCATGTGCGCCCGGGCCGCCGCGCATCTCCAGCGCGAAGCCCCCCAGCGCGCCCTCGGTCACGGGCACCAGCGTCACGTCGTCCTGCAGCAGGGCGAAGGATTCGCTCAGGCGACGCAGGGCGCATGACAACGAATGGGCAGTGAACGCGCTGCGCACCATTAGCGCGAAGCTGCCCGGGCGCATGGGTCGCTCATGTAGGTAGCCCAGGCACTCGTCGTTCAGGCTGTCCTTGACAGCGATAAATAGCGCGTTGAACTGCTCCACGGTTACGCGCGAATCCTCGAGCTCCAGCAGCGATTCGCTGATGCCGGCGCGCCCCAGCACGCCCTTCAGCCATTCTTGCGTGGCCAGCCCCTTGCCGCGCGCGCCGTCCAGCAGGCCATGCACGGCAAAGATAGGAGCGGTGAAGACGGGTTGCAGCATTGCGTGTGATCGAAGGAGCCAACGCCGGTCGCGCGGGCCAAAAGAAGTTATTTGTCAGTTGATTGAGGCAATCCGCCATCGCCCTTGCAGGGGCCAATTATTACGATTGTCGCATCCCCAAAAACACTTCGGCAGTGGCGCTGTGCGGAACGCCCGGTGCGGGGTCAGAAGCCAACATACAAGGAGACATGCCCATGCTGCCACAGCTGTATCGCCACGCCTGGATGGACGGCGAGATCGACGCCTTTCGCGAGCAGGTGCGTCGCTACGTTGCCGCCGAATTCACTCCCCGGCTCGACGAATGGCGCCGCCAGGGCTACATCCCGCGCGAGGTCTGGCGTCCGTTCGGCGGGATGAGCTTTCTGCTGCCCGAGATGCCCGAGACCTATGGTGGTGCCGGCGCCAGCCTCGCCTACCAGCTGGTGGTGCAGGACGAACTGGCCAAGGCCGAGATGCCGGTCAATATCGCGGTGCACACCATCGCTTCGCATTACATCCTGGACTTTGGCACCGAAGCGCAAAAGCAGCGCTGGCTGCCCAAGGTGACGAACGGCGAGATGCTGGCCGCAATCGCGATGACCGAGCCGGGCTGCGGCTCGGATCTGAAGGCCATCTCCACCCGGGCCCGGCGCGACGGCGACCACTACGTGATCGACGGCGCCAAGACCTTCATCACCAACGGCTTCACCGGAAACCTGCTGATCGTCGCGGCGCGCACCAGTGGCGCGGGCAGCAAAGGGGTGTCGCTGTTCGTACTGGAGACCGAGAACCTGCCAGGCTTTCGTGTGGGCCGCCTGCTTGAAAAGATCGGCATGCAGGCCTCGGACACGGCGGAGCTCTTCTTCGACAGCGTGCGCGTTCCAGCCGACCAACTGCTGGGGAGCGTTGAAGGACAAGGCTTTGGGCAACTGATGGGCGCGCTGCCCTACGAGCGCATGGTCATTGCAGTGCCGGCGGCGGCCGTCATCGACCGGGCGTTGGAGCTCACCATCGAATACACGAAGCAGCGCAAGATATTCGGTGCGCCTCTGTTCGACATGCAGACAACGCGCCAAAAGCTGGCCGAGATGGCGACCATCGCGCATGTGGTGCGCAGCTTCGTCAACGACTGTACACAGAGACTGCTGGACGGCACGCTGGATAACGAGGCCGCCTACATGGCCAAGTGGTGGTGCACCGAGCAGCAGTGCCGAGTGGTGGACGAGTGCCTCCAATTGTTCGGCGGCTACGGCTACATGGCCGAGTACCCGATCGCGCGGATGTATGCCGCTTCGCGAGTGCAGAAGATCTATGGCGGCGCCAACGAGGTCCTGAAAGATCTGGTTTCGAGGAAGCTGTGAACATGCCGCACACGTTGCACACGCTGCAGATGCCGCTGCACGGCGTCCGTGTGGTGGAGTTTGAGGGCATCGGTCCAGGCCCTCTGGCCGCCAGGATGCTGGTCGACATGGGCGCCGAGGTGATCGCGCTGGCACGGGCCGAGCAGGCTGCTGGGGCGCAGCGGCTGGGCGGGGCGGTGGAGAACCCGCTGCACCGCGGCAAGAAGGTCGAGGTCATCGACCTGAAGTCGCCCGGTGGCAAGGCGCGCGCACTGGAACTGATTGCCCAGGCCGACGCTCTGATCGAAGGCTTTCGCCCAAGGGTGATGGAGCGGCTGGGCTTCGGCCCCGCAGATTGCGCGGCGCTCAATCCCCGACTGGTCTATGGCCGGATGACGGGCTGGGGCCAGGACGGGCCACTTGCCCAGGCCGCGGGCCACGACCTGAACTACGTCGCGCTGACGGGCCTGCTGTCGCTGTCGGCGCACAGGGGGCAGGCGCCCATCGTGCCGCCCTCGGTACTCGGGGACGGTGCCGGGGCGCTAGGCATGGCTTTTGGCATCGCCTGCGCGCTGGTCGATGCACGGGCCACCGGCCGTGGCCGGGTTGTGGACGCAGCCATCGTGGACATCGTGGCCATGCTGGGCACGCTGGTGCACTGGATTCGCGCCAACGGGCAGATCGACGGCGCACAGCCGAGCCCGTTCCACGATTCGCCGTTCTATGACGTGTACGTCTGCGCCGACGGCGGCTTCATCAGCCTCGGCGCGATCGAGCCGCCGTTCTACGCATTGCTGTTGTCCAAGTTGGGCCTGGCGGACGTGAACCCTGCAGACCAGTACGACACGGCGGCGTGGCCAGCGTTGAAGGAGCGCATCGCGGCCCTCATCCGCACCCAGCCCCAGGCGCACTGGTGCGCGCTGCTTGAAGGCAGCGACGCCTGCTTTGCACCCGTGCTCAGCCTGGCCGAGGCAGTGCGGCATCCGCACAACGCGGCACGGGGCATCTACCAGACCACCTCTTTCGGCGCCATCGAAGCGGCCCCGGCCCCACGGTTCCAGGCACTCAACGCAACCACCACCCAGGAGACAAAGAAATGACTGCTACCACCCACATCGTCCGCGGCTGCCCGTCCACCACGGGCAACGACCGCCAGCTCAACACCACGACGCTGATCCGGCACGCCGCGCGCACCCATGGGGACCAGGAGATCGTCTACCGCACACCCGATGGCGGCTGGGATCGCTACACCTATGCCGACTGCTACGCGCGCGTCTGCCGCAGCGCCAATGCGCTGCGCGCGCTCGGTGTCGAGCCCGGCGACCGGGTCGGCATCCTGGACTGGAACAGCCGACGTCACTTCGAGCTGTACTGGTCTATTCCCGGCCTGGGTGCTGTCATGTTGCAGATGAATCTGCGCCTGGGCCCAGAGGACCTGGGCTACGTGGTCGACCACAGCAAGGTGTCCTACGTTTGCGTAGACGAGTCATTGCTACCCCTTGCCGAATCCGTCGCAGCGAATTCGCCCCAGATCAAGGGCTGGATTGTCATGACCGACAAGCCGCTGGACCAGATCAAGACCACGCTGAAACCGCTGCTGCACTACGAAGACCTGCTGGCCGCCGCCGACACGAAGATCGACTGGCCCGAGATCGACGAAACCTCGGCCTACAGCGCCTGCTACACCACCGGCACCACGGGCAAGCCCAAGGGCGTGTACTACTCGCACCGCGGCATCTACCTGCACTCCACGGCCATGGCCACCAATCTGGGCATGACGCTGGACGACTGCGTCATGCTCATCACGCCCATGTTCCACGGGCAATGCTGGGGCCTGCCGCAGGCCGCCACGCTGCTCGCCGACAAGATCGTGCTGCCGGGCCGCTACGTTGCCGAAGACACCAAGCCGCTGGTCGATGCCATGATCGCCGAGGGCGTGACCATCGCCAATGGCGCACCGGCCATCTTCCAGCCCATGCTGCAGTACATCGAGACGATGCCGGTCAAGCCGGACTTCAGCCGCATGCGCATGCTGTCTGGCGCCACCGAGCCGCCGCTGTCGATGATGATCGGTTTCTACGACCTCACGGGTGCCGAGGTGGTGCATGCCTACGGCGCCACCGAAGCCACAACGTTGGTGACGATGAACCGCCTCAAGTCCACGCTCAAGAAGCGCCTGACCCAGGACGAGCGGTGGAACCTCAAGCGCAAGCAGGGCCTGGTTCTGACCGGGGTAGACATCCGCATCCTCGATGCCAACGACAAGGACTTGCCACACGACGGACAGTCGGCAGGCGAGATCTGCCTGCGCGGCCCCTGGATAACGGCCAGCTACCACGACATGCCCGATTCCGGAGACCGCTTCCTGGAGGGCGGATGGTGGCGCTCGGGCGATGTCGGCACGGTGGACGAGAACGGCTACCTCAAAGTCACCGACCGCATCAAGGACGTGATCAAGAGCGGTGGTGAATGGATTTCTTCCATCGACATGGAAAACCTGCTCATGGGCCACCCGGCCGTGCGCGACGCCGCGGTGGTCGGCATTCCCCATGCGAAGTGGCAGGAACGGCCGCTGGCCCTGGTGGTGCTGAGGCCCGGCCAGCAGGCGACTCAGGAGCAATTGCAGGAACACCTGACCAGCGCCTTCGCCAAGTGGCAGTTGCCAGACCAAGTTCTGTTTGTCGAAGCCATCCCCAAGACCAGCGTCGGCAAGCTCGACAAGAAGCGCATCCGCGCCGAGCATGCGGGCCGCTACGCCGAGTGAGCCAACCTTTTTGCACCAGGAGAAGAACATGAATGACCATGAACCCGTCATCGTCGGTGCGTTGCGCACCCCCGTGGGCAAGCGCGGCGGGCGCCTGCAGAAATGGCACCCCGTCGATCTGCTGGGCGAGACGCTGCGCCAGCTGGTCGAGCGCTCCGGCATCAACCCCGCCGATCTGGACGATGTGATCGTCGGCTGCGTGCTGCAATGGGACCAACAGCACGGCAACCTGGGCCGTCATGCCGTATTGGCGGCGGGGCTGCCCGAATCCGTCCCGGCGGTGACGGTTGACCGGCAATGCGGCTCCGGCCAGCAGGCGGTGAGCTTTGCCGTGCATGGCATCCAGGCGGGCGCTTACCAACTGGTCATCGGCGCCGGGGTGGAATCGATGTCGCAGGCCCCCATGCCGCCGTCGTTCAAACCCGGCGCGCCGCTGGGCTCGCAATACAGCCCGCGCGAACTGGCGCGCTACAAGGACAACCCGCTGCTGGCGCAAGGCGCTTCGTCGGAGTTGATGAACAAGCGCTTCGGCCTCACGCGCGAGGCCCTGGACGCTTTCGCCGTGCGCAGCCATCGGCGCGCCACCGAGGCTTTGCAGGCTGGCCGAGTCCAAGACCAACTGGTGCGACTGAACGAAGACCCAGCCGACCCAGACAGCCCGCTCGTCACCGCCGACGAAGGCGTGCGTGCCGACCCGAACCCCGAGAAGATGGCCACGCTCAAGCCCGTGTTTGCCGCCGACGGTGTCACCACGGCCGCCAACTCGTCGCAGATCAGCGATGGCGCCGCCGCGCTGCTGATCGCCAGCCGCGCCTATGCCAAGCAGCATGGCCTGAAGCCGCGCGCGCGCTTCGTCAGCACCGCCGTGGCGGCAGCCGACCCGGTGATCCAGTTCACCGCTGTTCTCGATGCCACCCGCAAGGCGCTGACGGAATCGGGTCTGACCCTGGCCGACATTGACCTGTTTGAAGTCAACGAGGCCTTTGGCGGCGTGCCGCTGATGTTCCAGCAGGAATTCGGCATTCCGGACGATCGCCTCAACGTCAACGGCGGCTCGGTGGCCATCGGCCATCCGCTGGGTTCCACCGGCGCGCGCATGCTCACCGACCTGCTGTGCGAGCTGGAGCGGCGGGGCGGCCGCTATGGCCTGCAGACCATCTGCGAGGCTTCGGGCACGGCCAATACCACCATCATCGAGCGGCTTGGATGAGCGGAGCCACCATGAGCGAAGCCAGCGAAGTACTCGTCAGCCGCGAAGGCGCCATCGCCACCTTGACCATCAGCCGCCCGCGCGCGAAGAACAGCTTGAACCGCGCGGTATTCGATGGCCTGTGTGCGCAGCTTGTGCAACTGCGCGACGACGATACCGTGCGCGCGGTCATCATCACCGGCGCCGAGGGCGTGTTCTGCGCCGGGGCCGACATCACGGCCTTCGACGCGCTGCGCGCCGAGCCGCTGCTGGGCGACCGTGCGGCGGCAGGCGGCCACTTCTGGTCGGAACTGGAGCGCTTCCCCAAGCCCGTCATCGCAGCGGTAGAAAAGCTCGCGCTGGGCGGCGGCACGGAACTGGCGCTGGCCTGCGACATCGTGATCGCCGGCGAGTCGGCCAAGTTCGGCGTGCCGGAAGTCAAGCTGGGCGCCATTCCCGGTGCTGGCGGCACGCAGCGCCTGATCCATGCCATCGGCAAGTCCAAGGCGATGGCTCTGCTGCTGACCGGCGACTTCATCGACGCCCGCAAGGCCTGCGACGTCGGCATCGTCGCCGAAGTGACGGCTGACGGCCAGGCCCTGCCGACGGCGTTGGCGATGGCCAGCCGGATTGCGACCAATTCGCCGCTGGCCGTGGCGCTGGCGAAAGATGCGGCCCTGGCCAGCTTTGAAACTCCGCTCGCGCAGGGCCTGGAGCATGAGAAGCGTAATTTCCTCGTCGCTTTGCGTTCGGCCGACAACCTGGAAGGGCAAGCGGCATTCCTGGGCAAGCGCACCCCCCACTTCACGGGCCAATAACGCCTGTCTATCTGTCATCCATCGAGGAAAAACCATGCAACTGAACTCCGACATCTCGGCCATCATCACCGGGGGCGCTTCCGGCCTGGGAGCCGCCACGACCCGGCGTTTGGCCAGCCGTGGCGTCAAAGTCGCCATCTTCGACATGAACGAAACCGTCGGCCAGGCGTTGGCCAGCGAACTCGGCGGCGTTTACTGCAATGTGGACGTGACATCTGAGGAGCAGGTGGACACCGCCTTCGCCAAGGCCCGTGCGGCCATCGGGCAGGAGCGCATTCTGGTCAACTGCGCCGGTACTGCCGATGCCGTCAAGACTGTCAGCCGCGACAAGAAAACCGGCGAAATCCGCCCATGCGCGGCAGATCGCTTCAATCGCATCATTCAGATCAACCTGGTGGGCACCTTCCGTTGCATCGCCAAGTCAGCCGCGGGTATGTTGACGCTCGCGCCGCTGACCGATGGCGAGCGCGGCGTCATCGTCAACACCGCTTCGGCCGCCGCGCAGGACGGCCAGGTCGGGCAGGCCAGCTATGCGGCCAGCAAGGCAGCCATCGTGGGCATGACCTTGCCGGTCGCGCGCGACATGATGGACGAAGGGATCCGGGTCAACACCATCATGCCGGGGATCTTCGGTACACCGTTGCTGCTGGGCCTGCCGGACAACGTCAAGCAGGCGTTGGCGGCCAGCGTGCCCTTTCCCAAGCGGTTGGGCGACCCCGATGAATTTGCCCAGGCCGTCGAGTTTCTCGTCACCTGCGGCTACATGAACGCCGAGTACATTCGGGTGGATGGCGCTATTCGCATGGCGCCGCGCTGACGCCTGAAATCTTGACCAATCAGGAAGCGTCATGTCTGGAAATCCGGTCATTCTCGAAAAGCATGGTGCTGTTGCCACCATCACACTCAATGCGCCCCAGAAAAAGAATGCGCTGAGCACGTCTGTCGTCAACGTGCTCGCTGGCGTCATTGCAGACGTCGAACGTGACGACTCGATTCGCGCTTTGCTGCTGCGCGGCGAGGGCCGGATGTTCAGTTGTGGCGGCGACATCGACGAAATGGTTGCCGCAGGCGATGCGTTGTCTACCTTGGTCGATGACGAATTGAGGGTGGCCGAACGCATGATTCCTCAATTTGCCAGCCTGCCGTTCCCGGTGGTCTGCGCCGTGCAAGGCGCGGTCGCCGGAGGCGGCCTCGGGCTTGCCTTGGCCTCTGACTACCTGATTGCCGCAAGTGGGACGAAATTCGTGGCGGCCCACACCGGCCTTGGATACGCGGGGGATTTCGGCATCAGCTGGCTCCTGCCGCGCGCAGTGGGCGGACGGCGCGCACGCGACATGATCTTGACCAACCGCGTGGTCAGTTCGGATGAAGCCTTGGCCTGGGGATTGGTCGAGAAAGTGGTTCCGGGCGAGAGCCTGCTGGACGAAGCGCGGCGCCGGGCGGTGCAATTCTCGACCGGTCCGACGCAGGGTTATGCGGGTGCCAAGCGCCTGCAACTCGCTGCTTTCGAGAGCGATCTGGCGACCTCATTGAGGTTGGAGGCGGCCGAAATGAACCGGGCCTCGAAAACCACGGATTCGCTGGAAGCGGTCCGCGCGTTCGTCGCAAAGCGAGTCCCGCAGTTTGCCGGACGCTGAACGGTTGTAGACGCATCCGGTCAGTGGGGACTCAATTGCTGCTGGCGTCAGGTAACGGATAAACCCAGCTGCCGTCGAATTTGCCAGGATACGGTGCCACCATGTACCTGCGCAGAAATCAGCATGCCGAGTCGTTGTTTGATGACCGGCGTCCATGGTACCAAGCTGAACCGCATACCATCATCGAGCTTGACAAAGCGGCCACTGGCGAGCATGAGGCTGCGCCGATAGATGCCGGTGACGCGCTAGCCATCGGCCGCCAGACGGTGTTCCAGCCCGGTTTCGGTGGCAATATCCTTGGCAGCCCGAATCACATCCCGATCGCGTAGTGTCACCAATAGATTGCGCGCCAGGATCACGCGCTTCCAGTGCCGCTCTGCCAGCCCCTGTTCGGCCAGGAAGTCGGCGCGCTGCTGCATCGCCTGCTTGGCTTCGCCGCTAAAGCCCAGGTCGCCCAGGCCCGCGCCGCCGCCGATCAGTTGCTGGTCGAGCCAAGTGGCACCGATCACGCTGGCCTGCCGCTCGATGCGGCAAGTGCGATTTCAGCTCCACGGCGACGCCGCCCAGGCGCTGCGCTTCGTACCGACGGCCGCGCTCAGTCAAGTCGTCCGGCACCTGCCATAGACCCTCGGCCACACGTTCCACGAGGCCTGCCCGGCGCAAGGCTTCCAGCCGGCGGATGTGAGCCGCCACCACCTCTTGCGGATCGCGGCCGGGCACGGCTTGGCCCTGGGCGATGGCAAGGTGATGGTCGGTGCGGTACAGACCACCGCTCGCCAGCGCGGTGATATTCTTGTCGGCCGCGCGCACGTCGGCCGAACCCTTCACCTCCACCACGGCGCCTGTCGGATAGTTCGCCAGCTCGTCGCGGGCATTGAGTACGACGTAGTGGGCCTTGCCGTCCACGCCGTCAACGACCAAGTAGCCCCGGTCGTGCAGCTCGTCGGCCAGCACCTTGGCGGCCACGCGGCCGATGATTGTGCGGCCATTGTCTCCCAAATCGAACACAGCCAGCTCGCGTGGTTCACCACTCATAGCCCGCTACATGGTGCGGATGATGTCGCCGCGCTCGCCCAGGGCGCGCAAGGATTTCTCGGCATCGGCATGAACGACCCAGGTGCCGGGCTGCACTTCATCGGCCAGGCCCAGGCGCTGCAGGCGGCTGATCAGCAGCAGGCGCCGGCGTTGCAGCCGAGGCTCGTTGAAGCGTTCGATCTGCATCCGGCCGTCGTCGCCAAGCTCGCGCTTCAATGTGCGATCCAGCCTCTTCCACCGCTCCTGCTCCACCTCTCGCCGCAAGGTCTGCTGGATCTCCAGCTCGGTGCGCGGCTCTAGCCATTCCGTCGCCAGCTCGGACGCGCGATGCCGGAAGCCATCGGCGATGTAGTCGCCTGCGATGATGAGGTCTTTGCCGGTATCGTCGCGCCCGCGGACGATCAGATGGTTGTGCGGGTTGTCAGTGTTCCAGTGATCGCCCGCCACCCGTTCTAGCCGCGTGCCCAGGTCGGCCTCCATCCGATTCATCAGGTGCCGCGTGTAGGTGCGCAGGTCTTCCAGTTCGGCTCCAGCCTCCGGGGAGACGATGAAGCGGAAGTGATGCCGGTCATCGGCGCAGCGTTCCTTGAAGGTGTCGAGGTCGGCGGCATCGGTCTGTAGCCCGTAGGCTTGGCCCGCCTCGCCATCGCGGCCCACGCCGTCGCGCTCGATGTAGCGGAGGTGCTTGGCGAGCGACTGGAGGCTGGCCCGTTGCTGGTTGACCAGCAGTGTCTGGATGGTCACGCGCCGCGACATGGGCGTGAGCTTCGCCCCGGCGAAGCGCGCCGCCGTATGGCCGCGCCCTAGCCGAGAGCCGGGCCGCTGGCCAGCGTGTGCGCTGCTGCCGCCGGCTGCGGGACGGCGTACAGAAGACTTACGGCCGCTGCCCTTGCCAGCCTGCTTGAGCACCTTGAAGACGGGGTCTCCTCGTTTTCAGTGCAATAAGTGACGGTACGAAAAGCTAGCACTGGCGCGGAGGTGGTGTTGGTAGATCGTTGATTTCATTGACTTTCCTGTTCACTTTCAAATCTGCGATTCGTGGCGTCAAACCGTGGTCGGTTTCATCCATTGGTGCCAGTTATCGATGCATTTGGCCGCGAAGGCAGGATTTGGTCAGCATAGCGGTCAACCGGGAAGCGAAACACACCCCGCAAGTTGATGCTCTCCAGCCTGGTGGGCGCAATCTTCCCGATCAGTTCCGGTGGAATGACCTGGCGGCGGTTCGACCAGCGATCCAGGACCGCCTGCATCTGTGAGGTATTCCACGCCATCACGATGTTGGCCATCAGGCTCAACGCATCGGCCACAGCCTGCATTTCATCGACACGTTTGGCCTGCGCCGGGCTGATCCGGCCGGTATAAATGGCGCGCTTGAGGGCGTTAACAGCCTCGCCCCGATTGAGCACCCGGCGCAACTCGTTCCTGAAAGCGTCCTTGACAAAGTAGTCAGCCAAAAACGCCGTACGCAGCAACCGCCCCAATTGCACGCCAGCCTCATAGATTGGATCGCCCTGGGCGGCAGAACCGAACCGCGCAAGAGCTGCCACCGCACTGGCATGTCCGCTCATGACCGAGGCTGCCAGGTGCACCAGACTATCCCAATGCTTTTCGATCAAAGCGACGTCGACATTGGCTTCGCACACCGCAGCGATTTCTGCGGGCACTTTGGTGCCGCGTGGCACAAAGAGGTGGCGCTGTTTGAGTTCCTTCAACCGCGGGCAAAGATCAAAACCAAGCAAACGGGCATGTGACATGGCAAAGTCGGTGTAGCCATGGGTATCCACAGCAAGCTGGCTGGTCTCCAGCTTTTCTTGGCGGATGACACCTTCAATGGCCACGCCCGCCTGGCGCTCATTGAGCACAAAGGGCTGCGCATGGAAGATGCCCCACCGGTCTTTTACATGGGAGTAGATTCCAATGGAAGGTGTGTTGCGCCGAGGATCAAGCCGGGCTTGCCACACCCGTTTGGTGGTCTCCATGCTCATCATGTCAGAAGATGCCAAATCGGACCGCCCCCAGGTGGCGGCAATCGGGTGTCGCTGCATGAATTCCAGCACAGCCTGGCAGGCCTGGCTCAGACGCCGTTCGTCCCGCGCCCAGCGCATGGCCTGGCGAATGCTGGTGGCAGACAATTGCGGAATCATGCGCGCGCATTCGACCGCAGTCAGACTGGTGCCGTGGGCCATGATGCCGGCATAGACCATCAGCAGCTCGTCGGTAGAGCGCGGCTCACGTCCGAGCATGATCCAGCTAAAGCGCACCTGGGCGTCAACGGCCAGAATCACTTCCGGCAATTGAACCTCACCGATGCGGTGATCCAAAGCCGCGCGCAGCTTGGTCACTTCTGGGTCTTCGTCCTCTGCGGGCAATGGCGACAAATGGAGTTCATCATCCACGCGCAGTACGCCACTGCGGGCTGCAGCGGCCACCGCATCGACACCGGCAGTTACTCTGGCCAGCAAAGGCTTCAAGAAAGTGGCAGCCTTGCTGGGTAACGATAGACGGGCATAGTGTTTCTTGGACTCTGCCTGCCAACGCTCGTCCGTGAAGAACAAGCGCGCACGACCCCGAAAGCTCAGGCTGTGCTCAATCCAGACCGAGCCATTGCGCACCGCGCGGCGCAGGGCAAACAGGGTGGCCACCTCCAACGCCTGAAACGCCCGTTCCCGGTCTGGGCTGGAGATCGAAACCTGCCAGATCATTCCCAGACTTGGTGCCACCACTTCAACTGGCAGCTTTCTGGATCCTTTGAGATATAAAGCTTGCAGCTTGGCAAGGTACTCGATGGCAGGATGCTCGCCGGTGGCCTGCCAGGGCAGCTTTGCAATGGCGACGAGCAACGACCGCACGGGGCGAATTCCATCAATCAATCCCTCGCGGACCAGGGAGGCCCTGCTCGGTGGTTTGCGTTTCTGGGTTTCGGTGATCAAGGCTTCAAGACGGGCACGCAACTCAGCATCTGGCACCGCACCTTGCGCGCTCAAGGCAACAAGTTCGCCGAGCAGCGTTTTGTACATTGCGGCCCAATTGACGGTAGCGGGGACATCGGCGGCAGCCTGACGCCACAGATCGGCGATCCGGCGCTGCACCATAAGGATCAACTGGTCTGTGGTGGTGAACAGGCAATACCGAAGAAAGCATGCGACCTCCACGGTGCGCGCTGGCTCTTTGATCTTGGCTCCGGCTGAGGGCGGCCTGGAGACAAGTCGGCGCGCGTAGCGGCGCAAGATGAGATCGGGGATGTCTGCCAGGTGCTTATGAACGTCCAGCGTGTAAAGCAGGTCGATGCGCTCCAGTACCTCGCTGATTTGGCGGGTTGAGTGTTTCGCCGGTGCAGCCCATAGCCAACTCTGCTGGGTTTGTCCATCTGGGCGCAGCTCTGAAACTGAGGCTCGCCAGCGATCAAGTGTTGCTGGATCAACGCTGGCGGCGATGGCGGTGCCTGTTTCAACTTCAAGCTGGGCAAGTGCCGCCGCAATCAGTGTCCGAATTGCCCGCTCGTGCACGATCACCAGCTTGTTCTTGTACAGCCATTGACGCGCCCGCACGAGTAGCTGATCGCGGTCGGCGCAGCGCGCCACTTCGTCGCGCAGTTCACGTACCAGTGAGCGGCGCTGGTGCTCGCTCATCCACTGGAATCCAAGGACCGTGCAGGCTACTTGTTGGTGATCGAATAGCGTGCGCCCGCGTTCATACATGGCTCTCAGCGAGGCGACTTCTGGTGCTGCAATGCCAAGCTCGTTGCCAAGGTGGCGCCACAAGGCTACTGGAATTACCCGAAAGGCACCGAGCAAACGCCCACTCATGCGCAGGAAACCAATATGGAGCGCCAGACCAAGCTTGTGGGAATCACCTCGGCGTGCATTGATTGCGTCGCGCTCGGCACCATCGAAGGTGAAAAATGCCTTCATCTCGAAGTCGCTGATATCGCGGGGGAGCCCACGCATCCCCAAAAACGTTGTGTGCCAACCCTGCATCGTGAACCTCAAAAGTGGGAGGCCACCATACCCGTTTACAAAGCGAACAGGAAAGTCAATGAAATCAACGGTCTACCCAGACCACCCCCGCGCCAGTGCTAGCTTTGCGTACCGTCACTTATTGCACTGAAAACGAGGAGACCCCACTCATGCGCAGGAAACCAATATGGAGCGCCAGACCAAGCTTGTGGGAATCACCTCGGCGTGCATTGATTGCGTCGCGCTCGGCACCATCGAAGGTGAAAAATGCCTTCATCTCGAAGTCGCTGATATCGCGGGGGAGCCCACGCATCCCCAAAAACGTTGTGTGCCAACCCTGCATCGTGAACCTCAAAAGTGGGAGGCCACCATACCCGTTTACAAAGCGAACAGGAAAGTCAATGAAATCAACGGTCTACCCAGACCACCCCCGCGCCAGTGCTAGCTTTGCGTACCGTCACTTATTGCACTGAAAACGAGGAGACCCCACTTACAGCCACGCGCAGCCGGCCTCCAAACTGCGCAAGTAAGGGCTGGGCGACCAGTTTGCGCAAAAGACAACTGGGCAAAGCGGAAGCCCAGCCGGCCTTGGCTTCCAGTTGCTCGCTCCAGGGCATGCCTTGATGAGCGCAGAAGCTCTTCCAGCCTTTGTTGACTGCCGCGTCGAAGAGCTTGTGCTTGAAAGGGCTTGAAGCAAGCGACTCCTGAATTTTGGCATAAACACGTTCATAGATGCGAGGCACCGAGATCAGTACGGTCGGCTTGACCTGCTTCATATCCTGTCCGAGTTGTGCGACAGAGCGTGCGTAGGCGACGCAGGAACCGGTAGCAACGGCAAGGTAGTAGCCTGCAGTTCGCTCAAAAGTGTGTGAGAGCGGTAGAAACGAGAGAAAGACGTCCCCAGGGAAGGCCTTCACACGCTGCATCACCGCGTGTAAATCACTGACCACGTTGTGATGAGTGAGCATGACGCCCTTGGGCTTTCCCGTTGTGCCGGAGGTGTAGACAATGCCCGCCAGCTCCGTTTTCTTTGGTGGCAGGGGGAGGGCAGAGGTATGCTGCTTACCAGCCTGAAGCCAGGCAGACAAAACAATGACCGGCTTACGCTGCAAAGCCTTGACTGAGTCCTGCGCTGCTTGTTCGGCAGGTACGACGTAGGCGTTCGATGAATCGATTGGACGGCCTTGCTGTGCGTGAATGACGGCCTGGAGTTCGGGCAGGTCCTGACCTGTTGCACAAATTTTCTGCCAGGCCTTGGCGTCAGCCACGACCAGCAAGGAAGCCCCCGAGTCGGCCAGGATGTAAGCAATGCTGCCGGCATTGTCGATGGCATGCAGAGGAACGGGCACGTAACCACAGCGCAGACAGGCCTGGTCGATGGTCATTGCATCAAAGCCATTGGGTAGCAAGATTGCAACCCTTGCACCGACAGGAAGATTCGAGGCGCACAAGGCGCGGCTCCACAGAGCGACGCGTTCGGCTGTTTCGGACCAGTTCAGGCTTTTCCAGGTATTTGTGCCTTCATCGAACTCTCGGTAAGCCTCGGCCGATGGCGTGCAGCAAACCCGCATGGCCAAAAGCTCTGGCAAGGTTTGCACTTGCTCGATAGTCAAATGCTGTTTCTCTGCTTCGAGACCCAGTACATCGGTTTCACTTGCTTGGTTCATGCGCTTGCCTTCAGGAAGCGGGCAATTTCCCGCTACGTGAATGATAGCGCCAGAGACATTCAGGCCGGTATAGGACTCAGATTGTGGCTCCAAGCGGGATATCGATGCTTTGATAGCAGACGGCGATGTAATGGTGCAGGCGATGCTGCTCATCGCGCACTGCCGTCAGGGAAATCTGATGGCGGTTCCTGTCATGGTGCATGACACGCAGGCCTTGCCAGTGCCCTTTCTTACCAATTTCCGTCCAGATCTGCGACCACTGGACAGCCGTGTTGTCATCGTCTTGGATGAAAAGACTGGAAAATTCCTTGTTCTTCGCTCCTTGGCGGTTCAAGCCACTGATACGTGCAAAGGCCGGGTTGATGTCTACAATTTTCCGGTTCGCATCAAGGACCACCATGCCTTCGAAGGAATGATTGAATACCGTGGCAGCTATATGCAGTTGCCTCTCGGTTCGCTTGCGGTCCGAGAGATCGGTCAGAAGGCCTACATACATGCGCTGACCTCGTGCCTCGGCCTGGCTCAAGGCCAGGCGCATGGGAATCAGCGTACCGTCCTTGTGCTGGCCAAGCACCTCTGAGATCTTGTTTTTCAGAGGTGGCGCGTTGTTTCGCTGGCCGGCTTCATGCTGTTCCAGATAATGATCATGCTGGTTGAACAGCGCAGCGGGCATGAGCATTTTCACGTTCTGGCTCAATACTTCATCTCGGCTCCAGCCGAATATGACCTCAGCAGCAGGGTTGTAATCGGTAACGCATCCTCGACTATCGATGCAGATAATTCCATCTGCTGCCATATTCACCAAAGCTTGCAGTCTGGCTTCATTCATATCCACTTTCTGCCAGCGACTGCGGTACTGAATCAAGGCATTGGCCTGTGCGATCAGTCCGCCAAATAGCAGAGTAATCACAGCAATGGTCAGCGCCAGAATCAAACGATCGTTCGATGATGCCGCGTCATGCGTTTCATGCTCGGCCGTGACTCGCAGCGCCAGCATGGCCGTGTAATGCATGCCCGAGATCGCGGCGCCCATGATGATGGCCGCCAGTGTTTTGCGCCAGTGGTCTTGTTTGAGGTTGAAGCGTGCCAGCCCGAAACGAATCCAGAGCGCCAAGGTGGCCAGCGCTACGCCAACAATGAGAGAGATGGCAAACCACAGTGGTGAATACTGGTGCGTGGCAGGCATGCGCATTGCCGCCATACCGCTGTAATGCATGGCAGCAATGCCGATACCAACAGTCAAGCCACCTAACGCCAATTGCCTGATATGGAGTTCATTGTGGGCCAGCAAGGCAAGGGCCACTGCTGATGCCGCGATGCCTGGGATGATGGAGAAGACGGTGACCAGCAAATCATACTGAACTGCAGCATGCATCGAATAAGCGAGCATACCAATGAAATGCATGGCCCAGATGCCTATGCCTAGTGCCAGCGAGCCGCTCACAATGGACCAGTTGCGCAACTGCCTTGACGTGGCCAATCTGGCAAAAGCAGCATGGCGCAAAGCTTGACCGGAGGCAATCCAACAAACTGCCAGCGATAAGGTCACGAGGAAGGGGTCATATTCACCCTTGAGCACGTGTGCATCGGCAGACGGGCTCCAGAAAAATTGCGCCAGCATGAATCATGATCCTGTAACACTGAAAGCACATTCAGTTACCTAGAGAGCTTCTCATGAAGTGGGTAAGCCAATATTTCAAATATGTAGGATAAATACTAGAACGGATCAAACGTGGATCTTTTAGATCGCAGCGTCGAGTCCATTTGAGAAATGCTGCTGCACTGCGCTCATGGCATTTTTCGGATCGCGCTGCAGTAGGGCCTGCATGATGGCCTCGTGCTCTGCCAGGGAGTCTTCAATACGGCCTTGTTTGAACAGCGATTTGTGACGGTTCAGCTTCATGACCTTGCGCAAATCGGCTACCAGCTGGTTACGCCAGCGGTTATCGGCAATGTCGAGAATCTGCATGTGAAAGCTCTCGTTGAGCGCAAAAAAACGCTCGGCGTCGGCCGTGTTCTGCTTCAACTCTTCGTGGGTCTGCTGCAAACGTTGCAATTGCTCGTCCGTGGCCTTGCCGGCAACCTCGGCCGCAGCATCTGCCTCCAGCAGACTCAGCAATCGGTAGACGTCCGAGATGTCCTTGCGCGATACCTCGGTCACGTAGGCGCCCCGGCGCAGCTTCATGGTTACCAGACCTTCGGCGGCCAGTACCTTCAGTGCCTCGCGCAGGGGCGTGCGGCTGATGCCGTATTCCTCGGCAATCTTGAGTTCGTCGATCCAGGCTCCGGGCTCAAGCTCTCGCCGGAAGATGCGTTGACGCAACTGCTCGGCGACCTGCTCATATAGCGCAAGAGGAGTAAGTGTTTTGCTTGTCATTACGCGAGATTATATGCTGCAGTATTTTGAATTCATAATTATGAATCATGTACACTAGGCGCATCTAGGTAGTTCACCGCAATTCCAAACTTCACTGCGCGCACCGCATACGAGAGACAACATGAGCCAAGAGAATCCGGCACAGGACCCACAAGAATTTGCACCCGCTGATCTGCAAGCCTGGAACAAGGCCGCCAACAAGGCGGCCCCCGGTGGCGACATCAACAACCTGAACTGGGTCACGCCGGACGGCATCACCGTCAAGCCGCTGTATACGGCCGAAGACACTGAAGATCTGCCTTTCACCAACACGCTGCCTGGATTCGCCCCTTATATCCGCGGCCCCCAGGCCACAATGTATGCGGGCCGGCCCTGGACCATCCGCCAATACGCAGGTTTCTCCACCGCCGAAGAGTCCAACGCCTTCTATCGCAAGGCGCTGGCTGCCGGCGGTCAAGGCGTTTCCGTTGCTTTTGACCTGGCTACGCACCGTGGTTACGACTCCGACCATCCACGTGTGACGGGGGATGTAGGCAAGGCCGGTGTGGCAATTGATTCCGTCGAGGACATGAAGATTCTCTTCAACGAGATACCCTTGGACAAGGTGTCTGTTTCCATGACTATGAATGGTGCCGTGCTGCCTGTGCTGGCAGGCTATGTGGTGGCAGCCGAAGAGCAAGGTGTCCCGCAGGACCAACTTGCCGGAACGATTCAGAACGACATTCTGAAAGAGTTCATGGTGCGCAACACCTATATCTACCCGCCCAAGCCATCGATGAAGATCATTGGCGACATCATCGAGTACACGAGCCAGAACATGCCCAAGTTCAACTCAATCTCGATTTCGGGCTATCACATGCAGGAAGCCGGGGCCAACCAAGCGCTGGAAATGGCTTTCACGCTGGCTGACGGCAAGGAATATGTGAAGACCGCCATTGCCAAGGGCATGGACGTGGACGCTTTCGCAGGTCGCCTGTCCTTCTTCTGGGCGGTGGGCATGAATTTCTACCTGGAAGTGGCCAAGATGCGCGCCGCACGCCTGCTGTGGTGCCGCATCATGAAGGGTTTCCATGCCAAGAACCCCAAGAGTCTGATGCTGCGCACCCACAGCCAGACATCGGGCTGGTCGCTGACCGAGCAGGACCCCTACAACAACGTGGTGCGCACCACCATCGAAGCCATGGCAGCCGTGTTCGGCGGAACCCAGTCCTTGCACACCAATGCGCTGGACGAGGCCATTGCCCTGCCCACCGAATTCTCGGCCCGCATTGCCCGCAACACACAGCTGATCATTCAGGAAGAAACCCACATCACCAACGTGATCGACCCCTGGGCTGGCTCCTACATGATGGAAAAGCTGACCCAGGAGATGGCCGACAAGGCATGGGCCATCATCGAGGAAGTCGATGCCATGGGCGGCATGACCGCAGCGGTGGACAGCGGCTGGGCCAAGCTCAAGATTGAAGCCGCCGCCGCCGAGAAGCAGGCGCGTATCGATTCCGGCAAGGAAGTCATCGTCGGCGTCAACAAGTACAAGTTGGCCAAGGAAGACCCGGTCGACATCCTGGAAGTGGACAATGTCAAGGTGCGTGACAGCCAGATCGCACGGCTCAGGAATATCAAGGCCTCACGCGATACCGTCAAGGTGGAAGCCGCACTGGCCGCCATCACGGCTGCGGCGGAGTCCGGCGAGGGCAATCTGCTGGATCTGTCCATCAAGGCCGTGCGCCTGCGTGCCACGGTAGGTGAAGTTTCCGACGCGATGGAAAAGGCTTTTGGCCGCCATCGCGCCGATACCCAGAAGGTGACCGGTGTGTACGCTGCTGCTTATGACTCTGCCGAAGGCTGGGACAAGCTCAAGGAAGAAATCAACACCGCTTCGCAGACCATGGGCCGCCGTCCCCGCGTGATGATCGCCAAGCTCGGTCAGGACGGCCATGATCGTGGCGCCAAGGTGGTCGCAACCGCCTTTGCCGACCTGGGCTTTGACGTGGACATGGGGCCGCTGTTCCAGACCCCCGAAGAATGCGCGCGCCAGGCCATTGAGAACGACGTGCACGCCGTGGGCGTATCGACCTTGGCCGCCGGGCACAAGACTTTGGTGCCTGCCATCATTGAGGAGCTCAAAAAGCAGGGCGCGGACGACATCATTGTCTTCGTGGGCGGTGTGATTCCCGCCCAGGACTATGACTTCCTCTACAACGCGGGCGTCAAGGGCGTATACGGCCCCGGCACCCCCATTCCTGCCAGCGCCAAGGATGTGCTGGAGCAGATCAAGAAGGCCAACGGTCTCTGATCGGCCGGCAAGCATCGATAGCAAAGGCGATCGCGACGTGACACCTGAGCAAATGCAAGACGGCATCCTGCACGGCAACCCTGTCGTGCAGCGCCGGGCCATGGCCAAGGCAATTACCTTGCTTGAATCCTCCCGGGCCGACCACCGTGAACAGGCCGACGACCTGCTCACCGCTCTGCTGCAGCATACGGGCAAGGCGTTTCGCCTTGGCATCAGCGGTGTGCCGGGCGTTGGCAAATCCACCTTCATCGAAGCTCTGGGCCTGTTCCTGATAGAGAAGGGGCTGCGTGTGGCAGTGCTGGCGATCGATCCGTCCAGCACCGTCTCGGGCGGCTCCATCCTCGGCGACAAGACTCGCATGGAGCATCTGTCCATGCGGCTGGAGGCCTATATCCGCCCAAGCCCCAGCAGCGGCACGCTGGGCGGCGTGGCCGAAAAGACGCGCGAGGCCATGCTGGTCTGCGAAGCCGCCGGTTATGACGTGGTCATCGTCGAGACCGTGGGTGTGGGCCAGAGCGAGATCGCCGTGCACGGCATGACGGATATGTTCTGCGTGCTCCAACTGCCCAATGCAGGCGACGACCTGCAGGCCATCAAAAAGGGCGTGATGGAGCTGGCCGACCTGGTGGTCATCAACAAGGCCGACATCGACCCCCATGCCGCCACGCGTGCCCAGGCCCAGATCACATCGAGCCTACGCCTGCTGGGGATGCACGGCAACCCCGATCACGCCAACACCGGCGCGCTGTGGCAGCCGCGTGTGCTGCAAATCAGTGCCTTGCTGGGGCAGGGAGTGGAGGGTTTCTGGGCTGCAGTCAGCAGCTTCAGGGAGCTGCAGACCGCCAACGGCCGCTTGGCCCTGCGCCGCGAGAAGCAGGCCCTGGCCTGGATGTGGGAGCGCATCGACTTCGGTCTCAAGCAGGCGTTTCGCCAGCATCCGCAGGTCAAGGCCATGCTCCCCGTCCTTCAGGACGATGTGGCCTCGGGTCGCATCGCCGCCAGTACTGCAGCAAGAAATCTGCTTCTAGCCCAAATGCAGTAGGTGCTAGTAGCTCTCATTACCATAGCATCGCAGAATCACTATTGCGAGACAAGCAACCCAAATCACGTTAGAGGACAAGCATGCAAGACGATATCCTGAAGCAGCTGGAAGCCAAGCGAGAACTCGCTCGGTTGGGTGGGGGACAAAAGCGCATTGATGCGCAGCACAAGAAAGGCAAGCTGACGGCGCGCGAGCGTATCGAGTTGCTGCTGGACGACGGCACTTTTGAAGAGTGGGACATGTTCGTGGAGCACCGCTGCACGGACTTCGGCATGGAGAACACCAAGATCCCCGGTGACGGTGTGGTCACCGGCTACGGCATGATCAACGGCCGTCTGGTCTTTGTGTTCAGCCAGGACTTCACGGTGTTCGGCGGCGCGCTGTCCGAAACCCATGCCGAGAAGATCTGCAAGGTGATGGACCAGGCCATGAAGGTCGGCGCTCCCGTCATCGGCCTCAACGATTCAGGTGGTGCGCGTATCCAGGAAGGCGTTGCCTCTCTAGGCGGTTATGCCGATGTGTTCCAGAAGAATGTACTGGCCTCGGGCGTGGTGCCCCAGATCTCCATGATCATGGGCCCCAGCGCCGGCGGCGCCGTGTACTCGCCGGCCATGACCGACTTCATCTTCATGGTCAAGGACAGCTCCTATATGTTCGTGACCGGCCCAGAAGTCGTGAAGACCGTGACCCACGAGGAAGTCACTGCCGAAGAGCTGGGCGGGGCCATCACCCACACTACCAAGAGCGGTGTGGCCGACATGGCTTTCGACAACGACGTGGAAGCACTGATGATGCTGCGTCGTCTCTACAACTACCTGCCCTTGAACAACAAGGAAAAGGCTCCCGTGCGTGAGACCACCGACCCTGTCGGTCGCGCCGATATGTCGCTGGATACGCTGGTGCCTGAAAACGCCAACAAGCCCTACGACATGAAGGAGTTGATTCTCAAGACCGTGGACGATGGCGATTTCTTCGAGCTGCAGCCCGAGTACGCCAAGAACATCATCATCGGTTTTGCCCGCATGGCCGGTCAGACCGTGGGCGTCGTGGCCAATCAGCCCCTGGTGCTGGCCGGCTGCCTGGACATCAAGTCCTCCATCAAAGCCGCGCGCTTCGTGCGCTTTTGCGATGCCTTCAACATCCCCGTGGTCACCTTCGTGGACGTACCTGGTTTCATGCCCGGCACTTCCCAAGAGTACGGCGGGATCATCAAGCACGGCGCCAAGCTGCTGTATGCGTATGCCGAAGCCACGGTGCCGAAGATCACCGTCATCACGCGTAAGGCCTATGGCGGTGCCTACGACGTGATGGCTTCCAAGCATTTACGCGGCGACGTAAACCTGGCCTGGCCGCATGCCGAAATCGCCGTGATGGGTGCCAAGGGCGCGGTGGAGATCATCTTCCGCGAAGACAAGAACGATCCGGTGAAGCTGGCTGCGCGTGAAGCGGAGTACAAGGAACGCTTTGCCAACCCCTTTGTGGCCGGCGCCCGTGGCTTTATCGACGATGTGATCCAGCCGCACGAAACGCGCAAGCGCATCTGCCGCTCGCTGGAAATGCTCAAGAACAAGCAGCTGGACAACCCCTGGCGCAAGCACGGGAACATCCCCCTGTAAGAACAAGAAGAACCAGGAGATATATCCATGTTTACCAAGATTCTGATTGCCAACCGCGGCGAGATCGCCTGCCGAGTCATCGCCACCGCCCGCAAGATGGGCATCCAGACCGTGGCGGTCTATTCCGACGCCGACAAGGACGCGCGCCATGTCAAGCTGGCCGACGAGGCTGTGCGTCTGGGCCCCGCACCCAGCCGTGAGTCCTATCTGCTGGGCGAGAAAATCATTGAAGCCTGCAAGCAGACCGGCGCACAGGCGGTGCACCCCGGCTACGGTTTTCTCTCGGAGAACGAGGGCTTTGCCAGGCGCTGCGAAGAAGAGGGCATTGCCTTCATCGGCCCCAAGTCGCATTCCATTGCGGCCATGGGCGACAAGATCGCGTCCAAAAAGCTGGCAGGCGAAGCCCAGGTCAACACCATCCCCGGCTACAACGACGCCATCGCCGGCCCCGAGCAGGCCGTGGAAATCGCCAAGGGCATTGGCTACCCGGTGATGATCAAGGCCTCGGCCGGTGGCGGCGGCAAGGGTCTGCGCGTGGCCTTCAACGACAAGGAGGCCTTTGAAGGTTTTGCCTCGTGCCAGAACGAAGCACGCAACAGCTTTGGCGACGACCGCATCTTCATCGAGAAATTCGTTCAGGAGCCCCGCCATATCGAAATCCAGATTCTGGGCGACAGCCACGGCAATGTGGTTTACCTGAACGAGCGTGAGTGTTCGATACAGCGCCGCCACCAGAAGGTGATCGAGGAAGCGCCTTCGCCCTTCATCAGCGACGCCACCCGTAAGGCCATGGGCGAGCAGGCCGTAGCCCTAGCCAAGGCCGTCAAGTACCAGAGCGCCGGCACCGTGGAGTTCGTGGTCGGCAAGGAGCAAGACTTCTACTTCCTGGAGATGAATACCCGCCTGCAGGTCGAGCACCCGGTGACCGAATGCATCACCGGACTTGATCTGGTCGAGCAGATGATTCGTGTGGCAGCCGGCGAAAAACTGTCCTTTGCGCAGGCCGATGTGAAGCGCGAGGGCTGGGCCATCGAGTGCCGTATCAACGCCGAAGACCCGTTCCGCAATTTCCTGCCTTCAACCGGCCGCCTGGTTCGCTTTGCGCCGCCTGAGCAGACCATGTGGCAGTCCGACACCGAGCATCTGAACGGCGTGCGCGTGGATACCGGCGTCTACGACGGCGGCGAGATCCCCATGTACTACGACTCGATGATTGCCAAGCTCATTGTGCACGGCAAGGATCGCAACGACGCCATCGCCAAGGCCCGCGAAGCGCTCAACGGCTTTGCCATCCGTGGCATCAGCTCCAATATCCCGTTCCAGGCTGCATTGCTGGCACACCCAGACTTTGTTTCGGGCAAGTTCAACACCGGCTTTATCGCCCAGCACTATGCCGACGGCTTCCATGCCGAGGACGTGCCCCACGATGATCCCGACTTCCTGGTGGCTCTGGCCCTGTTCCGCAATCGCCGCTATCGTGCGCGAGCATCGACCATTACCGGCCAGATGCAGGGCCACCAGGTGCAGGTGGGTGAGAAGTACACCGCCGTGGTTCTGGGGGCTGAAGGCAAGAACCAGTATGTGACCGGCGAAGTGACCGACTTCGATGCCCAGGCGCGCGTTTGCAAGGTGGTGATCGGCGAGAAAGCCTACGAGTTCCGCAGCAATGCCGATATTCGCGACCTGGTGGTGCGTGGCGTTTGCAACGGCAAGGCTTTCACCTGCCAGATCGAACGCGGCAACGGCAAGAACCCGCTGGCTCTGCGCGTCATCCACAACGGCACACAAGCCGATGTGCTGGTGCTCTCGCCCAAGGGCGCCGAGATGCACAAGCTCATGCCTTACAAGGCCCCGCCCGACCTGTCCAAGTTCCTGCTCTCGCCCATGCCCGGCCTGCTGGTCGACGTGGCAGTGCAACCCGGTCAGAAGGTACAGGCCGGGGAGAAGCTGGCTGTCATCGAAGCCATGAAGATGGAGAACATCCTATTCGCGGCCCAGGACGGTGTGGTCAGCAAGATTAGCGCCTCCAAGGGCGACTCGCTGGCGGTGGACGACATCATTCTGGAATTCGAGTGATGAGAGCTTTTCGGGGCCTCTGTTCAGAGCCGATATGGTCTGAGCATGAGGCCCCGAAGCAAAAGCCCGCACGGCTTTGGCTCTGCGGGCTTTCCAATTTTCAATAAGATCGGCTCTATCCTTTATCCAGATTCAGCTAGTAGCTATGACATTGAAAGCAGATACAACGATTTCCTGCCCTGCCAGATTGACGCGTGCCCTGCTGGCTCTGTTGGGGACACTGCTGCTTGTTGATGCTCTGGTACTGATGGGCATGGGGCATTTCAATGTCGGCGTGGTGTTGCCCGCTGGCTTGGGCGCTGCGGCCTTGTGGCTGAGCTGGAAGTGGCGGGCCGTGCAGCACTGGCGTGAAGCCAGGCCCCTGCATGCAAGGCTCTGGTCGCTGGCCTGGGCCGGCCTAGCGCTGTGGCTGATCAGCCTTTTCTGGTTCTGGAGCCGCCTGTCCGGCCTGGGCCTTGCGCCGCAGCAAGTGCCGCCCGTGCAATCCATCGTGGTGCTGGGCAGCGGCACGCTCGATGGTCACCCCAGGCCGGTTCTGGCTGCGCGACTGGATCAGGCGGCGCAACTGGCCAAGCTGCAGCCCCAGGCCTTGATCGCCGTTTGCGGCGGTGTGGATTGGGGTGAAAAAGAGTCAGAGGCCGAGGTCATGGCTCGCTATCTGCAGCTGCGTCACGGCATCGCGGCGCAGCGGCTGGTACTGGAAAAGTTCAGCACCAGCACCGAGCTGAATCTCAAGCTCAGTCGGCCCTTGCTGGCCGAGCGCGGCGTGGCTGTGGATGCACCTATGGCCATGGTCAGCAGCGACTTTCATCTGATGCGCGCCATGGACATTGCGAAGCGGCAGGATCTGCCTCAGGTCTATCCGGTGGCGGCTCCGACCCCTCTGGCCACGCGTTTCAATGCCTGGCTGCGCGAATACTTTGCCATGGCCAGCAGCTGGTTGCTGGGCGAGGTCTGATAATTCAATAAAAACCGGCTGTAACGCTTACCAGTATTACGCTTTAAGCTATTAATCAAGGAGTCATTCATGAGCAATCGTCCTTTCAAGGTTCTGGGGATTCAGCAAGTCGCCATCGGTGGCATCGACAAACAGCGCATGAAAAAGCTGTGGGTGGACATGCTGGGTCTGGAGCAGACCGGCACCTTCCAGAGCGAGCGCGAAAACGTGGATGAGGACATCCTGGCCATGGGCCGGGGCGCGATGAAGGTGGAAGTGGACATCATGCAACCCATGGACATCGAGAAAAAGCCCGCCGTGCACGCCACGCCGCTGAACCACATCGGTCTGTGGATCGACGACCTGCCCAAGGCCGTGGAATGGCTGACGGCCAATGGCGTGCGATTTGCTCCCGGCGGTATACGCAAGGGAGCGGCAGGCTATGACATCACTTTTCTGCACCCCAAGAGCAATGACGAGTTTCCGATTGCCGGCGAGGGCGTGCTGATCGAGCTGGTGCAGGCTCCGGCCGACGTGATTGCGGCGCTGGGTTGAGCGCTTCGGGCGCCGGCTGTCAGATTGCAGCAGCGTGAAAGCTGCGATTGTTCTCAGAACTGATAGCCGAGCCTGATCCCGAACGCCGTGGCGGACTCGGCATCGAAAGCCGCCAGGGTCGTGCCGCCGCTGGAGATATCTACCGAGCCCAGACGCTGGTAGCTCAACCAGGGCGTGAGCTTGAACTGCCCTTGCTGATAGCTCACCCCCACCGTGTAGCCAAGGCGGCCATCGGTGGGGCGCAATGGCGACAATGCAGCCTTGTCGCTGCGCTTGTCACAAGCCACGGCGACAAAGCCGGACCAGTTCGCCGCCAGCTTCTGCCCAAGACCCAGCGTGTAGGTGGTGGTGTCCTCCATGTCCGCCAGGCTGCGGCCAGGGAGTACCGCCGCCAGGGTCTGCGGATACAGCCTGAATTGCGACCAGTTGGTCCAGCGAACCTGTCCAAAGAGCAGGGTGCCTGGCGTGATACCTGTCTGGATATCCAGGTTCAAGCTTTGCGGGGCAGTCGATGCCGTCCTCGTTTCGCCCGGCCATAGGTTTTCACGGGTCGCGATCTTGTGCTTGATGGCCGAGTAATAGGTTGCAGCGACGCGCAAAGCCATATCCGGGCGCTCATAGCTCATGCCCAGCAAGTAGCCTGGCTCGGTACTGGGTCTGAAATCCACCCGGTACCCATTGAGCGCTCCAAATACCATGCCCCCCAGGGCGACATGTCCTTCGGTGCGTTGCAGGCGCAGACCGCCATGCACGGCCCAGTGCTCATTCCAGCGGTAACGTAGCGCTCCCATGAGTTCATGGCTACTCACGCGGGTCTGCGTGCCGCCAAAAAGAGGCGATTGCAGCGGGCTGTAAGCGATGTCGAGACCAAAAGGCTTGCTCAACATCAGCAGCAACGAGGTTCGTGGATTCACATCCTGCTTGTATGCAAAGCCCCATTGGGTGTAATCGTCAGCCACCTGTCCGGTGGACTTGCCCAGGGCATCCGTGCCCTGGATCCGGGGCCGAACCGTATAGGTCTCTACGGAAAGATAGCGGCCGTTCTCAAATAGAGGTCCGAGATCCTGGCCTGTTCTATCAAGGCCGCCGGCCTGGGCGCAGAGCCCCCACATCATGGCTGCACAGCCAGCCCCCGCTTTTGCTTTTCTCAACGCCTGCTCCAACGCTCTGATTTCAGTTGCATGCATGTAATCTAATGTATCTACATGACAGGTGAACAGGTCTAATTGGAGGATGCTGGCTTGAATAGTTGATGCTGCCGCGGCAGTGACGAGTCTGTCGCCTGGCTTATGCTGTGCGCTGCGATTGATCACCGTCCGAAGCCCAAAGCCGCGCAGAAAATGCCTTCCATCTCGACCAACTCCACGATCGCTTACTACGACCGCCAATACAACGCCCGCGCGAGCGTGCAGGATCCGCTGGCGTATATGACGCGCTACACGCAGGAAAGCCAGGCCGCATTTGCATTGTCTGGCGCAGTTCGCAACCAGCGCTACAGCCCCAGGGCTACGGATGTTCTGGATATCTATCTGCCCGCAACGCGGACTGCGAAAGCACAGGCTGCGCCTGTTTTCATCTTCATCCATGGCGGCTACTGGAAGGCCTTGAGAAAGGATGATTCGGCTTTCATGGCACCTGCACTGACGCAGCAAGGTGCCATCGTCGTGGTGCCTGACTACGATCTGGCACCGGCCGTCACGCTTGACCATATCGTCGAGCAGATGCGCCAGGCCTATGCCTGGGTGGTGCGCAATATCGCCATCTACGGTGGTGATGCCTGCAATATCTGTGTCTGCGGCAGCTCGGCCGGAGGACATTTGGCAGCCATGCTGCTGGCTAGGGGGTGGCAGCAAGACTATGACCTGCCAGTGCAGGCAGTGCCTCGATCGGTCTTGACCTTGAGCGGCCTGTTTGACCTGCAGCCTCTGCTGACAACCCATATCAATGACTGGATGCAACTGGACGATGCTGCAGCCATACGCAACAGCCCGCGCTTTCTACTTCCTGATGCGAGTACGCATGGTCAGTGCCAGCTGCGCGCGAGCTGCGGCGAGTTTGAAAGCCATGAATTCAAGCGCCAGTCGCGCGAATATCTGGCTGCGTGGCAGGCGCGTTGTCTGCCGGGGCAATGGGTGGAGGCGCCGGCTACCAACCACTTTGATTTGCCACTGCAACTGGCCGATCCGCAATCCGCCATTCATCAGACTGCGCTGCAGCTGATAGGGCTTGATCAGTCCTCGTCCAGCATGCGCGCGGCCTGATTGTTGAGTGCCGAGTCGGCCCGGAAGTAGCCGAGCACGGTGTTCACGCTATGGTGCCCGGTCAATGCCATGGTGTCAGCCAGCGGCAGATTGCGCCTGCCGGCCTCGGTCACAAATCCCGAGCGTAGCGAGTGTGCCGAAAAGTCTCCTTCCACACCAGCCAGCGCACAGCGTTCTTTGACGATGTTGCGCACCGCAGCGGGAGTCAGTGGCTCTGCCACATGGCCTCCTTTGCGGATTCGCCTGAAGATAGGACCTTCTGTGATCCGTGCAGCATCCAGCCATGCTCTCAAGGCAATGGCTGCACGGCCGGTAACGGGCTTGTGATTTTCGGGGGCATCGGTGCCGCTCTGGTTGGTCTTGCTATGGCTCAGGGTGTAGATGAATTCCCCATTAGCCACGGTGCGCAGGAAACGCATATCGGTGCCAGCCACTTCGGAGCGGCGACGCCCACCACTGGCCCAGGCAAACAGCAGCAGCGCCCGGTCGCGCAGGCCACGTAAGCTGTCGTCGCAGCTTGCCAGCAACTCCTCCAGCACATCGCGCGTCAGCGCCTCTTTCTTCTGTGGCAACTCGCCGCGCCTTGCATAGGCCTTGCGCGTGCGCGACATCAGCTCCTTGACTGCCCCGTCCTGACAGGGATTGGGCATGGCATGCACCTGATGCGCCTTGGACATCACGGCCATGCGATGCACCAGCGTGCTGTGTGAAGGTGCCCCTTTTTTACCCTTGTAGCCGGCTGCAACCAGGGCTTCATCAATTTCGGGCGGCATTTCATGGATCAAGCCCGCACCGGTCTGCCTCTGGGCATGGTCGATGATGAATTGCAGCACCGTGGAAACCTGCAGCGGCAGTTGAATGGGCTGGCCAAGGCGCAGCAGATGCCAGGCTGCCCAGTAACGCATGGCGCTTTGATAACTGCTGCGCGTATTGCTGGATTCGCCTTCCTGCATGAGCTCCTTGATGGCTTCATGCGCTTTGGGGGCAAGAGCGGACTCCGGCGCATCCTGTATCTGCAGGCGGTTGGCATCAAAAGTCACGGGAGCGGGGAAGGGCGAGGGCTTGCTTGAATCCATGGCGCTATTTTCGCCCTGACTTCATCTGCCAACCGCTGTCGATTGGCGCTAGTCAAGAAGTCTGTAGAAGCCGAGCGGCTTTGAGCGGCAAGTTCCAGGAGCGGCTAACAAGACCTGGCAGGGCATGCCGAAAGTAAGACGCATGAGCGACGCAAGCAGTTGCACCAGCGACACGGCGCCGAGTATGTAGACAAATCAAAGAAATTTCTCTCGCTCAATGGAAAACGCCCTCTATCCACAAATTCAGATGCTGAAAACGCGGTAATGTATGTTGTCATCTGTATGAAAATTTCATACGTAATATTTAATACATAAGATGTATTGTGTATTGCATAAATAGAATATAGATCACGATAACAATCACTTATCGTTAGTTATTTGAAAAATTAATATGAATACAAGCAAAACTACGTCCAGAGGTGTTCAGGAGTCCGATGTTTGGGCTGCAGCGGATGCTTTGATTGCCCAGGGGCTGCGTCCGACCATAGAGCGGGTGCGTCAGCAGATAGGGCGAGGCTCTCCCAATACGGTCAGCCCCATGCTGGAGACCTGGTTTGCAACGCTGGGCCGTCGTCTGGGCGTGGCCGGAGAGCAGGATCCGTCCGTGTTGCAATCGGTGCCGGATCCTGTGCAGCGTCTGGCAGAAGAGCTCTGGAATACGGCGCAGGAAGAGGCGAAAGCCGCAGCCAGCAAGGCTTTGGATCTTCGCGAACAGGCTTTGAAAGCTGCAGAGCAGGCTTTTGTGGCTCAACAGGAGCAACTCGCGCAGCGCCAGGCCACCATGGAAGCGCAAAAAGATGCGCTGAATCAAGCCCTGCAGGCAGCTCAAAATCACGCCCAAGACTTGGCTCGGCGTCTTGACGAAATGCAGCAGACGCTACAGGAACGTGATCAGCGCCTGGAAGAACTACGTGATGAGCTGAGCAATGCCGTACGCCAGCGTGAGTTGCAGCAGCAAAAGCACAGCGAGGAAATTCAGTCGGCTGCCGCCGAGCGCCAGCGCATGGCCGAGCAGTACGCGGGCAACGAGCGCCATATGCTCAACGAGGTCGATCGTGCGCGGCAGGAACTCACTGCAGCGCGAAAAAGCCTGCAGGACCAGGAGCGCAAGGCAGAGTCCCGCTATCAGGAGTTGCAGACTCGCTTTGAACAATCCGAGCAGGAGATCCTGAATCTGCATGCCCAGTTGCAGACCGCCCAGAACACGGCTGCATTGGCGCAGGAGCGTGCAGCCGATCTCAAGAGCCTGCTGGAGGCACAACAAAGACTGGCGGCTACAGCCAATGCAGCGGATCCCAATGTGGCCCAACCCCTGACGCGTCGAAGCAATCTGGCGGCAACCCGGCGCTCCATAAACCGGCGAACCTTGCGCTAACCGTTATCCGGCGCCGAGGCTGCGATCCAGCTCGGACTCGGCGCCAAAGGCTTGACCGCCGGTTTATGCCGGTGGCTTGTCAATATTGGCGGTCAATGCCAAGCCGTAACTGAAGAGCCATGAGTATTTTGAAAATAATAATCGGCAACGTCCTACATTTCGGCACGCTTTTGTCTTTAATAGCGGATGGCAAGAAAAGAAGACAAGAACCTATCCCGCCAATGGATATGGCATCAGTTTTGAGATAGGCGATCTCGATCCACGCTTCCTGGTAGCAAACCGCTTTCTCTTGAGTTCAAGCATTTCCAGGCCTTCTGCTTTTTGTGGGTCTGGACGGGCCCTCCGTTGCTTGATCCTTTTATCCGGAAGTAGAGGTGGTCGTGGACTTACTCAAATGCATCTTTCACCAATCACCGGAGGCCGCACTTTTCGCGTTGTTGGTCTATTCATTCTCCAAATACTTTGGTGCCACTGGCTGGCGTCTGGGTCTCGTGGCCGCCCATAAGGAAAACATCTTCGACTTGGCATTGGGCAAGCTGCCTGAGTCCGAGAAAACAGCGCTCGATCATCGCTATCGTTCACTGCAGCCCGATGTGCGTTCATTGAAATTCATAGATCGCCTGGTTGCCGACAGCCGCGCTGTTGCCTTGAACCACACGGCCGGTCTGTCCACGCCGCAGCAGGTCCAGATGACCTTGTTCTCGCTGTTTGCGCTCATGGACGAGAGCGAGCAGTACAAGCACACGCTCGAGCAACTGATACGACGTCTTGAAGCAACGCTGTATCGGGAGTTGGGAACGCCTCCGCAAAGAGATGAAAATGCGGTCGATTACTACACCTTGATTGACCTGCAGGACGTGACGTCGAAGCTATATAGCGAAGCGTTCTCCAAATGGGCGGTCAAGCAGTCCTCGACCGGCGACATGTTGTTCCGGATTGCCGACGAAACAGGGATCGTGCTCCTGTCGGGACGCGGCTTCGGCTCGGACCGTCCATCAGGACGCGCCTCCTTGGCCAATCTCAACGAGTATGAGTACGCGGTCATAGGTCGTGCGCTGCGACAAATGGCTGACGAGCTGTACGCGCATACACCCAGCAAGGAAACAAGTGCTGACGGCGAGGGGGGGCTCCAAGGCTTGCGGCACCGCCAGCCGAAAAAATGCCAGCCCGGCCACCAATGCATTTGAAAAGAGGTTTGGCCTCTTTTCTTGCTTTCCTATTCACTGAGCCGTCAGGCGTATGAAGTCGCGATCAAGATCCTTGATGGCCGTCTCGATGCGTTTGCTTCGCTCGGCCGTCCACTGCTCCTCCTGGGCAAGCATTTGCCTAGAGCGCGCAATCATGTGGGCCATCTCCGCAGGCTGGGGGCCGCCAGCAGTCACACGATTCTTCACGATGGCCACAGGGTCCAGCGCTGCCCGGAACTCGCTCTCTAACATTGGCAGGCTGCCGTTCTCGATGGGCATCTCGTGTTTCAGCGTCGCTGCATAGATGCGCCGAGCATCGGCGTATGGGAAGTCGCGTGGGGTGATATTGCGCTCCTTGGCAAAGCTCACGACCTCCGACGCAAACTGGTGGCCAACGCGGAACGGCAATTTGTACTTGCGCATCAGCACATCGGCCACTTCCTGGGATGCCGTCCAGTCGAGATTGAGCTCCTCCAGTGCGCGCTCGGGATTGATGACCAGGCCGCCTAGCACCTTGTCAAACCCCTGAAGAGTGGAAATCGTGGCACCAACGAGCGCCGCAGAGTCATGGGAAGACTTGTTGTCGCTCATTCCCGGCGGAATATTGTGCTGGCTGATAAGGCGCCCCACACCCAGGGTCAAGACCCGCGAGGCATTGGCGCGGGTGTCGTTGAGCAATCCAGGATTGCGCTTCTGAGGCATGGCGCTGGAGACATAGGTGTTGCCTCCGCCTTCCCGGAGCAGAATCCAGGGTCTGGGCTGTGCATACTGCACCATCACGTCCTCGACAAAAGCTCCGACATGCAGGGCAATGCTCGAAGCAACTGCGCCAACCTCCACCGGCATTTCGGCAGCCAGGATTTGCGCGGCATCGTAGGCGTTATCCACGGTGACCGGGTAGCCAAGGTACTCGGCCATACGCTCCCGATTCAGCGGCCAGCTGGTGCCGTTGAGAACCGTAGTGCCCATTGCCGACTGGTCGATGCGTGCAAAAGCCTCGTGAAGACGCAGGGCATCACGGTCAAAGCCCGCGAGATGCCCCAGAAGATAGTGCCCGTAACTGTTGGGCTGGGCCGCAACCCCGTTGGTATAGTTCGGAACGACTGTGGCGGCATAAGTCTCGGCCAGCCGCAGAAGATGAGCACGGGTCTGAGCCAGCTGCCTGGCCAAACGCAGCATGTCGTCGCGCTGTATGGCGGAGCGCACGGTGGCCAGCATGTCCTGACTTGAGCGCCCGGCATGCAGCAAGGTGGCTTCCACGCCGGCAGCTTCGATGAGCAGGGGCTCGAATGTGATCACCAGACCCGGTCGTTTTCCGTTGGGAGCATCGCCTGCCGCCAGCACACTCTGTAGACCTCGTGCAATTTTGGGCGCCATGGCTTTGTCCAGCAGGCCTTCGTCGGTATTGATGACTGCCGAAGCCTTGTTGATCTGGCCCAGCCAGAAGAAGGCATCTCGCTTTGACTCCTGCGCAAGCGTGACGTTGGCCAACGCTGCCAGCGCAAACCCAGCAACTAGCAGCTTGCGCAGCACGCTGTCGGCGAGACGGCCAGGGAAATTGAGGTTGGCGGCAGTGCGCTTGCGGCTGGTTCTGAACTTCATGTATGTCTCCCCGCTTTAGAAAGTGATGCCGAGCAAAGCCAGCTGCACTGCATGACCGACTTGCGTTCTCTGCAAGCACAGATGCGAGATATCTCTGCATGATGCAAGGACGCAAGTGGCTTCAATGGGCTGACCCGTAAGCACCTGAGCTTAAGATCAAGAGAGGACAGCGTGTAGATGCGCAAACCTGGACAGTGGCAGGCTGACGACAGCTGGCCATGCATGCCGTGTTTTCGCGCACTTCGCGGTTGCAGGCGTGGCCATAGTCTCCTGGGTTTCGGAGGAGCTGATCCCTCATGCTTGGCTGCATTCGCAGCGTGGCTGATCGCCGAGCATTTGCGGCCTGGATTTCGCAGGCATGGGGTTCAGGCGTTTGCAGGACGCATGTCCTGCATCAATTGATAGAGCGCTTCAGCCACCAATGAAAGGCTGCGCTCTCGCTTCCGGACCATGTAGATCTGCCGGTCCATACCTGGCAGCAGCAGGTGCCGCGCCACCAGCCCCGGCTTGTCGAAGTGAAACAGGCTCAGCGCAGGAGCTACGGTGATGCCTAGTCCGGCTTGCACCAGCCCCATCACGGTGGCCAATTGCTCAACTTCAACGAAAGTCTGCATCGTTCGAGGAAAAAAAGCGGCATCCAGATACTGACGAACGCTGCTGTGGCGTGCCAGGTGGATGAATGGCCAGGGCGTCAGATCCTCCAGCGACAGCGCGTCCTTGACCGCCAGTGGATGGTCGCTAGGGCACACCATATAGAAGCCGTCACTGCAAAACGGCTCAGCCTTCAGGTCGGGTGTATCCACGCGTATGGCGGCCAGCGCAAAATCCGCCTCTCCATTGGCCACGGCAGCAATGCATGGCTCGGACAGCACGTCCAACACACTCAGCTGAACTCCCGGATGGCGGGCCGTGTACACCTTCAGCACCTCAGGAAGCCAGCCTGCGGCAAGGGATGGCAGCAATGCAATTGATACGTGCCCGTGGGCCAGTTGTGCTGTATCACGCATCGCTCTTTCGCAGGCAGCGAATTCTGCGGCGAGGCGCTCTGCAGACTGCAAAAATCGCTCCCCTTCACGAGTAAGCACCACGTGTCTTGTGCTGCGGTCGAAAAGTTTGAGACCTACCGTTTGCTCCAGGGAGCGGATGAGTGCGCTGAAAGCCGGTTGTGACAGGTGGCACATGCTGGCGGCCTGGGTGAAGTTCTTTTGCTTGGCCAGTACAAGGAATGCCTGCACATCGCGCGACGATAGATTCATTTGAAATGCGGATTAATTAATCTCAATTATCGATTTCACAGCTTATAGCGGTTTTCCTATAGTGGGCAACAGGAGGTTTCATGACAAGAGTGCAAAACGAAACGACGTCATTGCTCATCGGATGTGCGGCAGGCTTTTCCGGCGATCGAATTGATGCGGCGCAACCCGTCGTGCAGGAGCTGATTCGACAAAGCAAACCTGCCTTTCTGATCTTTGAAACGCTTGCCGAGCGCACTCTGGCACTGGCACAGCTTGCTCGTCGTCAGGATCCCGATGCAGGCTATGAGCCTCTCATGGTGGAGTTTCTCCGGCCCGTGCTCGCCGACTGCCTCGCGCATGGCATTCGAATCGTCAGTAACTTTGGCGCGGCCAACCCACAAGGTGCAGCGCGAGCCATCGCTGTATTGGCCAAGGAGCTCGGAACGCGCCTACCCAAAATAGCGGTGGTTCATGGAGATGACCTCAGCGGCCCCGCGCATTACCAGCTGCTCGAAAAAGCCCTGGGCTTGGACATGCCAGAACAGCAACTGGTGAGCGCCAATGCCTATATAGGTGCACGCCCCATTGCCGAGGCCCTGCTGGCAGGTGCAGACATTGTGGTGTGCGGCCGCGTCTCCGACCCCTCACTGGTGGTGGGACCTGCCATGGCCCACTTCGGCTGGGCCTGGGATGACTGGAATCGCCTGGCTCGGGCCACGATGACCGGGCATCTGCTGGAATGCGGAACCCAGGTCTCTGGCGGCTATTTCGCAGACCCCGGGTACAAAGATGTACCGGACATGGACCGCCTGGGGTATCCCATTGCCGAAATCGACAGCGCGGGCAACAGCACCATCTTCAAGCCATCTCTGACCGGGGGGTGCATCACTGCAGCCACGGTCAAGGAGCAGTTGCTCTACGAAATCCATGACCCTGCCTGCTACCTCACGCCAGACGTTGTTGCCGACATTACCCAGGCAGAAGTGATTTCGGTCGGACCTGACCGGGTTCGCCTGGAAGGTGTCATCGGCCACCCGAGACCGGAGATGCTCAAAGTCAATGTCTGCTTCGAGTCAGGGTGGTTTGCCGAGGGAGAGATCTCCTACGCAGGTCCAAGAGCCGTTGAACGTGCGCGTTTGGCCGCCCAGACCATATCCAGGCGCCTGACGAATATTGCGCCCCTTAGAACAGATCTGATCGGCGTAACCAGCGTCTGGGGAAACGACACCAGCGACTGGCTGACTGAAGCAAGCATTGCCGGCGAATCCCGGGATGTTCGGCTTCGCATGGCCTGGCAGCATGCCGACCATGCAGTTGCTGCGCGTCTGCCGCGCGAGATAAATGCCTTGTATTGCTGCGGCCCGGCGGGGGGAGGGGGCGTTCGCACCCATATGCGCCAGCGCCTGGGAATGGTGTCGTGCCTGGTACCTCAGCAACAGATTACGACTGGCTTCCACTGGACCAAGTCGCATCAGGAGTAAGCCATGAACTCAAGCCTTACCGTTCCCCTTTACCGAGTTGCGCATGGACGCACGGGTGACAAAGGCAACCGCTCCAACATCAGCGTCATTGCATGGCATCCGCAGTTGTGGGAAGTGGTGTGCGAACAAGTCACCGAACAATCCGTGATGCGTCTGTTTGCAGACCGCACGCCAAGCCATGTCCGGCGATACCTGCTACCCAGGCTCCACGCCATGAATCTGGTGCTCGACAACGTGCTGGATGGGGGGGTCAATGACTCGCTGAATCTGGATAGCCATGGAAAAACGCTGTGCTTCAGGGTGCTTGAAATGCCTGTCGTGGTTCCATGCCATCTCGAGTCACTGCTGGCCGGTCCGACACCCTGAATTGCTACAACAACCACTAGGAGACAAACCATGAAATTTCTGACACGACGCACTGTTCTTGCATGCGGTGCAAGCCTGGCAATCAGCCCCTTGGCCTTTGCACAGGGCGAATATCCAAACAAGCCCATTACCTTTATCGTTCCGTTTGCCGCCGGCAGCGCCACAGACCAGCTTGCGCGCGCCTTGGGACAAGCCGTTTCCGAGCAAACCAAGCAGCCGGTCGTGGTGGAAAACAAAGGCGGTGCCAGTGGCATGATTGCAGCTCAAGCGGTGGCCAAGGCCGCGCCTGATGGCTACACCGTGCTCATCACGACCAATACGACGCATGCGGCCAATGAGCATTTGTACAAAAAGCTCTCCTATGACCCTGTCAAGGATTTCACCCCCATCACAGGTCTGGGCAAAGGTGGGCAGGTTCTGGTCGTCCCTGCGACTTCGCCATATCACTCCGTGGGCGAGCTGCTGAGCTACGCCAAAGCCAATCCCGGCAAGCTGAGTTTCGGCAGCGGCAGCTCTTCAAGCAGAGTCGCAGGCGAAATGCTCAAGCAGCTCGCTGGCGTCGATATCCTTCACGTTCCCTACAAGAGCAATCCGCTTGCTCTCACGGACCTTCTCGGAGGGCAAATAAACCTGATGATTACAGACGTATCGACGGGCGTTCCTCAGATCAAGGCGGGTAAGGTGCGCCCATTGGGATATTCCACCCAGAAGCGCAGCGCACAGTTGCCTGACGTTCCGACCATCTCGGAGGCTGGTGTCAAAGGCTATGACATGGGCTACTGGTTTGCCGCCTACACCCCCGCCAATACACCAGCACCTGTCGCGGGCAGACTCAACCAATTGCTGGCCAAAGCCGTGAACAATGCTGCGGCCAAGTCCTTCTTCAATATGTCCGGCTCCGAAGCCTGGACCACCTCAGCCTCGGAGTTGGCACAATTCCAAGCCGCCGAAACCACCAAGTGGGGGCAGGTCATCAAGGCGGCAGGCATTACCCCTGAATAAAGCAGACGACTGCGCAGCGGTCAAGGATATTGGTCGCTGACTCGCACATCACTCACTTTTCAAGTGAACAGCCCGGCAGCCTTGAGGTGCTTGGCGCTCGCTGTAGAGCACGCCACCACGCGTTATGCAGTTGCATCTGCGAGACGCTGCGCACGAAAAATCGTCCCGTGCCGAAGTCGACGGAGACGTGAAAAGTAGCAGAACAAAAAGGCTCATTTGATGAGCCACGCCTCACCAAAGTGCCCGATGTTCCGTTATCGGAGTTGGAAAATTCTGGTCAATTGCAACTCCAAAACATGCGTATTAACCTTTGACCAAAGCAAGCACCAGTCTGAGCGGACTACCGCTTGAAACCACCTTGGATATCGACGTCAATCTTCCAGTATGGGTGGCCGATCTGCTTGATCTGAGCAATTGAAGTCACACAGCGTAAGGCAACCTAATATAAGCATAGTAATGCAAACGCCTCAGAGTCCAGCCTTTGAAAATTCAAACAATTTTTTGGCGTCGACAAGAGGTTTTAAATATGAAATCATTCGACTTTTAATTAAGTCATCCCGAAATACTCTCAAAACTATTGAGACATTGGGTAAATGGCAGGACGTGCCATTAAGCAAAACGAATATCATCGCCAAAGCACGTTGAACTACCGCTGCATGAGCACGCCACGCTCCGTGGAGCCGTAGATTGAACAATCTGAAAGCATCGGGTTGTGCACATCAACCCGACCCGCAGCCAGATTTCACGGCCCTTCAGCCAACTATGCTTGGCAGCAGTTACGGCCCGCCACGGCCAAATTCCCTCCAATCGTGCACTACTTTGGCTCCCACATGAGAAGTTGCCTGGCTAGCAGGTGACTGCAGCTTCGCCAGCACTCCAACTGAGCCAATCACACGATTTACGAGATTTTTAGTCCAATTCTTATATACCTGATTAGCTCTCCAGGTAAAAATCCAATCCAAATATTACATAGCGATAAACATTGCATCGTAATGGTTAGCTCATTTCCTGAGTCGTATATGCCATCTAGGTAAACGCCACATCCAGCTTGACCTATGAATGCATTAGCGATTCTAGATTTTTATCAAAGAGTTATGCAGATCATATTTGAAGATAAATACCGCATTGTAGCGGCATTAATCGCCACGATCACAACGGCAGCCGGTTGTCGGGGACGTCGATCGTCGACTTGTGCCTGTACGACGGTTACAACTCGCAAAGACCCCGGTTCGATATATCGGCGAGCGCTGGTCTCACGGACGACCGGCGTAACAAGGGCCAGTATTCGGTCTTGTTCGACAAGGACAAGAGCGGCAACTACGAATCACGCATCGATTACGCACTCAACCTGACGTATGCGGGCAAGAAGATGACGCTGTCTAACAACGAGAAGGTGCGGCTTCTGGGCGTGAACAACAATGCCGGTCGCTTGGTATCGCTGCCGAGCATTCGGTGCCGGTCGTGTGCACGCCAACGCCATTGACACTCCGCACACCGGAATTTCAGACTGTCTGGAGGCGTCTTGGCAAGCACAGCAACCAGCTGGCGATCACGTTTACGCCGTCATCCTCCAATCTCTAGCGCGTTGGGCGCCCGCTACCGGGCGTCGGGTACTTCTATTCCCAGCGAATCAATCATGGAAGCTACGTCCTTTGCACATCCCCTGGTGTCGCGCATGGTCCGCCACGCGTTGACGACCATACTGCTGACCCTTTCGGTCGGCACGGGCACAGCGAACGTCAGGGGAAAAGCGATCCTCACTGACGAGGAACTTGGCTGGATTAGCAATCACCCGGTCGTCCATATCGCGGTCGAGGCAAACTGGCGCCCGATCGAATACATGCACAACGGTGAGCAGGCGGGCCTCGTTGCAGGTTACCTGAGTACTATCTCAAGGATGACCGGTCTCGCGTTCGAGACCGTGCCCGGCACGGAATGGGGTCAGGCGTACGAGGCGCTCGCGTCCGGCAAGGTCGATTTGCTGCCGGGCGTCTGGCGCGAGTTGGTGCCCGAACGTGCTGGTGTCGGTGCAAGGGTCAGTGCACCGTATCTGGTCGGGCGGCTGACCGTTGTGACGGGCAACAATTCCGCGATGATCTTTGGCCTGCAGCGGTTGAAGGGGCAGCGCGTGGCCATCAAGGGACAAGGAGCGGTCGAATACTTTGTTCGTCACAGCGGCGTACCGCTCGATGTGCGGACGTTCGACACCGAGGAGCTCGCACTAGCCGCAGTTGCAAACGGCGACGCCGACGCCGCGCTTGGTGTCGACGTCACGATCCTGCCGATCATGCGTCGGCAATTCATTGGCCAGATTTACATGTCCGGCATGCTGGCCGATCGCCCGGTGTCGCTTGCGATGCTCACCCGCGCCGATCTGCCGATTCTCGCATCAATCATCGACAAGTCGCTCGCTGCCATTACGGTCAGTGAGACGGCTGGCATCACGCGAGACTCGATCGAGCTGGGCGACTACGGCAAGCCGTCGATCCGCTCGATCCTGCGTTATCGTGCACCTGTGGTACTTGCGACCGCAGTCACATTGCTGACGTTCGCGGTGCTTGTGTACCTGATGTGGAAATCCCGTGCAGCAGCCATCCGCAGCAAGCGCGACAAGGCGATGTTCCTGGCCTTCGTCAGTCACGAGATACGCACGCCGATGCAGACGGTCCTGTCGTCGCTTGAGCTCCTGCAGCGTTCGCAGCTCCCCGTTGAGCAGGCCTGCCGTGTGGATGCGGCCGCGTCAGCTTCCGAAACGCTGCTGACGTTGCTCGACGATATCCTCGACTACTCCCGTCTTGAGACACGCAGGGTCACTCTGTTGCCGCAAACGGTCAAACTCGATGTGTGGGCCAGTCAAACAGTCGACATGGTGCGATGGAGGGCGGAGAGAAAAGCATTGGCGTTGCTGCTTGATGTGACAGAGCTGCCGTCGACGCTCGTGCTGATTGACCCAGTTCGCGTGCGCCAGATTGTGCTGAATCTGCTTATCAACGCGATCAATTTCACAGCGAGCGGGGCCGTTACGTTGCACGTGGGTTATCACGCCGCCCGTCATGGACGCCACGGCTCCTTGATTCTAGAAGTGCGCGACACTGGCATCGGCATCGAGCCTGATCGCGTCGACCGCGTCTTCGAACCATACTGGCAGGCTGATCGTGAGCCTCAGCAAGGCATTGGCGGCAGTGGGCTCGGGCTCGCGATCTGTCGCGAGCTCGTCGAGTTGATGCGCGGCTCGATCACGGTCAAAAGCACGCCGTATGTAGAAACGGTATTCACGGTGAAATTGCCAGCTCCGGCAGTGAAGGGGGTGTTCCGGATGCCGCCAGTCACGACTGCGCCGACACTGGAGCTCGCAACAGCCGGGCCGGTGCAGCGCGGTGCAGCACGCATCCTGATCGTCGACGATCATGACGCAGTCAGGACCGCACTGCAGGATCAGTGCGATGCACTTGGCTGCTTCGGGGTGGTTGCAGGCACGGGAAAAGACGCATTGCGGTACCTCGCACAGGACCGGATCGACATGGTGTTGCTCGATCGCAATCTGCCCGATATCGACGGCTATGCACTCGCGCGCACGATCCGGCAGGAAGAGGCCGCCCGCAAGACCCGGCGGGTTCCGATCATCGCGATTTCGGCTGAGTCTGGCGAGGCGCATCGCGAGCAGTGCTTCGATAGCGGCATGGATGGCGTGCTTGGAAAACCGTTGCGGCTCGAAATGCTTCAGAACGCGATCGCGACGTGGTGCCTCGTCGATGCTTTCGACGCACCGGACGCGTCATAGAATTTCGACGTATCCCAGGGGCTGATATTCGGTCATCTCGGCGGTCTATGCATCAGGGGCGGCCGATTTGCGCTCGGTGGCGTCAAGCCCGGCCATGTCGGCGCGATGCAGGCGCAACAGTTCGTCACCGAGAGCATGGATGCTTGACGGCATGATGCCGGATGTAGCCTCAAGCAGATGCTCAAGTTCGGCTGCCAGTTCGCTCGTCGCTGCATGACCAGCAATTGCTGTGGCGCCCTTGATTCGGTGTGACGCATGACGTGCACGATCGACATCGCCATTCAACAATGCGTCGCCCAGCGCTGCCAGATCGGCGTCTACGCTTTTCCGAAAGACCGCCCAGAAGTCTGCTTTTGGCGCTCGCATGCCTCCGGCCTCTGGTGCACTCTCATTCATGAAGGCGAACGGACACCACAGGTCGATCATTTGGCGCAGTTCCTCGAGCCTTAGCGGCTTGCACAGTACGCCATCCATGCCGTTGTCGAAGCACCGTTCTCGATGTGCGTCGCCGCTCGACGCAGAGATCGCGATGATGGGCGTGTGCGACCGCTGCTGAAGTCGTTCGTCGTTGCGCATACGTTGCACAACCGTATAGCCGTCGATATCGGGCAGGTCGCAATCGAGCAGCACCATGTCGAACTCGGCCCGCGCGAAATGCGCGAGTGCCTGCTCGCCGTTGTCGGCAACGGCCGAGCGGCATGCGAGCGCGTCAAGTTGGTGCTGGATCGCGTGTTGAACGGCCTCGTGGTCGTCGACGACCAGGATCATTGGTCCGTTGACGGGCTGCGGCGGGTAGGCCTTCACCAGCGCATGCGCCGCCACAGGCAGCGATGGGTCAGACTTCGTGTCGCGCGTGTCGGTCATGTCTGCAGCCGGCGCATGTCCGATGCGCGGCGCCGGCAGGATCACGGTGAAGACCGTGCCGTTGTCAGGGCTGCTACTGACGGTAATCACGCCTTTCATTAGGTCGACTAGTTCGCGGCAGATCGACAACCCCAATCCGCTTCCACTGACACGGCGAGTATTCGAGTGCTCGACACGCTGATAGGGCTCGAAAATGTGGCGCTGGCGCTCGGGCGGAATGCCGATGCCGGTATCGCAAACCTCAATCACCAGTGATCCGGCACGGCTCGGTTTACCGTCGAGGTAGTCGACACGCAGCGTAATCGAACCGGTAGATGTGAACTTGATGGCGTTGACAAGCAGATTCAGCACGATCTGCTGCGTGCGCATCGGATCGATCAGCAAGCACAGTCCTGGCGGACAGGCTAGCTCCAACGCAAGGCCCAGTTTCTTCTCGTCGACCCTCCAGCGCACCATGTCGGCACTTCGTTGTACCCAGGGTTCGATGTACGTAGGCCCGGGTGTGAGGACCACGTTGCGTGATTCCAGGCGCGAGTATTCGAGAAGGTCGTCGAGCAATGCCAGCAGCGATTCCGACGCGGCTACAGCCGCGTCCGCGCGACCTGCCTGCTTTGGCGGCAGCTTCGCGCGTTGCAGCAACTCCAGCGAAGATAGGATCGTATGCATCGGTGTGCGGATCTCGTGGCTTATAAATGCGAAAAACATCGCCTTGTCCTGCTCGCTGCGCACAGCCGCAACGCGCGAGCGCCAGGCAGCGAATGCGATTGCTATCAGCGCGAGCAGGCCGGCTCCGGCTGCCGCTACCTGCCAGCGTCGGTAGTAAAGGATCGATTGAAGCGACGGTTTGCCGTAATCGGTCGACTCGATCCATTGATGTACGACCTGCTCGGCGTCGCGCGCCGGGATCGAGGCGAGGGACTTATCGAGAATCGAGGCGAGAACCGGCAGGTCGCTGCGCGTCGCAATAGAGAGGGCATACGGAGTGTCCGGTAGCCCTCCGGACACGAATAGCTTGTCGCGGTATTGACGCTGCACGAGCGGCAGCATCGACACGTCCGGGCCAATAGCGGCATCGGCGTTGCCTTCAGCGACAGCCGCAAGTGCATCTCGATCATCGTTGTAGGTCAACAGAATGACGGGGATGTCGCCATGGCGAATCGCGTCTTCAATTGCACCTCCGCCCTTGATGGCAATGCGCCGGCCGGCGAGATTACGGGCGTCGACTAACAGGTTCAGACGCTCTGACGACACTACAAACACTGTGCCGACGAAATAGGGGCGGCTGAAGATGAGGCTGTCGCGGACTGAGGCCGGGGTGGAACCTGCCTGAATACCTGAGCTGGTATCGGGATGAGGCACCTTCCATGCATCAAGCGCGTTGCGCCAGGTCAGATCTGGAGCGATGTCGATCCTGCCGGAGCGCAACGCCTCCGCCGAGTTGCGCCAGGTGACATCGTCGACGTACTCGAAACGCAACCCGCTAATCCGCGAGATTGCCTCTAGAAATGACGGAACGACACCGACGATCTTGCCATTTTGTCGAAATTCGAAGGGAGGCCAGCTTGGATCGACACGAGTCCGAACTACGGGATGCGTAGCGATCCATGCCTGTTCCTCCGGCGTAAACTGCGGCCTGCCGTTTGCCCACCCTAGCGCCGGCGTCAGCCCGAACACCAGGCAGATTAGGATCGAGCGTCCATTCAAATTAAACATGCTTACGTACTTCCACCACAGTCTCGGTCGAGCTGCAATGAATCGGCCGCATTGCTTGAGCGGCTGCGATAATGTCGATCCGGCGTTGTGGTGCATATCTACAGCAGTATCGCCCGTCTGAATCCGGTTCAAGTCGAGAGACGGGCCTGCAGTCATAGGCCGTGCATCGCGAACGCAACGCCGTCAGGCGCATATCATCCTTTGTACAGCCTCCGCCACAACCGAATCACTAAGTTATCTGAAGCTGCTCGAACGCTAGTGATAGGCGCGAACCTCCGACCGGTTTAGGTGGAGGACATATAAATTATCTTGAAAGGCTGTGGTCTGATTCCGATGGTCATCCGCATTGCTAGCTGCTTGTGATGACTAAAGATGATCCAGCCATTCAAAGTCATTTCGCACAAATGAAAGGGTTAGCAATGAGGCCAGAACACCGGGTGATCCGGGTCGTGATCCTGGACGACCATGCCGTAGTCCAGCATGGGATCTCCAGTTATCTGGCAGAGAGGAATGACATTGCAGTGGTTGCGAGCTTCGGGAAATCGCGTGACTTAATTTGCTGGCTCCAGGCGAATCTAGCAGACGTTGTGTTGCTTGACTACACACTAGGTCCCGGCGAGATCGATGGCCTCAATCTGGTCAAGCTGATCAGTACACGTTTCCCGGAATGCAAGATCCTGATGACTTCGAGTAGCGATACGCCTGCGACCGTCAACATGACAATGCGTGCAGGCGCGCTCGGCTTTTTCGGCAAGAGCGAAGATCTCAGCAAACTCGCGGATGCAATCTTCGTCGTCGCGAGAGGCCGTCCCTACATCAGCGCAGAGTTGTCCGGTAAGCTCATGTCGAGCTCAATGCCGGACCCTCGCCTTGCGAGAAAAAAAGTCGTGAGCGCCGAGAGTGCGTCGGCGTCCGACTCCGGCCCATCAGCGATCTTAAGCCTAAGTCCGCGCGAGCATGAAGTGCTGCGCTGCTATCTCGCGGGCATGTCCGTGTCTGACATCGCGGCGAAATTCGCTCGCAGTTCTAAGACGATTAGCACGCAAAAGCAATCGGCACTTCGAAAGCTTGGTATCCGCAGCGATGCCGAGCTATTTGCATCCCGCAAGCTGCTAGAGGAGCCCTGAGCGACCAACCCTTGTGATTCCGAGCGTGGCAGGAATGGTTGACCCGAGCGACCGCCGTACCGAAATCTGAGGGGGTTGAAGTGCTCGGCATCTGTCTGATGCGCCAACTGTCGCGGCGAGGTCAGTCCTTGAGCACTACAGGTGTGCTCTGCCGCGGCATTTAAAAAACTTTAGGGGTAGGGCAGTAGGCGCTCCTTCCTGGTTCAGCCGATATCTATGGTGTCCTTTTATGCATCCGAGCTCTTAGACAATGCTCGAAGAGGCCATGCAGGGTCGGAACACCCTTGAACGAGTCGAGCGTTCAGCAACCTCGGAGCGCAATATCTCCTCCTACCCGGGAGCGGCAACGCTAACTATACTTATAAAGTTAAGCGTAGAGGAGGGCCTCTATCTACTGCATATTGCACAACGGAACCACTGTGCGATCAGAGGGTGTCGCTGTGAATGAAGCAATGCGGCGGATCTATGCTTCGATATCTAGTGCAGAGCGCAGACAAGGTTGAGGTCTCGCGTAGCCATAGCCTTGCGCCATAACAGGCTTCTGCGTTTTAATCCAAGCTCGTTGGTCCATCGACTCGATTCCCTCCACGACTGCCGCGACTCCAAGATCTGAAAGCAAACCGATCATGCCGCCAAGAATAGGCCTCGTTCTTGAATCCAGTGAGTCTCGGTTTACGAGCTCACCGCTGATTTTGACGACATCTATCTTGAGGTTGGCCAGATCGCTTAAAGTCCATGCGCCGCTGCCAAAGTCGTCAATGGCAACGCGCACTCCCAGCCGCTGCAGCCTCTCAATGTCTTGCTGCAGCTCGGCTTGATCAACTATCGGCTCGCACTCGAGCAATTCGATCAGAATCAGCGATGGATGGATACGATGCATCAAAGATGACCAGCGGATCAGCGTTTCAAGTCTTGGGTCATGAAGTTGGGACGGCAAAACATTGAACGACACGAACTGCAGCTCGGCACCATTTTCAGGGGCACCTGCGGAGGAGGTGGTCATCGAGGCGCTCAGTTGCCGACACACTTCATCGATGACAAACGCCGTTGTGGCCCATGCGGCTTCGGGTTTCATTAGCGCTTTAGCGAAGGCTCCAGGCAAGAGCTGACCGAACTCCGGATGTTGCCAGCGCAATAAAGCTTCGGCCCCCACCGTACGGCCAGAGTGCACGTCAATGATCGGTTGGAACGCCACCGAGAACTCCCCGGCCAAGACGCCGGCGCAAATTCGATCAACAAGTCGGCTCGTGCCAGATACCGTTGCAACTTCAACGCTCATGGCGAAGTCGTCCTTCATGAGTACTCCTTTTTGAAACTGGCTGCTAACGCTTCTGGCAAAAGTCAGAAGCCATCGTCGCTGCGATTCAATTGCCTGATGGATCTCAGTATCGCTAAGGAATTGCGCGGGATAAATCAGAACCGTCTGAAAAATCTCGTGAACTGCCAAAGGCATTGGCTGAGCTCAGCGGTCGGTTGCCGTCGTTGGTCAACACGATCATGACGGTCAATACTGAATGGAATACTGGTCAAGAATGGGCAGCCCCCGCACCTGTAGGACTGAAGCCTTGCAGGCAACTACCGCAGATTAGCTTGAGGCCGGGTTTGCCCCAGACTGAGATTGCGTCTTGACAGCCGATACAGCTGTATTTCACTCGGTTTGATTTGTTCGCGGGCGCGGTCAGCGCTCCGTGTTCTCCAGTTATGGCAGCCATAGCCAAGCCTGTGGGCTTCACGGCCTCGGCGAGGGCTGGGATGCTTGCCATAGGCGGTTTGGTGCCCTCAATTCCTCGAATATGGTTGGCCATGCTGGCTTGACCAGCGAGCACATGATCTGCAGAGGGAAATCGGTCGTACCAGCTGAACTTGAACTTTGCCGTCAACAAGTCTTGGCAGGCCGCTAAAAAGCGGCCACCTTCGACGGCGTAGTCCGCCATGCAATCACCGGTTCGAGCGCCACCAGGTTGCCCGGTGGAAGAGGGCATGAGCCCAATGCTTTCCATCTTTCGTGCCCATTCTTCGTTGTGGTATCGGCCTCGGCCTGGCTTGCCGAAATGGTGCTGCCACAAGTGTGTCATCTCATGAACTTGAGTCTGGAGTGTCTCGATGATGGGGACCACAGCAAAATAGGTCGGATTCATCGCAATCTCGTCTGTGGTTGAGCCGTCCACCGATGCAAAGCGGGCGGCCGAGAAATATCCGAAAGTCCGCTTTTCCCGCTGCAGCGTAATCAAGCAGCTGGGCAGTTGCCCCTCAAACAGCCGCGCATTGAAATGGTCATAAGCCATCTGCAGCTCGTTGTAGGTTTCCTGTGTTGGAGCCAGGCGGCGTGTATGCGCGAGGTCGAGCTCGGTAGACTTAGGTTGCATATTTGTATTGTGCAATACAAATCATGATTCACAAACATCAAATTCGATGCAAAAATGCATCAAATTAGATGTTTAAGGAGTAGTCATGAGGTCGACTTTCACAATCGATGACGATGTCGTAAACCGCGCACGAGCCGTCGCAGCGCCCGGTATTGCGGTGCCTGAACTGGTACGACTGGCACTGGAAACATTCACGCGTGTCGAGGCAGGTAAGCGTTTGGCTGCGCTCGGCGGTGCCGCGCCAAATATGCCTGATGTGCCACGCCGCGCCAGTGGGACGGATGCAGAGGGCTCTCGCTGATGCCTGTGTCCGTTCTTGTCGATACGTCGGTGTGGGTGAGGCATTTCCGCGAAGCCGATGCCCATCTGCAGGAACTACTGATGCAAGACAGCGTGCTGATGCACTCGATGGTGCATGCAGAGATCGCGTGCGGTACACCGCCTGCACCACGCGGTGACACCCTGGCGGCTCTGGCAATGCTGCGCCCGAGCCAGGAGGCCTCAGTTCGGGAGACTCTGGAGTTTCTTGAGAAAAACAAGCTCTTCGGTAGAGGCTGCGGCCTAGTGGATCTATCACTGCTGGCATCGACATTGATCACACCTGGGGCACTGCTGTGGACAGCTGATCGACGTCTTGCTGAGAAGGCTAACCAACTGGGCGTCGCATACGCCATACCAACATATTGAAGCTAGGAAAGTACTTCCTAAGATCACGGATCAAAGGTCTTCTTTAAAAAGAACTACTACGTCACCGAGCGTCGACGCACTCGACGCAGCGCAAGCTCCAGAGGCGAAGACCTTTTCAGAGCAAAGTACGCAGCCTTGTTGGACGCTGCCAATCGAGGTTATGGCCAGGTGTACGAGACGAGCTACGCGTCGGAGCCAGCATTGACCTGGCGCTACCACATTCAGCTCGATCGCGCCATCGAGATCGCTGTTCAACACGGCTACACAACGCCTGAGCAACGTGAAAAACGGAGCAAGTGCTGCACGAGGATGGTTGCTGTAGCCATGGGCTTAACCCGCAATTGGTGAAGAGGAAGAGGTTTAAACGTAGTCCCAACGGTCTGCTGAAAGCCGCAAAACTGGAGCTCTAGCGCTCCTATTTTTAGAGCTTTTCTACTAGACACGATGTATATTTTCTGACACTTTTTTAAGCTGGAAGTCAAGGCTTTTTGCCTGATATTCAACAAAAGGTTACGAAATAACCATCGATCAAGGGTGGCTTCTGAGCGCCACTGCGGCCTAAGTTTTGGTCGCAACGGCCTACCAATGCGCGAGCGAACTTCAGCTCCCGTTGAATGGATCAACAACCATTCAACGAGGACTTTCAATGTTCATCATCACTGTTCTGGCTTCTAAGGGCGGAGTCGGCAAGACAACTACAGCTGCGAATCTGGGCGGGCTGCTCCACGACATCGGCTTTAGGACGCTGCTGATCGACGGCGATATTCAGCCGTCGCTCTCACGCTATTACCAGCTCTCCTATGCTGCCCCTTTCGGGCTCACGCAGTTGGTGCAGTCTGGTGCACTGACCCCGGACTGCATCTCGCATTGCCAACTGCCGCCGACTTCCTATCAAGGCAAGCTTGAGAAGGCACCTAAGAGCGAGGGCGGTTGCCTGCATATCGTTCGCTCTGACGCCAAGGACTCGTCTTTGCAGGTCTGGATGGCCAATCGCAATCCGGTGAGCATGCAGTTCAGTTTCAAGAACCCCCTGAAGCACCCTGCGATCGCTAGCGCATATGACGTGGTGATTATTGATACCCAAGGTGCTGTGGGTCATCTGCAAGATGCTGCTGTGGTTGCTGCTGATTTGCTGCTTGTGCCTGCAACGCCAGACATGATCTCTGCTCGCGAGTTCATCGCAAACGTGAAGGCACTCATTGAACGCCACGATAGCGTGTCTAGCATGGGCTTGAAGATGCCTCAGATGAAGGCATTTCTCAATAAAAGCCAGAAGACCAGCGATAGCAAGGAAATGTCCGCAATGATTCGCGAAAGCTTTATTGAGCTGAGCGGAAAAATCACGATGCTGGATACCGATGTTCCCGATGCAACTGCATGGAAAAAAGCGGCCAGTGCCGGAGTTCCAGTGCATTGGGTTGATCCGGTGAAAGCCTCCAACACGCTGCATTCCCTTCTTTGGGAAATCGTGCCCAGCGTGTCGGAGATGTACGCATCTAACCACCCCCAATATCTCGATCTGAACGCACCCTCCAATTAATTTTAGGAGGAAAGCATGCGTACACCTGAAACCATGACTGCTCGTGAACGGGCAGCCTCGCTAAACCTAACTACGTCCCCTGGAAATAAGCAAGGGACGTCAGCTATGACTGCACCAGATAAACCAAAGCTCACGCCAAATCAAGCACGTCTTGAGGCGGCTAAAGCAGCTCTTCATCGAGACTCTGAAAGATCAACTACCAGTTTTGATCCGATGGATGAGATTGATGGCTCCATCATCGTCTTGGATGTTTTTGATATTGATGAATATTCGCTGAATCCTCGCAAGAAAGCTAATTCCCAGCGGGCGGAAATCAAAGCGAGTATGAAGGTCGATGGCATCACCAACATGTTCTCGGTTACGCGTCGAAATCCTACGGAGAAGTATTTTCCATATGGTGGCGGAAATACTCGTGTGGAGATCGCAAAAGAGCTGGTGAATGAAGGCGTCGAGAAACTGCGGCGCGTCCATGTCGTTACTAGGAAGTGGCCTGGCGAGGCTGCTGTCATTGCTGCGCACTTAAGCGAAAACGACAATCGAAGTGATATTTCGTTCTGGGAGCGAGCTCAGGGCGTGATGAATTACAAGCGCGAAATTGAGAAGCAGACCGCTAAATCATTTTCGGCCACCGAGCTGAATAAAGCACTTAAAGAGGTTGGATTGAGCTATGGCGTGCGGATGGTTCAAAATTTCATCTTCGCTGTCGAAAATCTCGGACTGATTGGCCCTTGGCTGCAAGCCTATGACGTAAACACGACTATTCGACCAACAGTGGCTGCGTTGCAAGATATTGCGGCGAAATTCGATAAGCGTGATGAAGTCAAGGAAGCCATCGAGGAAATCTTCTTGATGCACGCTACCGATCTTGAGGCCATGGAGCAAGCGAACTCCGAGGCCGATCCTGCAAGTCGGACAGAGGTGAAGTTGGATGTTCAATCGCTGCTCACCCAGATCCAGTCAGTCTCCTCCAAGCACTTCGGCATTGCCGCCGACCATATCGAGTCAGTCGTCCAGTCCTATCTCCAGGACCCGAAGCTCTCAGTCGATGACATGCGCTCGATAGAGAGCGCGAACAAGAAGGAGCAACAGCAAGCCAAGCAGGCGCCGCTTGCGGGGATGCTTGCCAGCGCCAAATCAAGTGCATCGCCTGCCAACAAAAGCGCCGCCAGCAAGGCAGATAAGCAAGGGGCCGAAGCAGGCCCGGTCGACAAGTTGGCGGCGTTTTCCGCACGGCTATCCCAGAATCTCGTGGATCTCAACGTTGTCGTGCCGCTTTCAGACTTCGTGAAGCCTGTGCCGGGTTTGCCATACGGGTTTATGGCAGACATTCCAGAGCGCATGTCTTACCTGGGTGATCAAAAGCTCTCTGAAGATTTGGAAACTCTGCGTGTGTATCTCTGGCCATTTCTTGCAACGCAAACCGGGCAGTGCAACGCAAACCTACTCTCGAAATGCGACCCAGAAAGCCGCTGGGTTAAGGCTATTCAGGCTGGCGTTGATACGTTCCGTCGGGAGTGCACAGATAGAGCAATTCTGTGCGGGAAGAATGGGCAGCTTTATGTCACTTCTGACCATTATGGGTATCTCTTCGGCAATTCGGCGGTTGCTAGATGCTTGTCTGCGCTGATGCAAACACTCGCTGAATTCAATATCGCCGTGCAAGAGGATAGCCGCGAAGCCTATAAACCGTTATTTACGGAATAAACACGTTAGTTAAGCAATGACAGATCATATTGTTCCCGTCGATATTCACACGAATCCGCAGTTGAATTTTCTGCTGCTGACGGAGGTAATTCGTGCTATCGAAACCGAGGATGGAATAGATCAGTTATTGCAGATGGGTTGCGATGCTGAACTGATTGACCAACTTCGGCATCGCAAGACTCGCGATATTCTGGATATTTCTACTAAGTTAACGAGGGTTAAGCTCGTATTTTCTCCTGGCGAACTCCGGCAGCAACTAGAAGGACTGGACCGACAACGGCAAGACGATGCTCTTTGCGAATATTTTGTGCGTAATGGCGCATCGCGTGCACTGATTACCCGGCTTTTTAAGCGCTCCGCAGACGATATTCGTAGGATGCGTGAATTGGTTGGTGGAAGCGTCACCGGCGGTAGGGCCAAATTACCCAAGAAGTTTGATGTTCGGGATCAGATTCATCAAGCTTGGGCCGAAATTACCAGCCAATCCGCGCCTGGGCAATCTCTACGTGATTGGATTTTCGAGCTGCATTCTCGTTTTGCGGAGTACACCATCGACTCGCTTTATTCAACGCTCAAAGAGTTTGAAGACGAGGATAGCCTGGCTCTTCCCAGGAGAAGTGCTTTCCCGGTCGGCAAATAAATCAGCCGTAGGACGTTCTATTTACAACCATTATCGATATAGCTTGAACATGAAGAACACCAAGAATTTATCCGCCCAGCTGTCGAATAGTGATAGTGAATTTCTGAAGTCCGCACTGTTTCTGGAACTCATCGGCCAAGAGCCCATCACCATCAACCGCGCATTCGTGGATCTCACTGGTAACGTCTTGAGCGCACTCTGGCTTACCTATGCGATGGAGCGGGAACGTCGCAGCGAGTCGGAGGATTTTTTCGAAATCCTTATGTCATCGTCATGCTGCACCAAGGATACCGGCATAACGAGGGCACAGCAGCAAACCTGCCGCAAGACGCTCGTGGACTTGGGCATCCTGCATGAGCAAGCTGGTCAGGGCCGCATCATTACCTATCGGATCTCGAAGCGGCGCTTGCTTGAGCTTTTGCAGCAGCAAGCCATGCCCTTGGCCAGCGCAATGCGAAGTGCAGCGACAACCTCCGTAGCCGCAGCTGCGCACTGATGGAGCTTGTCAGTGCGCGGCTCTCTTTCACTCGCAGCTATTCCAACAGTTCGTTATGAACTGCCGGAGGATGCGCCGATCCACCAGGGTGCCGAGCAAATTTTTCTGCATCTGGACGATCGAGGTTTCGTTCCATTTCATCCGGTGCTGGCTGAAAAATTCGGCCACAAAGCCGCCATCTTCGTGGGCATGGCGCTCTACTGGACGCGCCACAGCCTCCGCAACCATCCCGAGCGCGGTGGCTGGTTCTTTATGTCCTTGCAGCAGTGGAAGTCGGCCATTGGGCTGACCCGCACCGAGCAAGCCAGTGTGCGCGAGCTGCTGATGGGCGAGGGCGTGCTCGAAGAGATGCTCGTTGGGCGTCCTGCGGTGCTGAATTACCGCCTGAACGTACCTGCACTCGCCAAGGCATTGGCCATGCGCGGCAAGGGGCAGAAACTTACGTGGGACTTGGCAAGTAGCTGGTTCAAGGGCTGCAAGGTCTACTACAAGCCTCTGGCTGATGTGGCTGGAAGCATCGCAAGCGGACTGTACTTGGCCTATCTGCTGCAGCGGCACCGGGAGTGTCTGAAGCTCGGCCAGCTCACCGATGGCGCTATCCCGGTCAGCCAGGATGAAATCTCAACTGCGCTTGTGCTCGGTCCCAAGGTCCAGCGCAATGCTCGCGAGCGGCTGAAAAAGGCGGGATTCATTAACGAGGTCGGCATCGGCGGAGCTTTGGTCCGCATTAACTTCGACGCCATTCTGCTGTGCCTGCGTGGCCAAAGCATCAAGCCGTTGCCTCGCAAGGCTGACACGGACAAGGCCACTCCTGCGGCGTCGACGAAGGCTGCACCGTCGAATGGCGGTCCAGCCACGAACAAGACGCTGGATCTGTCCGGGCTTTCATTCGCGTTCTCGCAAGCGTTGCTAGGACTGTCCGCGACCGCTCCTGCTCCCCGCCCGCGCGATCTCTTGCTGTCTTTCTTGAACGACGATCTGGTGCCTCACAAACCTGTCGAAATCCGACAAGCTGGAGTTACTCCTTCGATCAGTGAGCAGCCCGCCAAGTCGGCGCAAATCTCCAACGGCAGCAAGGAGTTAGCGAAGAGCTTTAGCGATAAGGGGAGCGAGGGTGGAGCGAAGGAATCGTTTGCCGTTTCCTGCAAACAAGAGCCTGACTCTTTGGCCGAAACCTACAGGCTTGATCTGCCGTTTCCTACAATCAATATTCAAAGGACTTCTATTCAATCCACTACTACTTCACCGGCTAACACCAGCAGCACGGCTGAGGTTCAGGCAAGTGAGGGTGGTAAGTCTTCGAGTTCGGACAAGCTGAATGCCGCACTTGCCTCTGGCCTCATCTTCCCCACCTGGATTGAGAAGTCACTGCACGCGTCCCTCTCCAAGGTGCTGGCCAAGTTTCCCCTTGAGCAACAACAGCAAGCCTTGGACGAGATGGAAGGTGCGAATCGCCGATTTCATAAAGTGAAGTCGCCTGTGGCCTGGCTAAACAGTGTAGTGAAGAAATATAGAGCCGGCGAATGCATCTGGGCGTATGCCCCCGTCATCGCTGCAGAGCGCATTGAGTTAGCCAAGCAAGCCGATGCTCAACAGGCCCAAAAAGAAGCATCACTGAAAGCTTTTCACGAAGGATCGGCCAATGCCGTCGCCAATCCAGTGCGAGTGGCGGTCGAAGGCAATGGACCTTTGGGCAAAGAAGCGGCGCGCGCCAAGTTGCTTGCACTTCGCAATGAGCGGGCAGCGATGATCGGAAAGGCGAAGAAATGAGCGCATTGCAACTCTGCCACCGATATATGGGGGTCCGATTCGTATATCGCCTAAGTCCTGGCTGCCGAGTAACCCGAAACGGGTCACATGGCACTCAGTGCTTCCTATCTCGGAATGAGTCACACAGCAGTCGTTATCACGTAGCTCGAAATGAGCCACACGGCAATCATTGCCACGTAGCTCGAAATGAACCACGCGGCAATCATTGCCACGTAGCTCGGAATGAGCCACAGCAATTTTCAAGAGAAGCAATATGAGCGAGAAGAAATCAGGGAACGATCTATTTATTCAGCTCGTTCAGCAATTCAGAAGCTACACGGATGCTGCTGTTCTTTGGGTCTTACTCAAAGAGCGGGGGGATATTGGAGAGATCGCCATTACGTCTGGGTCAATCACTGAAGTTGAACTGTGCAGAACCATTCCATTGCCCACCGTAAAGCGAACGCTCCAGCGTTTGCAAGAGACCGGATTTATTAATGTCCGTGTGCAGAAGAACACGAAAACGCTGGTGACCGTGAATCGCGATGCGGTACTCGATTTGCTAAGACAGCCCATTGCCGAGCGTCTGCCATCAGTCAGTAAGAAGCACTTTCCATTTATCGACGGTTGGAATGAAGACATCGCTAAAGAAGCTGCGCAAGTGGCAATAGAGAACGCCAGTGCCGACGAGGGCGGCAAGTCGGGAGAAGTCCCGGACGCTGGATAGACGAAGTATTTAATTTAAGGAGAAGACCTTGGCTACTGATCGAATCAAAACAGACCCCGGCTTTCAGCCAGTAATGCTGGCCGGTGTATTGGGTACAAGTGCACCAGGCATCAAATTCGCCACCGACCCGAATTCGCCATTTCGTGACCGCTACTCAATTGCTGGTGAAGAAGCTGCTTTGGCGGCATTCATCCAGGCTGGCGCGTCTGAAGACGATCCTTTGTTTGATCGCTATGTAGAGCTGGAAGATCGCAAAGAGCAATTCCAGAAGATGCAAGCGGAGCGACGCGATCGTCGTGGTGCGGACGCGGTGGTGACGAACTCCGAAGCGCAAGGCATTGATGATCTTGGGCCGCTGACGAACCAAGGCGTGGACCAGATGACGATTCACACCATCGAGGCCCACCGACTTTTTCAGGGGCGATCTGGGGAGCCTGAAAAGCGCTTGAACGCGATCATTGGTGGCAAGCGCGTTGCTTCCTCTCTGCGAAACCTTTGGGTACTGACCAGCCGTGACAACCCATATGCAGATTGGGCACTGGTACGCCATGAGTACGGCATCTCGCAAGTTCAAGAGTCGTTGCGCGCCCAAATCGCTAAAGCCGAGGATTTGCTGGAGAGCCAGCGCAAGCGCGGCCTGAGCCTGAGCATCGTTCAGTCCGCTCGCCCTATGACCCTGAACCTCGGATTCCGCAGCCCTTACGGCTATGCGATCTCCATGTTGATCGTGGACTACGACTACTTTGTTCGTATCCAGAAAACGCTGCAGCGCAAGAACTTGCTGAGTGATGAGCAGGCGCGTGCTGTGCTGAGCGCAATGAGCCGCGCCATCCTTGGCGTGTTCTACGGCACCGCCCGATTCGACAAATGGCTCGGCCGTCCAGAGATTCGTGAGCTGAGCCGTTCTGACTGGTTCAGTGCAGACCCGGAAGCGGCGAAGCGCATTCAGTTTGTGGTGAGCACGTTTGGTGCAGTGCCAGCCCAGATTTACAAGGCCGAGGTGAAGCCTTCGCATTCGCGCCGACTCATCAACATCAGTGACGCCGAACGTGCGTTGCTGCAGCAAGTCGGCGACCAATTGCAGCAGGCGCAAGAGCATGGCTCCGATGCGTCTGCCTCTACTGGCCCAGAAGCTACAGCCACCGCTGATTAAGACAGAGCGCGGTCGTTTGGAACTGATATTGAAAGGGATTGGTGTGAAAAGGGATCTGGAAATAAAAGGGGCTTCGCAGCACACCGGTCGTGGCCGAGTCGTCAACAACGTGCTCTGGGGTCGTCAAGCCTTGGCGGATCAGGACTGTCAAGATCGAGCTGACGTAAAGGCCCTTACGGGTAGGGGCACCCTGTCCAGATTGCGCCAGAAACTTGACGGCATTGACGCAATCCTGAAGCAGATGCGCGATTTGTCCGAGAAGTCGAAATCTGTTCCAGGACTGAGCTTCTATCTGGTCGTGCACCAGAAAAACACAACAGGCTATGTCTTTCTGCGCTGGCGCCAACGCATGGGCTCGAACCGCCATTTGAGCTTTGAGGAGGTCGAGCAGCTTGCGTCAGGCCTTTCCAGTGAACTCCGTCAATGGTGCATGGCAGCGTCCCAGCGCGCTGTGGCCTTGAATGAGGAGCACCAGCAGACGCGTGGCGATATCAAGCGTATTCGCGTGAGCGTGGACAAGGCTCCTGTCTTTCTTTATCCACGCTCCCCGATTTCGACCCTCTGAGTCCGTGCCTGGGCTGACCTGGTGCAGCAGCTCGGGCATTCAATCAGCACTGCAAGGAAATTGGATATGTCGCAATTGTTTATCGGCAAGGGAAACCTGGGTAGCTCTCCTAGTCTCAGGACGCTCAAGGGTGGGCCTAACGGCGAGTTTGATGTCGCCAGTATGCGTGTTCGGTTCAGCCGATACGGCCGCACCGAGGAGGGCGGAATCGAAGAGGTCGGCGGTTTTTGGCGCGAGGTGGAAATCTACGGCGCGAAGGCTCGCGATGCCGCGCGGCTCCTGCGCAAAGGAGCCAGAGTTCTAGTGATGGGGGAAGAGCTTGAGTACATGGCGCGCGATGAGGCTACTGGCGGCCAGGTGATGGTGTTCAAGATCGAGGCCCAGGATGTCGCACTACTGCTGTCGCGTGTGAAGACCATTGAGTTCGAGGCTTCACGCCGCTCGTCCACGGAGCAGTCGGATGGCTCCTCAGGCGAAGTGCAGGAACCCTACCACGCAGGCCAGCCTGCTTAACGACCGTTTTTAACCAAGGAGCACATCTTGACTTTACATCCCGATCAACAGGCCTCGGACGACATCACATTGCTTGTCGATGGTCGATTCACCATGGTGGTTGCGCCATCGCAAACTGTGAATGAAGAAAATGCACCCGCATTCTTAGTCGTGCGAGATTCCAATGGCAAGGATGTATGCGTGGGATATTGCAAGCTCCAGTTTGATGGTACCTGGCACACGCGTCTCACGGTCACATACGATGAGTCGTCGCAGTCGGACTCTATGTTGATTGGCGACTTTGATAGTCGCGTTGATGCGGTGGTGCGGTTATGGCTTGTCCGTCATAACTTCAGCTACCAGATGACAGAATAAATATCGGTTTTCCTGTGGCGCATGCTCAGTCGCCAATTGAGTCCACAGGAGAATATGGTGCAAGAAAAATATCAATTTTTGGGGCTCGTTGTTCCCGATCCAGTCGATCCGAATTTCGATCCTGTGGCATGGGCCAATACCTGCCAGGAAGTATTCAATAAAAATATCGCTCTGATCGGAAAGTCCTACGACACTTTTATCTTGAAGTGTTCCAGCGATTTTGATCCGCTTATATCGGGGCTGCAGGTTTCTGATTCAACGCTCACATGGGCGCTATGGATGGCCGAAGGTTGGGGCTATGAGTCACCAGCAACAAGAGTTGTTCGCGAGGGGCTTTGATGTTGCCTAGGCCCGTCACGATCCGCCCGCCGGATCTCCTTATCAAAGCCGTCTCGGATGGACGCAGGCTGGGCCTGCAGCTCCTGACTGTTCCAGGTGTGAGCCGTCCACTTGCAAACTACGATGCTTGGTGGAGTGGAGCTCGGCGCATGTGGCTGCTTCAAACTACCGACTCCAGTTATGCCGACGATGTGATTAAGCATGCGTTTGCTGGGCACTTCGTGGATATGGAGCAGCTTGATGTGCAACTGCGCGCCGCTGTCGCAGCTCCTGATCCCGACTACTTCTCGCAGTTGCTCGATGTGCAGATCTTCCCGCTGGTGAAGGGAGACCTGGCACGCGGTTCATGGGCGGTTAGCTTTACCTACGACCCGCTATGCGTGAAGGCGATGCGCTCGTTGGGCGGCTACTTCCACAAGCATGCGTCAGCGTGGCAGGTCAGAGCCGATCCTGAGCTCATCATGGAGCGGCTGGCCAGCATTGCCGGCGTGTCGTCAGAGTTCGTATTCGTCCATGAGCAGCCGGTGGTCATCGAAGAGTTGACCACAAGCGGCAACGAAGGCTCGCCTATCAGCGTGCCCGCTGCATCGCCACCGCTGGGCGGGGGCGGCGGGCCTGGTGAAGAAGAGGGCACCGGTTTCCTGTCGACCGAGCATGGCCACGTCGATGACATGCCGTATGACCGGGTGGCCCTGGCCAGCCTGGTCGCCTGTGGCGTGCTGCGCGACTACCAGGCCGAAGGCGTCGCGCACATGCTGCGTCAATCGGGCGCGTGCATGGGCGATGACATGGGCCTGGGCAAAAGCCGCCAGACGGTCGTGGCATCCCGGATGGCTGCCGGTAGCGGCCGGGTCCTGATCGTATGCCCTGCATCCCTACGTTTGAACTGGGAGCGAGAGATCAAGATGGTCTACCCCGACGCTCGCGTCGGGATGATCGGTGAGGACCGGATTTCGACGCCCGCTGGGTGTGACTGGGTGATCGGCAACTACGAACGCATGGGCGGCCTAGTGCGCGAGACTGAGCTGGAGTTCGCGGTGATGGCCGTGGATGAAGCCCACTACCTGAAGGAATACAAGAGCGGCCGCACGCGCAATGTGTTCCTGCTGGCCGCACGCATTGAGCGGTGCTTTGTCGTTACCGGCACGCCGTTGCTCAATCGTGAGATCGAAATGCACACGCTGCTACGTATCACGGGCCATCGCCTCGGTAGTCTCACGCTGGCAGAGTTCCGCAAGAGCTACGCGGGTAGCCCAGAGAAGCGAGCAGCACTGGCTGCAGCGATCCAGGGCTGGATGATCCGTCGCAGCAAGGACGTGCTCAAGGATCTGGGTGACAAGGCGAGGCAGTTTGTGCCTCTGTCGCCGGAGGGGCTCGATGTCTACAAGGAGATCTATGGCGACATGACCCTGCAGGCCATGCCCAAGATCGTTCGCCTGCGTAAATGCCTTGAAGGTCTGAAGGTTCCGTACTTGGTCGAAACCGTGCAGGCAATGGGAGAGGACGACAAGCTCATCATCTTCTGCGAGTACATGAGCACCGTGGAGGCCCTTAAACAGGCCCTGGCCAGCCTTGGCGTAGGCTGTGTCTCGCTGGTCGGCTCAGATAGCTTGAAGCGTCGCCAGGCTGCGGTAGATGCGTTCCAGAGGGACGCAAGCATCAAGGTATTCATTGGCACCACCATGGCTGCGGGCGTGGGCATCACGCTGACGGCTGCCAACATCGTGGCATTTGCCTCCATGCCGTGGACGCCAGCCTTGATGCGCCAGGCAGAGGACCGGGCCTACCGTTTGGGTCAGATCCGCGATGTGCTGGTCCTGGTGCCCATCATCCAGGGCACTATCGATGAGGGCGTGCTGCAGCTGCAGGAGAACAAGCACACCACAGAAATAGAAGTGGTGGAGGCAGCCAAGAAAGCATTGCCTGTCCAACAACGAGCGGCTGTAGAAACTGTGCCAGATGAAGCTCGCGAGGAAGTGCTGGCACTTGAATATGCCTGATCTATTTTAAGTGCTCATAAAAAATGGCCACTTAGTGGCCATCTAATATCAAACCTGCTGCAATCATTTGATTTCGAATTGCGAGCGATCCTTATCTTTAATCCAGACAGGAGGCTTGCCACGGCCTGTCCAAGTTTGACCTGTCTCAGGGTCACGATACTTGGGGTCAACAGAGCCGCGAGTTGCTTTTGCTTTCGCTTGGGGGAATATATCGTCTTGGGTCAATCCATATGTCGCGATCAAACCCTTAATCTGTTGCACGGCTGTGCCGATTTCGCTTTTACGTGCTGCTTCAATCTGGGCTTCGAGTGTTGCGCGTTGGGCCAGCAGATCCTTGTACGACACCGCAGAGTTAGACATCAATATGCTCCATTAAAATGACAAAACATATTATGAGGCATTTTAAGAGATGATGGTTGCTTTGCGGGAAGCAAGGATTGCGTTGCACTCAGTTTCGGCGCTAAAATCGACGCACACTGGCTCTTCGGAGCTTTCTAGCATCTGAGTCCTTGAGAGATGCGCATCAGCTCACGCTGACGAGGACATTCTTCAACCCCACGGGATAACACAATCCCGTCGGGGACCGTGTTGCCCAACATCTAGGAGCAACACATGCATCAATCTCAACGTTCTGCCAAGAAGCCGGCATCCTCGCCTTTTGACGTGGATCGCCAGTTGCTGGTGAACATGATCTCTCGCGTCAACGACCCCGTCGTAGCACGCATATTTCTCAACACATTGGATATGTACCCGGATCTGAAACTTCAGTTCCTAGGTGCCAATCTGATGGCGGAAGAGACGGTCAAGCGCTCGCAGATTCGATACGCAAAGGCTCATGACTTGGGTCAGGCTACTGCGCGAATCAAGCGAAAGTGTTTGGAGTTGCTTGGTGCCCTTTGGTCACTTAGCGTTTGCTTAGCTCGTTGGGCTCGCGTGGCTATCAATGAGTACAAGCTGCAAAAGTCTCATAAATCGTCTAAGCCACCGGCTCCTTCTGCAAACGTCATCATGCTGCCGTTGTCTCGCAAGGCAACTGGCACAGATAACTAAGCAGAAGCTCTAACCAACCCATTACCTGAAATTCGTCGGGTAGTGGGTTTTTCTTTGCTTGAAATATTTGGAGTCCGTATGAATAAGAAATCAATCCTTGAACGCTACCTTGAATTGCATCCATTGGGGGCTTCAAGGCGTGGCGCGTCATTGGATAAGGAGCTCATTGAACGTTGGTACTTTGAAATTCAGCTCCGAGGCGTTGCGAAGATCAAAGATCAGATTACACATGCGAAGCGAACCGCCACCTCATTGGTGAAAGCTCAAAGTAATTTTGAGAACCTCAATCCAGCTCAATTGAAGCAATTGAAGGATGCCTCAACGATGATGCGCAATCTCGCAGAGTCGCTGGTTCCGCTAGAAAATTGGGCTAAGAGCTATAAGGAGTTCTACGATAAGACGGTTCTTGCCGATCAGAATGAAGAATGCGATGCGTTTGCGCAAGCACGCTGGCATGGCGATGAAGTGGAGTTTCAGCTGGAGCTTGAGTTATTGCTTGAGGCTGACAACTTCAAAACGCGCAGTTGCCTTGGTGATTGGTTTCATCTGAATAAGCGGTATCTCAACGTAGCAGCAAATGAGTTCATCCTGTCGTTATATCTGACCCTTCATGAGAAACAAAGCGTGAAGGAACGGATGCGGGCAGTAGCCTATTCATTTGTTTACGCCTCCGCTTGTCGCAGGGAGCATTCTGAGTTGATTAGCAATCAAAAGTCCGTGTACGTGGGTACCAAAGACATTGATGCGTACCTCGCATACAGAAAAGCAAATGTGCAGGCTTCGGCGTCTGCGGCAATGGGCAAGTTGGGTGTCAACCTATAAATCCCTGATGGGCACTAGATGCCCTGGGGCATGTGTCCATCTTCCTTATCTACTGGAGATGAATATGATCCTCGAAAACACCTTTGAACGTCCAAGTAATTACAAATCCATGGTGCATGCAGAGAAAAAACCGAGCATTGAATTGTTGATGGACCAGGTAATGGTGATTGCATCAATTTGGACATTAGCTTCAAACGATGCCTTGGAACCCTCGGCTAAAGAGAAATATAGGGCTCGTGTTGTACTGGAACAGGATCATCTTCGCACGATGCTCCAGGAAGCGCTCACAGCGAAAGACGGGGTTCTGTAACTTGTCCCGTATTCACTGGGTGATCTTCTTCTAACTCTCTTTTTACCCTTGGGGCACCGTCATGCCCCTGGGGGGACGGTGCCCTTTCTGCTTTCAACGAAAGGAATCCAATGTCCAAGCACTTAATTAATCAAACGAACGTGAACGGTATTGAAATGGTTCTGGAATGCGGCTACGACCGCCCAACAGGCTCTTTCTTTGCCAATATTCATTCCGAAGGCGAAATTTACTACACCTCACTTGCGGAGCTCGGGTCGAAAGACTCGGGCTGGTTGCTCACCGTGACTGCAGAGCATGGCTTGGTAGTCCCTCGCAAAATGATGGATCGCCTTGCTATCGAAGCAATGTTCGATGGGAGTAACGATCTCATCGAGCACGAGCCTTACACGCAAACGGAATTCGACAGACGACTGCTACAGCTGGGCTTTCGCCAACAGATGCCGTCCGTGCTGCCAACCGATAACCCTGTGTGGGCTTGGTTCACTGACAGCGAGGAAGATCTTGGCACATATGCTTTGCTGCAATCCAAGGACTGTCAAGCGTATGTGCCATCTCTGCTCTGTGATGTCATGCCACAAGAAGGTGAATGGCCGGTATTCGATGAACAGTATGTGCTCAAGCGTCTTGACACGATGCATGCGCGGCTCTTGAAGGGCACTTTCCAAAAGCATCCTGGCGAAGGCATAGGATCGGTTCTGAACCGCATTCTGGGCTTTGTGCCGCCAATTCTGCAGCTCGAATCCAAGTTGTTCGTTGTTTTCTCGGATCACGAATTCGTGGAAGAAAAGACGGGCTTTTGGGCTGGAGACAGTTGGGCTGGCTTTTCCGCGGCGAAGGTGTTCGGGCCGTGTGAAGTGACAGTAGAGGAGGGCGAGAACTGCATCCCTATTCACGAGGCATATGCCTTGGCAGCGGTGCATTGCTCAAGGTCCAGTCATTTGGCGTCAAAAGCATCTCTGACGATGATCTTTGCGCATCTTGCGGCCACTGCAACTATCGTTCAGGTCATATGAGCAGTTGCAGTAAAGACTGGCCTGGATACCAGGATTCCGATGGGTATCTGAAGGTGTGCTTTGCGTCCGATGTCGCCATCTAAAACGCAAGCTATTTGAACTTCGCGCTGGCCAAGGGCCAGCGATTTTTTAACCCGGACGGGCGTCGTCGCGCAGTCGGGCCGCGCCTTTCCAATTTAGAGAGTTGGAAATGAACGCAACTAACCATCAGCCTCTTTGCACAGCTGCGGATCGTCAGAGCTACGCACTGACTGCTGAACAGGTCGCCATTGCCATCGCTGGCCACGACCTCCGCACCTTTAAGGGGTGGATAGCAGCCGCGTCATCATTACTCGCTGATGCGCCTTTGATGACCGGCATTCAGGAGAAACATAGCCCCTATGTGATCCTGAAAGCGGAGTTCAACGGAAAACCAGAGGTCGTTCTCTTCTACAACGAAACCAATGGCATCTACTCCCCAGATCTTGCGTCGGACTTCGACAGCAGTGCCTGGAGCAATGACAGTTGGGATGGCGTCGAGGCTGAGACCAACATCGCTACATTGACATGCCCGGACTTTGTGACCCTGCGTCACGAGCAATTGCCGAAGCAAGTCACTAACGACTCTCTGAGTCCTGGCATGTAATTGCCACACTCAACAAGCCCAGATCACAAGTTTTTGTGACTGGGCTTTTTCATTGGCGGTGCCGGGCCTGCTGTCCTAGTTTCCTTGGCCGTCCCTCGATCACGGAAAGATGCGCAGAAGGTGCGTTACCTCGATATGCTGCGTATTCCGGTCGAACTGACCGCCTGTGCCGGTTGTGGCTGACTGGGCTGATGGTCGTGACCGACTGAGTTCGGCCATGAGCAGTCATTAGATGAGCTGCCATAGACCTGCGCAAGAGCAGTCTTAGACGCTCGCTATTTGTGTCGCCACACCTTCACTGACGAAATCAGCAGGATGGCAGCAAGTCCTGGGAGCAGGATGCTGGACGGAATGACACCCAGCAAATTCCCGCCGATGGCAGCACCTGCGATGGACCCCGCAGCCATTGCCAGCACAAAACGCTTGTGCGTGCGGAGAATGCCAAAGGCCTGGTCTTGGCTGTATCGCGCGAAGCCCACAACCATCGTTGGCAAGCTGACGGCCAACGATAGCGAACCCGCGAGCTTGATGTCCACGCCAAAGAGCAGCACCAGCGTCGGAATGAGCAGCTCACCTCCCGCCACCCCCATGATGGATGCCACCACACCGATGCCAAAGCCAGCGACAACTCCTGCAATGAGTTGGGCAACGCCAGTGACTAAGGGCTCGCGTGAAGCGTGCCCGTGACCAACCAGAAGAACGACAGCGATGCCCACCAGCATGACAGCGAGTACCTGATAAAGCGTCCGACCGCGCATTTTGGATGCCCAGGAGGCGCCGAGCCAGGCACCGGCAAGACTACCCGCCAGGAGATTCACGATGATGGGCCACTGCGCAGCCACATCGCTAAAGGGAATAGAGGTACTACGGAACACCAAAGCACTGGCCACTACAAACAGGCTCATCGCCTTGTTCAGAATGACAGCGTGTAGTGCTGCAAAGCCAAATAGGCCAATCAACAGCGGAAGGCGAAACTCCGCACCGCCTAGCCCAATGAGCCCGCCTAAAGCACCCACAGCGCATCCTGCTACCAAAGCGCTGGCTAGGCGCGTTGCACTTGAATTCGTAACTTCCACTGCTTCAGGCATTGTTCCTCCCTAAGTTCTCGATATGTTCTCCGAGTTTATATCGGGCCGACGTTTGTAATGGACAATCAATCCATGAAAGCGACACTCAGGTCAAAGCCCCAGGACGGAACAACGCAGTTCCGTATCGAACTGAATCACAGCGTTGCCATCGGACCAGGCAAAGCCGACATCCTTGAGGCAGTGCATGAGACGGGCTCATTGGCAGAGACCGCGCGGCGTCTGGGAATGAGCTACCAGCGTGTGTGGGTGCTGGTCAGCGCAATGAACCAAGACTTCATACAACCGTTGGTGCAGACGCAGCGCGGAGGTGCCTCCCGCGGCGGTGCCTCGCTCACAGATACGGGTCAACAGGTTCTGAAGCTTTACCGAGAGAGCGAAAGTGCCGCGATGAAGGCCATCAACGAGAAGTTGCCCGCCCTAATCGCGCTGCTGCACCCGCGAGTACGCACCGACTGAAACAACCTCGCAAGATTGAGCGGCCGGTATTTTGGAAACATGCTTGACCGTAACGGTCGTGAGCTGGCTTAGCTAGCTGGCAGCTACCGGCGGCGGATTCAACCGGTCGTTGCAACACACTAACTACCGCTTAGGCGGCAGGACTGTTGCAATTCTGTTCGCGCAGGCCTTCCTTTTCCGAAATGCTCAACGGGAGCCGGAAAATATAGCGCAATGACGGATAGCAGACCTGATGCATAGCTATCAGGGTTTGCGGTTTAAACGAGGCTTTACAACAAAGGGACTGCGATTTACATGGCAGTCCCTTTTTCTATCAATGGTTCGGTTTCAGTTCCGTGACCATCGCCTTGCCCTTGATAGCCTCGGCCTGGAATTTAACCTTGTCGCCGACCTTCAGGCCGTCGAGCATCTTTTTGTCGGCTACCTCAAATCCCATGGTCATGGCAGGCATGGCCAGGTTCGGAATATCTCCGTGACGCAATACGATGAGGTTCTTTTGAGCGTCGATTTTGCGAACCTCGCCATCAACGAGGGGCATGCTGGCCGAAGTGGCTCGGGCTGCAGGCTGCATCGGCATTTTCATGTCCTGCGCATGAGTTGTTGTGAACGCTGCTAACGCGACGGCTGCGGTAAGGATGTGGGCTGTTTTCATGGTTCTATCTTCCAAGGTGTAATGGTTATGAAGCCTTGATTGCAGATGCTTCAAGGTTTGAGGGGGGGCGCTCTGCAGTTGGACGCTTGCGATGGATCAAGTACCAGGCAGCTGGGATGACCAGCATGCTTAGGAGCGGGGCTGTGACCATGCCGCCGACCATCGGAGCGGCGATGCGGGTCATAACTTCCGAGCCGGTGCCGTGTCCAACCAGAATGGGAAGCAGACCCGCCATGACTACAGCCACGGTCATGGCCTTTGGCCGCACGCGCATGACGGCTCCCTCTCGAATGGCAGCCAGCAACGTTTCTTCATTGTCCGGCTCGCCTGAGGCTAGATGCTGTCTCCAGGCGTTCTGCAGGTAGACCAGCATCACGACGCCAAACTCGGCGGCAACGCCGGCTAGGGCAATGAACCCCACGGCAGAGGCCACCGACACCGCGTGACCGAGCGCCCAGATGAACCAGAACCCACCGACCAGCGAGAATGGAACCGCTGCCATGACCAATGCGGCATCGCCTGCACTGCGAAACAGGACGTAGAGCAGCATGAAGATGACGGCCAGAGTGAGTGGTACGACGACTTTCAGGCGTTCCGTAGCCCGCTCCAAATACTCGAACTGGCCAGACCACGACAGGGCATAGCCGGCAGGCATAGCCACCTGCTTGGCAACAATGGCTTGCATGTCATGGACGACGGAGCGCAAGTCCCGGCCACGTACATCGACATAGACCCAGCCCGAGAGCCGTGCGTTTTCACTGCGGATCATGGGTGGGCCTTCTGCGATGACGATCTTGGCGACGTCCTGCAGGAGCACGGTGGCACCCTTGTCTGTCACGAAAGGCAGCTTGCGCAGGCGTTCCAGCGAATCGCGGATTTCGCGCGGGTAGCGGACGTTCACTGGATAACGCTCTCGACCCTGAATGACTTCTCCGACATTCTCGCCACCGATGGCTGTGGATATGACCGCCTGCACGTCTGCCACAGAAAGTCCGAACCGTGCAGCGGCTTGTCGGTCCACATCTACGTCAATGTACCGGCCCCCTGTCAAGCGTTCGGCCAACGCGGAAGAAACACCAGGCACTCCGCGCACGGCGGATTCAATCTGTGCCGCGAGCTTGTCGATGGTGGCGAGGTCTGGTCCGGCGACCTTGATGCCGACGGGACTCTTGATGCCGGTGGCCAGCATGTCGATGCGGTTGCGGATCGGGGGCACCCACACGTTTGATAGACCCGGAACCTTGACCACCCGGTCCAATTCTTCAACCAACTTCTCAGGGGTCATGCCAGGACGCCATTGCTCACGTGGCTTGAACTGGATCGTGGTCTCGAACATCTCCAGCGGCGCAGGATCGGTCGCAGTATCTGCTCGTCCCGCCTTGCCGAACACACGCTGAACCTCGGGCACTGTCTTGATAAGCCGGTCTGTCTGTTGCAACAACTCTGCGGCCTTTGAGACCGAAATACCAGGTAACGCCGAGGGCATGTACAACAGATCGCCTTCGTCCAGCGGCGGCATGAACTCACCGCCCAGCCGCATGACCGGAATTGCGGTGATGGCCAGGGCCAATGCCGCTGCCAGCAGCGTGGACTTAGGAAAACGCAAAACCAACTCCAAAGCAGGCCGGTAAATGGCGATAAGGCTTCTGTTGATAGGGTTCGCAGTTTCCTTTGGAATGCGTCCTCGAATGAGGTATCCCATCAGCACTGGAACCAGAGTCACCGACAAGCCAGCAGCAGCAGCCATTGCGTAGGTCTTGGTGAAAGCCAGTGGTGAGAACAGCCGTCCTTCCTGGGCCTCTAGGGTGAACACGGGCAGGAACGACAACGTGATGACCAGCAACGAGAAGAACAGCGCAGGGCCGACTTCCACGGCTGATTGCGCGATCAGTTCCCAGCGCTCGGCCACGGACGGTGGGCGTCCATGTCGTTCTTCAAAGTGCTCTAGATGCTTGTGCGCAGCTTCGACTAGGACCACCGAGGCATCGACCATAGCCCCTAGAGCAATGGCCACACCGCCCAACGAGAGAATGTTCGCGCTCACGCCTTGCCAGTGCATCACGCCAAAAGCCGCTAGCACCCCAATAGGCAGGGTTACAACAGCCACCAGCGCGGAGCGCAGGTGGAATAGGAAGATGGCACAGACGACGGCGACGACGGCGAACTCCTCCAGGAGCTTGACACGCAGGTTGTCGACTGCACGATCAATGAGTTTGGAGCGGTCATAGGTTTCCACCACCTCCACACCTTTTGGTAGGCTGGGTTTGAGCGCCTCCAGCTTCGCTTTGACCGCCTCGATGGTGGCGCGGGCATTCTTGCCGGAGCGCATGACCACCACGCCGCCCGTGACTTCACCCTCGCCATCCAGTTCGGCGATGCCTCGGCGCATTTCCGGGCCTATCTGGACTATGGCCACATCTCTCAGCAGCACGGGTGTCGCTCCGCTGAGGGTGATCGGGATGGTACGGAAGTCCTCCAGTGATTGAAGGAATCCGCGCGAGCGCACCATGTACTCGGTCTCGGCCATTTCCACTACCGAACCGCCCGACGACTGATTGGCCTTCTGCAGAGCCTGCACGACCATGGACTGCGTAATGCCGAGCACTCGCATCCGGTCCGGGTCGAGAACCACCTGGTATTGACGGACCATGCCGCCGATGCTGGCGACTTCTGCCACATCCGGAACGGTTTTCAGCTCGAATTTAAGAAACCAGTCGTTGAGGGCTCTCAGCTGTCCAATATCGTTATGGCCGCTGCGGTCGACCAGCGCGTACTCGTAGACCCAGCCCACACCTGTGGCATCCGGGCCTAGCGCGGCTATCGCACCTACTGGTAAGCGGCTTTGCACCTGGTTCAGATACTCCACCACCCGTGACCGTGCCCAGTACGGATCGGTCTTGTCGTCGAACAGGATGTAGACGAAGGAGTCGCCAAAGAACGAATAGCCTCGGACGGTTTTAGCCCCAGGTACGCTCAACATGGTCGTGGTCAGCGGGTAGGTCACGAGGTCTTCCACCACCTGAGGTGGTTTGCCTGGATAGGTGGTGCGGACGATTACCTGCACGTCGCTCAGGTCTGGCAGTGCATCGACTGGAGTGCGAGATGCCGACCAGATGCCTGCCGCCACAAGGAACGCTGTGACGACCAACACCAAAAAGCGGTTGGCGATGGACCAACGGATCAGGGTAGCAATCACTTGGCGCCTCCGGTGGTTCCTGCGTCGCTGCCGCTTTTCTGCACGGAGACGACTTCCCAATCCATAGGCCCGCCTTTTCGGAACTCGAAGCGCACCAGATCTCCTGGCTTTAAACCCGTGAGCGTCATCGAGTCGGCCTTGCCAAAGCTCATTGTCATGGCGGGCCACTTGAGTTTGGGTACGGGACCATGCGAGATCGTGATCCCGTCGTCATCGATGCTCTCCACCTTGCCCTCGGCGCGGTAGATGTCCGGGGCTTCGGTGGCCGTAGCGGGCACAGGTTGGGATTGGCCGGCTTCCATGGCTCCCAGGGCTGACTTGAGCCGCGCTTCCGAGTCCACCAGGAATTGGCCGCTGGCAATCACTTCGTCGCCTTCGCGCAATCCTTGCAGCACCTCCAATTGATCACCCAGGTCCTCGCCTAGTTTGATTTCCCGAGGCTCGAAATTGCCAGACTCCTTGCGGACGATGACCAATGCACGGGTGCCGGTACGGATGACGGCTTCGGCAGGCAGGACCAGGCGCGAGGCTGGAACGTCGCCGACCTGCAGGCGCAGCAGCAATCCGGGGATCAGTTTGCCGCTGCGGTTATCGACCTCGAATCGCGCTTGCAGGGTGCGCGTGCTGGCGTTGACCTGTGGCAGGATTTCCTTCAACTCGCCTTCGAAGGTTTGGGATGCATCGGCTTGCAGAACGGCCTTGACCCTTTGGCCACGCGTCAGGCGTACGGCTTGTGCTTCCGGCACTTCAGCCACGGCCCAGACCTTCTCTAGGCCGGAGATACGGAACAACGTAAGGCCAGGCGACACCTGGGCTCCATCTCGCACACCAAGTTCCGTCACTACGCCATTTACCGGAGCCTGCAAGGTATAGCGAGCCTGGGCGACCCCGGTTTCCTCACTCTTGCGTACCAGTTCTGCGGGGATGGACATGGCGCGCATGCGCTCACGGGTTGCCGTAATAAGCTCCTGGGGTACACCTGAACGCTTGAGTGCGAGCAGTTCGTTTTGTGGCCCCAGCCACTCCGGCGCAAAAATGATGGCCAAAGCCTGACCTTTGCGAACCTGCTCCATGGGAGCGCGCACAGCCAAATGCTCGACATAACCGGCAACACGGGTCTGAACGGCGACACTCAGACGCTCATCGAACTGCACCGTTCCAACGGCGTCGAACGACGCGCCGATGTCGGCTCGCTTGACCGTCGCGGTCCGAATGCCGAGGTTCTGCTGCACCGTTGGACTGACTTTGACACCTGTGTCATTGGCATCGCCCGCATAGACGGGCACCAATTGCATGTCCATGAATGGCGACTTGCCCGGTTTGTCAAAGCGTGGTCCCGGTACCATGGGGTCATGCCAGTAGAGGATCTTGCGCTCGCCTGTGGGAGCCTTGGATTCCGAGGCGGCTACGGCCTGGGGGGCATCGCCTTCGGAGGTCAAGCGGCCAATAAAGAAGCCACCGGCTGCCAGCAGTACGCCTGCCGTAACCAATGAAGTGACCAGTGCTGTGCGCTTCATTGGGCACCTCCCTGAGCGATGGGTTTGAGGTTCAGTTGGGCCTGTGTACGTAGCAAATCACGCTGCAATGCGAGGAGTTTTCTCTGAGCTTCGACCTCGGCATGTCGTGCCTCAAACACGGCGGTCAGGGCCAATTGATTTGAGCGGTAGGCTGCCAGGGCGGCGGAAGTGCGCTGTCTGGCCGGAGTCACTACGGAGCCTTGGTATCTCTCGATACGCTGCTGCAGGCGCGCGGCGTCGCTAGTCAAGGTGCGGTAATCGGCCATGGCTGCGCGCATTCCCTCCGTCAGGTCAGCCTCTGCTTTGTCGACCATGGCCAGCTTGGCCGAGGTTTCGCGGTCTTGGCGCTGGCTTGGTGCGATTTGGAGCGGGATGCTGACGCCGACTGAAACCAAATCGGAATAGCCAGTGCGCTGGCCGTACGACACTTCCCAGGTCCAGTTGGGAGAGCGCTCCTTGGCTGCGACGTTTGCACTCTGGCGAGCAATTTCGACGTCGCTTTTTAGGCCTGCGACGGCTGGATATCTCTCCACGTAGTCCCGTTCCTCGGGAGCAGGGAAGGCAGGTGGCTTGTTGAGGGCATCGGGAAGAATGCCGATCCAGCGTTGCAGACTGACCATGGCTGCAGACTGTTGTTGGCGAACCTCTTCGCTTTCATCCTCTGCAATCCCTTTGGCGGATAGGAGCTGCAACGCTTCTGCGCTGTTGCCTGTGGCAGCTGCTATGCGGCTTTTTGCCGCATTCAGCTCCTCGTGCAAGTGATGCTCGGTTTGTGTGGTTAGCTTGAGTGCTTCAGTGGCGAACCAAGCATCGACATACGCCATGCTGACCTGCAGGCGAGCCTCGGCTTCGGCAATGTCTTTTTGTACGGCATCGCGGTCGGCCCGTGCACGAGCCGCACCTTCGCGTGCGGCTCGTTTATCGGCGGAGAGCCACTCTTGGCTGATACCGATGCGCTTCATCGTCATGGACTCACGGGTACCGCTGAAGCGGTCTGAGCCGGTAACCGGCAAATTGTCGATGCCGGCCCGCAGCATGGGATCTGGCAACTGACCCGCAGCCTGTATGGAATGGACAGAGCCTTGCATCGCCGCCTGGGCTGCGCGGGCTGCTTCGGAGCGTTGGACGGCCAAGCTTATTGCCTGGTTGAATGAAATCGATTCTGCAGCAGCAACGGCCGGCAGAAAGACGGCAGCCAAGGAGGCTGCTCGCAAAAAAATAGGTTCATCGCGCATTACCGGGGAATGCTGCCCGAATCTTCAGAAAGAAGTAGTCCTGATCGCGGTAGCCATAGGCCCGGCGCTTGATGACCTTGATGGTGTTGTTGATGCCCTCCACAACACTTGTGTTCAACGGATGCCTGCATCGGGCGATGATCCCGTGCAGGTAGCTTTGCAAGCGCTGAGCGAAGGTGCTCAGTGCGGCAATGCCGCTTTGATGGGCTTGATCACACCAGTGCCGCCAGGCGCGATGCGCCCAAGTCGCACGACGGTAGAACCACAACTGTTTGAGCTCGTCGCGCAAGACGTATACCGTCATCAATGGTTGATTGGCCGCCAGCAGTTCCTTGAGTTGCACTGCTTGTTGAGGCTGCAGCTTGTTGCGATTGCGCAGCAGCAACCAGCGGCTGGATTTGAGCACCTTACGTGCTGAGGGCTGTTGGCGCAGCAAGTTGGCCTGATCGACACGCACTCGGTCGATGACCTCCCGGCCGTACTTGGCCACGACATGGAACAGGTCATAGACGATCTCGGCGTTAGGGCAGTGGGCCTTAATCTCCAGCTCGTAAGCCGTAGTCATGTCGATAGCAACTGCGCGAATGCGCTGGGCAACGCCAGCGGGCAACTGCTCGAAGAACTGGCGGGCCGTCTCGCGTGAGCGCCCTTGCCCCACCCACAGCACCTGCCGGCTGATGGGGTCGACGACGACTGTGGCGTAGCGATGGCCCTTGTGCAGCGCAAACTCGTCCATCGCCAGGTACTCGATCTGATCCCATTGCGGCTGCGCAGTGTTGGCCAGCAGCAAGGCTTTGTCGATGGACTTGACGGTGTGCCAGCCCAGATCGAAGAAGGCCGCTACCGCCTTGATGCTGCTGCTGCGAAGCAACTGGCTGCACGCCTGCGCCAGACGGTCTGTGACGCGCTGGTAGCGACCGAGCCAGCTGAGTTTCTCCAGGTGCGGGCCACCACAGCTATCGCACCACAGACGCCGACGCGGCACATGTAGCACCACTCTGTACTCGAACAATGCCAGATCGCGCACGCGCCGTGTCGTGGTCTCATGGACTTGGCTGCACTGCGCACCGCAGCGCTCGCAATGCATGACGCTGGCCTGCGGCTTCAGATAAATCGACACGGTGCGGCTATCGCCCTGGGGCCACTGCACACGTTCAACCACGTAGCCCTCCCAGCCGCCAAGAGCCTGCAATAACTTCGAGTCCAGCATTTGATTTGTTCTCCGATGTCAGTGTCGTTGCCATCAGATTACAAAACGAACGGGCTTATCTCCACGAAATTCCTCGATGAACCAAAAAATAGGGGTCATGGAAACTCCGTGGACGAACGAGGGCATTGCCGGCGTATGGACAAGCCATGCCAGCACCAGTCAGTCGACGGAGTGATCAGACTCTGAGTCTGAGAGTAGAGAGAAAAAGAGGGTCCGGAGGCGGTCGAACCTCCAAGGTGATGGGCCAGGACACTGCAAGTGCAGCATCAAATTCGAGCACTAGCGGCAGCTCCAACACCTGCACGATGGCAGGTAATGACGCCACGGGCAGTTTGACTGCCTCGAAGGTCACATCCGGGGCATTAGTGTACTGATGACACAGAACCGGTTGCTGTTGGTCCATACCTTCGCATGGCATGCCGGCCTCCATCCTGGCCGTCATTGCGTCAACGCCTTCCTCCTGTGGGCAGACGTAACCCGCCAACGCCAGCTGTGCGAACAGCAGCGAAAGCACCACAAGGACTGCGGTGGATAGGCGGTGAATGCGACTTCGTAGCATGGGAGCAGTTAGTGTAGTCAATCTACCAGGGGTACGCGGTGATGGCCATACGTGACTACCGATCTTTAAATGCTACAGATCTTCGGCAAGCCAGTGGTTAACTCGCATCCTAGGAGCAAACGCTAAAGCTGTGTCTGAATGAAGCGCGACACCGTATGCACAACTCAGTTCTGAAGAAGGCGGTGTCCTGTCCCATCCTCAAGTTAATGGATGAGGACACATACAACGTGATGCTCGATAGCGATATCTACCTCGTTGAGTCGGCGCATCGTTGACCCCAGTGTCGGCAACCCATGTGTGACGATTGCGATCATATGGGCCGAAATTCTTCCGGGCAATTTGTAGTTTGCTCAAGCTGATGTTCTACATGCAGAGGCCTCTGTTGATTGAGACCTCTGCGGTAGATCGGAACAAAGATGCAAGAAAGAGCTGCATCCACGATGCATGCGTCTTTGATGGAGATCAGCCTGCAAATGATTGGAGGCGAGCATCTCGCTCAGCTGGCGATTCATTACGCATTTCGTTGATCACTTGCTCGCGGGTTTTGCTCGATCCTGTCTCGGGAGTTCCACGGGGGAAATTGCTTTCACCGTAAGAAAGGCGGCCCTGCTTCATGGCAGCTTCAGTCTCGGCCTTGACTTGAGCTCGGGTTTTCTGGCTTACAAAGTGCTCCGGATGCACGATCACGCCTTGTTCATTGTTGGCTGGATGCTCGTAGGCTGCAGAGGCCATTCCAGGAAGAGCCAGGGTGACAACGGCAGCAACGCTTGCGAGTACAGAGGAAATGGAGATGCGGTTTTGAGACATGGTTGGCTCCTAAGACAGTTGATGAACACATCTCCTGGACCTTGATCAAGGTGAGGAGAAGATGGGTTGATCTTAAGAATCGGAGCCCAACAAAATCAGGACTGTCCGGTGACATTGTTGTCAGCTTTTTCGCGACAGTTCTTATCCCAAATCTGCACACCAATAAGCCCTAAGCGAAAAGTGAAGACCAACGTAGTTGACGTACACAGCGTGCTCCAGTGCTTGTGCAGCTAGATGCTTGACATTCACATCATGTGAAGGATGAGACTTTAGCCACAAGCTTTAAAGGAGTACGTAATGGCTATTTTTCGCATCAATGACATGAAATGTGGTGCCTGTGCCCCGCGGATTCAGCGCTCCATTTTGGCAATCGATGATGAAGCAAAGATCGGAGTGAATGCCCGAGATAAAACGGTGCAAGTCTCCGGCGATCTGAGCGACACCGACTACATGTTGGCTATCCAGGCCGCTGGATACACTCCAGAATTATTGGCGTTAGCCGAAGCCGAGCAGGCAAATGCTGAGAAGCCGCAGACGAAATGCTGCGACTCCACTTCAGTAAAGACATCTTGCTGCGGATAGTGTCTTCTTGCTTTCAAGAAAAGCCTGTTTTCTGATCTGCTTAGGAAGTCGGCTGCGGAGTGGGGAATTTCAAGGTGAAGCGAGTTCGTCCATCGGCTGACGTGGCGGTAATGGAGCCTCCATGGGCTTCGACAATTGCTCGGGTGATTGCCAAACCCAATCCGCTACCGTCTGAGTCCGGATGAGCCCTGGAAGGGTCAGCTCGGTAGAAGCGGTCAAATAACCTGGGCAGGACTTTGGGATCAATGTCCTGCCCTGTATTTTCCACAGTGACAAGTGTCCAGGAAGCGGAGGCCGCAATGTCGATGGTGACCATGCCTGCCTGCGGCGTGTAGCGCAAAGCATTAGATAGCAAATTACTCACAGCACGATGGAACATCAGCCGATCACCATCAACGAGTCCATCGCCTTTTAACTTCAAATGAATTTGCTTTTCTTCCGCGACAGCCTCGTAGAACTCCAGCAATGCATACGCTTCTTGCTTTGCGAAGAATTGCTCCTTGCGCGGCAGGCTTACGCCCCGTTCAGTTTTGGCCAGGAATAGCATGTCTGACACCATGCGAGCCAAACGCTGAAACTCTTCGGCATTAGAGGCAAGAATGTCTCGGTATGTCGCGGCATCACGCTTGGACGCCAGCACAACCTGAGTCTGCGTCAACAGGTTGCTGATGGGCGTACGCAGTTCATGGGCCAAATCAGACGCGAAATCTGTCAGCCGTTGAAAATCGTCCTGCAACCGATCCAGCATGCGATTGAGCTCATGCGCCAGGTCGGCCATTTCAACGGGCACAGCCTCGACCGGCATGCGCTCACTCATCTTCTGCCCCGTCACAACAGCTGCCCGTGATTTCATTTCTCGCAGCGGTGCCAGCCCTTGTCGAGCGGCGAGCCAAGACAGAAGCGAGCACAGCAAGATTGCAGCAATCACATAAATCGCGAAGCTCGCTCGAATTCCGTCGAGAAATTGAATGTGATGCTTGGTATCTGCAGCGATCAGTACCTTTAATGGTGACGGTGCGTAGGCCGGTAGCGTCTCAAAGCTCAAGATGTGGAATTCTGCGTCTGCATGCCGCCACACCCCAAACGATCCTTCCTTGTCGATAAAAGCCGAGTTGCGATCCGGCACTGCAAAGCCGGATGCGGGCGATTGAAATACGGTTTCTCCTTGGGCATCTTTCACCTGGACTTGAAGATCCTCGTGATAGTTCAGTGCCTCATTTAAACGCCAACGAGCATCATCGACCGACTTGGTGTTCTGGAGAATTTTCTCGATCAAATGTCGCTTGTCCTGAAGCGTCATTCGGTCCAATTCCACGAAATGCTTTTCTGTAACGACTAGGAATAGGCCGCCTAGACCTAGCACTACGGCTGCCGCAACAGCCGTGAAAAATAGTGCCAAACGGCTCGTTAAAGAGAGCTTTCCCTTGCGAGTGAGACGCTGCACCTATTCCTCCTCAGGGACTTCAAGCACATAGCCCATGCCCCTTACGGTCTGGATCAGTTTGATCGAGTGGCCTTCGTCAATTTTGACTCGCAGACGGCGCATGGCCACCTCAATGACGTTGGTGTCGCTGTCGAAATTCATGTCCCATACCTGCGATGCGATCAATGAACGTGGCAGCACTTCACCATGTCGGCGCATCAGCAACTCTAAGAGTCCGAACTCTTTGGCTGTGAGGTCAACACGCTTGCCATTGCGAGATACGCGACGACGCAGCAGGTCTAGCTCAAGATCTGCAACAGTCAGAGTAGTACCTTCGTTGGCCGGATGTCCACGTCTCAGAATGATGCGAACTCTGGCGAGTAGCTCTGCGAACGAAAACGGCTTTACCAGGTAATCATCTGCGCCGAGCTCTAGACCTTTGACACGGTCCTCGACATGGTCCCGTGCAGTAAGAAACAGGACCGGCATATGTAGTCCCCGATCACGCAGAGACTGGAGCACCTGCCAACCATTGAGGCCCGGCAGCATGACATCCAAGATCACCAAGGAGTATTCACCTTGCAGGGCCAGATGTAAGCCGTCTGAGCCATTTGGGACGAGGTCAGCAATGTAGCCAGCCTCGGTCAGTCCTTGGCGCAGGTACTCACCTGTTTTAGGCTCATCTTCGACAATCAAAATCCTCATGTACTCGCTCCGCTGCAGTGGACGATCAAGAGTGTGCCGAGTTTGATGCCCTCTGACATGAAGATAAGAAAAATGTAATGTTCCTGAAATCCTGGCGATAGAAAGGCTCAACACGGCCTTGTTGTTCCCTCCTGGGAAGCCATCAAGCGTGGTGAGCAGAGTGAACCTTCTGGTTGCAACGAGGGCATTGCTGGATAAAAGCCCTCTGCTGCACCAAACATGACGCGAGCATTACATGAATGTAATGAATGAGTCACTCCACCGAAATTCAGCGCGCCCTAGCATACTGAACATATCGAGCGCTCATTGCATCAGGCAAGCGTTACCGAAAACGAATTTCTTGGAAGCTCTGGAGGATTTCACCTTATGCCGCGTCATTCGCCATTTTTTGTCACTCCCATTCAAGGGTTCTCTCGTCGGCGCTTCGTTCAGGGGCTGGCCGCAGGAGGCGTTCTGGCGGGCCTGTCAACGCAGTCGCTCATGGCATTCGCACAGCAGAGCTCCACAGTCCGCGGGGCCGCTCCGGTGCTGAAGGGTAACGAGTTCGATTTGGTGATCGCCGAGTCCGCCGTGAACTTTACGGGCAAGCCAGGGATGGCGACAACGATCAATGGATCGCTTCCTGCACCAACCCTGCGCTGGCGAGAGGGTGAGACGGTGACGATTCGCGTCACGAACAAGCTTCGCGAGGCCACTTCTATTCATTGGCACGGCATTATCTTGCCCTACCAGATGGACGGAGTTCCAGGCATCAGCTTTGCGGGCATTCCTCCTGGAGAGACGTTTACCTACCGCTTCAAGGTTCAGCAAAGCGGTTCCTACTGGTATCACTCACATTCAGGCATGCAGGAGCTCACCGGCATGTATGGAGCAATCATCATTGATCCCGCAGGCCCTGAGACTATCCGTGCAGATCGTGACCATGTCGTGCTCTTCTCTGACTGGACTGACGAAGACCCCATGCGCGTTTTCGCAAAGCTCAAGGTTCAGGGCGACTACTACAACTACAACCAGCCCACGGTCTTTGATTTCTTCCGTGATGCATCGCGCGATGGCGTGTCAGCGGCATTAGACAAGCGCAAGATGTGGAACGAGATGCGCATGAATCCAACGGATTTAGCCGACCTCTCTTCTGCGACCCTGACCTACCTCGCAAATGGCGTCACGCCTGCCGGCAATTGGACTGCTCTTTTCCGCCCGGGCGAGCGTGTTCGACTGCGCATGGTCAACGGCGCGGGCAATACCTTCTATGACGTACGTATTCCGGGTCTGAAGCTCACTGTGGTGCATGTTGACGGCGTCGACGTAGAGCCTGTGACTGTCGATGAATTCCGATTCGGCCCTGGCGAAACCATAGACGTGATTGTCGAGCCACGTGATGACGCCTATACGATTTTTGCCCAGTCGATGGACCGAACAGGCTACGCACGCGCTACGTTAGCAGTGCGCGAAGGTCTACAAGCTCCTGTCCCTGCACTCGATCCCGTCGAATGGCTGGGTATGAGCGACATGATGGGCGCCATGAGCCATGGCAGTTCCGGAGCCGACATGGACATGACCGGCATGTCTGGGATGACCGGCATGTCTGGGATGACCGGCATGTCTGGGATGACCGGCATGTCTGGGATGACAGGTATGGCCGGGATGGCTGGTATGTCGGGGGCAATGGCCGGCATGGATCATGGTGCGATGGCCGGCATGAATCACGGTGGTATGGCGATGGACCATAGTCAGCATGCCAAGTCTGCTGGGGGCTTGGCAGTGCCCAGCACCACCGCACGCCATGCTCGCACTGAATATGGCGCAAGAACAGATATGCGAGTCGATATGGCCCGCACCAATCTTGACGATCCCGGTATCGGTCTGCGCAATAACGGCAGACGGGTGCTGACCTTGGCAGATCTGCATACACCTTCAGGTCCGATGGACTCGCGCGGTCCTGGACGAGAGGTGGAGTTGCACCTGACGGGCAATATGGAGCGTTATTCCTGGTCTCTTGATGGATTGGAGTTCGGGCAATCAACGCCTGTTCACTTCCGTCACGGCGAGCGTTTGCGAGTCATCCTGCACAACGACACGATGATGACTCACCCTATGCACTTGCATGGGATGTGGAGTGAACTGGAGAGCCCTGATGGTCGATTCCTCGCCCGTCGACACACCTTGCCAGTACAGCCTGCACAACGCATCAGCTTCTTGGTGACGGCAGATGCTCTGGGGCGCTGGGCATGGCATTGCCACCTGATGTTCCACATGGATGCAGGCATGTTCCGCGAAGTCGTAGTGTCTTGAACAAACCTCACAAGGAAGATCAAAAATGTCCAAAGCACTCCCTATTCGTGCATTGTCCACTGCGCTCCTCGCTCTGGTGAGTATGGCGGCCCAAGCGCAAAGCGACCATTCATCGCATGGCCAAGCGGATATGCAAATGGAAGCACCGGCAAGCCCTGCCGCAACTGCAGCTGATCCACATGCAGGTCATGGTGCTATGACCGGCAGCGCTGCAAGCGGCCCTGCGATGGATCACGGCAGCATGCAGATGCAAGGGGGATCCGCACCTCCAGATGCTCGCGACCCTCATGGGTATTCCAATGGGTTGACCTTGGGATCGGGCGATTACGCGGTGCCTGGCGTCCCGCGCTTGATGCTTGCGGACGAGCATACCTTTGCCTCGCTGCGTGGTGAGACCCTGGAACGCCGTTTTTCACGCAGAGGTGATGATTCAACGGCCTATGACTTGCAAGCATGGTACGGGACCTCATACAACAAAGCTGTCTTGAAGGCAGAAGGTGACGTCGCCAAAGGAAAGCTCGAAGAGTCTCGCACCGAACTGCTTTGGAGCCGTGCCGCCACGACCTATTGGGATACACAGTTGGGTCTGCGCTTAGACAACGGCGTGGGACCTAGCCGTCAATGGCTGGCATTTGGTGTACAGGGCCTGGCCCCTTACTGGTTCGAGCTGGAGGCTACAGCCTATGTCGGCAGTGGCGGCAGAACTGCGCTTCGCCTAAATGCAAGCTACGAACTATTGCTGACTCAACGCTTGATCCTTGAGCCTAGAGCTGAAATGCAGTTTTACGGCAAGGATGATCCAGAGCGGCATATCGGCAAGGGCCTAGCCGAAGCATCTGCTGGCCTGCGACTGCGCTACGAGTTCAGCCGTCAGTTCGCTCCATATATCGGAGTGGAACGTGCGGGAAGTTTCGGGCGAACCGCAGATCTCGTTCGTGCCGACGGTGGCCGTGCGCAGCAAACACGTTGGGTGGCCGGTGTCCGCTTCTGGTTCTAGCCAGACCAATGTCCCCTTCCTAGTTGGCGCGTCCTTGGGAGCGCCAACTCTACAGACCTAGATTCGACATCTGTTTTCAAACCACCATCACACTTCGATAGGAGTCTCTCATGAACCGCTCAAACCTGGTCGCTAAGTTCATCGCGCCAATTGCCGCAACACTGTTCGCTTCCGCAGCATTTGCACATCCTTCGTTAGTTTCCTCCTCTCCTGCGGATAAGTCGCAGGTCGCGGCACCTGCCACGATTGAGTTGAAGTTCTCTGAGACGCTGGTTCCTCAGTTCTCGGCAGCGAACTTGATCATGACGGGGATGCCCGGAATGCCGAACCACGGCGCAATGAAGGTCAGCGCAAGCGTCTCTGGCGCTAGCGATGGCAAAACCATGGTCATTACTCCCGCTCAGACGCTTCAACCCGGTGCCTATCGCGTGGATTGGCGTGCAGTGTCGTCAGACACACACCCTATCAATGGCAACGTCACATTCCAGGTGAAGTAAGCAAATGGCCGAGGATTGGTTCACCATCGTATTGCGCCTTGCGCTGTATCTGGACATGGCAGCGGCCTTTGGCGTCGCCATGTTTGGCGTTTATGCCCTTGGCCATGACGAGCGATCCTTGGCAATTGCGCGCTGCTATCGAATATGTGTCGGTGCATTTTCAGCATTCGGAATTGGCCTGTCCGTGGTCAGCATGACAGTCCTTGCCAAGGCCATGTCCGGTGCTCAAACTTACTCCGAGTTGTCAACGCATATCTTCGAGATGCTCATCACCGGCACTCACATGGGCCTTGCTTGGTGCATTCGTATTCTTGCGCTAACGCTTTGCATCTTGATTGCCCTAGTGAAGTTCAATCCAACGTTTCGCTTCGTTGCCATGTCCGCATCTAGCGGTGTAGCGCTGGCGACACTGGCCTGGGCTGGTCATGGAGCGATGGACGATGGAATGCGTGGATACATCCACCTTGCTTCAGACATCTCCCACCTCTGGGCAGCAGGTGCATGGGTCGGCGCGTTGCTTGCTTTTTTGATCTTAGCCACACGTAGGGCAAATGCGACACAGGACACCGTAGCCATATTGAGCCGCACATCAAACGGCTTCGCCCATGTCGGAACTCTGATCGTTTTCGTTCTTGCAATCAGTGGTGTAGTCAACTATGTATTGATCGCAGGGCCTTCGCTTGATCCGCTTGTTTCGACACTCTATGGTCAGTTGCTGCTAGGCAAGCTAATGCTGGTTCTCGGAATGCTTGCTTTGGCAGCTGCAAATCGGTTCCGGCTTAGTCCAAGTCTGGAGGCATCATTGGGTTCAGGGAATCGTGCGCAAGCAGTCTCTAAGCTACGACAGAGCCTGTTCATGGAGACAACACTTGCAGTTCTAGTTTTGGCGAGTGTGGCTTGGTTAGGCATTCTTTCCCCAAAAGGAATTTGATCCACCGAGATCAGCCACCGATAGCAGTTGCGAGAGCTGCGCTCAGAAACAGGCACTGAGAGAGAGGGTGTGTTTCGTTCTAGGATTCATGCCAGGACGACCTCCGTGTCATTTAGTCATGGCAAAGGCCATCTCAACCCAAGAACCAGCACTTAAGTTGAGATGGTCACAAGCACCGCACTTTGGTTGCGGTATCTCAGAATAGGTGGATAGAGTTGTTTTTCGAGCAGATTCTGGCTTGACATTCACATGGTGTAAGGGCCAAGAATCGATCCAACACTGTGAAGGGCCATCTGCATGCAACATCATCAGCATCGATCTTCTTCAGAATCAGTTGAGTTGGAAAACACCAAAACTGACGCCGAGCCTCTGCAAGATCCTGTTTGCGGCATGACTGTCACTCTACAGTCGCCCCATCGGATAGTTCACGAAGGACGGATCTATCGCTTCTGCAGTAACGGTTGCCAGCAAAAATTTGCTCATGGCCCTGCGCAATTCATATCGAGTAACGAGCAGGCTGATCACGCAGGAGAAGGCACAGTCTATGTATGCCCAATGCATCCTGAAGTCCATCAAGATCATCCGGGACGCTGCCCCAAGTGCCAAATGCATTTGGTGCCTGAGGCCCAGTTGCTCAGCTCGCACGAACATGCTCATGTGGCTGCAAGTCATTCAGATCAGAAATCGTTTGATGACTCGGGCGTGGTTCCCGCCGAAACGATCTATACCTGCCCGATGCATCCGGAGGTTCGGCAAGATCATCCCGGAAACTGCGCTAAATGCGGAATGACTCTGGAGCCACTGATCCCGGTTGGAGAAGAGGACAACAGCGAGTTGCAAGACTTTCAACGGCGATTCTGGTGGACGCTCCCACTCACGCTGATTGTTACCACTCTGGCCATGTTCGGACACAAGTTCGGCTGGTTCACTATGCAGACCCAAACATGGGTCGAGTTGACTCTTTCCCTGCCCGTGGTTCTATGGACGGGCTGGCCCTTTTTTGTTCGAGGCTGGCAGTCAATCATCCACCGCAGTCCGAACATGTGGACGTTGATCAGCTTGGGATCGGGAGCCGCCTTTGTCTACAGCCTCGTAGCGACGCTGGCACCTGGTGTGTTTCCTGACTCGTTCGTATCCATGGGCCGTGTAGCTGTTTATTTCGAGGCAGCGGTGGTCATCATTTCTTTGACCATGTTGGGGCAGATCATTGAGCTGAAGGCTCGCTCTCAGACCTCGGCCGCTATCAAATCATTGCTTAGCCTAGCTCCTAAGACGGCAAGGCGTATCAATGCAGATGGCAGTGAGGAAGATGTTCCCCTCAGCCACGTGCATGTCGGAGACCTGCTGCGCGTACGTCCAGGCGAGAAAGTACCTGTGGATGGCATTGTCACGGAAGGTCAAAGCGCCGTTGATGAATCGATGCTCACGGGCGAGCCAATACCTGTGACAAAGCGAGTTGACGACAAACTGATCGGCGCCACACTCAATACGAGTGGAGCTCTGGTCATGAGGTCAGAAAAGGTGGGCACTGCCACCATGCTTTCCCAGATCGTTCAGATGGTTGCATCGGCCCAACGGTCGAAGGCACCGATGCAGCGAATGGCCGACGTAGTGGCTGGAAAGTTCGTTCTGGTTGTCGTGCTAGTTGCTGTAATGACCTTCTTCGTCTGGGGAATTTTTGGCCCAGAGCCCAGTTGGGTGTTTGGGTTGATCAATGCCGTCGCGGTACTCATCATCGCCTGCCCATGTGCGCTAGGTTTGGCCACACCCATGTCAGTAATGGTGGCCACAGGGCGCGCTGCAGAGCAAGGCGTTTTGTTCCGTGACGCGGGCGCCATAGAAAAAATGCGTGAAGTGGATACGCTCATCGTAGATAAAACGGGCACCCTTACAGAAGGTCGGCCTGTGTTCGATAAGGCGATTCCGGCTCCAGATTTCACCGCTGACGAAGTTTTGAGGCTTGCCGCTAGCTTGGATCAGGGTAGCGAGCATCCGCTTGCGGATGCCATCGTCCGAGCTGCACGTGAACAAGGCTTGCAACTCGCTAAACCAGTGGACTTCGATTCCGCCAGCGGTATTGGTGTACGTGGAACCGTTGAGGGGCGGCGCTTGGCATTAGGCAACACCACATTGATGGCTCAAGAAGGCGTTTCTGTATCTTCCTTGCAAGCGGACGGAGAACGCCTGCGAGGAGAGGGTGCAAGCATCATGCATTTAGCGGCTGATGGGAAGTTCGCGGGCATTTTGGCGGTAACAGACCCTATCAAAGCTAGCACTCTGGACGCCATCCAAACGCTTCATGCAAGCGGCTTGCGAATTGTCATGGCGACCGGAGATGGCTTGACTACAGCTAGGGCTGTCGGTGCCAAGCTTGGTATTGATGAAGTACATGGCGAAGTGAAGCCCGCTGACAAGCTTGCTCTCGTGGAGCGATTGCAAAGTGAAGGCCATGTGATTGCCATGGCTGGTGACGGTATCAACGATGCGCCGGCCTTGGCAAAAGCTGATGTAGGTGTAGCCATGGGAACAGGGACCGACGTAGCAATGAACAGCGGTCAGATCACGCTGGTCAAGGGTGATTTGCGTGGCATTGCCCAGTCGCGTGAAATCTCAACTGACACAGTGCGCAACATGCGGCAGAACTTACTATTTGCCTTTATATACAACGGAATTGGTGTGCCGATTGCTGCGGGAGTTCTGTACCCGTTCACTGGGTGGCTTCTTTCGCCAATGATCGCAGCGTTAGCAATGAGCTTAAGTTCAGCATCTGTGATCTTCAACGCGCTGCGGTTGAGTAAGTCGAATCGCCTCAACTGAATTAGCGACCAGTGTCTACGAAATCACTGATTCGGCCCTTTCGCCATAAGCTGCATTTATGGAGGGGTCGACTTTGCTCATAGCTCTATACATCAATTCAATAATTGATGTATTATCAACTCATGCAAGAAGCAAACGTCATTCGCTCACTCTCCGCACTGGCCCATGAGGCCCGATTGCGCGTATTTCGCGCCCTCGTTGTGGCTGGACCTGAAGGCCTGACACCTAGTGCCTTAGCTGAGCGGCTCGGCATCGCGCCGAACGCGCTGTCCTTTCATTTGAAAGAGCTGTTTCATGCCGACCTGGTCACCCAGGAGCGGCAGGGCCGAAACGTGCTCTATCGCGCGGCCTTTCCCGTGATGAACGATCTGTTGGCATATCTCACCGAGAACTGCTGCCAGGGCGCGGTTTGTACCGATGACGCCGTTGCGTCGTGCGAGTGCTAAGCGTCGCTGCAACCTTTTCCCATCCCTAAGTCCCGCTGCTAAAACCATGTCTGACAACAAAGCTCCCCTGAACGTCCTGTTCCTGTGCACCCACAATTCGGCACGCAGCATCTTGGCTGAGGCCTTGCTCAACGATATGGGCCAAGGCCGTTTTAAAGCCTATTCGGCGGGCAGCAGCCCCCGCGAGAATCAGCAACCCAATCCGCTTGGGCTGCAGGTGCTGCAAAAGGCCGGTGTCTCGGTCGAGGGCTTGCGCAGCAAGAGCTGGGACGAATTTGCTGTGCCTGGTGCGCCGCATATGGATCTGATCATCACCGTATGCGACAACGCGGCTGGTGAAGTGTGTCCGTTTTGGCCTGGTCATCCCGCCACAGCGCATTGGGGCTACCCGGACCCCTCGGAAGGCGAGGCCTCTGACGAAGCAAAGCTGGAAGCCTTCCGGCAGACGATGCACATGATTCGTCGTCGCCTGGAGCTATTGGTGAACCTGCCAGCGCAAAAGCTGGAGCAGGCAGTACTGCAGTCCACGGCGCGTGAACTCTCTTCGCACTAAATCCCGTTACTGCAATTGCGATCCAGATCCAGAGTCTGGATTGCAGCACCAGGCTTCACTGACGCCCGCACGCGGTGGGCGACTGATGCCGACTTATAGCTTTTTCTAGGACCTATACGTCATGTTGACGGCCATCCTGATTTTCATCTTCACCCTGGCGCTGGTTATCTGGCAGCCACGCGGCCTTGGCATTGGCTGGAGCGCCTCGATTGGGGCAGGTATCGCGCTGCTGCTGGGGGTTGTGCACATTGCTGATATTCCGGTGGTCTGGCATATCGTCTGGAATGCCACGGCGACCTTTGTCGCCGTCATCATCATCAGCCTTTTGCTGGATGAAGCCGGTTTCTTCGAGTGGGCTGCATTGCACTTTGCCCGCTGGGGTGGCGGCAGCGGAGTCAAGCTGTTTGCTTTCATCGTGCTGCTAGGTGCCGCCGTTTCGGCCCTGTTTGCCAATGACGGAGCCGCGCTGATTCTCACGCCCATCGTGATGGCCATGTTGGTGGCGCTGGGCTTTTCTCCGGCAGCCACGCTGGCGTTTGTCATGGCTGCCGGTTTTATTGCCGACACTGCAAGCCTGCCGCTGATCGTCTCCAATCTGGTGAATATCGTCTCCGCTGACTTTTTCAAGATCGGCTTCAACGACTACGCATCGGTGATGGTGCCGGTCAACATCGCCTCGGTCCTGGCCAGCCTCGGTGTGCTGCTGCTGTTTTTCCGCCGCGATATTCCTGCCACCTACGACGTGGCCCAGCTCAAACAGCCGTCGGCTGCGATCAAGGATCTGGCCACCTTCCAGGCTGGCTGGGTCGTGCTGGTCTTGCTTCTGGTCGGCTTCTTCGCGCTGGAGCCTCTGGGCGTCCCTGTCAGTGCTGTGGCCGCTGTGGGGGCCGCTATCTTGCTGGCGGTGGCTGCGCGTGGCCATGTCATCAGCACCAGGAAGGTGCTCCATGGCGCTCCGTGGCAGATCGTGGTGTTCTCGCTGGGTATGTATCTGGTGGTCTACGGGCTGCGCAACGCGGGCCTCACGGACTACATCGCCATGTTGCTGAATCAGTTTGCAGCCGGTGGCGTGTGGACCGCATCGCTGGGCACGGGCGTGCTGTCTGCGGTGCTGTCTTCCATCATGAACAACATGCCCACGGTCTTGATCGGAGCACTGTCCATCGATGCATCCACGGCCAGCGGTGCGGTCAAGGAGGCCATGGTCTACGCCAATGTGATTGGCTGCGATCTCGGCCCCAAGATCACGCCGATTGGCAGCCTGGCCACGCTCCTTTGGCTGCATGTGCTCGCCAAGAAGGGCACAACCATTGGCTGGGGCTACTACTTCAAAGTTGGTGCAGTGCTAACCATGCCCGTGCTGCTCATCACACTTGCAGCGCTGGCCTTGCGGCTCAGCGTGACGTCATGAACCTTTCCAACGGAAATCTAGCGCTATGAGCGACATCACGATTTACCACAACCCTGCTTGCGGTACCTCTCGCAATGTTCTGGCCCTGATCCGCAACAGCGGGGAAGAGCCTAAGGTCATTGAGTACCTCAAGACGCCTCCTGATCGCGCCACCCTGGTGGGCCTGATCCAAGCCATGGGCATGCCCGTGCGCGAAGTGTTGCGCCAAAAAGGCACACCCTATGAGGAGCTCGGGCTGGGTGATCCCAAATGGACGGACGAGCAGTTGATTGATTTCATGCTCCAGCACCCCATCCTGATTAATAGGCCGATAGTGGTCACCCCCCTGGGAACCCGCTTGTGCCGTCCCTCGGAAGCCGTGCTGGACATCCTCCCTCAGCCGCAACAGGCTGCCTTTTCCAAGGAGGACGGCGAAACCGTTATTGACTCGAAAGGAAACCGAATTGGCAAGCGCTGATCTACCGAATCTCGACGAACAAGTCTTTGAAAAGCCCAGCTTGGAAGGCCTTTTGCCCGCACAGCGTGCGACGCACGCGCCGCGAATTCTGCTGCTGTATGGCTCGGTTCGTGACCGCTCCTATAGCCGCCTGTTGACCGAAGAAGCCGCGCGCCTGCTGCGCAAGATGGGGGCCGAGACCAGGATCTTCGATCCGCGTGACCTGCCTCAGCCCGATGGTGCCCCTGACGATCACCCAAAGGTCAAGGAACTGCGTGAGCTGGCTGTGTGGGCCGAGGGTATGGTCTGGACGTCCCCTGAGCGTCATGGCGCGATGAGCAGCATCCTCAAAGCGCAGATAGACTGGATTCCTTTGTCCGCTGGTGCCGTGCGACCGACGCAAGGCAAGACACTGGCAGTGATGCAAGTCTCTGGCGGCTCGCAGTCGTTCAATGCGGTCAACCAGATGCGTGTGTTAGGTCGCTGGATGCGCATGATCACTATCCCGAATCAGTCGTCCGTTGCCAAGGCATTTGCCGAGTTCGATGAGGCTGGCCGGATGAAGCCCTCTTCGTATTACGAGAGGGTGGTGGATGTGATGGAAGAGCTGGTCAAGTTCACGCTGCTGACGCGAGACTGTTCGGACTACCTGGTGGATCGCTATAGCGAGCGCCGTGAAAGTGCTGAAGAACTGTCCAAACGGGTCAATCAACGCAGCATTTAAACGATACAGATGGCACTGAACCGCACGCAAGTCACAGTCATGCTCGGGATTGCCCAGACCCTGTCCTGGGCCTCGTCGTACTACTTGCTTGCGGTGCTGGCCAAGCCAATCAGTCAGTCGACAAGCACCTCGTACTCTCTGGTGTTCGGCGCATTCTCGGCAGCCTTGCTGGTGACTGCGGCGGTAGGCCCCATCGCGGGCCGACTGATTGATCGCTTTGGCGGAAGGTCGGTGCTTCTCGCCAGCAATCTGGTTTTTGCCTGTGGCTTGCTGATGTTGAGCCAGGCCGCGCAGACACTGCATATCTTCGTGGCGTGGGCGTTCATGGGCGTGGCGATGGGCAGCGGCCTCTACGAAGCCGCGTTTGCCAGTGTTGTGCACCTGTATGGCCAGGATGCGCGCCCAGCCATTACCGGAATCACGCTTTTTGCTGGCTTTGCCAGCACCGTGGGCTGGCCGCTTTCCAGCTATCTGGAAGGTCTTTACGACTGGCGTGTCGTATGCATGTTCTGGGCCGCTTTGCACCTGCTGCTCGGCCTTCCGCTCAATGCCTTGTTATCGCGTGCCAAGCCCAACCCGAGGGAAGTGGTCGAAGAACAAAAGCCGCCTGGAGCTGAGTCTCAGGGCGGAAACAACGCAGGCATCAGTCTTAAGCGCACTGCCTATCTGATGGCCTACGTTTTCGCGGCGTCCTGGTTCATCAGCACAGCCATGGCTTCCCACCTGCCTCAGATACTTCAGGCCAGCGGTGCAACTTTGGCTGCTTCGATTGCTGCCGCTGCATTGGTCGGGCCTGCCCAGGTTGCAGGTCGGGTGCTGGAATACAGCTTTCTCAAGAAAGCACACCCGTTGCTGTCGGCGCGCCTGGCCATTCTTGCCCATCCATTGGCTGCCGTCTGTCTGGCCCTGGCTGGTGCGTCGGCAGCCAGCGTTTTTGCCATCCTGCACGGCCTTGGCAATGGCATCTTGACGATTGCCATAGGCACACTGCCGCTCAAGGTGTTCGGATCTCAAGGGTATGGCCAGCGCCAAGGTTGGCTCATGGTTCCAGCACGTATCGTGCAGGCAGGCTCACCATTTCTTTTCGGGCTGGCTGTCGCAAATGGGGGCAGCCAGGCTCTGTGGCTGTCTTCCCTGCTGGCGATCAGCGCATTTGCAGCTCTGTGGTCGATGCGTGTGAATGCACAGCAATGAAGACAAAGAGAGGTCAACAATGTCGTTTCACGATGTGATCATCGTTGGGGCAGGTCAAGCAGGCCTATCGGTGGCGTACTTCCTGCGTCGCTCCAATCTGTCGGTGCTGCTGCTGGATGCCGAGGAAGCCGGAGGCGGGGCCTGGCAGCATGGATGGGACTCGTTGAGGCTTTTTTCTCCCGCCTCGTGGAGTTCCATTGCGGGATGGCCGATGCCTGCTTCGGGTGACCAGTATCCAAGTCGTGACCACGTGGTCGACTATCTGCGCAAGTACGAGGCACGCTACGAACTCAAGATCGAGAGGCCGGTTCGCGTCACAGGCATTGAATCCACTGAGCAAGGCTTTCAGGTCAATGCTGGAGCAAGAAGCTGGCATTCGCGTGCCGTTGTATTTGCCACGGGAACATGGCGAAATCCATTTGTTCCCAACGTTGAGGGTTTGACGTCCTTTAAGGGACAACAGTTGCACTCAGCTCAGTACGTATCACCTGAGCCCTTCAAAGGTAAGAGGGTGGTGGTGGTCGGCGGAGGAAACTCCGGCGCACAGATCCTGGCGGAAGTTTCGCTTGTTGCGCAGTCCACGACCTGGGTCACGCTGGAGCCTCCAGCCTTTTTACCGGACGAGGTTGATGGGCGAGTACTCTTTGAGAGGGCCACTGCACGCTGGCAGGCCTTGCAGGAAGGCAAAGATCCCGAGAACCTGCCAGGCGGCTTTGGCGACATCGTGATGGTTCCCCCGGTCCTAGACGCACGCCAGCGCGGCGTGCTGCATTCTGTCAGCTCATTTGCGAAGCTCACGGCGGACGGCGCTCAATGGGGCGACGGAAGTACCAAGCCCTTCGACGCGATCATCTGGTGTACCGGCTTTAGGCCTGCGTTGCAGCCTCTGGAGACTCTTGGCGTTGTCAAGGAATCAAGAATCGCGGTTGACGGCACACAGGTGCGTGGCGTCCCAGGTTTATGGCTTGTGGGCTACGGGGAGTGGACCGGGCCTGCGTCGGCCACGCTCATTGGAGTCATGCGCACGGCGCGAAGCACCGCCGTGGAAGTTGAGCAGTACCTCTCGTAAAAAGTTGTTTGTCCATCCTCTCTGGAGACATACTCGGGTGGGGTGCACTTTACATGTGCAAACCTATGCACATATGATTGCCACTATGTCCTCCGAAATTTCAATTCGTACTCAGGCGATTGAGGCCGCAATTGCCTCGCTAGACAGCAACTTTTTTCGAGCGCTGTGTGAACCTACACGAGTCGCAGTGCTTAAGCGTGTTATGCAATTGGGCAGAGCGGATGTGACCGCGATTGCAGCTGACCTTCCTCAAGAGCGATCCGTTGTGTCGCGCCATCTGCAAGTCTTGCTGGATGCACGGATCGTGCGAGCCACCAAAGTTGGTCGCCAAATGTTCTATGAGGTGGATGGTCCAGCCATCATTGCCCGCCTAGAAGGCATTCTCAAACATACGCAAGGCATAGCGGCACACTGCTGCCCCGCCACCTCACTGTAGATCTTGTCCATTTTTTTACAATGAAATGTGTATATGTGCACACAAATGAACAATTTGAGTAAGAGGTACGATGTAATCGTCGTTGGTGGAGGCCAAGCAGGACTGGCCTGCGGCTGGCACCTGAAGAAGCGTGGCTTGGACTTCACAATACTGGACGAGCAGGATAAACCTGGGGGGAACTGGCGCCACTACTACGACAGTCTCACACTGTTTTCCCCTGCTTCGTACTCGTCTCTTCCTGGAATGCCTTTTCCTGGGGCACCCTCAGCGTACCCTCGACGCGACGAAGTGGTGAAGTACTTGGAGCAATACAGCAAGCATTTCGAACTGCCTGTGCAGCCGAACATTCGCATCGTGCGTGTGTACCGGGACAGCGGTGGATTTCGACTTCTCTCAGAAAATGGAATGGAGTTTTCTACGAGAGCAATTGTTGTGGCGACTGGCGCATTTAGTCGTCCCTTCATTCCTAACATTGCCGGTCTCCACAGCTTAGAGGGAATGAAGATTCACAGTTCATCCTACCGAAATGTGCAGCCTTTTGTCGGGAAGAAGGTTGTAGTCGTTGGAGCCGCAAACTCTGCGCTGCAAATCGCCTACGAACTTGCGCAAGTAGCCAAAGTAACATTGGCCACGCGTGAAAAGGTTCGGTTCTTTCCACAACGGATTCTGGGAGTCGACTTCCATTCTTGGCTCAAATGGACGGGCCTAGAAAGAACACGCTGGCTCAATGATCAAAGTACACCGGTACTTGATGACGGCACTTACCGAAATGCGCTCAAGTCTGGTCTGTTTGCGCACAATTCAATGTTTGAGCGAGTAACGTCCAGCGGCGTAGTCTGGCCAAGTGGAGCAGAAGATCAAATTGACAGCATCATCTTCGCGACAGGTTTTCGTCCAAATATCAAGCCGTTCGAGCCACTGGATATCCTGGACCCACAGCAAGGCGTCAAGCAACATCAAGGGGTTTCTACTTCAAACCCTGGCATCTTCTTCGTGGGTTTGCCGAAGCAGCGAAACTTCGCTTCAGCAACCCTCCGCGGTGTTGGCCCTGATTCTGAGCAAATCATGGACTCCCTACACAAGTATCTCAATATCTAAGGCACCATCGGGCTCTACCAAACACCGACCCTATGTAGAGTCGTCCCAGCAATGCTCAAAGAGCGATCATCACTTGTACGTCTAGGTGCCAAGTTCTCCAACGACATGTGAATGGCTGTGGCCCGTGGTTCGCCGCCAACTTATGAGCAATGTGCAATCGACTAAAAATGTGAATCCTCAGTTGAGCGTCCGCTTTTCATACGTATGAACGACCGCTGCGGGTAGTTCAGCGACAGTCGCAGATCGGCCAGCAACTGACTTTCATGACTTTTTAGGGAGTGACAGCTTCTTGCCTCAAAAGAGGCATTACTCAAACTCAGCCACGATGAGCAATGCCGATTTGGCCATCGCCATCAGCAATTTCTCAGCAGCCACAAATGTCGTGGGGTAACTCTGCTGCATATAATTTCAGACCTATGATCCGCCGTCTGGCCATGTTCTTCGTGATACTGAGCGTCTTCTGGCAAGCCCTTGCTGTGGCTGGCCAGATGCCTGTCTTTGCGTCTCATGAAGCACTTGAGCATGCGGCGATGCATCTTCAAGAGGAAGGCCACCACCACCATGATGATGGTGCCGTGGAGCTCGATGACTCCTCTGATTCCAAACTGCACATGATGGCCAATGGGATGCCATCTGCAGCGCTCGAAGTTTTCACCTTGAGCGTTCCTGCACTCGACTGGGGAAGTTCTCCACCCAGTGCAGCCCTCGACTCCACACTCCCGTACCCCATCCTGGAAGGTCTTCGACGGCCTCCCAAACACACTGCCTAGCTCACTTTAGGTCGGCTTCATTCGCCTGAAGCCATCCCTTTGTTCGTGCATGTCATATCTGTCGAGGTGCATAGCGACGGCGTTTCATTGCACTCAGAGCATTTAGAGGCTTTGTGAACCCCAAATTCAGATGGAGACTCTGCATCCTTGCAGGGCTGACGTCGGCGTGCACTTCCTATGCACAGCCGATGGAAGGCGTTGCTGCGCCCAGTTTGAGCAGCAACATTCAAAAAACAACCCTGGCGTCTGCCGTGGAAAGGGCCTGGAACTGCGCCGTTGCTTCTGCCGAGGCTGCAGGCATTTCTCGGCAGGCAGCCGCAGAAAAGCAAGCATCAAGTGCTCTTTGGGCTGCACCTCCCTCAGTGGAGTTGAGCCACCGCAATGACCGCCTGCAAAGCAACAATGGCGCTCGCGAGACTGAAGTAGCTTTGGCGGTGCCGCTCTGGCTTCCTGGCCAGAAAAGCGCCAAGCAGCAAGCCGCAGATTCGCTGTCATCTCTCTCACAGTTGTCTGAAGCTGAGGGAAAACTGCGTGTTGCAGAGGTCGTCCGTGAGTTGCATTGGCAGATTGCTGAGTTGCAAGCCAGCCAATCTTTGTCAAAGCAGCAGACCAGCACTTTTGCGGCCATCGCATCCGACGTGGATAAACGTGTCAAAGCTGGTGATCTGGCAAGAGCAGATGCTTTGGCAGCCAAGGGGGAGCTTTTAAGCGCACAAGCAGCTCAGTCACAGGCTGAAACCCAGCTTGAAGCAGCAAAGCGCCAGTGGACAGCCTTGACAGGATTGGCCCAAACACCTGACGCTACGTTTGCGAGTGCTGAAAGCCCGTCTCCTCGCCGGTTGGCTGAGCATCCCGAGCTGTTGCGTGCAGAACAGCAAGTAGACCTGGCACGTAAGCGTTTGGACTTGGTTGCCAAATCGAATCGCATTGCTCCAGAGCTGATCACCAAGCTCAGGCAAGACATGCCTGGCCATGGCCAGGGCTCCGCCTACAGCCTGGGCCTTGCAGTGCGTATTCCGTTCGGCACAGACGATAGAAATGCACCCTTGCAAGCTGCCGCCTTGACCGAGCTGGACATAGCTCAGCGCAAGGAGCAGGTGCTTCGTGCTCAGTTGTCTGCTCGCATGGAAAGCGCCAAGGCTGCAGCAGAGGCAAGTCAGTTGCAGTTGCAGACCGAGCGTGAAAAAGCCTCTTTGCTTAACGAACGAGCCAAGCTGATTCGCGCCTCCTTCAATGCAGGCGAGACATCGCTCCCAGAGCTCCTGCGCGCAGCCAGTGCCGCAGCTCAAGCTGACTACAGCGCTGCTCGGCAAGAGGCTGCATTTGGCCTCGCACGTGCACGTCTTCAACAAGCCTACGGACAACTGCCATGAATTCCCCGTTTTCAACTCCTTGCGCTGTGAAGCGCTTGCTCTCATTGGGCGGCTTCGCCCTTTCTACAGGGATCGCCTTGGCATCCCCTGGTGCACACGGTCCCAATGGAGAGCATTTGGATGCTGCCCCCACGGCAGGAGCCACGTCTTCTGCACCCAGGTTCGAGACCAAGTCGGAAAACTACGAGCTGGTTGGTCGCCTGCAGGGCGGTGAGTTTTCGATGTTTATCAATCGATTCGCTACCAATGAGCCCGTAGATCAAGCCAAAGTGGAAGTCGAACTGGGCCCGCTGAAAGCCCCTGCGCCATATCACTCGGACCAGGGCGACTATGCCGTGGCTGACGAGAAGTTTTTGGCAGAACTCGGCAAAAAAGGGTCACACGCGCTGGTGATCACGATTCTGGACGGCAAAGAGTCTGACCTGCTGGACGGTACTTTGGAAGTCGGGGCGACCCAGGCTGCAGCTGAGGCCACCCATGCTCATGGAGATGAAAACGCTTTGCTGTTTGGCGCATTGGCAATTGCGGCATTGGCGGCATTGGCCGCAGTGGGCGGATTGGGATGGCTCTTGGGCCGTGGCTCTAACAGCAAAGTAGCAAAGGGAGGCGCCCAATGAAGCGCATCGTCATCATGTCTGCGGTCTTGGCCGTCACCATGGCTCAAGCCTCTCCGGGCGCTCATGGCCCCAACGGAGAGCATCTGGATACGGCCTCGGCCACTCCATCGGCAGCAGGTTTGAGTCGCTTGCCTGATGGCAGCGTCAATGTGCCCATGCTGTCCCAGCGCCGATTGGCAATTCGCACGGAAATTGCCTTGATGTCCGAAGCAAGCGCAACCACCGAACTGCCAGCCAAAGTCATTGCGGACCCCAATGCAAGTGGCCTGGTTCAGACGGTTGTGGGCGGAAAGATTGAGGCCGGAGCCCAAGGCTTGCCGTTCGCTGGCAAGACTGTACGCAAAGGGGAAGTCCTGGCGGTCGTAGCCCATCACGCAGAGCCACTGGCCTTGTCTGGGCAGCGTGCCCAGTTGGCCGAACTCAGAGGTGCCCGCGAAATTGCACAGAAGCGTGTGGAGCGACTCAAAGGGCTTGAAGGCACTGTCCCACGCAAAGAGATTGAAGCGGCTCAGACAGAGCTTGCAAGCCTACGGGCGCGTGAAAGCGCAATCGGTGGCGGACTTGCTGCCAAGGAAAACGTGGTAGCTCCCGTCTCGGGTGTCATCGCTAGCGCCAATGTGGTGCTCGGCCAGGTTGTCGAATCCAAGAATGTCTTGTTTGAGATCACCGATTCAGCCAAGGTCATGGTGGAGGCCACAACGGCCGATCCTGCTTTAGCAGCCAACATCAGTGCAGCAACGATCAAAGCGACTCCGGGAGTCCGTTTGGAGCTCATTGGTGCTGGTCGAAGCTTGCGTGACGGTGTGTTGCCATTGACCTTCAAGGCGGTTGCATCCGATGCCACTCAACAGCTACCGATTGCTATTGGCCAACCTGTCACCGTGATTGCCAACTCCAAGCAAAGTGTCAAAGGCTTTGTTCTTCCCGCACAGGCGATCACCCGCAATCCGGCCAATGAGCCTGTCGTCTGGATTAAGTCAGGTGCAGAGCGCTATATCCCGCAACCCGTGCAGTACCAAGTGCTAGATGCGAACCGGATCGTCGTCACCAAGGGGCTTGGCGATGAGAACCGGGTCGTGGTTCAAGGTGCGGCGCTGATAGCACAAATCCGCTGAACTGTGAGGTGACACATGTTCAATTGGATTGTTCGTAACAGCCTGCATAACCGGCTGTTTGTGCTGGCGTTCGCTGCGATATTGATGGTCTACGGGATCATCACGGCAGTTAAAACGCCTGTTGATGTCTTCCCGGACCTCAACAAACCTCTGATCACTGTTCTGACCGAAGCCGGGGGCATGGCCCCTGAAGAAGTCGAGCAGCTGGTGACTTTCCCCATTGAAACTGCATTGAATGGCATGCCGGGGGTCACTCGCGTGCGCTCCATGTCCGGGGTCGGCTTGTCGATTCTCTATGCCGAGTTTGACTGGGGAACTGACATCTACCGCAATCGCCAGTTGGTGGCGGAGCGGCTTGCGCTCGTACGCGAGCGACTTCCCGCTGATGTGGTGCCGGTGATGGGCCCTGTGTCTTCCATCATGGGTGAGGTCATGCTGCTGGCCTTGCCCTTGAATGTGGGCGAAAAAGGCGCATCGGCCGCAACTCCCATGCAGGCTCGGGAGTATGCGGACTTTGTGCTGCGCCCCCGATTACTGGCTGTACAGGGTGTTTCGCAAGTCATTCCCATTGGGGGTGAAGTACGTCAATTGCGTGTGGAGCCTGACACCGCCCGGATGGCTCAGTTTGGTGTCACCCTTTCTCAGCTGGAAACGGCTTTAAAGGGATTTGCTGGCAATGCAGGCGGTGGCTTCATCGACCTCAATAGCAAGGAATATCTGATCCGCCACATCGGGCGCACTAACAAGGTCGAGGACCTGCAGGCAGCTGCAGTGGCCTGGCGAGATGGCCGTCCGATCCGCCTGGAGCAAGTTGCCAATGTCCGGTTTGCTTCGGCCATGAAGCGCGGTGACGGTGGTTACAACGGCTCTCCTGCGGTCATTGTCAGCGTTCAGAAGCAGCCTGAAGCCGATACCGTTCGCGTGACGCATGACATCGAGCAAGCACTTCGAGAGCTCAGCAAGGGCCGCCCTGAAGGCATCAACGAACCAAGAGCCTTGTTCCGACAGGCGGATTTCATTGAAGCCTCCATTGGCAACGTGACAGAAGCACTGCGTGATGGAGCCATCATGGTTGCCATCGTGCTGTTTGCCTTCTTGCTCTCGGCCAGAACCACTCTGATCTCACTGGTCGCGATCCCACTGTCGCTGGCTGCTACGGCACTGGTATTTCACTGGCTGGGTCAATCCATCAATGTGATGACTCTGGGCGGACTTGCCATCGCTATTGGTGAATTGGTTGACGATGCGGTGGTGGACGTAGAAAACATTCTGCGCAGACTCAAGCAGAACCGGGAGCTGGAGCACCCGGCGCCGACGCTTGAGGTTGTGCGCAAAGCCAGTGTGGAGGTTCGCTCCGGCATCGTCTATGCCACAGCCATCGTGGTGCTGGTGTTCGTGCCCCTATTTGCTCTGCCAGGCGTCGAAGGCCGCTTGTTCTCGCCGCTGGGCATCGCCTACATCATCTCCATTCTGGCATCCATGCTGGTGTCGATGACGGTGACGCCGGTACTGTGTTCCTACCTCCTGCCGAGAATGAAGCGCATTGATCACGGGGACAGCCCCATCGTCAGACGCCTCAAGCAATGGGATGAAAAGCTGCTGGCTTGGTCCTTCCCAAGAAGCAAGGCGCTGATGGCTGCGGCCTTGGCTGCAGTCGTGATTGCACTGGCCAGCGTTCCCTTCTTCCCTAGAGCGTTCCTGCCAGCCTTCAATGAGGGCTCGCTGGTTCTGGGCATGGTGTTCAATCCGGGCACGTCGTTGGCCGAAGCCAATCGTATGGGCTCCTTGGCTGAGACCTTGATCATGGAGGTGCCCGAGGTCACCCAGGTTGGGCGCCGAACAGGTCGCGCAGAGCTGGATGAGCATGCCGAAGGGGTCCACTCTGCAGAGATCGACGTTGATCTGAAGCGCAGCGAGCGTGATCGTGAAGTCGTGATGGCCGATATTCGCGCAAAGCTGTCTGTGCTGCCCGCACAAGTCGCTGTGGGCCAGCCGATTTCTCACCGCTTGGATCACTTGCTTTCTGGTGTGCGTGCTCAGATTGCTCTGAAGATTTCTGGTGACGATACCGACACGCTGCGTGGTTTGGCCGAGCAGATGCGCCAGAGCCTTTCAAGCATCCCTGGCTTGGTTGACCTAACCGTCGAGAAGCAAGTGCTGATTCCTCAGATTACTGTGCGTCTTGACCATCAGAAGGCTGCCCAGGTGGGCTTGGCTCCTGGAGAAGCTGTTCGGGTGCTGCAAGCGCTGACGGATGGTGCTCATGGTGCACAGATCGTGGATGGCCCTCGTCGCTACGAGCTGGTGTTGCGTTTGCCTGATGAAGGTCGAAGCCCGCAAGACCTGGCTCGAACCCTGATCGACACGCCGGCTGGCCGGATTCCAGTTTCCGCTATTGCGACGGTTTCCGAAACGGATGGACCCAACCAGATTGGCCGAGAAAACGGTCGTCGTCGCATCGTGGTCTATGCCAACACGGACGGTTCAGACATGAGCCGTATCGTGCGTGACATCCGTGCAGCGATAGATCGCACCCAGCTGCCGACAGGCAACTCCATCTCCCTGGAAGGTCAGTTCCAGGCTCAGGAGCAGGCTGCGCAGAAGATTGCGTGGCTATCGCTGATGTCTCTGGCGTTGGTGTTCCTGGTGCTTTACACACGCTACCGCTCCACGACGCTGGCCTTGATCATCATGGCCAATATCCCGTTGGCTTTGGTGGGCAGTGTGATTGCAATGTGGCTTTCAGGGATCACGCTCTCCGTGGCCTCCATGGTGGGCTTCATTACCTTGACGGGTATTGCGGTTCGCAACGGCATCCTCAAGGTGAGCCACTACATCAACCTCTGCAAGTTTGAGGGGGAGCAGTTCGGTCAGCCAATGGTTGTCAGAGGCTCCCTGGAGCGCCTGACGCCTGTGCTGATGACTGCACTGGTGGCTGCGTTTGCCCTGACGCCTTTGCTGCTGTCGGCAGATGCCGCAGGCAAGGAAATCTTGCACCCAGTTGCGGTGGTCATCTTCGGTGGCCTGGTGAGCTCCACTCTCCTCGACACCCTGTTGACTCCACTGATGTACCTGGCATTTGGCCGAAAGGCCACCGAAAAGCTTCTGGCTTCAAATCCAGAAGCCGAAGGCACGCCTGAGCAGCAAGAAGCGTTTTAAAGCAATTACGGGCTTTGAGGCGCAGCCCTTGATGCGCCTCGCTTTAGCTAGGAATAGTTATGAAAAAACTGCTGTCTGCAGCTGTCCTGGGCCTTTCTCTGATCAGCATGAACGCCATGGCTCATGGCACTGCCAAGCCTCAACACGGCGGCATTGTCCAATCGGCCAGCGATCTGTCCTTTGAGCTGGTTGCACAGGCCAATGGTGCTGCTATCTACGTTATTGATCATGATGATCCTGCTGACGTGAACAAGATGGGCGGCAAACTGACTGTGCTCAATGGCACAGAAAAGTCTGAAGCTGACATCAAGCCTGCTGGTGGAAACAAACTCGAAACAACGGGAGTCAAGGTTGCGAAGGGCAGCAAAGTTGTCGCGACCATCACTGGTGTTGAAGGCCAAACTGTCACCGTGCGTTTCTCGGTGAAGTAATACCCAGCTAGACAAAGCATAGGTAAGACGAGGTAGCTATGAATGTTCTGGCAAACCGTGGAGTTGTCGCCGCACTCAGCGCAGCAGTTCTGTTTGGAGCAGGTACACCAGCAGTCAAGATGCTGCTGGAGCATGCCAGTCCCTGGTTGATGGCAGGCATTCTCTACCTCGGTTCCGGCATCGGCTTGCTGATCTACAGGCTGATTACGAAAGCTCCTGCAGTCGCCCTGAAACGTAATGAGATGGGCTGGCTGGCCGGAGCCGTTGTAGCAGGCGGCATGATGGGGCCGCTGCTTTTGATGACAGGCTTGTCCGGGATGGCTGCGACCGACGCATCTTTGCTGCTCAACGCAGAGGGCGTACTGACTGCCGTTCTAGCCTGGTTTGTGTTCAAAGAAAACTTTGATCGCCGTATCGCCTTGGGTATGGTAGCGATCGTCGCTGGTGCCGTCGTGCTCAGTTGGCCGAGCCAAACGGGATCCGCGAGTCTTTGGCCCAAGCTTGCAGTGCTCGGTGCTTGTCTGTCCTGGGCCATTGACAACAATCTGACCCGTAAGGTGTCGATTGCGGATGCCTCGTTCATTGCAATGATGAAGGGACTGGCTGCTGGTGCCACCAATTTACTGTTGGCTTTGGCGACTGGCGCAGTTTGGCCGTCACCAGGAATCGTGGCCTTGGGTACGGTGATCGGCTTCCTGAGCTATGGCACAAGTCTGGTCTTGTTCGTGATCGCCTTGCGCTATCTGGGTACAGCTCGCACAGGCGCGTATTTCTCTATCGCGCCGTTTTTTGGAGCCTTGCTGGCCATTGCTTTCTTGGGAGAACCAGCATCGACTCGATTGCTCGTTGCAGGCGTTCTGATGGGTATCGGGGTCTGGCTGCACCTTACCGAAACCCATCAGCACGAGCATACCCATGAGTTGCTGAAACATAGTCATGAGCACGAACATGATGAGCATCATCAGCATGTCCATGCGGATGGGCTGCCGGCAACTGGTAAGCACGCGCATTTGCATACTCATGAGCCCATGACTCACACCCACGAGCATTTCCCGGACATCCATCATCAGCACGACCACAAACATTGACTATTGCCGCTGGTTCTCTTGAATGCGTTTGGACGATCATCCGCGGGGATGTACGCAATCCAGCCCAAAGCAGTCATCTACTTGAAATGCACCGATTTCTGCTTCGGGTCGATTGCTGCCGGTGGTCAGTACAAGCAGGCCGGTCATCACCTATCGGAATGATGGTCAATTAAGGCCAGCACCCGCAAACTCGCCGCGCCAACTGTCAACACTGTTTGACGGGCAGAAATCTACCGTTTATTCTCCTGCCCGTGAACGCCTTTTGGCACACATAGACGACTGAGCTTTTGAGAGTCGTCAGCCGATCCCCCAAGGATTGGTCAAAGCATTACCTCGCAACCCGGATGGGGATCATCGCCCCATCCAGACCTTGCGGTCAGGTGCGGCTGTGCTCCGTCCAAACATTGGAAATTTGGAGTCATCATGCAGCAACAACAAGCACCTGCTCAACGTGAGTTTTTCAACCTGCACGCTAACGGCATTGGGTATTTGAACCGTGTTCGTTGGGTAACGCCCACTGGTCGTGGTCGTAAGGCTGAACCGTTTCTCGCTTGCGCCATCAGTGCGCTGCGTGGGGCAACGGATTCTCCCGACTACACATATTTCGATCTGCGCGTGTCCTCTGCCGAGGCCATTGACCTGATCGATAGTCTGCAAAAGGAAGTTGATGAGCGCCGCAAGGTGCTGATCTCTTTCCGTATTGCTGACCTCTACGCTCACTCTTACGAGCGAGATGTGCGAGATCAAGGCGGACGCCCCACCGGGCAGAAGGAACACGCCGGCCTCATCAAAGGCCGTCTGATTCTTATCAACTCGGTGAAGGTTGATGGTCAGCTCGTGTATCAACGTGCCGAGTCGAATGTGGAGGCTGCTCATCTGGGCAGTCAACCGCAAGGCGATGAGGCGTTCCACGATGATCGTGCTGGTAATTCCGAACAGGGTGGCCAGGATGAGCAACCGCATGGACCTGCATCGCAGGAACGTGCACCGGCTCAAGCTCCACGTCAGCAACCTCAGTATCGTGCTCCTGCTCCGCAGGGCCGTACACCTTCGGCGCCTACGCGCCAGCCAGCTCGCTCAGGCGGGTACGGCAGTACGCCTGGCCATCAACGGCAAGGCGGATATGCTGATCGACGCGAACATGATTACGCGTAATCAGCAGTAGCCACCCACCCCTGAATTGCGAAAGCAATTCAGGGCGTGATTTGTGGCCCGAATACCCTGGAATTGCGCTATGCTCTCAGCCTTTCCAAGTGTTTGCCGGTATCACTCAAACCGGATGCTAGGCAACTAGCGAAGCAGGTGAGCCTCTGAAACTTGCGCGCCCTACGGGCCGAGGCACTTATAGACCGTACACACTTCACTCGTTGACGCACACCTCGAACCGGTGTGTTCTGTCTCATTCCCAAAGGATCGGAAGTCCTTTGGAGATTCCAAACAGCACTCCACAGGCATATGCGTGTGGAGTGTTTTTTTTCACCCACGCGGGCCTGGCCCCGCGTTGGACTGGTGCTCCGCAATCTGATGGAGCAAAAGCTTGATAAAGCTCGAAAACGTGACGTTGCGTGTCAAACAAATTCGAGGGGGCCGCTACGGCGATTTCTGCGTCGGGGAGCTATTCCACGAGTGCTGCGAACTCAAGGTCAAGGATTCACTCCTGGATCAGTTCGAAGAAGGCGAGTATCACGGTACTGTTTGGATCAGCCGAATCTTCCTGCACCAGTACATCGCGTATGGAAAAGCAGTGACGGAGATGAGAGCAACGCTACATGACATGCAGCTCGATAGCGCCTCCGACGCTCCTGTCGAGACAGAATTGGCCGAGCCCGACCCACTACTTGAATCGCCATCCCTGGCGTCTCAAACGCCCGTGTGGTCAGCTCAGCTGCCCGCGCCGAGTACCGAGTCGAAGACCGAGGGGTCCACACGGTTGGGTGACCAGATGCGAGAGCGCATTGAGAGACTAAAGCGGAACACTGGGCAACCAACCCAAGCAATTGCACAAACGTCCTCAGTCGAAGATGTAGGTCAGGTCGATACGCCCGATCTTCCTGAAGTGCTCCGAGAATATTGGGAACAGATCCGCGGTCTTCAACCAGTGAAGCTCGATCCCACTGTCGATCGCTCGATGTTGCGAGAGCAGACCAAGGCCATCGGCCAACTGGGCTCCTATAAATTTGTATTCCAAGATCAAACTTGGCATCCAAAGTAAAGCCCATCGCCCGCATCAGCGGGCTGATCCATATGCGTGAACGCGCGTCTATGGATCAGCCTACTGCCTGGTAGCCAGGCAGCGGGAAGGTGGAATTAGGGTGGCTGCGACCTGATGCGCAGCGGCTTTGCGATAGTGCGTGTCCGGTGAAAGCCAAGCCGGCCTCGTGACCGCGCCGTTCCTTGGCTGTCTGAGCCCGTTGTGACAGCCGGCCAGCCTATAGGCGGCCTGGGTACTGTAATCTGGCAATGCCGGGAGCCCGATGGGTTCCCAGAGTGTCTGCAGCAATCGCGGATTTTCTGGGAAACCATCTGACCATCAATATGGTTTCGCGCACTTTGAGCCCTTGAAAAGTGCAGGCAGCAATGCCCTGGGCATAATTTTTCTATAACCCTCGCGGGCACAACTGTCCGCAAGGGCCGGCGTGCCCGCTCCTTATCGGGAGGAGTCTCCATGGGCACACCTTCCAGCCTTAAGCTCATTGCTTGGTCTGAGGACCAGCGCATGCAAATGCATGACGCCTATCGCAAGTTCGTGGCGATGTGTACCGAGCAGGACTACGAAGCACTGATGCGACTGCGCGAGCAGGTTGCACCAGGGCAGGTTTGTTCGATCGTGACGCTGATCAGTTCTTGCTATCAAAAGCCGGAGCTGCTTGACGGCATGCCGTCGAGCTTGGTTCAACTATTGAAAGAGCGGAATTTGCCGCCGCCGTCTGCTGACGCATCCTCTTTCTAAGAATAGGTAGCGCATCACGCGCATCCATTTCCTCGAAAAGATGCACTAGGTCCAGAGGCTCCTCAAGACGAGGAGTCCCTGTTATCACTCTCAACTGGGGACGCTTTTCAGTCATCTGGAAAGTGTCTCACGTTTTCAACCTCTCTCAACCCCGGATGGGCCGTGTCCCATTCGGGCGCGCTCGTCCTTTCCCCCTTAACAGGAGAAAAGACATGACGCAAATCGTTCAATCGCAAGCAACTACTGGTGTGACTTACGGCGTTCTCGCTGCTCAATGTGGCGAGGTTCTGCCGATGCAGGTTCTGCGTAGTGGAGGCGGCTTCTACCTCGGTACTTGTACCGATCGTGGCCCGTTCACCCGTGAATCTCTGGAGACTTGGAATACCCAAGCCAATGCTGAAAAAGCCTGGGCGAAGGGTCACTGGTCCCAGAAGGACCACCTTTAAACCCGTGCCAGTCCCTGAGAAATCAGGGCTGGCATTTTCTTTCCCTATGGGGCTTTGGCCTCTTTGGGCTGGAGTTCCCTGAGCCTAGCTAGGAGGACTCTATGTCCATTTGTGCAAAAGAAGCTGCGTTCAAAGAGCTTCTCCTGTGGACTCAGAATGAGCCCGCACATCGCTACGAGGTCTACGACACGCATATGGAGGTCAACTACCGGCTCTATATCGCGAAGGACGCTATTGCGAAGGCAACTGAGCTGAGCTCGACAGCCTTCCAGTGTCGTCTCATGGACCGCACCGTGGAGCAGATCCGCTATGTCAATGGCATATGGATGCATGAAGGGGGCAGCATGCTGTCGACCGTGCAGAGGCTGTTCGATCATGAGGCGCTCTTTCATATCATGCGTCGCCTAGAGATGCGTGCTGAGATTGACGAGCTGCAGTCGCCAGACGTAGAAGAAGTGATGGCGCTTGCCGATACCGTGGCATTTCGCCGCATTCAAGACTTACCCGCTCAGCAGTCGGCAGCGTCCGTCATCGCGGTGCATGCACGCTCTAACCCTCTCTACCGAGAAGCATTGAAGCGCGAGTTGCCGCGCCTCGACATTTACGGAAAGGTTCAAGAGCTTACCGGCGCTGGCCTTGATCCAGACGAGATCCCGTTCTAAGCGGTACTGAAGTACCACCTCTTTAACCAAGCCAGCTCTCCACAAGGAGACTGGCTTTTCCATTTCTGGAGCTGCCCATGGCCTTAATGTTCTCGCGCCTGGCGCACAACTATGTCAAAAACGGCTACTACCCCACGGACGAGGAATCCATACGCCGGATCTCAAACCTGCTGCAGATGCCCGAGAAGGGGGGCATACGCATGTTTGACCCTTGCTGCGGCGAGGGCAGCGCGCTCGCCGATTTACGGCAGCTACTGACCGTCGATCGAGGGCGAATCGGCGGTGCCGAAGCCTTCGGCATCGAGCTCGACCGTGACAGAGCGCGTCATGCAAAGGGAATCCTCGACCGTGTGATTCATTCGGACGTGCACGATGTCGTGCTCAAGCCGAGAAGCATGGGCCTGCTGTTTCTAAATCCGCCTTATGGCTTCGGCGTAGCCGATCAATCAGCCCAGCGCTCGCTGTTGGCGGAGGCTGATAAGGCCGAGCGCCTGGAGCGAACCTTTCTTCGCAAAACCGTGCCATATCTCGCGTATGGCGGAGTGCTTGTCTACATCATTCCGCACTACGCGCTTGACGACGAAATACGCAGCTACCTGGTGCGCAACTTTGAGGATCTGCGGATCTTCATGGCGCCAGTGCAGCAGTTTCGACAATGCATTGTGATTGGCAAGCGCTGCCGGGCAACCCATGCCACCAAGGCGGCCCTGCAGCCACTGACTGAGGCCCAGGCCTCGGAAGAGGGCGCCCCTGTCATTCCAGACTCCTGGGAGTTGCAGCCATATGTCATTCCTGCGCTGCAGGTCGATCAGGAGTTCGACTTCCACGCTGTGCAGATCGATGCCGAGCAGCTCGGCGACGAGCTGGACAAGTATGAATCGAGTCTGCTTTGGAGCGGGCTTTCATCGCAGTTCAGCCAGGTCGGCGGCGCTTGTCGACCGCCGTTGCGCGATCTGACGCCATGGCACCTTGCGCTTGCCCTTGCGGCTGGCCAGGTGGTCGGAATGATCCACGGCGCCGGCGGCAGAACGCTCCTGATAAAGGGGGATACCTACAAACGTAAGGAGCGCAAGGTGTCCGTTGACTTTGACGAGAAAGGTCAAGCGTCGCAAACCACGGTGATGCTGGACCGATTCGTCCCCGTCATCAATGCCATCGAGTTCACACCCGACCACCGGCTGGGTCGGATCGTCAACATCGCATAGTTTTTCTTTAACCACTGCTGGCCTCGGTCAGCGAACCGCAACCCCCTGGGGACACTTTCCCAGAGAAGGTCGTCCTCGTTCATTCACTTGATTGGAGATGACCTTGAGAAATGCTGTGAAGCCAGCACAACCATCGCAGCGCTATGACACACCGCTGTTTCGACCGGGCCGATGCGTAGCAACGCTGGGCCTAGACAACCTAATTTGCCAGGGGACCATCAATCCCCACGAGCTCCTGCAGCGGCACATCTGTGGCGATTCAGGCGAGCTGGCCAACACGAAGTTGGTCATGCTTGCGCGCGACTTGGAAGCGGCGCGTGGCCAGCGACTATCTGCATTCCTCGTCAACAGCGAGTATGTATGGGTCCTGACAAGTGCTGACTGGACGGAGACAAAGCTGATGCTTCCATCCGAATGGCGAGCTCAATGAATACCGTCCAGCTGCTGGAACACATCCTCAGCCTCGATCAGCAGGGGCTGACTTGCAGGACGCACCCATGGCCACCGCACTCGCAGAGCTGCCCGCCAAGATCCCGCAGATCTTGGATGCGCTCAACAAGGCGTGTGATGCATCTGCAAGTCTTGAGAACGTCATGCTCCATCTCGGGGAGCGCATGACGGAATCTGACCGGACTTTTCGCAACCTGGTTGCCTTCGATCTGTCACTGGCGCTTGGCCTGCTTGCTTCCAGCAGCAAGCCATGCATCAGTGATGGATTCTGATAGGACCCATTAAACCCACGAGAACCGGCTACAGCCGGTTTTCCCCAGCCTACCTATAGGGTGAGCTGCGGAAAGCCGTTTGACCTATCAGAAACGGTTTTAAGGCGCGCTGAGCCACGAAAGCGCACCAGGTCGAGAGGCCTTGGCATTTCTTCAACCACCCGTGCGGGCCTTTCCCGCAGGGGAGGGGCTCGCTCTATCCACTTCAACTAGGAGCGATCCATGAACACATCTTTCTCTAACAACATCCGTGATGGCCACCGCGGGAACACTGAGATTGATCTCGGCGACCGGCGTGTGCTCACCGTCTTAACACGTAAGTTAAATAGCTCCCTCGTCACATCGGCCTCTGTGTCATTGGTGGAGGGAGGTTTCAAGCGCTTTGTAATGGGTTTCGGCGGCGATGGCGATTTCAGCAAGACGCTCGTGGCTTCAAAGCCTAAGCGTGTGACTGAGAAGGTTGTCCGCGAACAGCATACGCAGACGTTGACGCAGATCGAGGACCTCAAACTGCAGGTCGAAATGCACTACGACGCCTTGGAAAAACGAAAGGCCGCTGCCCATGCATGAGCTGGAAGAAACAGCGCGGGATGTCGTTGACTCCTGGGAGTCGGGCGACCTTGCCGGTGCTGTCACGCAGCTCGGCAGGCTTCTCAACAACCAGGACCTGAATCGCGCTGAGTGCGCCGATGAGATCGCCCGTGCCAGGGAGATCCACGCCGATGACCAATGCGTCATCGATCCCTTGCCGCTGGTTGCGCCGGCGGAAGACGGTACCTACGTAGCCGCCTGGCTCTGGATACCGAATCCATAGTCTTTCATCCACCCACACGGGGCACGCCCCTTGTGGGCTGCTCCATAAAAGGAGCATTTCATGCAAAGAGCGCTTCACCGAATAGAGGGTTTCGCGGATCTATGGGCCGACGCTTGCCTGCGTAACGATGAGGGCGAGCTCATGTTTCTCTCGCTCTATGGGCGCGATGCTTCTGCCATGCAGTTCATCGCGGCTATGGAGCTGGGCAGGACTGAGCACGGAATCACGGATTTCACGTTGGTGAGCCCTGAAGGAACGCGAAACCATGTCCAGGTTGGATCTGCGGAGCGCCTGGGAAAGTTCACCGGCCGTCTGCCGCGTCAGAACCTCTTTGGACCCTTGAACCACCTGTTCGTCTACGACAAACGCCTTCAGGAGATCGACAAGCCCAACCGCATTGGCTGGGTCGTGTCCAACGTCGACGCCGGCATCGAGGAAAAGGTGTGGACCCTGGTGAAAACCTTGGCTCCCATTGCGCTGCTCGATCACTGGCAAACACCCTTGATTGCCTGGTGTCGCGAGAAGGGGGCTGTCCACGAGCTCGGGGGTGGCCTCTATCCGCGCATCGGAAATCTTCGCGCGCTGCGTGTAAGTATTTCTGATCACTTCATTCGGCATGTAAGCGAGGGCGTTCGCAACCGCGTTCTCCTTCCTTAACTCCATCAAGGCCTCGCCAGAGGCCTTTCTTACCTTCATTCATCTAACCGTTGGGCGCGCACTCCTTTGTGGGGTGTGCGATCATTTTTTTGGAGCAAACAATGAGCGATTTGGCAATTGCTGAGCCGGCTGTGACAGAGGCATCTACTACTGCGGCCGAGGCCGCCCCGGCGGTACAGGAAGTCGCTGATGAATTTGGCACGATCGAAGGCGCAGATTTTCTGGCCGAAGTGATTGATGAAACCCTGCCCCTTGGAGATTTCATACGCGAGTTTGGCCAAGGGCTGCTCGATCAGGTCCGGTCACAGAACCCGCCTGTCTATCTACCGCAGCACGATCAAATGTCCGAGGCCTGGCTGGCCCGCCAGCAGATCCTCGACAATTTGAAGCGTAAGCCATTCAAAGAGCAATCCGAAGCGGTTCAGGCCATCGTGAAGCTTCTGGCTGATCGAGGCGAGCCAGCTGCGGTCTTGAACTCGGAGATGGGCACGGGCAAGACCATGATGGCCATCTGCGTGTCTGTGCTGCTTCAGCAGCTGCAGCGACGCAATCCGCGCACGCTTGTGATCTCACCTCCGCACCTTGTCTACAAGTGGCGGCGCGAGATTCTTGACACGGTACCCGGCGCTCGGGTCTGGATCTTGAATGGCCCGGACACACTGCGCAAGCTGCTGCAGATGCGTGCCCGTTTGGGCATTACAACGAGCCAGCCGGAGTTCTTCGTGCTGGGCCGTGTGCGGATGCGTATGGGGTTTCATTGGCGTCCGTCCTTTATCGAGCGCACCATCCTCGTTGGTGGCCAGCGTTTCGTGGCTGCATGCTGCCCTTGCTGCATGCGGCCGCTCGAATCGAAGGGCGATGACGACGAGACCTTGCCCATGTCCGTGCCCTTGGCCAAGCAGGTCCTCAGTGACCGCCGGCGAAAGTGCGAACACTGCAACTCGACGCTGTGGACGCTGATTCGCAATGGGCGGCCCATCGACTCCATGTCCGACCTGGTGCTCAACGCACTTCAGCAGATGCCAACCATCGGCCCGGTTTCTGCGAAGCGGCTGCTCAGCAAGTTTGGAGAGAAAACACTGGCTGCGATGCTGGAGGACAACGTCTACGAGTTCTTGAACTTGATGGACGAGAACGGGGAGCTGGTATTCAGCGACAAGCAGGCGAAGCGCATGGAGCGAAGCCTGGCCACGTTCGAGTTTTCAATCGGGCAGGGCGGCTATCAGCCCACGGAGTTCATCAAGCGCTATCTGCCGACCAACTACTTTGGTTTGCTGGTGGTCGATGAAGGACACGAGTACAAAAACGAGGGCTCGGCCCAGGGTCAGGCAATGGGCGTGTTGGCCAGCCAGTGCGAAAAGGTGCTTCTGCTGACGGGCACACTCATGGGCGGCTATGCGGATGATCTTTTTCACCTGCTCTGGCGCATCAATCCCAGGGTGTTGATCGAGGACGGCTTCAAGCCATCCAAGACAGGTTCCATGGCTGCCGCGACCATGGGCTTCATGCGCGTGCATGGAGTGCTCAAGGACATCTACAAAGAGACCTCAACTACTTCCCACCGCACGGCCAAGGGCAAAGGCGTGACTGTTCGCACAAGCAAGGCTCCAGGGTTCGGCCCCGTGGGTATCTTGCGTTACGTGCTTCCCATTACGGTATTCCTAAAGCTGCGGGACATTGGGCAGAAGGTGCTGCCGGCGTATGACGAGTCCTTTGTTGACGTGCAAATGCGCGATGACCAAGCTGAGGCATACGTCGATATGTCGATGAAACTGGTGCAGATCCTGAAGCAGGCCTTGGCCATGAAGGACAGCACTCTGTTGGGGGTGGTCATGAACGTACTGCTTGCCTGGCCAGAATGCTGCTTTCGTTCGGAAACGGTGAGGCATCCAAGAAGCAAGGAGCTGCTGCACATGCAGCCGGCTCTGTTCGATGATGTTGAATGCACTCCGAAAGAGGCCAAGCTCATTCAGCTCTGCATGGATGAGAAAGCCCTCGGCCGCAAGGTCCTGGTCTATTCAATCTATTCAGGCACCCGCGACACCACGGCCCGGTTGCGCATGCTGCTCGAAGCCAGGGGGTTCAAGGTAGCTGTGCTGCGTGCCAGCGTAGATGCGGCCAAGCGTGAAGACTGGGTAGCGGACCAGGTAGAGCGAGGCATCGATGTGCTCATCACCAATCCCGAGCTGGTGAAGACTGGCCTGGATTTGCTTGAGTTCCCAACGATCGCTTTCATGCAATCGGGATTCAACGTCTACACGATGCTTCAGGCTGCCAGGCGCTCCTGGCGCATTGGTCAGAAGCATGATGTTCGCGTGATCTTCCTTGGCTACGCCGGCACTTCACAAATGGAATGCCTGCGACTCATGGCCAAGAAAATCGCGGTATCGCAGTCCACCTCTGGCGATATGCCTGAAAGTGGACTGGACGTTCTCAACGACAACGAGGGCGAAAGCATTGAGATGGCTCTCGCGAGAGACCTTTTGACGATGTAGCCCATTTTGACCACAAGCTGTTTTCACAGCTTGTGGTCATATTTCTATATTTCTGAAGTCTTGACAGACATACAATTGTCACGCATAGTTACACAAGGCTTCGTTGGAAATCTTCGCGTTCAACCCTTGTGAGGAGCCCACAAGATAAATTCCACGCGGAGTGTTCAATGAAATAACGCCTTCCAGTCTTCCTGCACAGTCGTCGGCTGTCGCGTCTTAATCAAAATTCCTATTGCTTGTTTGCACTCGATTAATTTTGCTTCGAGCGCAATTCCTATCTGATACAGAGGTTCCGAATGAAGATTTCTAGCACATTGTCTCTTGTCGCAATTGCATGCGCGCTCGCTGCATGCGGGGGTGGTGGCGGTGATAGCGGAGGAAGCGCACCTTCCGACTCCAAGCCGGTCCCGGAAACCCCCAAAGCGAACTATCCAATGGAGATTCCGTCCAGTAATTATGCGGATGCGAATCGTGCGCAAATCTTCGACATAATCAACAAAAACCGCATGACATGCGGTTTCAGCTCGATCAAGCAGAATTCCTTGCTGGATATTTCTGCTCAGGGGCATGCCAGTTATTTGCAGGCAAATAAGACGATGGGACATACTCAAATTAGTATCAACCCAGGATTCACTGGGTCTGATCTTTTGGCCCGTGCGAAAGCTGCGGGATACCAGCCGAGCGTCTTAGGTGAGATTGCCGGCGGTGGTAACAGTGGGTCCTTGTTTGCAGGTACGAGTAACTCAGGGATTGAGACGCCGCTTAACCCGGCTGGCCGAACCTATATTCGAGGGCTGTTTGCGACCGTCTATCATCTGGCAGGGGCGGTTAGCGAATGGAACGAAATGGGTGTGGGATATTCGATGTCCTCCAATCTGACCTCCATCCCAGGGGAAACGGTTTTCTATTCAACAGCAGTTGTCAATTTTGGTGTTCCTGCCGGCTCCACTGCCCCTATGTATGGAGGTGGAGAGATCAGATCGTTCCCCTGCGATGGAATCACTGATGTGACACCCGTATTCGCATCGGAAACGCCTAACCCGTATCCAAGCCGTGACTTCAATTTGTCTCCGATGGGGCATCCTGTCATCCTCACCTCAGGCAGTGGAGGTGAGATCACTGTGACTTCTGCAAGCATGACAGATGTAGCATCTGGTGCTCTGGTTGATACTAAGATCTTTAACGCGTCGGATGATATGCACAAGATTCTGACACTGGATCAAGCATTTGTGATCCCCAATCATCCGTTAAAGCCGAACACTGCCTACAGCGTGTCCGTTGACGGATCATCGGATGGCAAGGGCTTTAGAAAAGTAATCCGATTCACAACAGGTAACCAGAGCTAGATTAAATAAAAAGTTCCCCCTTCAACAAGGGGGAGCTTTTGTCAGGCCTATTTATGAGCACTTAATTGCAGATGCCATGCCCGCCGAGGGTTGTAATTGCATAACCTTCTGTATTCATAGGGCATGATGGTCCTTCTGGGTACTTCCGCCAGCCGTCAAACTCCTTTGGACCAGATCCAATAAATGTTTTTTTCAAGTATCCTTGAGCTCCTTGTTTAGCCGTGCAGACGCCTCGTTCGAATAGATTTCCACATTGTCCATCTTGGTAAAATGCCTCAAAGGTACTAACAACAGTTCCTTCAGCATAAGCACCATATCCAGGTACTACTATTTTTTCAGAGACGTAAGGTGGCGGATTTGGAGCCCATAATCTTGCTGACCCAGTCGAGTCATAATTTTGCGCTATGGCCAAGCCAAAGGCTCCAAAAGACGCGAACAGAATTATATATCTTCTAAACTTCATAGATTACCTTTAATAGACGCAATAGGTTTGTGCAATGGCTTCGCCCGAGGCTGCAACACCGTTGTTGTCGACTATAGATATAGCCCATGCCCATCCATAATCTATTGCATAGTGATTCAATTTGAATGCGTCCGTGCTTTGGTTCTTTGGGGTGAGAATAATCATTGCGCCTCTAGTGCCAGAGGTACATGCAGGCTTATTTATCCAGCTTCCATTCCAAGCCGAGTAGGAATCAAAGAATATTTTTCTTCCGAATCGGTCGGCAAGCGTCACCCACTGATTCCCTGAGCAGTAAAGCGCAACGTCCTGGCTGTTCCAAGCCACGGCCTCATTACTCGGACACCAGCCTCCTGCAATAGCATCCTTCTGAGGAGATACTCCGATCCAATAGCTGCCGTTACACATCACCAAACCCAAGCCATTGGAGTCCTGGGCAATATCACCTTGCTGGTGTGTGCCTCCGCACCAGTTGCCCTTGACCTGAATGCTTGTCGGCTTGATGACTTGACCATAGGTACGGCCAGATCCGTCACTCATTGAGATACCGGCCGTGGCCACTCCCCCCGCATTCTTTACGGTCAAGTCGCCGCGGTTGTTGATGTTGGTGGTCTCCGCGCCACCATTTGTGATCGACAGCGATTGGGACGCGAGCGAGCCGGACTTCACCTTGCCAACCACGCTCAAGTCGCCTTGCAGGTCGGGATCGCGGTCGTCTCGGATGCGTACAAATTGAGAATAGATCGCTGCAGTCCTGGTCGTGCAAACGCCATAAGTGGCTGGGCCTACGCCCCCTGGGGTTGGATAGTCACAGCTGCTCCCACGCAAGCGGCTGGGCGCAAGCAAGGTCACTGTAGCGCCATACCCCTGGCTAGCGGATCTGATCTCTTCAGCTTGCACATGCCACACGGAGCCCGTCGCAGCCGCACAGGCTCCATCGGTTGCATATCCATTGCAACTGGCGGTCAGTGGTAGGTGGCTGTACGAATAGGCGGTAAGCGAGCACGTCGATCCTGGGCAGCCAGATCGATCCACCGTGATGAGTTGCCGGCGTCTCATTGGGTCGATGAGAGGAAATGAGGCAGGCAAATACTTGGCAGTGCGCAGCTCGTCGACCGTGGGGGCGAGTGCATCGGAGAAGCCGGCCACAACCGATCCCATGGCAAGGGCCTGGGCATTAAGGTTCAGGAACTTGTCCAGTCCGTCCTTGAGCGTCGAGAGGTAGACGCCGGTAGCTTCTGCGCGGCCGCTGTTGATCTTGTCGATTGCCTCCTTGGAAGCATAGACGCCGAGAACAGCGGTCAAGCCAAGCACAGCGATGAGCTCAAGCAGGAGGAAGCCAGCCTGTTGTTTGCGATGAGGGCGCTTGCGCAGCATAGTGTCCTTTGGCCGTGCCAGATGCGGCACGGCGTGCGGGGGAGTTATTGGAAGGTGTACTCAATGTCGACGCCCGCCGGCACCGCGCAGCTGCTTTGCAGCGTCGCGATAGCAGGTTGGCCACCAGCGGCCTTTACGACGACCGTTCCAACCTTGATGCTCTCAGCTGCTCGCACCATCTGCGTAATCATCGGCATGCAGGCCTTCTCGTGCACCTTTGACACCGTGACCAGCAGGTTGGCGCCAGGCGTGCCGGTTACGGCAATTGCCTGGGGGTTCAATCCGGTTGCTTGTATGGAGTGGGTCGCAGTAGCGCCGGAAACGCTGAAAGCTGAGTCTTTCAGTGCGCTGGCCAGCGTGGCAGTTGTCACGCCTGTATATGGCGTCGCGGTGGCCACGGTGTTTGCTGCACCCTGGATCGACGCTACGGCCTTAGCAAGGTCTCGCGCAAAGTACGGCGCACGGTATTCACGATATAGGCCTTGCAGCGCGGGAAATGCCAGCACTGCGAGGATCACGATAATGCCCGCAACGACCATCAATTCGATCAGCGTGAAGCCGTCTTCTTTTCCTTTACGTCGAAATGTCTTGCGCAGGCGACGAGATTGATTAATAAAGCTTTGCATAGTTTGTTGCTCCTTGATAAAGCAGGTTGAAATAGACTTACAGGAAAACCATTTTTGCGGCATCGGTCATTTCTTGAATGGCAGAAAATGTGTTGAAAACAACCCAACCGACTATTGCTAACGATACAAACAGAATGCCCCATCGGAGGATGAATGCACGCTTTTTGATGCTCTTTCCCATATCGCGCTCTGTGCGACGACCGGTTAATTGAAGGCCCGCTTCTAAAGACTTTGCTTCAGAAATATCGAACAAGTAATATAGAGCATCCGGCTCCATTAGACCTACATCGAAAAGCCTACCGTCCACAAAGCCGAGTTCGATATTTTCTTGAATGCGTAGGCAGTACCATTGCAGCCATGGCTCCGCCTGCAATGAGATTGCCTTTATGCCTTCTCGAAGGTTTAGACCAGAGCCGCGCTTCACTAGAGTGGATAGTGTCGAAAGAAACATCGCACCGCGATAGTTCCTGTAGACACGGTAGATAATTATCTTTTCCGCCCATTGACGAGAGCGACCGCTCCAACGTGTCAAAGACCAACTAAATGCGATACAAAGTATTAGTATTCCTATTGCTAGAGGAATGATATATGAGGCAAAGACCTTGGAGAAATGGTCCAGATCTAATGCATGCGGCCCATAAAGTGTTTCAGGTACAAAGTCGAAGGTGGCCTTAATTTGCGGCCACACAAATGCTGGCACGCTTGTGAGAGTTGCAAGGACAACAATAATTGCGAATATTGCTACAGCAATGATGGAGAGAAACAGGCTACGGGCCTCATCAACCACTCTCACCAAGCGCGCAGCCTCTTTCAATGCGTCCGGTACTGATCCAGTGCCTCCGTGGTTAGCTGCTGAAGCAATAATCAGCATGTCTGCATCGGGCAGCGTGCCTCGCCAAGTTGCGCCGATGTCTGCGCCAGTGTCCAGAAACTTGCTTGCCCAGTATTCGGAAAGCACTGCTCGTGGGTGGGGGCGGAGCTTCTGCCAACGGTTCTTTGGTGCGTAGCGTTGAGCATCCTTTACGAATATGTCGTGCATAAGGATTCGCCCATCGGAATCAGAAAGCACGTCAGCGAGATACTCGTAATAGTCGGCTCGATGCTTTCTAAATTGACGTGCTGCGCGCTTTAGTGGCGATAAGAAATTAAGTATGGATCGCATCACACAACCTGCAGCTTCTTAATTGATTGAAGATTCTTTGTGTGAACTGCAGCCATTTCACGGCGTTTTTCTACTGTGACGAATGACATGAATCGAGGCTCGATCTCTCTAGGGTCTATTTCACCTTTGCTCATTTTGTATATGGCACAGTCCATTGCAGATTTTCCTGTCATATCTGGATCGTCATATCGTGAGGTGCGCAATGACGCTAGATACCGGCTCAGTTCAATTGTTTTGGATTCGCGGATACATTCCAGGAAATAGTCGTCAGGCTCAACCAACTCAGCGACGACGGTGCGGCCAAGTAGGCCATTCAGTTCAGGCAAGCCATCACGCCGGCATTTATCGCATCCATCGGGGTTTCTGACATATATATTTTCTGGATCGATGTCGTAAAGACGTTTGATGCGAGAGAAGTAATCCTCCCACTCTATTGCGTCTTCACCTTGTAGGAGCTTTGTGGCCTTTAGCTTGCAGCCAGGGCAGTTTTTCGGAAGTAGTGCTTGATATCCCAAGAGCTTGAGATTTCCAGGGGTGGAAACGACATCGATGTCAATGCCAATACCTGGCGATATCAAGCGTGCTGGTATACCCATGCAATTACGAGCGTGGACAGTCGTATAGCAGTTCGTGCCCGATTCGATAGCATCTTGAAGCAGGGCGGCAGTTTGCTGGTCACGAATCTCACCGATGAATAGATCGTTAAGTGCGGTTCGCTTTAGTGTTCTCTTCTTTGGCTTGAAAGGGTCGTCATCGCTTTCAAGGTCGCGACTCACTGTGTTCTGGTGGAAGTGACTGCCTGGCAAGATGTTTTCTCGCGGGTCTTCCACTGTCATCACTTTGCGCGTACTTGGAACTCCACTGAGTAGTGTCGATATCGTTGTCGATTTGCCTGAGTCAACGACCCCAGATAGGACGATTGCACCGCCCTCGGATCGCATGGCCCGCATCAACATGGAGATCTGGGTGGGGAGGTAGCCAAGTTGCTCCAGCGTCAGCGGTTCTTTCTTGGCATTGATTGGCGTGATCCGCATGGTGATCTGCGGGCCTTCGTCACAGGCCATCGACGCCCAGCGCAACATGAACTGTCCAAACTCGGCCAGATCAATGAAGATCCGGCACTGGGATTCGACAGTGCCATTGAAAACGGGGTCTTTGACGCCCTTGGCAGTTTGGTACGCGACTCCAGCGATGGACAGAAGAGTTGCAGTTGGCAAGTGGAAGCGTGGTGGGGCCACGTACTTGCCCTCGATCGTGAACCGCACCTCGCTGCGTGTTTGGGCAGTGAAGATGTTCAGGTGAATGTCTGAGGCGCGGTTGGCTACGCCGTAACGCACCAGTTCCTCGAACGACTGGTAGTAGCCCGCTTTTGCCCTGTCGCCCAGAATGTTGCGAAGGCGCTCCCCCTGGGTCCCGTCGATGTGGCCACGCGAGACGGCATGGATGATGGTTTCGCTCTCGACCAAATAGACGTTGGCGCCTGGTGCGAGACGGTAGTTTTTGGACAGGAGGAGCTCGGTCGTAGCCCGTAGTTCTTGCGAGCTTCGGTGGCGGTTGCTCACGAGCAGAATGAACTGCTTGCTGTCTTTTCGTGTTTCGAGAGGACAGATGTGCTGGGCCAGACTTCCCGCCAGGTTGATGTCCTTGTCCTTCCCGAGTGGGCGATGGAAGCTCACTTCCTTGAGCAGCTCGGTCTCGGTCTTTATGACACGTTGACTGAGGACGAAAGTGGTCGCAGTCGGCGGAGCTGGGACTGTTGAACGTTGACGTGAGAAGAATGGCCACTGCATCTTTGGTTCCTCAGCGGTCGCTGCAGAGCTTTTGCGGGAACTTGCTGTGCTGCAGTTCGATGCACCGTGCATCAATGCGCTTCGCTGTGTAGCCGGCCTTCATCTCTGCAGGCGTAAAGGCGTAGATGCGACCGTCGATAGCGACCTCGGCCGTCCAGCGGCCTATGCGTCCATAGATTCCATTGAGGGTAAGAAGTGGGCGAGGCTCCGGCGGTGTTTCTACGGCTGGCTGCACAGTTGGTGCGGCTGCTTGTGGAGCCGCGGCTGATGGAGCGGAGCCGCCCGTTTGGCCGAGCGCAGCCTCAACGGCTTTATCGGCTTCGAGTTGCATGAGCTTCTTCACAGTTGGAGCAAAGCCATAGCCTGGCTGTGGCTGCGATGCGGCCGCAGCGAGATCCTGGGCGGCAGCGTGCATAGCGAAGCCAATCAGCGCGGCTGCAACGGCGGGCTTAGTTCTTTGCATAGATTTCTCCGGCCAATGTGGCCGTCATGAGGCTTTTCTTGAGAGACGCTTCGCCGTTGGCTTGCCAGTCGTTTGGCAGTCGGGCAAAGTCGACCTTGAATGAGGTCCACGCCACCGGTAGCTCTGGAGCTATCAGCAGGTCCACGCTGAGCAAGGGGCCGCTAAGGTTGGTCAACGCAGCTTTGTAGATGGCCAGCCCTAGCTCTGCAGGCATGGACACGGGCTCTCCGACCTTGTTGAGCGGTGCAGGAACTGCTTCCGGCTGGAATGGCCCAATGGTTTTTCCGCTGAAAGCGCGCAAGATCAGCTGCAACGAGCTGAGGCCACGTACTTGCTGGATGGCCAGTGGGGTAAGTTCATCGAAATTGAGGCGGCGTGCAGGCGCTGACACTTGCATCACCGCCTCTATTTCATCCACTGTGGAATAGCGGACCGTCCACTCGCGAGGGCGCAAACGATCGAAGTCCTCGTTGGTGGGGTCGAGACCCACATCAGCGGTGCGCTCGAATTTCAGCGTGCAGCCCCAAGTGCTGCCAGCGCTTGGCTTGCAGTCAGTCTCCTTTAGGCGCCACCCCGCGATGCTGGTGGGTAGTTTTTCAGTGGCTTCGCGCAATGCACGTAGCGCTTCGTGCCCGTAGGTAGATTTCTCCTGTGCATATGCTTGGAAGGCTTGAGTCCATGCTGTCTTGGGGTCCAGCTCATTGGCGTTGGCCAAGAGCTCTGCTTGGCGTCTTTGCTCCAGTTGCCAATAGTCCCAAGCGCGTACGCCTCCGAGCAAAAGGAGCGCGCCGGCGACGGTGTAGAGCACAGCTGGAGGGATGCTGGTACCGACCTTGGCCAAGGGCTCGCTGGCCTCATTGCTGGCTGCTGCGCTGATGACCTGGCTCAGCGTTACCGGCTGTACCTGTGGGGCAGGGTAAAGTAAATCTGGCTCATTCGTGAACAGTGAGATTGACGAGGTGGCCAATCGCTCAAATGCTGCGAGCCGCGCGCGAGCAGCTTCTTCGTCCGTCACCAGAGCATCGAAGCCGGTCGCTGGTGCTCCGTCGATTGCGGCGCAGATCCAGATCCCTTGTGGGAGCTTGATGGCTGCAAACACATGGCCGTTGGCGAAAGCGGCCACGCCGGCAGCCAAGGCGATGAGCTTTTCCCCCTGGTTGGAGACTTTGAGTTTCGCGGTGCCTACGGTGGCTGGTGCGACCGTGCAGTAGTAGTCTGCCTTTGCCTTGCGAGCAAGTTGCTGTGCGTGCTTTTTGAGATTCACGGCTTGGACGGTCTGCTGCCAAGTCACGCCGATCACATAGCGCCGTTCGATGAGGTATGCGCTCATGGTGGCCTCAGTTCATGAGCACAGGACGAACCACAACGAGGAATTCCTCACGTTCCAGGCTTTGCGCGTCAGAGCCGCCAGCGAGCAAACTCCAACCTTCAGCCAGACGGCGGCGGTGGTCTTTGGCCTTGTAGCGGGCCATGCCGGTGAGGACCATTACTTGGCCAGCCTTGAGCATGACCGTCGATTGATCGTCGATGCCTGACCTTTCGGGGTTTTGGACCCTTGAGATCGAAGTTCCCTGGCCCGAGGTCGTCTCAGTCATCGCCACCAGGTTTGTCATGCTGATGCCGAATCTCAACTGCACTGAGCCGTCGTCCAGAATCGCCGGCTGGATCATGTAGCGGTCGCCTGTGGTCACATTGGCTGTCTTCATGCCCACTGACCCTGAGCCGGCAGCAGTGGAGGTCGATGGCAGCGTCTCAGACACGTATGAACGGTCGTTGAGGTTGGTCTTTCGAGCCCATTGGCGGTTCATCGCCTGCATTTCAATGGGGCGATGCTGGATGTTGGTGCCATACTCGTTCAGCGCCTGAATGGCCGCCTGTGAGCCTCCCCAGCGTGCTACCGTGCCGCTGTTCGGGTTGCCGCCATTTGCCAAAGAGAGGATCGTCATCCCGAATTGGCCAGCCGTGTCGCCCACCAGCGAAGTGGGCGAATCAATGGTGGCGCCCCATTTGGAGGTCAGCGAATTGAGCACCACGCCCCAGTTCACGCCTTTCTCGTCGCCGTCTTTCGTCGTGATGGAGTAGATATCCATCTGAATGCGGACCTGGCGTTTCAGCGACTCGTTCTCGGACTTGACCACTTGGCGAATGCGCTGCATGGCCTCCTTGGTCGTGGTCACGGCGAACCTACCGGTACCCTGGTTGACGGCGATGGATGATCCGGGGACTGCAGCCACCATCTGCTGCAGGCTATTCATGAATGAATTGAAGATGTCCAGTGATCCAGCTTCGTCGATGCGGAAATTGGACTGGGAATTGCCGGTGGCGCCGGTGGTGCTGCTTGCACCCGATGTTGAGCCGCCTTGCAAATTCATAGCAAAGTCCTTGCTTCCTTCAAGAGCGGCGATCTCAAAGGTTTCGGTGACGTAGCGCTCAATAATGATCACGCCATCGCGATACGCATAGGACAGTCCCAGCCTGGCTGTTACGAACTCGGTGATGCCGCGCGGCGTGTTGTTCTTCCAGTCCATCTCAACCGTGTCGAGCATGAGGTTAGGACCAGGGCGTATGACCTCGACGTTCGCCTGGCCAGCAGCGGCCAGAGGTGCTGGCATGCTCATTCCTGCAACTGTGGCGGTCGCGGGCTTGGCCGGCTGGGCGGTGCTTGGGCTAGAGGCGACTGCCGATGACGCCGGGCTGTATACGTCCTGCTTGATGCGAAACGGAACACCCGTGATGCGGGACATGCGTTCGGCCCAAACTGCGAGGCTGACCTTGCCGCCAGTGCTTTTGTCTTCAAAGCTGATGAGCTTGAAGGTTTCATCGAAGATGGCGGGAAGGGAGTCTTCGGAACTGATCTCGATCATCTCGGAGCCGATCCATGGACGCGAAGCACGGCGCGCAACGATGGGCGAGAGCTGACGGGCGGCCGCTGCATTTGTGGCAGCCTTGTGGCCCTGAGTGGACTCTTCTACGCGCAGGCTCCGATTCATGACACCTGCGGCCTCCATGGAGCTGTCAATGTGACCACGAACTTGCTGGGTGACTGCGGGCGAAACACATCCTGCGAGCAGCAGAGCAGAAACGAGGGCCGTGGGTACGACGCTGTGCTTTAAGTTGGCCAGAATCATTGGGTGCATTCCTTGTCTTGCTCGCCACGGCGGGTGATACGGGCCAAGGGCGGGTTATTTGGGTAGAAGCAGACATCGAGCGGGTATTCGCTCGCTTGAATGCCTGGTGACGACAGAGCGGCGGTCACGGCCTGCTCGAATGGCATTTCGTAGGTCTCGGGGCTTCCGATCACGACATGCTTTCGCGCATCCCAGCGCACGCGATAGCCGGCTTCAGCGGCCCAGCGTGTGAAGGCCTTGTTCAGCGTTACGTCCTGGAGCTTGAGCTCCCAGCGACGTGCAGGCTGTCCAGAGCCGTCAGTGAAGGAGGCTTTCCAGTGTTGGCGGGCCTGGTCCACCCACGAGCCCGAGCCTGGAGCTGCGTTGGTTGTGAACAGTCCCTCAATCTGCGCGCGCGATGGTGCGCTTCCCTGTACCACTGCAGTGGCCACCGCTGTAGTCGGCGCGCTCGCGGCTACTGCCTCCAGCTTGGTGCCAGCAGCCGTTTCCGTGAGCTGAAGCTTGATCCCTGGGGGGAGTTGGCTGTTGACCGTCGAGATCAGATTGGCGACCGTGGAGCCACCTGCCTGTTTGACGGACACCTGAGTGTCCAGTGGTACCGCACTCGTGAAGGGGACGCCCAGCCGATCTGCCAGCAGTTGAGCCAGGCCTTGGGCCTTGTCCTGCCATGTCACTTCGATTTCTGATTGCAGGAGCGTTGATTTGGCGGATGCGTCCGCTTTGTCCTGCGCCAAGGTCGGCCAGGCAGTAAGCGCGACGGCGACAATCACTGCGCATCGTCCTAGGTGATGAAATTTCATTGCGTTCCTCATTTGCTTGCTCGGGCCATGGCGTCTGCCCAGGCAAACTCGCGGTACAAAGCGAGAACCATGGGGACGTAGGCTTGTGTTTCGCGGTACGGCGGAATGCCTTTGTGCTTACGCACGGCGCCAGGGCCGGCGTTGTATGCGGCGAGTGCCAGCTCCCAGTCTCTAAACTCGAACCACATCTTTCGCAGGTAAGCTGCGCCGGTGGCCAGCCCAAGCTCGGGCTGATACAAGTTCACCTTTGGGTCCTGCAAGCCCTCGCCACGGGCTGTATCTGGCATGACTTGAGTGAGACCGAGCGCACCTGCAGGCGATCTCGCACGCGAGTTGAATTGGCTCTCGATAGCCACGAGAGCCATTAGCAGCGCAGGCTCCAGTCCGTAATGAACAGCGATCGCGCGAATGGCCGGCTCGTGCTGCCAATAGTTGCGGAGCAGTTGCTCACAGTGGGCAGACCTGGAATTTCCGCGAAGGCAGTCGTAGGTCGGGAGCTTTTTCGGCGGCACCTGGGCCAGGGACAGGCCAGGTGCAGCGACGAGGGCTGCTAATAGCAGATTGCGAGTGATGTGGGCTAGGCTAAACATCCGCGCCTCACAGCATCGAGAGGGCCAACAGCCCAATGAGCAGGGTTGTTGTGCCTTTCACGAGATAGTGCACAAGCTCGCTCGTGGCAACACGTCCCGAGGTGTAGCGACCGTAAAGGCCGCTGAAGGCAGTGGCTGTGACAAGAAAGAAAAACGCGCCGCTTCCTGCAAGCAGCATTTGCTTGAGGCTGGGCATCTGCATCCCGGAGCCCTGCAGGAAGCCTTGCTGCATTGCTGCCGAGACTTCCATGCATGCACCGGTGGCGTCTCGCGGGCAGCTGTTACCCCCCAACCCGGTGCCACCGTTGCCACCCGTGCTTCCAGAGCCGTTTCCGGGCGGGTTGGTGTTGCCTGGGTTGGTAGGTCGTCCATTGGCCATCCTGTCGGCCATGTCGCATATAGATGTGCCATTGCTGTCGGCAAAGCCACGGCAAGACCCCGAGTTAATCATTCGCTGGCAGTTGCCGATGCCAAGCTGCACGCAAGCGAGCACCAGATTCCCGTCGACGGCGCGCCCATCAAAAGTGCCCAAGCCAATCAATTGGCGGACCACGCCGGAACGCATGGCGTCGGCGGTCAGTTGGGACCAAGCATCGATCTGAGCCTGCAGGGGCAGTTGGCGATACTGTTCAGGTGTCACTCCTGCATACTTGGCGATGTTCGTCCTATTCATCTGCAGGACGCCATAGCAGCAGCTGCCGTTGAACGCGCTGGTGTTGCCGCCCGATTCGACGTTGATAGCAAGGTTGGCCACAGCCTGCGCGTTCTGCTTTAGCCAGGCACTCGCATTTGGCGAGTTTTGAATGGCTTGGGTAATGTCTGCAGAGCTGACGATGGCGGCCAAAGCCACGGCTGGCAATAGCCACACAAGCTGGGATAGTCGCGGGAAAAAGCGGCAGCTCATGTCTAGCTCAGGCGCATAGCGCGATTGCATGCGGGAATGACTTTGCCGAACTGCCATGCCCGGAATCGAATCGTCAGGGCTGGCTGGGTCTGCTCTATGCGGTACTCGACGCGGTTCTGCGATCGGTCGGTATTGGCGTACAACATGCAGTAGCCGGGGAGTTCAATGGCGCGCAGTCCAGGTCGAGGCGGCCAAGCGATGATGCGCATGGTGCAGACGCTGTAGATGTCCATGGCTGCCGTGCCATTTGGTGCATCCAGGCAAAGTGTGTTCCCGGCAGCAGCGAACATGCTGAAGATGACTTTGCCCTCAGCGGTTGCGGTGTCACCCAGCAGCGCGAACGCAGGCATGCGCTTTCCTGCACTGCCCAGTCGTGGAGCGGAAAGCTCTGTTGCCCAAACTGTCTTGAGGATCTCCCGGTCCTCCGCTGTACCCGTGGACGAAAACACCGAGCTGTCGAAGACGACTTCTCGCATGGTTTCCCAGGACTGCGCGTGAGCGTTTGTCGCCATGGCAATGGCAAGCGCAGGGAATAGGGCAGAAATGAGAGGGCGAACGGAGGCGGGCGCGATCATCGTTGGTCCGCCTTCAAACGCCCGCCACGCTCCAACTCCTCCATAAATTGCTCGGGCGGTGTGGCGCCAACCAAGCGCTTGCCGCTTGCCAACACCACGGTGGGCGTGTTGTTCATGCCATAGCGCTCACCGAGCTTGAGGATCTCTACCAAACCATCGGTGTTGCACGACTCGGGCAATTGCGGCCGTGCGCCGTCCATGATGGCTTTCCACACGCCGGCACGGTCGCGTGAGCACCAGGCCATCCGTGCAAGAGATTGACTTCGCCGATCAGTGATAGGGAAGATGAAGCGATAGATGGTCACGTTGTCGATCTGGTCGACGAACTTTGTGAAGACTCGGCAGATGGGGCAGAACGGGTCTTCGAAGAGCGCCATCACACGGCTTCCATCTCCGTGCACTTCCTTGATCGCGTGCTGCAGGGGAAGCTTGTTGAATGGAATGACCATCCGCTTGTCTTGTTGCAAAGCGGTCAGGTCTGTTTTGCTTTTTAGATCCATTAAAGAACCGCCCACAAAACTGTAACGACCCGTTTCATTCACATAGAATATTTCCCCTTCGGAAATCACCTCATAAATGTTGGTGAGCGGCGTTGTATTGATTTGCTCTACACGCACCGCTCCGTTCGTGTTTGCGTTGACGCCGGCCTTGATCTGCGCCGCAACCTTCTCTGATACGTCTGCAGCTATTGCTCCAGCCGTCAGGCCAACGAACAAAGCCGCGGCTGCGGCAAGCCTGCCTCTCACTACGCGAGGCATTGCTTTGATATGTGATTGCTTTTGCATGGACCGCACTTTATGGAGCGGTCGCCGTTGCCTCCAGCGGAAACCGTGCGTTACATACATCACGGTTTCCGCTTGACATATCAATTCCGAATTGATCTATATTTTGAACTGTCGAGGTGTGTGTCTCGCCAGCCAAAGAAGGCGCCGATGAGGCGGCTTCTTCGTGCGGGCATTCACACGGGTAGATGAATGAATAATTTGCTTGTTGCCGGCACGATGGATGTTCCCGCCGGCTGGGATTTCCGTTTTGGAGATTTTCTAACCGATCTATTTTTTCAAGAGGGCCTTGCAGAAAGCACTCTTCAGGTCCTCCAGATCCAGTTGCGAGCTTTCAACGCATGGCTGTTGGAAGCGACCGGTCGCTCGTGGGAACATGCTTCGGTCGATGACCTGCAGGTATTCCTACTTAGCTGGAAAGACACCAGATCTGTTTCGGCAATGCGTCTCAAGCAATGGATGCTGCAGCGGCTGTACCGCTGGGCGAAAGAGTCGGGCATCGTGGATCTTGGCGTTCACCGCGCGCTGCTGCCACTTCGCGGGGGCTTGCGTCGCCCACGTCGCCCACCATCCAGTAACGCGATCGCTAAGCTGATGGAGCTACCGGACACGAAAACTGCCAAAGGCATGCGAGATCGCGCAGCTTTGGAGCTCCTTTATGGATCTGGGCTACGTGCAGGAGAGCTGCTGAACATTACGCTCGATCAGGTCCCCGCCAGCGGCAAGCCCCTGCAGATATGGGGGAAGGGGAGCAAAGAGCGCTTGGTTGTCGTTGGAGAACATGCCAGGTATTGGATTGCACAATACAAAACGGCACGACAAGTGATCCTTGAAGCCGGAGGCCATGGCAAAAGATCCACATCCAAACTGTTTGTTAGTAGCGGACGCTATCCAGATTACCGCTACTACCAGTTGCGCAGAATGGTCAGCCGGTACGGTCGCGAATGCGGCCTTCGGTTGACACCCCACGCATTGCGACACGCCTTTGCGTCGCATCTGTACCAGGGGAAGGCGTCTCTGCACACTATCCAGCTACTACTGGGCCATGAGCATCAAGAGACGACTGCGCACTATGTCTCTATCTTGCATGAGGATATCCGGGCCATGGCGGATCAGCATCATCCACGCAGCGCGAATTTCGAGCGCTATGTGCGTTGGTAGTCTTGTACCGTTGAGGCCGAATGGGTAGCATTGCTGCGTTTTCGACGCGATTGAGCTTTTGAGAATCGCAGGGCCCCAGGCTCAAAGCACTAACTGCTGCTTTGTCAGCGCATCAGCCGGCCTAGCGCCACTCCTTCACTTCTGCATTGATCCATCGTTGCAGAAGCTTCTATTCCAACCCGGACAGGGAACTATGTTTCCTTGTCCGGTGCTGCTTGCGCTGGGTAACGACATGGTTCCTCGTCCATTTCCGAGGACATCCATGAAAGCCTATGAAGTCACAAAAATCGGCCAGAACAGAGGTGCTCCGCGCATCTGGCTCGAAGGCATGAAAGCAAAGCTTGCGGGGTTCCTACCTGGCAAGCGTTTCAATATTCGCAAAGACGATAGCCGCAAAACCCTCGTGCTAGATCTTTGCCCGAACGGTGAGCGCGTGGTGTCGCGCAAGAGCAAGGCTGGCCAAGTAATTCCAGTCATTGACCTTAACTCTTGTGAGTTGCTGAAGCTGTTTGAGGGACTGACCTCCGTTCGCATCATCGTTCAGCAGACACGTATTGTTATCCTGCCTTCACATGTGGAGTTGGCCAAGCAGGAGCGACTGGCCCGTGTGCAAGCGCAGCTGCAATCAGGCGAGCCGCTCACAATTGGCTCACTGTCGCATGGGGGAGGGGTGCTTTCGCATGCATTGCACAGCGGGCTTCGCGAGGCCGACATTCCGGTGCGCTTGGCGTTCGCCAACGAGATCCGCGCTGAGTTGCTGGAGCATGCGCATCAAGCAAATGATTGCTGGGATGCTTCCACTGTGCCATTGGCAGCACCGATGCAGCACCTGGCCTTTGATAGTTGGGCCATGGATCATCTGCCCAAAGTTTCGATTTTGGAGGCAGGCATTCCGTGTTCTGGTGCTTCGACCGCTGGTCGTGGCCGTAATGGAGCAGGGCATGCGGAGGCGCATCCTGAAGTCGGGCACCTGATCGTGCCCTTACTCGCCATCGTGGCCAAGGTCCAACCGGCCGTAATATGCGTCGAGAATGTGCCTGGCTACAAGAACACCGGCAGCATGTGCATCCTGCGCAATTTCCTTCGGGATTTTGGGTACGTTGTTCATGAGACCCAAGTGGATGGTCATGACTGGAACTCCATCGAGAACAGGTCGCGATTAGGCGTAGTTGCCGTGACGGAGGGTCTGCAGTTCTCGTTTGCCGACTTGCGGCGTCCCGCAAGGCTGGAGCAGCCTATCGACACTATCTTGGAGCACGTTGATGACGACGATGAGAGATGGTCCGAGATGGCTGGCTTGAAAGCGAAGCAGACGAGGGATTTGCTGGCCGGCAAGGGCTTCAAGATGCAAGTGGTTCAAGGGACTGATACCTCGTGCCCAACCCTTACCAAGGGCTACTCCAAGGTGCGGTCTACCGACCCCAAGCTGAGGCATCCTTCAAACCCTAAGTTACTGCGGCAGTTTCTACCCACAGAGCATGCGGCAATGAAGCAGGTTCCAAAGAGACTGATTTCAGGACTGAGCGCGACCAAAGCTCATGAGGTCTTGGGCCAGAGCATTTGCTATGAGCCCTTCAGGGCCATAGGCGCGTGCATTGGCGAAATGCTCACCACGTTTCACAGATGCTGCACAAAAAAATTGTGCTAACGCATCATCCATAGTGCAGCTTGCGTATCTTAAATAACTGGCCTGAGCTGTCTAAGGACAGCCAGGCCATTTTTACTCAAGTTGTTCTTACATCGTGCTTGATTAGAAATTGCGTATCTAAGAAGCGAGTTCCAGTATCCTGTGCTGGAAATTTTGGAAGCGGGACGGAATTCGGCTATCATTCAAACCTGTTTCAGGTTGTATCTGATATATAAAACTTTTGTATTAATTTCTTTATTCTCACATGTCAAAATATCTGCAGTCTTTGGAAATAGTGAACTTTCGTCAATTTGAAAATAGAAGGCTGACGTTTAAACCAGGCTTTAATTTACTTGTTGGAGAAAATGGTGCTGGCAAGACGACTATCCTGAGGGGGGTGCTAGCAGCACTTGGCAACGGACCACGCTTAAAAAAGGGCGAGAAAATTGTGGACCGTGATATTGGTTTGTATCAGGACTATCTCACCATCGAGGCTCAAGTTAATAGTCCTTTTCACCTAACTTCATATTTTGGATACACGAAGGAATTAGGTAAATCGAAAGCAACTAGATATAGTAGTGAAGAACGCCCGCTAACCATATTTTACTCATCAACCGAAGCAGTCAGTTCGGAGATGAAATCGATGACTCCGGTGCATGACCGTGGTGTACCTAGATTATCATCTGTTCTTAATACCGAGGAATTTCTCTATCGTACTGAAATGGAAATGACACAGGTAAATAGAGAAGCTTCAAAGAGTGATAAACGATTCGGAAACAGTAACTCGGTTAGGCAATTCGTTAGGAATGTACTCAAAAGATTTTCAGCAGAGATAAGTGATTTTCATTGGCGATTCATCCCCATTGATTGCTCTATTGCCATCCCAGAAGAAATGAAAGGCGATGTGGTGCTCTCTACCAAAAATAGGGAGAATTTTCGAAACTTTGCATTGCGTTGGTTTCAGGAAGAGTCCGCATTAAACAAAGATTTCCTATGGCCAGATGATGAATATGTATTTTTGTCACCATTTTCTGATGAGAATTCAAGTTTGCCAAATGCCTATCGTTTATTGCGTGACTTTGGAGAAAGGGCGGGGCTAGATCCTACTTTAATAAAAATGTTGTCTCAGTGTTCTTTGGCAGTAAGATTAAGGCCGCGAATACTGGTTCAACGGGGTGAGCTTGTAATGCTGCTTGACCAACTGTCGGACGGTGAGAAGCGCCTATTTACACTATTCGTGGATATTGCACGGCAGCTATCACTTAAGTATAGTAATGAGGTTGAAAATTTCGGCAATGGCTCTGCTATTGTTCTTATCGATGAAATAGATGTCCATCTTCATCCCAAATGGCAGCGCTTGATCGTTCCAGCACTCGAAGAATTATTTCCCAGATGTCAGTTCATCGCTACAACACATTCGCCATTTGTAATTCAGGCGACCGACCGGGACAAGATTATTCCAATTGATCCATCGCAATATGATATTTCGTTAGATGGTGGAAACAGTATTGAAGACATAATTGAAGACATCCAAGGCATCCCTCTACCGCAACGAGGCTGGCGTGCACAGGAATTGAGCCGTGCCGCAAAGAGATACTTTAGATTACTTGAACTCAATGCACTTGGTGAGGGGAGAGTAAATCCGATGGAATTGATAGAAGCTCAGAAACTATACCGAACGGCAAGTGAACCATTTTCATCTGATTCCGCGGTTGATGCATTGCTTGAAATGATTGTGGTTGAGAGAGCGAGGAATAAATGAGGCCAGTGACCAAGGGGGCAGCGCCGAAAATTTATAGGGAATATGGCGACGCAATTAATGATCTAGAAACTAGGTTGGGACGCTATTGCAGCTACTGTGAACGTCAGATTCTTTCAAACTTGGCGGTAGAACACGTCTCCCCCAAGAGGCATGACCCATCCCGAGAGAAGGACTGGAACAACTTTCTTCTCGCCTGCTCTAGCTGCAATTCTATTAAATCGGATACTTTAACGAATGATGATGACTTTCTCTGGCCAGATAAAGATAACACATTGCTAGCCATAGAGTATTTGGAAGGTGGAATCGTGAAGCCTTCTAGGAATCTGAAACCTGGCATCGAATCTAAAGCCCTTGCTCTAATAGAGTTGGTGGGGCTCGATCGTCATCCAGGAATGCCTAATGGAAAGAAGCCAGCAGATAGAGATAGTCGCTTTGATGATCGTAATAAAGCCTGGGAATTGGCACAAGCTACCCGTGAAATGCTGAATACTCGATCAGATGATATTTCTCGGTGGGTTGCTGTTGAAACGTCCAAAGTTCGTGGATTTTTCAGCATATGGATTGAGGTCTTCAAAGATGACGAAGACATGTGTCGTCGATTAATTGAAGCCCATGAGGGGACTGCCAAGGACTGCTTCGACAAAAAATGGCGCCCGAAAACTAGAAAAGGGGGACATATTTGATCATTGACCCGCAAAGCTCTGCCTGCACTCGCCACAGATCAGTTTGAGGCTAGGCTTTCCCCACACTGAGACCGGATTCTTGCATCCGCTGCAGCTGTATTTCACCCGATTCGATTTGTTGGCGGTCGTAGTAAGCAATCCGTCTTCCCCTGCAGTGGCGGCAACCACTGAGCCTGTGGGCTTTACAGCTTCGGCGAGGGCAGGGATGCTGGCCATTGGAGGCTTGGTTCCTTCGATGCCTTGAATGTGGTTGGCCATGCTGGCTTGGCCAGCGATTACATGATCTGCAGAAGGGAAGCGGTCGTACCAGCTGAGCGTGAAATTTGCGGTCAGCAGATCCTGACACGCAGCCAGGAAGCTGCCACCCGCGACGGCATAGTCCGCCATGCAATCGCCTGTTCGCGCACCGCCAGGCTTTCCAGTGGAAGAAGGCATGAGCCCAATGCTCTCCATCTTTCGCGCCCATTCCTCGTTGTGATAGCGGCCTCGGCCTGGCTTGCCAAAGTGGTACTGCCACAAGTGCGTCATTTCATGAACTTGGGTCTGGAGTGTTTCGATGATCGGTACCACAGCAAAGTAGGTCGGATTCATCGCAATCTCGTCGGTCGTTGAGCCGTCCACCGAGGCAAAGCGGGCAGCCGAGAAATATCCGAAAGTCCGTTTTTCCCGCTGCAGCGTAATCAGGCAGCTTGGGAGCTGCCCGTCAAACAGCCGCTCGTTGAAATGGTCGTAGGCCATCTGCAGCTCGTTGTAGGTTTCCTGCGTAGGTGCCAAGCGGGGTGAGGGCACAAGGTCTAGCTGGTTTGGCTGATCGGTCATATTTGTATTGTGCAATACAAATCATCATTTACAAACATCCCGCCTGATGCGAAAATGCATCAGATTTGATGTTGAAGGAGTAGCCATGAGATCGACCTTTACGATCGACGACGAAGTCGTGAACCGTGCCCGCGCTGTTGCAGCGCCCGGTATTGCTGTGCCTGAACTGGTACGCCTGGCACTTGAGACCTTCACGCGCGTCGAGGCAGGCAAGCGCTTGGCTGCCCTGGGCGGAAGCGCGCCAGACATGCATGATGTGCCACGCCGTGGCAGCGCGGCAGATGCCGAAGGCTCTCGCTGATGCCGGTGTCCGTTCTAGTCGATACCTCGGTGTGGGTGAGGCATTTTCGGGAGGCCGACATTCACCTGCGGGAGCTCCTGGTGCAAGACAGCGTGCTGATGCATCCCATGGTGCATGCAGAGTTGGCCTGCGGCACGCCGCCAGCGCCGCGTGCCGATACGCTTGCAGCTCTGGCCATGCTGAGACCGAGCCAGGAAGCATCAATTCCCGAGACTTTGGCCTTCCTTGAAAAGAACAAGCTATTCGGTAAGGGCTGCGGCTTGGTCGATCTATCGCTGCTGGCCTCGACGCTAATCACACCGGGCGCTTTGCTTTGGACTGCAGATCGACGCCTTGCAGAGTTGGCCGCTCAGCTTGGCGTGGCCTATGCCATACCAACGCATTGAGAGTCGGGGAAGCCCTTCTTGGGCTCTCGGATAAGCAGAGACTGTTGATTTCCACCCAGAAGTGACCCACTAGCCCCCGGTGGGGATGCGGATGAAATCTTGGACTACTGAGAGGTAGTTCATGTATTCATACGAAGATCGAATCCGCGCGGTGACGCTCTACATCCAGCTAGGCAAACGAGTCGCGGCAACCATTCAGCAGTTGGGTTATCCCACCAAGAATTCGCTCAAGGGGTGGTGCCGCGAGTACGAGCAGGACCGGGACTTGAAGACCGCGGTTGTTCGCCCGCCGAAGTTCACCACTGAGCAAAAGGCTCGGGCCGTCGAACACTATCTGATGCACGGGCGCTGCGCGGCTTTCACCATCAAGGCTCTTGGCTATCCCGGGCGGGCCTCTCTTCACGCTTGGGTTCAGGAGTGATGTTGCCCCTATTTTGTGGAGTTCTTAGCTCCCTGCTTACGCTGCCTTTTTGCGCTGTGCCTCGTACCAGCGTTGCTCGTATTTGATAGGACTGAGGTAGCCCAAGCTCGAATGCAGCCTGCGGTAATTGTAGAAGGCCATCCAGTTCATGATGGTCTGACTTGCTTGGCCACGGGTAGTGAACCGCTGACCGTGTACGCAAGCGGTCTTCAATCGTCCCCAGAAGCTTTCGATGGGCGAGTTGTCCCAGCAATTGCCTTTGCGGCTCATGGATGAGCGCAATCCCCATCCGGCTAAGGCAGCCTGGAAGTCACGACTGCAATATTGGCTGCCCCTGTCGCTGTGGAAGATGGCTCCTGGCTCAGGGCGTCTACGCCACCACGCCATTGCCAATGCGTCCTTGACCAAACTGGTTTGCATGTGGGGCTGTAGACTCCAGCCCACTACCTGACGGCTGAACATATCAATCACAGCAGCTAAGTACAGCCAGCCTTCATCGGTGGCGATATAGGTGATGTCGCCACACAGAAGCTGGTTGGGTGCTTGCGGCGTAAAACGCCGCTGAACCAAGTCTGGGGCCACAGGCAAGCTGTGCTTGCTGTCCGTGGTCATGACGAACTTGCGCTTGGTTTTAGCTCGTATGCCGTGCTCGGCCATCAGCGTACGTACCCGCTCTTTACCAATGCGCAGACCTCTAGCTTGCAGCTCTTTTTGCATGCGAGGCCAGCCATATTCACCTTTGACCTCTGCATGAATGGCACGAATATGGGCCAGCGCCAACTCATCACTACAGTGGCGTGGGGCCTTACCACCGCAATGCCTCCAGCGGAAGTAACCACTGCTGCTGACTTGCAAAACATGACAAGAAACAGCAATCGGATAGGTACCCTTCATTTGCTCAATCCAGGCGTACCTCGCAACACGTCCTGCGCAAAGTACGCCGCCGCTTTTTTTGCAATGTCACGCTCCATTCGCAAGCGTGCAACTTCGGCTCGCAGGCGACTTATCTCCATTTGCTCTGGGGTGACCTTATAGACAGCACCATCCGCAACACCAAGTTTGAGAGCACCTGCTTTTGCCTGTCGCACCCAACTGCCCAAGCTGGCCTTAGGTATGCCCAACATCTCGCACACCTGCGTTTGAGACTGCCCGCTTTGCACCAAGCGCACCGCCTCCAGCCTAAATTCCTGTGTGTACGCCGCACGCACTTGCTTTGCAACCATTTCTTAGCTCCTTGTCTACATTTTGGACAAAGCTAAGAACTCCACTTTTGGGGGGCAAGGTCAGGAGCAAGAAATGCCACTCATGGGAGTTTGCTATGGACACCAGCTCATGGCTCATGCACTGGGGGGAGTGGTGGACTACCACCCCGACGGCAGAGAAATGGGAAGTCTGGAAATCGAACAGCACGCAGTGGCTGCGCTGGACCCCTGGCTGGCAGGTTGCCCGCCACTCTTTCATGCCCACCTAACGCATCTTCAGACCATCCTACGTCTGCCCGCAGGAGCCAAAGCGTTGGCACGCTCAGCCCACGACCCCCATCAGATTGTTCGCTACGGCCCCGCCGCAGTGTCGATGCAGTTTCATCCAGAGTTCACGCCAGAAGTCATGGCCGCCTGCATCAATGCGAGGGCACAGGTGCTTCGCAGCGAAGGTCTGGATCCAAGGGACTTGCTGCAAAGCATTCGTCACACACCCACGCCGTTAACGCTGCTCAGGCGCTTCATCGAGACGCATGCAGGCCCGCTCTAGCAGGCAATGCATCTGTCCGGCCCATCCCCTATGGGCCAGCACCAAGAATTACCTCCAGGAAAAGCGAAATGAAGAAACTTGGCCTCATTGGTGGCATCGGCCCGGAATCCACCGTGGCGTACTACCGCAAGATCATCCTCGGAGTTCAGGCTCAGGCAGGCAAGGAAAATCTGCCCCGCTTGTCCATCGAAAGTCTCAACGCTTTCAGAGTGTTCCAGCTCTGCCGCTCACGCGAATTTGACCAGCTTACCGAATACGTGCTCAGCGCAATCCACAGCCTGGCCGCGGGTGGCGCAGACCTAGTGGCATTGACCGGCAATACGCCCAACATCGTCGTGGACCGAATACTCCCGGTGTCACCGATTCCCATCGTCAGTGCAATTGATGCAACCTGCAACGCAGCACAGAAGCGAGGGGCACAAAGGGTCGGTTTGCTGGGGACGGTATTCACCATGACAAATACCTTCTTCAAGACACCTTTTGAAGACAAGGGCATAAAAGTCATCGTGCCCAGTGAATCTCAGATCGCGCTCATCCAGGCAAAAATTGAGGCAGAGCTTGAGCACGGTATTGTCAAAGAGGACACTCGTCAGGAGTTCATTGCCATCATTCAGGATTTGCAGCAGCGTGAAGGTATCGACCACGTAGCACTGGCTTGTACCGAGCTACCGCTGATCCTGAGTGACAACAACAGCCCTGTGCCCTGTCTCGATACCGTTGAGATCCACGTAGAGGCTTTGGTCCAAGCCGTGGTATCGAGTTGAGCCAGCGGCGAACATCTCCCATCTGTGCTGGTGAGTGGCTGCATTGGGTGGCGAATTCAACCGGTCAATGCAACACATTCGCTGAACATCTCCGCGGGTGTACGGAAGTCGAGCGTCTTGCGCGGCCTCTCGTTCAATTGTCTCGCTATCGCGTTGAGTTGATGCTGTGACAGCCCTGATAGGTTCATGCCCTTGGGCATGTACTGCCTGAGCAACCCATTCGTGTTCTCATTGCTCCCCCGCTGCCATGGGCTTTGCGGGTCGCAGAAGTAAACTTGGATGTCCGTAGCCAGGGTGAATTGCTTGTGCGCATGCATCTCGGTGCCCCGGTCCCAGGTCAGAGATTGGTAGAGCTCCTGTGGCAGCTTGCGGGCATTCTTTATGAGCGCGTTGACGACCGTCTGCGTGTCTTTGCCATTGAGCTTCACCAACATCACGTAGCGCGTTTGACGCTCGACCAGCGTCGCGATCTGACTGTTGCCACTGCCAAAAACCAGATCGCCCTCCCAATGCCCAGGCACAGCTCGGTCTTCAACGCACGCCGGACGCTCACGGATCGTGACTGCATCGGCGATCTGGCCATGGATAGCCGTCTTCTGCGTGTAGTGCCGTGAGCGGCGCATTCCGCGAGTACGTCTGAGGTGTTCCAGCAGCTCCTTCTTCAAGGCACCACGCGCTTGAATGAATAGACTGCGGTAGATGGTCTCGTGTGACACGTGGTAGCTCTCGTCGCAAGGATAAGTCTGCTTGAGCCAACCAGCAATCTGCTCCGGCGACCACAGCATCCGTAACTTGTGGGCCACGGTTTGGGCCAATGCGCGGTTCGCAACGAGTTTGCAGCACTTGGGGCGCCTCCCTCGGCCCCACGCAGCTGCATCTGCCTGGTTCGCCCGGTAGCTATTGCAGCCCCCATTGCGCTTGATCTCCCGGCTGATTGTCGATGGTGCTCGTCCCAGTCGTGCAGCGATGGCCCGAATCGACGCTCCCGCCACGATGGCTCGCGAGATCTCTTCTCGTTCGGGCAGTGTCAATGCGGTTGCGGCCCGCGATCGTTGGGCGGGACGGATTCCACCTGTCTCGGCCAGGATTCGATGGATCGAAGAGTGGGTGCGATCAAAGAGCTTACCGATCTCCTGCAAAGTCCAGCCTTGCTTCCAGCGCTCCCACATCAGCGCCTTCTGGCTGTCCGAATAGTAGATTCTGGGTCGCTGCTTCATTTGCAACACTCCTGCCGCCTATGCGGTGGTTAGTGTGTTGCAACGACCGGTTGAATCCGCCGTCGTGAGCAGTCCTCGATCGATATCTACTACCGGCCAATTGCGGTCTTCTGGCTGGCACCAATCCACAGGCTATAGCTTTCAAAAACTCTGATGAATTCGCAACCTGAACAGCTACTCACATAGTTTTTTTAGTCGAGCTGCTTGTTTACATCCACAAGTGGATTTCTAGCTTGGGAGGCTGGCTTGATTGGCTAAGGTGTTCCTCAAACCAGCCTTCTTCCATATATTAGTTGCCAGTTATTGTGTCTTTTATAGGTAAGCTTGGGCTAATCCAGCTATAGCTTGAGTTGATAATGCTTCGGGAGGGGTCGTAACTATTCCAACGTAATGCCATTAGATCTGACATGGTCCAAGCGAGCCAGTCAGATCTAAATGGCCTATCGGAAATACTCTTAGAAGCCACATCAGTTCCCGTTGATGACCAAATTATTGTGGGTATTTTATAACCGGATGCAGTACTGGGACTGTGACCAACTTTATTTTTCTGATGACCAACCTCCTGCCCGTGATCAGATACGTAAATAACGGACTTGTAGTCCTCTGCACTGGATGGGGAACTTTTTAATTTTTCAAAGACAGATGCAACTACAGTGTCCTGATAAACAATAGCCGAGTCGTAATCGTTTCTAAATTGCTGAACCCACATTGAGCGTTCAGCGACCGACATTATTTTTGATACTTCATCATCGGGAAATTGAGGCTGCTTTTCTGGGTACCGGAGGCGATAATGAGGATGAGCCCCCAGCATATGTAGAATAATCAACTTTTGAGGATGTGGATCTTTAAGAGCTTCTTCATATGAAGGCAATAAAATCTCATCAAGTGAATTGCTAGATCTTCCTGGCTTATTATTTTCCATGGAAGCCACGTCGGCCATAGCTGCGTGCTTCTGCGTAATTGCAATATCGTCATGATTGCTTATCCACCAAGTCTTATATCCTGCTTCTTTCGCTAGAGCAATAATATTTAACTTCTTATCCGTTTCACCAGTTGTGAAGTTCATCATGCTATCGATGGCAGGAATAGTAGTTGCTTCCGTGGACCATGAATTACGAATAACTAGAAATCTATCACCTATGTCTTTCTGAAGCTTTTCAAGCATCGGTGTCGTATTCCTTGCGTAGCCATAAATTCCCATGTTATCTCGATTTATACTCTCGGAAATAACAAGAACCACGGTGGATTTATCTTTCCTGGCAATTGAAGGACTCTCACTTTTCGCCGACCTTTGTGCCAAGGCGCGCTCTTTCCCATATGACGCCCAGCTATCTTTCGTAATCTTTAAGGATTCAGATAAATTAGACCAAAAAATCAGAGGATTAATTCTTCTCCAAGGTTTACTGATGTACGAAACGGCTGAGATTAGGATAATGATGGATAAAGCGATCAGCTCAATTTTAGAGATCTTTGTTTTTTTTCTGGATCCTTTTAGAGATAACCAAAGGGCAATTCCCGCTGAAATTATTAAAATAATACTGGATCCACTGAAATCACGGATGTGTGTGGATATATAGCCTCCAATTTCCGATGTATTTGTGTTAGCAAGTGCACTTACCACCATCGTGCTATCTGGCGCAGCAGCGTACAATGAGATGAGATGTGCTCGAACTGCTGAGTCCAATAAAAACATAAGAACAAAGCTCCATACAAGCAATGCTCTAACAAAGTTCAATCTTGAATTGTTAATTGGAATCAGTAATAGCAATAGATTCGGTATAAGTAGAATACTTATCTGTAATATTTTTCTACCTTCATATCCTAGCGATGCAAAAACAATTTGCATCACAAGCAGAGAAATAATAGTTACCCATAGCTTATGGCGATCGGTAGTTTTTTGAAAAAACAAACCTATTCTTTGTCGGTGAAATTTAAGATTATCTTCGGATGCCGGTGCGCTCATAGAAATCCTATTAACCCTAATGGAAATATCGAAATTCGATTTGAAATAGGGGCACAGAACTCTATGTGTGCAATACCGACAGAAATCTGACATCCAGATTACATTTTAGTAATCAGGTTAATTTACGCTGTAGATTACAAAAGTATCATGTTGCAGACTATATTGCGTAACGTGCCTGTCTATATATTTGATGTGTCTGGGCAGAAAGGCGCTCAGACACTCTTCAAGTAATTGATCAAGGACTCTTCATCATGAAAACTAATCTCGCAATTCTGGCTTCGATCCTGCTGTCCTCAGCCACCGTCGTGATGACAGCATCGGCAAATGAAAGCAGTTTCGTCGGTCAGTCTGGAAGCACGACTGCAAAGACCAACTCGACTACACGCGGTGCAGACAAAACATTTGGACGAGCAGGTGCTGCGTCTCAGGTCACACGCGTTGTTGACACAACACGAAGCACTCAATATCTCAATCTTGTGTGTGGAGAGACGGTCGCGTTCACCAATGGTGGGGAACAGTTCATCTGGAAATTTGATGTGATGGGTCACAGGCCCATCGAGTTGTCGAAGATCGCACCTGCCGCGTTTGCAGGCAGCACGCTAAAGATCTACGTTGCAAACAATGAGCTCGAACGCCATTGAATGCTCCTCTTGTTTACCACAATAGAAAGCTATGAGCGCCTGCCGCATCCACTCGGTCAATTGGTCGGCGCATGGCTCCCTAGTGCGCGCCGTCGATATGGCGCTGGGGGCGAGTAGACGCGCTGCTTGTCGTGGAGCCTGTCTCCAGTCTTGAGAGAACGCCGCATTCAGAAAGCGCCTTTGGAGCGCTGCAGCTTGCACGAATGGTCTGGAGTTCAGTGAGGAGAGCATTCAGTTCCTGAATGCGATGAGTGACATGTTCTATGTGTGTGTCCAAGAGTGCATTGACTTCCGCACAGTCCTTCGCAGATGACTCGCGTAGCAAGAGCAAAGCACGTACTTCATCAAGTGTCATATCCAGTGATCGGCAGCGTCGAATGAAGGCAAGTTGGCCTATGTGCTCCGTCGAGTACATCCGGTAGTTGTTTTCAGCTCTAGCAGCCGAAGGCAACAACTTCTCGCGTTCATAAAAGCGAATGGTCTCAACCGCCGTACCAGTGACCTCAGCCAGTTCACCAATCTTCATGGACCACCTCGAAATGAGTTGACTCTATACCAACTACAGGGTTTTAAATTGCCACATGGTCAACAGGAGATCGAGTATGAAGCACCCAAACATTGATGACAACACGCTTAGTACCGCCACAACGGATTGCTGCAGCTCACACACTACCCCGAGCCCGGTGGCAGCTCCGTTGGATAGAGGGCTAACTTACCGCATTCCGACAATGGACTGCGCGGGCGAGGAAGCTGAGATACGTCGTGCACTTGAACCAATTCCAGGTATCCGGGGACTCCGATTCCAGCTCTCGCAGAGGACTCTCAAAATTGACGCGGACACTGATGCCCTTGCTGCCGCATTGTTGGCCATCACTGAAGCCGGCTTTGAGCCAAAGCTGATCTCATCAAACACGGCGGACTCAAGCCATGCGGCTGGAGATGGCCACGACCATGAGCTTGTGCGTGGCACAACTCCAAAGTTGGTCGCGGCGCTTGCTCTTGCTATCGCTGCTGAAGGTGTCGGCTACTTCGCGCCAGAAACCATGGCTTGGAAAGTCGCCGGCTTTGCGGTCGCCGCGATTGCGATTTGGCTTGCGGGCTTTGACGTCTATAAAAAAGGGTTTGGAGCACTTCGTCGTGGCAAGCTGAACATCAATGCATTAATGACTGTTGCAGTGACTGGTGCGTTCGTCATCGGTCAATGGCCTGAAGCGGCGATGGTGATGGCGTTGTATGCCATCGCCGAGGCAATCGAGGCGAGAGCAGTCGATCGGGCCCGCAATGCCATTCAGGGGTTGCTTGCGATGGCTCCGGACCAAGCATCGGTTCTCCAAAGTGACGGTAGTTGGCTAACCGTCGCAGTTGCACAAATCGCAGTGGGCTCGACGCTGCGAGTCAAGCCAGGTGAGCGCGTTCCTATGGATGGAGTCGTTCAGACAGGACAAACGAGCATCAACCAGGCCCCCGTAACTGGTGAAAGTATCCCCGTTGACAAGGCGGCGGGTGACCCAGTGTTTGCAGGCACCATCAACGAGTCTGGAACCTTTGAGTTTGAAGTTACTGCATTGGCCTCCAACTCGACGTTGGCGAGGATTATTCATGCCGTTGAGCAAGCACAAGCGACTCGAGCGCCTACTCAGGGGTTCGTTGATCGATTTGCTGCAATTTACACACCTGCAATTTTCGTTATCGCCGTCGTCGTAGCATTGGTAGGCCCCTGGCTACTCGGCTGGACGTGGATGCAGGCCGTCTATAAGGCACTGGTTCTGCTAGTTATTGCTTGCCCCTGCGCACTCGTAATTTCCACACCAGTGACGATTGTGAGCGGCTTAGCGGCAGCAGCCCGCCGTGGTATTTTGATCAAAGGCGGTATCTATCTGGAAGAGGCGCGCAAGCTTAAGGCAATCGCGCTGGACAAGACCGGAACAATTACCGAGGGCAAGCCGCGCCTTGTGGACTGGTCGTTGGTTGATGCCGCGAGCAGCCTTGATACCGCGGAGTCGGTGGCAGCAGCTCTCGCTGGCCACTCAGATCATCCTGTGTCGCGCGCCATCGCAGCGGGCCTGAAGCCTAACAACGCAGACATTCAGAACTTCACGGCACTTGCTGGACGAGGTGTGCAGGCCGAACTGAGTGGAACAGTCTATGTACTAGGGAATCATCGCTTGATTGAGGAACGTGGCCAATGCTCCTCAGAGCTTGAAGCCACGCTCAAGCGGCATGAAGAATCCGGCCGTACTGTCACATTGCTTGCCGACCCGGAACGAGTCATCGCACTGTTTGCAGTTGCCGACACGATTAAGGGCTCCTCTCGTGAAGCTATATCTGAATTGAAAGCGCTTGGTATCACCCCAGTCATGCTGACTGGAGATAACCAAGCCACCGCCTCTTCAGTAGCCAGTGAAGCTGGTATCGAGCAAGCACGAGGAAACTTGTTGCCGGAGGACAAGCTAGCTGCCATCAAAACGCTCCAGGGCCAATATGGACTCACAGCAATGACGGGCGACGGTATCAATGATGCCCCAGCGCTGGCCCAAGCAGACGTCGGGGTTGCCATGGGTGCCGCCGGTACAGATACCGCTATGGAAGCAGCCGACGTCGTCGTGATGAATGATGACTTGCGAAGGATTGCTGAGACAGTGAAGCTGTCTCGATCCACCCATGCGATCCTTTGGCAAAACATCACTCTTGCTCTTGGCATCAAGGCCGTATTTCTAGTCTTGGCAGTGTTCGGGAATGCATCCATGTGGATGGCGGTATTCGCAGATATGGGGGCAAGTCTCCTAGTTGTAGTCAATGGGCTAAGGCTGCTTGGAAAAGTGCCCAAGTCCTGAATTCGACAGAGAGTTTTCGTGTGCACTAGCTTGAATTGTGAGGATAGTTATGAGCTTTTTTGAACGCCTACTCGGAGGCCATCACCGATCTGGTGGCGATCATCATGGGAATGGTCATCATCAAAAACGGACACCCGCCTCCTACAACGATCCAGGAGTGTCCGGTGGGATCATTTGTCCTAACTGCCGAACTCAAAGCTCTCCCCAAGCACGGTTCTGTCAACAGTGCGGAAGCGGCCTAGCCCCCCAGGCCTGCAACGCATGCGGCGTGCAGATGGCGCTTGGATCGCGTTTTTGCTCAAACTGCGGAAAGTCTGCTTAGAACTTAGGGAGAGCAGATGATCGGCTGGGTGATCTCTGTTCTCCTGAGATCTTAGATTACAAGAAGGTGTCAGAAATGTAATCTTCAGACCATGTAAATGGCTGAATAGTGTCAAAAATGTAATCTTGCTGAGAGGACAACTTCGCTACCATTGAAGCTTCGAAATTTACTAGAAAAATCCTATGGATTCTCTTAGATTCGAGGATGCCGCTCTATATCTTAGAGTTAAGAGGATGGAAGTATTAGCAAGCAATATTGCGAATGCTGACACTCCTGGATACCAAGCGAAAGATATAGACTTCAAGGCTGCGCTTGAAGAGACGCAAAGGCAAATGCTGACAGTGCAGTCTACGAATAAGTCCCACCTTGGGAACATTGCTCCAACATCAATTGATCCTCAGATTGCATTTCGCCCTGTCTCTCAGAATGCAATGGATAGAAATACGGTTGATCTCGATCAAGAGAGGGCATCATTTACAGCTAATGCTATTCGTACACAATTCGCTATGAATCAAGCTGTCGATGAATATGTAGAGATGGGGCAAATGCTGTCGAAATTAGTTTAATTTTATTTAGTTGGTCATTCATAGAGCGCATTTATTTGCGCTCTTTTTTTAATTCTGGTAGTAGAAGAATAAAATTCGCGACAAAGTAGTTGCCAACTATTTCGTTGGTTGAAATAATGAATATTTTCAAAAAGTGACAAGCTGGAAGATGCCAAATAATATAAATAGAGAATTCTTTGTAAATCACTTACTGATTCCGATTACTTTCCTGGCGCTAATTTTTTATTATTTCATGTATCTTGGAGGGGACTTTTTCTTTGCCGAGAAAATATATGCCCTGCAGGGTTATGAATGGTCTTTGAATGATCATTGGGTTACAAACAAATTGCTTCATAAGGGTGGAAAGCATCTGAGCACCATAGCAATCGTTGTGATCATTGCACTGTATATATTTGTACTTACCTCCAGAAATGAGCAGCGGAAAAAATGGCGATCTCCACTGCTTTACTTAATTTTATCCAGTTTGGTCAGTGTAATTTTAGTGAGTCTTCTTAAAGTGTTGACAAATATGGATTGCCCGTGGAATTTAAATCAATTTGGTGGCGATCGCCCCTTTATCGGTCTTTTCGAGCACAGGCCTCAAGAGATGGGGAGCGGAAAATGCTTTCCGGCAGGTCATGCGAGCGCTGGCTATGCCTGGGTTAGTCTATATTTCTTCTTTAAGATGATCATCCCTAAGTATCGATGGATAGGATTATTTTTCGGTATCATGGCTGGATTGATATTCGGTATATCTCAACAATTGAGAGGAGCCCATTTTATTTCTCATGACATTGCCACAATTCTCATTTGTTGGCTGCTGGCTACTATTTTATTTATATTGTTTTGCATCAAGAAATATTGCGTGAAAAATGGAAAACAACTCGGAAGCTAGTATTTTTAATAATATTCAAAAAAAATAGGAAAGGACTTTCTAGAATCTGGCATGCATCAAAATACTCATGGTCAGGCATAAAGGATGCGTGGCTAGAGCCTGCATTCCGCCTTGCGGTAATATTATTTGTGATTTCGCTTCCATTGGCTCAATTGATTGGGAGATCTATGATGGAAAAATTGCTCCTGATCTCTTGTATCTGGTTTTTGATGATAGTTGAGGTAATTAATTCTGCGATAGAGTCCGCAATAGATAGAGTAGGACTTCAATATCACGAACTTTCCGGGAAAGCCAAAGATTTGGGTAGTGCCTCCGTATTAATGACAATTATTTTTTGTCTGATAATTTGGTCTTCTCTAATTTTTAAAAATATTATTTAATTATTTCGCCATAAGAGCAGGAACGAATCACAGGGATGCACCTCATGCATCGCTTAACATGCGTCTTCACGCTTACAGGGTGATGCCAACTCTTGTTCGTCGGAAAAAGCATCCAATATGTCCGCTCATGCCTCGCGAAGATTTCACGGATTTCTGCGCGCGGTGAGGCCGGCTGCTTTTGGCCGTGGCATTGTGTTGCCCGTGACGGAAAGACCGATGAAGGTGATCCTGCACTGAGCAGCAGAGCTTTAATTCGATGCAAAGTTTGCAATGCTTGCGATGAGCTTAGCCATATGTATCGCTCCTCCCGGTGGTTTTGAACTGACTGACCAGAGGCCCCCTTGAGTGTTTGAAGCATGTGCCGCGCCCGAGACACTTGGGCTTGGCGTGATCGCACCTGTGGGCTCAGTAGATGATCGCCGGTGTAGGCTTGGTGCCGTTCACGCTGGCCGAAGCGGCTTTACCGAACCTTTCTACTTGTGCGCTGTACTCCTCTGTGCCACAAAGGGTCCGAGCCTTCATATCTGTGCTGAATTTGCTCTGCTCCAAACAGAAGCGGAGCCAGTTGTAGGCAAGGAAGATACTACTGGCAAGGGCAAAAGTGGACCGCTCCTGCCCTAGCTCACTGCCTACTCTGACTGTACTGAGTGGCCGACCCCACTCGAACCGAAGCCGGCATCTAAATCTCGATCAATTGAATTAGATAGCGACTAAATGTTCGTACAAAATGATCGAGCCAATACTGATCAGCAGGACACCGCCGATGGCTTCGGCCCAGCGCCCAGCAATATTCCCCAGTACACGCCCGACCATCACGCCCAACGTCACCATTGCGAATGTTGCGAAGCCGATAGCGAGAGCAACGGTGACGATGCTTACGCCCAGAAAAGCAAGTCCTACGCCCACGGCCATGGCATCAATGCTTGTTGCAAATCCAGTTGCAACAAATAGCCAGAAGCCATGTCGTGCAGGTTTGCTGGGCTCTTCACCATCAGGCACTTTGATTGCCCCGATCAACATTCTTCCACCTAGCACCAGAAGCAGCACAAAGGCGATCCAGTGGTCCCAGGCCTTGACGTAATCTGAAGCCGCATAGCCCAGCGCCCAGCCTACCAAGGGCGTGATGGCTTCGATGACACCGAAGATGGCACCAGTCCTCAATGCTTCAGACCAGCGCGGTTTGAGTAGCGCAGAACCTTTGCCGACGGCTGCGGCAAAGGCATCGGTGGACATGGCAAAGGCCAGGAGCAAGATAGAAGCGGCATTCATGGGGAATTCATTCTTAACGGTCGGGCATGAGCACAACGGCATCTCACCGCGGCCCGAGCTCGTCGCGATGAAATGCCGATGATCTCGCCGACCGAAGAACGGATGCATACGCCACAGCAAATTGAATGCCGAGTATGTTGACGCATGCGCTTCCAGGGTGGAAGCAGGCTACTCCCCAAGGGGTACTAAAGTTTACAAGCGATCAAAATGCTTGAGGAATATGGCCTTTTTTGAGTTCTGGGCTTTAGAAATGGCTCGCATTTTCAAAGCGCTGGCCTCTAGCAAGAAAGCTGCGTCGATACCGCCATTAGGGCTGTCCATGCACTCCCCTGTTGATTTCCACTCAAAACTGACCCGCCGGGGATGCGGATGAAATTTTGGACTACTGAGAGGTAGTTCATGTATTCATACGAAGATCGAATCCGCGCGGTGACGCTCTACATCCAGCTAGGCAAACGAGTCGCGGCAACCATTCAGCAGTTGGGTTATCCCACCAAGAATTCGCTCAAGGGGTGGTGCCGCGAGTACGAGCAGGACCGGGACTTGAAGACCGCGGTTGTTCGCCCGCCGAAGTTCACCACTGAGCAAAAGGCACGGGCCGTCGAACACTATCTGATGCACGGGCGCTGCGCGGCTTTCACCATCAAGGCTCTTGGCTATCCCAGGCGGGCCTCTCTTCACGCTTGGGTTCAGGAGCTCAATCCCCGAGCTCGGCCACGCGTGCTGGGTGAATCACGCCGGCTTCCGTGGAGGCTCAACTCCTGAGAGGATTGAGTCATGAACACTAAAGCTGCTCGTTTTAGCCCCGAGGTACGTGAACGTGCCGTGCGTTTGGTGCAGGAATGCCAAACAGATTACGCATCGCTGTGGGGTGCGTGCGAATCGATTGCCCCGAAGGTTGGTTGTTCTGTCAGCACCCTGCATGGTTGGGTGCAACGTAAAGAAATCGATTCTGGACTGCGGCCTGGCTTGGCCACAGATGAACGTGAACGGCTCAAGCAGCTTGAACGAGAGAACAAAGAACTGCGTCGAGCCAACGACATCCTGAAGGCTGCGAGCGCTTTTTTTGCGCAGGCGGAGCTGGACCGTCGCATCAAGAGCTGATTGATTTTGTAGACCGGTACCGTCATGCCTACGGGGTCGAGCCAATTTGCAGACTGCTGGAAATTGCCCCGTCAGGCTACAGGCGCAGGGTTCAGCAAAGAAACTGCCCGTGGCTGCGCTGCAAGCGCAGCCAATCAGACGAGGAATATTGCACCCATATCCAACGCGTGTGGCATGCGAACTGGCAGGTCTACGGGGCGGTCAAAGTTTGGAAGCAGATGCATCGAGAGGGCTTGCCGATTGCCCGCTGCACCGTGCAACGTCTGATGCGCAAACTTGGATTAGAAGGCGCAAGGCGTGGCAAGAAAGTGCGCACGACACGTCCTGATGGAGCAAGGCCATGCCCACTCGACCTAGTCAATCGCCAGTTCACAGCCCAGCGTCCAGACCAGCTTTGGGTTGCAGACTTCACCTATGTATCGACCTGGCAAGGGCAGATGTTTGTGGCTTTTGTGATTGATGTGTATGCCCGGTGCATTGTGGGCTGGCGTGTCAGCAGCCACATGCGTACAGACTTTGTGGTGGATGCCTTGGAGCAGGCGTTGTATGCACGACAACCTACGAGCGAAACAGAATTGATTCATCACTCCGACAGGGGCAGTCAATACGTTTCGATTCGCTACACCGAGCGCCTGGAGGAAGCTGGCCTGATGCCTTCAGTAGGCAGCACCGGCGACTCCTACGACAACGCCTTGGCCGAAAGCATCAACGGCTTGTACAAAACGGAGCTCATCTACAAGCGAGGGCCGTGGAGAACCAGGGAGTCACTGGAACTGGCGACGCTGCAATGGGTGCATTGGTTTAACCACGAGCGCCTGCTGGAGACCATAGGCCATATCCCGCCGGCAGAAGCTGAGGCAAACTATTGGCGGCAAGTTGCCAAACCCGTGCAGGCTAACGCCTGCACTTCAACAAGCTAGTCTCCACCAAACCCGGTGTGATTCAGGGAGCATCTTCAAACGAGCAAAAGCACGCTGCGGTGCTTGCGCTGTGCATGCGTCAAGGAAGCGCTCAAGCCATCGCTGACAACGTTGGTGTGTGTCGAGAGACGCTGTACAACTGGCGCAATGAACTATTGGGGCCAGAGGCTCTCGCATCGATGAAGCGCTTCAATGATTCTTCAACGGGTTCGGAGCTGTCCCAGTTGGAGCAGCAACTCCAGACGCTACGCCGTGAAGTGAGACGGTTGCAGTTGGAGCAGGAGTTATTGAAGAAGGCGAATGAGCTCCTAAAAAAGGAACAGGGCATCATCCTTCATCTCCTGAGCAATCGGGAGAAGACACTCCTGGTTGATGCCCTGCGCCATGCGTACTCGCTTGCCGAGTTGCTTGCCTCGCTAGTCCTGGCTCGCAGCTCGTACTTTTACCATCGAGCTCGGCTCAACGCTGGCGAGAAGTATGTCTCGGTGCGCCGAACGATCACCGACATCTTCGAGCGCAACCATAGCTGCTATGGCTACCGTCGCATCCAGGCCTCACTGGTCAGGCAATGTGTGTGGATCTCGGAGAAGGTGGTCCGGCGCCTGATGAAGCAGGAAGGGCTAGTAGCTGCTGTACCCAAACGACGCCGCTACGGTTCCTACTTGGGAGAGATCAGCCCGGCCCCTGAGAACTTGCTGAACCGTAACTTCAATGCCACTGCGCCTAACCAGAAGTGGCTGACCGACATCTCGGAGTTCCAACTGCCCGCCGGCAAAGTCTACCTCTCGCCCATGATCGATTGCTTCGATGGAATGGTGGTGAGCTGGTCTATCGGAACACGCCCCGACGCTGAACTGGTCAACACGATGCTGGATGCCGCGATCGCCAAGCTCAATGACAGCGAAGTGCAACCTATGGTTCACTCCGACCGTGGTGCTCACTATCGCTGGCCAGGATGGTTGTCACGCATCGCTGATGCCAAGTTAGTGCGTTCGATGTCACGCAAGGGCTACTCACCGGACAATGCGGCCTGTGAAGGTTTCTTCGGGCGGCTCAAAAACGAACTGTTCTATGCCCGCGACTGGCAAAACACGAGCATTGAGCAGTTCACACAAGTTCTGGACGCATACATCCGTTGGTACAACGAGCAACGGATCAAGATCTCGTTGGGGGCACGAAGCCCTGTCGAGTACCGCAGGGCCCTCGGGATCGCTGCATAACCCGTCCAAGATTTATGCCGCATCCCCCTCAGGTCGATCCAAGTTGGAATCTCACGACTGAGATTCAAAGATGTGTGGCGTTGCCTTAGGTGAGGCAGGTAATGAAATCCCAATTTTGGTGATCCCGCTTGAGGATGTCGCGAAAACGGTACCGCCGTGCATCCGCGCTATAGCTGCAACGATGGCCAGTCCTAAGCCGTGATTGAGATTTGCATGTGCGCGGGACGCATCAGCACGATAGAACCGATCAAACAGGCGTGGCAAATGGATAGGATCAATCTCCGCTCCTCGGTTGATCACCGCGATACCGACGTTCTCACGATTGCCATCTGGAGTCTCCACTACGCTTTGGGAAATCTCGATAGTGATCGTCGATCCGGGTTCTGCATAGCGTGAAGCGTTGCCTAAAAGATTGGATAGTGCACGACGAACCAAACGTGCATCCACAGCAACACTTGCATCTCCATCGATTTGAACTTGAAGGTGCGCTTCTTGAAGCACTGCCTCATGGAATTCGGCCACTTCTGAGGCAAGTTCTGCAAGACTCACTTTGGCGGATCGCCGCGCCTCAGTACCGCGGTCTGCTTGTGACAGAAACAGCATAGAAGTGGTCCCGGTCGTTTGAACAATTGAGTCCAGTTGCTAAGCGAGATCACCGGGGTTATGCCGCCTGCATTTGTGCAAACGGCAATGCTGCAAAGTACGCTTCATCAGGGGTAGCTTGGCTGTGTGCCTGATGGGGGCGTTGTGAATTGTAGAACTGCAAGTATTGTGCAATCCCACAGCGTGCGGCACGCACGCTGTCATAGGCTTTGAGATAGATTTCCTCGTACTTGATGGAGCGCCACAGGCGCTCCACGAAGACGTTGTCACGCCATGCCCCTTTGCCATCCATAGAGATGCGAATACCGTGGCGTTTGAGCTGTGCGGTGAAGGCTTCGCTGGTGAATTGGCTGCCCTGATCGGTGTTGAAGATGGCAGGCGTTCCCCAGCGGGCAATAGCCTCTTGCACGGCATCCACGCAAAACTGCACGTCCATCGTATTGGACAGTCGCCAAGCCAAGACCTTGCGGCTGTACCAGTCCACCACAGCGCAAAGGTACAGCCACCCTTTGTGCATTCGCACATAGGTGATGTCCATGGCCCAAACTTGGTTGGCATACGTCACGGACTTATTCCTCAACAGGTACGGGTAGATCTTGTGCTGCGGATGACGAGCACTGGTACGAGGTTGGCAGTACAGCGCCGTGATGCACATGCGCTTCATCAGCGTGCGCACATGCCTGCGGCCTACGCAATGCCCTTGGCGCTGCAACAACCCACGCAGCATGCGTGAGCCCGCAAATGGGTGGGCTACATGTAACGCATCCAAGGTGTGGGCCAACGAAACTTGCTCACTGTTTGGTGACTTGCGGCGGTAATAAATAGAGCCACGACTGATTTGCATAAGTTGGGCTTGGCGAGCCAGCGACAAGCTATGACCGCGGTCAATCATCGACCTACGCTGAGCAATCCCGCTTTGCTCAGCGCACCTTGCAAAAAATCCTTCTCTAAGGTCAGTTGACCAATCTTGGCGTGAAGCTCTTTAAGGTCGACCGCAGGGGTTGTGGGCGCAGGAGCTGCGCCAAACACGTCAGCAGCCCGCTCCAGCAGCATGCGTTTCCAATCTGCAATCTGGCTGGGGTGAACTTCATATTGCTGAGCCAGCTCAGCAACCGTGCGCTCTCCGCGCACGGCTTCTAGTGCCACCTTCGCTTTAAATACGGGGCTGTGCTTGCGTCGGGATTTGATGGTCATAGATCTCTCCAGGTTCGGCCTGTTGTCAGGTCATTTTTACGGGGAAAGATCTCGCTTAGCTAGCTGTTCAAAAAACTGGAACCACTTCTCATGTCTGCCACGATTCCCGCCATGCGCTGAAGATCTTCTAGGTTTGAGGCCAAGATATCCTGTAGTTCAACGGCACTACGCGGTTTACGAATCGCTAACTCACAACTACTGATCAAGGTGGTCAACGGTGTGTTTAGCTCGTGCGCCACATCAGCATTGAACGCCTCCATTTGTTGATAGGCGATGGCCAGTCGGTCAAGCAATGCATTGAACTGTGCGATCAATGGTCTTAATTCTTGAGGTTGATGGCTATCATCTAAACGGCGATACAAGTCTTGCGCAGAGAGGCTTCGCGTTTGATCCACCAGTAGGCGTAAAGGCTTGAGCCCTATGCGAACAAGCCATGTGCTCGCGAATGAGACCAGCAATGCACCTGCCACGGCGGCGATGGCCAGGGTCCAGGCAAGACGATTAAGCAGTCGGTCATCTGGTCTACGGTCTAGCAACAGGACCGCTTGCATTGGCTGCAGGCCGTCGTTAACTGTCGGAACTTCCACTGAAAATTTGCGAACTGCAACCCGGTCGTCATCTTCAGGTTGGCGCAAAAGTTCAAATGCGCTTTTACCGGAGGTTGGCACCAGGCGTAAAGACAGTTCGTCATGCCCCGTGACGAAGTCGTTAAGCATGTGGTTCAAGGCCTCCGGGGAGTGAACCCCTCGGCTCTCGCTTAACAGGTGCTCGATTGCTGTTTTCTTGTGATCTAAGGTGTCTTGCTGACGTTCCGACAGCGTGACGGAGATCACGAAATAGACAGCTATGCATACAAAACCGAGGCCAACAATGGTTTGCAGTGCTAAGGCGCGGGCTAAACGTCGAGCTAAATGTGGTGCAGCGGTCTTGCTCATGTTGTGCGAGATTCGAGCACATAGCCCATGCCACGGACGGTGTGGAGGAGATGTTGCTCAAAAGGCTGATCAAGCTTTAGCCGCAGGCGTCGGATAGCGACCTCTACCACGTTGGTCTCACTGTCGAAATTCATATCCCAAACCTGAGATGCCAACTCTGTTCGTGTTAACACTTCCCCTTGGCGGCGTAATAGAAGGCTAAGCAAATTGAACTCTTTGGCCGTGAGCTCGATTCTCTGGCCCGCCCGCGTGGCCCTACGACGAATTAGGTCTAACTCTAAGTCAGCTAAGCGCAGAGTCGTCGCTTCGGGGGCGGCTTGGGCAACGCTGGGGCCACTGCGCCGTAATAGAGCATGCAGGCGTGCGACCAGTTCAGAAAATGCAAATGGCTTAACGAGATAGTCATCGGCGCCACACTGCAGTCCCTTGACGCGATCCTCAACCTGGCCACGGGCAGTCAACATCAGTACAGGTGTTTGTTTCGTTTGCCTCAGCGCAGCTAGCACGGCTAGGCCATCGATGCCCGGAAGCATGCCGTCAAGCACGATCAGGTCATAGTCCATTTCACTGGCCAGGTGCAGACCGTCAATACCGTTATGGGCGACATCCACAGTGAAGCCCTCCTCCGCCAGACCCTTGTTTAGGTAATCGGCGAGCTTGATCTCATCTTCTACAACCAGGATTTTCATGCTGACTATTCTGAGATAGGCGCACGCATTTTGAAAATGACAAATTTGTCATCTGGCTGTCAGGATGGTGAGGGGAGCACTTTATTAGAGTGGCAGCGCCCACCCGCTTTCTATTCCTCACCTGGGCAATGTAACGCCCGGCTGACTTTGGATTGCACGGGTAGGAGTTTTAACAATGATTTCTTCGTCGTCTCATCGCGCTGGCCGAGCAGCTAGTGCGTTGCGTCATGCGTTGTTGTTCACCAGTTTGGCTTTAACTGGCGTGACAGGCATAGCGCAGGACAATCCTGCCAATAAGGCGTCTCTGGCACCACTGACTCTGGACACTGCAGTAGCACGCGCTATCGACCAACACCCTCGTTTACGAGCTGCCCAGCGCGGTCTTGAGGCAAGCGATGGAGCCGTTCTGCAAAGTAAGGCGAGGCCTAACCCTGCGCTCTCGTATTCACAAGAAGATACGAGCAGAGATAAACGTACCACGACGGTTCAATGGACCCAAATGCTGGAAATCGGTGGCAAGCGCGATGCGCGCATGCGTGCTGCAGCACGTGGCCGAGATGTGGCTGAGGCGGAGCTGGATGCCGCCAAAGCTAATCTTGTCGCAGATGTCCGACTCGCATTCTTCGGGTTGTTAGTCGCACAGCAGCGTGAAGTCCTCGCAGGACAAACTCTTGACATCGCTCGAAGCGCGCGTGAGGCTGCATCGAAGCGTGTAGCAGCGGGCAAGGCAGCGCCCCTAGAGGCCAACCGGGCCAGTGTCGCTGAGTCCAGTGCAGAGCTGGAGCAAGCCCAAGCTCAGGCCGCAAAACGAGTGGCTCGTCAACAATTACAGGCCCTTATAGGAGAGGGAGGCCCTGTATTTGGTGATGCGCAAGGCAAACTTGACGCGTTGCCTACTGTTCCGGAAATTGGGGTTCTTCAAAGCCGCTTGGAGCAGTCGCCTTCCATTCAGCAAGCTCGCTTCACTGTTGAACAGAGCCGGGCGACCGCAGATCTGGAGCGCGCAAAGCGAATTCCTGACCCAACGGTGAGTCTAGGTATGAAGCGCGCTCAAGAGACCGGCAATCAACTCGTAGTCGGCGTCTCCATTCCTTTGCCTGTGCTCGATACCAATCGAGGAAATCAGTTGCAAGCCCTCCGCCTGGCTGACCAAGCTGAAGAGCGCTTGCTAGCTACCCGGTTGGAACTTCAGTCTCAACTTTATGCGGCGCGAGAGACGCTAGAGGCAAGTCGTAAACAAGCTATCCAACTGTCTGAACGCGTGCTGCCGACTGCACAAGTCGCCTATGAGGCGGCAAGCAAAGGATTTGCGCTAGGGAAATTCGGCTATCTGGACGTACTTGACGCGCAACGCTCTTTGTTTGATGTACGTAGTCAATACCTGGACCAGTTAATGGCCACACATCGTGCTTCGGCCGATATCGAACGCTTGTTGGGCACAACAGACGAGTAAGTTTTTTGCACAGATCATCAACATGAACGATACAAAACCATCTCCATTTGGGACTCGGCGTACTCAGATTGCAATTGCTGCAATCCTAGTAGTTGGCGCTCTTTCTGCTGCACTAATTCTTCGCAGTGGTCCAGACAGCAGCAGTGCTAAAGGTGCCGGAGGTCAGGGGCACTCAGAAGCCGCTAGCCACGCAGACACAGAACATCACGGCGAGAAGCAAAGCGGTGATCACAAAGATGAAAAAGGACACGCAGATGGTGAGCACCATGATGAAAAAGAGCAAAAGGACGGAGCCAAGTCTGCAGAGAAGAAAAGCGCCGAAGGTGCTCATGATGACGATGAAGGTCTAATCCAAATGGATTCGCAGCGTATGCAGGCTGCAGGCATTCGAACCGCAGAGGTCGGCGCTGCAACTGTTCGCTCAGTACTGCAACTTCCGGGGGAAATACGCTTCAACGAAGACAAAACGGCTCACGTTGTCCCTCGAGTCCCTGGCGTCGTCGACTCGGTACCCGCCAATCTCGGGCAGGTTGTAAAGAAGGGGCAGTTGCTGGCTGTGTTGAGCAGTGCGGCTGTTTCTGAGCAACGAAGTGAACTTCAAGCCGCTAGCCAACGCTTAGCACTGGCGCGTACAAGCTATGCCAGAGAGCAAAAGCTGTGGGAGGAGAAGGTATCGGCTGAACAGGATTACTTGCAGGCTCGGCAGACACTGCGCGAGGCAGAAATTGCCGTTTCAAATGCTCAACAGAAATTGGCAGCCAACGGCGCCGGAGGCGGTGGCGGTGCACTAAACCGATTTGAATTAAGGGCTCCTTTTGACGGAGTGATCGTCGAGAAGCATCTCGCCGTCGGTGAAGCTGTTCAGGACACTACCCAAGTTTTCACAATCTCAGACTTGCGCTCCGTTTGGGCTGAAATGAGGGTTGCAGCATCTGACTTGCCCGCCGTGAAGGTAGGGGAAAAAGCAACTGTCAAAGCGACAGCATTCTCGTCGTCTGCGACTGGGGTGGTTGCTTACGTGGGTGCTCTGATTGGCCAGGAAACACGTACCGCTCCTGCTCGAATCACTCTAGAGAATCCTGAAGGTGCGTGGCGCCCAGGTCTATTCGTTAATGTGGAGTTGACGGCCTCTTCGCAACAAGTGCCAGTGGCGGTAGCTTCCAGTGCTATCCAGCGTCTGGACGGCCAAAACAGTGTTGTGTTTGTGCCCGTCAAGGGGGGTTTCCGAGCTCAACCTGTACGCGTTGGTCGCTCAGATCCCCAGACAACAGAAATTCTTGAAGGGCTGAAGTCCGGCCAGTCCTATGTGACTGAAGGCAGCTTCATGCTTAAGGCCGAACTGGGCAAGGCTACAGCCGAGCACGCACACTAAGCAAGGGCTGCAAATGTTCGAACGAATTATCCGATTTGCCATTGAGCAGCGCTGGCTGGTCATGGTTGCCGTTCTGGCCCTAGCGGCTCTTGGCGTATACAACTATCAACGCCTCGCTATTGATGCTGTACCTGACATTACCAATGTTCAGGTACAGATCAATACGCAGGCCAGCGGCTACTCACCGCTTGAGACTGAGCAGCGAGTCACTTACCCAATTGAAACGGTGATGGCCGGCCTGCCCAATCTGGAACAGACTCGCTCGCTGTCGCGCTACGGCCTGTCGCAAGTGACAGTAGTGTTTAAAGATGGCACTGACATCTACTTTGCTCGCCAGTTAGTCAACGAACGCATCCAACAGGCCCGTGACAATCTTCCCGCTGGTGTCACTCCCACGCTGGGACCTATCTCTACAGGTTTGGGTGAGATCTATCTTTGGACCGTTGAGGCCGAGGACGGTGCAAAGAAGGCAGATGGAACGCCTTACACACCTATGGATCTGCGCGAGATACAGGACTGGGTGATCAAACCGCAACTGCGTAATGTGCCTGGTGTCACTGAAATCAACTCTATTGGCGGGTTCGCGAAAGAGTATCTGGTTTCGCCACGCCCAGAACAGCTGGCGTCCTATGGTTTCACTCTTGCTGACCTGGTTGCTGCGTTGGAACGCAACAATACCAATGTGGGAGCTGGATACATTGAGCGTCAAGGTGAACAATATTTGATCCGTGCCCCGGGTCAAGTCTCTGGCATTGCTGACATTCGAGAAGTGATCGTGGGTTCGGCTCAAGGCCAGCCCATACGTATTCGTGATTTGGCAGAGGTTGGCTTGGGTCGTGAGCTTCGCACTGGAGCTGCCACGGATAACGGCCGAGAGGTCGTGCTTGGCACGGTCTTCATGCTGATCGGGGAGAACAGCCGTGTGGTCTCGCAGGCTGTGGCTGCACGTATGGAGCAGATTAACCGCAGTCTTCCTGAAGGCGTGAAAGCGATCACGGTCTACGATCGCACAAACCTCGTCGATAAAGCCATCGCAACGGTCAAGAAGAATTTGGTGGAAGGTGCGGCTTTAGTTGTTGTCATCCTCTTCCTTTTCCTAGGCAACCTCCGCGCGGCCCTGATTACAGCGCTGATCATTCCGTTGTCCATGCTGTTCACCTTTACTGGCATGGTGCAATACAAAGTCAGTGCCAACTTGATGAGTCTGGGCGCTCTTGACTTCGGCATCATCATTGATGGCGCGGTGGTCATTGTGGAGAACTGCGTGCGTCGTCTTGCCCACGCGCAAGAAGCACGCGGACGCTCTTTGACGCGCAGTGAACGCTTCCACGAAGTATTTGCTGCAGCCAAGGAAGCGCGTCGGCCATTGTTGTTTGGACAATTGATCATCATGGTGGTCTATTTGCCAATCTTTGCGCTCACGGGTGTAGAGGGCAAGATGTTCCATCCCATGGCGCTGACTGTGGTGATCGCGCTTGCTGGCGCAATGCTGCTGTCCATTACCTTCATTCCTGCGGCGATTGCTCTTTTCATGGGCAACAAGGTTGCGGAGAAGGAAAATCGCCTCATGGTTTGGGCGCGTCGCGTTTATGCACCAGCCCTTCATCGCGTCATGAGAGCTCCTGCAGTTGTTCTGACTGCAGCTGGTGTGGCGGTGGTGCTAAGCCTGCTGCTGGCAACGCGTCTTGGTAGTGAATTTGCACCAAACCTCAACGAGGGCGATTTCGCCATTCAGGCTCTGCGGATTCCAGGAACCAGCCTGACCCAGTCCCTTGAGATGCAAATGCAGATCGAGAAAACCTTGAAGAAAGAGTTTCCTGAGATCGACAGGGTATTTGCTCGTACAGGTACCGCGGAGATTGCCTCTGACCCGATGCCTCCGAACATTTCGGACGGCTACATCATGCTTAAGCCGCAGTCCGAATGGCCGGATCCGGCACGTACACGAGACGATTTGCTGGCAGCAATTCAGGCCGCCGCAGATCGAGTTCCAGGCAACAATTTCGAGTTCTCTCAACCCATTCAGCTGCGCTTCAATGAGTTGATATCGGGTGTGCGTAGTGATGTCGCTGTAAAGATTTTTGGCGACGACATGACCGTGCTGGAGAAGAACGCACAAGCTGTCGCAGGCATGTTGCAGCAAATTTCTGGAGCCTCTGAAGTCAAGGTCGAACAGACCACAGGCTTGCCAATGCTCACCGTGAAAATCGACCGTGAGAAGGCCTCGCGCTATGGTTTGAACATGGGTGACGTGCAAGACACCATCAGTACGGCACTGGGCGGTCGTGAAGCCGGCACAGTTTTCGAAGGCGACAAGCGATTCGACATTCAGGTTCGCTTGCCGGACGAAGTGCGCAATGACATGGAAGCGATAGGACGCCTACCTATCGCGCTTCCACGCGGTACGGATGGCCGACTTGGTTTTGTTCCGCTTTCGGCCGTGGCTAGTTTTGATATCGCACCAGGCCCTAACCAGGTGAGCCGAGAGGATGGTAAGCGCCGCATCGTGGTGAGTGCCAACGTGCGCGGACGTGATATTGGATCTTTCGTCACAGAAGCACAACAACGCCTCGAATCGCTGCAACTGCCTGCCGGCTACTGGACCCGATGGGGCGGAACCTTCGAGAACCTCGAGTCGGCTAGAAAACGCTTGACGATTGTTGTGCCGGCAGCATTGCTGATGGTCTTTGTCTTGCTGTTTGCAATGTTCGGCAATGTTCGTGATGGTCTCATCGTGTTCACGGGCATTCCGTTTGCGCTGACAGGTGGCATCTTGGCGCTCTGGATGCGCGGTATTCCTTTATCCATCTCGGCAGCGATCGGGTTTATCGCGCTGTCAGGCGTGGCAGTGCTCAATGGCTTGGTGATGATTGCCTACATCCGATCGCTGCGCGAAGAAGGAAAGCGCCTATATGAAGCAGTCACTGAAGGTGCTTTGACCCGACTGCGGCCAGTTCTGATGACCGCGTTGGTTGCATCGCTAGGCTTTGTTCCGATGGCCATCGCAACGGGCACAGGCGCGGAAGTTCAGCGCCCCTTGGCCACAGTGGTGATCGGCGGGATCTTGTCGTCGACTTTGCTGACCCTTCTCGTGTTGCCATTGCTTTATAGCTTGATACACCGCAAGGATCTCTCCGAGACGGAGGATGAGCAGGTGTTGGCGTCTACTGAGGAAAAGCCAGCCTGATACAAGTAGTTCAATTCACCTCATAAAAGCCATGGCCTCTAAGGCCATGGCTTTTTTCTTGTAACAATACTTAATATGACAACATTGTCACATTCCTGTTGGCAATCTGTCGGTGGGTATTTCTACACTTAAGCCATCTTCTCTGAATAGACGACTTTCTTAGATGGAGAAGAAAATCAATTCACTTAAGGAGTATTAAATGGCTCACCGTAAAATTTTTGCATCTCTCACCGCCGCAGCCGCAATGGCAACCGTTATGGCAATGCCTGGCGTCGCAGTCGCAGATACGTACTGGCACCCCACAAATAATGAGGCTGGTGTAAAAGTATACCCCGAGCATTTCAAGAGCTCTCGAACCCGTGACCAAGTTCGTGAAGAAGCAGCGAATGCCGTACGAGAGGGCGGGGACAATCGACTGCGCAGCGGAAACTACCCAGCTGAGGCGAAAGGTACGGAGCCCGAAAAGACACGTCAGCAAGTTATCGACGAACTGATTAAAGAAACCCCTTCGCAGCGAGATGCTCGTAACCAAGCTATAGCTGGGTAATCAGTAATATTTTCTTGGCGTGGATTCGTGGTAACACGATCCACGTTTTTTTTCGCTCAAAAAATGACAAAAATGTAATCGGAATGTCATCGTGCAGATCAGATTTTATCTCTAGGATTGTGGGTTTATATAAATTCAAAAATAGTTTCATTGAGAAGCTGAATAGTTCTTGATTAAATTCTTTTCGTAAAATGAAGACTTTAAATAAAATAAGTGAATTCCTGCGCTCTAGTGGCATGCAATCAACACGCATGATCATTGGAGTTAGTATATGGATTGCTATTTTTTCTAATTATTATCTTTGGCTGAAGATATCTAAACTAGGTGAAGAATCGAATATAAGTTTAATAATATCTTTTGTTTTTATATTGATTGGTGTGAATATTTTTTCGATTTCTGTTTTGGGATGGGGGTGGCTTTTAAGGCCAATTGCCAGCATCTTTGTAGTCGGTGCGGCTTCAGGTGCCTATTTCATGCAAGCATACGGGATTGTTATTGATTCCAATATGATAACTAATGTGCTTCAAACAGACTTCAATGAAGCCTCGGATCTGATTAACTTGCAGATGATTTTCGTGATCTTGCTGCTGTCGTTGCCTCCATTGTGGTTTATATGGCGCAGAAATTTCTCAAAATCTACTTTTGGCAAACTGATATTGCAACGTTTGATGCTTGCTCTCCTGGGGATTTCAATAGCAGTGGTAAGCCTAATTGTTTCTTTTCAGGCGTTCTCCTCAACCATGAGGAACCATAAGGAGATTCGCTATTTGATTAATCCATACAACGGACTATATGCGGTTTTCAAGAAAATTGACGATTCCCAGAAGAGGAAATCTAAAGATTTGGTAAAAATAGGAGAAGGAGCATACATTGAAGGGACTATAGACCCTATAGTATTTCTTGTAGTCGGAGAAACCGCTCGTTCAGATCATTTGGGGTTGAATGGCTATTTAAGAGATACCACACCTTTGCTATCAAGTCGAAAAGACATTTTGTCATTTAAAAATGCCTGGGCTTGTGGAACGAGCACCGCAGAGTCATTGCCGTGCATGTTTTCTCATTTATCAAGAGAGGAATTTTTTGATCGAAGCGAAAATTACGAAAATTTATTAGATGTTCTAAAAAGGGCAGGATTGGATGTCCTTTGGGTTGACAATCAATCAGGGTGTAAGGGGGTATGTGCGAGAATACCTACTAGTAATCAAGAGATTATCGAAGGTAATATCAATTGCAGAGATGATGGCTGTTTTGATGCAGCAGTGTTGAACAATCTCCAAAAGAAAATTGAAGACTTGCCAAAACCTGGCAAAGCTAAAGGAACCGTTATTCTAGTTCACCAAATGGGAAGCCATGGTCCAGCCTATTACAAGCGCTCTTCATCAGATAGAAAAGCCTACTTCCCAGAGTGTGACTCTTCAGCTCTGCAAACCTGCAGTCGAGACCAAGTAGTTAATGCATATGACAATAGCATAAGAGAGACTGATTATTTCATTTCGAATGCAATTGATTGGATTAAGGAAACATATCCAGATCGACCAACTGCAATGATGTATGTCTCAGATCATGGCGAGTCTTTAGGAGAAAATAATATATACCTCCATGGCCTACCTTATAGTTTGGCACCCGATGCTCAGAAACGGATTCCTTGGATCGCTTGGTTCTCTGAATCATTTAAGCGCGAGAAATTCGACGAAAATGGATGTGCTGCTCTATTAGACGTTGATGCCAAGATAAGTCATGATAATTATTTCCATTCGGTTTTGGGAATGATGAATGTAAAGTCTGAGATCTACAATCCTGATCTTGATATTTTTAAAAAATGCAGGAAGTATTGATTTTTGAAGCGATGTTGAGCAAATGGGTTTCTGACTATCTGGTTGGATAAAGGCATAGCATGGTTTGTCGCTATCAGTGGCAAACAGGGGCGTAGCCCGAAGGGGGATGCGAACAAATGCTAGGACTACCAGGATTTAGTTCATATTCTCATACGAAGACAGGATTCGTGCAGTTGAACGTTACTTCAAGCTTGGCTTGCGTATCAGGGCCACAATTCGCCAGTTGGGATACCCAATCAAGAACGCATTGAAAGGCTGGTATCAGCACTTCCTGAAGTATCAGGATTTGTCAGTAAGCCAAGCGCCAAGAGCACCGAAATATTCGCTGCAGCAAAGACAGGCAGCGGTTGCTCATTACCTCGTCCACTATCACTGTATTGCTGCCACGATAAGGGTTTTAGGTTACACGGGTCGAGGAACCTTGTCGTCTTGCGTCACGGCGATATTCCGAACCAGGCTAAGCCGACCATGACCATGGGCTTCGCGGCAACCGAAAAGAAGATGCTAAAGGTTGGAGATAAGGTGAAGTCCTAAGCAGAGGTGATCAATGGCAAGGCATGGTGACGGAGCTGAAACCAAGTCGCTGATAGAAAAGAGCCTGCCGTCCACGGCAGGCTCTTTGTTCAAGACATTCGTTTAGGCAGCAGACCGTACTAGCAGAGCTCCAAACTCGCAAGTCATCGTGGGCTTTCGTTTACTTTCTGCCAACAGCCGAAGATTGGCCTAAAGCAGGCATCCATTAGTGGCAGCACAGGTGTGTGCTTCAGGCTATTGCTGTTTGAAACTCCCCTATGGATCATGTTTTTGCCGGTGCCTGAAGATCTTTGAGAGTCAGGGTGCTCGGAGCATAGTCGGAGCACCCTACCAAGGGGGCCTATTAATCTCAAACGATTCGGGGGTTCCGAGCCTTCACGGCGTTCATGGCAAAGCCCGCTAAGGCAATGGCAAGCACCAAAGCTTGCGCAATCGCGGTTTCCGCTGACGGATAGATGCCAAGCACTTCAATGCGCGGCCAATGGATCGGGCTCGCGCTCAACCAGCCAGCCTCCTGGAGGCCAGCAACCCCCTTGCCAGCGAGCACTACCGCGAGCACCGCAACCAGGATCGAACTGAGGCTGAAGAACTTACCAATCGGCATGCGCGCACTGCTCCGCAGCATAAGCCATGCAATGACGGCCAGGATGGCCACTCCGCATACCAATCCGCCTAGCAAGGCACTGTTGTTGCCGTCACTGGTCAGTGCAGAGTAAAACAACACGGTCTCAAACACCTCGCGGTAGACGGCGATGAACGACAAGGCGAACAATGCCCACGCTGAACGCCGCGTCATGGCTGCCGAAAGTTTGTCCTTTAGGTAGGCCTGCCACTTGCCCGCTGCGCTTTTCTGGTGCATCCAGAGCCCTACGCTCAGCAGCACAACGGCCGCGAACAGTGATGAAACCCCCTCGGTCACCTCACGGCTTGCGCCGCTGATGCTCATGAAGTAGGTGGCCACCGCCCAGGTTAGACCACCGCAAGCCAGTGCGGTCACCCAACCGCCATGCACATAGCCCAGCACATCGCGTCGTTCTGCCTTCTTCAGGAAAGCCAGCATTCCCACGACGATCAACAGCGCTTCAACCCCTTCGCGTAGCAGGATGGTTAGGGAGGCAATGAAGGTGGTTAGTGGGTCTGCCTTATTAGCGCCGAGTTCGGCGTCCACCTGGGCAAACAGATCGTCCAGCTTCTGTGCTGTGGCATCGGCTTGTTCCAACCTCCCGCCGGCGAGCGCACCGCGATAGGCCAGCATGGCGTTTTCGACTTCTGTGAGAAGTGCCTGGTTGCGTGCGCGCAATGCAGGCTCAAGCGGCTCAAAACCATCCAAGTAAGCCGACAGGCCGAGTCTTGTTGCGCTGGCCCGGTCGCCCGCGCGCGCCGCGGCAAGGCTCTTCTGAAGGAGTGAGCGGGCCAGGGTTAGTCCGCCAGAGCCGCTCGCAACAGCGGTGACTTCTGGGTGGCTACGAACATATGCGGTGAGGTCGCGAGCTGCGTCTGGTGCTATCAGTTCGGATAGAGCGGCTTCGGTCAAGGTCGCTGCAGCAGCTAGATCGGGAAAGACAGTCTTGGCGGCGGTGTCTCGAACCCAGGATTGTTCGCCGCGAGCACGCATGGCATCGTCATGCGACAGTGTTCCTGTGAAGAAGGCCAGCGCCCAACGATCCTCGTCAGCGAGCGTGCCGAAGCCCTGCATCGATGTGCCGGTCACGCCTTGAGAAATGACCTGGTACAGCGCGAGCACACTTCGCGAACGGGCACGATCATGATCGGTGAAGGCGATCGGGGGCGGGTCTAGCTTGGTGCTGAGTGGGCCGTCGCCAGCACCAGTTGCCCCGTGGCATGACGCGCACTTGGCTTCAAACAGCACCTTAGCGCGTGCGAGATCCGGTGGCTGAGTCGGAGATAGCGGAAACGGATAGGCTTTGACCAACGCCGCTGCCAGCGAATTGGCGCTGTCGGCCACTGCTTTGGCATCCGCCTTTGCGGCAATGAGGTCTACTAGCACTTTGGCCTGCCGCTGCAACTCGGGCAGCACCGCAGTGCTCGGCAATGCGGCTAGCTGCAGCACAGCGGTTGCCGCGAATTCCTTCATTTCTTCGTATTCACTCGCACTTTGAATCTGGCCGTTGCTTACTGCGCCACCGTAGTCAACCGCCAGGTAGTCCAGCAACTGCCAGGTCTGCTTAGCCTGATCGCTGGCAGCAGGGTCGGCAGCCCAGGCGGGAGAAGCCGACCAGAGCACAAACAATGCGGCTATTGCCAGGAATCTTCTGGCGTAAAGAGAAAGCATTTTCATGATATGGAAGTGTTATTGATTCTCATTTTATTCAGGATATGGCCCACTGGGCGTTGCTCAAGGCCGTTCGGCATAAGTTTCTAAAAAGGAGGTTTGCTTGTTGTAGGCAAAAAATGACTCAACCAACAACGCCGCATAACTTAGGTTGCATTTATCGATCGAGTCACAGCCAACTGTGCTGAATGCCTATAAGAGGCAACATATTCATCTTCGTCATGTTTGCTGAACGATTACGTGACGAGCACTGCCAAGATTAGTGTTCCCAGTGCAATGCGATACCACGCGAAAACTCCAAATCCATGTCCGGTCAGATAGCGCATCAGAAGGCGTATGGCAAGCAGCGCAAATACGAAAGAGGCAAGGAGGCCCATTACAAAAACGCCGATGTCGTCGCTCGACAATGCGTTCCAGTGCTTGAAGAGGTTGTATCCGGAGGCGGCCCCCAAGACTGGAATGCCAAGGAAAAACGAAAACTCCGTCGCCGCCTGGCGTGAAGCCCCGAACCATAGCCCGCCGATAATCGTCGCGCCTGAGCGCGAAGTACCCGGCCAAAGTGCAAGGCACTGCACGAAACCAATCTTCAATGCGTCGATTCGGCTGATCTCTTCGGCACGCTCGGCCTTTACATGCACGGGCCGCCGCTCGGCCCACAGAATCGCGATACCACCGATTACGAGTGCGACGGCCACTGGCCCTGGGCTAAATAGCAGCCTCTGCACATGAGATCCAATCAGCAATCCGAGCACTGCCGCAGGCATGAATGCAATGGCGAGGTTCACTAAGAACCGGCGAGCGCCCTGATCGGCACGCGCTGAGACAACAACGTTTGCCAGACGAGCCCTATATTCCCAGATGACCGCGAGCATCGCGCCGAACTGGATGAACACTTCAAAGACGTCGCGTTTCTCTTTCGCAAGGAATGAGAGCGCATTGCCCGCCAGGATCAAGTGCCCTGTCGAGGAGACTGGCAAGAATTCCGTGATGCCTTCGACGACGCCCATCATTAGCGTCTTGAGAACAAGTTCAGCGTGCATTTGCAGGCGGCATTGGTAGAGTCGAGTGGTACATCAGTTTCTCCAAAGCCATGTTCACGGCTCCGCATGTGTCAATGAAAAGATGGATCATCTTGCTGGCGTATGGGAATCTGCGCCGTTTCGTTCATGGCCGCGAAAAGCAGCGATCAGCAGAACCCCCGCTCCCAGGGTGATGCCAATGTCGGCTGCATTGAACGCCGGCCAGTGCCAATCACCCCAATGGAAATCGAGCCAGTCCACCACGGCCCCATGCCGCACGCGATCAAGAACATTGCCGAGCCCGCCTCCGAGAATTGCCGCGTAGCCCATAGCCTCAGGTGCTGGAGTCTTCTCGCAGGCAATGAGCCAGGTGAAAAGGGCAGAAGCAGCGAACCCAATAGCAACAAAAAAGCCGCGTTGCCACCCACCCGCCTGCGCCAAGAAACTGAAGGCCGCACCTGGATTCAGCCAATGCCCGATGCTGAACCATGGCGTGATTTCATGAGAGTCATACAAGGGAATCCACGCGACGATGGCCGCCTTGGTCGCTATGTCTGCGGCAAGCACAGTCACGGCCAGCAGGTACACCCACAAATTAGTCCTCTTAATGGCCATGGGGCTTGATTTCCTCAGACGACCGCAGCAAGCGCATCCCATTGAAAACGACGGCCAGGCTAGCCCCCATGTCGGCCAGAATCGCCAGCCACAGACTTGCATGTCCAGTAAAAGCCAAGGCCATGAACACCGCCTTTGTCCCAAGCGCAAACACGATATTGGCCGTCAAGATGCCTGCAACGCGTTGCGATAGCCGGATGAACTCAGGAAGCTTGCGGAGGTTGTCTTGCATCAAGGCGACGTCAGCCGTTTCGATCGCTGTATCGGTACCAGCAGCGCCCATCGCAAAGCCTATGCTCGACTTGGCCAACGCTGGCGCATCGTTAACGCCATCCCCAACCATACCAACTGGCCCGCGTGCGAGTAGCCCTTCGATTGCCAACAGTTTGTCCTGCGGAAGTAGTTCGCCCTTGGCGTCGGTGATGCCCACCTGCGCAGCCACAGCTTGCGCGGTTTTCGAATTATCGCCAGTCAACATGACTGGCTCGATCCCCAGCGACTTGAGTTCGCCGATTGCTTGCCGGCTGGTATCGCGCACCGTGTCGGCCACGGCCAGCAGGGCGAGTACTTGCTGGTCAGTTGCGAGGAGCACAACGGTCTTGGCCTCGTTCTCCAACGCATCGAGCTGAGTCTCGATCTCGAGTGTTGAAAGTCCCAGCTCTTTGATCAGCCGGTGGTTGCCGACGTAATAGACATCTCCATCGACGTTGCCTTTGACGCCTCGTCCAGGGATCGCTTCGAACTTGCCCACCTGAGCATGGGGTTGGTTGTAGCTGGCCACGATGGCAGTGGCCACAGGATGCTCCGACAGCGCATCGATGCTCGCAGCAATCCGCAGAACTTCTTCCCTCGGCTGGCCACGCAACGGTACGACATCGGTCAGAGAAGGGCGACCATGGGTCAGGGTCCCCGTCTTGTCCAAAGCCACCGATTTCAGGTGTCGCCCTTGTTCGAGGTAAAGACCGCCCTTGACAAGGATGCCCCGGCGTGCGGCCGCTGCTAGGCCGCTGACCACGGTAACCGGCGTGGAGATCACCAATGCGCAGGGGCAGGCAATGACCAGCATCACCAGCGCTTTGTAGACCCATTCGAACCAGGGCTGCCCGAAAGCGAACGGAGGAATGACCGCAACGGCGAGAGCAACCGCGAAGACCGCCGGTGTATAGATGCTGGCGAACTTGTCCACGAAGCGCTGCGTGGGTGCGCGTTGCCCCTGCGCTTCCTGCACCGATCGTGCAATACGGTCGAGAGTGGTTTCACCCTTTCGAGAGGTAACGCGGAACTCCAGCGTGCCGCGCTCGTTGATGGTACCGGCGAAGACCGTGGCACCGGCGGTTTTCTCCACGGGCATGCTCTCACCGGTGATCGGCGCCTGGTTTACCGATGATTGGCCCGCGACGACTTCACCATCCAATGCAATGCGTTCGCCCGGACGCACCCGTACAACGCTGCCGAGAGGCACGGAATCCGCCTTGACTTCTTGCCATTGCCCGTCCGGCTGGCGTACCAATGCGTTCTCAGGCGCCAGATCCATCAGCTTGCGGATGGCATTGCGGGCCCGATCCAGGCTCAAGGCCTCAATCATCTCAGCGATACCGAAGAGCCAGATCACCACCGCTGCCTCAGGCCACTGCCCAATCAGGGCCGCACCGATGACGGCGACCGTCATCAACAGGTTCATGTTCAGCGAGCGCGTCTTCAGCGCAATCCAGCCCTTTTTGAGGGTCTCGACCCCACCCAAGCTGATGGCCGCGAGGCACGCAAGAATGATGGGCCAGGAGGCCTCGGATGCCCCCGCGAAGACCATGGCCTCTGCGCCGAGCGCTAGTACGCCGGAGACCGCCATCCGAATCCATTGCCCGCGCGAGATGCTGGTGCCGAAATCACGGGGCGCGGATGACTTTGGGTCAGAGGTGCTTTGGAGCACTGGAGCCATGCCGAGTCGCTCAATCGCGGTCGTCACCGGAGCCAGATCGGCAAGATCGTGGCTCACCGTAAGCGTACGATCCATCAGATTGAAATTCAGGGCTTTCACCCCTGGCATACCTTCGAGCGCCTTGCGCAGCAGCCCCTCCTCGGTTGGACAGTCCATTTTTTCGATGAGATAGATGGCTTGGCCCTGCGGCGTGGTGTCGCCGCTGCGCTCGATGCTGGCCTTCATGCCGACATCGTTCAGCGCCTTGAGGATCGGCGCAGGGTCCGGCAAATGATGCAGCACATCCAGCCGTCGCCCCATCAGGTTGAAATCCAGTCGCTCAATACCGTTGATTGCACCCAGGCGCTTACGGATCGTTGCCTCTTCGGTGGGACAATCCATATTCGGAATAAGGAAGCGTGTACCGTTTCCTGTCACTGGTGTCCGGATTGAAGACGCCACCATGCGAGGGGGGAGGGCTTCGACAGCGATTGGCATGCTACCCGCCGTCTTTTCTACCGGCTGCATACCCAGATTCACGATGGCCTGGGCAATCGGAGTGGTATCGGCGAGCGTATGAGATACCGTCAACGTGTGGGCCTTCAGGTCGAAGTCCAACTTCTGTACCCCTTCCAAAGGCTCCAGCGTTGCGCGCAACTGGCGTTCTTCGCTAGGGCAATCCATTTGCTGGATGAGATAGACAAGCTGCGAAGACCTGGGTTGCACGACCGCCTGCATGCCAATGTCGTGAAGTGCACGCAGGATTGCATTTTGGCCGGCAGGTTCATGCACTACTTCCAAGTAATGAGCGGGCAAGTCAAAAACTACATCTTGGATGCCATCAATTTGCGCTAGCCGCTTGCGGATCTGGACTTCCTCACTAGTGCAGTCCATATTGCCTATGAAAAAACCCGTCACGAGCGGCGCAACTGTCGCTTTCGTGATTCCTGTAGCGCACCCACATGTTGAGCCGCAAGTTGCTTGCGTCATTGCATTGTTCATAGTCAGTTGTCCTTGAATTTCTGATCGCTGGTTCGCTGCGCGTAGTAACGGCATCAGGTGCGACAGCGCACTCTGGTTGATCCTCACGCCGTCACTTGACTTCGGAGCCTATCTAGCGCATCATTAAAAACTCTAAAGCAGATTGAGAGTCAAGGGAAACCCGCAACTAGTGCCAGGGAATACAGAGTGAAGATCGGTGAATTGGCCAGCGCGACAGGGGTGCAGATCCCAACAATTCGTTTCTACGAGCAGGAGGGATTGCTGCCACCTGCAGCGCGCACGGCAGGCAACTACAGGCGATATGACGAATCGCACGTACAGCGACTAGCGTTTGTGCGAAATTGCCGCTCGTTGGATATTGGGCTGGACGATATCCGGTCTTTACTTCAATTGAAAGATAGGCAGCGTGAACCTTGCGGCGAGGTCAATGAGCTTCTGGACAAACATATCCTGCAGCTAGTCAAACGCATTGAGGAGCTGAAGGCTCTCGAGGGACAGTTGATCGCTCTTAGAGCTCAATGCTGTTCCGGGCAGGTCGTCGAGCTGTGTGGAATACTTGATGGCCTGTCGTCGGCGTTGCAAAGTCCGGTGCCAACGATGTTATGAAAAATATCGGCCGTCTACTCAGCGAACCCAAGAGTTTGACTAGGAAGAGATTTGATTTACACGCGGCGTCTGCATCGATGATGGACTTTCGGTGTATAGCGCATACTTGCACTGGTACTTCTGATTTGATCGCGCAACGTTGACAATCTGAACCTCAGTCGGTTCGATACATAGAAGCTTCACGCCCAACCTTCGAGGGATGTGGAAGTCACTCAATTTGGATCGTGTGGAATGCACGATCGCCCAGGGAAACATGAAGATCCATTTCACATCGTTGGGGCTTCTTATGCTCAAGTTCTTTATCGCACTCATCGGCCTGTTTTGGCGAGTCCTCCTCATCGTTGGAGGCCTAGTGCTTGGCTCGCTCTGGAATGCTGCTTGGGCCTTCTTCACTTCGCCCATGACGGATGATGAGGAAAGCACCTCGATCTCCTGCGCTTACGATGCCCATACTGCATTCCAAAATGGAGAAATTGGTATGGGTGAACTTCAGTATTGGTGCGAACAAGAAGAAGACCTTTAACAAGCTGTCAACGTTTTAATCGAACGCTAGACCCCTTACCAGCTTTGTTTGAGAGGTTGTCTGCTTTGTTAATGCTGGAGTTTTCAAGCCCAAGTCGATAGCCCGCCCACGCCATCATGGAACTCCAGATGAGTGGAAGTGCAATGAACATCATTGCCAATAAAGTGTTAAGAATCATGCGCTTGTATAGTTGCGGCTGACCGGAGCTCACGCTTTGCGTAATCTCTTGCATCAATGCAGATCCGGTCAAACCTGGGTACATCGCATCGATTAAATGGGCGTCAACCCATCGGGCCACATACCACATGACGGCCCAAAACTTAACTGTGAATATTGCTAATCCACCAACCACCATCACTTTCAAATCGTAGCAACTAATCACTACGATCAATGGCAGGAACATATACAACGCCATCAGTACAAGTGCTTGGAGCATGGGAAGCATATTCAACAATGGGACCATGCTGAGTGAGGATTCAAATGCCTGTTTACCTACTCCAATGGTACTAATCCCCCCTGTGACAGTACGCCACGCGTTCGTGCCCTTGCCATAGTCGTCGCCCAGCATCTTGTCAGGACTAACAAATGTCGGGTTGGCCTTCTCAAAGGCTAGCTTTGCCATGGCATCCTTGGCCTCATCTGTCGAACTAAACGTGATAGTGTTTTGGGCGACTTGCAAGAGACTCCGCCATGTCGAGGTGTTGCTGGTGAGGCGCTCTCGCACTCCTCCTGTAGCAGCGTCAGCTTCCCACCATTGCTTGCAAGTTGGGCGCCCCCAGTCCGGGTTCATAAAGCCCTGATCCGAACCGCCACCTTGCATGTATTCGCTGTCACGATTGAAGTCGATGCTCCAGCCAGGCACCGGGTTATATGAGCGCATCACGTCATAGAAACCGGGCTCTGTTCGGAAAAACTGGCTGCCCACCCAGTCCACATCCGTGGGGCCATAGATGCTCCCCTCTGCGAGAATGCCTCGGCCGTTTGCTGAGATCTGATTCTTGTCCATCGAGAAATACTGGCTGCGCGCAGGCACAAAGCACTCGCTGTAGAAGCGCTGCACATCGTGCAACAGAGCCGGATCTTCAATCGTGGCCATCCTGGCCAGATCTGCTACGACGCGCAGATCGCGTTCAGAGCTGGTCACGCCCGCCCGAAAAGCGCCATTGATGCCAGAGGACAGCCCCATGACGCTGTACCACCACAAGGGGACATAGGATAGGTTTCCAGATCCGGCAAAAGAGCCGTTCACCGCGTCTGCCATCGCTCGGTCGTAGCCCGAGTTCGTCCCGCCCTGTGTCGACACGACCTGGGGCTCAGAACCATCTGCAGCCCGCTCTGGCTTGTAGCTGAGATTGATGTTGTGCAGCGATGTAAAAGGCGTTGTCGCGAAGCACAGCGCCATGACCAGCAATGCCGTAATCAGCTTGGTCTGTATGGACTCGATGAGAGCCAGCACACCGTTAAACCCTGCGCCTTCTTCTTTGGCGCTATGCCACGCGTTAAACGCGATGAGCGCGAAGGGCAGGGCGGCCAGGCCGGTGCCGGTCAAAATCTCGCCGAGTAGGTTGGCGAATGCCCAGCCGTAGAGCGTCGTAAATAGTTCAAGATAGCTATCGAGCTGCATATCGATCAGGAGATAAGGCCCATGATGAATCGGGCAATATTGCCCGCGCCAATTGGCACGAGTGCCAAGTACATGGCCAGCATGCCGGCGACGCGCCAGCGCATAGCCAGCACCGCCCGCAGCTCATGCTTGGCCACGTAGCCTCGCCTGAATCCCCAGGCCACGATCGGACGCCAGCTCACAATCACCCAACTGCACAGGGCGGTCTGAGTAAGCGTCCCGAGTTGCGCGCCTATGCGAAACCATGCTGAGACAGAGACGACCTGTGAGGGCTCCAGCTTGAGCAGCCAGGTCAATAAGGTGCCGCCAATCAAAACGATCAAGGCACCGTAGATGAGCCAGGGCAGCCAACGACGAAGCCGCCCCTTACGCTTTGGAACTGGCTCAGACGCTTCCACGACTTTTTCGGTGTCGGTCATCTTGTGCTCACACGTCCGTCGACCAACGGCGCAGGATCTGCACGCGTGCCGCCTTGCACATCCATCGACGCGGCCCCGACTTGCTGCTGGTTGCCCATAATCGACAAAGCTGTCTCGCCGGTCATTTCTTTCCGTATGCGGAACTCAAACATCATGTCGTTGATGTACTGAGTCAGGCGGTCAATCTTCGTCTGCACCTCGGATCTAACGGGAGCAGCGCCCGTGGCCTCGGGCAGGCTCATACCGGAGATCAGCGCGTTACGCGCGATCAGTGCCTTGTCGATGGTCTTGTAGACCGCAACCTCCTGGGCCAGGCGGTTAATGGCCACGGACCGCACATCGGTCGGCAGCTTGCGCACGGCGTCCATCAGCTGTGGGCTCACGGCCATGCCGGGAGCGCTGACCTTGGCCAGGTCGGCATGGCTGCTTGAAGTGCTGAAGCCCATATTGCGCATCGTGGGCAGTACCTCGTCCAGCTCGCGCTCGAATTTCGGGGCCAGGCCGGTCGCCGTCGAGGTGATGGTGGGGCTCGGGCAATCGGAGCCTTGGGTGCACATATAGATTTTCTGGTCGCCAAGAACTTCGGCACTCCAGCGAGCCAGGTCGTCCGGGGTCTTGAAGGCCTGGACCAGGCGCGTCGATGCCAGCGAGGAGCTGCCGTAGTTCGCCGTCGACAGCGAGTTGGCTGCTTTGTTGATGGTGACGTTGTAGCCGGCGACGGCCAGGTCGCGGATAGGCTGGATAGGTGGGGTCCCAGCCCCACCGGCACGGCTCCCAAATACCCATGGCAATCCGGCACGCTGGCCCGCCTCGTTCTTGTTGATATCGAGCTTGGCATTAACCACGCTGCCGCCCGTATTGGCCTTGACTTTCCAGGCATCACCCTTGGCCAGGGCTATGTACTCCTCGTAAGGGTCCTGGCCATTCTTAATCATCGCCTCCATGTCCTCACAGGTCTTCAGCGATGCAGAGACCAGCAGATCCGCCTTCTGGCTGAAGTTTTGGAAGAGCTGATAGAGGCCTGGCTGCGCGCGCTGGAGGAAATACAGCGGCAGGGCCGAGATACCCGCTTGCACGGCCCCGGTGATCGTCGCACCCAGGTTCTGGATGCTATTCATGAGATCCGACCACGAGAGCCCGATGTCAAACTTCCCGCAGGAATAGTTCGCGCGGACGCCGGCACCCAACTGCATCGATAAGGCGCTGCGATGGGGGGCAGCGCTGATCGGCGAGCCCCCGCCCATCCGATAGTAGAGACCCGACGAGGTAATCGTCTGGGCGGCCGCAGGTGTCACGACCGTGGGAGCCAGCACGCAGGCCAAGGTCACGGCCGCGCAGATCCGCTTGAAGCGCAGAGAAGAGGAGTGTGCGATTGTCATAGTGAAATTGGAGTGGGAGGTCAGGGCACGGAGTAGAGATACACGCCACGACGCCGGCAGCAGGTGTACTTTTGCCAAAGGTTCCAGGCGTAGCCGTCATCAGAGCTGGTGGCTCCATCCCCGAACGAAGTCAGCGACAGCGAGTCGTTCTGGCCGAATTGCTGGCACCCGGACCAAGCCTGCGGATACAACATCTGCCATTTACGCTTCTCGCCATAGTTGAAGTAGCGATAGCCCCCGGAGGGCTGGACGCGCGAGTAGATGTGAGGCTGAGCTTCCTTGTAGATGATCGAGGCGACACGCTCAGCTAGCACTGCAGAAGCCTTCACGGGGTGCGACTGGATGATTTCTCCGGTACGTGGGTACAGGTTGCCCCAGGTCTGCGTATAGCCCGAGCCGATCTCGCCCAGTCCGGGTACCCAGGCCTGCGCATAGATCATTTCCACGGGCACGATGCCGCGCCAGAAAGGCGCATCGAGCTCGCTTTGGAAGTGCAGGTTGAAATAGCTGGCTCCGCCAGGACAGAAGAGGGCACCTCCGGTGCTGCCCGAGAGAATTTCGGAGAGCTGCTGCAGACCGGCGATGCCTGCCTGGATCTGCTGCACTGTCTCGGCGATCTCCATCACCTGCTTCACGCCCTCGATGGTCTTGAGGATCGTTCCAAGGCTGGCCAGCAATGATTCCGAGCTCAACAGGCCCTTGGCATCAGATGCCACGGTCTCCGCGATGCTGGCAGGCACTTGGGTCCACTGGCGCCCAATGTTGGGCAGCTCCTTCGAGGGGAACTTGGCCAACTCGCTAACCGTGGGAAATGCAATGGACTTCGGCATTGTGAACATGCCACCAGACGCGAGCATGCTGGCAAACATGCCGGCAGGATTGCCTATGGCATCCGCCCCTTTGAAGTTCGCCATGGCCGAGTTGCTGTCCAGGCCGCCGGCGGACGAGTCCAGCAGCCGTCCTGTCAGTGCAGATCCAGCCGTTGTCAACGTGGTGGCCACGACCGTGCCGATGTCTGTCCAAGGGTGGCGCAGCGGTTCGTTGTAAGTGCTGACCACCACGTCTGGCACATAGTGGGAGATCTTGATCGAGGTCCGAATCCAGCATCCGGTCCAGCCGCAGCTCAAGAAAAAGCACACGCCCTCGACGGAGTACGACACACAAGACAAGGCCGCCTTGGCCGTATTCGCGATGATGGCCGGGGTGGTGGTTCCTGCCATGGTGGTGGCCGGTGTGAGCACGGCGCACATCGAGGCCGTACTGACGGCCGCGACGAGACGGCGCAGCCTGAGATTTAGGGAAGCTCGTTTTTTCATCGGGGAGGCCTCTGCTGAGCCGCGGCGAACAGTTCGATGGCGCGGTCCACATCCGCAACTCCATAAATGACCTTGGCGCGATTGATGACGATGGCCGGCAGGCGGTCCAATCGGTACTGGACGGCCAGCGTCATGCCGGAGGCCGCATTGGTGATCTGGTCCTTGTAGCGGCGGCGGATCTCGCCCTCGTGCTGACGCATGTAGGCCATGGCGTCGGCCTCGTTCTTGGGCAGCCCTGCATTGAGCTGCTGCTCAAGCTGAGCCATGGCGTCGACGCGATAGACCTTGAGCACGTAGCCAGGCTGGAGAAACGGCGGCCGCACCACCGTGGCCGAATTGGCGAAGACCTCCACGGTCGTCACCGAAGGGCCGATGGAGCCTTGGGACAGGGCACCATGAGAGCAAAGGCACAACACCAGGGCAGTGAGGGATGACCGCATCATGCGCGCGCCTCCTGCAGGCGTGCCGCCACGCGGTAGGCTGCTTGAACCTCGGTGCATCCATGCTCGTCCATGAGACGGCGGCGCTCAGCCTTCTCGTGGCCTTCCGTCATTGCCAGCGCAATTGGCAGTGCCGGCGGCACGTTTCGGAACAGCCACTGATTGTTCGCGCTGATGAGCACACCTTCGGTGTACTTCGCCGGCTCCTTGACGGCAGACTCCATCATGTGGCGTTGCTCTGGTGTGAGCGATCGAAAGCGCGCGATCTCCTCGATCTCGTTCTTGTCCATGGTCAGCAACATCCAGAACTCGCACATGGACAGCACGCGGGACATGCTGCCGGGGAAGTCCTTCAAGTTCTGCGTGGCCAGCCAGAACCAGGCATTGAGCTTTCGCCACATCTTGGTGCCCTTGGCCACCTTCGGGCCAAGCAGCTCGTTGGTGGTAATCAAGTGCCCTTCATCGGTCAGCATGATGAGGGGGCGATCCTCATGCTGAGCGGCCTCTGCGCGCGACTGCACCGAGTCCAGCAGGCTGGTGTAGGCCACAGCGAGCGCATCCTCATAGCCGTCTTTGGTCAGTGTGCCCATTTCCACGAGGGTCACATCGGCATCTGGCCAGTCCTGGCCCAAGCGGTTGAAGAGCTTGCCGCGCAGGCCTGTCGTGAAGCTCATCATCGAATGGCCCATCTCTTCGGCGCGCGAGCGGCGGTGCTCCGACAGAGATGCGTCCTTGACCATGGCGGTCAGCTCCAGGGCAACGTCTTGTGTCAGAGGATGGTGCTTGCCTTCATTGGACACGCGCACTGCGGCTCGAATAATGGCTCTGGTGACCAGATAGCGGTCGGCCCGCGTCATGCGTTTGAGCTCGGCGTCTTCACCACCCGTAATCATCATGATGGCCGAAATGAGCATCTCGCCCAGGTAGTCGCGCTTTTCTTCGTCCGAGTCGTCGTCGGCGTCTGCAGGCTCCATCACTTCATTGACCGACTCCATCAGTCGCTCAGCACCGACGAGCTCAGCATCCTCTTCGGAGGGGATACCCGCTCCAGCGCCGAAGTATTCCTCCGCTGCCTTGAAGGACTCCATGATCTCCTTGTCCTGCAGCAGCTGGCTGCCGTACACGAATGGAGGCAGTGATACGTCTGTATCGCCGCTCAAGTTGACGCGATGCACGCTCAAGCCTTTGGTGGCCATGTCCTTGACCATCAGATCGAAGGACTTGCCTGCATCAGCAATCACCAGACGTGGGCGGTGGATGGCCATCACCAGCATGGACAGGTAATTCAACGTCGCCGACTTGCCCGCACCTGTGGGGCCGAACACCACCATATGGGCGTTCTTCTTACGGTCAATCTTGTTGAGTGGGTCGATCCACAACGGCTCGCCGCCGCGATTCCAGAACCAAAAGCCGGGGTTGGCCGTGCCGCGTGAGCGCCCATAGACCGGCAAAATGGCGGCGATCAGGCTCGCAAAAGTCAGGCGCGACCGTCGCATGCTGCGAAGGTCGAACGTGGGATCGAATGCAAATGGCAATGCACGCAGGAAGGCGTCATGCGGCACCAGGTCCTCTCGGGATTCGATGAAACGCATCCCGGTCGGCGTCAGCTGGGCATTGACCTCGGAAACAGCCGCATCCAGATCCGCATGGGTCTTACCGCTCAGGTACAGCCCCATGAACATCGGATACAGCTTGTCCCCGGAGGCCATGTGCTGGAGCACTTGCTCCGACTCTCTATGGGTCTCCTGCGCCACGGCGTTTTGAGCACGGGAAGCCCTTTTGATGTCCTCGACGTGGCGCTCGACCTGGTACTGCGCTGCAATCGTCACCGTCACGGACAGCATCGATCCAGGCGGCAGTCGGTCAAACCGCGCATAGGCTTCGCTCCCAATCCGGCTCTCTGCGGAGAAGTGCCCGATGCTAGGGTGAGCACGAAGGTTTTGCAGCGTGAGGAACTTCACCGGCTGGCCATCGAATTCGAAGCAGCCTTGTTCCTGGTTGCACGAGGGCTCCGACAGGTTCAGCGACTCGGAAAAATCCCAGTCATAGATGCCCTCTGGAGCCTCGTCACCCGGATAGGGCGCGCCGCGGAACAGCTCGGCGCCCGTGCTGGCCCAGGGCACATTACGGTTGAAGAATGGAAGCATCCACTCGTAGAAGTCCTTGCCGTTGGCACGCCGCGCCGTCACGCCGGCTTCGTTCAGCGTGGCCAGCAAGGTGGTGGCCACAGCCTCCATCTGCTGCTCGGCCATGCGGCGCTCATTCACCAAGTCATCAAACTGGCGATAGATACAGCAGCGAACCCGGCGCTGCTGGCCACGCCAGGTCTGGCCCGTCACCAGGGTGTCGGTAAACAGCCCTTGCTCTCGGGAAACCTGCGACAGGTGACTGCGGAACTCCTTCAACACGGACTGCGTGTATTCCGAGTCGATGATGGCCTGCGCGCGCTCGGCGTCCTTGTGCTGGGACAGGATGTAGTCGTGAAGGTATTGGTTCAGCCCGTCGATGTTTCGGTCATCGCTCAGGAAGAACTGGACCACCCAAGGCGAAGAGTCGACCTCGGGAATCGCCTGAATGGCCTCTTGAATCTTGCGGCAGTGCTCTTGCAGGTACTCCAGCGGCTGCGCCTCCGTAGCGACAGCGCCCAGCTCGAACAGCGCGCCCAAGGTCTTGCCGTCGCGCATCACAAAGTTGCGGTCTTTGGGTGAAAACTTGACCCAAGGCAGCAGCTCAGTGAAGGAGGGCGGACGGGCTGCCATCTGCTTGCGGTCGGCGGCCGTCATGAGCCGGCGCTTGTGCTTGCCCTTGGTGCCCCCAGACAGGCCCAGCATTTCCAGCAATCCGCTCATTGGCCAGCCTCCCGAGCAGTGCGGCCACGTGAGAATGCGGCGCGGCCTTGTTGCAACTCTTCGGCCACCTCACCGGGCATGGCGTACTCCGTGGACTCATACATTGGGAAAACCGTGACATAGCCAGGCACGGGGTAGCGGCCCTTGGCCAGGTGGGGATAGACCACCATGACCAGATCCGGGTTGGGCACGCGTGCAAAGCGCTGTTGCATAGGCTCCAGGGCCGACCAGTAACGCTGCGTCATTTCGTCGCCGCGCGCGATCGGGCGCGCACTCGACGCACGCTCCAGGCGGTCCCGCGCTGTCTCACGAGAGGAAGCCGCTGACTGCGGGGGCTGAAACTTGCCCCGATACACATCCACCAGGGTCGGACTGCCAGCCGTAGCCTCCTTGAGCGGAGACTCGCGCGACCCAATTGCTGTGCAACCAGCCAGTAGCGCAGGGACCACGATGGCAAGAAGTAGGGAGTTATTCGAGGCCATAGCGGGCTCCAGACAGGACATTGGGGGACTGCGTGCGGTGCACGATCTTTCTTGGGTTGGCGGGCTTGTCGATTTCGATCTGGCGGTCCAGATGCACGACCAACTGCTGGCCAGCGGGCGTGACCACCGCGTCAAACGAGCTCTTGAGGCGCTCAGTCAGCCAGCGCACCAGCTCATCGGTGGCTCCCGAACCCATGCGGCCCAGTGCAAAACTGCCGGCATTTCCGGTGATCGAAGATGTGGTGCCATTGCTGCTGGCCATGGTGGTGGTCTGGGCCTGCGCCAAGGCCTCGGCGGCCACGCCCAAGCCCTTGGCACCAATGATGTCGGTCAGATAGGCCGGGGCATTGGTCACGAACTTGCCTTGAATACAGGGGTTGCCGTACAGATCACTGATGAATCCAAGGTCTGTGGAACCATTGGTAGCGATGGCTGTGACGCCGGCACCTGCCTGGGTCTGCGGCGCACGACGCGCCGAAACCGTATGGATCGCACCATCGTTGAACACGAAAGTCATGCTGCGGATCTTTCCCTCGGTGCACGACAGCGCCATATCGCCTACGGCCACGCCGGTAACGATCATCCCGGCGAGGTCTTCGGGCAACTCCCAGCCGTTGGCGGCCAAGTTGTCGCGCCCGACCATGGCTTTGAATTGCATGGGGTCCGTCACACGACCATTGACCGGCACACGGCCGATCAAACTGGTCATCGCGGTGACGCCCGCCAGCGTGGAGTTCTCCGGCAGCGTGAAATAAGCCACGGGTTGCGGCTTCGTGGCCGCCTGAGAGGCCTGAGCAGCTTGTGCGGCCTGGGCCGCGCTGACCGCACTGGGCATGGATTGCGTGCCGTCCGGGGCTACCCGCACGTAGCGCGTAACCATCTTCCCTTGATGCTGAGTTGTCTCGGTCGTGTAGCCCATGGGCGGAACCACCTTGTAGGCAGTGCTGCCACCGGACAAGCCTAGATCCTGGGAGCCACCAACGGGACGATGACCTCCGCCGGCGCCATTCGAGCCAAGCCCCGTAACAGAGTCGATGGCGTCGCCAATGGGCTTAAAGACATCGACTGGGGCTGGATCTGTGTCATTGCTGGTACCACCGACAGCACCAGCAGAAGAGGTCCCTGCAGGTGTACCTTTCTCCAAGCGCTCCAGGCGCTTGCTGAAATCCTGGTTAGCACGGAGCACGTCCTGAATATCTGCTCGCAGATCCCTGTTGGCTGCGACCACCGTGGCCAGCGTCTCGCTGGGTGTGTCCTCATCTGCGCCTGCCGTCTTGGGCAGAGGGGCGGCTGCCATGGGCGCAGCGGTAGGCGCATTGTTCTGGCGCATGACGATGACCGAGCCGACGATGACAAAAGCCACGATGACTAGAACAGGGGTGAGTTTGTTGCTTTTCACTGCCATGGGTGCCTCACAGACAGGACTCGAAAGTGCGATCGCACACCAGGTACACCGCCGTGGTGTCGGTGTCTGTACCAGCAGCACCGATCCGGCCATGCTGGGCCGTGGCCGAGAGCCAGCGCCCGCGCAAGCTCTCCAAGGGCAACTCCAGGGCAAAGCGCGAGCGGTTGGTGACGCGCACCGCAGTCACATACAGGTTTCCCGACTTCCACTGGCCTACGGGCGCAGTGTCCACGGCAGCGCCTCGGAACAGTGTCGGCACGGGTTCGGTTCCTACGCCAACCTGGCTCACACCTGGAGTGCCACCAGCCAAGCGTCGAGGTGCGTAGAGCTGGCGGGCAGCATGTCGAGTGAGCTGCACCATGTCCGCAGCAACGCTCTCTTGCCGTTGAGACTGGCCACCAGACAAAGCAGCTCCACCAGTGGGGTTCGGCACAGTCGCGGGCTCGATCACAGAAACCTGCAGCTCGCCTTTAGCGGACTGCGTGGACACGACCTTGCCCTTGGGGTCTTTGGCGTCTGGAGCGGCTACCGCAATCAGATCCATCGGAATCTGCTGGCCGCTATCCACCAGCTCGGCAATGATTCGGATCGCCGTGAATGGCACGAGCGCAGTCACATAGATCGTGCCGGCGATCGTCTCGATACGCGCCACGCTATCCATGTCACTGGGCATGCGCAGCAACGCATCGGCTGGCAGGGTCACTAGGCGCTCCTGGCCGACCGTCAGATTCACCCGGACTGGCTCACGCGCAAACACAGCACGCTCGGCGGGGCCAGAAGTCAAAGGAGCTGGACCAACGCGGCGTAGAGACGCTTCGGCAGCTGCGCGCCTGGCGGAACCTACGGCTGTATTCGCCAGCGGTGCGGGCACGCTAACACCTGCCACCATGCGCCCGCCAGCTGGGGTGCGTCCTGCATTGGCTCCAGCAGCTGGTGTTGCAGCTGCTGCACCCGTTTGGCCCAGATCAATAGGCTCATTGAACTCGGGCGTCTCGGTACTGCCCGCAAGCGATTCGACCTGCTGAGCAGCGACGCTGCCATGCAGAAGCTGCAGGGCGACCAGGAGGCTGATCGAAAGAGAACGACGTTGGATCATGTGGATCAATCGACAGAGGTGTCACGAGGCAGGCTCGAAGGGGCAATAGTTCCAGGCAGACGCGGTGCTTTCAGATCCGCTTGAACTGGAGCGCCAGGCTTGAGATCCGCAGGATTGAGGCGCGCGGGCTGGCTGCTGCCGAAGCAATCCAAGCCCAGACGCCATGGGTTGCGCTCACGGTCCACATCGAAGCGCACCACGCGCAGCGGGTACCGAATGAATACGTCCTTGACAGGCTGCCCGGCAAAGGTCTCCTGAACCTGCATGTCCAGCAGCACTGTCCAGGCGTCCGAGCCTTCACGGATCACGCGGTTTTCGCTGTACGGAAAGCCGGGAATCTCGCTGATCTGGCGGGTACGGCGGCGCAGCTCGCCTTTGGCGTGACGCTGTTGCATGTCGGTTTGCAGTTGCGCCTGGCAACGCGGAGTCAGATAAAACTGCATCGCATAAATCTGCTTGCCATAGTCTTGAGAGCCGTCGCTTTGCCAGCGATTAATCTGCTGCCAGATGTAGTACGCAAAGCCGTAGGCATTTGTAGACGGCACTGGCGACTGCCCATCAATCACCCGTATCGCGTCACCCGCCTTAATATCGGGTGCGACGTGCAAGTCGATATTTTTAGGAACGCGCGACGCGAACCACATCCCAGCCACACCGAAAAACACGACTGCAAAAATAATGTTTGTCAGTTTTTTGGTATGGCTGCGCTCCGACGCCAAAGCGTCCAGATAATCACCGCTGCTCATTATTTATCTTCCGATGATTTAGATTTGGCCTGGATGGAATTCATGCGATAGCTGCAACCCAACTGCATCCGACCGTCATGGACCAGGAATTTAGGCTTTGCCAATTTATGTGACACAAGATAAAAATGCATCGAATGGAGATAGAAGCCTTCAGGCCGATTTCTCTTGACTTCTTGCAGATAGAGTGATGAATACCAGAGGACTGCGAAAGGTACGATAACGCACAAAATTGGAAGAGCGACCCAAAACCCGGTAATAAGAGCTATCGTCCCACCAATAAAAGCGCTCACAGCGAACGACACGCCCCCAATATACCCAGCTTCGCTCGTCGCCATACCATTAATAATCGGCGGCTCAGAATTCACGCGATCTGTCAAGGGCGCCATGACAGGCGCCTTCCCTTGGAGGCGAGAGTCATTCGCTGCCATGTTAGGACAGCGCTTGGGCCGCGTAGTTGACCATCAAGATCACAAAACTAATAATAATCACGCTCACGATTACAAACTCCTTAAGGTCGCCCAATTGAATCTTGCCAGCGGTGTAGTCACGGTAGCGCTGCAAAGAGGCAGTTACAACGAATAGAAATGCGATAGCGGCCAGAACCAATCCCAGAATGGTCATTCCGAGCTTAAAATACGCTCCCATTTGCCCGAGAACATCGCCCTCTTGTGTAGTCCCACCGCCGATACTTCCACCTGCAGGAGGTTGAATTGTTGGCAGAGCGCTAAAAGCAGGGCAGGTTGCGAGCAGCACAACCGGAGCCAGTGCAATAGAGGCGATTCCAGAATTAATTTTCTTCAAATGTTTTTTCATGATTTCTCCGGTTGATTAATTTCTTTGATTCACAAAATTATTGATCCGAGCACACCGACCACTAATAGAACGGTGATGGCAATTCCAATACATGCACGCATGGCTTCCGGTGCATTCAGCTCTCCGTCTCCATAAGCCTTCAATACCAGCGTGCCGAGCCATGCGCCAATAGAAAAAACCATCGCAAAAACCACGACAAAAAGCAGGTACTTCAAGCTTTGAGGATTGAAGCCGGCCCCTTGCATAAATGCCGTCGCCATTTCTGATTGCATGGTTTGTTTTTCTTTTGGTTATTGCCGATAGTCCCCACGCAATGGCGCGACTGGGCGAGGTTGGCGAGGTGCATCCACATGGTTCGTTACGCCGAGGCGCAGCAGCTCCAGGTCGCGCTGCAGCCAGTCGTATCGGAACTTCACGCGCTGGCCGGTCGGCGCGGCTTTTTCCGCGTCAGCAACCATCAGCAGCACCTGCTCGATCTCGCCAGCGATGCGCGCCAGGCGCTCGCGCTCCAGCTCGTCGTCGGCAACATCTGCCCAGGCCATCGCAGTGGTGGAGAGCACTCCAATCACCAAGAGGGCAAAGAACGAATGTCGTGAGCGTTTCATCAATATCTCCTTCAAAATCAATGTCATGCGTATTTCTTGAACGCGCCTACCGTTGTCGATAGGGTGAATGCCACAAGCACGGTGAATACCAGAACCATGTAGGCCGGGTTGAAGCCGCCGAATGGCCAGGACAGGTACAAGCCAAAGCCACCTGTAAGCGCCCAGCCCACATAGCGCTTGGCGTGGTGGTAGACGAACGAGGATTCGCGGCCGCCTTGCCAACGGCGCCGATCCCTGCGCACCAGGCCGTCGATCACTCCCATCAGGCAGGCGAGCGCAAATGCGGGGAGCGCGAAAACAGCAGTGCAGAGGCGCAGCAGCACGTCCTGCAGGACAAACATGCTGATGACCACCCATTCGCTGAGCATGTGGATGAACGACGCACCAGCCATGGCCAACCCTTTGAGTTGAGGCTGCACGCTCTGACCCAAAAAGCTAGGCAGTGCCACGTCTGTGCCAGCCTGCTGGGCGGCCAAGTTGCGCTGATACCAGCGCAGCGCGCCAAGACGCTCGTACGGCATACGTACCCACTTCACGATGCGCAGCGAAAAGTCCACGGTGTCTGGCACTAGCAGACTGCGTGGAGCGGCTGCGATATAGCGCAGATCCTGCTGCACCATCTCCTGGGCATGGCGGATGCCCTGGCCACGCCAGAAGAAATAGCCACCGCCGATTTCAATCACCAGACCGATGAGCCACGAGGACACTGTCACGCTGAATAGCCCAAAGCCAACCAACACGGCCACACCCACAGGGCCGTGTGTACTTGGCTTTTTGGGGGGCGAGTTCGGAGCCGTCATGAGTGTGGCCCCATCACGTTGCCGACCACCGCCGACGAAGTGGCACCTGCCATGGCGTAGCCAGGCATATCGTCATCAAAGGCAGAGGCGAGATCCGTGTCGATCAACCCGCCTGCACCAGCGCCCAAAGGCTGGGTACTGAGCCAGTCGGTTTCTGCGGCCCATGTCTCACTCGTGCGATAGCGGCGCTTCATGTCCTCAGCAACCGCCTTGAGCGAAGCAGGGATGAACGGGTCGTCCTGGGTATCAGCCAGAGGAATACGAATCTTGTGGCAGCGGTTGCCTTCTAGCAGCGCAAACGCTTGACCCTGTGGCAATGAGAGAACGTCAGAAGGCTCGATAAGCGGCGCCTTCGACTTGTTCGCTATGTCATTGTTCTGGCTGGTGAAATCGACGCCATTGCCCTGGGCAGCCGTATCCGACACGCCCGATACTGGCGTGAGCACCGTCACATTGACCTGTGGCACCTGGTCCGTCAGCAGGCTCGCCGTGGCCTTGCTGCGCACCCGCAGCATGCAAAGGTGGTTGAAGTTGTCGAGGATCTGGCCAGCCTTGGCCTTGTCACCGACCTTCGCCTCGATGTCGAACATCGACTGGGTGTACGCAGTGATGCGAAAGCCCGATCCGCCAAGCTTGTTGACCATCGGAACGAACTCGGGGCCTGCAATCTCGTTGACCTCATCGAAATGGCAACACACAGTCGGCAGCTGCAGCTTCCCGTCGCCGTGTGGGTCGAGGCCTGTCTTGTAGAGCTTGCCGCCGGTCGAAACGAGATCGGACAGCATGGAATTACCCACGGCAGACGAAACCACGGAGTCAGACAAGGCATCCAGGCCGGCATACACGATGCCGCCCTGGCGGAACACCGTCATCCAGTCGAAGATCGGCCGCTTGTCGTTCGGGTCAAAGTAGTCAGGGCTGATGAGCTTGCCCACCGCGCCGGAGGTGAGCTTTTCGAGGAATGGCCCCAGGCTGGCAATGATCTTTTCGTAGAACGAACGCTCGTAGCTGAATGCGGCCGCCAGGCCGACCAGTACCTTGTCGTCCAGTCGTGCTTCCTTGATGAGCAGATACATCGCCACCTGATCGGGCGAACGATCCTGCAGGCTTCTTGGAACCGGAGCCTTCTTTGCCACGATAGCGCGCTCCAGCTCCACCAGGCGGTCCTGATAGCTGCCGAAGCGCTGGGGATGGTCAATCGCGAGCTTGCGAAACGTCATGCCCGCGTAGTCCATGAACAGCGGGTCAATGCCAGTCACGTCCTTGAGCAGCGTCTCGTAGGTCGGAATGCGACCGAGTGCCACCTGGGCCTGAGCCACGATGTTGGTGAACCGCCAGCTGAACTCCTTGAAGGCAGCCGAGTTGCCCGAGGAGGGCAGGGCATTCGTGGCACGGCCAGCGACTTCGGTGATACGCGCGAAATTGCCAATGCCGTTGTAGCGTGCAGAAATCTCCGGGTAGCCCAGATGGAACATATAGAACTGATCGAGGCGACCAGCGCGTCGTGCCTCAGCATGCATGCGAAGCATCAGCTCCGCGTCGCCCTTGGGGTCGATGACGATCACCACATGACCGGCATGAATGTCCTGAGAGCACAGAAGCTCCAAGAGGCGCGTCTTGCCCACGCGAGTCGTGCCCATCACCAGCAAGTGGCCAGAGCGCGAGCCTTGGCGCAACACCACCGGCTTTTCGTTCTGCACTCCCACGCCATGAAGCACAGGGTTGCCGCCCAGGTCCACGCCCGTGGCGAAGGGGTTCGCGGTACCACCGACATCAAGCGCACGCTCCAGTACCCTGGCCAGCAGGCTGTCGGTCTTGGCCTGCGCCCACTTGCGCATCTTTTCGCCGGTCGCTGCGAGCTTGAGCTCGGTGGGCGACGCCTTCACGAAGCGCTGAACATCTGTCTCACGCGCGTCCAGCAAGCGCTGGGTGTGCAACTGCGTCCACTCAAAGCCTTCGCCCAGGTAGAGATGCTCCTTGAGATTGACAGGAAGCTTGTGAGGGGCCAAGCGCGTCATCTTGGTGAACTTCAGCCCGCGTTGATAGCTATAGACCTGGAAGGCCTGGCGCGCACGCACGCAACCGAAGCCGGCAGCGATTGCGCCCGAGACTGCGCCCAGCGAGTGGGGCATCATCAGCGCCCATGGCGCGGCTGCAGCTACGCCAGCAATCCCAAAAGCTGTGGCTGCGCTCAATACTTCGACTGGCGGTCTCAGCACGCCTTCCATGGTCCCGTCACTCACTGCATGCCCTCCAGCTGGAACATGCCGTGATGGCTTGGAACATTTTGGGACTGTTCAGGCCCAAAAGCCGTTCCAAACTGACTCAGCACAGCACGCAACAGTCGAGCATTGGCGCATGCTTTCACAGCGCCTTCCAATCCGATATGCACCAGGCCGAGTTCGCTCATGGAGCCACTCCAAACGTGCGCTGAGGCAGGATCTGGTAGGCACGGCCATTGCTGTGCACCAGCACGGGAAAAACTGGCGCACCCTTGGCGATCAATGTTTCTGCAAGGAATGCCCCTGTATCAGGAGCCAATTGCAAGGGGTTGGCCACTTGCTGCAGCAGCTTGAATGCGGCTGGCGTTGCTGCCTGCACCACAATGCCGACAGCATTGAGCTGTATTAGCTTCTTGTGATTGAAGGCTACCCAGCGCAAAGACGCGTCGTCCGCGCCGATCACGAACATGGGCTGAGTCAGCCATTGGCCATTGAAGACCTGCACGCCGTCTTGCTTGAGCACACCTCCGCGCAATTGGCTGCGAAATGGGAAACGCAGCCCGTCGAGCACATTCGCCTCATCTGTGCCGCCCACGATCTGGGCCACATAGGGCGCCAACGGCACCGACTTGCCGCTGTCGTGGATCATCTCCAGCTCCACGCCGGCCAGGGCCGGCGCGCTGCAAGCGAATCCAAGGGCGAGGATGGCGAACCTGCAGTGCATATCAGCGTTTTCCGCGGTTGGCAGGAGCTGGCGATGCGCGCTCGATGATCTGCGTGCGCGGCACGTTCAGCATGTCGGCTGCACCTACAGACGACTGCACGCGCGGCAGGCCGTCATAGTTCACCATCGGCTCATTGGGATACAGGCGGGCCATGGCCGCCTGCATTTCACGGTCCCACAAGATGCTTCGCTCCACATCCTGGTGGAAGATCCGCGCCATGCGCTCGGCATACTGGCGGCGCTCTGCATCGTTGCGAGCATGAATGCCCAGCACCTCAAGGGGCGAGAGCTCCTTGACTGAGAAATTGGCACGAGGTCCCAGTGACAGCACCTTGGCGCGCTGCATCTCATCGGCAGTCAGACCCCACATCTGTTGCACAGCACGCGCTGTCTCGTCCAGTTGCGAGCGGCCCTGTTGAGTCGTGCTGGGCAACGAGCTCGCTTCTGCAGTGCGGCCAGTGCGCAGCTGCGCAAGGGCGCCCGTGCTCAGCTGCAATGCGACCACGGTGGCAATAACGGCAGTTTTTTTCATGAATCAGCCTCCATTGCTCACTGAAAGGGTCAGGCCTTGGCTGCCTGGAGCCACGAATGTGGCTGTGCGAGACACAGGATCTGCCGACTTGAGCGACAGACCATTGACCACATCACCTGGGCGCAAGACACGCACTCGGCGATCACCGGGCACGCCCGACGCGACCACGACCGAAGGCTCGCCGTTCCACATATCGACGGACACAAGCTGGGCACCTGCAGGAGCTGCAACTGGCTTCGCTGCAACGACCTTTGCAGCCTGGCGTGGAGTCGCCGGCTTCGCCTTCACCATCACGCGCTTGGGTGCTGGGCGCGGCGACGGCTGCTCGACGGGGGCGGCCTGTGCGGCTGCCGGAGCCACTGCAGGGGCTACCGCAGGAGCAGGAGCCGGTGCCGCAGAGGTCTTGCCAGCAAGCGCGTTGGCCTGCTGCATGGCGGCCAGTTGCTGGGACATCAGCAACATCATGTCTTCCATGCGCTTCATGCGATCAAGCACCTGGGGGTCGACGCCGACTGGTGTTGCAGTCGCCACTGCCGTGGGGGCCACCGCCATAGTCGGCGCTGGTGCGGCAGTAATAGGTGCACTACCAGCCGGTGCTGCTGCAGCGGCCTCATTTCGCTGCAGGGCCAAGTTGGCCACGGCTTGCGGCAAAGCGCCCGCGTCCCCCAGGCTGGCAACGCCTGCATCAGCTGCAGACTGCCGCATAACCGCCTCTGGATCGAATTCTGGCTGCATGCCCACGGGGATTGGGTCCGCGTCGCCAGCTGGTGCTCCGCCGATAGGTGCCGCAGCCGCGTCAGCCAAGGGCGCAAGGGGCAGCGGGGAGGTGTCAGCCAGGCGCGGATCAAACTCGGAAGCATCGAAAGCAGGCTGCGGCGTCACCAGGCCGGCCTCGGGAAGCGATGAGCCAAGCAGATCCAGTGCTGGTAGACGTTTCGGCCCGTACTGAAGGTACCCCACTGCCAATAGTCCCACGACACCCGCAATGCCGATTGTGCGCAGCACCCATGGGTTCGTCGGCTTGCGTCGAGAGGGGATATCGCTGGACTCAACACTCACAGGCACCTCGGCCTTGCGTGGTTTTGCTGCAGCCGGTGCGCGACCGAACGCGCGGGCGAGGAATCCTGGCCGTTCTTCAGCCTCTACAGGCGCAGCAGTTGCCGCCGCAGTTGCAGTGGCAGCACTGAGAGGAGCGGCAGTCTCAAGCTCGCTCAACCAAGAATGGTCGACGGCTGAATCGTCGACACCAGTGACCTCGGGGGCCACAGAAACCGCAGGCCGCAAATCTGCCACATCGGGAGGCGGCGGCGGTGGCACGCTTGGCTCAGTCACTTGTACGTCCGCATCGACAGTGCTTTGTACCGACATGCTCACTCCTTGGCGGACGCCTTCGGCTGAGGCGAAGTGCTAGGGCTGACGATGGGCTCAAGGCGCCGAGGCTTGGCTGCGTTGGCCAGGGTGAACCAAACGCGGCGAGTGATGTGGTCGGTGTGCCAGCGCCATGCTGTGCCCACCAGCACATTCAGAACGTCTTGAACAGAAAACGGGCCCAGCGTGCGCTGAGCCTCGGGCAGCGGCAGACCGAGAAAGCGCCGCGCATCGGAAGTCAGTGATTGGGAATCCACCAGGGCATAGCCCGTACGAAGCAGCGTGTACTCGATGGCTTCGCCAACGGTGGTCACCTGTTCGCGCGGGAATGTGAGCTGGGCCACCAGGGCCAGCGGCTCATTCAGATGCGGCTGCGGCAGGGCTTCGGCAGTGGTGTAGCGGCCCAACTGCAGGCGTTTGTTGCCATCAACAAGCTGAGGGGTGGCCTGGGCTGAGGCCATGGCCAGCAAAGCCATGCTGGCAAAGAATCTGGGCATGCGGGTCATGGACCGTAGGAACTCCGTAAAAAGAACCCGGACCACAACCAAGAGGAGGTGTGCGAAGAAGATCAGTGGCCCGGGGGTGTCGACGCAATGCGTCAGTCGCCGAGCCGAATGTTCTTAGAGCTGCCGCTTTGTCGCCAGCGGAAACCGTGCGTTACATACCTAACGGTTAACGCTTGACACGAAAGAAAATAAATGGTAGGTAATTAAATGGTGTAAAGGATGGCGAGCGTCAGGGGCCGCTCGCATACGGGACAAACGGTTTTACTGGGTACAGGGCCTATCCAAAGGGCGCGCATGCTCCTAAAAATTTAGGAGCATGCGCAAAGGATTCACTGGTACAGGGAAAGGGCATATACGGGCAACAGGCAAAAGCCCCTGGCCTCGGGGAGGCCAGGGGCTTTTGAAAGGGAAGCCCTTCGCGATCTCAGAATAGGAGAATCTGCGCGCGGCTAATGATTAATGTTTCTTATAAAACCCGTTTGGATTCATTCTGTTGTAATACCATTCTTCCATCTTTTGCGAACTTGTCTTTCCATCTAGTGGCCGCGCTACACCTGCTCCTCCGAAAAACCAAATTAATCCACCAATAAACAATATCGGAGCAACAATGAGGGAAATCATCAATAACACCGGGACCTGAATTAATGAACAGATGAGTCCAAATCCAATTGTGGTGGCAACACAATTGACAAATAGAAGCCAAATCATGATGGATATACTTGCGAGAATTAATGCAGCTGCAATCGCAAGATCAAAGCTGATTTGACTTCTATTTTTTGGAGTCAAGTAAAGTCCAATCAATAGCAAAGAAGAAGAGACCAAAGATATATAAAATATCTGCTTGGAAAAAAATGAGTAATCAAATTTCTTCAAGCTGTACCAGTTTAAGGCCAGTGAGATAGATGCTAGAGTAATTGTGCCTCCAGCAATCATATGCACCATCTGAATTTTCATAGGTTAGTCTTCATTATTATCTGTAATTAAACTAGCCATAAATGAAGCTAATCATTGCTCAGTGGCGAACGGACATACTTCAGATCCTTTGCTACGAGACGATATTGCATTTTTTTCAGCTGCACAGTGTCTTGAGAGTATGGGTGTTTGAATGGCGCTTCAAAGTGAAGCGCTTGGTCCCACTCCGTGCTTCCTTCTTTGAAACCAACTTGGCTTAGCGTATGTACAGCCGCGCTGACAGGTAGCTCAGCACCAGCGTCCTGTCCATTGAGCAGGACATGGTAGTAGAACTCGCCAAGTGAGCGTATCGGCGTGGGAGCCTCTGCGGATGAAGTCGGCTTTACGCTCGGCTGCACGCCATGCATCATCATCAATCGGCCGATCTCAAATAATATTCCTGGTTCTTCTCTTGAAGGTTCTGAGAGAATATAACCATCGTGCGACCGTACAAAAGCCGTTCCGTCATAGTAGACGTGCGGATACAGTGGAGTCAGGTCACGAAAATCCGAAGAGTCTATATAACCTTCTACATTGGCAATTCCCGCAGTCAAGGAGTGATTGCCTCCATGAACAATTCCAATCCCTATTGGGAGCAGTACCGCCACGCGATGATTTTTGTCTTGCCTCCAAGCACCCTCTAATTTTCCGAAGCCAATATTTGCCAGAGCTTTTGCCAAGTCATCTCGACGCCTCGGAGTTGCCAGCACTGGGTCAATACCGAGACGCAATCTGTAAATTTGATTAGTGCGCCGCGGTGATATGTCATTGGCAGACTCGCGGTTAATGGAAATAGCCTGGTCCTCCTCGAAAAAGAAAGCGCCGAAGTTGTCTTTCCTTTTGACTGTATGGGACTCGGCATATGCGGCAGCGGTAGTTGTCATCGCCTGTAATGGTGCCGCGACCAATCGAACCAAGGTGCTAAGACTCTTCGGGTCACGCGTGGCAATATCGTTTGCCAACTCCATCACGTGTTGAAAGCGCAGAGTACGCTCCGTAATTTTCCCCTTGCTTGGCAAGATAATACTCAGCATGCGATAGATCAGGGATTCTTGTGGCCGTGAGTCAGTCGATTTAGAAATAGGAACGAGCATCTGGTTCTGGCAAAAATCATTCGGTCAGGGAAAGTATGCTTCTAAATTGTAGCAATATGTTACGCTCCTAGCATATCTATGGCAGAAGTTCAAGCGAAAAGCCTCCGATCATCACCGCAGGGTTTCGCGCTGACAGGTGAGGGTGCACTAGGTACGGTTGCGCCCCATGGACGACCTCGCCCGCGCACCGCACCTACATAGTCAGCACATCCAGCAGAGAGCCAACAGTGATCCACCATTTCTAGGCCGAGATCCGCTTGATCGAGGCTGCTCGATATTCGCTATCGCAGACAGCTTGCAACTGCTGGGCCTTGCCAGCAAAACGAACCCGCTCATGCGTTGGTTAAGTCGCTTCGAGGGGCTGGAGCAGCATCTGGAGGAGGAGCTTGACCCAATCTTCTGCGTGCGCTCAATCCTGCTGCAGCTGGTTGCTGACCATCCCAAGATGCCGCATGTGCCCAAACCTCAGCAAGAGAAGAACTGGCACAGCTTCGTCTTGCGAGTCGTGGCGCAGCCGTTCGTGCACACATGTGGCGACTGGGGCCGCGACGGCATCGCCTCACGCATCAAATGGAACCCGCTGCAGCAGAGTTTCATGGACTTCCTCGCGCTGGGCCAGCCTGGGGAGGAGCTGTCTATCTGGACACCCACCGATGGCAAGTCAGCCCGTGCCCAGCACTTCGCTCGAATCCTGCTCCAAGAGGAGTGCGCGTGAAGAGTATTGCTTCAAAGTTGCTTGCCATGGTGCCCTGGAGCAAGGCCAAGCCCGTGCAGTCTGCGCCTGCAGGCCCGCTGCCGCTGCCGCTGCCCGACGCGCCAGTATCGACGGGCGCTCAAGATCTGCCACTCAAACCAGACGAGATCCACATCGCGGGCAGTGAGCCCGGATGGTTGCGCGTGCTCAATGCCCAGCAGCTGCTGGCCACGGTCCGCGCAGAGCGGGCTATCACCCAGATCTGGAGCCAGTCGCACCAGTCCCAGGCCATTTGGGAACGGGACCTGCTGCCAGCGATTCGACGGTACGCCGAGTTCGTGCAGCTCATGCCGGCCTCCGAAGCGCACCACCACGCCCACGCAGGCGGCCTGCTGTCGCACACCATCGAAATGCTGCTTGCGGCCATGACCTGGCGCAATGCCCATCTGCTGCCAGGCGGAAGCCAGATCGAGATCGTTGACGCCCAGCGCGATCAGTGGACCTATGTGGTGTTCTTCTGCGCCCTGCTGCATGACATCGCCAAGCCGATGACCGACCTGCGTATCGCGTGGCGTCCAGTCGGCGAGAACGATCCAATCCGTTGGGCACCTGCAGGCGGAAGCCTGTCTCAGATCGCTGGCCAACGTACTGCCGAGTACCTAGTGGACTTTGCGCCCAAGGGGCAGCGCGATTACAGCGCCCATGCCAAGCTGGCCCAGTTGCTGCTACCCCGCATTGCGCCAGAAAGTGCGCTGCGATTCCTGGCGCACACGCCCACAGCCTTGGATGCCCTGGAGCAATACCTCACCGGCCAGGACAAGGACAGTCTCGTTGCCAAGATCGTCAAGCGGGCCGACCAGCTATCCACACAGCGAGCCTTGCAAAAAGGCTCCAAGGCTCGCTTCGCCACGGCCAAGGCCGTGCCTCTCATCGAGCTGCTGATGCAGTCCATGAGGACCATGCTCCAAGCTGGCACACAGCTCCCCCTGAATCGCAACGGTGCGGCAGGTTGGGTGTTCGAGGGGGCAATCTGGTTCGTGGCCAAGCGCCTCGCTGATACCGTGCGAGAGCACATCCAAGCAAACGAGCCCGACGAAAGCGTGCCTGGCAACGCAAAGAACGACCGGCTGTTCGACACCTGGCAGGACTACGGCGCGATCGAGCTCAACCCTGCCAGCGGCCAGGCCGTCTGGCATGTCACGGTGCACGGTTACGCCGAGGATGGGTCAGAGCAGGGGGCCTACATGCATGACTTTGCCATGCTCAAGTTCCCTCTGGCCAAGCTGTTCAACCACGAGAGCAAGTACCCGGCCGCCATGCGCGGGCGGCTGGAGATCCGCGACCGTCGAGCAGGGCAAGACGAACATCAAGCTGCTGCAACTCTCAGTGCATCGGAATCTGCGGCAGCAATCGATGCCAATGCGCCCCCAGCTGCGGCATCCTCAGCCCAGCCAACCCAAGCTGCGGCAAAGCCTGCGAAGCAACGCCCCCAGGATGCGGCAGAAGCAAAAAAGCATGCCGCCATCATGCGGGAGCCTACTTTCACCAAGCCGCCGAATGCTGCGGCAAAGCCCAGGCCTGCGGCAACCACTGCGGCAGCAGCCAAGACACCTGCACCAGAAACTCCATCCCAAACTGCGGCAGTCTTGGCAGTTAGGGCGCCTACGGCGCCAGTGAAGCAGACCCAAGCTGATACAGCCTACGACGAGTTTGAAGGTGGGGCAGCATCGAGATCCGGCGTGCCCACGCCATTGAAGCTGGACTACGACAGCCTCGACAACGGCGAAGCCGCGTATTTGCTGGGCGACAGCGAGGGCAGCTACTTCCTCGATCCATCCGAATCTGCAACAGCATCGGACAAGCCTGGCAAAAAGAACAAGCCGGCCAAGAACCCACAGCCGGCAGAGAAGGGCGCAGCGCCCTTGGGGCAACCATTCCAAGATGCCGCAGCGGTGCCACCACCAGCTGCGCCTCCTCAGCCCGCCACCTTGCACCAGCCGCCCCAAGCTGCCGCAACTGCGGCCGCAAGGCCGCCTTCTGTCAAACCTGCAGCAGCTGCGCCGCCGCCAGCGCCAAGCGCACCTAAGAATCCCGCCCCCGTGCTACGCCATGACCAAGTGCCGCGCTCTCAAAGCGTGAGTGCCGAGTTCAAGCGCATGGCCGCTGATCTGGACGAGCTCGATGACCTGCCCGTACTCAAGGGACGCACCGTCACTGCAAGTCCGCCGCCGGCGGCCGCAGCAACACCGGGGCCGGTTCTTCTGCTTCAGCCGCTGCCCGACATCGACGCAAACCCCGACAAGCCGCCACCCGAGCCAAGCCCCTTGGCATTGGCTTTCATGCAGTGGGTGCAAATGGGGCTGGTCAATCGCGAGCTCAAGTTCAATGAGACCGGCGCGGCGATTCACTTCGTGGAGGAGGGCATGGCCCTGGTATCGCCCAAGATCTTCAAGGAGTACGCACGCCATGGCGACCGTGAGGACGGCCACGAGGATCTCACCGTCGACGAGCTGAGCACCAAGACCCAGCGGGAGGTCATCAAGTGTGGCTGGCACCTGCCAGCCGCGAACCGCACAAACATCGTCCGCTATGAGATCCACAGCCGCGGCACGGTAGTGGCCCATCTGTCCTGTGTTGTCCTCACCAGCCCAGGCCGGTGGGTCCAGCCCATCCCCCCCAGCAATCCCGCATTGAAGATGGTTTGATATGAAATCCACCTGCTCAACTGATTACGAGATTGGCGACAACACCGCGCCAGACAAGCGCTTAGAGCTATGGAAATCACGTAGCTTCTGGTTTCGGCTGCGGCACCGATGGAACGTGCTCAGTGCTTTTGCCGAAGGCAGTTTGACCTGGCACCACGCAAAGCTCGGCCTCAAATACCCGGATCAGGTCATGTGGCTGCAGCGCTGGCCGCCAGGCAATGGATTGATGCCAGTCTGCCCAGCCGTCATTGCTGAGCTCGAGCACATCGATCGCACCATGATGGACTCCGACCAGCCAGCGCCACGGGCAGCTGTCTTTTCACCCCACAGCATCGGCCACGATCGTACCCAGTGCAGGAACTGCGGCGGATCTGGCAGGGCCTTGCCCACGCAATGCCCAGGTCGCCCCATGACCGATGACGAGCGGCAGGCCGTCCTGGAGGGGCTACTCGATTACGTCGATGGGCAATGGCTTGGCCAAGTCATCAAGCAGGCCCCGAAACCGCTTGCCGAAACCTGCAAACTGGAGCCCAAGTTGGTTGCCGAAACCTGCAAACTTGAGCCAAAAAAGTCTGCCGAAACCTGCAAACTGGATTTGCCGTTTCCTGCACTCTATATACAAGGGTCTTCTTTACAAGAAACTACTACTACGTCTCCAAGTGTCGTAGCGCTCGAAGTGGCACCAGCTCGCGAGGCGCAAGTCTTCTCGGAAAACGACTGGGCAGCGAAGTGCTCAGCCTTGTCGGATGCTGCCAATCGAGGCTGTGGCCAGGTCTACGAGACCTACGAGCTCCGCGTCGGAGCCAGCATTGACCTAGCACTACAACAGGTGCCCGAGCAACAGCTCGATCGCGCCATCGAGATCGCCATACAGCACGGATACACCACGACGGAACAACGCGCACAGACACAACGGATGCTGCAGGATGACGGATGCTGCAGCCACGGCCTTGACCCGCATTGGTGTCCCGTTGGATGCGGAGACGTAGACAATGGAAGCGATTCAATGCTGGACTTTGACTGGACGCCATGTGCCTCATGCGGCGAGCCTGCGGATGCTCACCAAGGCTCCAGTGCTTGCGACTTTGTAGCAGCGGACGCAGCGCCGATGCCGGGAAAACATGACAGGTCAAACAAAAATGTTTGACAGTTGGCAGCGAAGTCCTTAGAGTCCGTACCGTGCGTCAACGGGAGCTATTTGTAACTCTCGCAGAATTGGTTAAGAGGAAGAGGTAAAAGCGTAGTCCCATGGGTCTACTGAAAGCCTTGAAAACTGGAGCTCTAGTGCTCCTATTTTTAGAGCTTTTCTACTAGAGACGATGTATATTATGTTAAATCGCGTCTTCGACAGCTCAAGGCAAGACTGTCCATGCGACTGACATCGCTCCAGTTTTCATAACGATTGAGGTGGGTGAAGTAAATTCTTGTACGAGTGTGAAGTAAGTTCTTGTACTGTCATTGATGGTGACAGCCGAACTAGCCTTCACGAGTTGAACGTGCAATCCTCAGACGAACAGCCTTCACTAATTCTTCGGGAGCCACTAGCAAGGCCTCAGCCAATTGGAACGTAACGCTCAGCGATGGCTGGGTACTGGCCACCTCGAGCCTTGCAATGAAAGTTCGATGAAGTCCCGCTCGAAACGCGAGCTCTTCCTGACTGATCCCGATCAAGCCACGACGAGCTTTGACCTCAGCCGCAACTGCTTGACGAAAGTTGAGTTCGGAGACACTTGGCACCCGCCGACTGTCGCGGGGTTGCATCATTTGAGCACCAGCATTAATGATACATAATCATTGTTCTCTAACCTAGCAAGCTTCACACCCCTTGCTGTTGGGTGTGTCAGCCAATCCCACGATTTCATGTTTCAGACCAACGACGCCAACAAGCATCCTGTTTCCCAGCTGTACAACAAAGGCACTCATGTTTGGACAGGTGTCGAGCTCCAACTGCGACGAATTTGGTTCATGATCGACTATCAGTGGGTCTATCGGGAAGGTAGTGATGAGCTATCTTTTACAGACACTGTGTTGCTGTCTACAGCAGAAGATGTTTTGAGCTTTGCTTCCCAGCATGAGTCAATACTCTCTGTGTATCTCATGACTCCTATTCTTGGCGGCGGTTGGCAAAAGGATCTGCTAACGGGGATCTGGGAAGCTGCAGATCCGGCGGACCCTCGTCTCATGACCAAGATCTATGCAAAAGTGGATGGCAGTCATCATGTAGATTCGCTGCCTGAAGCCACGGCAGCTCAGCCCAAAGACTGGGAACAGCTTCTAGCGTTCCCCGTCTATCCGGCGAAGTCTGTGAGTGAAACGAACGAACTTCACTGACGACAAGGACATTCATTGCATTCATGCGCCACCCCTAACATGCACAAGTTATATAACTTGCACAAGTTAGGGGTGGGTGAATTTCTTTGAGAGAACTCTGCAAATTATTGAAAAATAAAGGTTTTCCTTAATTTTTCTAAAAGTAGGTTTTTGAATACAACATGGAGTTCAAGCAGCAGCCAAACGTCACTGCCAAGCAAGTGATCGATGCGACCCGTGCCTATAAAGAGTTGATTCGCACTCGGCGTTATATGCAAAAGCTAGGTGGTCGTATGTTTTGGAAGCTGTCTGGGGACTACGTTTACTTGGCCCAGTGCTCTTTTTTTGACAGTCGCAAGGTTCATCACCTCGGTATCAAGTCAAGTCAAACGGAGCAGAGCCTAAAAGAATACGAAACTGAGCGCGCACGATTGCAGCAGCGCGAGGCAGCGCTGCAAGAGCGCATCTCAGTGTATGAACGAATGAACAAAGCAGTTCGTGCCGGTGCCGTGTCAGATGATGTAATTGACACTATCCGCTTGCTTGAAAGAGTCGGAATCTCAGAAGATTGCTTGTGGATGGGAACGCCAGCGCAACATGCATACTGGCAGTTTTCTGGTCTTGAAGTACCTAAGGTTCTTGGCGACGGCGAGGACTTAGGTAGGCACATAGTATTCGTGCAACGCAGACTAGATGCAATGTCTCTTAACAAGCTCCACCGATGCAAGGCCTTTAAGCTGGATACAGTACGGGGTGGCCAGAGTACTTTACTGATCATCGAACCTCAAGCAACGTCTCGTTCGAGCAATGACCCAAAATCATCTGAGGCACACAGATTTCGGCGCTATTCAAAGTTCATTCACGATACGGTTCGTGAATACATTGATCTGATCTTTGTTGAAAGTGAAACGCACCCTTCTTTTGAGCAAGTACTTATTAGCAAGACCGGACGAATGGGCGTGATGAGAACCGTTGCCCCCCATTTGTTTGTGGCTTGGAATATGCTGTTTGGCCTTACGACAAGGGAAAAGGATTCGTTTGAACAGTTGCTCGAATCTGGTCGCCTTGTCCGGAAAGGCAACTAGGCTTTCGAGTTTTCTGAGCTGCAGCAGGCTTACGATTCTTTCAACGAAAGTTTGGGCTGGCATGCTACAGGGTCTCAAAGCGATGGCGACGCACGCATTGGTCCTTGAGCATGCGGATCACGCCTTCAACCATGCCCATGTTCTACCTCCCGCTCACGTTTCTTAAGTCATCGGCAGAAACTACGGTCTAATAAAATCTACCTAGCGCAGGGTGAGATGCTGAATTTTCCACCAACCAAAGAGGGGGCAGTTCACGCATCCGACCTTCATTTTTGGGTTAATTAATTACTTTCGATAAATGAAGATTATCGAAACCTAAGTTTGCAAACCATTGAAAACAAATAATTTATCTGGCGTTGAGCTGATCGCTTTGGATGCTGTGGATGTGCAGCTCTTAGACCCTGACCTGCTGGCGGCGGTCACCATACAGGCCGCCGATGATCTGATTCACGAAGGCGAATCTTCGAACACGCTGGCCAGCTATCGAGGGGCTCTGAGGTACTGGGCTGCCTGGTACCAATTGCGATTTGGTCATCCCCTGTCACTGCCTCTGCCTGTCAACGTCGTGGTGCAGTTTGTCGTGGACCACGCTGCTCGCACCACCGCTGCCGGCTTACGGCATGAGTTGCCGGTTGAGATCGACCAGATTCTGGTGAAGCACAAGATCAAGGGCAAGCCAGGTCCGATGAAGTTGACGACCTTGCTGCACCGTCTCGCGGTGATTTCAAAAGCGCATCAACTACAAGAGCTGGACAATCCTTGCCATGATGGAAAGGTGAAGGAGTTGGTGGCCCGGACGCGGCGAGCGTACGGGAAAAGAGGTGACATCGCCGAGAAAAAAGACGCGCTGACCAAGGAGCCCCTCCTGGCCATGCTTGAGACCTGCGATGACAGCCTGATCGGCCTGCGCGACCGTGCCCTCCTCCTTTTTGCCTGGTCAACCGGAGGACGCCGGCGCTCGGAGGTGGCATCTGCTTCCATGAAGTTTCTGAAGCGCGTTACGGGCGGCGCCTTTGTGTATACGCTGACGCACTCCAAATCGAACCAGGCAGCGAACGACCGTCCCGAGAATCGCAAGCCCATTCAAGGACCGGCCAGTGAGGCCCTGCAAAATTGGCTGGAAAAATCGGGGATCCGGGAAGGGGCCATTTTCCGGCGCGTCCTCAAAAACGGCCGCCTCGGAGAGTCGCTCTCCCCTACTTCGGTTCGGAACATCGTCCGCCAGCGGGCACAGCTCGCCGGGCTTTCGGACGATTTTTCTGCCCATTCACTGCGTTCAGGGTTTGTGACGGAGGCTGCGAATCAGAATATTCCGCTGCCAGATACCATGGCTCTGACGGGACACCGTAGCGTCTCCAGTGTGCTGGGCTACTTTCGGGCGACAACCAACAGCAAGGCGGCAAACCTATTGTGAAGTGAGCGAGGTCCGCGGCTGGGCTGTGTCTAAGAGGAAACTGAGCTTCAAAGTGACCTCTTACGGCGTTCTCAAACAAGTACACACGTTCGCCTTCAACTAAAAAGCGAGAGATATCACGAATACATGCTCCACCCTCAGCCAAGCTCATGTGTAGAGGCTGTTGTGGAGGTGAGCCCCATTTAGCGGCGGTTGCGCCCTGCCGCTGCGGCCATTTCAGCCAAGAATGGACCCTGGGACTGAGGGAGTTCGACAATCAAGAAATCCTCGCGGTTCTTGCCCGAAATCCATGAGGGAGGCTTGCCAATACCGGTCCATGTGGCACCAGACTCATCGTCCCTGTACTTGGCCTCCCTCTTCTTCTTTTCCGAAGATCCGATGGGGAACAGCTGCTGCAGTGAGAAGCCAAACTCGCTGACGAGCTCCTGCACTTTCTCCAGTGCCGCGGCTGATTCGGTCTGGCGAGCGGCCACGATTTTCGCATCGAGGGCTGCGAGAGAGGTTTCAAGTTCTTTAAGTGTTTGGGGCATTTACGTTGTGAGGAAGTAATTTCTCCGTGTGCTTATTATCTTATTAGGATCATGCCCCTCGACAAACCTTACGCTAACTTTACATTGGGTGCAGCGATTGATAACAGCCAGCGACTCTGCAGGCTAAGCGGGAGGCTGAAAGGCTTTTCATTCCTGTCTAGCAGAGTTTCGTCCAGCAAACATGAGCGGTTGAAAGCGGCCGACCGCTTCACCTTTGTGGATTCAACCGATGGATGCAACACATTCGTTAAACATCTCAGCCGGGGTTCTGTACCCCAAGGTCTTCCTGGGCCGCTCGTTTAATTTTCTCGCAATCGCATCCAATTCATCCTGCGAGTAGCCAGAGATGTCGATGCCCTTGGGCAGGTACTGCCTCAGTAGCCCATTGGTGTTCTCGTTCGTTCCGCGCTGCCATGGGTTTTGTGGATCGCAGAAGTAGACCTGGATGTCGGTGGCCACAGTGAATCGTTTGTGCCCCGCCATTTCCGATCCTCGATCCCAGGTCAAGGATCGATAGAGCTCTTGTGGCAAGGTCTGCGCATGCCTGGCCAGCGCCGCCGCCACGGTGTACGAGTCCTTGTCCACTAGCTTGACCAACATTACGTAGCGGGTGTGCCGCTCTACTAGCGTTGCCACCTGGCTGTAGGCATCGCCAAACAACAGATCGCCCTCCCAATGGCCCGGCACTGCTCGATCCTCTATGCAGGCTGGGCGCTCGCTAATGGGCACTGCATCAACGATCCGGCCATGGGTCGGCGTCTTCTGGGTGTAATGGCGTGAGCGACGCATTCCTCTGGTGCGCCGCAGATGCTCCAGAAGCTCTTTCTTCAAGGCTCCGCGTGTTTGGACGAAGAGCGTGCGGTAGATGGCTTCGTGAGACACCTGCATATCCTTTGCGCCGGGTAAGTTCGTTTGAGCCACCCTGCTATTTGCTCGGGCGACCATAGACTTTGTAATTTACCCGCCACGATCTGTGCCAGCGCAGGATTGCAGGCCAACTTGCACATCTTTGGGCGACGTGCCCGCCCCCAGGCTGCCTCATCTGCTTTTGTAGCTCGGTAGCAGGTTTTGCCGCCATTGCGTAGGAGTTCTCGGCTGATGGTGGATGCTGCTCGCTTCAAGCGCCTGGCAACGCAGCGGATGGATTCACCTGCGGCCAACGCCCTGGAGATTTCTTCTCGCTCAGAAATGGTCAATGCCCAGCGAGACCGACGCCTCGCTGGTGGCCGGATGCCACCCGTCGCACTCAAGATGGTGTGAATGGACGAGTGTGGTCGGTCAAACAGCTTGCCTATCTCGTGCAGGGTATCGCCAGCTTTCCAGCGATCCCACATCAGGGCTTTCTGAGCTTCGGTGTAGTAAGAGTGGCTAACATCACTTCGTCATAGCCCCTCGCAGAGCAGTTATGCTTGCGGCCCTCATGGCAAGACGACCCGTTAGCAAAGAACTGTGGCGACAGCTACAACCCCTGATCCCAGCCTTCGTGCCTTCTGCCAAAGGCGGTGCGCGCAAGCTCGCGGTCAGCGACGAAGCCGCCCTCAACGGCATCCTGTTCGTGCTGCAAACAGGCATTCCATGGGAGGACCTTCCCCAATCTCTTGGGTACGGCAGCGGCATGACTTGCTGGCGGCGCCTGCGAGACTGGAATGCCGCTGGTGTCTGGAAGCAGTTGCACCAGGCCATGCTGACGCGCTTGCGTGAACACGACCAGATCGATTGGAGCCGGGCCAGCATTGATGGCTCCTCGGTACCAAGCCCCCGGGGGGCCAGGAAACGGGCCCCAACCCCACGGACAGAGGCAAGCTCGGCTCCAAACGACACATCGTCGTAGATGCCAGAGGCATTCCGCTGGTGATCTTGGTCAGCGGCGCGAACCGGCACGACTCTAAGATGTTCGAGAGGTGCGTGGACGCGATTCCTGCGATTGCAGGCTTGTCAGGGCGTCCCCGTAAAAGACCAGCCAAGCTGCACGCTGACAAAGGCTACGACTTCAAGCGATGCCGAAACCACCTGAGGCAGCGGGGCATCATCGGCCGGATTGCCAGACGAGGCGTTGAGAGCAGCCAGCGGCTGGGCAAGCACCGCTGGGTGGTGGAGAGGACGCACAGCTGGTTTGCAGGCTTTGGCAAGCTGCGAATCCGCTTTGAACGACGGCTGGATATCCACGAAGCGCTGTTGAAGTTGGCGGCAGCGATCATCTGCGCACGCTTCGTGGATAGGTGGTGTTAGCCAGTCTTAGTGCTTCTTTCGTGACAACTGGAATAAGGGTGTCATCCTCGACAAAACGCCGTGAAAGAGCTGTGACTGTTGGAGACGTTGGTGGGGGTGTAGTTACTGGCACAGACGCTTCACTCTGCCCCTTTGATACAGGGTGTACATCAGGAATGAACCTAGAGGTTGCCGTAACTGAGGCATGAAGTGAATCTGCCTCTCGATCACGAGCCGCCGCAGTTTCCTGCGTTACCCAAGACGAGGTTTCGGGTGACTTTGTTATAGCTGCCGTTTTCGTTTTTGCTTGAGAAGGTATTTCGGATTTCGGCTGTTCCGACGCACTGGAAAACAGTGTTCGATAAGCCCAGGCACCACCAATCATTAGAATGATGTAGCCCCATGTGCTGCGGGGAAAAATGATACAAAGAATTACTATAACAATGGCTGCAACTACGCCATTTCTTGTCTTTTTCTTTCCCGCCATTCTTTTCCTCGCAAACTGAAAGGCAGCTAGTTCTAGCCTAAAAATGGCATTACGGTAACAGATTGTTCATATCGATGAGCGAAGCAGGCCACCTCTCAAAGAGAGCTTTCGGCTTGAGACCAGCGAAACGGCTACTAAATTAAAGGGTGCTCAGTCGTTAAACGTCCTCGACAGGCTGCGGCCTTTGCGGAGCCAACTCAGAAGCTATCACTCAGCTGCAGGGTGGGCGCGGCCATCGATCCACTCCGCTCCGAACGACTACTAAGTCCAAAACAGCAGACTGGTACGAGCACATTGAGAACGGCTCGAAATGTCCGGTCGTAGTCGATTGGTGCGCGCTCGACAGCTAAGTGCCGATGACCGCAACCTCTGCAGAGCAGACATCTGACGCAGCAGTATGGACGGCAGCAGCGGATCGATCGCACCACATCAACGCATGCAAAAGCGGCCAATCGACCTAATTTATCCACCAGCGACAGTTGAGGTGCAGAGCGGACATGCAAAAGCGATTCAGCGCAATGAGTGCTTTGGATAGCAGCAGTCTTGAGTTGACCGGCTGCGATCAGCCTGAAGCTTGTGTGCGGACCTTCGCTGCGAATGTCTACTAAGCCATTCGAGAGTAGTAGTCTGGTCAGCAGAAACCGCCTGAGGTGGTCAATTCCACGGGAAATTCAGGATGCGGCATCAATCTTGGATGGGCTACGCAGTGATCCAAGGGCTCTGCGGTACTCGACAAAGCCCAGCGCCCCCAACAAGAACTTAAGCATTTGCTCCCATGGTGACATGTAGAAGTTCAGACTTGATCTGACAGTGGGCCTTGCCAATAGGTGAGGTTTCCCGTTTTGATAAGGGTACGAATCTTTATCAATCCGGGCGCGCGAGCGCCCAACGGAGAAACCTCATGAACAGTTTCAACCAAACCATCATTCGGCACAAGGTCGGCCTACTCAATCTGGCCAGTGAGCTGGGCAACATCTCCAAGGCATGCAAAGTCATGGGCGTGTCCCGTGACACCTTTTATCGCTATCAGCATGCCCACGAAGAAGGTGGCGTTGAAGCCCTGATCCAGACCTCTCGGCGAAAGCCCAATCCCAAGAACCGGGTTGATGAAGCCATTGAAGCGGTTGTCCTCGCCTATGCCCTTGAGCAGCCAGCGCATGGACAGTTGCGTGCCAGCAATGAATTACGCCAGCGGGGCATCTTTGTGTCGCCATCCGGTGTGCGCTCCATCTGGATGCGCCATCAACTGGCCAGCTTCAAACAGCGTCTGTCAAACCTGGAGGCCGAGGTCGCCAAAACTGGCGCTGTGCTCACCGAAGCCCAGGTGACAGCCTTGGAGAAAAAGCGTGAAGATGAGCTGGCCTGCGGAGAAATCGAAACCGCCCATCCCGGTTATCTGGGTAGCCAGGACACCTTCTATGTGGGCTCGATCAAGGGAGTCGGGCGCATCTACCAGCAGACCTTTGTGGACACCTATTCCAAATGGGCCGCTGCCAAGCTCTACACCACAAAAACACCGATCACGGGTGCTGATCTGCTCAATGACCGGGTGCTGCCGTTCCTGGCCGAGCAAGGCATGGGGCTGTTGCGAATCTTGACCGACAGGGGCACGGAGTATTGCGGTAAGGCCGAAACGCACGACTACCAGCTGTACCTAGCCGTCAATGACATTGAACACACCAAGACGAAGGTGCGTCACCCGCAGACCAATGGCATCTGCGAGCGATTCCACAAGACCATCCTGCAGGAGTTCTACCAGGTGGCGTTCAGGCGCAAGATCTACCGATCAATTGACGAGCTGCAAACGGATCTGGACGACTGGATCAATTACTACAACGGGCAGCGAACACATCAAGGCAAGATGTGCTGTGGCCGGACGCCGCTGCAAACGCTGATGGATGCAAAGGAGGTGTGGGACGACAAGGTAAAAGAGCTGAATTAATCTGACAGCCGTACCGTCCGAAACGGGAGCATCTGTCAGATCAGATCGGAACTTCTACAGGTGACAGAACTGCCTTCGCAGCTCGCTATTTAGTGAGTGTCATTCGCTCGGATAGCTTATAGGCGGCTCACGTGCTCCGACTAACAATAATTGCGCGCTACTCTATTGACCAGCCTATCTTGTGTGCGCTGGAGGTCTGATCATGGCGCGCATCGTCCTCGGTGTGCATATAGATGCTGGTGGTTGCAATATTGGCATGTCCCAGGTTATCCCGCACCATTTTTAGGTCCATGCCGTCGCTTTGGTGAGTACCTGCTGTATGGCGAAGCCAGTGAGCAGATGCCTGTTCCAAATGGTTTGCAGCGGCTTCAAATTCCAGCCCTTTAGCGCGGACCGACTCCCCTGCCCTTCGGAAAACCTCCTTGACTAGCTCGTGCACGGCGCTTCGCGCCATGGGTTTGGTAGATCCAATCATGGGCAGCAGCAAAGGAAGGTCTTCGCCAGGCCTTGGGAGCACGGCGAGATCGTTGGCTTTGCGATAACGCATGAGTTCAGAGATCAATTCATCGGTCGCCGGTATTAGCCGCTGCTTCTCTCCTTTTCCTTGCACCTCCAGCCACCAGCGCTCGCGCCCATCGACGCCGCGGCGCCAGTAGAAGTCGCCCATGGAGTTGTTGCAGACCTCGGAGATCCGCAGCCCCCCGATGTAAAGCAGTGAAAACAGCCAGCGGTAGCGTGCGGCCTGCTTAGCCAAACGTGGCGTGTCCGTCGGAAGCGATTCGATCGTGGCTTTCATTTGGGCCCAGTGCTCATGCGGTAGAAACCGGCTGGTCTGACTGGCACGTCGGACGGTTTTGCGCCTCCTGAGCGCTAAGGGGTTGCCGGCCAGATATCCCGCTTGGACCAACCAGTTGAAAAGACTATTTAGGATCGAGAGCGCCTGGCGTTGGCTTTGTGGATCCAGGGCTTTGGCAAATGGCCGCCAGTGGATTGAAGAGCGTGGAGCCTTTTGTGCAACTTGCATCACCCATCGATCGGCGGGCTGTGGGTTGCCGAGGAAGTGCTCATAGACCAGGAAATCCTCATGCGTCAGATCTGACATTGCCTTGCCATGCTGGAGGACAGACCACAGCAGCAAGCGCTCGGCTTCCTTTCGGTAACTGTCCAGTGTTGCGGGTGAGTTTTGATACCGCGCGAGCCAGGCCAGAACGGCGGATCGATCGTCGTTGGCCGCCACTTGGGCAAGGCCGGAGGCACGATTGCGCCCGCGCTCACCTGACAGCTCAGCGGGCAACGCCAAGCCTTCCAAGGGAGCCAACCGCCCTACTCCTACTTCCACAACACTCAAATCATTCATTGGCCCAATTCTATGGACATTAGAGTAATTATGTCCATAAAATTGGATTTTCTGTATTATACTAATAAATATCTGTTATATACACTACACAATACACATTGCCTTATCACTGATAACTAGCAAAACCAGTTGTTGGCAGGAGGAGCGTGCGATAGATGGTTTCGTGAAACACCTGCATATCCTTTGCGCCCGGGTAAGTTCGTTTGAGCCATCCTGCTATTTGCTCAGGCGACCATTGACTCTGCAATTTACCCGCCACGATCTGCGCCAACGCAGGATTGCAGGCCAACTTGCACGTCTTTGGGCGGTGCGCTCACTGCCAGCGCTGCATCATCTGCTTTTGTAGCTCGGTAGCAGGTTTTGCCGCCATTGCGCATGAGTTCTCGGCTGATGGTCGATGCTGCTCGCTTCAAGCGCATGGCAACGCGGCGGATGGATTCACCTGCGGCCAAGCTGCGCGATATCTCCTCGCGCTCAGCCAAAGATGCCTTGCTGGTGGTCGGATGCCCCCTGTCGCACTCAGGATGTTGTGAATCAAGGTGTGCGGTCGCTCAAACAGCTTGCCGATCCCGTGCAAGGTATGGCCAGCTTTCCAGCGATCCCACATCAGAGCCTTCTGAGCTTCGGTGTAGTAAATGCGCGGTCTTTAACACTCCATCCGCCAGAGGCAGTCATTGTGTTGCATTGACCAGTTGAATCCACAGCCAGAAGCATTCGCTCAGTTTTAACCAGCGGAGTGACTGTGCATCGCGCTACACAGCCATCATTGCTCTAACGCTTTGCCTGTTTGCGCCGCTCCTCAGTCTCTCTGCTAATGCGATTGGTTTGGCCCAAGTCATTTTTGCCACAGCACTTCTCGCACTCTATTCAATTCCGATTGCAGCCTGGCGGTTTGGCCTCAAGCTGGAGCGTGAGTTCGCAGGCCTGACTGCGCACGCGCCAATACCTAGCCTTGCTCTCGGCCTCACGGCCCAAGCTTTCAATGCTTTCGATGGGCAGTTGCTTCAAGGCGTCCTCCAAGCGTGGACTGGCCACCACCATCTGGATCCGCTGAAAACTATCCTGCTAGCCGGATAGAGCTGGTTGCGCATGCGCGGCCAGGGCCCAGACAGGCAACACGCACGCCAGCGCCCTGAGGCGATTACCGAATGGTTTTCTGAAAGACACGGCGGCGCCTGTATGCAGTTGCGTGGATACCGCAATCCTATGGACGCACCTGGGCCGTGCCTATCACTAAAAACTGGCGATTTCACCTCCCTCAGCAAGAGCTTTCGAAACATGGCGCTAACCCGCCCCAGTCCTCGCGAGATTTGTGTGCAGAAAATCGAGAAACACCTGCACCTTTTTGGAATACCGGCGGTTTGGAAGGTAGGCCGCATAGACGCAAACGCTTTGCTCCTTGGGGTTGATTTCATAGTCTTCAAAAAGCCGCCGCAGACGTCCTGCGCGTACGTCCTCCCGGATCAGCCACTCAGCAAGCAGCGAAACGCCCAATCCATCTAGCACGGCCTCGCGCAGAATGTCCGCGTTGTTCGCGGTCAGACGCCCCTGCACCTCCACGTGCTGCACTTGTCCGTCGCGGCGAAGGAACGACCAGCGCTGCGGGCCGGCCTGGTAGCTGAATCGCAGGCATTCGTGCTTCGTCAGTTCTTCGGGCGTCAAAGGAGCGCCGTGGCGCTCCAGGTACTCTTGGCTTGCCACCGCATAACGTCGGTGCTCTGCCAGATTGCGCACGATCAACTGGGGCTGCAAGGCCGGCGTGCCGATGCGGACCGCGACATCGATCCGCTCCGAGACCAGGTCAACATGCGTATCGGACAGCACCAGGTCCAGTGACACGCGCGGGTTCTGACGCAGAAAGCCTGGGATATACGGCCCCAGGCAAAGACGCGCGAAGGTCACGGGAAGGGATACGCGCAGGGGGCCGACCGCCTCCGCCCCTGTGTCCGACACGCTGCTGTCCGCCTCCTCCAGATCCGACAACACCCGGGAGACCTGCTCCATGTAGGCTGCCCCGGCATCTGTGAGCGTTACCCGACGCGTCGTACGAGTCAGCAGTGCGGTGCCAAGAGACTCTTCCAGGCCATCGATCAGCCTCGTGACGGAGGATGTGGCGACCCCCAGCCGCCGCGCGGCTTTGGAGAAGCCACCTGACTCAGCCACGTCCAGAAAGGCGCGCAGAGCATGCAATTTATCCATATTTATCTTTGCGTTATTCGCAATGGTTGATTGCAATGATTATGTATTCATTTACATGAATGCAAAGATTAATCTTCCTCCTGCCGTGTCCGCACAGGCCATGCCACAACCCATCGCATGGCTCACCGCCCAACATTTTCAGGACTACCACCATGACCTCCGTTCACGCAACTGCCAACGATAAACTGACGCCTGCCGCACCCTCCGGGCTCCCGCTTCCCCTGATCTTCATGCTGGCCAGCGGTGCCGGCCTATCGGTCGCTTCGCTGTACTACAGCCAGCCCATGCTGGGCGTGCTGGGCTCGGACATCGGTACCTCGGCCCAGTCGGTCGGGCTGTTGCCCACGCTGACACAGCTGGGCTATGCCCTCGGCATCCTCTTTCTGGCGCCGCTGGGCGACCGGCATGACCGCAGAAAGATCATTCTGACCAAGGCCGCCGTCCTGTTTGCAGCCTTGCTGCTCGCGGCACTGTCACCTTCGCTAATGACGCTGCTGCTCGCCAGCATGGTGATCGGTCTGTCAGCCACAATGGCGCAGGACATCGTTCCGGCAGCCGCAACACTGGCACCACCGTCGCACCGCGGCAAGATCGTGGGCACGGTGATGACCGGCCTGCTGCTAGGCATCTTGCTGTCACGGGTGGTCAGCGGCTTCGTCGCAGAGCACTGGAGCTGGCGGGTCATGTTCGGTGGCGCGGCCTTGAGCATCGCGTTGGTCGGTCTCGCCGCATGGCGCCAGCTCCCGCGCTTCCAACCAACCACGCACCTTTCCTACTTCGCGCTGTTGCAATCACTTGGCGGGCTGTGGAAGCAACATGCGGCGCTGCGCCGGGCCACCTGGGCCCAGGGTCTGTTGTCCATCGGTTTCAGCGCCTTTTGGTCCACCCTGGCGGTCATGCTGCATGGTGAGCCGTTCCATCTGGGGGCGGCGGCAGCAGGCGCTTTCGGATTGGCCGGAGCGGCCGGAGCCCTGGCTGCGCCTGTTGCCGGACGCATCGCCGACCGCTACGGCTCGCCGCTCGTCACCCGCCTGGGTGCGGGCCTAGTCGCAGTGTCCTTCGCGGCCATGGCACTGGCACCGCTCATGGCGCCCGGCGCCCAGCTGTGTCTGCTGGTCTTGAGCGCCATCGGTTTCGACCTGGGCATCCAGGCCTCGCTGATCGCCCATCAGACCATCGTCTACGGCATCGATGCCAACGCTCGCAGCCGGCTCAACGCTGTGCTGTTCACCGGCATGTTCATCGGTATGGCAATTGGGTCGGCCCTGGCGGCCTGGCTATTCGCACAGTTCGGCTGGATGGCGGTGACTGCATTGGCAACGGCCACTGCACTGACTGCGTTTGCACTGCGTCTGAGAAGCTAGCCTACAGATGACTCGCCGCAAAGTCGGCTTGGCAGCGATTGCAAACCTTCACACTTCAGGTTAAGACGTCGTTACGCATGTCAAGTCACCTCGCGTTCACCTGTGCAGCAGGCATGTTCCCTGCCTGATTCGGCCCGACGAAATTTATAAGTCATCCAGTTCTGCTCGTCAATGCTCCATTCGGGAGTTGATGCCCTGCTGTCCGCTTTCCCGGGATGTAGCTGAACTAAACTGCTAACTCCTCCTAGCGCGTATTGCGGGTACCGCTTCTAGCAGGCACGACTTGGCAAACCGATGGAACCGAACCCCGCTGCCCCAATGGCTCCTCGAGGCTGTACTGCGGCTCAACGATCGCACAGCACAGATATGATTCGGTGGCTTATTGAAGCCGGCTCCAAGCCAGTATCTCAAGTCCTGCCCAAGTCTCACTGCAATGGAGTCTGCATTGTCACTACCCGCCCCCGTCCGACGTGACCTGCTGATTCTCTGGATGTGCATTGCTGCAGTGGCCCTTGTGCTTGGATGGCTGCTGTTGACTCTGAGCCGACAAGGTTCAGGCCCTCAAATCGCGCACGCACAACGCCTGACCTCAACGAGTTGCAGGGCACTCCAGGCCGGTGCAGAACACCTGAGTCAGCAATCTGCCGATACCTCCATCAGCGTTGCCCCGGCGATCGTCCAGGCAGTTCTCGATCTCGCGCTGCGGGATCAGCCAGGCATGGAAGGTGGCATCTGGCGAGCCGATGCCGGAGTCGTCGCATATGCCTTTCCGACCTATGACGGCACTGGCATTAAGCGCGACCCGCCAAGCGCCGAGCTGGAACGCATTGCATCCACCGCACAGCGTGCCCAGGACGCTGGCGTACTTGTGACCGACATACGGCCCGGTCTACGCGAAGCTGTCGCATTTGCCGCCTGCCCTGTCGATCTGGGTGACAAGCGCCTGGTCGCCTGGACGCTGATGCGCGTGCCGATCATGGCAGCAGAGACAGTCAATACGCTGATCCTTGCGGTGAGCCTGCTTCTTGCACTGGTCGTGGTATCCGGGGCTTGGCTCGGCCGGATGATTTCGCGATGGCAACGCCAGTCTGCAGAACTCAGAAAACAACTGGCTCAGTCTGAGCGTCTGGCCACACTAGGCCGGGTGTCTGCAGGACTGGCTCATGAGATCCGCAATCCGCTGGGCACCATGCGCATGAAAGCGGAGAACGCACTCGCGGCTCCTGCTGAGCTGCGCAGTGTGCGCGCCGATAGTGCACTGCAAGTCGTGCTGTCGCAAACCGAACGCCTCGAAGCCTTAGTGTCCAGTCTGCTGGCGTTGACTCAGCCGCTTCGCGTGGAGCATCAGGAAGTCGATCTGCACCAATGGCTCCAGGAGCGATGCAACGCCCACGCCGAGGCTGCCCAACAGCAGCACAAACAGCTTACTGTGGCGCTTTCGTCCCAGTTGCTTGCTAGCGCACAAGGACTTGCTTTGTTCGATCCCATCCAGATGGCACGGGTCTATGACAACTTGCTGCTCAACGCGCTTGCGCATACCGTGCCTCATGGTTCGATTGAGCTTGGAGCGAGCCGCACGCCTGCAGGCGCTTTGCGGCTCTGGGTGGCTGACGACGGCTGCGGCATCCCGCCTTCCTTGGGCGAAACGCTGTTTGAACCGTTCGCCACGACTCGCGCTGGCGGTACCGGGCTGGGTTTGGCGCTGGTGCGCGAAATCGTTCAGGGACACGGTGGGCGAGTTGCATTAGCGCCTTCCGTGAAAGGAACTCGCATAGAGATGGAGCTGCCATGGCCCACATCCTGATTGTTGATGATGATGTCGCATTTCGCGCCAGTCTGGCGGAAATGCTTGAGGACCTGGGTCACTCCGTGCTGCAGGCCGAAACCACCGATGCCGGTCTGCACAGGCTGCGCACAGAAGTCGTGGATGCCGTCATCGTCGATCTGCGCATGCCCGGTGAAGACGGCCTGTCATTTCTACGCCGGGCAGCCAAGATCTCCTTCGTGCCCTGCATCATGCTCACCGCCTATGCCAGTGGTGACAACACCATAGAGGCCATGCGTCTGGGTGCATTCGATCACCTGACCAAGCCTGTTGCGCGTGCCAGTCTGGTGGAGACACTGGAGCGAGCATTGCGGGAGAGACCGCCCTCCTCCCAGCAGGTCCAAGGGACGGCAGAATCCCCCGATGCCGATACGCACGACGGCAGTGAGCTGATTAGCAGCAGCGAGGCAATGCGTCAGGTCTTCAAACGCATTGGGCTTGCAGCAGACAGCGATGCCACTGTCTTGATTCTTGGTGAAACCGGAACTGGCAAGGAGCTGGTGGCTCGGGCCCTACATCGCAATAGCGCAAGAGCAGAAGGGCCTTTTGTGCCCGTGAACTGTGCTGCAATTCCGGCTGAGTTGATGGAAAGCGAGCTGTTTGGCCATGTCAAAGGCGCATTCACCGGCGCCGTCAATGAACGCATGGGCCGTTTCCGGGAAGCGGATGGCGGCACTTTGTTTCTCGATGAGATCGGAGACATGCCGCTGTCCACCCAGGCAAAAATCCTGCGGGTGCTTCAAGAGCGCGAGGTGACGCCGGTGGGCGGCAACCGAGTGCAGTCCGTGAGCGTGCGTGTCGTCGCTGCCACCCACCAGGATCTGCCCACAGCCGTTGAGCAAGGACGGTTTCGTGAAGACCTCTGGTATCGCCTGCAGGTGGTACCTCTGTGGCTTCCTCCGCTGCGCGAGCGGCTCGGCGACGTGGTGCTGCTCGCCGAGCATTTTTTACGCCTGCAGGGGGGTGACTCGCCCAAGCGCCTGAGCGCTGCAGCGGCTCGACTACTACTGGCCCACTCATGGCCTGGCAATGTGCGCGAACTGCGCAATGCCATGGAGCGAGCGGTGCTGCTCAGCCATGGTCCTGTGATTGAGATTGAGCACGTTGGATTGCAGATACCCACAGCACCCAGCACTCCGGGCTTGGAGATCGACTGGAATGGTTCTCTTGACCAGGCTGTGGCACGCGTCGAACGAGAAATGATTGCCCGATCCCTCGCTGCGACCGCAGGTAACCGTGCAGAAGCCGCCAGACGCCTGGGATTGTCGCGCCAACAGCTATATCGCAAGCTGGCCGAGTTCGACTTGGACTAGATCACTTCAAAGTGGGAAGTGTCCGATTCTGTGACACCCCGTGTCACACAAGCGGACAAGCAATGATCATCAAGAACACCAAGCCTTTGATTTAATTAAGAATCATGAATGGCACGGTCGTTGCAACTTCTAGGGAGTGTTTTTCACTCAACCCAGGAGACCTTCAATGTCCAAGTCGATTACTTCCCTGCCTGCTGTGCTTGCTTTCAGCCTGTGCAGCCTGAGCGTGCAAGCCCAGCCTCATGGTCCTGCCCCCCAACATCCTCCGATGCCCTCCCGCCCCGGTCTTGCCGGGCAGTACGTTGTGGAAGGCCAGGTGCAGAGGATGCTTATCAATCCCTATGGAGAAGTCGACGGGCTGCGCTTGAAAGACGGCACCATCGTTAAGTTCCCACCGCACATGGCCGAGGCGCTCCTGGCCGCTGTCAAGGTCGGGGATGCTGTGCGCGTCATTGGTAGAGCGCAAACCCGAGGCACAGTACAGGCTGAAGCTATCGTCCAGACTGCCAGCGGGCGGACAGTCTACGAGCAGCCCCCTGTTGTAGGCGAAGGACGGGTCTTGCCCCCACATCTGCGCGCTCAACGTCTGCAGACTCAACAGGTCGAGGGTCGCATAGACACCGTGCTCACGGGTCCGCGCGGAGAGGCAAATGGCGTCATCCTCAGCGACGGCAGCATTGTTCGCTTCCCTCCCGAGAGCCTGCGTATTTCCGTTCAACCTGGAGCCGCTTTCGCAGCGTCGGGGATGGGCACACGCAATGAGTTTGGCACTTCGTTGGAGGCCGTGAGCATGGGCACCACATTAGCTGCCCTGCAACCGCTTTACGACCGCGCCCAGTAAACAGAGGCATCGAAATCTGGCAGGCCTGTGCGGCATCCAGTCGCACTGGCCTTGATCGCCCTATTTCTCCCACCGAAATACGACATGCCTCCCAAAATCTTGCCCGTCGTCCTGCTCTTTATCTCCAACGCATTCATGACCGTGGCCTGGTACGGCCATCTCAAATTCGGAGATCGCCCTTTGTATCTGGTGATTCTCGTGAGCTGGATGATCGCCTTGGCTGAATACTGCTTCGCCGTGCCGGCAAACCGCATTGGCCACACCCTGTATAGCGCTGCCGAACTCAAGACGATGCAAGAGGTCATCACCTTGGTGGTCTTTGCAGTCTTCTCCATCGTCTATCTGGGAGAGAAGCTCACGCTCAATCACCTTCTGGGTTTCAGCTTCATCTGCCTGGGTGCTTTCTTCGTCTTCAAAGGCCCTTTGCACTAGGAGCGGGACGATGGCAAAGCCTCATCTGACACCAGAGCCTACTGGCTCGCGCCGCCCGCTGTCCGGTCTGAACTTTTTCCTCGCTGATGTGCGCGATGGCCTGGGCCCGTTTCTGGGAGTTCTTCTGCTTGGACAAGGATGGCGCGCCGACGACATTGGCTATGTCATGACGGCCGGCGGCATCGCTGGCATGCTGGCGACCGCGCCCATGGGAGCCTGGGTGGATGCCTCGCGCCACAAGCGCCTGCTGCTGACCCTCGGCATACTGGCGCTCACTCTGGCCAGCTTAGCACTTTGGAGCTCGCCGTCGTTTGGCGTCGTGCTTGTCTCCCAGTTGGTGACCGGGGTGGTCGGAGCCTTGCTGGGGGCCTGTGTCATGGGCATCACCCTGGGCCTTGTAGATCCAGGGCATTTGTCAAAACAGCTGGGCAGTAACGAAGCCTGGAATCATGCTGGCAATATGGTGGCGGCCACTCTGGCTGGCCTGGCCGGATATTGCTGGGGCATTTCAGCGGTGCTGGTTCTAATGACGCTGATGGCCTGCGCATCCCTGCTGTGCCTGCACAAGATCCGTCCACAAGATATCGATCACGACCGGGCTCGGGGCCTTGAGGCGACATCGGCTTCAGATAGAGCACGCCAGCGTGGCCAGACATCCACGCTTCAGGTCCTCGCACAGTCGCGCGAGCTTGGCCTGCTGGCAGCGACCCTGCTGCTGTTTCACCTGGGCAATGCTGCCATGCTGCCGCTGTTTGCTCAGGCCATGGTCGCTCGCGCACCCGTGAATCCCAGCGCATTCACGGCCTCAACCGTCATCGTTGCGCAACTTGTCATGATCCCCATAGCTTTAGGCGCCGGACGGTATGCAAGCCGCCACGGCTATCGCCCCCTGATCATGGCGGCCTTGATGGTGCTGCCCGTGCGAGGAATCGTGGCCGGCTTCTGGGAGTCTCCGTGGGCCGTGATCCCCGTGCAGGCTCTAGATGGCATTGGAGCCGGCCTGCTCGGAGTCGCCTTGCCCGGCCTGGTCTCCAGAATATTGCGCGGAACCGGACACATCAATGCAGGACTGGGTGCGGTGATGAGCATCCAGGGGCTTGGAGCGGCGATAAGCCCCGCCTTGGCGGGAGCCGTTGCACAGCGTTTCGGTTACTGCACCGCGTTTATCTCACTTGGCATGATCGCTGCCGTCGCGCTTCTCACATACCAATTCGCGAACCGTTGGACTGCCCCCACCAGACGGCCTAAAAGTCGCACTCTCGCCCTGCGAAACAAGGACAGCTAAATCTCAGAGTCGTAATGGATTGAAGGGAGTCCTCTGAGCGTCTCGGATCAATCTGAAGCTTCCGTTCGCCCGCTCAGCTGGCGCTTTGGATGTCGAACAGTGTATCTGCACGTTCCAGCGCCCACAGTTGAGCAAGTAGGTTCTTAGCGCCCGTAACACCTATCACCGGCTCCGATAGCTCCAGGAACTTGCTTGTTAGTTCTGCATCGGACAGCGGTAACTCCGGGTCTCCCTTGCGGTTGGGCTGCAGGTGCACAAGCTTAGCACCGCTATGGGTGGTGATCTCAACACGCGCCGACCGCTGGCCCGGAAATGCAGCGTCGATCTCGGGGTCCACGCGCGGTTCGATGCGGGTCATCAGCTCGCGCACACGCGTATCCTCCAGTTGTGCAGGGTCGTAGGCAGCCAAGCGCACGCTGCCACGTGTCAGCGCCGTAGCGACGACGTAACGAAGGCTGAAGCGGGCTTCGTTGGCGCTGGCCGGATTCTCGTAACAGGCTATGTCCAGTGCAGGCCGGTAGGTGTCCACACGAACACGGGCAATGTCCTCGGCATGCAGGCCGTGCTTCTCACGTAGCTCCAATGCGCCATCTATGGCAGCGAAAGTGTGGCCGCAGCCGATATGGTTCTTGAAGGTCAGTCGCGTGATGTGAAAGTCGCTCCCAAGCGTGGCGCCGACCTCTGACCAGTCCGGACCGTTGCTCATGGCTTGACCCAGGCCTGACTTCCCGTCCAGCACGTCCAACGAACCAGTCACGCCGCGCGCTGCCATCTGCGCAGCCAAAAGCCCCCCCTCGGCTGCACGACCCGCATGCAACGGTTTGGACATGGAATCCATGCGAAAGGCCTGCTGTAGTCCCGCCGCGAATGTTGCGGCCGTGGCCAAGGCATGTGCGAAAGGCCGCGCACCCAAGCCCAACACGCCAGCGGAAGCTGCGGCCGCGCCGAAGGTGCCAACCGTACCTGTGTTGTGCCAAAAGCGGTAGTGCGGACGTCCCATAACCACACCAATGCGGGTTGAGACCTCGTAGCCCAGCACCAGCGCACGCAGGAAGTCCAGACCACTGACACCGGCGTCCTGGCTGGCCGCCAGGGCCGCAGCGATGGTCGCTGCGCCGGGATGGTACATGGCGTCGCGGAAGCTGTCGTCCACCTCAGCTGCATGGGCTGCTGTGCCGTTGTACAGTGCGGCAGCGCGAGCCGTGGCGGTGCGGCCATTGCCCAGTCGAGCGCGTCCATGGTCCAGATCCTCGGCCAAAACCTGTTCGAGCTGAGCAAGAGGGGCGGCCGCCAGACCGGGGAACAGCGAGGCGTACCAGTCGATTACGGCACGTTTGGCATGGTGGACCACCTCGTCGGGCAAACGGGTGCCTTGGAATTGCTCAGCATACTGGCCGAAGACTTCTGTGGCGTACATGGGATGGATCTCCTTCAATCGAGGTGAGGGGCTGCTAGCCATTTGCTAAGTAGCATGTCGATGGCTGCAGCGGATTCGTACTGAACCCAGTGGCCTGCGTCTGGCAGGGTGGCAGTGATGCAGTGTGGGTGGCAGGCAGCCAAGGCTGGCGCAAGCGACACCGGATCGGCGGTCACGTCGTGCTCTCCCCAGACCAGCAGCAGGCTTGGCGCCGTGCGGCTCAACAGAGCCTGCAAGCCACCGGATCTAGAGATGGGCTTGCTACGAAAGCGTGTGCGTAGGCAAGCATCGGTATGGATTTGCAAGGCCTGTTCGTCGACGCTGGCCTCGGCGTGCAGCATGTGGGCCAGCAGGTTGTGCCTCATGGCTTGATTCAAGGCCTGTGTGTCACCCATTTGCGCATGGACACGCCAATCCAGCAACTCGGCCTTAGGACGACGAATGCCTCCGTGGCCAACGACACCCAGAAGCGCAAGGCGGTCCACGTCGCCTCGGCTTGCAGCGAGGTGCGCCGCCATCAAGCCGCCGAAGGAAAAGCCTCCCAAATCGATGCGTGTACCTGTGCCCAGCAGAATCGTCAGGGAACTATCCAGACGTTCCAGAAGAGCCTTCACCGTCGACTCATCGGTCGGGTCAGAGTCTCCGTAACCTGGCATATCGGGCACACAGACCATACGCTGTTCGGCTAAAGCCTGGATGTTTCGAATCCAGTGCCTCCATGTTCCATGGCCACCGTGCAGCAGCACCAAGGGACGGCCATGGCCGAATATTCGCCAGGCCACACGGCCTCCGTGGCTGTCCACCATTTGGAGCTCCTGCTGCCGTTCGAGCGCGTGCGTCATACGGCCTTGATGGATTGAGCCCTGATCACCTGGCGCGACTTGCATAACGCCAAGTTGGCAGCGGTGCCTTGTAGCAGCCTACGACGCAGTGCCGAGAGGGTCTTTGTTGAGTTTCGTTTCATTCAAGGGTTTCCTGTATTTCCGGGCGGCACGCCACGGCGTGAGGGCCTGTTCATACTTGCTCCCGTACCATAGGGAAGAGCACGGTGCTGACGTCTGTACACATGTACGCTAGGCGTCCTCGGCTTTACGACGTTCGCGGCAGGTGCTGACCTCAGTTATGCCTGTATCTACTCGATGCCAAAATTGGAGTGATGCTTCTGCACCGTCAAATTCATGTGGTGTCGGATGTGGCACCTACCGTGCTGTCAAGAAACATGCGCAAGGAGCGGTTGAAGCGCTCTGGCTGCTCGATACAGGTCATGTGTGCCGCGTCTGCGATCACGGTTAGCGTGGATTGGGGTAGGTTGCGGTGCATCTCCAGCGAGGCAGCCAGCGGCGTGCCGATGTCGTGCTCTCCAACGATCACAAGCGCTGGGCAGTCGATCCGGGGGAGATCTTCCGTGGTATGCACCGACGAGATGGCTGCGCAGGCACCGGTCCAACCTTCGATGGTGGTAGAAGCGATGACGCGTGCCACGTCCGCCACAGCCGCGGACTCTGCCTCGCGGAATGCGGCCGTGAACCAGCGCCCGATGGCCGGATCCACAAGGGGCGCAATGCCCTGGGAGCGAGCGACACGGATGCGTTCGTCCCAGACCGATTGGGGTGTCGCGTCGTGCTGACTGGTGGTATCGGCAAGTACAAGTGCCTGCACGCGATGCGGGTACTTGAGCGCAAAGGTCTGGCCAATCATGCCGCCCATGGAGAAGCCGATCCAAGTGACCACCGTGATGCCAAGATGGTCCATCAGTTGTGCGACGTCATCGGCTAACTGGTCTAACGTGTAGGGAGCCTGGCCGGCACCACTGCGTCCGTGCCCGCGCGTGTCGTAACGAAGCACGCGATAGCGCTCGGCCAGTGCTGCAATCTGAGCGTCCCACATGGAAACGTCGCAGCCGAGCGAGTGAGAAAGCAGCAGCCAGGGGCCGCGCGTTCCGTCGATGGTGTAGTGGATGGCCGGGGCACCAGCCGGTTCGAACATGCTCATTGGGTCTGCTTTCATTGCGCGGTAATGTTTGCTGCCTTAGCGATGCGTGCGTACTTAGCTACTTCCGATTCAATTAGTTTTTGAAATTCGGCGGGAGTGCCGGCCGCCACCTTCACGCCCATGTCGGCCAGTTGCGCCTTTACCTGCGGCAGGCGCAGGACGTTATTGATGTCCTTGTTCAGTTGGGCGACTACCGGCGCAGGGGTCTTTGCAGAGGCCAGCAACCCGTACCAGAAGCTCCATTCGTAGCCTGGCACGCCGGCCTGTGCAGTGGTAGGCACGTCTGGCATCTCGGCGATGCGTGAGGCTGAAGTCACCGCCAGCGCACGCACCCGCCTGTCCTTAACCATACCGACAGCCGAGACGTAGGGCGCGATATGAAACTGCACGCGCCCGGCGATGGTTTCGGTCATCGCCTCGCCCACGCTCTTGTACGGAATGTTCACGGCCTCGATGCCAGCCTGTTGGCAGAACAGAGCGGCTGCGAAGTGCGAGCTGCTTCCCACTCCTGCCGACGAGTAACTGACCGAACCAGGGCGCGCCTTAGCCTGCGCCACTAGCTCCGACAGCTTCTTGGCGGGAAGGTCCTTGGGCACCACGATCAGCGCAGGGCCTTCGCCGATTAGCGTGACCGGGGCGAAATCGCGCAGCGTGTCGTAGCCTGGGTTGCGGAAAACGGCCGGAGCCGTCGCATGGGCAGGCGACACGCTGAGCAAGGTGCTGCCGTCGGCCGGAGCGGCCAGTACAGCGCGTGCCGCCAGCGTTCCGCCCACGCCTACCTTGTTCTCCACGATGGCCGGCAGCCTCCAGCGTTCGGACAGGGTCGCAGCGATCAAGCGCGCAGCCGCATCGGGCACACCGCCCGCGCCGAAGCCCACGATGAAGCGGTAACTGGCTAGAGCCGGCGCCGGAAGTTCGCTGCCGACAGGTGACTGCGCCCAAGCCGGAGCTGCGGCGCAGGCGATGCCGGCCGGTACACACTTAAGCAGTGCGCGGCGCGACGGAGTATGAACAGAGGTGTAGGGCATGTTGTCTCCTGGATTTGTGCTGCCTTAAGGCAATCTGGTTGGGATTGCACGGGGACTTCCCGCGTTAGTCGGTGCCAGCAGTAGGTCTCGCGAGTCGCCGACTCTACTTGCGGGGCCGCTGATCTCGGCCAGCCAAGCAAAATCTTCTCGCAGTCCGGCTTCGCTGCGTTCGCGGGCCCAAAAAACCACGCCGCCTTCCCAACGCGGGAAACCGTAGCCATTGACCAGAGCTAGGTCCACATCGGTGGCATAGACCGCAACTCCTTCGGCCAGGAGCAGTGCGGCCTCGTTGGCAAGGGCCAGTAGCGCACGGCGCACGATTTCTTCGTCAGTAATGACACGCGGTGCGATACCCTTGTCAGCCCGTGCCTGCTCGATTAGCACATGCACTGCCGGGTCCACCGCCGGCTTACCACCCTCTGCATAGGCGTAGTAACCAGCGCTAGTCTTTCGTCCCAGCCGGCCGGCCTCGCACAACCGGTCGGCTATGTCAACGTAGCGCGTTTGCGGATCGCGTGTTGCTGCCTGGGCCTGGCGCATGCGCCAAGCAATATCCAGTCCAGACAGGTCGGCCACCGCAAATGGGCCCATGGCGAAGCCAAAGCGCTGCAGTGCTGCGTCCACCTGCTCAGGCCAAGCGCCCTCCTCGACTAGGAACTCGCACTGGCGCCGGTAAGCGGCATACAGCCGGTTGCCGATAAAGCCGAAGGCATTGCCGGTCAGCAGCGGCAGCTTGCCGAGCCTCTTTGCCACAGTCAGCCCTGTGACTAGAACGTCAGGCGCCGACGCCTGGCCGCGCACGACTTCCATGAGCCGCATGACGTTGGCCGGACTGAAGAAATGCAGACCAACCACGTCCTGTGGGCGCGACGTAGCTGCAGCGATGGCGTCCAGGTCCAGGTATGACGTGTTGCTTGCAAGCACAGCACCGCGCCGGGCCACAGAATCGATGCGCTCGAACACCTGCCGCTTGACGTCCAGATCCTCGAACACGGCCTCGATCACAAGGTCTGCCGAGGCCAGGTCGTCCCATCGCAAGCTGCTGCGTAAACGCCCGTGGCGCGCCTGGGCTGTATCGGACGCCATCTTGGCTGCGCGCACACGGCCAGCATAGTGGTCCTGGATGCGAGTTGTTCCACGTTCCAGCGCCACACCGTCCTGCTCCAGCAGCAGCACTTCGTAGCCAGCATCCAGTGCCGCGATGGCAATGCCGGAGCCCATGGTTCCGGCGCCGATGACTGCAATGACCCGCACTGAACGCGGTGCTACGCCGGCCAGCGAAGGATGTTTGGCGCTCTCACGCTCGGCGAAGAACTGATAGCGCAGAGCTGAGGCTTCGCGCGAACTGCGCAACTGCTGGAACACTGCGCGTTCGTCGGCTAGCGCGGTGTCGAAGTCGTGCACAACCGAGGCCTTGATGGCTTCGATCGCCGCAACTACGGCAGGGCGGTACTTGCCAGCTTTCAGTGCGGCTGTGGCAGCGTCTTCCACGGCTTTGGGCTCGGCCGGAGGCACGGAACGATCTCGCAAGCGCCGCTTACGCCCTACCAGGCTTCGTGCCAGGGCCAGCGCCTCAGAGCGAAGCTCGCCTATGGCCTCGGCGTCGATAAGGCCGGCAGCCAAGGCGGATGGGCTCTTAACCCGCTTGCCGCTGCAGATCATTTCTATGGCGCTAGGTACGCCGACCAGACGCGGCAGGCGCTGGGTGCCGCCCGCGCCCGGAATGATGCCCAGCGTGACCTCTGGCAGGCCGACAACGGTGTCGGGCGCTGCGATGCGCGCATCGCAACCCAGAGCCAGCTCAAAGCCGCCGCCCAGCGCCGCGCCGTGCAGCGCGGCCACAAAGGGCTTGCTGCAGGCATCGATGGCTGCTATCACGCTGGGCAACTGAGGCTCGGCAAGCGGCTGGCCAAACTCGCGGATATCCGAGCCGGCCATGAAAGTGGTGCCGACGCCGATTAGTACGGCGGCCACCAGGCTGTCGTCGCGTGCCACTGTATCAATGGCCTGTAGAAGTCCGGCACGGACAGTCGCAGAACCGGCGTTAATGGGTGGGTTGTCGATGCCGATGATGGCGACGTCGCCGTCGCGCTCCAGGCGCACCTGGTCCAAAGGTGCGGGATCCATCACGCTAGTACCACCACGCCGTCTGCTGCACACACACCTTGTCCCTGCGGCAATACGAACACTGGGTTGATTTCGGCCTCGACCAAGCGGTCGCCCAACTGCGCCGCCATCTCCGAGAAGGCGACGATGGCCGAGACCAGCGCTTCCACGTCAGCCTTGGGCCGGCCGCGGAAGCCATCCAGCAGCGGCCAGGTCTTGAGATCCTGGGCCATAGTCAGTGCGTCGGCGCGCGAAAGCCCGCCGCTTGGCGGCAACAGGCGCAGCGTGGTGTCCTTGAACAGCTCTGCCGCCACGCCGCCCATACCCAACATAATGGCGGTTCCCAGAGCGTCGCGGTGCATGCCCAGGATCAGCTCAGTGCCGCCACTGACCATCTTCTGCACTAGGAAGCGCCGGGGTCGCACACCAGCCTTGGTTTCGACCTCGGCGGCCATCTGCGTGAGCCGTGCTCCTATGGTCTCGGGTGACAGGCCTACAGCTACACCACCTACGTCACTTTTGTGCGTGATCTGGGCGGACAGAATCTTCAGTACAACGCGGCCACCCAGGGTGCGTGCGGCAGCCTGCGCCTCTTCGGCAGTGGTGACCACTTGCTCAGCCGCGCATGGCAAGCCGAAGCGGGTGAACAGCTGTTTGGCCTCGGCCTCGTCCAGTGATCCACTCGGTAGAGTATCGAGTGCAACGGGTTTAGCCGCCTCGCAACCGTCGGCCGGAGCTGGTTCCTGGAAGTTAGCCACGCGCAACATTCCTGCCAGCGCCGCAGTGCAGCTTTCCGCTGCTCCGAACGCCGGCACCCCGCGTTCTGTCAGCAGTGCACCGATCTCGGGCGCGTGCGGGCTTACGTACGCTAAGACAGGCTTGTCGGAATTAGGCAAGCACTCTTGAATGGCGCCCACTAGTAGCTCAGGCATAGCTAGGCTGGACGATCCGACGATGATGACCAAAGCGTCGTAGCTCGGACTGGCCAGCAGCGCATTGATGGCTCCGCGCAGAAGGTCAGGCCGCAACCCGGCTAGGGTCACGTCTATAGGGTTTCGGTCCAGCACCGCCTCGCTGCCGGTTTGCAGCGCCCGCAGCGCGTCGGCCGTGGCAAGGTCGGGCGCGGGCGTCTCGAACCCGGCCACGCCCAAATCATCGGAAACAAGCGTGCCGGCACCGCCGGTGGAGGTGAGGATTGCCACGCGCTTACCGCGCAGATGACGGCCGGTGGTCAGTGCGGCGGGGATGTCGAGCAGGTCGGAGAAAGTCTGTGCGCGGATCACACCGACCTGCTTGAACAGCGCGTCGTACATGCTGTCGGCACCAGCCATCGCTCCTGTGTGCGACACAGCGGCTTGGGCGCCAGCCTCGGAGCGACCAATCTTGAAGGCCACGACTGGCTTGCCCGCATGCGCTGCCTTCAGGCAGGCAGCGCGGAATCTCGACGGATTGCGCACCGTCTCCACGTACAGCGCAATCACTTTGGTGGCAGGGTCATCGACCAGGTGGTCAATAAAATCAGCAAGCTCCAGATCAACTTCGTTGCTGGTGGAGATCAGTTTGGAAAGACCAATGCCGCGAGCTGAAGCACGCGACAGCAGTGACCCAAGGATGCCGCCACTTTGCGAGACGACGCCGATCCCTCCGGCCTTAAAGTCGTCCATCTCCAACGCACCAGAAGGCGAAAGCACTATCTTGTCAGTCAGATTGACCAGTCCGATCGTATTGGGCCCCAGAATTCGCATCGTGCCGGCCGCTTCGACCAGTTGCTGCTGACGGCGAGCGCCTTCTTCACCGGTTTCGGTATAGCCACTGGCCAACACGATGGCCGCAGCACAACCGCGCTCCGACAATTCCTTTACCGTAAGATGCGCTCGCTCTGCGCCCAGCAACACAACTGCGACATCAGGAACCTCGGGAAGTGAGGCAATATCTGGGTAACATGGCAGATCACCGATGGCTTCGACCTTGGGGTTCACGGGCATGATTCGACCGGAGTACCCATGCTTTCGCAGGTACGCGACAGGTCGGCCTGTAGTTTTCTTCGGGTCAGCCGAGGCTCCGATGACGGCAACACTTCGTGGAGAAAGCAGCTTTGAAATGGCGCTGTTCATACAATCATTCCTTCGCTGCAGCTTTAGCTAAAAAGGCTTCTACCGAGGCGCGGTGTTCGCTACTCGTGTAGCAGATACCTTGTGCCAGACTGCCCTGCGCGAACACGTCGTGGGACGACAACTCGAAGCTCTGATTGAGGATGGTCTTGGTCAATGCCAATGCGGTTGATGAGGCTTTGGAAAGCTCCGCAGCCCATGCCTGCGCATCGGTCAGCAAGGTGTCGGCACTGGCTTTTCGATCGACGATGCCCAAATCGAGGGCTTCGTCCACTTTGACTTGGCGCCCAGTGAAGATCAGTTCCTTGGCCTTTGAAAGACCTACGCGTCTCGGCAGAAAATACATGCCGCCGCCGTCAGGAATGATGCCGCGGTGAATGTAAGACCAGGTGAAGCTTGCCCACTCGCTGGCGATGATGAAATCGCAGGCCAGCGCAGTGTCGGCCCCCAGCCCAGAAGCTGCTCCGTTGACAGCGGCAACCACCGGTTTAGGCATTGTGTGCAGCAACGCTTGAGTACGGTGCACACGTTGCTGACGATGCCAACCGTTAAAGCCAACTTCGCCGGCCGGTGCATTCATTCGCTTTTGCATGCCACTGATGTCTCCACCTGCACAGAAGCCTTTTCCTGCTCCGGTGAGAACCAACGCCCTGATGCTTTTATCGGCGGCAACACGTTCCAGCGCGTCGATAAACTCCGTGCGCATGTCATCGCTCATCGCATTGCGCTTGTCCGGACGATTCAACGTAAGCGTTGCCACCGCGTCATTGACTTGAAGTTCTATTAGGGAATAGCTCATTGTTTTCTCCAAAAATTACCCGACACAATGCCGATCAGTCCGGCTTGATGCCGCTTGCCTTGATCACGCGAGCCCAACGTTGCTCCTCGGCTTGTACATATGCATCCAATTCGGATGGCGTGCCCGCGCTGACAATCAGACCTTCGTGTTCGACCTTGCGGACAAAATCAGGTGAGCGAGCCGCCTTCCGAGCTGCTGCATTCAGGCGCTCTATCACAGCTGGAGGGGTGGCTGCGGGGACATACAGTCCGTACCAGCTATCGACGACATAGCCAGGCACCGTGGCAGCGATAGGCGCAATGCCCTTGAACGCCGGCGAAGGCTCAGAAGTTGTGACACCCAGTGCTCTAAGCTTTCCACCGTCCACAAATGGCGAAACTGCAGCAGCTGTTGCAAACATCATGTCTACCTGACCTCCCATCAGATCGGTCAGTGCCGGCCCTGCGCCGCGATAAGGGATATGGTTGATCTTTATCTGGGCCAGATTGGCGAACAGCTCTCCGGCGAGATGGGCTGAAGTGCCAGCCCCTTGGGAAGCAAAAGTCAGTTTTCCCGGGCTAGCCTTGGCAGCTGCTACGACATCGGCTACTGACTTGAATTGACTGTTGGGCCGCACAACCAGTACGTTGGGGCCTTTACCAATGAGCATCACCGGCGCAAATGCTTTGTTGCTTCCATATGGAAGCCTGGGTTGCAGTGCTGGATTCACCGCATGCGCGAAGGATGCAACGACGATGCTATATCCGTCAGGAGCGCTCTTGGCAACGTTGTCGGTTCCTATCATGGTTCCTCCGCCAGGCTTGTTCTCCACTATGACGGGCTGTCCCAAGTCCTTGGACATTTCTGCCCCCAATGTGCGAGCGATCAAATCCGTGCCACCTCCCGGTGCAAACGGAACAACCATGCGAATGGTTTTATCTGGGAACGTTGCCATAGCAGATCCTGCTGAAGCAACAACGGCCATGAAAAGTGCAATGGATCTCGCACCTCTGCGAACCAGGGAAGCAGTCATTGAGTTGTCTCCTTGTTATGCGGCATCTGCCGCCTGTCTCTCAAAGCCGGAACATCGCGGCTCTCGATGTCGGTCTTTTAAAGCTTAGGGAGAGATAGCAATCCTGGCACCCCCCTATTTCCAACAGATGGAATTTGCAGGAAAAGTTGGCATGTCTCGAATTCCAAGGGATGGAACACTCCTTGACAGTTGTGTGGGTGCAAGAGCGATCAAAATTGCACTAATTCAGCGCCCTCCTTGAGAACCGACGCTATCCCCGTGTGAACTCCGAACCATCAAAAAGCTAATGATCAAAAGCCGCTCTGCCATCCTTAATGACAAGCCGGGTCAGTCGCCCTCCAATCGATCGCTTGAGCGAGGAATAGAAATACTTCGCGCTTTCCGACCTGGATCGGAGCTGCTTGGAAATGGCGATATTGCAGAGCGAACAGGGCTATCGAGGTCTACCGTCAGTCGACTAACTCAGACGCTGGTCGGAACTGGGATGCTGCAGGTGGACACATCTGTGCGCGCCTACCGCCTGGCGCCGGCTGTTCTAAGCCTGGCACATGCCATGCGTACCGGCTCGCAGGTCCTAGCCATTGCCGCACCGCTGATGCGGACGCTTGCAGAGGCCCAACGCATCAACGTTGGCCTAGCCGCCCCCGACAGAGATGAAATGGTCTACCTGGAATCCATCCGCTACAGCCGGCGCGTGGTGCTTCGCCATGTGGTTTCGGGCCAGCGAGTCCCCATGGAGCTCACTTCCTTGGGGCGTGCCTATCTGGCGGTCGCGTCCGAACCCAAACGTGAGGCACTGCTAGCCACATTTCAACACCGCAGAGCCGCACAGTGGGAAGTCCTTGAGCAGGCGATCGAAGACGCGCGCCAAAGCGTGAGAACGCGAGGCTTCTGTGCCGCAGCATGGCAGCCTGAGGTGGTTGCCCTGGCAACTCCCTTGGTCACGCCGGATGCAATCTATGTTCTAAACCTTAGCATCTCTACAGAGGAGGCTCTGGCAAAAGTCGTGGAGGACCTGTGGAGCCCGTTGATAGCACTACGAGACGATATCCAGAAAAGACTGAGCGCTCTGCAATCGATGTAAACGGGATTTTTCATCATGCTTATGCTGTGCATCGAAGCCATCGCGATGACGACAGTGCCAAAGTTAGGTTGTCCCAAAAATCCAGCGGAGAAAAGCCGCTATTTCCAAGCAATGAAAGCCTGCGCCGCACTAACTCCCAAATTGCCGCCGATGCTCAGTTAAATAGCTAAAAGGCATAGCTGATATAGCCGCTAGAGGCTTATTGCAGAGCCAGTGGCGTAAGAGACTGGTTGCATGACTAACACAACTACAGAGACATCACGCCGACTTGTTCGGTACCTCCCACCAAAGAGCAATACGGAAGTTCATATCGAATATGCCGATCAAGGCACAGGTCGAATCATTTGCATTCTTCCTTCGTTGGCTCGATCAGGTCGCGACTACGACGTCGTGGCGCACCACCTGCAGCAAGACGGCTTCCGCGTAATTCGCCCAGAGCCGCGCGGCATCGGGAATAGCCATGGTCCCATGCAGGGCCTAAGCTTGCATGACTTTGCTGCCGATGTGGCCGCTGTCCTGGATCAGGAGCGCACCGGCCCCATCCTCATAGTGGGTCATGCCTGGGGCAGCCAACCCGCTCGCATGCTGGCTGCTGATCGCCCCGATTTGGTATGCGGCGTCATCATGGCAGCTGCTTCTGCGGGCAAGCTGCCGCCTGAGTCGAGCGAAATGCCATACAGCCGTCTGCGCGACGCCATAGATGGAGCAAGTGACTTTAGCCTGTCAGAAGAACAGCGGCTGGACTGCCTGCGCCGAGCCTTCTTCGCCCCTGGTCACGATCCACGCGTCTGGCTAGACGGCTGGAACACAGAGGCTCACGAGGCTCAAAGCCATGCTCGACGCAGCACCCCTGTCGATGACTATTTCACTGCTGGTACCCAAGTGCCCATCCTGGATCTACAGGCCGAGCACGATGCAGTAGTGATTCCGAAGGTAATGAAACTCTACCTTGGCGAGCGTGTCACTGAGCAAGTGATTAGCGACGCCGGTCATGCAATGGCACCAGAACAGCCACGCGCCATGGCCGATGCCATCGCTGCTTTTGCTCATCGCATCTATCAGAAGTAAGCGAGCCCTGCCACAGCGCTCGCCCAGACCGACGGCAATCCGCTTCTTTGCGTTGTTTCTATTTCGATAGCGCGCCTACCAATAGGGAGCGTAAACACCACGTGCCCACTGAAACCGCGCGTGGCATATGCGCATGGCCTGCCACGCCATGTAGGAATCAGCACAGTTCGACCTCCCTGCAGCAAGACAAGACCACCCAAGAGTCAGCTGCAGGGGTTTTGACAGAAATAAATATTACCGGAGACATCAATGAAACATTCCTTCCAACGCACGGTCAGAACGTCTCTCAAGGCGGCCACCATGTTTGCGGCCACCCTGGCCATTGGTCTCAACGCGGCCCAGGCAGCGTTCCCTGACAAACCAGTAAAGTTAGTGGTTCCATTCGCGCCCGGAGGTGGGGCAGATCTGATCGCGCGAACGCTCGCAGTCGGAATGTCACAAGAATTAGGGCAATCGGTCATCGTTGAAAACAAACCTGGAGCAGGCACGATCATCGGTTCGGAAATGGTTGCCAAGAGTGCTCCGGACGGCTACACGCTACTGGTGTCCTCTATAGCGCACTCGGTCAACCCGAGTCTTATGGAAAAGCTTCCTTACGCTACAGAAAAAGCTTTCACGCCGGTGTCCATGGTGGTGCGCTCCCCAAATGTACTGGTCGTGCGCGCAAGCAGCCCGTACAAAACAGTCAAGGACATTATTGCGGCAGCCAAAGCAAAGCCCAACCAGTTGACATACGCATCGCCTGGTAACGGAACTTCGTCTCACCTCGCTGCAGCTCTTTTTGCGGATCTGGCTAAGCTACAGATTCAGCACATCACCTACAAAGGATCCTCCCCTGCCCTCACTGATTTGCTGGGCGGGCAGACCGACATCCTGTTCGGCACATCAGGGTCTGTTGGTTCATTCATTGACAGCGGAAAACTAAGAGCGCTCGCGGTGACTTCGGCGACTCGCTCGAGCGCCTATCCGAACGTGCCAACCATGGCTGAAGCAGGTGTCGCAGGGTATGTATCGGAGGGTTGGTACGGCCTGCATGCTCCCGCCGGCACGCCTACAGCCATCATTGAACAACTCAACGCCACAATCCGTAAAGCAGCTCAGAGCGACTTCTTTAAATCAAAGTTGGTTCATGAAGGCATGGTGGCCCAAACGGGCACTCCAACCGAATACGAAGCATTTGTTCGTGCTGAGATCGCTCGTTGGTCCAAGCTCGTCAAGGCAGACGTGATCACGAAATAAGAAGCCATAACGGGAGACAAGCATGAACAAAGCAAATACTTCGCTCGTCCTGAGACTTGCTCTAACAGGCGCCTTGATTGGAATTAGCGCGACAGCCAGTGCGCAAGACTATCCGAGCAAGACCATTCGTATGGTGATTCCCTACACTCCAGGAGGATCCATCGATACCGTTGGCAGATTGGTAGCTGACCAGTTGCAGCGCCAACTCGGTCAGCCGATTGTCATTGAAAACACGCCAGGCGCTTCTGGCCTCCTTGGCTCCATGCATGTGAAGAACGCGAAGGCCGATGGCTACACTTTGCTGTTCAACGCCTCCAGCCAGGCGTACCTGCCGCTCGTAGTTGCCAAGAAGACCTACGACCCGCAGCGAGACTTCACTCCCGTAGCGCAGATAGGGTACGTGCCGCTCATCGTTGCCGTCAACAATGGCGTTCAAGCCAAGACGATCGAAGAATTCATCAAATTGGCCAAAGCCAACCCTGGGAAGTTCACTTGGGCAACTTCCGGCTTGGGTACGACCAGTCACTTGAGTGAAGAAATGCTCAACCGAGCACTTGGTCTGCAAATGGAGATCGTTCCTTACAAGGGAGCTGTGCCTCAATTGACTGATGTGGTTGGTGGACATGTCTCCGCGGCGATTTCGCCTATGCCCGGGGTCACACCCTTTGTTCAGGCCGGCCGCCTGCGGCCACTGGCGGTGACTAGCAAGACGCGAGCTCCATCACTGCCAGACGTTCCGGCGCTAGCTGAAAGCACCGTCCCGGGATTCGAGTTGTTGTCTTGGTATGGCGTATGGGGCCCAGCCAACATGCCAGTCGAAGTTACCAACAGACTGAATGCAGAGATCGCCAAGGCCGTCGAAGCACCGTCCTTAAAGACCAAATTTGCCGAACTGTCATTTGTGCCTACAAAGTCCAGTCCCTCGCAATTTCGGCAGCTGATCGCTGAAGACTTGCTGAAAATCGGCAAAGCGGTCAAGGAAGCAGAGATTCGAATTGACTTTTAACTAGCAGCCAGGAACTCATAAATGTCGCACTCTGTTTTCACACGTCGCCAGGTTCTGCGGTCCGGTACAGCACTTGCCTCGGCTTCGTCACTTATAAGCTTAGAAGCCTGGTCTGCCGACAACTTCCCGACACGCACCATACGTGTGGTTGTACCGTTCGCCCCGGGCGGGGGCACCGATGTCATTGGGCGGGCTTTGCTGGAAGGAATGCAGCGGGAACTTGGAAAAGCCTTGATCATTGACAACAAGCCCGGTGGCGGCACCATCATAGGCACAGACATCGTGGCCAAATCGCCTGCCGACGGCTACACGTTGCTTCTTACGACCTCAGCTATTGCGATCAACGACTCTCTGGTCAAGAGGCTCCCCTACAAGACGCAAAAGGACTTCACTGAAGTGGCACGGGTCTGCAGCGGGCCTAACGTCCTGGTCACTCCCCCCAACAGCCGCTTCAAAAGCATCGCTGACGTGATTGCCGCCGCGAAAGCAGCCCCCGGAAGGCTGACGTATGCATCTTCGGGCAACGGATCTGCCGTCCACTTGGCTGGCGAACTGTTCAAGACCATGGCTAACGTGGATATCACGCATGTGCCCTACCGAGGAGCTGGCCCTGCCTACACCGATCTGATTGGCGGTCAAGTCGACCTTTTGTTCGGTACGGCGGGTGGAGTGGCAAAAATGGTTGCTAGCGGCACAATGCGACCGCTCGGCATAACCTCTCCAAAGCGCAGCGAAGCCTACAAAGGGGTTCCAGCAATTGCAGAGACCCTGCCAGGCTATGAGGCCGATGTCTGGTACGCAGCGTTTGCACCTGTTGGCACGCCAGCACCGGTCATTTCGAAGATTAATGCAGCTCTGCGCAAAGTTGCAGAAACAAGCGCTTATCGCGAGCGCCTTGCTCGCGAAGGGTTGACCGTAGCGGTAAACACGCCGGAGCAGATGACACAGTTCATGCGCGCCGAGGAGGCACGCTGGCGTAAGGTGGTGATCGCTGGCAAAGTCACTATCGACTGAAGCCTCAATCCCTCATCGCACCGTAAGTCCCCTCCGCGAACATATGTCCAGTGAATTCCTTCCCACAGACATGATTTTGCTGCGCATGCAGGGCGCGCAGCAGTCCATGATTTCCGGCCTCGAACTGCACGTGATGGCCAATCCCGTCAATGCCGAGTTGCAGGGCTCAATCGTGCGCAAAGCCTGGGCAGAGCATTCCCAAACTGCATATGTTTATCTTGCTCTGCCCCACCGTTTGTCTCTCGCGAAGCAAACATTGGATGCTCTGACATGCCCATCCAGGCCCGGCATAAGCCTATCTGCCAGTCGCATGACATTGATGGATAGCCTGACTGGAGCTAGCTTGTTAAGACAGGCGTCGTTTCACTATGTCGTGGAAACGACGCCTGAAACGGGCTGGGAGTTAGAGCTTCAGAGATGGTATGCAATGGAACATCTCCCGGGTCTTTCTAAGACTCCTGGATGCGTGCAGGCACAGAGATTCTGGAACCATGACGAAGGACCTCGGTCTTTCGCATGCTACGACCTAGTCGATGAACAAGCTCTGGCTTCACCCGAATGGCTAGCGGTCCGCGAAACTTCCTGGAGTGATCACGTGCGCCCTCATTTCACCAACACCATTCGGACCATGTTCACCATTCAGTTGTGAATGTGAGCAAGCGCGTATGGCTCAAAGCGAGCGTGCTCCATTACGGAAATCCAACTCTCGTAGCAGTTTGGCAGTCTCTGCGACCAGACGTGTTGCGGGCCGAGCTCGCGGCAGTGCAAGCACTAAGAGGTTGTGAATAGCTGGCGGCCCAATCGGAGTTGCTTGGATCTCTGACCTCCTACTGCTCAGGCACAGGGCACTGTCTGGAAGAATAGAGCAAGCTAGGCCGTCCTCAACCACCGCCAATGCGGTATGCACGGCTCCTACCTCCGCAACGACGTTCAGCACGATGCGGTGGGGCAAGAGCACCGAATCCACCAGACTTCGGATCGGGTTGTGCGACCCTGGCAGCACCAACGGGAAGTCGGCCAACACCTCAAGACTCACTTGCTTCGGTAATCGGTAGCCTTTCGGCGCAACAAGCACCATCCGCTCGCGCATCAACGGTTCATACGACAGTAGCGGCGTGGGTGCTGGATCAAATAGCAAACCCAGATCGATACGACCTGCTATTAAGCCTTCGCGCAGCGAAAGACTAAGCCCCTCGACCACGGACAACAATGCATTCGGCAAGCGACGCCGAAACTCCCGAATCAGTGGGACCCCCAAGCCCATGGCCACTCGATTAGGCAAGCCAACGACGATTCGTCCAACGGGTTCTGAATGCATCTCCTTAAGGTCCGACAGTGCTTGGCTGGCCGCGTTGAGCATGACGCGCGCATGAGCGAGCAGCGCATGACCGGCAGCCGTCGCAGTGACCCCCCTCCCGGTGCGTTCCAACAAACGTTGTCCAAGCTCCTCTTCCAGCAAGGCTATCTGCCGACTGACACTGGGTTGCGCAAGGTTAAGGGTCGCTGCGGCACGGCTGAAACTACCTTGCTCAGCAACAGCGACGAAGTATTCAAGCTGCCGCAGATCCATAGGAAATAGACATAGCTGATATAGGAGCTATCGAGTTTAACTTACCCCCTCAAAAGCGCAAACTGATTTCCATGCAGCAACCGCAACGACGGTTGCTCCGCTATTTCAATGACAGGAGCAAGCATGAGAAGGTTCGAATCCAAAATTGCCATCGTAACGGGCGCCGGTTGCGTCGGAGCCGGCTGGGGCAACGGTCGTGCAATGGCCGTTCGCCTCGCCGAAGAAGGCGCCAAAGTATTGGCTGTCGATCGCGACCAGGATCGATTGAATGAAACGCTATCTCTAGCGGGCGATGCAGCCTCTTCCATCACGACCTGCATCTGCGATGTGACTAGTTCTGCAAGCGTACAAGCCATGGTCGAAGCATGTCTGTCGACTTATGGTGCCCCGGACATCTTGATTAACAACGTAGGCGGCTCCGCTGCAGGAGGGCCAGTGCAGTTGAGCGAGGAAGCCTGGGACAGTCAGATTGACATCAACCTCAAAAGCGTCTTCCTGACCTGTAAATATGTGCTGCCACACATGGTGGAGCAAAAACGCGGCGCCATTGTCAATGTGGCGTCTACATCAGGCCTTCGCTGGACTGGCAGCGCTCAGGTTGCTTACGCCGCAAGCAAAGCCGGCGTGATCCATCTTTCTCGCGTAGTTGCCGTTCAGCATGCTCCGGATGGGATCCGCGTGAATACGGTAGTTCCAGGTCAGTTGCACACCCCTATGGTTGAGGTGCGCCTAGCCAAGCAGCGCACGGGAGGCGATGTGGAGTCTTTGCTGGCATCCCGTGTCAAGCGTATTCCACTTGGCTTCATGGGTGACGGTCGCGATACGGCCAGCGCTGCACTCTATCTCGCTAGTGACGAAGCACAGTTCATTACAGGAACGGAACTGGTCGTGGATGGTGGCATGACTGCTCGCTGCGACTGAGCAATGCCAGTGCAAGGAGACATATTCGTGAACAAAAGACACATCCTCATCGCAGCGGCAGCGCTCTCGCTGGCATCTATCAGTTATGCGCAGTCCAGTGGAAAACCCGTGCGCATCATCACCTCATTCAGCGCAGGAGGTCCTGTCGATTTTGTTGCGCGTACCCTGGCCGATCAGCTAGGACGCGAACTCAAGCGCCCAGTCATCGTGGAGAACAAGCCTGGTGCAAATGGTGCATTAGGCGCAATGGAGACCCTGCGAGGAGAAGCCGATGGGACATCTATATGGATCACCAGTGTGGGGGCTGCAGCAATCAACCCGTCATTGCAGGAAAAGGCGCCCTACAACACACAGCGCGACTTTGCACCAGTTTCCCTAGTGGCAAACAACGTAGAAGTGTTGGTGGTCAGCTCTAAGGACCCCGCAAAGGATGCAGCGGAGTTCGTAAAAAATGCGAAGAGCATTAAGGAGTCAACACCCATGGCTTCCTCAGGATCCGGCAGCATCCCTCACCTGGCTCTTATCCAGTTGGAAGAGTCCACAGGGGCGAAGTTCCTGCATGTCCCGTACAAAGGAATGGCGCCAGCGATGACCGACATCATGGGTGGACAGGTGAAAGGCGTTTTTGCGGACGTCGCGGCCATCATGCCCCACGTCCAAGGGGGACGTCTGAAAGCCATCGGGCTAGCAGCACAGAAGCGACATCCTTCGCTTCCAAACGTGAAAACGTTCGAAGAACAAGGTATCAAGGCTGTCGACACCAATAACTGGTATGCCTTGTTCGTGTCCGCAAAGACCTCTCCCGCCGTTGTCGAGCAACTGAACAAAGCGGTGCGTGCAGCGATCGCGAATCCAGATGTAAGTGCTAGGTTGTTGCAAGGGGGTGCAGAGCCGAAATCTTCTACTTCCCAGGAACTAGCCGCTCTGCTGAAGGCGGATACGGAAAAATGGGGCGCCATCATCAAGTCCCGCAACATCAAGGCAGATCAATGACGACCTCTCATATTCGCGTGCCCCTGGTGGTACCAGGCTCGAAACCTGAACTAGCTGAGGTAGAAGCGCGCATACAGTCCGAACGCGGCCGCATATCACTGCTGTATCAGGCATTGCTCAACAGCGCACCGATTGCTGCGGGATGGGAGGCTATGTTGACCGCCGTGCGCAATCGAACAGGGGTTGCGGCAGACCTGCGCGAGATGATCATTCTTCGAATTGCCGTTTTGAACGATGCAGCCTTCGAGTTCGACGCACATATCCCGCACGCACTCAAAGCCGGCTTTCCGCAGCACAAGATTGACGCGCTCAAAAGTACGACTCCAGAAGGAGTCTTCACTGAGCAAGAGTTGTTGCTACTGGAACTCACCGACCGCATGACACGCGATGTCAAAGTGCCAGAAGAATTGATGGGGTGCATCAACGCACTCCACGATCCTCAGACAGTGGTTGAACTTGTGGCGACAGTAGCGGCCTACAACATGGTGTCTCGCTTCCTGGTGGCACTCAACATCTCGCATTGAAGCACGCAAGCACCCTCAACCAGAGCGAGCAAGCCGTCGCAAGCTCGATCGCTGCTCCTTCAATGGGGTAGTGCTTGGAGCCCAGCCTGCCCCATGAGCTCGCTAATGGCCTAACACCATCGAGGTTCAAAGCTTGATGGTGTACCAATTGACGCCTAAGCGCTCCCCCTGCTCAACTCACCATTGCCCTGTATGTCTGCCCTGACCTCCGACTCTGCTCTCCCTGTACGTACCTACCTGGAACACCCGACGGCACCAAAGTTGCGCCTGCCCCCACAGGCATGCGATAGCCATGTCCATGTTTTAGGACCTGTTGCCCGATTCCCCTACAACCCCCAGCGTCGGGCTACCCCAGTTGAGGCGCCTAAGGAGACGTTGTTTGCCTTGCATCGTCAAATGGGCATCGAACGTTGTGTCATCGTTCAGTCGATAACACACGGCACAGACAACCGGGTTGTCGAGGATGCAATTGCTGCGGGAGAGGGGCGTTACCTCGGTGTTGCACTGGTTGATCCAGACATCCTCGACACCGAGCTTCAACGCCTCGCACAGGTGGGCTTTCGCGGCGTGCGCTTTAACTTCATGAGACATATCGACGGCGGGGTTACCGTCGACAAAGTCTTAGCGCTTACGCCACGCCTTGCAGCTGTGGGGATGCATTTGCAGGTGCATTTTGAAAGCGAACTGATTCATGAACTTGCCGAGCCCCTGCAACGCAGCCATGTACCGGTAGTGATTGATCATATGGGACGCGTAGACGCTACGCGTGGGGCTAGCCATGCTGATTTTCAAGCACTTCTCAAACTGCTAGACAATGGGAAGTTCTATGCAAAAGTAAGTGGAATTGACCGTATTGATGCCCATGCACCTCCGCAGCAACGCTACCGCAACGGAATAGCACTGGCACGCACACTTTTAGAGCGCTTTCCAGAGCGCTGTGTTTGGGGGACAGACTGGCCCCACCCCAATCACACACACATTCCCGACGATGGAATACTAGTTGATTCACTGTCTGAAATAGCTAACAACTCCAATCTTCTTGAACACCTACTTGTCAAGAATCCGCAGGCGCTTTATCGATTTCAGGCGCATTGAGCACTCCTGGACGTGAGTTAGCTTTAAACCGCTCCAGCGTATCTTGGCGCGCTTTATTGGGAGGTTGCATTTCCCGCTCTCACCTCTGGGCTCGGCGTTTTGGGGTCGGAGGCGAACCTTCACATTCGCTAAGGTCAACCTACTGATGCGGGTATGGCAACGCCATCACTCCGCATCTATCTACCGGGTCTTGGAGCGCGCTGACTGGTATCGATGCTTCAGCGCGCAGTGGCCTCGCTGTTTACATAGAACACCTGTATTGAGTTCTTCTGACTATGGTTGCCGACTCTCCAACGAGTTAGCCAGCTATCGCCGCCAAAAGTTTGCAAGAAATGGCCAGCCCTACTTCCCAACTCGCTAGACTCCCGTTGTTGAGCTGGCATGCAGGATCTACGACAATGCTGTGCCATCCGTTTCTGCTTCTTGCTTTCAAGCCCAAGACAGCTGCCAAGCAAGAGACGTTGCACATCAAGTGACCCGTTCTGTTCTTGCATTGGTCTTCCATGAAGCTGCCCCCCCTCAATCCACTCAAAGTCTTTTACGTGGTGGCTCGCACAAAGAACTTGACCCGAGCGGCTCAGGAACTGCACATCAGCCAGTCAGCGGTGAGTAAACAACTGAATGTGCTCGAGAGCTATCTGGGCATTGAGTTGTTTCGGCGTGAGCGGCATGGAATTGTGCTGACGCAGGCTGGGATACGGTTTGGCGATGAAATCTCTCCGGCACTCGACTTGATCGCAGCCTCGACAAAGGAAATTATGCGCAGCGGTGCTGACAATAAATTGCGTATACAAACGTACACGACATTTGCTGCCAAATGGCTAATTCCGCGCTTGTTCAGTTTCAATAAGCGCTATCCAGACATTGCAGTGGTAATCACGAATTCGGTTCAGGATGTCGACTTTGATCGTGATGTAGTCGATCTGGCTATTCAGATGGGCAATGGTGCTTGGCCAGGACAAGAAGTTGATTTTCTTTTTGAAGATGTGATCGAGCCCGTTTGCAGTCCTGACTACCTCCGAAAGCATGCCCCCGAGACGGCTTACCCGCAGGCACTGCTGCGCACACGTCTATTGATCTCGCACTATCGTCCCAGGGATTGGCAGACGTGGGCGCGGCTGTGCCGCTATGAGAGTGAAGTCGATGGCACGGAGTCCATGCGATTCAGTAGCTCTGTGCTTACTTGGCAGGCAGCCATTGATGGCTTAGGCATTGCGATCGGGCAGACGGCACTGCTTGCCGATGATATTCATAAGAATAAGTTGGTTGCCCCGTTTCACTTGCCGATTAAGACAGGGGCATCTTATTACTTGGTCAGACCTCTGTTGCAGCGCCAATCTCGCAAGGTAACTGCCTTTAGAGACTGGATGCTTGAGCAGCTTGCATCTGAGTCCAGTAAGCAAGCAAATTCAGTGGCTTCTTGAAAGAGGCATCCTGGTTATCCAGCCCCAATTCAGCTCCGACCTTCACACGACAAAACATAGCGAAAAACGCTTAGCAGCAGTCCTTTATGTGAAGGCGGAGTCAGGAAGGCATCGATAAGTCAGCCTTGGCTGCACAAGGCGAGTATCCAGTTTCACTAAAGCCAGATACCCAACCATCGAGTTGAGTCGCCGACACATCCGAGCAGGAAGCACTGCCAGAGCGGAGCAAGTTCACGGATGCAGCTTCAGGCTTTGATGATTAGAGCATCCACGGCCATCACGCCTTGGCCTTCAGGCATGACCATGAGGGGATTAACTTCTGCTTCCAGAACATTGAACTCTGGACGAACAGCCAACAGTGAAAGGTTTGCAATGACCTGTGCCAAAGCATCCAGGTCACCCTTCGCCTTGCCACGCAAACCAGAGACGGTTCTGAGCATCTTGACTTCCGCAATCATCTCGCGTGCCGTATCCACGCTGACTGGCGCTAGGCGGATACTGCGATCACGCATGACTTCAGCCCAGATGCCTCCCACTGCTAGCATGATGATGGGGCCAGCGTCCGGATCCACCCGGTAACCGACCAGCACCTCAGTCAATCCCTGCCGCATGGGCTGTACCAGTACCTCGTTGCAAAGCACGCCAGGCGCATGCTTTGCAAGATTGGTGGCCAGGGTGCCAAATGCCTTCCCCAGCTCCTGAGCATTCTGAATGCCCAGGACTACGCCTCCGACCTCGGTTTTATGGGGAATATGCGCAGAACAGACCTTGGCCACCACGGGAAAGGCAAAGGGCAGCTGCGTTGGGGACTGGTTCAGATCAAAGGTGGCCGCAGGTGCATGCGGAACATTTAATTGATCCATCAGCTCATAAGCCTGAGCTTCGCTTAGGCTTCGAAGCTTTGTGTTCGCGTCGTGGCCGAGTGTGAAAGCGCGAATGCCGGGTGTGCGGCGCGAAAACACAGCTGCAATCGCATCAGCACAGGCTTCTGGTGTGCGAAAGCAGGGAATGTCAGCCGCTGTCAGATGCGCCAAAGCATTTGGCGCATCTGGCACCAACACAGCCAACAAAGGCTTGGTGTGCCGAGCACTGTCGATGATGGGCTTGACAGCCAGATCGGGCTGGAACCGAGCCGAGGAACCTACGACAGCAACCACCAAATCGAATTCCGGTGCCTCTAGCAAAATGTCCAGCGCCTTTTTCATCACCTCGTATTTGGTGCCAGCCAGTGTCAAGTCGAGTACTCGACCAGCACTGCCCGGGATTCCCGCAGCCTGTAACTTGGCCACTGTCTCGGCCGAGGCTGGTTGTACGGAGACATCGCGCACGCCCAGTTGGTCCACGACCATGGCTGAACCTCCACCGGTTGTGGTAACAATCCCCACACGCTTACCGCACAGGCGGCCGAGTGGGAGCTTTTTGGCCAGTGGGAACACTTCAAACAGCGTTTCCAGCATTTCTACCCGAACTACGCCCAGATCTTTCAGAAAAGCATCGGCAATATCATCCTCGCCGGCAAGCGCACCAGTGTGTGTGGCAGCCATCTCAGCCGCAGCGCTGGAACGCCCCAGCTTGTACGCCACTACGGGCTTACCACGTGCGGCTGCTGCACGGGCGAAATCCTGTAGAGCGTCTCCGTGACGCAGGCTCTCCAGAAACAGCACGTAGCCCTGAATATTGGGGTCGTCCAACGTGCATGCGCAAATTTCGCCAACGCTCAGATCGACTTCGCTGCCCACGGACACCAGACCTGCAAAGCCCACACCGCGTGCCTTGCCGCGCGAAACCAGAGCACCAATCATGCTGCCGCTGTGCGAGGCCACAAATACATTGCCTTTAGGCATGTCAGGTTCAGCAAATGCCGCATTCGCAGTGAGCATCAAGCCATTGCCAGGGTTGACTACCCCCAAGCTGCTGGGACCGAGAACGCGGATTCCAGTTTTGCTAGCAATGGCACGTAAATCGTCTTCGCGCTCCACACCTTCGGGGCCGGATTCCGAGAATCCACTGGCAAGCACAGTTACCAACTTGACCCCTAAGTCTGCGCATTCCTGAACTGTGGCCACGACAGTTTCAGTGGGCGAGAGCACAAACACATGTTCTGGCACCTCGGGCAAGGCGGCCAGACTAGGCCAAGCTTTCTCCCCCTGTACTACCGAGCGGCTGGGGTTAATCGGATATATCTTGCCGCTGAACCCTGCCCGGCGTAAAAACTGCAAGGGACGACCACCAGTTTTTTTTACGTCATCGGATGCACCGACCAGAGCGATACTGGTGGGATATAGCAGAGCCTGGGAAAGGATTCGCTCTTGTGCAGGTGTCTTGGACATTGCTTACTTTTCTATTTTCAAGTTCTTGAACTGCTCAGACCAATGGGCTACTTCTGCCTGCAGCTCAGTCTTGAACTCGCTGGGCGAATTGCCAATCAGTACAGCCCCTTGGGGAATCAAAATGTCCTTGATCTCCTTTGTCTTGACGGCCTTGGCAATGGCCGCAGCCAGTTTGTCGACAATGGGCTTGGGTGTGCCGACAGGAGCAAGCAATCCATTCCATGAATCGGAAACCATACCTGGAAGCCCCACCTCTTTAAACGTGGGAACGTTTGGCAAGCCGGGCAAACGGCTGGGGCCAGCCACTGCAAGAGCGCGTACTTTGCCTGCTTCCAGATTGGGCATTGCACCTGTCGAGGTCATGAACGCAACATCTACCACCCCTGCGATAAGGTCGTTGAGTGCCCCAGAGCCGCCCGAGTACGGGACATGCAGCATTTCGAGGCCCGCAAGCTGCTCCAGCCGCAGCGTTGCCATATGTTGAGTGCCACCCGCCCCGGTAGTTCCATAGCTCAGCGCGCCGGGCTTTTTCCTCGCCAGCTCCTCAAACTCTTTGTAAGTCTTGATGTTCAGCTTGTTGCTGACCGCCAGTATCCCTGGGGCCGAGGACACTTTGGAAATAGGCTCAAAGCTTTTGACCGGATCGAACCTCTGCTTAGGAAACACAAACTTATTCATCGTCAACGGTGCTGCCGCCAGGAGCAGCGTATAACCGTCTGCCGGGGACGCAGCCACCATTTCCGAGGCGATATTACTTGTGGCACCAGGCTTGTTCTCGACAATAAAGGCGCCTTTAAGTTCGTCTTGTAGCGCCTTGGCTACCAATCGTGCAACCACGTCGGTTGGGCCTCCTGCCTGAAAGCCAACAATAATCTTTACAGGCTTGGACGGATAAACCTCTGTAGCCACTACGCCTGTTGCCAGGGTAAATCCGCTCATGGCTGCTATCGCTGCCATCCATGTACGTCGTAGCATTTTGTGTCTCCTTTTATGTAATAGGTGTCGGACTTATTTCATGGGTGCACGCTGAGAGAACGTACGGCCGAACACGCCTTCGGCAATGCGGTTCTTCAACACTTCGATCGAACCGCCGGCGATCATCCAGCCTCGGGTACGACGCACGCAGTACTCGACCAACGCCTCCTGGCTAAATCCCATGCCTCCCATGATCTGCATCGCCTCATTGGACGCTTCCCAGCCCGCCAAATTGCAGGCCAGCTTGGCCATGGCTGTGCTTTGCGCACTAGGCAAGCCGTGTTCGCCCTCCAAAGCGGCCTTGTAGAGCTGCAACTGAGCCTGCTCCAGCTTCATCCACATCTCGGCAAACTTCCACTGCAAGCCTTGGAAATCGCACAACTCGCGGCCGAACTGCTTACGCACCATGGCATGCTCGCGGGCCATGTTGAAAGCGTATCGGCCCAGTGCTAGCGCACGCGATGCATTCCCCAAGCGCTCTACGTTGAAGCCCGATATCTGTTTTTTGAAGCCGCCCTCACCCAACAGCAAATTAGCCTTAGGAATGCGGCAATTTTCGAAATACAGCTGAGACCACTGCTCGCCATTCATAAAGTTGGAAGGTTTCCCGACTTCGAATCCGGGTGTTCCGCGTTCCACAAGCACAGAGCCAATGCCGTCAACACCGGGCCCAAAACGCACGTAAATCAGGAACAGTTCGGCTTCAGGGCTGTGCGTGGAAAATACCTTGCTGCCGTTGATGACGTAGTGGTCACCATCCAGCACCGCCGAGGTCTTAAGCTCGGTCACTGCTGATCCAGCATCTGGTTCTGTCATGCCGAGAGAGATGAGCTTTTTTCCCGCCAGCAAGTCAGGCAAGAAGCGCGTTTTTTGCTCGGGCGTGGCATATTCCACAAAGGTCCGGATGGGGCCAAAGTTGCCAGCCTGCACAATGTCGGCGCTCTTAGGGCAGACCAGCGCCACCTGCTCAATCGCAAGCACAGCATGCATCAAGGTACCACCCTGGCCACCATCCTCCTCTGGGAAAGCAATGCCAAGCAAACCTTGCTCGGACAGCAGCTTCGCAGTTTCCCAAGGGTAGTGAGGAGAATGGGCCCGCTCTAGTGCGCCAACTGCCAGTTTGTCTTTAGCAAAGCGGGCCACGCTGTCGGCGAATGCTTGGTGTTCTACGGAAAGATTGAAGTCCATGGTGATCTCAGGCTCTGTTGACGAATGACCTGAATGATCTCTGCCGATAAAGCCATGGAGTTCTTCCTATTTCGCCACGAGATATGAGTTAAAGATATATCTAATGCCAGCACTCGCTTTTATCCTTAGCAATCACTTTCACTGCTTGCCGCTTACGGCGCCCATTTCCTATGTACGTCAGCGAAACCTTGGGCCAATTTGGTGCCCTCTTCCATACACAACCAGTTAGTCCCGCCGTTTTTAGCCATGCCCAGCGCGCTGTGGTGGACTGGTACGCAGCCCTGATTGCTGGCTATCACATGCATCCGACCTCTTTTCTGGAAGCTGCCATGGCAGACGATCTGGACCGGGGACCGGCGCGCCTAGCTTTGGGCCGAGCTGCCACCGTGAAAGCGGCCGCCTTGATCAACGGCACAGCATCTCACGCAGCGGAGGTCGATGACATCTTCAAACACGCTATCTACCACCCCGGCGCACCCACTATTTCTGCAGCTCTGGCCGTGGCTCAGCAGGTGAATGCCACAGGAAGCGAATTTCTGAAGGCGGTTATCGTCGGTTATGAAATTTCCACCCGTATTGGCCAGGTCCTAGGCCGTGCCCACTACAGGTACTGGCACAGCACTGGCACCGTTGGCTGTTTCGGTGCGGCAGCGTCAGCCGCCTATTTGCTGGGATTGGATGGCACCCGATTCACCCATGCACTGTGTACTTCAGCGACTTTTGCAGCGGGTCTGCAGCAGGCCTTTCAGATGGACTCCATGTCCAAGCCTCTGCACTCAGGCCGCGCAGCTGAAGCCGGAGTGGCTGCTGCCCTGATGGCCCAGCAAGGCATCACAGGTTCAATCAATGTGTTCGAAGGCCAAATGGGCTTGGGTGTCGCCATGAGCAACACACCCGATTGGACCGCCGTTCTCGCCGATTTGGGTGAAGTCTTCAACATCACCGAGATGACCTTCAAGAACCATGCATGCTGCGGTCATACCTTTGCGGCTATTGATGGCGCTTTGGAGTTGCAGCGCACATATGGCTTCCCCACCGAAACGATTAGGCATATCGACATCGCCACCTACAGCCCCGCATTGGCCGTGGCAGGTAACCCCGCGCCCTTCACTGCTGCAGAGGCTCGCTTCAGCATTCCTTACGTGGTTTGCACCGCATTGTTGTTTGGCAGCGTGCGTCTGGCCGCTTTCGATGAGCAGCACCTGCACCACCCAGCAACACGTGCGTTGATGAAAAAAGTGTCGCTATCGGTTCACCCGGACCTGGACAGCCAGTTCCCGGGCCAGCGTGCCGCCGAAGTTACCATCCGCTTGAACGATGGGCAGGAACTGCGTTTTCTTCAGCCGACGCGCAAGGGAGACCCGGACATGCCGCTAACCGACCAGGATCTGCAAAGCAAGTTGGAGGAGCTGGCGACGGCCACACTGGGTAAGAGCAAGCTACGCGCCGTATCAGCACAGCTGTGGAAGCTGGAATCTGCACCCAACCTGCATTTTTTTTAGTTAGCTGATCGCCTTCGGTGGCGGCGCTTAACTTGGCATTGGCGATGTGGAAATCGACAGCGCCATTGTCGCTGTAGCCATCGCTTAGGACGCCGTTGGCGCCCAACACATAGTTCAGGCGTCACACAACCCCAAGCGGAGTAGCAATTCGTGCACGGCCAGTTTGCATGCCGGTTAGCGGCCATCGGCGAGGGCCTGCGATCGACCGAGGCTGTGTGAAAACACATCCAGCATTGGTATCGGCAAAAAACTGACCTCTCAGATCGCTCGGTATGCGTTTTTCTGGACCAGGGTAATGGTGTGAAGACCCCTGAATTTCCTACTTGAGCGAGTTTTCACACAGCCTCGACCCTGAGCAGACGTAGCCCTAGCTCGCAGTGGCACCGCCAAGCGGACGCCAAATTTGGTGGTGTACCTCAACCCGGGGCCGCTCGTACAACGCGAATTTTTGCAGCCTCTTCATCCCGGTATCCTGTCATTCCAAAGAACAGCCAGGAGGAAGGATGAGCGTACAGATTTCCAAGACAGTGCTGAAGGATTTTCTGGGTGGTGCGGAAACGAACGTCCTTGCGTTGACGGGAGCTTGGGGCACCGGCAAAACCTACGCGTGGCGCGAAGCGCTGTTGACGCACAAGGACAGTATCAAGTTCAAACACTACTGCTATGTCAGTCTCTTCGGCATCAACAGCATGGCCGAGTTGCGGATATCGTTGTTTACCAAGTCGGTCGCGGTGTCGACTCTCGGCCAGAAGCTCGATTTCGCCACGATCAACGAGCACTGGTGCTCAATCGCAAAGGACTGGCTAAAAGGACAGTATGAGCGATTCGGTCCGATGATGAGGAGCCTGCCCCATGGCAGCAGCGTCTCGCTGGGTCTGGAGGCTCTAGCTCCCAGCGCAGTCCGCGACACACTGGTGTGCTTTGACGACTTTGAGCGCCAAACCACAATTACGGCGGAGGACGTCTTGGGGCTGATCACGGAACTTAGAGAGGAACGCGGCTGCAAAGTCGTCCTGATCTTCAACGCTGAAAAGCTTGGCGCAAAGGATGCATACCGCGCCTACCGAGAGAAAGCGATTGACTTTGAGGTCCTATACGCGCCGACAGTTCAAGAGGCTTTCGACCTCGTGTTTGATGCCGCTTTTCCGAAGCGCGATCTCGCCTTGCGTCATGTCGTCGATCTTGGCATCACGAACGTGCGGATCCTGCGCAAGCTACAACAGCTGATCATGCGAATCGCTTCGGAAATGGTGCACATGCACTCCGACGTGATCGAGGCGGCCATTGCGACCACCGTTTTGCTGTGTTGGTGCGCATACGCCCCTGACATGTCAAAGCCAAAGATTGAGGAGATCGAGAACTGGAACAAATCCCTAATGTCTTCCAAGGAGGAAGCCGACCTAGATCCTCTGACCTTAGCCTGGGTGAGGCGGCTGAAGGCCTACGGCTTCACGCACGTCGATGACCTCGATTTGGCCATTGCTCGTGTCGTCGAACGCGGCTATGTTGAAGGTACAGGGTTTGTCGAAGTTGCGAAAAAGTTGGACGAGGAACTGCGAAGCGCCGAGATGTCTGTGCCGTTCACTGCGGTTTGGCGCCGCTTCCATGATTCATTCTCTGACGACCAGGACGTATTCATCGCGGAGCTTCATGACTCCGCGCTCCACGCGATAGCCCAAATCAGCAGTGGCGATCTCAACGCTACCGTCCGGTTATTGAGAGATCTACTGCGAGATGACCTCGCCGACGATCTGATTGACAAGTTCGTTGAAGCGAACAGGGGTAAGCCAAAGACTTTCGATCTGAAGGAGCACCCTTTTGGCGGCTCAATCGACGACACCAAGCTGCGTGCCACTTTCGAAGCCGCTCACTCTAGGCTCACGCAATTGCCCGGGTTGGAGGAGGCAGTTACCTTTATGGCCAAGAACAGTGGCTACAACCCTGAACACCTTGAAGCGATGAAGATGGCATCTGTGGACGACTACCAAGCTATGTTTTTGAAGCAGCACGATGAGGTCAAGTTGTCGAGCCTGGTCAAATGGTCGCTGCGGTGGGCAGACAGTGAACACGCTGAGATCACAGCCAAGGCAAAGGAGGCCCTCGAACGTATCAAAGCTACGAGCTTACTGAACGCAATCCGCGTTAGCAGATATGGCGTCTAGCCAGCAGCAGACATATTTGGAGCGCTCCGACTAATCCAGGCTGGCGTGCGCGAGCTGCGGACCTCGCCGAAGTTGATTTTTCATCTCCAAACCTGCCTGCTGCCTATGACCGCTCCTGGCCGTTCTGAGACGGTCGCCTACCGGCCAAAAGCAGAGGCATGCCAAGGTCCATTTTGAGGGAGTCCATCAGCAAGAACAGGGTCTCGTTTTTTCTTCTCAATTGGCGAGTCGACGGCGCCGAGCCGTTTGGCAACTGTGGTCTGTGCCCTACGTGCACAACAGCAGCCGTGGCTCTGATGAGTGAGATGTGCTTGTGCGGTGATTGGAGGCATCCCAGCAACAGCGTGCTCATATTTGGGCAGATCATCCACAAATATTTTTTCAGAATGTCTTGCCCAACTTCCTGATCCGTCATAGATTGATTCTCAATTTAGGGCAAGGAGAGTTCATGAGAAAAATCGCCGTAACGGCGACTTTAGCCCGCGGGTGCTGCTGGCTGATGTGGACCTTCTCTATCGGCTCGGTGGCCGCTCCATGGGTGCAAGCTGCCAATGCTTCACCTATTCAATCCACAGAGGCATCCGACGACGATGGCATCCTGCTGTGGCGCGTTGTGCCAGCTGATCTCCACGATCCGAAATTCTCGGCCGAAACGATCAAAGCACTTGTGGCCAAGTCCCTGCCGCGTAACGTGGAGGTCCAGGCTAACAACACACTGTCGGCGGTGGTCAGCCAGCACTTCAATGTTAGCAGCACCAGGACACCGGCTGTCTATGGAGCGTTGGTCGAGCAGATCAAACAAGCGAACAACCTGGAAAAGGACAGTGACTTGAAGCCGGGCCCGCTGATCGTTCCGGATTTGCCGCAAGCCAGTAAAAGTAAGCAATCCCCTTTCAACGTACTGAACGCTTCTGCGAAAATCTCTACGCTAGACCGCGGGGCCAATGCTTGGGATGCAGACAAGAATTCGCTCAGCGGCAAGCCTGTCGTTTCTCAACTGGGGCGAGCAGGAGCGCAGACGGTGCTGCAGATCCGCCAGTTGCCGTTGGGTGCGGCGAAAGCCTTTGCTGCCCCTGCAGACGAGGACGTACCCACCGACTTCCGCTACGCAGCCCTTCAGGTACCCTTTACGGCTGAGTTCGGCGCCGCGCCCGTAGCGGCGCCAATCAGCGATGATTGCCCGGCGGTAGATCCTGCGCTGGCGAACATCTTGGCCGTCAAGCCTCGCACCCAGGCGACTGTCGTAGTGCTGGACGATTCCTGGCCTGATGACGAGGAGTTCCTGAAGGCTCGAGACTTCGTCGTCAACGCATCGAAGCTGATCCGAGCTAAGTTCAAGCTGGACGGGCCCATGTCGACGCTGAGCGACATTGACGAGCTATCTAAGATAAAGGGAACCTCATTCCCGCCCGGTATTGGGCCGTATCCGAACATCAGCACACATGCGTCCGCCATTAAGGCGAGCCTGCGATCTTTCACCTGCAATGACAAGGGCCATGGGGTAAGCGTGGTATTCATTCCGATGGGAACGGCGCAAGACGGGTCCCGGCCGCTGCTGCGCGAGATCCTCTACTTAGCATACCTCGCGCGCATCAAGTCCAACAACTTCAGCGCCCAACTGGTGTGGTCGCCGCCACAGAAAGACCAAATTGACACTGCGCGTAGCTTTGCTGCCAAGAGCTTCGCCGACCAGAAAGGCAAGATATCTCCTTTCTTGAGCCCGTTCAACGCCACCGGCCCCAACAGCATTCTCACAGACCAAGCGCTCATTGAGCAGTTAGCGTTCTTCCTGAAGCTGTACTCCGACGCGTCGCAGACACCGCATTTCCTGTCCATGTCCTGGACGTCCCGGGAGCTGGCCTGGCAAATCTACTTTCCGGAGTACAGCTACGGACTAATGCTGGCCGCCGCTGGCAACACCGCGACAGTAAACGTACAAGAGCAGCGGGTGCAGTTCGCCTACCGCAGTACCAATCCTGGTGACGTGATCGGGGTGGAGAACAGCGACGGCACCAAGTACTTGTGCTCCTCTAGCCACTTCTCCCAAGCGGAGGGAGTCGATGTTCTGGCCTTGGGATACCCGGGCGAAATCTCCAACACAAAGTTGTGCGGTACCAGTTTCTCGACGCCCCGCGTGGCGTGGCTGCTAGCGGCGCGCGAGGCCTATATCGCCATCCCGCCAGCCACCGATGGCCAGCGCTCGATATGGCAGATCCAGCAGAAGACGCGCATCAAGAACTTGCGCACTCTGACCCAGCAGGACAGCATGCGTTTCAACGTCACGTGGCAGAAGCTGCTGGGTTCGCCGAGCAACTGACTTTAACGTTTTTAATCAATAGGGAGCGAACGATGGCACTTCAACAGGTGACGGGCCGCCTTGTTGCGGCCATGCTGCTGTGGGCAGGGGCACTGCAGGCCGATGCACAAACGCTGACGGACGACACGGCGGCGCTGGAAGCCCAGATCAAGCTCAAGCAGTTGCAACTGCAACTACTGCAGGCTGATCAAGCCCTTAAGGACGCCGATCTCAAAACCATGGATCAGGCCCAGAAGCAGGTAGCGGCGCAGCGCCTTCTCGCCCGGCAGGCTGATGCCGAGAAGCTGCTTGACCTCCAGGCAGCAGGCGCAGTCTCGGGGGCGAAGGTTGGTAACGACCTGCTGCTGGCCACCAAGTTAAAGGAGGCTTTCGGGGGAGCTCCTAACATTGGCAAGGAGGGGGCGATCAGCATAACTGATGGCAGCACGACGCAGTTGCTAGCCACCCGCTCGGGCAGCGCCTGGGCTTCCTTAGATATTGCAAATAAGATCTGTGCTGACTTGAAGGATGCGAACGTCTCTGGCGCTTACATCGCCCCGGCAGGCTTCGACGAGAAGCTCGTGCGCACGAGGCTCTTCATGGCAGAGGTAAATTCCCTCAAGAAGTACGCTGAAGACCAGCAGGCGACACTTGACCAAGTGAATCTGCAGTCAGCCGCAGCGGTGGTGGCAAGCCTCCAAGTTGCCCGCTATCTGGTTGGCGGCGTCCAGGATCTCGCCAAGACTTTCCGGTCGGACTACGCTTTGGCGACCGTCGCAAACACCTCCCGCGCGGCTTTGATCGAGAAGTCCATAGGGGCACGCTGTCCAAACCAATTGGTTAACACAGATCTGGAGACCTCGCTTCGGTTGGACCTGGACTCTTCCGACTTGGACGCTGCGCTGAACACGCTGATCGCATTTGTTGACACTTACGATGGGAAGCTGGCAGCTATGACAACCCAACAGGCCGCCGCCAAAGGCGCGCTTGCTGCGGAAAAGGCGAAGACCGGGCAAGAGCGGTCCGCGCGGAAGATCGCAGACGCCGATGCCAAAGTCCAAGGGTTTCTGCCGCTGGCGCAGCAGCTTCATCTCGTGGAGCCGGCGGTCAAACGGTTCAAGACCTTTTTCGACTCCCTTAAGACACGCCAAGCGGACGTCACCGAGGCCTTGATGTGGGCTGGTTTTGACAAGAAATGGAAAGACAAACCGCGCTTGGTATTGACGGTGTCGGCCCAAGACGTACAAATCACCAAGACCTCGGCCTGGACAAGCCAGCAGATCATGGCCACCAATCATGTGGAAGTGCTATATCACGTGCTCGACCAGGCCGGCAAGGTGCTGGTAAGTGGCGCCCGGGAGCAGTCGACGAGCGCGCCGGAGTTGGAGGTGACCAAGGCCGGTACGAATACGTTCTCGGGCTGTGCCATAACGAAAGCTGACTCTGTCTGCCCTTGATCCTGGAGCGCTCAACCGCCGCATTGGGAGGGGCGTCGACTGCAACCGCAACGCATCTCGAACTTCTGCTTTTGGACGACAACACCAGTTCGGCGTTTGCAAAAGCGGTCATTGAGATCCTGCCGGACCTGCTGATGCGTCCAACGGCAGGCTGGGGACGTAGAGCAGTAGTTCAGGTCGATCACCACGGACTGTCTGGTATCGACATCAGCAGCCATCGAGGGGCTTGAACTTGATGGTGGCTCCCAGCCTGAAGCCGACCTCTGATTCCGAGGTCGACTTTTCAGCGGTTGCTGCGGTTCGCTGCTGCAGAGCGACTGTCGGTCACAGCCTCATAGTGGACATCCGAGCACCAGGGCTGATGGCTGCCCAACGACAGGTTTTTGATGAGCAGCAGACCGTGAGCGTCAGTGCAGCCCGAGGGACTGCAGGAAGTCCGCTATTGCGGCCCATGAACAGGCGCTGCCGACCCGTTGTTGTCGTTCGCGCCTCGGTTCCCAATGTCTGCTGCCGACATAAGCGGTCGTTCCCTGACGCCAGATCCTGTGCATCAACGCTACAAGGCTGAGTCCCCCGCCAGCGGTCGTTCGCGTCAACCAGCAAACGACCCATTGCAGTCATTTGAGCTTTGCCGGTCCATGTCTGCTTTGCAACAATTGCTGCTTCTGAAGGGGGTACCGAGACCCTTCAGTTACCACTTTTAAATCAGTCACCCATGCACTAGTACTAACCAGTAGCATTCAAATATCAGGCCTGAGGCGAGAATTCTGTAATTTCTCCTGCTTTGCAAGAGGTGCAAAAAATTCCAAAAAATCGCCAACCGTCATTTCCAATATTAATTCTATTAATTCTTCCTCTTTGGATGGAATTGAACCAATTTTACACTCTCGCTCCCATATTTCTTTATCTCCAATAGAAAAAAGTCCTTCTATGAGGTCATAGGAATATGGTTCTATTTTTTCCAAAATATTTTCATCATTTTTTAAGTCTGCGCTCATCAAATATTTCATTCGGACTCTACTGGCTGGAATGAAATCATACAATCGAAGCGATTCGATTAATATCTTAGTAGTGGCCAACATTCCTTGGCAAGAGGAAATATCAAATTTGCAAGAATTAATCAATTCTTGAATAGATACACTTGTATCCAAGTGCTCGATATTTTTCCGCAAAACATATCTCGCACGCTGTAGTTTCATTCTATCTTTACTGCTTAGCCAATACGCAAGAAGCAATCCCAAGACTGATATCAAGAAAATCGTCGCGATTGCTGCGATAAGCATGAATCACCTCACTGAAAGCAAGCACACCGCAGCACCGCGGTCACGGTTTCACTGAATACCATCATCGTGAGCGTCAGCGAGATTGACGTCAAGATGATTTGGTCGGGGCCCCTGGCTACGTACTACGCTTACCTAGGTGTCTTGCCCTTTCAGGTCACCTAACACGACTGCTTCTGGTCGGAGCAGTCGCTTAACCCGTTCTCCTCAATGTCGGCTTTTGGCCGAAGCCGGGCCTAGCTACCAGTGGGCGCAGCACCGCAAAGCTGACTTTCAGGGCTGCACCTTGAGCGTCCGGTTGAGGACAGGCAGACAACGGGTGCGGGCCGTCGTCAGTCGGCCAGAAGCTGTCGTCCTGTAAGTAGCCCTGAACGGCAGGTCTAGGCTGGCTACCGTCATCCAGTTCTGGCGGCCTGATGGCTGCTACCGCTGATAACGGTCTTTGGACTTTTCGCAGACCGAACGGCTGCAACACTGCCAAGACCAGTCATTTAGTCAGTATCACTAAGATTCGTGGCTCCGCGCCAATCAAAGACTGGCTCTCACATGCTACGCACTAGAGGTACCGCCCCGGTCTCACCACTCGCTGAGACGCTAAGACTGGTTGGATCGGAGCGGCTACCGAAAAGCGAATTGTTCAGATTGAGCAGGCGCTACATTGTGGAACGCCCCTAGGGACAGTCCAATATCCCAGCACTTTAGTTCTCCAACTCAAGCATCCCCAATCTCCCGGCTGCCGCAACCAATCGCAGACTAGCAGCATGCCACTCAGCCACGCTTCGGCTTCGTTGTTGCTGAGCATCTGCTAGTGCCTGCTGGGTGCTTAAAACTTCAAGCACATCAGCTACACCATGTTGGTAGCGCCTATTCGAACTAGCCTGGGATTCTTTCGCGCTTTGTAGCAATAAGTCTGAGGCTTCAAGGCCCGTCAATGCAGCAGAGGCACCCGCGTACGCCTGCGCAACTTCTGTAGCTATTTTCAGCTCCACATCACGCAACTCTGCTTGTCGCTGCTCTGCAATGGTTTCCGCCGATCTGATTCGATAGGTGCGCTCAAACCCTTCAAACAAAGGAATATTGAGCACAACACCAATCTGTCTCTCTCGAACAGGTGAGCTGCTCAACCCTTGTTCTGGTCTGCCATTTCGGTAATAAGCAGCCATGAGATCCAGCGATGGCAATCCGTCTGCTCGTACTGATTTGACTTGTGCTTTTGCCGCAGCTTCTTGCAGTCGCGCAGCAGTGATTGCAGGGTGTCGTTCTTTCGCCTCAGAAAGCCATGATTGAAGGGCCTTCTGCAACTGAGCTCTGTCTGGGGCAGAAAGTACTGGCAACTTGATCCTTGATTCAGGAGAGACAGCAATCGCATTAGCGAGCACAACTTGTGCTTGCGCGAGACTACCTTCGGCCCGTGAAACCTCAAGCATTGCACGTGCCATAGCGGTCTTGGTTTGCAGGCTTTCGCTCATGGACCCCGATCCTGCGGAGACTTTTCTCAGTGCTGTGTCTTGAGTGCTGCGAGCCAATGCCAAACTGGCCTGCCGTCCATCCAGCAATGCCTGCGCGGCCTGGACATCAAAGTAGGCTTGAATGACAGATGCCATTGTCTGCTGCAGCACTGCATCATGCGTCGCCAAAGCCGCAGCTAAAAGATCGTTGGCAGCATCCACGTTGTGACCGCGTGTTCCAAAATCCAGTAGCCGCCAGATCATGGAAACGGAAGCACTTGTCCCCCAACGCTCCGTTGATGCCGATTGCCTTCCATCACTGAGCCAGGTCGAATCATTCAACCGTCTTGCAGACGCATTGACTTTGGGCAGGTAGCTTGAACGCGCTTGCCCCAAGTTGTTGGCCTGAGTTTTGATGGCAATCCACGCCAGTTGGACTTTGGGATTTGCGCAAAGCGCCATATGGACTGCATCGCGCAGTGAGAGCTCCATGTCCAAGTCACTGGCTGGCAAGCAAACCAGAGACTGTACAGAACCCGGAGGCTTTACCCCCAAAGCCAAGGCCTCCGGTACGCTGCGTAGTGGATCACTAAGCAGGCTAGCCACGTTGCCGGTGCTATCACCAGCAAACGAGGCTGTGAGGTGCATTCCTGTCAGCAGAGCAAGAGCCACAATGGAAGCAGCGCGTGCCATCACGCCTACTGGCTTCCAGAGTTCATCTAGCCCTACTGTCTTTCTTGTGGGATCGTCAGTAATCAACACAGTCCAATTACTGCCAGTTCGCCGCAATGACACCACTCAGGCTGCTTTGGTAATTGGCAGGCAAAGTTGTCTGTCCAGCAGCCGGTGGCGAGAAGCTGGCCATGGCTTGTACAAGATTCTGCACTTTGCTATCCAGAAGGACTTTGCCATTGCCTGACTTGAACTGCTCAACGTGATACTGATTTCCCAGATACCAGTTATTGACTGTGAACTGATCATTGGTGCCAATAACGCTAACTTCCAGGTTGTTCCCGACCTGCCTGAACCACAGCTGATCGGCTGCAATATCCGTTGCAAACTGAGCAACGTCCGTATTTCCTGCCGTGCTGTCATTTTCAACAATGACGTCCTTGCCGTCGCCGCGCCCTAACAGATAGGTGTCATTGCCAGTGCCACCTGTCAAAGTATCGTTGCCTCCTGCGCCATAGATCACATTCGCACCTGTGTTCCCTGTAATGCTGTTGTTCGCACTGTTGCCCTTGATGTTGTACGGTGCATTACCGCTAATCGTCACACCGGAGGTCCCGTCTGGGATCACATAGTCAAAGTTAAAGCTTGGCGAGAAAGCACTAGGTTGATCGCTGGCCACGTTCACGGTCACATACATGCCTACCGATTGACCATGACCATCAGAGCCCCAAAGCACAAACTGCAGATTTCCAATATTTCCGGCTTGCGGCGTTCCGGTGAAGGTTCGTGTACTTGAATTAAAGCTCAGCCACGATGGCAAAGCACTGCCATCTGCCAAAGTGGCGCTGTAAGTGATGGTGTCACCGGGATCAGGGTCGGTGATGACTCCTGCTGCCACCGTGTAGGTAAACGCCTGGCCACTCGTGGCATTCAGTGTCGGCAAATAGTTTGCTACCTCGGGTGCACGGTTCTGCGCTGGTGGATTGAACGCCGCGTCAATGTCTGCCTGGCTCCATGGGGTGCCGCTGGCGAACTCAACCCTGTCAATCCTGCGGTTCTGAGTGACCCCGCCCGTGGTGGTGTTCGCCGTGAAGTAGCCAGCAATCGTTACTTGGTCCGACGAGTTATTGATCTTGAGTACAAGGTCATCGCCTGAGCGTGCTAGCGACACATTGTTCGAAGTGATTCCAGCGCCGAAACGAAGAACGTCGACAGCACTCAAGATATCTTGAGTATTGATGGTGTCCTGGCCATCTCCAGCGTTGAACAAGTACAAGTCATTGCCAGCACCACCGATCAAGGTGTCGTTTCCACCACCGCCCTGCAACGTGTTGGCACCGGAATTGCCTGTCAGGGTATTGGCAAGACTGTTACCTGTTCCGTTGAGCGCTGCTGTTCCTGTGAGGACGAGATTTTCAACGTTGTTGCCCAAAGTGTAGGTGATGCTTGACTCCACCGTATCGATGCCCTCATTAGCCAACTCGGTCACGATATCGCCTGTAGCGTCAACCACGTAGGTATCGTTGCCAGTTCCTCCACGCATGGTGTCGTTGCCCGTGCCACCGATCAGGCGATCATTACCGGCATTGCCGATCAGAGTGTCGTTACCACCCTTGCCATCGATCGTGTCATCGCCCGCGCCACCCGTCAGCGTATCTGCAGAGGCGGTTCCGTTCAGGGTCTGGCCTGCCAAAACGACATTGATGTCGAACACATCCTGCACAGTGAGCCCGCCAGAATCAGTCGCCACCACCTTGATGCTTAAGGATTGAGCCGTCCCTGCGGGCGCCGTGCCTGTGAATTTACGGGTGCTGGCGTTAAAGACGAGCCAGGAAGGCAATGCGCTTCCATTCGCCAACGTTGCCACATAGCTCAAACTGTCGCCTGCATCTGGATCTGTGAAAGTGCCTGCAGCCACGGTGTAGCTGAAAGCACTTCCCGCCGTGGCAGTCTGATCAGCGATAGGTGTGGACACGACTGGTGCACGGTTTGGCGACGCAACGCTAAAGTTCACGTACGTGCCTGTGCTCTTGCCATAGTTGTCAGTCCCCCAAAGGACGAATTGGAAGGAGCCTACATCGCCTGCAGCTGGCGTCCCTGAGAAAGTCCGGCTTTGCGGATCGAATGTCAGCCAGGACGGCAATGGCGCTCCATTCGCCATTTTTGCGCTGTACGTGACCGAGTCCCAGGGATCAGGATCAGTGATCGTTCCCACCGGAACCACATAGGTGAATGCACTGCCTTGCGTGGCCTTCAGTGTTGGCAGCCCGCTATTAATCGTGGGCGCTTGGTCATTGATAGCGCGATCCACTACCGTCTGGATCATTGCTTGATCCCAGGACGCTCCGTTAGCGAATTCCACACGGTCAATCTTGCGATCAGAAGTCAAACCATTGCTTGTGGTGCTAGCCGCAAAATAGTTGGAAATGGCAACCTGGTCTGTAGTGCCTCGGATCTTCAAGAACAGACTGTCGCCATATTTAAAGGCCAGTACATCGGACTCGGCAATACCTGCGCCAAAACGCAATGTATCGAGTGCACCAACTACATCCGTGTTATCGATGGTGTCTTGCCCATCACCGGCATTGAACACATAAATGTCGTTGCCCGCTCCACCAGAGAGAAAATCGTTACCCAGTCCGCCTGTAAGAACGTTGTTTCCGCTGTTACCCCATAGACCGTTATCAAGGCTGTTGCCTGTAGCGCTGAGGTTTGCGTTCCCATCGAGCGCCAATCGCTCTACGTTATCTCCCAAGGTCCAGCTTACAGAAGAACGAACAAAATCGTCTCCTTCACCCGCGTACTCGATGATGACGTCACCCGCATCGTCTACTTCGTAGTAGTCATCACCTGTACCACCAATCAAAATGTCTTGGCCCTCTGAGCCAAACAGGGCATCATTTCCTCCGCCCCCAATAAGGGTATCGTTGCCGCCTAACCCCAGCAAATTGTTGTCCGCATCATTGCCTGTGATGACATTGTCTAGCTCGTTACCATTGCCTCGGAAGACAGTGCCTGCCAAGGTCAGGTTCTCAACGTTATCTTCGAGGATCAAGGTCGTGTCGAAACTGCGGATGATCGTATCGGTGCCTTGATTGGCATACTCGATCACGGAATCTCCCTCTTGGTCAACGTAATAGGTGTCGTTGCCTTCGCCGCCAGACATAGTGTCAGCACCCGCACCACCGTCCAGAACATTGTTGCCGGTGTTTCCCTGCAAAACATTGTCTTCACTATTTCCGAATGCTTGCAGATCCGCACTGCCGAGCAGCGTCACTGCTTCCAATAGGTCGGTCAGTTGGTAGTTGATATAGGATTCCACCGTATCCCAGCCACCAGCAGCAGTTTCAATGATTTGATCATCTGCAGAGTCAATGACATAGGTGTCATCGCCATCGCCGCCAATCAGCACATCTGTGCCACCGCCGCCATCAAGACGGTTATTGGACGAATTTCCGATGATTTCATTGGCTTGTGCATTGCCCGTACCATTGATGCCATAGGCGTTGGCATCCAGTATCAACTTCTCGAGGTTTGCTGACAGGGTGTAATCCGCGCTGGCATAAACGGTGTCATAACCTTCGCCTGCTGCCTCAATGATCACATCACTGCTTTGGCCCACATAGTATTTGTCGTCGCCTTCTCCCCCCTCAAGAGTATCGGTGCCGAGTCCGCCATCAAGCACATCGTTGCCTTGACCACCAACCAAGTGATTGCTGCCGCTATTTCCTATCAATATATTGTCCGCAGTATTGCCAACCCCATCGATATTGGCATCTCCAGTAAGGGTCAGGTTCTCGAAATGATCCGATAGCGCAAATGTCACGCTGCTAAGAACGGTGTCGTTACCTTCTCCCGCGTTTTCAATGAGAACGTCGCCCGCGCTGTCGACTACGTAGCGGTCATCACCTGTGCCGCCTACAAGAATGTCGTCACCTTCTCCACCATCGAGAACGTCATTTCCTTCATTCCCATATAAATGGTCAGATCCCGTGTTGCCCAGCAGATGATCGTCCCCTTCATTGCCGGAAATCGTATCGTTGCCAGCAGCGCCGTCGATCAGATCGTTGCCAGCCCCACCAGTCATGGTGTCTGCTGTCGCATAGCCTGTTAGCGTGTTATCTCCTGCATCGCCATGAAGCAGTGCCAGCTTGATTCCGTCCCAACTGAGTAGAGCACCATCCTCCGATTTCAGGCTGAAGTCATAGTTTTCAAAAATGCCGTCATTGGTCAGGATGCCAAGCACACGGATGCTGTCCTGTGTCCCCTTAATACGAAACACCACATCCAGACCTTCGCGGATGAATTCAATATTCTGCAATCCAACAGAGGTCGGCACCAAAATAGTGTCAGTTGCCACTCCTGCAGCAAAAGTCTCTCGCACAACAACATCCTGCCCTCCGCCAATACTCAGGCGGTAAATGTTGTTGCCAGAACCTCCCTTCAAAATATCGTTACCGGTTCCGCCGTCCAGGATGTCATCACCCGCACCACCGACCAATTGATCATCGTCGGCGCCGCCATTCAGCACGTCGTCGCCGCCTCCACCATCAAGGTAGTCTTGACCTGCACCGCCACTGAGCGTGTCGTTACCTATTTCACCGTACAAGCGGTCTTGACCATTGCCACCCAATAGTTGGTCAGCACCCTCGCCACCAAATAAGGTGTCATTGCCATCACCACCATCCAGCAGGTCGTTGCCGCCAACACCCTGAAGCGTATCGTCGCCACCCGCACCGTAAATCGCGTCATCCGTATTGAAGCCCGTCAGGGCATCTGCACCTTCTGTGGGCTGCAACACTTTCAGTTTTACAGCTGCAATGTCCCAGACAGTGCCATCAGCAAATCGAACTTCCTCGACCGCATAAGTGCTACTGCCATCATTCTGGAAATATTGAGAGACAGTGAGCACGTCATTGGTGCCCTTAATCGTCAGTAGCAGGTCGCCCCAAGGTGAACGGCGTGCGTCAATGTCGTTCGGTGTGATGTCTGCCCCGAACACAATGGCGTCGACCGGATTAGCTTGGCCACTGGCGATGTATTCGTAGTTATTGACGGTGTCCTTACCGCCACCTCGTCCGAAGCGATAGATATCAGCGCCCGCACCACCAACTAGTTGGTCATCGTCAGCACCACCATCCAGCACATCATCGCCGTCGCCACCGTCCAGAATATCTCGACCTGCACCACCAATGAGCGTGTCGTTACCTGTTTCCCCATACAAACGGTCTTGGCCACTACCACCAAGAAGCTGATCGCTCCCTTCGCCTCCAAATAAGGTGTCATTGCCATCGCCACCATCCAGCAGGTCGTTGCCGCCAACACCCTGAAGCGTATCGTCGCCACCCGCACCGTAAATCGTGTCATCCGTACTGAAGCCAGTCAGGGCGTCAGCGCCTTCCGTCGGCTGCAGCACCCGCTGTTTTATTGCTGCGATATCCCAAACGGTGCCATCAGCAAAGCGCACCTCCTCGACTGCATAGCTGCTGGTGCCGTCATCCTGGAAATATTGAGAGACGGTGAGCACATCATTCGTCCCCTTGATTGTCAGCACCAGCTCGTTCCATGGTGAGCGGCGTGCGTCAATGTCGTTCGGAGTGACGCTTGCCCCGAACACGATGGCATCGACCGGGTTAGCTTGACCGCTGGCGATGTATTCATAGTTATTGATAGTGTCTTTGCCGCCACCTCGCCCGAAGCGATAGATATCAGCGCCTGCACCACCGGCGAGTTGGTCATCGCCGGCACCACCATCCAGAATGTCATCGCCGTCACCACCGTCCAAGTAGTCACGACCGGCACCACCAATGAGTGTGTCGTTGCCGGCTTCACCGTACAGGCCATCATTTCCGTCATGCCCGGAAATGGTGTCATTACCGCCTCGGCCATAAATAATGTCGACTCCGGCTGCGCCGTCAATCACATCATTGGATTCAAAGCCAAAGATGTTAGAGCCAGAATCATTGGCCATTAATGCCATTGATTTGATTGTTTCGATATCCCAGATAGTGCCATTCGTAAAAACTATTTTCTGAATTGCGTTCGAGCTAGCGCCATCGTTCTGGAAGTACCCCGAGATGGTTACTCTGTCACTTGTGCCCGTGATGGAGAGAGTCAAGTCCCCATACCAGTTACGAGTAATCTGAATATCCGCAGGAGCTATACCTTCACCAAATTCCAAAATATCTACAGGATCACTCATTCCCGGTACAACATATTCAGCGTTGTAGATAGTATCTTGTCCATCTCCTCTGGCAAAACGGTAGATATCAGCACCACCCCCTCCCGAAAGGGTATCGTTTCCTATGCCTCCAACGAGGATGTCATCCCCATTTCCACCATCCAGGTAATCATTACCCTCCCCACCAATCAACTCGTCAACGCCATCTCCCCCATAGATGGTATCATTTCCATCATCTCCATACAATCTGTCGTTACCTGCTTGTCCATTCAAGTAGTCATGGCCATCCCCTCCTAGCAGAGTATCTTCGCCATCTCCCCCATATAGATTGTCGTCATCTAAACCCCCATCTAAGAAATCATTACCAGATTGCCCATCAAGATAATCGTTTCCGGCTCCACCTCGCAGTAAGTCATCCCCTGCACCAGCATAAAACCCATTAGCCGAATCAGATCCCAGATAAATATCACTTTTACGAGTACCGCTGCTCGAATTTTCTAAGAACACGCCCATTGCTGTCAGTTCTGGAAATAACGCCGAACTGGGGGGTAATTCATTGATCCAATCTTGCAAATAGCTCAATCCATCAAACCCCGTCACTTGGAGTGTACTATGTAAGTACCTATTCAGATCAATCAAATCCAGAAATGCATTGCGCTCATCAACGGATTTGTAATTATTAAGCTTCGCAATTAGTTCGGAGATACTGAATTTAACACCTGCATCATCAACGTTAAGCCGAATACTTTCAAGATAAGGATTAAGTCGTGTTTGTGCAATTAGTGCCCCATAGATGCCTTCTTTAAGTGCATCGTAACCTTGCAGCAAGATATCAACCTGTGCAGCGGGGGGAGTTATGACATAATTGGGGAGGCTAGATACCCCTCCACCTCCAGAGGAATTGCTGGCACTCTGCATTCCTAAGCCAGCAACACTTGATGTGCTCTGTGCTTCATAGAATCTTTCTCCATTAAATACCTCTAGAACTGCAATCAAATTACGAAACTGATCTACTGTCATCCCCGCTGGAGGATTGATGCTCACAGCAACGACTCCATATAATCCGCTCGTACCTAACCCGAGATTATCTTCGATACTTTTCCAATAGTCGCTGCTGCGAGCCCACTGCGTAATTAGATTGTCTAGCAAAGATATCTGTTCATCACGCGTGCTTCCCTGACTAAAGGCTGTGAGGCTTGCTGCCAACAACGGGTTTAATGTGGCGGCTTGATGCAGATCTCTTGCACGCCCCGCGCCCTGCATATTAGGTAAAAGCCTTATCGTTTCAGCTACTTCAACTTCCGAAGGAAGAGGAACATCCACCAGGAACTCTCGATGAAAGTCATTGGCATCCAGGTCAATAGCACCAACAGTCCTTTCAAATTCCTGACCATTAACAACATGCGTAAAGCTAGCACTTTGTGCTACATAATTCCCTTCAATAGTACTTCCCGCCTGCATACCGCCGGTGCCATTAGTAGTGCTGCCTACGACACCGATACGACTGATCCCAAGCGCGTCAAGAGTAAATAATTCTCCTGCATCTGACACCCCATCCTGGTTTAAATCGCGCCAAACCTTGACCTGGCTCCAGGCCGTGTCTGAGCTTGTGAAGTTTCCATCTTGGTCTGAATCTAGATCAGCTAAGGCATCGAAACCATTAATTGCTCTTTGTCCATTAGACTTGATGGTTTGATCTCCAAACAGCTCAAGTCCTGATGTGATTTGACCATCTCCATTGATATCGCGTACTAGGACTCCATCATCTGCACTGATCCACCCAGTACCAGTTCTGACATTATCTCCATCGTGATCAAAGAGAATTTGTCCATCAGCACGCCGCAACTCCAAGCCGTCGCCATCAAGATCTAGCATAATGGGATCGATAGGTTGACGCCATCCTTTTGCATCCCTGAAACAACTGTTAACGCCTAAGTTAATTCCTGTTTCACTATATGATTTTGGCGTCAAAATTCTGACACTGCTGGTTCCATCTTTATCAATAATTTGTATAGGCCTTCCAAGAGTTTCGTGAGGTATGTCAATATCCCAGGTGGCCTCCTCAGCTGTTTTTCTCAATTGATCAAAAATAGCATCATATATTTTTCCTGCAACGAATCCTGCCGCAGCACCACCCAATGGAGTCAGAAACGGAGATAAAAATAAACCGACTCCAGTTCCAAATGCAGCAGAGCCTAATACTTTTACAGAACCAAGAACTGGATTGGAATCAGTAGCAGCACCAACAGTAGAGTTAGCCAAATCGGTAAGCTCTAGCGCAGACATTGCCGTGCCTGCATTGGCCCCTCCCTGCAAACTTGAACTTACCCCAGACGCAATAATACTTCCGGCTTGTTGAACCGTCTGTGGACTACCTTGAATTACAATGATTCCTTGTCGCGTAATGATATATCCGGTTGAAACTAAAGACATTATTTTCTCCTAAAGATATTTACCACAGAATACAAAGCTATCCAAGCAATTGAATAAGCTACCGCCATCCAGCAAATTGCCATAGCAACAGGGGTTAAAGGCATAAATGCTTGTAAAGAGCCTTTTGAAAAAAGATCTACCCCCAGATATAACCCTCCCAGAAAAACAAAAAACGTAAGAAAAATTGCAGGCAAAAAGCCTTTTGTCATAAAAATCACTCTATAAATATCAAAATTATCTAAAATTACTATTTTACTCATAGCAGCAATTTCAGATGTTTTTTCCAAGAGAATAGAGCTAGGAACAATTTTAATAAAATATCTAAATCCCTGATGCATCTGAGACGCGAGTTCGGTACACGCCAAATAAATTTGGCGTGATGATTCACCATCAATATCTATCGATATTTTTCCTAAAAAAAACCATCTGCAAAAAATCATTCCAGAAATAAGAACGACCAATGCAATTGATATTGAATCCGTAATATATTCTCTTCCCCCACCCTCTCTATAGACCCTAATAAAAATAACTCTAATGATTAATGAAGCCACCAAGAAATATGTAACAAAAGTTATTAAATAATAATTTCTTGAAATTTTCTCATCGTCAACAGATAGCTTATTCATGATACTTTAATATTTATTGAAACAAATTCCATTTAACGCTCCCTAAGGCTCTCATGGGTAGTTTCTTGTATTGGACTAAGCAAGTACTCAATGACTTTTCGTCTTCCAGTCTTTATTTCTGCAGTCAAATTCATTCCTGGTCCTAGCTTAATTGGTCTTCCATCCACATTAATTGCGCTCAAACTCAATGTCAGCATGACAGGAAAAATAGCCCCCTTCTTCTCGTCATTGATGGCATCCGCCGTGACTGTCTTTACCGTCGCTGGAACGGTTCCATAGCGGGTGTAGAGGAAGGTTTCGAGCTTGATCTCTGCCTCCTGCCCTGGACGAACAAATCCGATGTCTTTGTTCTCCAGCATCACTTCTGCAGTGACCGAGGCTTCATCAGGAACAATGACCAGCAGAGGTTGCGCTTCGGTAACCACACCACCTTCTGTGTGCACAGCCAGTTGTTGCACGGTGCCAGTAACGGGAGCCTTGAGAGTGGTGAGCTTTTCTCGCTGAACGGCTTTGCTGTGTTCCTGCGATGCTTGATTGCGCTTGAGGTCAGCCTCGGCCTCGCGCTGGCGCAATGCTTTACGGGTTTCGGCAAGGTAGGCAGCTCTTGTGTTTTCACTCTCGCGTTGAGCGGCGATGGTTTCTTGCAGGCGAGCTCGCTGGGTTGCAAGGTCTCGCTCCATCTCAATGCGCTCGCGGGAGCGATCTTGCGTGGCGTGCTGAGAAATATCGCCTTGTGCAGCCAGCGTTTTGAAATCTGCTTCGCGTTGCCGTGCAATGGGAAGTGTGGCTTCCAGCTTGGCGATGAGCTCACGTACCGTGCTGGCTTCGGCCTGCCTGCGCAATATCTCTGCTTGCGCCTTACCCAAGCGAGCGGCTATGTCACTCCACTCAACCGCCAATTGAGTTTGGGCCGACTGGGTGTCATCAGTAGTCCAATTTACAGGAACGCTCTCAGCAGTCAGATGAGGAGACTGAGCCGACACCGCAAACGCAGATAGATCCTGTTTTGCAAGTAGATTCAGCAGAATTCGGCTGCGCAGCACGTCTGCTTGAGAGACTTTGAGGGCTTCTTGTACGGACGTCTTATCTGCATGAGCACTTGTGGGGTCCAACTCCACAAGCGCTTGGCCCGCCTGCACATGGTCACCGTCTCTGACCAAGATACGCTGCACAACGCTGCGCTCCAACGGCTGAACGACCTTGGTGCGCTCACTGACGATGATGCGGCCAGGCGCCACAGCCACAATGTCCACCTGACCGACAATGGACCAGATCAATGCGATGAAGAACAAGGCCACAATGCCCCAAGCCAGACGCCGCGGTGCAGGGTGAACAGGCGTTTCTTGCAAGCTCAATGCTGCAGGCAAAAAAGCAGCTTCATCTGCCAGGCGCTGAGGACCGGCCAGCTCATGCCGATGCGTCCATGCCATGCCAAAGATCGCGCGATAGCGTGCCAACAGCTCAAGCACCGGATGACGCCGTGGAGCTGCGGCTTGCGTAGCAGTTGCAGCCGCCTGAGGTGTACTCATGATGCGACTCCTTCTGCAACTGCCGGAGGATCAGCAGGCATTTGCGGAGCACTTTGCATGGCCCACAGCCTTGCGTAAATGCTCTTGGGTTGAGCAAGCAAGCCATCATGGTTGCCCATCTCCACAATGCGTCCCTTGTCCATCACCACAATGCGGTCAGCATGACGGACCGCAGAAAGGCGGTGGGCGATGATAAAGACCGTTCGTCCTTTGCTGATGGCCGCCATATTGCGCTGAATGATGGCTTCGCTTTCATAGTCCAGAGCACTGGTTGCCTCATCGAAGATCAGGATACGCGGCTGCGTAAACAAGGCTCGCGCAATCGCAATGCGCTGACGCTGTCCGCCAGAGAGGCTAGCGCCTTGCTCTCCTACGACCGTGTCATAGCCCTCAGGTAGCTCACTGATGAAATCGTGAGCCCCTGCCAGTTGCGCTGCACGCATCACTAGGCTCAATGGAGCAGCAGGGTCTGCGATAGCAATGTTCTCGCGAACACTTCGGTTAAAGAGCAGGTTCTCCTGGAGAACAACACCGACTTGACGGCGAAGCTGTGCGGCATCAATCAGACTGATGTCCATGCCATCCACCAGCAAACGACCTTGCTCAGGAATGTATAAGCGTTGAATGAGCTTGGTCAGCGTGCTCTTGCCCGAGCCTGAACGACCAACAATCCCAACCACTTCACCAGGGCGGACCTGGAGATTGACGCCATGAAGTACAGGTGCTGCCTCAGGCCTGTACCTGAAAGTGACGTTCTCCAACTGAACTCGGCCCTTAAGCGCGGGCAACTGAGCTGCAGTGGACGGCAGAACCTCAGTGCGCGTATTCAAGATGTCACCCAGACGAGCCATCGAAATACCTGTCTGCTGAAAATCCGTCCATAACTGAGCCATCCGCATGATGGGCTGCGAAACACGCTGGGCGAACATGTTGAAGGCTACGAACTGCCCCACCGTAAGCTGGTTATCCATTACCAGATGAGCGCCATACCAGAGCGTGGCTGCGTTGACCAACTTGCCAATTAGATTGACGCCTTCATGTGCCCAACTGGCCAGGTTCTGGGTTTTAAAGCTGGCACTGACATAGGCTGCAAGCTGGTTATCCCAGCGGCGACCAAAGGAAGGCTCCAAGGCACTGGCTTTAACGGTCTGGATGCCTGTAATGCTTTCCACCAGCATGGCTTGGTTTTCAGCGCCACGGGCGAACTTGACATCAAGTCTGCGACGCAAGATAGGCACTACGGCCAAACTCAACCCAAAGTACAGCGGAAGGCTCACCAGAACGATCAACGTCAAAGGCACGCTGTACAAAAGCATGACTGCGATAAAGACGATGGAAAACACCACGTCCAATACGACTGTCAGGGCATTACCTGTCAAAAAACTTCGAATATTCTCCAGTTCACGCACGCGAGCCACTGAATCACCCACTCGACGCGCCTGAAAATAAGCCAACGGCAGTTGAACCAAATGGTGAAACAGCCGAGAACCCAGCTCGACGTCAATACGGCTTGTGGTGTGGCTGAACACATAACTGCGCAAGCCTGTAAGCAGGCTTTCAAAAACAACGACAACCACTAAACCGATCACCAGCACATCCAGAGTGCTTAGACCACGATGCACCAGCACCTTGTCCATAACAACTTGGAAAAACAATGGACTGATCAGCGCAAACAACTGCAACACCAGGCTTATCAATAACACTTCACCCAACAGGCGGCGATATTTAACAAGGCTGGGAATAAACCAGGAGAAGTCAAACTTGGCAAGTTCGCCTGCCAGGCTTGCTCGGCTAGTGATCAGAATGAGCTCGCCAACAGACTCCCCGCTTGAATTCGATTGACGAGCCCATTGAGCAGCAAAGGCATCCAAAGGCTCTATGACCGGCCGTCCCGGTTTGGCATTTTTCCCATCCTGCCCAGGCTCAAAAGATTGAATCAGTACCCGCTGGCCATCGCATTGGGCAAGGATCACAACGCGCGAGCATTGCTCCCCTTCATCACGCAACACTGCCAGCGCAGGCAGAGGCGTCAAGCTCAGACGCTGAAGGTTCGTGCGGACATGTTTTGCTTTAAGGCCAAGGAGTTTGGCGGCTCGCAGAATAAGTGAAACATCAACCGGATCGCTGGAAGTAAGGCCCATTTGATGGGCCAAAGCTGCTGGATCGGCGGCTACTTGATGTAGCCGTGCCATAGCGCACAAAGCCAGCAACTGCGGCTGGCCTGCAGGTGGCCCGCCTTGCTCAGACACCAACTTGGCTGTGTCCCCTCCATGCGGCAGTTGATCTGAATCGTCACCGCCAACTACCTGGACCATGACTAACCCGCCCCTCTTTAATAAATACTAAATAATTCTCAGTTTTTTCAAATATATCCGGAACTAGAAAAATAGCGAAGAATTTTTTAACTTAACTTAACTCGTTAAATATAAATCCAATTAAATAACATGTTAACAAAATTGCCAATATTAAAAAACGCAGACAAGACTATATATTTCCTATGTGAATACCTACTCCGAATAGCCGGCGGTAGCTTTGAAGTGCGCTCCAATGCGCCATTTTTCCTATAGCTGGATCCCCCCGGATAGTTACTGTTCTGTCTAAGACATTTTTGATCCGTAATGAGCGAATTGCAGCATTTCCCTGCGTCGCCTACATAAAATTGAGAGCTGCTAACCTAGACCGGTCATTGCGGATCGATTTTTTTTATGCTCAGGACGACCACTACGCGGCAGTGTCCGATATTTGCCCCATTGCTGAACTAAGCAGGAGCAACTGCGGCAAAGCAGGCACAGAGCGGAACATTTCAATCGACAGCAATGAGTCGATAGTACTTACTCGTGAGTCACGATCGCGGACTTCCAGCATCCCGAGGACAGCCTGTTATCGAAGGGCTGCTGCTCACCTGAAAACAGTCATTGAAGAAGCGACTTTCTTGGTGCTCTGATACTGGCATGAGGCGATGGCTGGTAGTTCGCCCTGCGACCATGAGCGGCAGCAAGCGTTGCAAAGCAGGCATTAGCCGCTGAGGCGCCGATGACCACCATGGGTCGATCGCTGGCGGACACGAAGGACTGCTGAAGGGTACCCTCGGTGTATCGCGCGGCCCCATCAAGTCTGCCATTCAGCGACAGACCGCTCATACAGCCAGAAGCAGTCGCTTGCAGGAACACCTCCAAGGACTGCTGTTGACCGACAGCACCACTTCGTACTCGCCTCCGATAGCTGCCTTTGAGTAATTCACTGATGCAAGTCGAGTGGCTGCTGTTGGGGGGAGTAAATGATCTTGCCCCTGCAATTGCGGACGCCAAGCCGCCGCCTTAAAAGCGTAGCTTCACCGCCTCCATGGCTTCGTTTAGATGGGAGCCTCATCAGCGAATGCCATCAGGGCCAGCGGGTGTACCAGCCTGCACAATAGGCCGGATATAAGACTGCAGCCCCGCCTCCTGATTCTTCATGCACAAGGGTTACTTGTAATCCGGGAGGCTTCCATATAAGTCACTCGAAGCGTCGGTTGCCGCCAGTAAAGTGGCGCGGAATGCTGCAGCGCCCTGTGTAGCTTTCTCGCCCGTTGCGGTCTGATCAAGCCTTACCCAACTGGGGAATGTTTAGGCCATATTTAGATGATATCTAAAAATATAAATAAATTACATTTCATTCACTAATTGGTACGAACCTCCAACTTTGAGAATCCCTTTGAATGAAATGTTCAGACATCCCAAGATACCAATCATCCATATCAACCCTTTTATTATTTACAGGATTTTTATATCTCACAGAGTAGACGTTATCAAAATACTCTTTAATCCTATTGAATGCATTGCGCAAACTCAGAACAACAAATATTTCGCTATTATTTTCGTCCTTCATAATATAGCCAAAAACCTGCGTATTGAATCGATAGGTATCAAAGCGTATTAAATTATAAGGCACACGCATCTCAAGATATCTTCTGTCGTCTAAAAACCAGTATGGATACTCTTTATTATGTAAGCAATCCATATGCTCACAGAAAGTAGAGACAAACCATGAAAAAGATGAAACTAATGCCTCGGCACAAATATTCGGCACTAGGCAATACTGGGCTCTAATACTCACATCATAGTTTTCATACCTTGGACCAACACTCTTCAAAACATTTCGTAAGGCAATTATTTTTCCCGCGTATGCTCGCCATTGATCAAGTAGGGCGCAGCATGGACAATCATATAATCCTGCAGAGATTACAGGTTGAGCAGCTGTAAAAGGTCTATCATGTGTGCCCCAAGACAATTTACTGGTTTTTTTATGCTTGCATATAGAGTACATCTGTTTTTTAATATATCTATTAATTGACTTCACTATTGGGACAATAATATTCACTTCATCAAACAATGGCAATTTAACTCTACTAGACGCATACTCGGGAGAGTGAAAAATCTGAGATTCACTCCATTTTTCAGAGATACGAAGTCCACCTTCAATTAAGTACTCTCGATTAGCTCCAAGGCCTGCAATTGACTGGCATATTTTTCTATAGAGTTTGGGAGACCATGGTTCACCGCGCAATATATACTCAGATTTAAATTGAATATTTCGTAATTTACCCATCTCTTTCTCTATCAGGGCGAATTCTTCAATACCCTTAACCGTGCCTGCGAAGAGTTTCCAAGCAAACCGGCCTTTAACCAAAGGCTTCTTACAATTTTGACAGCACATGGGGTGAGAGAAACGATTTGGATCAAAACGCGGCACTCCTAAACGCTGCCCACAATGCATACATCCCATTATTAGAGGGACATGATGATAAGGACACTCATCAATTGTTGCGAACTGAAAACAGGGTGAGTGAAAGCAATTTTTAAGACATAATGGGCAATATCTTAGAGACTGTGTACTACACATTAACTGAGAATTATCGAATCCATAGCACGCGTCGAAGCTTCTTCTTCTAAAGTGCAAGAAGAAATCTTTTATAAAATTGCAACTGCTCATTATTTCTACATATTGATCCGCAAAAGGCTCGCTAATTGGCATCGGTAGCTTTTGCCGTTCAGTCCCTATCATTTTTCTCCACAAACCGGCGCCGTCAATTGCATTCATCCATAAAAACCGATGAAATGCCATCCAGCTACTCTCATAGTTAGCTAATCCAGAAGCGGCCCATAGCATGGGATAATTATTTTCAATTATCGGCATAGCCAATTAATAATTCATTAGAGGCTGCTGACGAAACAGCTTCCCCCCATAATTCAAGCGCGGCCTTCTCGCTTAAATTTTCTTTTTTCATGGAGTCAATAAGAAATGAATGAATAGCGTCATTTATGAACGCAAGCCGAAAACCATTCTTTCGAAGCGAAATGCTATTGGTTCGAGATCGTTCCATCAATATATTCCAAAACCTCTCAGCTTCACTTTCCAGTCTCCAACCAGCATCGAATGCCATGTTTCGGAAGAACCTCGAGTAGCTCCAATTGGAGCCAATGGGATAAAAAAGCATATTATCGTATGCTGACAGGTATCTTTCCAATCCCTCTTTTGTATGGAGTCCTCCAAGACTAAATCTATTGACAAAGAATCGAGCAATAACTGCGCCTTGATCCTGCTCCTCGGTCAGCTGCATTAAGTAATCTAAATTAGTCTGACCTACCAAGACCGTAACTAATAAAAATCCTTCTCGCCTCAAATCATTCCATATCTCTAATAAATAGCGAAGTTGAATCACTGTGAGCATTTGCGCTTCATCAACGAAAAGCACGCAAGTCCTGCTCCCAGCCATCACGGAATTCGCTATCAAATAGCGAGGCAAAGCTACAATTGAATTTTGGTGTGACGATGAATGGTACTTCAATGAAGTTAAAATCTCTTGGCAAAATGATGACTTACTTTGATTAAGATTCCTTGTCCCTGAAAATGAAGCAGCATAAATAATAGGCATATCAGTTTTTAGCCTGGATATAGTATTGACTATGTTCTTAGACTTACCAACGCGAAATTCACCAGTAATATACAAGCCGCTTTTCCTCGCGAAAACATGATCAAAAACAACATTATAAAAATTGTCTGTATCACTCGTATCGATGAAATAATCACTCTCCAGCATTGGATGCAATGATGTTAGGCGAATCCGCACCTTTTCAGAACTTATGTCGGATTCCATAAATTTAGTGTTCCTAGAGTTTTCAAGCTTTTCTTTGGCTACATCTAACTCACTTTGGCAGTTATTTTGTAGCGGCTCTTTTTTTACTCTATTAGATCTCTTGCCTCCAGAGATTTCTGCTTCCTTAACATCGTCTTCTTTAGAAGAAACTAATCCAGCGGACTGGGAATCCTTTTTAGAATCAACAGAGTTTGAATTAGGTTTGAACGGCATATAATCCCCTAGTCTTCCCCTGGAGAGAAGAATTCTCGTCTACCTAGATTTTTCACATCTTCTTGATCTTTTACCGACTCTGTTAGACTGTTAAATCGAGCAGAGATATTATTCACCCCATCACCACTTAATGTTCTTAAAAGTTTTTTTGCATCCTTCAGTATTTTTGGCGATGATTTCTTGGAAGTCTTATGAAGGATATTGCTTGCGAGATAGTTTTGGTACATTCTCACTGGGTCTGTTGATCTATCTCTAAAAATCCCTTCCCGGTAAAGCCTATTGATCTCTTTTCGAGTCTGCCTGTCGTGTGGAGTTAAAGCCCAAACTCCGCTAACACTCAGTACACCAAGAAGGCCGCCATTTTCCCTAAATGCTTTAACGGTTCGATAATCACTTCCAACATGCACACAGATCTTTTTTCCTATCAAGCTCCAATTTTGTCGCAATATGTCATTCGTGTACTGCGCTTCATCTAACTGAACATAAGGAACTCTCCCTTTCGACTGATTACCACGAACAGCAACCCAAATCTTCTCAGTTGAAACGTCCGGATTCATAATAAAATCTCCTGAATATTTAGGAATTATGCTGAAGCGTGAGGCACCTTGCCAATCTATCGAAATTCTTTCGTTTGGAGTTAGCGCCATTAATGCTCTTCTTCTTTGAGCATTATGTCTTCTACACAACTTAATAACCAATGAAATAATTGAATTAACATTTACTTTATACTTTAGTGCCTGGCCGACGGGATTTGAAACTAATGGATCAGATGGCCCACTCCCCGTTGAGGATGGCAGTAATCGCAAATCTTCTTGAAGTTCTGAAAATATTCCCTCAACTACATATCTATTGATCCAACTACGTACTGGCCCGTATGTCACCGATATTCCAGTTCTTTTTCTAAGATCCACAACGACAGAATTTGCCAAATGACTAAGATGATTATCAAGACAAAGATTACATATTCTACGACCTTTAACAAAAGGGATAACCTCCGCAGGAAAACCTTCTCCTGAAATTTTTTCGAAATTTCTGAATAAATTATCGTCTTTATTGTCTATAGGAGAAATATAATATTCAAAAGCTTTAGATATATCTGAAGAATTGAATCCTCTTCCGATCGATAGAGAAAAACCTAGAATGGCAACGCTTTGATAGTCAACTATAGGGCAAAAGTACAATCTGTTTAATGGTATCTCAGCACTTTCAAAATCCAGAGATACCTCTATCGTGGAAATATTTGGTAGGGAGTATTCGTCATAAGCGCATCGTTCTAGTGAGACAATGGGTTTTAATAGTGCCGATCTAACATTACGTCCTTTCCCCTGAAATACCCCTTCTCCCCAGCACATCTCATGCATTGCAAAATTATTGGTGCTACGCAACTTTTTCACATAGGCGCAAAATGACTCATAGGCATGTCTAGAGGTGGTGAAAGGATATCGATTAGTCTGGCATCCAGACTTTCGTAATTCTGTCAAAAAGTCTTGATGCAGCGCTGAAAGTTTTATCCCAACACCCGCAATTCTTTTTCCTTCTAATTTTGAGATTAGCCAATTATTCACCTCAGGATTATCTAACATTAATCTTGAAAATGCGCCAGAGAGACCAGACCCAGTGTATATTTTGTCTATATCTTTAGTTCTCTTATAATCTTCCGTACGTGAATATGCTATTAATGCCCGGAATCCGAATATTTTTCCATCAGGATGAATTTTTAAACATCTATCTATGTAATAAGCCATTAGGCTTTTAGAGATCCCATATCTATCCCTAATGGTTCTTGGTAGCGCCCCTTGACAAACATCTATAATTGCATTATGCAGCTTTATATATCGATATTCATCAGTATATGATAGCACTGAAGAATCGACCGTTGGCCAAGAGTTCCAGTCAGAGTATTTTATTAGTAATTGTTTAACGGCCATAAAACTGCCCTATATTTAAAATAGTTTTAGGACTAAGCGGCAGGGAATCCAAATCGGATTTAATTACTCCTAACTGAACCAACTTGAATGCAGTGCTGAAGATTTCATCCCAAGGCTGATCACACATCTTCTGCAAATCTTCAAGAAAAATACCATTACCAATAGTTGATATAACATCTCTACTCAAACTAATCCATTTAGCGGTGACTGAGTATCTGGTTTGAGCTAACACAGTACATATCAAGAGCCAATCATGTATTAGTCTTAGATTGCTGCGTGCTTGATCTTCTGTAAAATAATCCCATGAAACTCCAGCAGCATCTGCGAATAGTATATTTCTATCATCTTCAATATTAAAAGAAATCACTTCTAGGTACTTTGTTTTTCTATATAAAACACTTCCATCATGATGAATCACAATGAAATTCGGCTTATCCCCCAAGAATGCCTTTTTATCCAAATGATAATTAATTAAACCTGAATCAATTTCATAATTTTTAACTCGTTCATCGGCTTCCAATAGCAGACCACAGCTGAATTCCAATTCAGTACCAAAAATTAAATCGCGATTATTCTTTGAACTATAGAAATAGGTAATAGAGCCTGTACGCCTCCCGCGAGCGCGCATGGCCGATCTGAGTGCGGCGCTGGGCTTTAGCGCATTCATATTCTTCAGCGCATTGCCAGTAGAGGTGTACATGCGGGTCTCCTTCATGTGACCACTCATTCACTCGTACGCCGATCCCATTTAAAAGCAAGAACATTTGCTGAGTCTTGCCAGATGGTACAAATAATTACTTCGAAAAAAAACCAAGTAATTATTTGTACTAAGACTGGCTAACACCACCTATCCACGAAGCGTGCGCAGATGATCGCTGCCGCCAACTTCAACAGCGCTTCGTGGATATCCAGCCGTCGTTCAAAGCGGATTCGCAGCTTGCCAAAGCCTGCAAACCAGCTGTGCGTCCTCTCCACCACCCAGCGGTGCTTGCCCAGCCGCTGGCTGCTCTCAACGCCTCGTCTGGCAATCCGGCCGATGATGCCCCGCTGCCTCAGGTGGTTTCGGCATCGCTTGAAGTCGTAGCCTTTGTCAGCGTGCAGCTTGGCTGGTCTTTTACGGGGACGCCCTGACAAGCCTGCAATCGCAGGAATCGCGTCCACGCACCTCTCGAACATCTTAGAGTCGTGCCGGTTCGCGCCGCTGACCAAGATCACCAGCGGAATGCCTCTGGCATCTACGACGATGTGTCGTTTGGAGCCGAGCTTGCCTCTGTCCGTGGGGTTGGGGCCCGTTTCCTGGCCCCCCGGGGGCTTGGTACCGAGGAGCCATCAATGCTGGCCCGGCTCCAATCGATCTGGTCGTGTTCACGCAAGCGCGTCAGCATGGCCTGGTGCAACTGCTTCCAGACACCAGCGGCATTCCAGTCTCGCAGGCGCCGCCAGCAAGTCATGCCGCTGCCGTACCCAAGAGATTGGGGAAGGTCCTCCCATGGAATGCCTGTTTGCAGCACGAACAGGATGCCGTTGAGGGCGGCTTCGTCGCTGACCGCGAGCTTGCGCGCACCGCCTTTGGCAGAAGGCACGAAGGCTGGGATCAGGGGTTGTAGCTGTCGCCACAGTTCTTTGCTAACGGGTCGTCTTGCCATGAGGGCCGCAAGCATAACTGCTCTGCGAGGGGCTATGACGAAGTGATGTTAGCCACTCTAAGTGCGTACACGGGCGCCCGGATTTGTCTAGTCTTCAGTTCGTGTTGCTAGAAAGGACAAGATTGCACGCGCATAGACTTTGTCGGCGTGAAGCTTTGGAGGTCGCTTGCGTGCCCGATCCAACAGGCCTGCAATGGCTGCCATCCATGCGCATCTCGGCCATCAAGGAGTCATACCTGCTGGTCCGCTGACGAAGGCCACCACGGAACGTCTCTGACATCTATAACGAGGTGTCGTTTGGAACCGGGTCAACTCCATTGGTGGGGTTGGGGCCATTTCCTGGCCTCCCGGGGACTATTGCCAATGAAGCATCGATGATGGCCCTGCTTCAGTGATGTTCAAGCAGTGACACCAGCACAGCCTGAAGCAACTTCTGCCAGACGCCGATCACGTGAGCGTCTCCATCAAGTCATACCGCAGCCGCAGTTCTGGGCATAGTGGAGATCCACCCCAAGATATGCTTGTTTAAAGCCCGTTAAGAGCTGCCTCAACGCTCACGGTGAGCTTCCCTGCGCAACCTTTGATGAACATGTGAGGCACGGACCAGAGACTAGAACTGTCGCCACAGCTCTATGCTAACGGGTGTCTTTGCTTGGGGGCATGAAGCAAAAATGGAGCATGCTGGCCTCTAAGGAAAGTAACGTTACTGGTTCTAAGCGAATTTTCAATCAACCGTTTTGTAAGACCAGTACAAGAAATTACTTCACCCACCTGCTGCGCATGCGAAATGTTGGGTGATGTTTAGAGCACCTTATCCCGCACATCTGCCGCATATTCGATACATCCTTGATGATCTACGCTACAGCGATGCACAGCTCGCTAGGCTCCTAGACCTAAAGCCATCGACCATCAAAAAATATCGGCGCGAGGGGCAAGCCCCTCGCGCCGTTCATTTAGCCCTGTTTTGGGAGTCACGATGGGGAATTTCTACCATCGACGCAATCGCTTTCAATCATGCAGCTGGCAACTACGCACTGGCCGAATCTCTCAAGCGCAAAAACGCTAGGCTTGTCAAGCAAATCTTGACCATGGAAAAGGAGCTTGCGAGGCAAAAAACCGCGTCGGCAAACGCTCCAATTTTCCAAATTGGCTAGCAGCCGATGCGAAATTGTCTGTCTCGGGCTTCTTTTCGTGCTGCCCTGACGTCATCGAGTTTCTTCATCCCGCATGCGTTAACGCGGCACTCGGCATCAAGCACTCGAATCTGATGCTCAAGCATTTGGCATTCGTTCGGAGTCGAAGAAATGGAACGGGAAGCCACAGGAACGACTTGCTCAGCAGCTATAGCGTGGGCTCTATCTCTCTGCTGTCTGGCAATGGCCAGCTGCTCTTCCCAAGATACATGGGCGGGAACACGTGCAATCCGATCCATAAAACGACCGTTTGCTGAACACGGAACCCCCTCCCATGTCAACCTATCTTGAAAGTCTTTACAGAGGTAGATTTCCTTTGTCTCGGACCTGTCTACTGGCCGACTGTTCTGCTGCGCGAGCTGCTGGCCACCGTCACATGGCGAGTTACTGTAGATATTCCCGCATCGATAGATCTGGGCTGCTGATGGCGTGACTGACCTATCAGGAACTACGGCCTGTGGCGCAATGACTTCTGGTTCAGGTGATTGAATAGCAGTTCGTTGAGGACCAGCAGCAGGAGGCCTCTTCAAGAATCGAACGATCTCAGTCTGATATCTGTATGCAAGTGCCCCGACTAGAAGTACCGCAATCGTAAAAATGAACTTCCCCAGAAAGCTCATTTCACTTCGGCCACTCGTGAATGGATTATCACGAGGATCTCTTCGGGCATTCAGGTTCTCGTCGTAACGCTCTTTCCAATAATCTCTGTCTTGTATTCCCATACATCCCCCTCAGTCGGGATCATAGGACAGAGCGCCTCTACCAGTTTTCAGCGTTGGCTAAAAGCGCGGAGGCATTTCGCCATAAATCTCCATAAACCTCTTATGCGCAGCCGCATGAGCATTGGCGCATGTCAGCGTCATCTGGTCTGTCTGACATGCAGCAGATGGCCTGTAAATCTGACTCCATGCTGCTCGCATATCTGCTTCATGCTGCTTCCTTTGCAGTGCATCTGCTGCCTGCTGCCTCTCTCTAGCGACTCTCTCATTAGCGGCGGCCTCACGACGCTGACGATCTTCCTCCGCCTGCTTTCTAGATCGGTCAGCCTGTTGTTTAGCCTGCTTCTGCATCTCGGCAGTCGCCTGCCGAAGTGAATATTCGACCTCCCATGCCATGTATTTGGTGTAAGCCAGTGCGGCCAGCAGTCCACCAATGAAGACGCCCAGCGCTATCTTGAGCACATCAACAAAAAATGTGCTTTCTTTCTCATCGGCCATATAACGAGCCATAGCCACTCCCCTCCTCTTTTCCCAATCATAGGGCGGAGCGCCTACGGCGGTTTGTCTCTCGGGACACGGCGCGAAGGCCCAATCTTTGCCAGGAGCGCGCCACGCGAGGACCCTGGCTTCATCTGGCGGCAACTTGGAACACAAGGCCACAGCAGGCAATCACGGCTTAGGTACCACTACCTGAGAATCAATGCCGGTGGCTCGGTCCACACCCCAGAAGAACTGAACCACGTTCGCGCTCTGCTGGCGCTGGCCGCATGAGATCAGCAACACACAGTGTTGGCTGGCCGGAGCCATTCAGAAATGACCAACACCTGTCCTTTTTTTTCGTATGTGGCAAACTATGACCATGGCTAAAGCACACACACTCACCAAAGCGAAAACGGGCACGATCCCCGCAGGCGGTCGTGTGGTTACTCAATCCGCCGACAAAAGCACATCCAAAGAGGTGGTCGCGCGCAGCTTTGAGAAGAAAATGGCCGCCGCGCGTAAGGCGTCCGTCAACAGCCATCTTGGCTTCGTTGTTCCCAAACTGACAGGCCATGAGGCATTGCACTTCATGCGCAGCGTTGGCGGCTTCGCCTTGTCTAGCAAAGTAAAGACTTCCAAGCCCAAGTCCTGATGGGTCAGATCCTCATTGCGTATCACGGCACCGATGCGACAGTCCGTGATGCACTGGTATCACGACGCACTAGCCCTGTACCTTCGTCCAACCCATATGATTGGCTCTATGACGGGATGTACTTTTTCGAAGGCGACTCAGCCCGCGCCTTAAAGCTTGCTACAGCCTCCAGCAAGCGGCCTCAACACAAGCTCACCCGCAACCCTATAGCTACGCCAGCTGTTGTTGGGGCAATTATTGAGATCGATCGCCTGTTTGACCTGACCACGCAGAGCGGGATTGAAAACTTCACCCTCGCGGCGGAACTCATGGTCAAGGCCTATGAAGTCGATGGCAAAGAGCCGCCCAAGAATAAGCCTTCATTTCCGGGTGACACCGAAAATCTTCACCGAGCCTTCGACCGAGAAGTGTGCAAGATGGTTCATGCCTTGCGCAGACATGCAAATACCGAGGCGATAGCTCTGGCGGCTCAGTTATCTCAGTTGCTGGGGCTAAATGAGAGCGGTTCATCCCCGTTGACAGCATCACAGCTGAAGCAACTCGGAGAAGCCACCCTGCAGATTGTCAATACAGCACCGTTTCAAGCTTCGAGGGGTGCCTTTGAACAAGGCAAGCAAGTTGACCCATCGAGCGCAATATACGATGACACACACCTCCAGCTCGCGGTGCACGATCTTTCATCCATCAAGGGCTGGTTCCTGTGCCCGGGGGACAAGCTGCTGACCCCGGACGAATTCAGCGCTGCCGAGGATGCCTTGAATGCTGCTAAAGCACTGCGCACAGCCCAGAAGCCCCGTACACGCGCCTCCTGATTGCTCCATGCGTTCTCTCCTTACTTTTTTCTAACCGGCTTCAACCTCGCAGCGCGGCTGCAAGTCCACGAGCAGGCCAAATTTATCGACAAGAGCTACCAAAAGCCTATGAAGGCCGCGTGAGCCGCAATATCGTGACTGGCGGCTATCAAATCGACTCTCCAACGTTCACCGGGATCGTCCCGAAAGAGCAAATTGGGGGACTGGTAAATGTCGATAGCGATGGCTTGCTCTGGCAGTCCACGGTCACTTTGTACGGGACAGCCGCTCTGATGCTGTTGCTCTTCGGCTATGGCATTTCCAGGAGCTTGCGCAAGGGCGAGCGCCACACCGCTCAGGCTTAGAACGAAGCGCTGCCATATCCAAAGAACCTGCCCGAGGCAAATCATACGCAGCTCCGAACCTGCTGGCAAAATGGCGACCATGCGATTCCTCCACACGATGTTGCGCGTTGGCAATCTCCAGCGCTCTATTGACTTCTACACCAACGTCATCGGCATGCAACTGCTGCGCAAGTCCGAGAACCCCGAGTACAAGTACTCGTTGGCCTTTCTTGGCTTCGAAGGTGGTAACCCGGGTCAGGCGGAAATTGAGCTGACTTACAACTGGGGAACCGAGAGCTATGACATGGGCACGGCTTACGGTCATATTGCCCTGGGTGTGCCGGATGCCTATGCAGCCTGCGAAAAGATCAAGGCGGCCGGCGGTAATGTGACCCGTGAAGCAGGTCCTGTCAAAGGCGGCAGTACCGTGATTGCTTTTGTGACGGATCCCGACGGCTACAAGATCGAATTAATACAAGAGAATTCAAGAGCTTACATGGCTGACCGCCAGAATGCCACCACCGACGATAATTTTGATCCGCTGCGCAACGCGTAAACGACAAAAAAGCCCCGACACAGTAAGGCAGCGGGGCTTTTTCTTTTTTGAGGTCCGATGCTTACCGCCACCCTCCTCTACGTCGTCGGTATATCAGACGGTGAAACCTTGACCGCCAGATGTGGCGAGCCCGGGCAATACGAGCAGGTCAACGTGAGGCTGCAGTGCATTGACGCCCCCTGAGCGCATGCAACCATTCGGGGAGCGCGCCCGACAAGCACCGGCCGAACTGCCTCTGGGATTGGTGCAAATACTCGCGAAAGTCTCTACAAGACCTCGCTCTGCAAACGTCGTGAGAGGCATTGGCTTTACTGGGTCAGCCACAGAACCGGCAGTGTTCCGCAGACGTAGTGAATTTGCCGTCCTTTGACGACAGCCCCTGGACAGAGGGCACTATTCAAAATCCATAAGACCTTAGGCAAGACTCCGCAGCCTCCGCAACTGTTCTGGCTTTGAAGACAATACCAAGGTCAAGCATTTCGTGAGAGCTTACGACCGGCGTCATTCCCGTAGGAATTGGTATAGCCTTAACCATGTTTGTCTGTACACGGTGGAAAACGGCCGCAATCACACCAACAAAATAAATTTGACCGCCATTCGCGACAATAGAACCGTTTCGAGTCGCGCGAGCTCCTTCGTGTATAACGAAAACTGGACTACCGCTTGACCCGCCAAAGACAGAAGCGTCGACAACAAACCGGGGAGTATTCTCAAAGTCCACCTCCAAAGGGGTGGCTGTTGTGCCGCGGCGCGCTACCGGCAGAAAATTTTTACTGTCCCAAATGCCATTCGGATAACCGATAAAGGTCACTGGTTCGATGGCATCGAACAGATGCATTTCCTCCTCATTGGGGCTCAACGACTCAGGAATCGAGCGAAAGAATAGCTCCAACTGGTGTTGATTTCGAACGAATTCGAGAATTGGGGCTAAAGGCGCAACAGCAATGTCTACATCGGGGTTTGGGTGACCGTGCCACATCATGGCCCACTCGCCGGCATTGAGTTGCACGGTATAGGTGTTGCCGATATCCGGCTTTCCATTCTTCGCGAGATGAAATGTGATTTCCCCATGCGCGGTTCCAGCGTACACATGCTTATTCGTTACGATGAAAAGCGCCTCCCCTTTATCGAATTTTGAAGCATAAAAAAAGCCGGTACCCGAACCTTGGTCACCATTGGCAGAAAACGTTCTAATCTGAACAGTAGTGAAGAATAGCTGTTCAGCAAAGGTCTCAACTCGCATCAGAATCCATTCAAAAAAGAAAATAGTAGGTCTTTGGAAAGACCAGACAGCCTACCAGAAAGCGGCTTCTGCAAACAAAATGCCACAACCGAGAGCAAATACCAAAGAGGATTCAAAGCTAGGCATAGGCTGTATCAAAAATGTTGACGGGCGCTAATACCAGCAACTGCTGAGCCTCCCGTGCTGTCCCGGCCAGCCACTGATCAATATCCTGCATCTCGATCGCAATCACGCTCCGCTTGTCCTGCTGGTCCGCCGGCAGCTTGGGATCTGGCTTGTGCATGCGACTCATCAGGGGATGTGAGTCGGCATTGATGGTCAGCATGGTGTAGCTCTCCACCAGCTCATCTGTCTTGGGATCATTCCAGCGATTCCACAGCCCGGCCAGCGCCCACGGCGCACCATCGGCCCGGCGAAATCTCCACCACACGTTTTTTCCAGTCTCCCAGCATGGCTCGTCAAAGGACCAGGCTGGAATGATGCAGCGCTGGCCGCGCGCCCAGGGAGTCTTGTAGCTGGCTTTGCTGGCCAGCTCCTCCGAGCGCGCATTGTTGGTGCTGTACTTCAGCACACGCTCTTTGACAAACCAAGGGATCAGGCCCCACTGGCCCGCCACGCCCTCGATGCTGTAACCAGGATCATCGACCGCGCGGCGAAGAAATGGGCCAGATGCGCGCGGAAAGATGTCGAGCCGCTCATCCTTCCACCAGCCCGGAGACTCCCGACCGATTCGGAAATGCCGCTCTATCTCGATCTCTGAGGGCGTGTTGTAGCGGTTGCACATGAGTGCATACTAACAAGTCGGGAAATATTTTACTGTATAAATTTACAGTATGTGGTGCACTATCTATCAACTGTACTCAGACGGCGTGAGGCTGCCGCCAGAGGTCGCAAAAGCCAATGGCGTCTACGGCTGGCTGTACATGCACTCAAAGACGCCAGTGGTTGGCATGCCTCTCTGCAAGGCCTATCTGCTGCCCGAGCCGGACGCGCCCACTGTGCCAGAGCTGATCAAGCCGCTTGAGCACTGCCACCTCAAGCTGATCAATGGCGGCGGCCTGCGACTGAGTGGACAAGAGTGGAATGTCCACCATCGACACATCAGACAAAGCTGGTGGTGCGTGCCAGGTCCAGCACTGGGGCGCACGCACGATGCACAACCCTAGTCACCCGACCCTGCTGCGCACGCCCGGGCGATATGGCTTTCCCAATGAGCGCATCCTGCCTGGCAGCCCCAGCGACTACATCACAGAAGAAGTTCACCCCGGATGGATGCTTGTGGTCACCGTTGATGACGGTCTTGTGTACTTTGGGCCGGGACCAGCAAGCGTGGTGGTGTCCCCCGCTCCTTTTTGAGTACTGAGCACAAGACGCAAGTCTCCATGGAGCGGTCTTGGGCACTGAGAATTTGATGCGTGGTAACAAGCTTTAGGGGTTCGCAGTGCGATGGCTGACATGTAGCAAAGATTAGGCTGAATCACATCGGCCGCGAATAACAGTGCTTGGCGCGAGCAAATGGTCGAAGGCAACAAACTCGAATCCCGCTTTGCCTTTAAAAATAGCTAAGGAAAGCACTGTGCTTGTGTCCTTATCGATCGCGAAGCCCCGAAGAGAGTTACCTGCGTCCTGCTTCAACGTCATTGAGGGATAGTTCAAGACGACGAATGGGTAGAGAGACGGCCTCCCGATATGCACGGACAGCGAGCCAACTGCAGTGCGAAGCGGGTCAGTTAGTGCTTCAGTAGTGCTACTCTTTCGATCCCGTAGCGAAAGTGTCAATCGCGCGTCTTCCAAGACCGTTTCTTCTGGGACAGTCAGAACAAGTCTCATCGTGCGCCCATACTCAGGCAATGACTCAGTTGATTCACACGTAAATTGCTGATGCGCAAGGGACTGAGCCGCGGCGACTGAAAGCCCAATGGCAAGTGCAGTAGTTTTTTTCATGCTGTCTAGATACTGTGGCTAAAGCATTCTGACAGTTGCAGGCGCAACTTTCTGCTCTGAGACAATCGCGCCATGACCGATGAATCTCCGATCCACACAATCCACAAGCGTGTTTGCCACAGGTTCCTCCGGCACTGGAAGGCCCACAACAACGCCTATCCCAAGCTGATCAAGATGACGCCGGAAGAGCTGCGCCAGTTCAACATCGTCAACGCTTTTGCCAAGCCCGATGAAATGTGGGGCGTCCCGATCGAGGTCGACTCCAACACCACAGGCGTGATGATTGCGGTCGATGGGAGGGAAATGCCTTTGATCGAAGGCTACTGATCGAGCTCCAAACAAAAAAGGCGCCCCGACACTAATCGAGGTATCGGGGCGCTTTCAATTCAGCTGCTCTAGTAGTTTCCGGTCGGCCGTGATCTGGCCGCGTAGAAAGTTCACCTGGGCGTCTCGCTTTTGGACCAGGCCGCTAAGGTCTCCAACCAGGCTTGCGCCCTCTGCAGCAATGGCTCCGAGTCGCTGGTGCTGATCTGCGAGATCTCGGCAGGCAGCGGCGTCACCGGCAAGCTGGGCGTTGCGGGTGGCAGCGCCCCTGATGTCGTGCTGCAGGCCTGCAATGCGGACAGCATCAGCAGCGCGGCCAGCTTCCAGGCGGGCCAGTTCTTGCGTGTAGTCATGGGTATTTTCCTGTTGGGTAGCACCGTGCGTGACCACGGCAACCGCTTTGTTTTCAGTAGCTGCTTTCGATTGCTGGGCTAGTTCTGCCTCCTGTTTGGCTTGCGTGCTATCAGAGCGCGCGATGCGCGCGTCAGCTCGCCAGCCATTTACCGCCCAGCCAGCGGAGAAGGCCAACACCAACAGCAGGCCCATGGCAATAGAATTGGCTCGCTCGTTCATCACTTGCCATCCTCCAGGCACAGCGAGCGCTCAGCTTGCCGGCGGTTCTGCAGGCCCTGCACGTACTTGCCATCCGCGAATGACCAGTTCGGCGCTCCGCTTGGTGTCCTGGCAATCAGGTTGCAGCCGGCCGTCACGTTGCCAACGTTGATCTGGCGCACGGCCTGGGAGCCGCAAGCGCCCTCTTTCCCGACGTTGATGGCGAACATCGTCAGGCCGATCAGGCGCTTGGCAGTCAGATAATCCCAGTTCACGCAGCCCAAGACGGTGTAGCCGTATTCCAGCAGCGTGGTCTTGTTGATCTCCTGACATTGGTCGCTGGTCAGCTTTGCGCCTGGCGTGGCCTTCCAGTCCGTTCGGCCAGCGCAGAACGTGGGAATTCCGTTGGCCAGCTTGTCTTTGTAGACGTGAAGAATGTTGCCTTCCCAGCGTTCAAGCGTTGTGTAGGCCAGCGGGCTGGTCAGGGCTGCCAACAGTGCGGCCGGGATCGCCCCCTTCCTGGCCAATGAGGCAGGAATGCTTGGAGCCTTGGGCATGGAGACCTCATTCATGCTCGGCCTCCTCGATTTCCTTGGTCGGCGGCATGATCGGCGCTCCAGTCGTGCGCATCAGGGTCATGCGCAAGTCGCTCTCTGCCTTGTCCCTGAGATCGGCCGCTGCTGCACGATGGTCTGCAGCTGCGGCCCGCTGGTCCCGCCGCCATGACCAATATTGGCTGCAGACCCAGCCCAATATGCCAACGATGGCACCAATCGTGATACCAAGCTCAGAAATGGTCAGGCCGCCAAGCACAGCGCCGGCGGCCCCTCCATACGTTGCTGTCTTGCCTGCAACGATCGCGGCATTCTCCAGTGTCTCGTTCATGGACTCCCTCCACCGTAATGAGCACCAAAGGCAACCGTTAAGTCCGGATGCCTTTGACATAGCTCAGGGATGCTAGGGAGGGAGAGGATCTCCAGTCAGGCGCGCACAGAGACAAAGAGAACAAGGCAGGCGGCCGCCGGAACCAGCGCATCCAGGCCGCTGGCCCAATTCCAGACCTTGGGATCAAACCCGCCCCACCAGGGCATGCCCGTGCGATGCCCTCCAGCAAATGCCTGAATCCATCGGTATTCCGCCTGGGTGTGCTCGCGGGCCAGCCACCAGTTGCAGGCCAGCGCGCCCCCCAACCACCAGTTACCCACCGCCAGGCCGACTAGGGCCTGTGCCAGAAGGGCGATCAGGGCGTGAATCAGTGGCGTCCAGTCCATATCAGCCACCCTGGTTTTGTAGTTGCAGCTTCAGTGCGGTTACTTGCGCCTCGAGATGAGCAATGAGCTGAGTGGCAGTAATAGCCTCATCTCTCAGCACCGAGTTTTCCTGGACGGCAGCGAGATAATCGGCAGAGACGACGCTGCTGATTTCAGGTATCACCTCCGCAGAATTCTCTGCACTGAACGCTGTGCGGTGAATGCTGGGACCAGAAATCACCAATCCATCTTCCACAATAGAGGTGTGCCAAGACACATTAATGGAGCGAGAAGGAAATACGATTTCCACCGAATTGAGAACAGTTACTTTTTCGAGCGACATATCAGACCTCATAGTGACCAGAAAGATAGATTTGCGATGTGTTGCCAACTTCAGAAGCCGGGAATGCACCGCTCGTGGTGACACCAACTGCCCGCTTCAGAAAATCGACAGTTGCTGCAGCCACGTTATGAAAAGCGCGGAAGTCGTAGGCTGCTGTATCAGACAAATTGCTGTAGTACCCGATAGTCACCGCGCCCCGCGCCACCCTGGCGTTTGCCACGGAAAAAGGCAAACCATTAAGGCGAAGCTGTCCAGTCATTCCAGATGTCGAAGAGAGCTCAATAACGGCCGTCCAGAAAACGACGCCCCCAATCCTGGTATAGCGACCCGCATTGATCGCGTAGGTATTGGTGCCGGCCGCAGTGGTTCCGACAAGCGTCGGGGTAAATGCTCCCTCTTCGTAATAATCGAGCGTGTTGGCGTTGGAGCTGAGCGAATTGGTGAGGCGCAGATTGGGGGCGGAGGGTGCTCCCGTGAACGCCGGCGAGTTAAGGTCTGCCAGACGCTTCCAGTCTGCGAGCACTGGCCCTGCAGTTGAATAGCCCCGATACCATGCAGATGCTCCCGCACCAGCTCCGCTGACACCCAGCTGCACTGGGCGCAAGCCGCGCGAGACACTGACTCCCGAGAACGCTTCGCCACTCACCGGCGCATTACCAGAAGCCTGGCTGTCGGCAGCTTCCGCCGTAATGAATGTGGTCGGAGAGCCATTGCCGATACTGCTGGGCAACACCTTCGGATATCCGCTGGCTACTTCACCAAATCGCTCCTGCCCCAGCCCGTACTGCTTCATCTGTAAAAGCGATCCGGCGGTGGTTTGTATGGCCGTATTGTTCGCCCCTGCCGCTGGCGTCGGTGCAGTTGGCGACACAGAAAAATTCATCACACCTGCGGAATTAAGTGTCGCCCGGACCGTACCGCCGGTGATGAATTCGAGCACATTGCTGCCCGGAAGATTGACCCCTGTGTCTTCATCTGCAGTCGCGCGCAGGCTAGGTGCAGCCGCGGTCCCAGCTGCAAACTTCCCTTTACCCGCCGTATCGCGCACCGTCGCGTAGCTATTGACCAGCTCTGCCGCCTGAGCGGCCAGGTCACGGATATAGCTTTGCGTGGGCATCACCGCATAGCTCTGGTTCGCGGCCGTCGGCCCCTTGTAGTTGGGGCTGACGCGCAGGCTGGTGCCACTCACGATGGACGTGATTTCATAAACCTGCGAATCCGGGCCCAGGAAGGTCTCACCAATAGACACAGCATCCATCCATGCGGTGCCTGTTCCGGTGATAACGTTACTGTTGTTGGTCACCGTGACGGTGCCCGTTCTGTACCATGCCATTTAGCAGTCCTTCATGGTTATCTCTTGATCGAGATGGTGGTGATCTTGATGTTGTTCAGGGAGCGCTGTCCTTGCGGAGAGTTGCGCGAAATCGGTGGCATGTTCACGAGCACGCGCGTAGCCCCCAGGGGTACGGCGTACAGAGGGGTGATGACGTAGTTGCCTATCCCTTGAAAGACCTCAACGGACGTAGACCCCATGTAAGAGCCATTGGCGTAAAACAGCAGCTCTACGCGGGCATAGGCCCCCGGATAAACAACGTTCACAAGCTGGCTGTCTTCTCCGCTGCCCCTATAGGCATTGAGATACAAGCCATCGCCGCCAATGTTGTTCAACCACTCCAGGTAGATGATGTTTTGATACGCGGCAGAGACTGCGAAGTCATCGAGCGTTCTGCTGGTGGAGACAAAAAACGCAACGCTTCCAACCCAACGTGGAGCTACCGCAGTGATCGCTCCACTCCTAATCTGCAAGGTGTCAATGACATCAACCTGCTGGACCGTCATCACACCGCCAACGACCCTGAAAGCTGGCGTGTAGATGTCACCTTCGGCGGTAACTTGAAAGTATTTGCTGTTGTTGGCATTACCGATCAGCAGCCCGTTTGGCCCCAGGTGGAAGCCACTTTGCCCGGCTGCAGGCCAGGCATAGCCCGTATAGGCGCCGCCGTTGATCTGCCCTCTAATGTTGAGCTCGTTGAAGTACGCTTGCCCGTTGGCACGAATCGCCCAGCCCAAGCCGCCCGGCCCATAGACGTTGTTCCAGTTGCTGGAATGCAGTTCATTGCTGGCAATCGTGATACCCCCCACCTGCCCTGCCCATGCGTACACAGTGCCGCGCACGATGACGCCCGAGAACTCGGCCATGCCGTCCGGGCGCAGCATCCAGCCACTGGAACCTGCCACGTAGTTGCTCGACTTCAGGGTGCCGCCGATCACGCCATCCCCGGCCGCGAGTTGACTGGCACTGATAGCCGTGGCTTGAATCTTGTCCGCCAGCAAGGTGCCGAAGCGCCCGAAGAGCACCGTCACGTTGTTGATGTAGGCAGCATCCATATAGACACCGGCCGGAACCACCACCCCATTGATGGTCTGCGCCGTGGTCTGCACCGAGAAAGGCTTGACATTGCTCACCCCCGCTGGCGAGCCGCTGGGCACCGCGATCCAGAACGAATTCGCCATCACGCCATAGTCGATGCGTGGACCGGACTCCTCAGAGGAGGTACCCGAGATGGCAACGCCGCCCACCACCAGCTGGCCGCCCTGCGAAAGCTGCATGCGTAGCGAGTACAGGGCGCCAAGGTATCCAGTCTGGTCCGTGCGAACGGACTTTTCTTCGGCAATAGCCGCAGACACCTCCCCGAGATCACCATCGATCCGCGCAGCCAACTGCTCCCGCGCAGAGGCTTCAGCAGCGATCTCTGTAGCCCGCACCTTCGACTCTTGGGACAACGCCGCAGCTTGCTCATCCACCGTGGCCGCAAGCTCGGTGCGGGCCGCGGCTTCAGCAGACAGCCCCTCCTCCACCTTGGCTGTGAGCTCTGTACGGGCAAACGCCAGCGCAGTGTCGGCCACATTGCGCGTCTGCTCGCCACTCAGGATGTCGCGCAACAAGGCCTCAGCGGACTTCTGCGCATCGCGCTCGGCCTTCTTGACGGCAATCACCGTCGCCGTGATGGCCGGCGCATCGATGGCGCTCAGCTGAATCTCAGCGCTGTTCATGCGCTCATTGAGCAAACCCTGATCCGCTTCATACTCAGCCCGCGTGACACGCAGCGCGATCTGACCATTGAGCGCATCCAGATTGCTCTCGGCGGCAGTGAGGCGCACCATGGCGCCCTGCAGCTCCAAGGCGCTGGCCTTCTGAGATAGCTGGCCGTTGATGCTGTCGAGCTGTTGAGTGACTTCGACAATGCGGGCATCCAGGCCCTCATAGAGAATCAAGTCTGCAGGCGACAGGGTGGCATTGGCGATTGCACCATCCACATAGGCAGTGGTGGCCTTGAGCACCAACTGCCCCTGCACCGCATCGAGCAGCACCTGAAGCGTGGTCACATGCTCGTTGGTCTGCTCCAGGCCATAAATCTTGACCTGGCCCGTGGCCGGATCGACATACACGCCGGCATCGGTGATGCGCTCGAGCGCCTTGTCGGCGGCCAGTGCCGCCTCCAGCAATCCCTCGGCCATCTGGTTGATGTTGCCGCGCACGGACTGATTGAGCGCATCCTGCTGCTGAGCCGCTGAAACCAGGCTGCGACCCAGGGGGCCACCTTCTTTGTCCAGCAGGTCGATGCGCTGGCCCAGGCTGTTGGCCAACCACGATTCAGAAATGTGGCCGCCCAGTGCCTCTTGCACCTTGTCCAGGTCCTGGCCGGTCTCAACCACCACGGGACCAGCCGGCAAATCGGACAGCACGCCATCAACGGACTGGTGCTTTGCCCAGATGCTCCAGGTAGTGGCCGGTTCGCTGGCAAAGGAAGTAGGACCACCAAAGGCCTCTGCCACCTGGCGCGCAGCAGAGAACTGCGCTCCGGCTCCCTCGGCCGCATAGATGATGGTTCTGGCGTGGCCGTGGCCCTGCACGTAGTTGGCTGTATCCCAGATGACCTGCACGCTGGTGAACATGCCCACGGCGGCAAGCCCGGTCACCTGTGGTGGCGGCGTCAGGTCCGGTTGCTGGATCTGGTCAAAGCTCTGATCCAGGTTGATCGAAAAGCGAACAATGCCATTAGCCAGTTGCCCAGCCGTATCGATGGCGCGCAGGCCAAAGGTCCACAGGCCTGCCTGGGGCTTGCTCGCCTCAAACTGAGCTGTGTAGATATCGTCGGCCTCGCCAAGGGGCTGCATGTCATCCCACATGTCCACGCTCAGCGAGATATCGCCCGGCAGGTAGCGGATCTGCACACCGGCCAATGCCGCGGGCTTGTCGCCGGCGTACATCCAGGCAAAGCGACGCAGACCACCAGTGACCTGCTGGACCACAAAGCTGCCTGGATTGCGAGGCGGCACCTGCGTCATCGTGGTGATGTAGAGCTTCTCAGCCGACTGTCCGGCCTGGCCACTGGCATTGAACGGGCGCACGATGATCAGCCACTCCCCCGCGCCATCAATGCGGAATGTGCTGCGGTTGGCTACAGCGTTACCATCGACCAGGCGCAGCTCCGAGCCGTCACGGCCAGCCCAGACCTGGGCGTGGTTATAGTCGCCTTCCACATCCCAGATGCAGGACAGCTCATACCACTCTGTATCCCCCTGCAGGTTGACCTTTTCGGAAACGCGCAGATTCTTGACAACAGGCCGGCCCAGCTGGGGAATGCTGCTCTGGTTGGGCGCGGGCACATAGGTGCCGTTGAGCACGTAGTCCCAGAACTCGGGCCCTTCGGGCACGGCCGTGATGCGCGCGCCCTTGAGATCCGACTCGGGATCAATGCCGGTCACGCGCACGCGATAGCCGGGCGTGGCCTTGAAGTCGTAGCACCACAGCGTGTCATGCGCAGGGTTGCCGATACCCTCACCGGGGAAATCCAGATCCTCGGGCCACTCGCCCACCAGGGTGACAACATCCGACTCGACCGCCAGCGGCTGCACGGGCCACACGCGGTAGTCACGCGCGCCAGGCACACGCAGGCCGATGTAGGCAGAGGCCAGGGGCGGCACCGACTCATCCAGAGTCAGCTGCACCTGAGCGCCGATGCGCTTGGCAGCCATCACCCGGCCGCCAAAACCCCATTGCGTCAGGTCGTGGGAGACAGACAGCACCGACAGCCGGCGATAGTCCAGATGCTCAATGTCGGCCGTGTAGTGCACGGTCTTGTACTGGTACAGGCTCTGGGCCAGGTGGTAGCGCGCCATGACGGCGGCATGGGCCTCGCTGGTGATGCCCTCGCCCGTCACGCGGGCCGGGCTGAGCATGGTTGTCACGCCCGGAGCCATCACGCGCAGGGTCGTCATCTCCCAGGTGTCGCGGTTCAGCCATTGGTACTCGATGCCATCGGCGGCATTGCTCAGCGCGTAGTCCACACTGAAACCGCCCTTGAGCATGTTGGCCATGTTGACCACGGCGCTGTTGGGCTGGCCGTTGGTCACAAAGACGGCCGTGGGGCGGCTGCCGTCGGTCCAGGCGAACTCACCCATGCCGGCCAGCGCGACCTCTTCACAGAAGGCGCCAAGGGACACGCTGGAAGTGACCCACTTGTCATAGGTGTAGCCGCGAGCCGCGCAGTGCAGCATGAAGGCCTTCAGGCCCTCGATGTCGATCTGCTCATCAGACAGGCCAAAGCCAAACTGCAAGACACGCTGGCCCTGACGGTCCGTCACCCACACGCCGCGCAGCGTCTGCAGCAGGATGGCGCCAGGGTTGGAAAGACCATCTGCGCGCGTCGTGGCCGTGGCCCATTCGGTGCCCGTCCAGAACGGCATAGGCTTGGCGCGATAGGTGGCGCGCACTTGATCCAGGCTGCCGCTGAGCTGGCCCGAGGCACGGATCTTGATGCCGATCCTGCCCCACTGGCTGTAATCGGTCGTGTCGGCCTGCACACTCTTGAGCGACACCCAGGAGAACTTGCAGGCATCGGCAGATCCGCCCTCGTTCCATCGCGGCACGCCAAGCTTGGCCCGCACCTCATATTGGCCAGGCGCCACATCAAACGAATGGGTGCGGCGCAGCACATCGGTGCTGGCATTCGTGATCGTGCTGCTGGCCAGCGTGGCCCAGGCAGACGAGCCGACTAGGCGGGCCTCAATCGTCAGATCAACCGAGTTGGGCTTGATGTTGTTCTTGTTGTCTACGTCGTAGAGCTGTCCCTCGATGTCCAGCTGCAGCACGCCGGCGCCGGCCGAGCCCGTGCGCGTGATCCAGTCGCCGCCGTTGACAAACTCTGCGCCGGCGACGGCATCCACGTTGCTGTACAGCGGCACATCCTGGCTTGGAATGCCTGGGAAGCCGTTGTAGTAGATGCTCACATCGGAGTAGTTTCCGATGGGCGTCTCTCCGATGGCGAGATCTGCGACGCTGTGCACATTGATGCCGCCGAGCAAAATGGTGCTGAGGTATTGGTCGTCGCCCTCGTACCAGGCGTAAGCCTTGCTGGCCAGGTCGGGCGTGACACGCATCTCACCCCAGAGCACAGGGATGGGCTCATAGGGCCGTGCGGTGTTGCGCTGGTCGCTCAGGCTGTAGATCTGCTTTTGAGCCTGCGATTGGGCCGAGGGAATCTTGGGGCCCAGCACCTTGTTGATCAGCACCGAGCCGGCAATAAAGACGCCCGCCTGAATGGCAGAGATCCAGGTGCCCGCAGCAGCTGCCACATAGGTGCCGCCTGCAGCGCCATAGATTGCAGAGGCTATCCCGCCGGAAAAGTAGGTCAGTGCGGCAAGGGCCACAAGCTGCAGGGCGGAGCGGCGCAGCACGGCGCGGCAAGCAATCAACTGCCCATGCTTGGGGAAGGTGCGCGACCACATGGCTTGTGGCACCACAGCCCCGCCGATCATTACGGTCCAGGCCCCCGAATCGATGCCAGGCACATGACGCTCGAGGAAAGACGCCAGGCTCTCACCGGGCTGCAGATCTGCCGGCACATTGCGCTGACCGTCCAGCGTCAACGCATTAGGCGTGACGACCAGGCGACCCGCCGTGTCCAACACATCGGCAGGCACCCCACCAACGGCAGCCACAGCAGCAGATTCAGCGCGATTCACTTCCATCGGTAGTAGCCCTCAACAATCAGGCCGTAGCCCTGCAAGTCCTGCACTCGGTGCAGCACAGACGCCCCCAGCTTGTGGGAGGTGTGCAGCACATGCGGTGCGTAATTGGTAAACACGTAGATGCCGATATGGCCGGCCTGCGCGGCATCAAAGTCGCGCATCAGCACGGCATCGCCGTCTTGGGGCCGCTCCACAGCCGTTCCCAGCTCCGAGCAATAGCTGGCTATGACTGCCGCCTGTGCATCCGGCTCGAGCGGCCTGGCGCGCTTGCCAGCCAGCACCACATGGCGATCGAACAGCTCGCGCTGCACCAGCAAGGCCAGGTCGGCACAGTCCATGTGGCGCGGGCAATAGGGAATCCCGATAAATGGGTCTAGTTGCAAGGCTTCCAGCATCAGGAGATCCCCGGCAAGGTGTGAGGGTTGGCGATCTGCATGCATGCGGCGCGTCGCATGAGCTCGTCCACACTGCATGTGGCTTGGGCGGACGCCCCGCTGATGCTCACGCTGGTCATGGGCAGCCAGTAAACGTGCTGGTGCACATCAGGCTGATCGCGCGGCACGATGATCAGCTTGGCCATCGTGGTAGTGCCCGGCTGGCGGCGCTCGAGCTCGTCACTGACGCCGCGCCCCACGTTGTCCATGGTCAGGCGCATGCGTGGTGCCTGGCCGGAAACGTCATCAGGCAACGTGAAGCCAAAGGGCAGACCGATATAGCTGATGCCGCGACTCACGAAGTCCTGCCCGTCATTGCAGATAAACATGGACTCCGAAAAGCTGGGGTTGGACACCTCGAGCAGCTCGATATGCCCAACGTCGTCGGTCACTCGCTGGTTTCGCGTGCGAAAGTCGGTCATCGCAGGTACTCCAGCGTTGCTGTGCGTTGCGCAACGGCAAACCCTTGGGCCAATGGCACCAGCTCACCCAACGCCCCACCCTTGAAGCGAACTGAGCGCACAACACTGGCTCTTGTGTCGTACCAATTGAAGAAACCAATGCGGCGGACCGTATTGAAGTACCAGTCCTCGAAGGCCTCCGTGTCGGCTGCAGATTTGAACTGCAGCGTCACCTCAACCTCCTTGACCACACGCGCACTGGTGACCCGAAGCTTGGCAAGACCGCGCTCCATCTCAGATGCAGCTACCGCGGGGTCAAACGACTCCGGGCGGGAAAAATGGACAGTGACGTATGAAGGTAGCGATGCCATGCAAAGGCATGCTAGGGAGGGCAGTTACTATGTGTCCGACCTGTTCTATTTCACGAGAAGCTATGACCGATTCCGAGATCGCCGCACATGCCAAAGACATCATCAATCAGCAGCTCTTGGCAGTCGCGTTGGCATTAGCAACCAAAGATAGGGATGATCAAATTCCATACCTAGTAAACCTAATTGACGCTACCGCTAAAGAAGCAGGCATGGCAATCGAAAAAGCCTTCAACCAGTTTGGCGCTCCAGAGAGCTCGCGTAACCATCTTTTTGCCGAATGCGTTGAGCATGCCGCCAACATCAAGCGAATGTCGATTGGTTTAGCGGGAGCACTCCAAGAAGATCGAGATAGAAACTAGTCGCTGAGGCCAAATCGGCCCTTGAGCGCTCTGTATGGTGTTCCAGAGCCGCGCGCAATTCCGTCGCCAATGCGATCTTCGAACTGCTTAAAAATCACCTCAACATCAAAGCTACCAGCAGTCCCCTGCCGCTGTGTCACTTCAGGCTGCGACGGTGCATTGATGAATTTCATATTGATCACTGGTGCCGCCCAGGAGCCGCCACGCCCTTCTGGGGACGGCACCTTTGCCACATCCATGCCGCCCAACGGCGTGACGTTGCCCGACTGGCCGGCCATCATGAGCAACTGCTTGTTGCCCACGGTCAGCAGTTCAGGAACGCCGCGCTCATTGACTTCGTACATCTTGCCGGCGCCCACGTCACCACCGTTCTCACGCTTGCCGCTGAGGCCGAAGAAGCTACCTATCGCGCTCAGCGCCGACCCAAACATCCCAGAGCCCGTGCCGCCCTCCACTGCACCGCCGAACAGTGATCGCGCCAAATTTGCGGCCACGGCCTGGCTGCCCATCTTCAGCAGCATCTGCCCCCAGGCCGTGCCGATGTCTTTGAAGTTGCCAGTGAGGCTGTTGTAGAGGGTATCGCCCAGCTGGTCTTGGACGTTCTGCGCAAAGCGGACCGTGAACTGATCCATCTGGTTCAGGCTGTCCTGATATTCCTTGTTCGCCTTCTTCACCGCACGGGCATATGTCTCCTGTGAAATGTCCAGGGACGCCAGCAAGCTGTCGTACTTGGCGAGTTCCGCATTCAAACGCTCCAGCGGTGTCATCACGGACTCTTTCAGCGCATTGCCCAGTTCTTGGGCCTGCCGCTCCATGTCGTCGGTGGCTTGCTTGGCCTTTTCTTTGGCCGCAGCGTCTTTATCGGCAATCAACTGGTTCAGTCCATCTTGCAGCTTTTCGCGCTCCAGCCCGTATTTCTGCTGGATCAGCAGCACCCCTTCCTCATACATCTGCTGGCTCAGCTTGCGTTCATCGAGCAGCCTCTTGTGCTTGCTCAGTTCTTCTTTCTCTTTCGCGTCAATCTTGGCCCACTCGCTGGTAGCAGAATCGGCGCTCAGACCCAGCAAGTAACCCTTGCTATCGAATTTCTCGCCGTTCGCCCCCTCCCTGAGCTTCTTCTGGGCCTCATTGAGGTCGTAGATGGTCGTTGCCAGCTTCTCGGCCTCGGCACGCTCTTCGGCGGTAGCGTTCGCTCCCAGCTTCTGAATGGCCTGCAGCCGGGCCTTGGCCGCCCCCGAAAGCTTGGCCAACTCCAATTCATCGCGCATACCAGCCAGTCGCTTCTGAACCTCAGGATCGCTGCGAGTCACCTTTGCCTTGGATGCCGGGGCATTCGCTCGCTGCTTCTGAGCTTCTGCCAATTTGTAGTCGGCATTGATCATTTCCTGCAGCTCTTTGGTCGCTGCATCGGCATTGGCCTGTGCTTCAATCAAGGAACGGTTCACGTTTTCCATGCCCTTGGCATCAACCCCGCCCCGACCTTCCTTAAGCTGCTTGTTTAGTGCCGCCTGATCACGCTCCAAGGCCTTAACGGCAGCATTCGCGTCTCGAGCTTTGGAAGTCAGCAGCCCAATAGCATCGGCAGCCTTGTTACGCTGATTCGCAAGCTGCGCAGCAGTGAGCTTATCTACCGAAGCTGTTAACTCGTCCACCTTTGGTACGGCCTTCGATGCACTGTCGCCGAACTTGAAAATGCTGGCCGCAGCCAGAGCTGCAATAACTGCGATCCCCACAGGACCACCAAGGAAGCCCAGCACGCCCTTCAAGGCTGCGCCCAAAGCGGTGGACGAGGCTGTAGCGAAAGCCTGGGCGGCAGCAAGGCGTTTGTTGGCGGCCTCGTGCGCCAGTGCAGCAGCAGATACCTGTGCATGGCTAATTCCGGCACCCTGCAACGCCCTTGTTTGCGCCAGCGTAGCCGCCGTCTCTGCAACCTGCGCTTGCGCCAAGGCCACCTCTGCAGCCGCGCCCCTCATAGCAGCTACGGCCTTTGCTGCTGTGGCCACGCTGGCCACCGCCATTCCACCTGCATAGCGGGCCAGCCCTGCAGTCACCGCCACCAGGGCCGTATCGGCCAGGAAGTTGAAGTTCTCGCCAAGTGTTTGAACAACCTTGGAAATGGTCGCAGTGATGCCATGCGCTTCATTGCTCCAGCCAATGTACTCCTGCAATCCGTTGGTTATCGACTTGATCGCATCCCGAACAGTGGTGGGCATCTCCTTGACTTGCTTCGCCACCTTTTCGGAGCCATCCGAAACGCCGTTAACAAGAAGGTCGATCCCAAGCTTTCCTTCTGCGCCCAAGCGGCGGATCTCTGCCGCACTCTTGCCACTGCTCTCTGCAATCAAATCGACAACGCTATCAATGGTCGAATAGATAGTCATCCAAGCATCGGCGTCGATGCTGCCTTTCTGCAGCGACTTTGCCAACGCATCCATCGCACCCTTGGACTTCTCTGCACTTGCAGCATTGACCACCAACAGACCACTGAAGGTATCGATCACATCGACAGACTGGCCGAGCGAAAGACCCATCTCGCGCAACACTGGCGAAAGCTGAATGAAGCTTTCTCGCGTTTCGTTGATTCCGCGGAACGTCGCATTCGCCGACGCCAGCATCCGTTCCTGCACATAGGTGTACTCCTCTGTGCTTTTGGTGGCCATCTTGATGCGGCTGGCGTACTGCCCCCATTCGTCGGCCATGTCGATGACCTTCATCACTGCCAGACCAGAGAGCGCAGCCTTTGCGGCCGCAGCGATGGGGGTGAGCCGCTCAAGCCCGGATGCCGTTTTATCCAGACTCTGCTGTGCGCGGCGCTGATCCTTAATCATCTGATCAAGTTCAAGCGTCACGTCATAGTAAATTTCCCCAACCTTTTCAGCCACGACCGCTATCTCCCAGAGTTCACCGAGAATGCTAGGGACAGACAAAGGGTAATAAAAAAGCCCCATAGAAGGGGCTTTGTCTAACGTGGATCACGAATTACACGTGATGGACTCCCATAAAGGATGATCACTTTGTCACCCTCCGAGAACTGAACATCTGCTTGTTGTGCAATGGTCATCAAACTGCCATTTTCAGTGGCAATCACATACTCCATGCCATCACGTTGAGAAGAGCCTTGCTCGATTGCGGCACCAATGATTGCCCCGACAACAGCTCCGCCAATTGCACCAACTGCATTTGCTCTTCCACTGCCTCCGATACCGGATCCAGCAACAGCACCAGTCGCCCCGCCAACAGCACCACCAGTGCCTGTATTTCCGTCAATTCTCACGGACCTAGCACTAATGACTTTTCCAGCAACGCTCCGATTCACCTGACCCACGGATCCAACTGAATAAGTGCTTGGATCCATCCGGTTGGCACAGCCCAACAGCAAGAAAGTACACGCAACTGCGGCTATCGCTGTCCTGATCATTTTGATGCCACAGGGAACATCGGCTTATTGACGTCCACCGTCTCTAACCCTTGCAAGAACAATTTGATATTGTTCTGTGCTGCGCGATTAATAGACTCTCGAGCTCTGGTCATTCCCAAGAATGCATGATCCCATGGAACAGTGCCCTCGGCCGAAATATCTTGTGTGAAAATGATAGAACCGTTGGAACGGTTCAGTATTTCATAGCGTGCTATTGACTTAGAAGTCATCGACGCACCAGCACCAGGTGTCTCGAAGGCCAAAATTTTGACTTGAATGCTTACCTTGTTGGCGGAGTCGTCCTTAAAAATCGCCATACGGTCAATGGCCTCTTGCAACGACTCTTTCCAGAAATTTGTAACACTCTCGATGCCCATTGGCATCTCGCCCTTTGCTTCTTCGGGGCGCGCAAGTGTGACCGTGACGGTTTTTACTTCAGCATCAATTTTTGCTTTACTGACACCAACTTCTGGCACTGAAAAATTGAGTGGTGGTGGTGCTGCACAGCCTGTCAACGCCGCAACAAAAATAATTGCCAGTAGTTTTTTCATCTGCCCCTCCTGTTTGAAACAATTAGTATCTCATCGTTTCAATCACTCGATGCAGAGTCAAGGCATTGACGTTTCATTTTTGAAATGCTGCCATGGCAGCCCGGTACTCCTCACGGGTGGGAACATCCCGCTTTTTCTTCTTGGCATCCGGGTACTTCATTTCGAACAACGCCTGAAACTCGCTCATGCTCAGCGCTTCGGCGTCTGCAGTGCCCATGCCCAGGTGAACGCGGGCGGCGGCAACGTACTCAGCGACGTTGAATTCCGTCACAGGCCTAGAACCCTGTTCCTTACTGCCACCCGTACCCACCAGTCCATGGCGCATCAGATGAGCTGCCAAGCTTATCTGCTCGAGCACAGGCATGCACCCCTCGTGCTCGCCATCCTCATCAAGCCATCCCAGCAGGGCTGTTGCATCGTCCTGGTCACACAGCACAGCGAGCACATAACGAGCGTTGAGATGTGCGCGGGCGCCGAACAGACCGCGAAAGGCATCAACGATTTCGCCCGGGCGACCGAGCTGGGCGATCTGGGCGAATGACGGTGTGAAAGAGAACTCCAGACCGCTGGCAGTCACGACTCTGGAGTAACCGTGCTCAATCAGCATCAGGGACCGACAGGCGGGAGGGTCAGAGTCACCTCGCCATTGCTTTGCGAGCCGATACTCCAAGTGGCTTCGTTTGCATAGGGACTATCGTTCGACCACGAAGTGACAATGAACGGGCCTTCGTACACCTTGCCGTTGGGGTAAGTGATCTTGAACCACACCTTGGGCTGACGGCCGGTTTCTTCTGGTGGCGAAACGACATGCTTTTCCAGCAGCTCTTGGTTGTGCACTTCGTCGTCGTAGCTGACGCCGTCGCCCGAGAACTCCACATTCTTAAACGTAACCAAGCCGGTCTTGGTGAAGTCGGGGGACTTGTCCGCCGTGGTGTCCACAGTGTCCCAGGTGGTGTTGATGCTCTTGGCGCGCATCATGCCCAGGATCTCGTAATCGCCGGCTGCAGGCTTGGGGAGCGTCTCCGGCTTCAATGCAAATTCGACCTTTACGTCGCGTCCAACGTGAGCGCCCATGGCGACCTCCTTCTATCGGTTGATGATGGTATTTATGGTGATTTCGGCCACTGGCCGGCCATCGTCGGTAGCCCAGTAGATAGGCTCACCCGGTTGTGCAAATACTAGGGAGCCGGATTCATCAAGTAGCTTCTCGATCACATCCTGGGCTTTGCTTTCAGGCGCTGTGAGCGCGTCAGTGCCGGCTCCGATCAACAGCAAGCTGAAGGCAGGCTGGCGCACCAGGCCAGCCAGAGGCCCACCCATGGGCTTGAGAACGGCATAGCGGTCCGATTTGCCGCTATCGATCCAGCGCCCGAACTGAAAGCGCCAGCCCGCAAGCACCGGTTGCAATATCTGCCGCAGGGATTCGCTGGCGGTCATGTCTTGATGGCTCCGGAAATCACAGCACGAATGTTGGGCTCTGCTCGCTCAAATCCCTTGACCAAGAATTCCTTCTCAGCAGACGCGCGGCGAAAGCGCTGCACGTTATCTGGGTCGTGCACTGGTTCCGCGTAGACAGCCGTGTAGCCAACACGGCCGACAACCTTGGTTGCTTCAGTCTCAACCCTGCGGTATTGGCTATTGAGCAGCGTTGAGGTGTCGATGGGGGTGAGGACAGAAGCTTCAGATGCCCCAAGGATCAAGGCCTGCGTCATGCCACGGGCCCCTTTGGCTTGGACTTGCTCCGCAAATTGCGGCAGGCGGCTGGTGATGCGAGGTTTCTTCACAATGAGCACCCCGCATGAAGTTTGCGTTTTGCATCCAAGTACGCAGCATGCGCCTCTTCAGCAGTCGCAAATCTCCCTATCCGATGGTTTTTTCCATTTACATGGATATTGGCTTGGTACCCATGACTGTCTTTGGCCTTCCTCACGCCAAGAAGTCCTGATGATGTATTTCGCCGATGTGCTGAGCGCAAGTTCTGCGTGTTAACCGCGTGCGTGACATCGCGCAGATTCTCGATTCGGTTGTCTGAGCGAACTCCATTTACATGATCTACCTCGTGTTTTGGCCACTCGCCATAAACGTAAAGCCAAGCCAGTCTGTGTGCGCCGTGTCGCTCTTTAAGCACACAAATATCGACATATCCGATCTTCCCAGTGGTTCCGGCTTTGGCACCTGCAGGCCTATTGCAAACAGCATTCCTCCAATAGAAGATTCCAGTTGCCGACTCATAGCGCAACAACTCTCGAAGAGCCTGAGCATTGAGCATTGATACACGTGGCTTACGTTTACGTGAGGATTCTGTAGTCATCTGCTTCCCTCTGAAATGTGTCGGCATCACGCACCACCGTTCGCACCTCAGCAGCTCCAGCGGCAAGCGGGTCCATCAGCGTGCTCTCGCCGATCAGGACGTAATCGCCTTGCTTGACGGTGCTGTGTTCGGTGTAGATGACCTGGCGCAGGGCCAGCTCAACACCTGTGTTGGGCGATGTTCCACCGGCGTCTGCTGAACGCACCGCCTCCGACTCGTAGTCACAGTCGAAGAGCACAGGCGGAGAAAAAGAGAGCTGGCCGCTCCAGTCGTCACGACCAAGGAGCGCCCAATGAGTGGCTTTTGCGGTATAGGACCAGGCGGCTGATGCAGACATGCGCCCCATGCTACGGAGCGCTGATCCGCCGGCGTTTGGTCAGCCGTTGACCACTAACATGAATGCCGAGGCTGCGGGATCTGGGCCGACGATATCGGCCACGGTGCCAGCCTTGTCCAGGGAGGCCAGTGAACGGCGCAAAGCTGTGAGGTCGCCATCCTTGTATTTGAAGCCGCGTGAAGCACCAGAGGGAGCACCTTGGCTAGAAAGGCGGCGTGGATCGCCTGCGGAAGCCACCAGTGCCACGGCCATGCACTGGATCAAGATTTGAGTGTGGCTGTCGTAGCCCGCATCCACCATCGCCTGCTCGGCTGTGGCAACACGGGCTACTGCAGCTTCCAAAAGAAACACGGGCACGCTCACGCCCAGGGCTGAATCCAGGTACTGCTGCGCTTGCGTGCTTGTGATCATTTCTTGGCTGCCTTCGTTTCGGACTTCGCTGCAGTGAGCTGCGCCCGCAGGTCGTCGACTTGCGCGCGCACCTTTTCCAGTTCGCCGGCAGCAGCTTCATTCAGCTTCTGCGTGTCCGTGAGGTGACCTTGCAGCGTTGCCTCACGCGCCAGAGAGGCTTCCAGGTCAGACTTCGCCACTGCCAGCGCCTGCTCAGCCGCGAGTACTCGGGCATTCAGTTCACGACGAGCTTGCTCATCTGCAGCAGCAAGGGCAGCGGCAATCTTGGCCGCTTCCGGATCAGCCGGGGCCAACGCTTCGCCAGATCCCTCGTCCGAAACTTCCTGATCGGCAAAGACCGTGGGCTGCGAGCCGCCCAGCTCGCACTTGCCTGCAGCCCAGCCTGGCAGCTCATCGAATTCGATGATGTCGCCTACCTGGGCCCCTTTGGGCCAGGGTGCCTTGAGATGTTTGATGATGTAGAGGGCCATGGTCAATCAGCTCTTGGTGAAGTGGGCGATCTGCGAGCGACCTTCGAAGTCGCTGCGGAACTGAGGGACGGCCGCGGCCAGCACGCCGAACACATAGTCGTCTTCGGGGTTGTGACGCACCTTGGGACGAGTGACCAGGGGCATGCCGTTCAGGATGGTGCCCCAGTCGCCGTTGCTGATGTTGGCGATGCTGATCACCTCGTTGGCAGCCAGGCGCGGCACAGGCACGATCTCGGCCACCTGGGAGACTTCACGCAGGCGCGCCAGGATCGTTTTGGGATAGCCAGCTGTGAACTCGTTGATGTCCGCGTAGGTGTAGTCGCTGTAGTTCAGGAAGATGGAGATGCGGCCGTAGGCGTTGTCGCCCAGGTGAGCATTCACCAATTTCTCGATCACGCTGAGCCACTGTGCACCCGTTGCTCCTTTCAGATCCAGGCCATGCACATCGCTCGCACGCTGCGGGAAGTTGCGCAGGCCGTAGATGGTTGAGCCGGCCACATTGATGGAGCCATAGCCATTGAGCACCACGTCTTCCAGCTTCTCGGAGACCTTGCGCTGGTGGTTGGAAATGGTGGCCGTGTCGATGCCCGAAGGGCCGCGGCGCATCACCTCCATCTGGCGCCAGCCGAAACGGGCCTGGCTGTCGAAGATGGGCAGCGGTGTGCCCTCGTACTGCACCAGGGCCTGATCGGCACGGCCTTCGCTGCGGCCGTCCATGGTGACGTGCACCTCGCCCGAATCAGAGATCTTGGGGAAGTAGGAAACCAGATCAGCCATGGCCACGGGCGTGGAATTGGCCTGGGCCAAGCGGTTGAACATCACCAGGATGTCGCGCTGCAGCTGCACGGAACGGCTATCAATGCGGCGCCATGCATCCAGGGGCACCTGGGCCGCGTTTCCGGTCATGGTATCGCCGAAACCATCGGCAAAAGCCGAGTTTGCGGCCATGGCCGTCTGGCGCATGTTGAACGCCGCACGGTTGCCGTTGATGGCTGCGCTTTGTTCATCGGTCAAACGAAGCATGTGATTCTCCCTATTGAGTCTTGACCGGTCAGGCCATGTTGTAGAAGTTGGCGATCTCGATGTCCAGCAGATCGCCGGCGGCGGCACCTGTGACGGCGGCCGAAGCGAAGGCCACAACCAGGTTGCCGGCGGCGGCGGCAGTCAGGCGTCCAGCGGCCCCGACCGTCAGCGGCTGGCCGAAGGTGTAGTTGCCTGCGGCCACAGCCGCCTGATACTGCTGGCCCGGCTCCAAGATGTAGGCCACGCCGGTCTCGTTGACGGCATAGGCGGTCTTGAGCGGATCGCTACCGTTGAACCAGCTGCCGGCCTGGGCGTAGAAGTCACGGTGGGCCAGCAAGCGCACCATGGGGCCCGGAGCTACGGCTTGGGCCAGGGTGGCGGCGCCCTCGGTGACAAAGGTGCCCGGCAACAGAGCTGCCGCAACAGGCTTGTCCGACACCGTGCGAGGGTGGCGGTCATGAGGGCCGCGGTAAATGAGGTTGGCTTTGGCCATGGCTTACTTGGCTCCTTCTTCGATCAAGCTGTTGATGGAGTAGTCCTTGAACTCATCGCCGGGCTGCGTCTGGGTCTGCTTGTTGCCCACGCTGATGGGCGCGGCCTTGGCCTTGAGCTCCTTCAGGCGATCCAGAGGCATCAGCTTGAAGTCGTCGACGGTCAGGGAGCTGTTGACGGCCAGCTCGGTGGCCAGGGCATAACGCTCGGCGTTCACGGCTGCGGCCTGGGCGGTCTCCAGCTCAGCAATGCGCGAGTTGGCTGCGGCCAGCTTGTCTTCCCCCGGCTTGTTGACCAGCGAGTTGTAGGCAACGAGAACTTGGGTGTCGCTCAGCCCCTCGGTCTTGATGCCTGCAGCATTGAGTGCGGCGATGATTTGCTCTTTCACGATGTCGACCTCCTGATGGTTCGTGATCGGTTCATAAGAAACCTGCCGAACGACTTCAACAGGCTGTCCGACCCATGCTACGGAGCCACTTTCCGCGACGTGATAGTCCTGGCGCCACAGCTTGCCGGCCTCGTCCGACCAGACCGCATAGGTGGAAAACACCTCGCGGATCCATGAGTTTTGAGGAAGGCCAACGCGCAGCCCGTCATAGATCTGGTCGAAGCTGATGTCCTTGTTGGTGAAGAAACTGCGCAGCCAGCCAATGGCACCCTCATAGCGCCGGTCTTCGGGGTCCTGGTTGACTTTGATGGTCTCGATCTCGTCTTCGCCGCCCTCGCTGTTGAGGAACATGCCCACGCCCTCCTCCGGCGTGCCGGCGCCAGGCTCGTCCAGCAGGATCGCAAGGTGGTCGTAATGCAGGTTCGTGGCGATCGAGTTGTATTTCTTGCCGTGGCTCTCGCCGTTGGCCACGACTTCGATCAGGTTCAGACCCGTGCTGACATGGATGGGATCGGCATTGGTGCCCTGAATGGCTGCATCAAGCCGCGCCACCAGCTTCTTGCCCTGCTCCGTTGCACCGGCCATATCGCCATTGACGACGATATCGGTCAGCGTGCGGCCGCCCTCATGCCGTGCGTTGGTGCAATAAGCACCGATCCAGGCCGAGGCCAAGGCCTCACCATTGGCAGCGCTGATGTGCTGGCCCTTGCTGTTTTTGGGATGGCCCGCGGGCGCTGGCTTGCCGTTCAAGCTCTTTACGCCGGCGGCCAGTTGGTCTGCCGGGTACAGCCGGCGGTTCATGACGATGTCATCGACAGCGCCGCAGACGTCGCGGATGGTGTAGGTGGAGCCGGATTTGCTGACGTTGGCCGCATTGACGGCACTGATGATGTGGATGCGCTTTTTGGACATGGCTTATCAACTGGTTGAGTTGATGAGTCATGCTAGGAAGCCGTGCTGCCATGCGATGATGCGCGCCGGAGGGATTTATGGATTGGAAAACATTTATTGCAGAGCTGGTGAAAGCTCTTGCATGGCCTGGTCTCGTTGGGACCCTTTTTTTTGCTTATCGTAAGCACATTCTGCGAATTCTGATCATTGCAATCAGGATGCTCCGAAGAGTGCAGACACTTAAATATGGCGACATTGAAATTGCAATGCGATCGGTCAATGCTGCAATCGAAGCTAATGAAACGAAGGCTGCAATTGCAGAAGTCGAGCTTAGCAACCCAGAAACTCCGCCTGATGAGCGAGAGCGACTAGCTAAGGAACTTCGATCTGCTGTAGAAGAAGCTGCCAACCTACGGACCGCGGTTGATGCACTGGTAAGCGGAAGTGAATCTAAGTCCGAAGCCCTGTATTCACCGGCAACAAGCCACAGCTACAAACACAAACTGCTGATGGGCCTTGTTAGAGAACTTGGAGCCAAGCAAATTGTCACCCTGTGGGACGCTGGTGATAAGGATGTTTTGATCGCACGCGCACAGGCCGCATTCCGTACAAAAATTCTCACTGCCGAGCGTTACTTTGGAAAAATGCCCCGGTTATTCGTAATCAACGAACACCTGAAAATGATCAACAGCGACGGATCGCTAACTGAAAAAGGATTAAAGGAGCTCCATGAACTGGCTTTGCGACAAGTATTAGCCAGAAGCTCTGCTTGACTCCCAACTCACCCGCTCAGCCTCCATTGCCCGCTTAAGCCCATCCGTCAGGATAGGCTTACCGCTTGCGTCCAATAGGCACTCCGTCTGCCCGCAGTGGCACTGGTATCTGTTGCCATCCCTGCCGTAAAAGGCGCGCACATCTTCGGTCGAGTACACGCGCCCATTGCGCGCCGCATGCGTGGCCCGGGTGGTAGGCAACAGTGCCGAGGTCCAGAGCATCCCAATTTTCAGACCGTACTGCACCTGCGCAGCTTCGGACTCAGCCCAGCGGGCCTGCCGCAACGTGTCGGTGATATCGGTCTGCGCATATTGAGCAGCCTTGGACCTGGTCACGCCCAGGCCGTCAACGATCAGCGTGCGCGCGGCCTTCGGATTCAGGCCATCAGCCACGGCGCGGCCAATGATGCCGGCAAGTCGACTCTGCCCCTCGGCCCGCAAGCCAGTCCAGTGCTCATAGCTCTTCATGCGGGCCAGCGCCACGCGGGTGAGATATGGCTCGCTGCGGACCACCTGCTCAAACGAACGTGAGGCAGCATAGGCCTCAGACAAATTGGTGAGGTTGGTCACGCTTTGCAGTGCACCCAGCTGCGATGTCTGCTCTACGAATGGATTCCACCAGAACAGCTCTTTTGGCTCCTTGCCGTTTTGCACCCAGCGATCCAGCGCGGCCGCAATCTCCAGCAGGACGATATCAAGGATGGCTGGTGTGATGCCATAGGCCACCTGCGGGCCCGTATCGTTCAGGGCGTAGACCGGAATGCGATCGAATGCGGCCAGCACATCCATGGTGAGCCTTTTCCAGCGCTCATTGATTGCGGCATGCGCCTTGCGGAGCAGCAGCGTGGAGCCTGTGCGATCCCGTCGCGTGCCAGGGATAGCCGGGTTAGGAGCTCGCCGGCGCATTTTCGATTGGGTCATCTGTTGGGTCTACATCACCAGTGCGAGCAGGATCGCCCTCGGTCGGCATGCCGTCATCCTTGCGCTGTTCATAGTCCACCACGGCGCGCAGCTCGTTCGTGTCGAAAAGCGGCTCGGTCAAGCCCGCCTGGTATGCCTGCTGCATGGCAGCCGTCATCTTGCCCAGCAGTTCTGCCTTGTCCTTCTCCGTTGGCGCATTGACCGGCGGCCATTGGATTTCGAAATCTCCAGCCTCGATGATGCCTGCCGCCTGCATGCGAGTAATGAACTCCTCCAGCATCGGCGTGAGTTCGAACTCCTGCCGGCTCGCGCAGCGGTTGGCATAGTCCTGCTTGTCTTCATCGCTGGCCAGCCTCCCGGTCTGCTGGCCGAAGAGGATGGTGAATGGGAGGCGCACCGAAGCGGCAAACTCATTGGCGGCCACGGTCCACGGACCGGTGGGATCGCTGATCTGAGTTTGCAAGGTGGTTGCATCCCCTCCCTGGATGACGACTGCCGCATCGGCGCTTCGATTTAGTGCACGTGCCTGGGCTTCGTGGGCCTCACGAACTGATGGCGTAGCCTCGCCGTCTTCTCCAGACATGGCCTGGGGAGACCCCGCATCCGTGTCATACCGAAAAACTAAAGTACGAGCACTATTCTTCAAAAACGACTCGCCAGATCCACCGGAGATCTTGTCCAAGTCCACCAAACGATTGAAGCCGGCGCGCAGCAAGGGGACACCATCAAAGAAGTCCCCCACTGAGCCCTCGGCAAGGATCTGCACTCGGCTGGGGTGCACATCTGCCCACTCTTCTGGGCGGCCTTGAGTGTCCGTGCCAGGTGGCGAGAGTTTCCGGTACTGGAACATGGCGGGCTTGCCGAAGTTCTCGTCGTTCTCATCGGCGTGCCACTTCGTCACCTTGAGCTGATTCTCGAAAAGCGGGATCAGATCCACCAAGCTGGTGGCTCTCTGCAACGGCTCCTCCAAGGGCTTACTGTCTGCCACCCGGTAAATCACAGCGGCATAGCGCCCGATCAGGTTGCGCCGGTCCAGGTCCTTGAGCTTGGCCATGGCCCGCACTTTGCGCAGCAGCGTCTTGACCTTCTTCTCCCAAGACGTCTCGCTGTCGCTTTCGGGCTTCTTGATGCGCGGCAGCTTCTCCCAGCACTTATCGAGCAGGCGGTGGACTGCGCCATGTCCAGAGCCGCCCCGCTCGTAAGCGGCATAGAGCATTTCAAAAGAGATGTGCTCGCTGTAACCGTATTGTGTCCAGGCGGTGGGACGCTTGGCATCCAGGCCCAGCGAGCCGAGGAACTCTTGCCGAGCGCGGGAGAGCTCAAGGGAGTTGGTGATGATTTCTGACATGCCCCCATGCTAGGGAGCTAGCTTGCTGCCAATGCAGCGATGGCAGCCGGAATTTGAGCTGCGATACCAGTAGCAAGAATGTTTCCTGCTGCACCTTCCAGTATTGTTTTAGTACTCAACAAACACTCCTTGATAATGGACTGCTTTGGCTTTGGCGAAGCGAGCTGGCTCTTGATTGTTTCTATTTCTGCATGTAGCTCGCTTCCTGCATCACTCGAAAGCCCAAGCTGCTCGATCACCGAAGATATCGCCTCAATTATTTTTTTTGCTTCCTCTACACCATCTTTATTTACTAAATTCTGCGTCCCAGATGAATGCTGCTGAAGCTGTGAGTTGTTCATTGTCCCTATATTATTTATAGTTGTATGTGTTATAGAGCTCGCCGCAACCTTTTCGTCTATTGAGAACGACATATTTTCTCCATGTATTCCTCTATCTTCGAGTAACAAGGCCCACTCCAGGAGCTTATTGCGTACAGCATCAAGAATTCCAACCAAAGTTTGTCGCTGGAGCGATACAGCAGGCTCAAAAGGAATACTCATTCCACTCATGATTCTTGCCTTAACACTCTCAGGAAATTTCATCAGAAGGCTATCGCTAGTCGTTGCAAGCAGATCCTCAAGTTGTGCAACAGACTGGCCAATTGATTTAGTCATCATCGCCTCTGCGATGTCCGGATCAGTGACATCCATTGGAATCCAGCCGTGATATGGATTGAAGCACTTAAGTTCGCCTTTAACGACTCTATAAGGCGCATAGACATTCATATCATCCAAAGTCAGCTGCTGATATCCATTTAATTCCAACTCAATCCATTTTCTGATGTCCGTTTGATTGAGCTTTCTTGATAAGACCAAAGCCTTTCTTAAAAGATCACCTGCGTGCACTGATTTGTTCAGCGCATCCCTTTGCAATTCCAGCACAAGTCCTGTCATCTCTATCTTTCAAGTAAACAACCCAACCCTGACCCGCTTGATCAGTGGCCCCAACGCATAACGTGTGGCATCAATATAGTGGTTATTTGCATCCACGATGTCGCTGAGAACATCTTTGGTCAGTCTGTCTACTTTGTAGCTGTACGTGCGGGCTTCCTGCAGGGTCTTCACGCAGCGTGGATGGATGATGATTTCCTTGTAGCTGCGAAGGTGAGCGATTCCGTCCTCGACGCTACCTGGCCATTTCTGTGCGGCAATAATGCGCGGCAAACACGACCTGGTTCCGTTGCCATTGCCCTTGACGTGGCTGATGGTCTCAGGACGAGCAGAATCAGCACGCACGACGTTGCGCTCGATGCCCGGCAGGCGCTCAATCATGAATTTGGCAATATCGTCATTTTCCAGACCTACCTTGCCGGCCTCGTGCTCGATATAGAGGCGGTGCTCATAGATGCCCAGGCGCACACCAGCCGTAGGATCCTGAGAAAATCCCCAGTCGAGCCCATAATAGGGTCCATCGAACATGTCCGCCAGTTCAAACTCAGCAACACGATATTTGCCGGAGAGTATCTGTGCCTCGCTATTCTCGCGATATGCGCCTTCCCACATCCACGCATAGGTCTGATCATCAAGGCGGCTTCTGTCGGTCAGCCTCTCCTGTTCCAGCACCTCAGGGAACCACGGGTTATCGGTGTAGTTCAGTTCAACGATCTTGGATTCTGGCGGGGGTGATTTCCGATAGCGCTTATCCGTGGGGCTCCCATCCTTCTCCGGATTCCACGTCACCCAAATCTCCGAGTTGGCTTCGCGCACTGTCGGTGTCAGCTTCTGCCAAGCCACCTCGCTGACGCTCTCGGCCTCATCAACCCAGGCAATCAGGATCCGAGCCTTGGACTTAATGCTGTCCAGGTTGTGCCGTAGACCGGCGAAGACATAGGACACCCGCCTATTCTTGGTGCGGATGTACTTCTCGCCGATATCGAAGTAGGAGTTAAGCCATGGCACCGAGCGGATTGCCTGCTTGATCTCCTCCATCGATGACTCTTCTAGGCTGTTCATGTATTCCCGGGCGCTCAGGATCACGCCCGACACACCAGCCTCCGCAAACATGTACGCCCGCACGGCAGTCATCATTGCAAAGCTGCGCGTCTTGCCCGAACCTCGCCCGCCATGGGCGCCTCGGTATCGGGCTGGGCCGCTGAACACAGGGATTAGCTTCGGAGGAAGTTCAATTTGTGCTGTCGACATCCGGCGCCACCAGTTGAATCGTCGTAGGCATTGCCTGCAATGGCTCGCCGTCCTTACCGGTCACTTCCCGCTTGTTCGTAAAGGCTCCGCCCAGCTCCTTGGCGGCCTGTTCCAGCAAGGTCGAGACCATGGCCGCGTTGCCGCGGCTGTCGGCCCGTTCGAGATTTCGCTGCAGCACCCGCAGACGGTAGGCCTGCTGGGCAATAGGAATGGTCGAGATGTCCTCGAGAAACTTCGCGCGCGTAGCTTCGAAGATCTCGCGCAACTTCTTGCTCAGGTTATGGCCCGAGGCCTTGGTAGGGTCGTACATCGCCACCTGCTGGCGTGTGATCACAAGGCCGAACTCTTGTTTTACGTGGTCGGCCACCTGCGTGGGAGTGTCGAAGCAAGCCAGCGCCTGCACGATAGATAGTTTTACGGGGTCCTTGAGAACTGCCATTTCGTATGCCGCCAGTCTTTCTAAGCTGCCTTGAGCAGGCAGGTTCCACATGCGCCAGCGACCGCTGACCGGCTGACCTCAGGTGTGCCGCGCGCCAAGCCGGCCAACTGGGCGAGAGCGCCACCTGGGTCTCCCACGCCGTAGCGCTTCACCACGCCCAGGAACTCCTCCACGTCGTGCCCACGGATTCCCAGCTTGGGCAGGCCGTCCCGGGTGAATGCAGGCGCGCCAAAGTCGTCTTTCTTCTGGCCCACGTGGTAGAGCTCATGCTCCACAAGGGCGCAGAAATCCGCATCACTGGCCTGGGCGCAGTAGTCGGCCGCCAGCGTGATCAGGAACTTGGGGATGTGCCCGAACCACTCCAGCATCTGCTGCTCCTGGCGCTCTTTCTGCCAGCCTCCCGCGCGAAACATGACCTCTTCGGCCTGACCGATGACAGTGCGCCCCTGCTTCACAAAGGCACTGCCCGCCCACAGAAACTCCAGATCGGCCGTGGCCAGGTGCTGGTGCTCGGGGTTGAAAAGGGCCCCGCCCTCCCGTATGAAGGTTTCCTGCACCCACAGGCCCAGACCTTCGGCGGGCACGATCGAGGTGTGGGGAGCCTCCCCGGAGAGATCGCCCAGCCCCTGGGGCGGCATAGGTCGGCGGCGCTTCATGTCTGCTTGTCGTCCCATATCCTGCTGTTCTTCATCCTGAATGTCTGTCTGCGCGCCCGGGGTACGATCTGCCGCGCCCTGCGCTGGCGCTCCTTCTCCTGGCCCTCTTCCGTCTCCGCAAACCTGAGCACCTGGCAGCGCACAACGCCATCGGCGCGGGTCACCACCTTCACATTGCGGCTCTTTTCGGGCGTGGACAGCTCGGCGCGCAGCCTGAGCTGCCGTGTGGCTAGATCGAACACTGACGTAGGGCCGATCACCTCTGGTGCGCTCGTCTCTCCGGCACGGACGATGCTATGGACGATGGGCGGATCCAGCTCCCACTCCGCCACGTCCGCGCGCATCTCCTCCAGGGCTGAGCTGCTGTCGAAAAGGTCAAACTGCAGGTCATCTCGTCCCATGGGTCCCCCCTCTGCGGTGGTGAAAGCAATGCGTGATGGGCAGGCTCAACGCTGGAAGCCCTCCATGAATGACTCCATGCAGCCCCAGCGCTGGTTCGCGTCGAGTGCTGGCCACAAGATGGCCTGGGCGCGCAAAGTCCAGAGGAAGGCGTCAATCGAGCGCTGCAGCTCACAGAAGTCCGCTTCGTCCATGGATTCAAAGTCAATGCTCTTGGGGATCGCGTTGGGCTGGCCGTCGATTCCGGGCACGAAGTCACAGTGACCGGCACCGATCAGGAGCCAGTGGCGCAGCTTGGTGGCGTCGTCAAATGCCTCGGTGCGCTCGAGCAGGCGGTTGATGCGCAAGAAGAAAAACCGGTGATGCTCGGGGCACCTTGGCAGCCAGAAGGAAAAGCCCAAGGTCTGGCCCGGGGCCAGCTCGGTGACAGTGCGGCGCCATTTGGCGTAGGCCCGTTGGCCAGCAGCGTCCAACCCGCAGAGCTTGCCGTCCTGGCCCTTGGTGATGACGAGGCGGCTCATGCCAACGCCCCCAGCAAGTCCCCCTGCACTTGAGCTGGCGCTGCCTGCAGCGGAGTGATCGTCACCACCAACTTGCCGCCGTCGACCGGCATGCCGCGCTCGGCAGTGATGCGGCGCACCCACTTGTCGTCCTCGATTGCTACGCCCTTCAATGCATCCAGCAGCACCTTCTGCGCGTTGTCCAGGTCGATGCACTGCACGGTGTCATCCCAGGTGAAGGGGTCGCGCTTCATGCGGCGGTGCGCGTCCTGCGGGCAATGAGGGTGCAGCGTGTACGAGATCGCCACGCGGCCGAGGATTGGCTTGAGGACTCCGGCGGCCTTGGCCAGCCATCCCACCTGATCCTTGAAGGCCTTCGCTTCGGCGCTCACGTAGGTCATGGCACGGGTCTGCTGGCCCACCCTGATGACGCGGGTTTGCCAGTACCTGTTCGCCGACACTGGATATGGAAGCGTAATGGTCACCGCGTTGGTCATTGCAGCGCCTCCTCAGGAGCGGCACCGCGCCGGATGCGTCCATAAACGACATCGGGATTCAGCCCCAACTCTGCGCACCAGTCTTTCACGCATTTGGTCACGCCATTGCGTTCCACCAAGATCGTGGACCGGCGATTGCGCTGCTGTTGCGCCATCGTTGCCCAGACACAGTTATCTGGCTCGTAGTCGCCGTCCGTGTCTTTGCGTTCGATAGTGTGGCCTTCAGGCCTCTCACCCATGTCCGCTAAGAATGTGGCGAAGTCGTTCCAGCGTTCGCAGACCTTGATCCCGCGCCCGCCGTAGTTCGAGTATTCGTCGCTTCCTGGGTAATTGCAGCGCTGCTTCATCGCGCACCAGGTGTTGTAGGTCGCGGTATGCCGCATTCCATGTTTTGCGTCTGCTCCCTTCAGGCAGCCGCAGGATTTCGTGTGACCACTCTTCATTCGAAATAGAGCTGCAACATGCTCTTTGCCGCACTCGCAACGGCAGTTCCACTGACTTCGGCCAAATCGGTCGTTTTCGGCTCGCGAAACAACAGTGAGCAGCCCGAATTTGGCGCTGATGGGGTACGGGAGAGTGAGCGTGATCATGGTTTGGTGCTCCTGAATCAGATTTCTTCGGTGTAAGGAACGGCGCGACGGCTGCGGCCGGGCCCAGGGTTCGGCGTTGACAAGGGTTCGCTGCTGTCGGTCCAGCGCTGATAGCCGCCGTCGAAGGACAGCGGAACGCTCCCGACACGGCCCTGGCGGTTCTTGGCAAAGTCGGCCTCGATGACCTTCCCGCCATGGCCCGCGATGTGGTTGAGGCTCAGCAGGATCACGACGTCAGCGTCTTCCTCGATCGCGCCGGATTCCTTCAGGTCGGAGAGCTGGGGCTTGCCGCCGATGCGCCCTTCCACGAGGCGGTTGAGCTGGCTGAGCGCGATGATGGTGATGTCGAGCTCCTTGGCCAGCGACTTCAAGCCGCGGGTGAGTTCCTCGATCTGGTGGTGACGCTTGTCGTCCGCCTTACGCGAGCCGCACAGCTGGATGTAGTCCAGCACCAGCAGCTTGATCTTGTGCTGGCGTACCAGCTTGCGAGCCTTGGAGCGAATGTCGGCCAGGGTCAGGCCAGACTCATCGTCCAGGTACAGAGGCAAGGAGTTCATCAGCTCGATGGCCTCAGTGACTCGCGCCCACTCGGAGTCGTGCAGTCGACCTGTGATGATGTTGTCCAAGAAGACTCGGCCCAGGTTGCTGGTGGTGCGGTCTAAAAGATCCGCCTGGGGCATCTCAAGGGACAGCACTGCGGCAGGAACCCCGCTCTTGGCCAGGTTGATACTGACCTGCTGCGTTAGCGATGACTTCCCCACTGCAGGACGTGCGGCCACGATGATCAGCTTCCCGCCGCGCAGCCCGCCGTTGAGACGTTTGTCCAGACCAGGAATGCCCGTGCTGATGCCCGGCTTGATGCTGCCATCGGACAGCGCCTGAAGCCGTTCCAGCATGGACAGCGCCAACGACCCCACCGCCACCGGCTCCTTGCCACCACGGCTGACCGTCAGCGATTCAAGTCGAGCCTGGGCCTTGTCCAATCGTTCAGAGGCGTCCATGCCCGGCAGCACAGCGATCTCGCGCACGTCTCCGGCGGCTGCAATCAGCCCGCGCATCATGGAGCGCTCGGCAATAACCTCCGCGTAGCGCCGCACGCTGCTGGGCCCATACGGGACCTGGGCCAGCTCGTTGAGCAGCGTCATGTCGATATCGCCGTGGCCAGCAGCCTGCAGAGCCAGCAGCACGCTGACCACGTCGGAAGGCTTGCAGGCCGTGGACAGCTTCGAGATCGTTTCGAAGACCCGGGCGTGCCGTTTGTCGAAAAAGTGCGTGGGCAGCAGGATGTCGCCGACCTGGTCGAACAGGTCGTTGTTGAGCATCACGGCGCCAAGGACACCGGCCTCCGCCTCGGGAGACCAAGGCAGCACAGGGATATCGTGGTCGTCATGCGGTTGCATCGGCCACCTCCTTCTGCGCCAGCTGCTCGGCATGGCGCGCATCGAGCACTGCCTTGCGCTGCAAGCCGGTCGACGTCCACTGCACCTCACCGGCGTCATTTGTGAACCACAGCGAGAACCAGCGGTCCTTGACCGAGTTGGCAAAGGTCGCAGGCCAGTCCTTGTAGCGCTTGGCGAGGTACTGCGTTTCCTCGGTGTAGCGCTCACGGAAGGACACCCAGGCCACCTGCAGCATCTCTTCGCCGATTCCCGCGTCTTCGGCCCACCTTCGGATCGCATGGTCCTTGGGCAACGGCTTCACCCCAGCCTCCCGGCAAGTCGCCAGGTAGGTCGCCAAGGTGGTCTGCTCTGATTTTTTGCGGCCAGAGGAGCGAGAAGGCGATTTCGCCGCCCCCTCCTCGGAACGAAGTGAAGAGGAGGAATCCTGTTCTTGTTCCTTCTCCTGTTCCTGCTCCTGTTCTTGGCTTCGATGGGGCTTGGAAGGGCCTTGTGAAGCCCCTTCTATGCCCCTTGCGTTTGTCAGATGGAAAGCTGCTGAATAGCGTTCGAAGAAAGCACCGAGGAACGGGTTCTCAGGAAGCGTCTCGTAGTCCTTCTGAATGCCCTTGCAACGTAGATCTGTAGCCTTGAGTTCCTTGGCGATTTGGTAACTCGCCATCTCGTGCACCCAGACGAATTCAGACTCCTCGTCATAGGAGCAATAACCGGCTTCGATGCAGCATTGAAGCCCCTTCCTAGCCCCTTCTTCGCCCAAGCCTGTTTCGTAGGCCATATACAGGACAGGCTGCGCGAAGAGGCCGAGCATGTTGGAGCTCGGGGAGGTCATCAGGTACAGGGCCACAACAAGCCCCTCCGGATGCTTTCGAAGGGCCTTCATGGTCTTGCCATGCCACATCTTGGGAGCGACCTTGGCGTAATCACGCATTGGGCATACCTCCCGCGGCCTGCTGCTCCTGACGGCCCTTGTTGTCGGCCGCATGTTCCACCACCAACGCAACAGCAACCTTTTGCAGCGCGACCAGAGCTTCGCCAAGCTCGCGCAGGACGTAGCGCTTGTCGTTGTCGCTCACATTGCCATCCGCCTTCGAGTGCGTGACAGCCAACAGCACATCAGCGGCTTCCCGCACGGCATCAGCGGTTGTGGCAGAGAGACAGAGTCGATCAGATCCCAGCTCCATGACTGGAAGAACCAGCATCCCTGCCTTAAAAGAGAAGACAGTGCCCAGGGCATGCGCCTCGGGGCTACCAACCTCCTGGCACATGGACGCGATCTCTTCCGCGTCGGCCAAGCCCATCTTGTGATGAACTGAAGTGCCGCTCAGCTCCTTGCGCAAAACTTCATCGGATTTACCCATCCGTGCGGCCAACGCCGAACGGCCGCCGGGGTAACTGGCGACCATGCGCCTGAGTGCATCAAGGGAATTCATGTCCGGGCTCCCGGAAATTGGACGTTGCTCGGCTGCAGTTGGCCGGAGACACTGGCCTCATGCAAAAAGACACGTGCCAGAAGAGAGGAAAAGGTGCCCGCCGCCTCCCGGGGCAGAATGGAAGCTCCTACACAACCATCCCCAGGAGGGGCAGACATGAAACCAGAACTGGTACAAGCTGCAGCCACGCTGGCAGCCGTCGCGCTGCAAAAGTGCGTGCAAGCAAACGAAGACATCACAGAGGCGCACATGAAGTCGGCTCTGCTGTCTGCCTATCAGGCAATTCAGGATGCTGAGCACGAGTGGAGATCTCGTAACCCACCTGCTGGAGTTTTTGTTTAGCACGCTGACTCCGGTGCCAATTCGCCGTCGCTTTGTGTTGGCGTTCTTGCGCCAATTGGCGGCGGTACTTAACGGCAGCAGGAGGAGGATCTCCCCAGCGGTAGTTTGGCTCAGCCATGGTCCACCTCCCCCGCTGCTGGTGCTTGCGCCGGAGCCGGGGCCTGCGTCGACCTGAGGTAAGCCCAGTCGACATCTGGCCGCAGGTCCTCGCAGCGGACAGCGCCACGGGACTCACGATCGAGGTTGATGCACAGGCTCTCTCCCAGCTTCTGGCGCTTGCTAATTGCCTTGCGGAGATATCCCTCAGAGGTTTCGCAGCGCGTCACCAGTTCGAGACGCTCAGCCTTCGGCAGGCTGTTGAGGAAGGCGAGTAGTTTTTCCATGCATCAATATTACCTACAGGTAACCATTGAAGCAATACCCACAGGTCATTTACTTACAGGTAATGGTTTGCTGGAATCCAAGGATGGATATGTACGAACAACGCCGAAACGCTCTTCAGAACCTTGTCGAAAGCCTGGGGCGCGGGGGTATCGCAAGCATTGCTCAGCAAATCGGCAAAGACGCCAGTTATGTTTCCAGGATGCTCTATCCTGCTGACAAGAACGGCGCTAAGCGGATCGGGGAAGATACGGCGATCTTGCTTGCAAAAGCATTTCCGTCATTTTTTGGCGATGGCCGGGAATTGTTAGTCACCGTTCCACCCAAACCCAACACAGAAGTTGGAGCTGCCCCTGTTGGTGTGCCTGTATCTCCTCGAGATGTTCCGCCGGAGGGCTATGTTCGGCTGCCTGTAATGGCCGAGGCTTCGGCTGGCCCAGGTCGAATTCCTCTTCTTGAAGCGGTCCAACCAGTGGACGTACTTGAGAGCTACATTCGCTTGAAGCTCAACGCCAACCCACGCAATCTCAAGGTGCTAACTGCTCGTGGCGGGAGCATGACAGGCCTGATTGAAGATGGCGACATCATGTTTGTAGAACCCACGACAGAGTTCACAGACGATGGGATTTACATACTCACTCTCGATGACTTAGTACGAGTCAAACGTTTGAGTGTATCCATCGCAACGGGCAATGTGCTCATAGAAAGCAACGATGGCCGCAAGTCCGAGGAACTTCCCCTACGAGAGGTGCCTGACAGGCTGCACATTCAAGGCAGGGTGTTAGGAGCATGGTCACTGCGCAGCTTCGCGTGATCACCAGTAAGAAGAACGTACGAGCTAAATAAAGGGAGAGAGGGATGAAGAGATATTTTGCGCTTTTGGCAGCCTGCGTTTCTTTATCGGCTTGCATCAGCGAAGACGGCCCGCAAAAGAACGAACAGATAGGTGCAAATGCTGCATCGAAGGAGTCGATGTCTGAGGCCCCACCAGTGATCGACATCAGCTCACCCGACAAAGCACTGAAATCCTATTGGGCTGTGGTGGATTGGAAGAGGCAACTCACGGCCAGGCAGCACAAGGACATCCTGCAATCCAAGCAAACCAAGCTGATGGATGAAACCTACTCAAAAGTGACTTCACCTGAGATTTCAAGCCGGCAGAGAAACCACGAAGTACAGACGTTTGATAGGGAAATTGCCGAGGCAAAGGTTGAGACCGAGACAAGAGCAGTCATCCACGCAGTCATTAAAAACTCTACGCCGATCCCCGAAGGTGCTGAGGTGACGAAGAGTGACAGAGATCGTAGGGAGCAAGGGAACCGCTTCCGCTACGTTCTTGAGCGTGGCCAAGATGGCTGGAGAGTTTCAGAGGTCTGGGAATACAGTCTGTATCACGACAATAAGTGGAGAAAAGAATACCCCTCCTCTACCACCCCCACAGTGAGCGTCTTCGTATTTGGAGGGTACTAGAAGGGCATGGTTAGCCTTACCAAGATCGAAGCATCTATCAAACAACAGCCTCACCACTGTCACTTTCGCATTGACAGTGACACGTAACAACATCTGACTTGCCACTCTGATCGGCCCGCTTTGGCGGGCTTTTTTGCAACTGTGCTGCCTGGTCAGCACTGATCATTACCTAACAATCCACAAATAAATTACCCAGAGGTATTGCATTTATGATTACCCATGGGTAATATTGACTCATCGAAGCCAAGCTGCAAGGCGAAGCAGAGACACCGGCCAGATGGTCAACCGGCGTCGAAAGATGGGAAGGCAGAAGAAGGCGAATGCCCGCTGCTGTGGAGCCATGAAGGTGCTGCCCCTCTGCACCGACAAGGAACGGGCATGTGAGTCCTGGAGCCGGGAGACCGGGAAGAGCCAGGACGAAAACCAGAGCGCTTTCGATGAGAGTGCTTCGGTTTGGAACTGACAACAAAAAGCCCGCTTTCGGCGGGCTGTATTTGTGGTGATGAAGATCAATTCACTGAGGATCAGTTTCCACAGAGGCTTCCTGCAGTGCACCGAATCCACGAAATTTATAGATGCGCTTCGTTACTCGCTTCCCAGAGCCAGAAAGCCCCACAGCAATAGTTTTAGCCACTGTATCTGCTTTCAGCCCAGCTGCACCTTCTCCAGACACGTCATAAAACTCCTCGATCTCGACCTCCTCAGCGAGCTCGATGCGCCTGGCGATGGCAAGCTCTTGCGCAACCTTTGCGCGTGCCGCCTCCATTTCCATAGCAATCTCTTGACGACGCGCCTCCTCCGCAAGCTTCTCTATTGAGAGATCGTGAACCTTCTTCTCAGGTGAATCCTCTGTCCAGATCCTTTCTGCCAACTTTTGCACTAGGAAGCCTGTGGGATTGATAGCTGCTATAGCGATTTCCGTCGGGGTCATTTTTCATTGGGTGTTGCTGTTGATGTAATCAATCGTAACGTAACCTGTAGCCCCCGAGTCTTTGGTGCATTGGTTTCAACATGCGATTTAAGAGCCTGTGGATCGCCGCCATTGCACAGCACCTGTACCCGTATTTGTAATGCTCGTCCACGGCTCTCCACACACCGGGCACTCCCAAACTTGGTGCCGCTGCCCGATAGGCTCGCGCGTTATCCTGCCACCAAGCATCACAGACTCCCAATCCTGAGTGGGACTCTGCTCAATTGCCTCGCATTGGCTGCATGGCTCTTTGCTCATGGGGCGCTCCTGAAATAAGTAACTCATGATAAGCAAGCAATTCTGGAAGGGTCGCTTTTTTTGCCTCGTTATCCCGACCTTGCGCCTTTATCCAACGAGCCACAGCTTGAGCAGAACAACAAAAAGCCCGCACAGGGCGGGCTTTGGCTGGATGAGGCGCTTTAGAAGCGGTGGTTAATGCCTGCTTGCTTCATGATTTCGTTAGCCATTGGCTTCGCTGGCATGTTTTTTGACACGGTCTGATTGCGCACACCATTGGTCCAGATCTCGTGTGATCCGCTGCCCTGCCTAAGAAAGTAGTATCCATTGGCTTTTAGCTGAGCGATGACCAGCTTGTAAAAACCGTTCATGCGCAGGCGTGAGTATCCTCAATGCGCATCTGTGGGCGCACATGGACGTTGTGGGCATTCAGCTCCAGATCAAGTAGATCCTTCGCGGCAGTAAAAGCCTCATTGCGAAGCTCTTCGAGGTTGTCGGCTGCGACCGTCAAACCATCGATGTCTGGGCTGTTTGCCCAGAATGTTTTCGATTCTTCATCGAAATGTACGTTGACCTTGAAGCGTAGAAGTACGCCCTGTTTGGCCAGCACCTTCCAAAGCGGCCAGCCTACGCGGTAGCCTTTCATGAACATGCAGAACTCCTTTTTATCGGCCGAACTGTATCAGATTTGCAAATCCTAACCCCAAGCAAAGCGTTACGGCTGTAGGGATTGCAGCCATTTTCAGAGATTTAGAAATGTAACGAGTTCCCCCGCACGCAGCGCATGTGCGCCTTTCACATATGGCCTTAGCAATGCCATCTACCTACGCCCCTCACTTCGCCGTGAGTTCGCCAGCCTCGTGCTGGCTTTTTTATTACGGAGGCCATCATGCTGATGAGCGTCAACCCCCATGCCGATGCCGAACGGCACGCAAATGAGCAAGAGGCGGCTGATGAGCTGCAACAGGAAGCAGAGCGCCAGGCGCCGCTGATCATCCTTGCTGCACTCCAGAAGATCACCAAGCCCGGCGACTGGTTCAACTCGAATCTGCTGTCCGCCGGCCGCGGATGGGCCCCAGACGAGGTGCTGCAAGACGCCGTGGCTACGGATGACGACACGCTCAACGCCTATGTTGAGCTGCTGACCGGCCCGCATGCGCTGAAGCTGCGCCAGTGCATGGCGACATGGTTCGGCAACAAGCTGGCCCGTGACATTTACCACGAACACATGGAGTCGCTGCAATGAGCCCACCGATTCAACTCCAGCGTATCCCCCGCCGCAAGAAGCCCGCACCAACGCGGGCTTTGCTGTTTCTGGCCCTGCTGCTGATCGTGCTGTGTACCGGGCTGGCCGGGTGCAGCGCCCAGGCGGCCGATGCACCGATCACCACTACAGCCGCCGACCTCAAGCGTGCCGCTGCCGGCGCGTGGCTCTGCCCAGGCATGCACGCCGAATGGCTCGATGCGCAGACCGTTCAATGTTTGAAGGAGCGCCCATGAACGAAGCGTTTGCTCTCCTGCTCATCGTTCCCACCTTTGCCGCCCTGGCCTGGAAACCATGAACAAACCTGATCACGAGCCCGGCACCGCCCGGGCTTTTCTTTTGTGGGTGGCCAGCAGCGCTGCCGCCCTTCTCGCCTTTATCACCCAAGTGAGGTTTTCATGAGCATGTCTGCTCCCCATGAAATTTACGTCCGTCACACCAGCAAAGACGGATCTTCCTATGTGCAAGAGCACCGCGTCTGGGACGCCGACCGATTCATGGCCGCGCGCCGCGATGACGTCGCGAAGGCAGGCGGACAGGCTGCTGTGCAGCAGCTGACCCGTGATCAGTTCCAGGCTCAAAAGAAGTGAGGACCAGATGAATGCAGTAACTACTCAAACCAGCACCGGCAGCGCGCCTGCCGTTTCTACAGCAAGCGCTGGCGCCCTGCTTATGGACATGGACGCCATGGACCGCTTGGAGCGCATCGCCGACATCATGGCCAGCGGCAAAACTACGGTCCCCCAGCACCTGCGCGGCAGCAAAGGTGATTGCTTCGCCATCTCGCTGCAGTCCATGCAATGGGGAATGAACCCCTTCGCGGTGGCCCAGAAGACTCACCTCGTGAACGGCACCTTGGGCTATGAGGCACAGCTGGTGGCCGCCGTCATCAACAACAGCGGCCTCGTCACAAGCCGATTCCAGTTCGACTGGTACGGCCCTTGGGACAAGGTAATCGGCAAGTTCGCCGTCAAGCGTGGCGAAAAAGGCGAATACCGAGTGCCCGGCTGGACCTTCGCCGACGAGGAAGGCTGCGGGGTCCGTGTATGGGCGACCCTCAAGGGGGAAGAAAACCCACGCACTCTTGAGCTGCTTCTGGCCCAGGCCCGCACTCGCAACTCCACTCTGTGGGCCGATGACCCGAAGCAGCAATTGGCATACCTCGCACAAAAGCGCTGGGCACGCCTTTTCGCTCCAGACGTGATCCTGGGTGTCTATTCAGCGGACGAGCTGCAGGAACCGCAAGAGATCCACATGGGCGATGCCGTGGTGGTTGAGCCTGAGCGTGCCACGTTACCAGTCTGGCCCAATGACAAGTGGGCCAAACAACTGCCCAGCATCCTGACTGGTATCCAGGGCGGCAAGACGGTCGCAGATGCACTGGCTTGGCTTGGTGCAAAAGGCATAGTCACAGCCGAACAGGAAAAGGAGCTGCGCACCAAGGCCAAAGCGCGGACTCAAGCCGCTGCAACACCCGCTTCAGATCCCCAAGAAGGTGCACCCGTCGTTGACCCTGTGAAGCTGGAAGCCGACATCAAGGCCTGTTCCGACCTGGAAAAGCTCTACGAGCTCGGCAGCCTGATTGAGGCTGTGGCCGAACCCTCGCTGCAAGCAACCCTCACCGACCATTTTGATGCCCGTGCGGCAGAACTGGAAAAGCCATGACCATGCAAATCGTGAACCTCGTGCAGGGCAGCCCCAAATGGCATGCCCACCGCCGTAACCACTTCAACGCGAGTGATGCGCCGGCGATGATGGGCTGCAGTTCATACAAGAAGCGCTCAGACCTGATCAAGGAGCTCGCTACGGGCATCACGGAGGAAGTCGACGTGGCAACACAGCGCCGCTTTGATGATGGGCACAAGTTCGAAGCCTGGGCCCGCCCGTTGGCAGAAGACATCATCGGTGAGCCCTTGTCGCCTTGTGTCGGCACCCGCGGCAAATACTCCGCCAGCTTCGATGGCCTGACTTTCATGAACGACGTGGCTTTCGAGCACAAGACGCTCAACAGCACTCTGCGCGAAATCATGGCACACGGCTGCACCGGTGCCGACCTGCCGCTGCAGTATCGCGTGCAGATGGAGCAGCAGGCCATGGTCTCGGGATCCGAGCGCATCCTGTTCATGGCCAGCAAATGGACCAGCGAAGGCCTTCCCGTGGAAGCCCTGCACTGCTGGTACGAGCCCGACGCCGAGCTGCGCGCCCAGATCATCGCCGGCTGGGAGCAGATCGAGAAGGATGTGGCGGCCTACCAGCCCCAGGCCGCAGAGCCCAAGCCCCAGCCAGAGGCCAAAATCCGCGACGCCCTGCCGGTGCTGCGCATCGAAGCCCGCGGCGAGATCACCACCAGCACCTTGGACAGCTTCAGGGTCGAGGTCCTGGAGCGCATCAACAGCGTCAACGCGGTGCTGGAGACAGACCAGCAGTTCGCAGACGCCGACGCAGATGCGAAATGGCTGCGAGATGTCTCCAGCGCGATGAAGCAGGCCGGCAAAAAGGTGCGCTCCGATATGCAGTCGGTGGATGACGTGCTCAACGTGCTCGAGCAGCTGGACCAGATCGCCACCCGTAAGGCCATCGACCTGGAAAAGCGTGTCAAGTCCGAGAAGGATGTCCGCAAGCAGGTCATCATCCAGGAAGCTCAGCAGGCGCTGGACGAGCACGTTGCCAGCCTGAACAAGCAGCTTGGTGCCAACTGGCTCCCTCGGATTGCGGGCGGCTTTGCGGAAACGATCAAGGGCCTGAAGTCGTTGGACAGCATGCGCGACAAAGTGGCCGTAGTTCTGACCAATGCCAAGCTGCAGGCACAGACCACTGCCAACACCCTGCTGCTGAACCGAGACTTCCTCCGTGGGGATGGCACTGGACAGGACTGGATCACGCTGTTTCCCGACTTTCCAGCAATGGGAGTGAAGGAGCCCGAAGTTTTCAAAGCCATGGCCACCATGCGCATCAACGACTTCAAACAGGCCGAGGCCCAGCGCCTGGAAGCCGAGCGTGCTCGGATCCGCGCAGAAGAGGAAGCCAAGGCCAAGCGCGAAGCCGATGCGAAAGCTGCAGCAGAAGCCGCTGAGCAGGCCCGCCAGCTTGAAGCTGATCGCGCTCGTATCCGGGCAGAGGAGCAGCAAAAGGCGCAGGCTGAAGCCGCCAAGCACCGCCAGGAGGTACTGCAACAGGCCCAGGATGTACAGGCGGAGATCTCGCAGGCAGCGCAGGACGGCGCCCTTGCAGCCTCACTGGCCTCCGACCTGTCTGGCCTTGTCACAGAGCAGGCTGCAGAAAGCGTTGCCGGCATCGACGCTCAGCAGGCGATCAGCACTGCTCAGGCCAGCGCAGCAGCAGCTGACACCAGCACGGTCATGACGATGGGCCAGGTCAACACGCGACTGGAGGCCGCCGGTCTAGGCAAGATCAGTGCAGCAACTTTGGAGCACCACGGCATCCCTTTCACCAAGGAGCGCGCCGCTGTGCAGATCACCGAGGCCAACGTCAAGCGCCTTGCGCTGCTGCTGTCCCTTGGCTTTCGCAAGCTGGCCGACGAGTTGCAGGCCGCCACCGTTTAACCCCTTGCCCAGCCACCAACTGGGCATCCACCCCAAGGAGTATCCTCGTGAACAAGTCCGACCTGATCGACCATATTGCAGCGCAGGCTGCGATCTCCAAAGCCGATGCCGAACGCGCACTGACCGCCGCCCTGGACGGCATCCGCCGCACTCTCAAGAAGGGCAACACCATTCAGGTGCTGGGCTTCGGCTCCTTCAGCGTGGGCCGCCGCGCTGGCCGCACTGGCCGTAACCCTCGCACTGGCGAGAGCGTGACCATCAGCGCCACCCGCGTGGTGAAGTTCAAACCCGGCAAGCACCTCAAGGATGCTGTGAGCTGAGCCTGTAGATCACTTAAATAAATAGCACCCACCACAAGCCCGCTCTAACACAGCGGGCTTTTTCGTTGAATTTTCAGAAAGCACACCATGAGCACCAAGTTCAAAGCACCTGCCCCCTTCACCGACAAGCCCTATGTGGCCATCCCCATGGAGCCTGTTGAATCCAACCAGGTCAAAGCCATCGGCTATGACCCGACCACGAAGACGCTGGCCGTCACGTTCACCCGCGGTCCCGGCAGCGTCTACCACTATCCCAACGTAGAACCTGAGCTGCATGTCAACTTCATGCAGGCCGAGTCCAAGGGCACGTTCTTCGGCAAGAACATCAAGGAACTGCCGTTCGACAAGTTATCTGCTCAGCAAGCAAGCGCCACTCAGGCCTGATTCTTTTCGAAACCACAAGAAGGTCCGCACCACGCGGGCCACTTTGCTTCTCAGGAGGGCTCATGGCCTTTGAACTGACTGAACCGACCACCGTCGTCATCACCAACGCCAATCCACGGCGCGAGCTGCACGGTGAAGATAAGGTGCGCGCCATCGATCTGGCATTCGTCCTCACCGGCGAAAACACTCTGCTTGACCTGATCGAGAAAGGACTGCGCGAGCACCACTACTGCAACAAGGCGCTCAAGGACGGCCAGGAGGCGCTGCCGGGCGTGGATATACCGCTGCCCAACCTTCGCCACCCCCAGCTGCCGCTGGCCTACCACTACGGTAAGGGCCAGAAATGGCGCGGCTACCGCTTCATCTGGGACTGGGGCCTGAACGAGGAGCATGTCGACTTCACGGACGCTGTGCTGTCCAACCTGCAATACGAGCTCTCGGAGGGCGGCAGTGTCACGGTGAAGGGCACGATCTCGTACAACGGGGAGGAGCTGGAGAACAACGACCTGTTCGGCGAACTCTCCGGCCTGGCCGCCGAAGGCGAGATCTCCATCAAGCTGCTGGCCCCGGCCGAGCTCGTCCAGGCCAAGAAGGGCTACCGAGCTGGCAAGCCCGATACGCCACCACCTCCCGCAGACAGTGGCAGCGGAAAGCTCGACCTTGACGGTGATGACGAGAACGATGGTCCAGAGGAGCAAACGCCCGAATCCGCCTTCACCGACTCAGTGCTGGACAGCCAGCAATAAGCCATCTCAGAGGCATGAGCACAGGGCGCACCGCGCCTTGTCCTGATCCCCCTGGAGTGCCTTACAAGTCGTTCGCTCGAACTGTGACTGGGCGCCGACCTTGATCGTGAAGTTCGGCCGCCACTCTGTGGATCACCATCCAATGAGCTTGATAAGCAGCCAAGTGTTGTGGCGTTTCATAAAGCTCACCGACCCCAGCAATTCGCGCAAGTGCATCGCCTTGGATGGCAGCTGAGCGAGGTTCCCCATTCACCCTGTATTCGAACACTACTTGGCGCGGGTTCATTTCATACGCCGCTCCGGCATCCATCTCATCCATTCATATCTCCTCGCATAGAACTGCAGGAGTTTATCGATTGCCCGCCCCGCGCGGGCTTTTTTCATGAGCACAACGATGATCACCAAAGAAATCAAACACTTCCACCTCTTCTGTGGTCTCGGCGGCGGTGCCCGAGGCTTCAATCGGGCCAGCCCGCGCGTGGGTAACCTGCAGGCGCGTTTCCGATGCATCGGCGGCATCGACGTTGACGAGGCCAGCATCCGAGACTTCGGGCGCCTGACCGGTGTGCCCGGCACCGTTCTTGACCTGTTCGACCGCGAGCAGTACCGCACCTTCCACGGCAGTGAGCCGCCGGCGGACTGGCAGGAGGCCACGGCCGCCGACATCCAGCGCGCGGCCGGCGGCGAGCGGCCGCACATCGTGTTCCTCTCGGCGCCCTGCAAGGGCTTCAGCGGCCTGCTGTCTGAGGGCAAGAGCAAGACCGACAAGTACCAGGCACTGAACCGCCTGACTCTGCGCGGGGTGTTCCTGATGCTGGAGGCCTGGCACGACGACCCGCCCGAGCTGATAATCTTCGAGAACGTGCCCAGGATCGCCACGCGCGGCCGGCACCTGCTGGACCAGATCGTGGGCTTACTGCGCTCCTACGGTTACGCGGTGGCCGAAACCACCCACGACTGCGGCGAGATCGGCGGCCTAGCGCAGAGCCGCAAGCGCTTCCTGCTGGTTGCCCGCCATATCGAGAAGGTCCCGCCGTTCTTGTACCAGCCTGATGCGAAGCCGCTGCGCGCTGTTGGCGACGTGCTGGGCCGCATGCTGCTGCCGGGCGACCTGCGCGCCGGGCCCATGCACCGTGTGCCGAGCCTGCAGTGGAAGACCTGGGTTCGACTGGCATTCGTGGAGGCTGGCTCTGATTGGCGTAGCCTAAACCGTCTGGCGATCGAGGACGGCCAGCTGCGGGACTATCTGATCGTTCCCGAGATGCATGCAGGTGTCCTGGGAGTTCAGGATTGGGGGCGAACCAGCACCACCATCACCGGCAAAGGGCGCCCCGCCTGCGGCAACTTCGCCGTGGCGGACCCTCGCTTTGAGCAGTCAGCACTTTGGAAAGATGGCCAGGCCTACGGGGTGCGCCGCTGGGATGGCAGCACCGGCACAGTGGCCGGGCAGCAAGGTCCTGGCCAAGGTGCTTACAGCGTGGCGGATCCGCGCCATCACGGCCCCGCCAAGCACAGCAACGAATTCCGCATCGTGCGCTGGGACCGCGCATCCATGGCTGTCACCAGCGCCCACGGCACGGGCCAGGCGGTAGCGGATCCTCGACGCGAAGGGCCCAGTTTCGGCAAGTACGCCGTGACGCACTTCCAGAAGGCAGCCGGCACGGTGATCAGTGGCAGCACGACTGGCCAGGGCGCCTTTGCAGTGGCCGATCCACGCCCAGGCATGCGCCGCGAGGCCGGCGACCACTACCTGACAGGTGGCCATTACGGGGTTGTGCCCTGGGAATCTTCTGCCGGGGCGGTCAGCGCAGCTGCCTGCCACGACAACGGCCGATGGACGGTGGCTGACCCACGGGCCATGCCAGCACCCGCCGAAAAACTTGTATGCCGGATCGTGGCCGAGGACGGCACCTGGCACCGACCCTTCACCACCCTGGAACTTGCTGCCTTGCAGAGTCTGGTCGACCCAGAAGAGATGCTGGAGCTCGACGGCTTGAGTGATCAGGCCTGGCGCGAGCGCATTGGCAACGCTGTGCCCAGCGCCGCCGGTGAAGCCATTGCCCACGTCATGGGCGAGACGCTGCTGCTGGCCTGGGCCGGGGAAACCTTTCTGCTTTCGGCGCAGCCGATCTGGGTCAGGCCCATGGCCATCGCACTGACTATGCCGGGGGCTGCCCAGTGACCACCACCGCATTCAGCGCCCAGGCGCCGCACATCCGCGCCGCCCTGACCCAAGTGAAGCGCACCTATTGCGCCCCGCCCTCCTTCGCTCCGGCAGAGAAAGTGACCGGGCACCTCGAATGCCCGCGCTGTAAAAGCCGGCTGAATTTCACCGTCCTGACCAGCGGCGCGACCTCCGGCCGCTGCACATCCGGATCCTGCATTTCATGGAGCATGCAATGACCACCCTGCACCTCTCACTCAAAGGCGAGTACTTCGACGCCATCCGCGCAGGCACCAAGACCGAGGAATACCGCCTCGTCACACCCTACTGGTGCAAGCGCCTGCAGGGACGTGACTATGACCGTATCGAGTTGGCAAAGGGCTACCCACCACTCGGCGACCAGTCGCGCCGGCTGATCCGCCCTTGGCGCGGCTACACGATCAAGACCATCACGCACCCGCACTTCGGACCTCAGCCTGTGCAGGTCTATGCGATTGATGTCGGAGGAATGGAAGCATGAGCCGCCGAGCCCGCCAACGCCGCGACAAGCGCGCGCCTATCCCTGATTTTGATTCTCCCGAGCCCCGCCATTGAGCGGGGTTCTTTTTTTGGACTGACTATGACAGACACCATCAATGCCGAAGACTGCGCCAAGATGCTGGATTGCACGGCCGCCAAGGTTGAGGAAATGGCTCGCAATGGAGAGCTGCCAGGCCTCAAAATCGGGAGAGGCTGGGTTTTCATCCGTGCCGATCTCTTGGCCTATCTTTCAGAGCGCGCACGCAACGAAGCAGATAAGCGGCGAATGGAACGGGGCAAGAGTGACCATGCCGCCCCCAATGTTCGCCCTATTAAGCCCCGCCGGCAGCCGCCGCCGGCCCTGCCGAGGTCGGCCACAGCTTAGCGGCCATGTCTTCAGCTCTGAAGCTTGCATACCGGTGGGCCATGGCTGAGCCTGGCGCCCAGCCCATGATCCGGTTCACTTCCTCCAGGCGGAACAGGAAACTTCCGCTTGCGTCTCTCATCTCAAGCCATCGACAGGTGGCTTCGTGTCTCAAGTCGTGTTCGTGGAGGTCCATGATCTCCATGTACTCGAACGCCAAACGGAATCGAGCCGACAGCCTGCTGCTGACGGTCTTGTATTCCTTTACCCCCTCTTCTTCCATAAATGGGAATAGCCATGCCCCTGGCAGCATGGCACGGGTTTCCAGGTAGTCAGCCAGCGCCTTGTGCACGGCAGGTGATATGGGAACTTCCCGAAACGTCACCTTGCCCCGCCATTGCTTGGAGCTCTGGGCCCGGATGACCTTCGTATCCATGTCCACCTGAGAGCGCTTGAGCGTGGATGCTTCCTTCAGGCGTAAGCCGGTGCCCAAGATCAGCTTAAACAGGGTCAACAGCGCATTGCCGCCTTGGAGCTGCAGGCCGCGTGGCTTATCTGGCCGCTCGTAGCCGGACAGCACCTGGATGATCTTCTCTTCCTCCCCGGGACGGAGACGTCGATCGCGCTGCACATTGGTCTTTGCCTCTCCGCCCTTGGCAACGGACAGCTTTGTGTCGATGTCGCTATAAGTGGAGTAGCCCTTAGGCAATAGCCGCGTCGGGTTCTGCATGACCATGGCCGGATGGTTGCGTAGGTATTCATCAATGGCCCGGCCCAAGCACTGGACCCGGTGACGAATAGATTGTGGGGTGAGCTGTTTCTCGACTTTCAGCCACTGGATATAGCCCTGCAGCCATTTGTATGACGCCTCTGTCAGCTTAATCGTGCCTACCTCTCGGTTCACCGTCGAGATGGTGAGGATCTGGGTTGGGGCCGCATAGCCGCTTTGCTCCCACTCCCCGAGCACACGAGACAGCCTGATGTTTCCGTAGCCGTTGTCGGCATCCAGCAGCTCGCGGGGTGGCGGGAGGCCTGCGTCCTTCATGAGCTTCCACTGCTGTGAATAGGCAATAGCCTCAGCCTCGGTGTCGAAGGTGAAATATTTACGGCCGTGGGGAAGCGACGGATGCCGCAAACCTATCTCCCACTTCCCTGATGCTTTCTGTCTTGGCTTGGCCATAAACCCCTGCTCCTAAGTTCTCGTTCCATCTAATATCTGCGTGCGTCAGATGGAGTCTTGGCCGCCATTTTGTGGCGGCTGGAGCAGGTTTTCAACGTATCTGAGCAGACTTAAGCCTTTTGACGGCTACGCAACTCACTGATTTATATGGATTTAAATAAATCACACCCAAAAGCACAGTGGCTACAAGATTGAACTGATTCAACGCAAAGACGACCTGGGCACCGGCACCGGTCTGCGGTGATTCTTTTTCTTCAGATTCCTGGACCGAGCGGCACATGAGTGCCGCTTTTTTTTGCCTGAACGGCCTACCTATCGTCCAAACATGGGTTTGCAGGCATTGGCCGGCATTCCAGACTCGGTACTCCAACACCAATCAGGAGACAGGCAATGAGTGACTCGGTTCTGGAGCAACTCCAGCAGCGTTTGCAGCATCTTGAGGATATTCAGTCGATACAGGCTTTGAAGGCCCGGTACTTGCGAGCCTGTGATCAGAAGCAGCCGAACGCCATGCGTGAGTGCTTTGTGGAGCATGGTGCAGTCATCGAAGCCGATGGCTTTCCGTCTTTTACGGATCGCGAAGAATGGGTTGAAACCTTCACCAGACTGGCAGTTGCCAACCCGTCCATCCAGGACATGCACCACGGCCACAACCCTCAGATCAGCTTTACGGGAGCTGATAGTGCAAAAGGCTTGTGGGATCTGGAGTTCTGCCAGATCAATGTCAAGGAACGCACCATCGTCAATCTCTCAGGTCAGTACAGCGATGAGTACGAGCGCATCAACGGGTGGTGGCAGATCCGTTCCATGCGCTTTGCGCGGGGATCGTTTGTCATGCGCCAGGTCGATGCGGCAGGTATTGAAAGAGTCATTGCCCTGGGCGAGCCTCCGGCAGCTGGATTCATTGAACACAACTGATCCTGGCTCTGCTGCAAACAGCAAAAAGCCCGATACAGCGAATGCCATATCGGGCTTTGGGCAAGAGAACTGGGTTTATCAGTCGGCCAGAATCACTTCCACACGGCGAGCTTCGGCATTGGAGCCGTCGGCCTGAGATTGCTCGGGCTTCTTCAGCTCGACCTTGTCTTCTGCCACGCCCAGTGCCACCAGAGCGGCCTGGACGGCTTGCGCACGTTGCTTGGCCAGCTCCGCGTTGATTTCAGCACTACCAGTTGCATCATGGAAGCCGGAAATCACGGCGCGCTTGCCTTCAGCCACGCCCTTGACCACGTTGCTCAACGCTTCGTTGGCGCCAGCGGCCACTTCCGCCTTGCCCGAGACAAAGTAGAACTTGACCACACCGTTTTCCACGATCACGCGGGCAGCCTCTTCAACCACCACCACAGGCACGTTGGTCGCGCTGGGTGCGGACACGGCGGCTTCAGCCTTGGGAGCATGGGAAATGCCGCGCTTGTAGACGACGGTGCCGACGACGGTGGAGACAACCAGAGCGATCAGGGCAAACAGAAAACCCAAGGCAAAGCGTTGTTGGCTATCGTCGTCAGAGCTGTTGAAGGACATGAATGAAATCTCCGTATTTGCGGGTGATTATGAAAGTACGAAACCTGTATTCATGACACTTTGCGGCCCGGCTACATGCTTCAGGCTGACAAAGCGACAAAACCACGCATTCTAGGGGTTTGCCGTGAAACGCCCTAACGACTTCCTTCACGGCAATCGCAAAAAAGATCCAAATTTCAGCCGCTTCACACCGGGAAAGCGTTGCTTTTACGCCTTCGTGCGCGCTCAGGTGCACCGACGGCGCCCTCGCGCGTTATATATCAAAGTCAATTCAGCTCTGAATCCGGTTTGAGGAGTTTCCATGTCCGCCCTGCCTTTGTTGAATCATTCCATGCGTGATGCTGACCAGATGCTGGAGCGGGCTCTGGTGCAGTGGGGAGGTGACGAGGATCTGTGGATTTTTGGTTATGGCTCACTGATCTGGCGCCCCGAATTTGAATTCAGCGAACGCCGTTCGGCCCATGTACATGGCTGGCATCGTGCTCTGAAAATGTGGAGCACCATCAACCGTGGCACGCCCCAGATGCCAGGCCTGGTGTTTGGCATGCTCTCGGGCGGCAGTTGCCAGGGCATGGCCTTCCGTATTCCGCGAAACCAAGGCGACACCGTGATGCGCAAGCTCTGGTTGCGTGAGATGCCCAATGCCGTCTATGACCCGCGCTGGCTGCCTTGCCGCACGCCACATGGTGCGGTGAAGGCCCTGGCATTCACGCTCTCACGCCAAAGCCCTCACCACACCGGCGAGCTGGCGCCGGATGAATACCGGCGCATTTTCTCTCAGGCTCAGGGCATATATGGCACAACGCTGGACTATGCCCAGGCCACTTTTGAGGAGCTGCAGCGGCTGGGCATCGACGACAAGGCGCTCAAGCGCCTGTTGGCCTATGCAGACTTCGAGCAAGCCGATTGCGCGTCTTTTGCTGCTATTTGAAACATAGCTAACAGCGCTTTGCTGTATTGGGTTACAGGGCAAAAGCACTTGAAATTTCGGCGATCCGGGGCACAATGCCCTTTTGAATTCGGAAAGAATGCCATGTCCAAAAACCGTGTTGCCCCCCTCTTTTCGCGCCCTGCTTGGACAGGTCTGGCGCTTGTCGCAGGCTTGACCATGGCGGCATGCTCCACGACCAGCAACACGGCAGGGCCTTCATCGTCTGAAACGGCTCCTGCAGCAACTCCTGGCAAAGGCGTGCAGTCGATTGCACGCCTGGAAGCCACCAAGGGCAGCCAGGTAACGGGTACGGTACAGTTCTTCCCGCAGCCCGATGGCAGCGTTCGAGTACAAGGCCGCGTGGAAGGGCTGGCGCCGAATACCGAGCACGGCTTTCACGTCCACGAAAAAGGCGACTGCTCCAGCGGCGACGGCTTGAGCGCGGGTGGCCACTTCAACCCTGGACAGCAGGCGCATGGCAAATTCGGCGACAGCAAGGCCCATCACATCGGTGACCTGCCCAGCCTGGACGCTGATACCCAGGGCGTAGCAACTATCGATTTTGTGAGCAAGGAGTTCAAACTGGACAGGGGCGGCAACGGCATTCTGGGACGATCGCTGATCGTGCACAATGATCCGGATGACTACACAACCCAGCCCACCGGCAATTCAGGCGCGCGCCTGGCTTGTGCCGTGATTGAGCGCGGCGCCTGAAGCTTGCCGCTCTCGCCTGAACTGGAAAGAGCACCGACGCGCATTTGAAGGGCAAGGCCTGACTGTCGGAACCGTGCCTTGGCTGATACACCTCGACAAATCGAGTCAGGCCCTCTCTCAGGGCTTGTTGACGATCAAGAATTGCGTTCTCGCCAGATCCTGCGCGCTTCCTCCAAGGCCTGCACTGTGTCCACATCAAGCACGCAGCCTATGTCATCGCAGTCCCAGCGTTGCAGACGCTGATTCTCCGCCGCATTGCGCACGATGGAGGCCGCGCCCTGATCGCCGCTCAGCAGGGCGAGTGCCGGAGCTGCTGCTCGGCTAAAAGCCACGGGATGACCCTTCCGTCCCTGGTAGAAGGGTTGAATCACATGCAGCTCACGGCTATCCAGCCGCGTTAGCTGCAAGGCCAACTCGTGTAGCGTAGCGGCCTGAACCAAAGGCAAATCTGCTGGCAGGATCAGCCAGCCTTTGGCACCTGCTGTGGCCTTGACGGCCGCCGCAATGCTGTCGCCCATGCCGGGATGCGGCCCGCATTCCAGATGCCAGGGAAGGCCAGAGGCCTGCACTGCAGCCAGAGTAGTTTGCAGAACGGTTTGCAGGCCCAGCATGGCCTGGAGCTTGTGGCTGGAGCCGCCCGATGCGAGAAAGCGCTCTCCCCTGCCCGCAGCGAGAACCAGCACACAAGGCCGATCCGGATCAACCATGGGAGCGGGCAAAACTTCTTGATTCATATTGCTGTCGAGCATAACGCCGGCTTTGGCTGCGCGGCACAATGTGAACATGAGCAGCCTATCTTCATCCATTGCCGATCTGCGCAAAAGCTATGAACGCGCAGAGCTGAGCGAATCCGCTTCCAACCATAATCCCCTGCAGCAGTTCGACCAATGGCTGCAGGAAGCCGTGAGAGCCCAGGTACCCGAGCCCAATGCCATGACTGTGGCGACCGTGAGCGGCGACCTGCGACCCAGCACGCGCATCGTGCTTATCAAAGGCTATGACGAGCGTGGCATTGTCTGGTACACCAATTACGACAGCCGAAAGGGCCAGCAACTGGCGGGTAATCCATTCGCTGCCCTGCAATTTCACTGGGTGGAGCTGGAGCGCGTGGTGCGCATCGAAGGCTGTGTGGAAAAAGTCAGCGCCGAGGAAAGCGATGCCTACTTTGCAAGCCGCCCGCTTGATTCAAGAATCGGGGCCTGGGCCAGTCCGCAAAGCCAAGTCATCAGTGGCCGCAGCGTGCTGGTAGCCAATGCCGCCAAATACAGCGCGCAGTTTCTACTCAATCCTCCCCGGCCTCCTCATTGGGGCGGTTTCCGTCTTGTGCCCGAGCGTTGGGAGTTCTGGCAGGGGCGCAAGAGCCGGCTGCATGACCGCCTGAGCTACCGCCAGGAAGGTCCACACTGGATTCGTGAGCGACTGGCGCCCTGAGTTTTGATGGATCTGTCATGAAAATGCGAGGGCGCTGCGACAGAAAGCGCCCTCTTCGTTGTTTACTTCAGGCTTAGTGGTTAAGTGAATATATTTTTGTGGGTAGTGACAACTAATTCATGTAAGTTACATTAAACTCCTCATATGCAAGACAAAAACATTCCGGATCACCAGTCTCCAGATCCATCCAAACTGCCAACTGGAAGCCAGCTGTTTCGCGACTGGCTCGAGCATGAGGGCAGCAAGAGCTGGGATGCGCTGGACACCTCTCCAGACGGCAATTATGAAAAGGTCTGGCAGGCCTGGTTGATGCATCTGTCCGGACAGGCCGCTATCGCCGACAAGGAGCGCCCTGCGCACAGGCCGCGTTCTTCAAAGTCCTGGCATCAGGCAACCGAGCTGGATGTGCAGAGCTTCTTGCAGATACGCGATGGCCAACGTGCGCACCACCACCCGGAGCGCAAGATCAGTCCGGTCACCCGCCGCCGCTACTGGCGGCTGCTGGAGCGCATCTACGACCATGCGATGGAGCACGGCTGGATCCGCGCCAACCCGGCAACCGGTCTTGAGCCAGCCGAACGCCCGCCCTCCGAAGACGGTAAAGGCCACTGCCTGCCTCCCCTGCTCTGGCAGTCACTGCCAAGACACTTCCCCAGCGCCGACGGTTATCAGGACGCACGCGATCGCGCCATCGTGCTGCTGCTTTACGAGATGGCTCTGGCCCCCGAAGAGGTTCGCTGCCTGCTGTGGAAGAATCTGCTTTCAGGCGCCGACCAGGTCTGGATTGGCAGCTCGGAAAGCATTGCGAGCGGAGAGTCTCCCCTGCCCCGCTATCTGCAGATAGAAGGCGGCAGAAATGCACAGCAACGCATGCTTGAGCTGCCCGACTCCGTGGCCCAGGCCCTGCAAAGCTGGAGAAGATTCAGCGCCGCACAGCGCGGGCCGTCGGTGATTGACGGCAACCACATCGTCTTCTATTCGCGCCGTGGCGGCGAACTCTCGGTACGCATGCTGTTCCATGTGGCCTCGCAGATCATTCAGCGCGCTCACAATGCCCAGCCCGAGGACAGCCAGAAATTTCCGCTGCAGCGCGTGGGGCCGCAGGTCTTGCGCAACACGGCCATCGTGCAATGGCTGCGCGCCGGCGTACCCGAATCGGAAGTTGTTTCCAGGATCGGCGTGGACAGCACTCGTTCCCTGCGCCATCTGCAGCACTATCTATAGCCGAGCCACACCCGGCCCAGGCCCAAACCTGGGTCGGGTGTGGCTTGGCTCACCTAGAGCCGGATCAGAAGTCCATTCTCAGACCGACCACCAGATTACGACCCGTCAAAGGTGCAGCACTCTTGATGAACGAGGTTGCAGCGTAGGCCAGACGGTTGGTCAAGTTCTGGCCCTTGACATAGAACTGCCACTGGTTGCCACCACTCTTCCAGAGGTAGCTGGCGCCCAGGTTCAGCATGCCGTAGCCCGGCGTCTGGGTTTCGTACTGGGCCGTGCGATTCTGGCGCAGCACCTGGGTCCATTCAGCCATGGTGTCCCAGCCGGCCAGACGCGCATTCACACGCAAGCCGGCACGCAATGCCGGAATGCGTGGCAGCGCAGAGCCGTCTTCCAGACGCGCACGCACGCCGTCGCCAAACACACTCAGGCTCAACTCGCGACTCAGGCGCTGGCTCAGCTGAGCCTCCCAGCCCGTAAAGCGCGCATTGCCCTGGGTGTATTGCAGCAGTTGCAGCCCTTCATGGGCATCCAGCGTGGCCCCGTAGATATAGCCCTTGATGCGGTAGTGATAGGCATTGAACTTCCAGGTCGTATCACCGGCCGTCTTGGCCAGCCCCAGATCCAGCGCCTGCGAGCGCTCACGCGACAGATTGGGATTGCCGATCTCGTAGGTTGCCGTGGCCATGTGCAAGCCGTTGGCAAACAGCTCTTCGGCCGTGGGCATGCGGCTGCCGCTGGTGAATGAGGCCGATGCGCTATAGCCGGGCTGGAACTTCCAGACCGTGCCCAGCGACGCCGAAGTGGCACTATGGCTGCGCCGCTCGTTGCTCAGTTCGGCCTCCACACGCTGGCGGTCGTGGCGCAAAGCGCCCTGGAAACTCCAGTCCTGCCAACGGTATTCCTCAAGCAGATACAGGCTGTGGCGCTGGGTATCCGTGGGCTGCACATAAGCCTCCTGGCCCGTGGCGCTGAAGCGGCGCTTGAGGGTCTGAAGACCCAGCGTGCCACGCCATCCCGCGATGGGCTCATGCTCCATTTCCAGACGCAGATCATGGGCCTTGTTTCTGAACTGGGTGGCCACGCTGCCGTCCTCGATCTCGTCGTGACGGTAATTGGTCAGGCCACCGCGCAGACGCAGCGCGGCAATGCCGGCGGTGGGCTTGCGCCATTCGCCACGCAGATCCCAGCGCTCGCTGGTCAGATCGACCACGGGCACGCTGCCACTTTCCTCATGATCATGGTCATGGTCGTGCCCGTCATGGGAGCCGCAGTGCAGATGATCGCCATGTGCGTGGCAGCCTTCGAAGCTGTGCTGATGGCCGGGCAAGCCGTATCTGGCCTGCTGGCGCGTGTAGGCCAGGCCCAGATAGCCCTGATTGCCAACCCAGGACAGACCCACGCTGCCCGTGTTGCCGCGGCTGAAGCTGCCTGGAACCTTGCTCTGGCCCCAGCCGCTGCCCACGCGATAGTCTCCCGCGTTGCGTGCCACGCCTTCGGCATGCAGCACCAGTTGGCCGTTATCGTTCTTCAGCGGTGTGGCCGTGGTCAGGGAGAACGCGCCTGCCGACATGCCTGCAGCCGTGCCGGCCTGCACCTCTGCGGAGCCTTCAATCCCTTTTTCAGGAACGCTGGTGGGCACTTTGCCATCCAGCACATTCACCACGCCCCCCATGGCGCCGGGGCTGTAGAGCAAGGCCGAAGGGCCGCGCAGCACTTCGATCTGCCTGGCCAGCAAAGGCTCGGTGGTCACCGCATGGTCGGGGCTGACGGTCGATGCATCGAGCAACTCCGAGCCATCGCTGAGCACGGAGACCCGCGCACCATCCATGCCGCGAATCACCGGGCGGCTGGCTCCCGCGCCGAAATGGCTGGCATTGATGCCAGGCTCGGCCGCCAGGGTCTCGCCCAGGGTTGCCGCGCGGCGCAGGCGCAGTTCCTCTTCGCCGAGCACCTGGACGGGCGTGGCCATATCGCCGGCGGCCATGCCGGTCGCCGACACGGTCACCTCGGCCAGGCTGGACTCCTGCTTGGCCGCATCGGACTGCGCAAAGGCCAGGGGTGAACAGGCCAGCAGGCCCAGGCCTGTGCCCAGGGCCAGCCCGCGCCTTGCTGGCTGCAGCGCCTCGATGGCGCGGGCCAGCGCCGACTTGGGAGAGCGGCGCAAGGAATGGGCAGAAGAATTCGAAAAACGATGAGACATCTCAGTTCCACAAACAACCGTGCGCACGCAGACCATCAAAGAAAGTACGCACGGAAATTCAATAAAACAGCCTTAATCGCTTATGTATAAAGCGGTTACAGCTATCAATTCTGAAGTTTCTGGTGTAGGTAACAAATCATGCCGCAGCATGGCTTCAACCTAGGCCAGGGAGCTGAGAGACAGAGGGGGGGCGCGTGCAGCCAGCGGCGCTGCAATAAAGACGGCTCTGGGCGCAGGAGCAAAAGGCCGGGGGATGAAGCTGTCAGGTGGCGGCGCACTGAAAGCGAGTACGGCCACAGGCCCGGCATAGCCATGATTGGCCTGGTCCAGCAGCTGGCATTCTGCCGGTCCGTGACCGGCAAACAGCGCATGCACCCAGGACAGGTCCGGGGCGCAGCTGCTGCGGTCGACCAGGCAGTCTCCCGCCGCTTCAGCAGAGGCTGCCGATAGGGCCGGTGCCGCATGGCTGTGCACCGCATAGACCTTGCCCCCGGGGGCGCTGCCCTGGTGAACGGCACGGTGCATCTGGCCCAGCATCGGCCCCAGAACCATGGCCAGGGCGAGCAGGCCCATCAACCAGCGCATCACCCAGATTTCGCGCAGGCACAGGCGGCCGTCAGCAGGGGCTGAACGACTGGGTCGGCGCAGATGGGAGTGAAGTGACACGTTAAGGGACTAAAACGATCTCGGGCGGCACGAAAGCAGCCAAGGGTTGCAGAGTGTATCTGCACTCCAGGCCATACGCTGAAAGCGCAGCTTAATCCTTGAGCCAGCGCGAGAACGCTTTCTGGAATTTCTGCACCTTGGGGCCCACCACAAAAGCGCAATACCCCTGGCCCGGGTGCTGCAGGAAATAGTCCTGGTGATAGTCTTCGGCGGGCCAGTAGTTGGTCAGGGGCTCGATCTGGGTGACCATGGGCGCATCGAACGCTTTTTCGTTCTGCATTTCCTGCAGCAATGCCTGAGCCTCGGCCGTTTGCTGCGCATTGGTGGTGAAGATCGCGCTGCGGTACTGCGTGCCCACGTCATTGCCCTGGCGGTTCAGCGTGGTCGGATCATGCGTGCCGAAGAAGATCAGCAGCACATCGCGCAGGCTGATGACCGCAGGGTCGAACTCAAGCTTCACCACCTCGGCATGGCCGGTTTGTCCGGTACAGATATCGTCGTAGCCGGGATGATCCAGGTGGCCATTGGCATAGCCGCTCTGCACATCGACAATGCCGCGCACACGGTCGAATACGGCTTCAGTGCACCAAAAACATCCACCAGCCAGCACGATGGTTTCTAAATTTTTCTTGTCTTGTAAGTTGTTGTTTTCCATTGTCTTTTTCTCCTTTTGCTGAAATTTTAAGCAATACTGTTTCTATGAAAACAGCCTGAAAACGGGTAAAATTTGACCAGAAATTTTCCTAATTTTTCCCAGACCAAACGGACGGAGAACCCTATGAACACTTACCCCCCGACCAAGAACCTATACATAGTAGAGCAAGACGGTAAAACTTACTTTCGGGTGAAGATGAACAAAGCCAAACAGGGCTTAAAAATTGACAAGACTTTTACCGAATACGAAGAGGCAGTAGAGTTTTTAAATGCTTGTAAAAACAAGATAGGTAAAAAGCAAGTAAAAACCTTTTTGGAAGTAGAAGACAATGTAAAACAAATTATTTCCAACTACATCAAAAACCCACCTATAAGCGAGTATTTAAAAAGATATGTAGAACTTTACATAGACAACAAATACGAAAAATTAGATGAAAGAATAGCAAAAGACCGTTATAAATTGAGACAGAAAAAAAGCCATATCTCAATTTTGACAAACTGTATCAATACAAAATTTAAACATAAAACTTCTAATGACAATTACGAATTAAGCGAACTAATTTTTAAAGACAGTGAAGAAACAATTTTAGCCGACCTTAAACCAATAGAAATAACGACAGAAGATGTAAACAACCTTATTCTTGCTTTTAGAAAACAAAATTTAACACCAAGCACAATATCAACTTATCTATCTAAAATGTCCGTTTTTTGGAGAAAATTACCATCTCTTGATAAAACATTAGCAGACATTAAAAACCCATTTTTAACCTACGATAAAGACCTTATAAACAATGGAAACAAGAGATACAGAAAAAAGCCATTTAGGTTTGACAGTGAAAAATTAAAAACAGTTGCTAGAATAATAAGAAACCACAACCCAAGGGACAAGTCAAAAGACTTCGGCAACATCATTCATTTGATGTATAAATTAGGTTTAAGAAGACAAGAGGCTATTCTTTTAGAGAAAAGCCAAATTTTTGACAACCCCCCACATATCTTTATTCAGTCAAAAGACACTTCTAGAATTGTTTATTTAAACGATAGACAATGGAGGTTTGTAAAGTCATTGATAAAACCCAACCAAGAACGGCTTTTTAAATACAAGGTTTTAGGTTTTGATGGTGTTTTTAAGAAGTCATTTTTAAACACTGGAATAGACCAGCATTCATTTAGAAAAGACTATATTTCTAGAATGGTTGAGAAAATTGGAATATCAAACTCAATTTTGCTATCAGAGGTTTTAGGCTTTACAACCCCAAGAGCAATAGAAAAATTAAAAGGTGTTTTCCCAGAGGGTAGCAATATTTCTACACAAAAGGAATTGTTAAACCAAATAGGACATTCGAGCAGTAGAATTACAGCAGAATTTTATTACTCACGAAAATAAAGCACATTTAAGCCAAGTAAAAAGCCCTCAAAACGAGGGCTTTTTTTATTTCTTCCAACTTGTTTTTTACAAGTATGTTTAAAAGCCCTATTGATAATAGTAAAGAAGAAAAACCAGAAACTCCTTTTTTAAAAGGAAGTGCCCTGGTAGTAAATATTTTAATTATTGATAAAGTGTAATTTTATCTTCTACAAAAGAAAAATATTCGTAAATTAGTTTTTCGTGTTTTTCTTTAACTTCGTTTATACCAAAAGAAAACATTTTATTAAACTCATTAAAAATATCTTTCTCTTGGTTGTCTATATATCCTATTTGCTTGGCAAGTAAAGTATGAAACACCAAAACCTCTCCGAATAAATTGCTTATATAGCCGAGTTCATTGTAATTTGTTTTGTATATATAAATTCTTTCATTATTTTTCCAAATAACACTAGGCGCAAGCATAAAACAGTCATAAACATTTCGACCACAATAAAGAATTTTTTGTCTGTAAGAAATAATGTTTTTACCTGTCGCTGATTCGACCGTAGTTATGCATTCTGTAATTTGAGGTTTAAGGTTAGCCATTAAACCCAAATTAAATGGTGTTATATGAAAGAATTTACCTACAACTTTTGATGTTTTATTCCCAGCAAAAACAAAGTCTTTATATTCTTTGTTTAATGTTTTATTATACAAGTCTAAAATGTTGTTTATCATTATTATTCTCCATTTTATTAAAAGACTTATTTGATGCCAAATATATCTTTATGAGCCTCTAAAAATTTAACTTGGTTTAAAATTGTAGAGGTTTCTGAATTTAACGCAATTAAAGACTCATACTTTAAAGCATTACTACAAGACTTGTAATACAAGACTAATTTACGTTTTTGCTCGTCATCAAAAGCAATTTTTCTTCCATTTCTATCTGGTCTACTAAATTGTTCGACAGCAGCCTTAAAAAACTTTTTAACTTCATTAAGACCAATATTGTAAATTTCTTCATCAATATATTGCTTTTCGAGTTTGCTTTTATCTTTTTGTCTAATGGTTGAGTTTTTAACTTTGCTTTTAACTCTAATGCCTTTTTCTTTTCTAATTTTTACCAAACACTCATTGATATAGGTTTTTGGTAAAAGTTTTCCATCTTTGGTTTTTATACCTTCCTCAAAACACCATAAAGCAATTTTTTCATAAGCAGACCCATTGCCTTGGTTTTTAGTGATGGAAATTAATTTAGTAATGTCGTCAAAATTTTCTCTTAAAAAACTCATTGTTGATGTTTTATAAGAACCCAATTTACTCTCTTTTGTGTAATTCTCTAATTTATCTTTAAAACTCATAATTTTCTCCTTTATTTATTAAGTTCTAAAACAATTAAAGCAAGTAAATTTTAAAAGTCAAGCATTACATAAACATTTTACCTATATATCAAAAACATTTAACACATACATCAAGAACATTAAACCCACATAAAGAAACATATTTTTAATATTTAAATTGCCATATAAAACAACATATAACACATCATACTTTTGACAGTTAAAATTTAAAGTTTTTCATTTATGTAAAAAATTAGAGTTTATTTTTTACAAACAAATACATACATTTAAACATTTCTTAAAAATTGTCCTGAAATAGCACCCTACACAACCAACTCTGTTGTTCGGTAGTTTGCTCTCGCTCATTGCCTTCGGCTCAATATTTACGGGCTATTCCAAGGTTTGATATATGTTTAAATGTTTATTCGACAAAAAGACTTTTAAAAATGTATGTATGAAATACAGGTAAAAACCTACTTTTTAAGCAAAAAGCATTGCGATAGCAATAGCCCACAAGAGAACGATAGTTCTCTCAAAAAAGGGAGGGCGAAGACCTGGAATAGATACCAAACACTCCTACCCGTTTTTTACAAAACGGGCAGGCCTAAATTAAAAGTCAATAGCAATTTATAAAAACTAAAAAGCCGAAGGCAAAGAAAAAATTTAAAGACAAAATTAAAAGAAGTCGCACCAATGAGGCGAAGCCAAAGAATGAAAATTAGAACGCCCCAAGCGTTACTCTTAACTTGTCAAAGTTGAGAGTAACGGGGGCAATAGAGCGACACCAAAATTAGAACTAAAAGAATAAAAGTCAAATAATTAAATTAAAAGAATAGAAAACAAAAAAAGCCGGGCACAATGACCGGCTTTAAAAAATTACATAGATAAATTCATTTATGGTTTTGTAAAAGGCATCATTTCATGAACTTTTTCATCTAATTCTTTGCCACTATAAAAATGACTAAATTCTTTGTATATCTTATTTCTAATTTGTTTATAGGCTTCGCTTTCTGTTGCTTTAAGCAAGTCACCTTTAACCAAATATTGAGGGTTTAAGAATAAAGAACCTTTTATACCATCAATAAAAATTTCAGCATCTTTTAGTTTTTTAAAACTTCTGCTTACTTGCTGTCTTTTAATTTCTAAGTCCTCAGCAATGTTTTGATGGGTTAAATTTATAACATTGCCATAAGATACATATTGTATAACTTGTAGCAATACAGATATATCAGTAGCCGTTAATTTGTATTTAATTACAGAACTTAATAGGTTTTTATTAAAAACCATAATAAATTCATCTTTTATATTTGCTTTCTTTTTACCCTTAAAAACATTTATATTTTCACCATCTTTCATTCCATCAACTAATTCACCTAATTCATCTTTTAATTCATTTTTTGTATTTTCATTTACTTTCATTTTGTTGCCTTTCATTTATAATTTGTTTCTTTATGAAACTTATTAAAGCAACTAAAATTTAAATGTCAATAGTTTTTAATTTATTTGTATTTATATTTATTAAATATATATTAATATTTATATTATAAGATAGAAGATACAGAGGGGGTTATTTATCATATATTTGTAAAAGCCCTATTCGTAGGTATTTCCAAATATTCGGTTTAAAAGTCAAGCAACAAATTTGTTGCCAAGTGGCAACTAATATGTTGCAAGTCGGCATCAAATTTGTTGCTTTTTGCTAAAAGTCAATATCACTTTATAAAGAAAATTAGTATCAATAAAAAAGAATAGAGAACAGCAAAGCCCGTGTCTTGTAGCCTATGGCTACGGGGACACGAATAAACGGCTTTTAAGGGGGTTTTTAGGGGTGGTTTGATACCAACCCCTACGGGGACACAAAAAACGGCTTGTACGTCGTTTTAAGGGGGTTTTTGCTATGCCTACGGCTACCCGGTCTATTCCAGGTCTTCGCCCTACAGTCAAAGGCTAATCGCCTTACCCCTACCCGCCAAGGGTCAGAACAAACTATATATACGGTTTATACGGTTTTTGGGTTGCACTGATACACGAAACAACACCGCCCGACAGGCTTTTTTTCGCTAATTTTTCCTAGAACCGTGCTAGGAAATTTTTGATAGTCTTGTAAGTTGTTGTTTTTAAACGTGAAACCGTGAAAAGCGCCGTCAAATAGGCTAAGTGCACAGAAGCAACCTCCGCCAGATAAATGGTTTCCGCTGCCATCACCGGCTCCTCTTTTTTTACAGACGCGTCAAGCGTAGCTCAAATCAACTACCCATTTCCACCAATGACAGCGATTGCGCGCCCCGCTATGCTTGCAGGGCGCCCACTACACGTGCTTGCTGCCTTGCAATACACAAGCCGTGTCCGGCGCCCTACCGTGTGGTGCATAGAACAGAAGAACCTGCCTCTGAGGATACACACCATGAAAGCGTCCGGCCCGCTGGGCCTTGAGTCTGCCCGCTGATCGGCTTGCTGGCCATGACAGGCTGGCGCGCAGTCGTCAATCTGCAGCATAAAAGCAGGCCGCAGGCCGCGACCATGCGCGGTGCGCTGGAGCTGCGATACAGCTGACTGCCCAGGAGGTTCTACGGCCAGCCCCTTTCAACTTGCCTTGAGCGTTCCTCAAACGCGCGTGGTTCAGGCGGTGGACTCGGCCGTGGTCAAGCCTATGTCGCAGGCAGCTGCGCGCCTGACGGTACGCAGAAGGCGATAGTGTCAGCAAGGGCCAGCAGCTGGCGCGCGTCGACGCCACAGAGGCCGAGGCACGCTGGCGCCAGGCCCAGCAGCAGGCCGATGCTTCCAGAGCCCAGCTGGCGATTGCCGCAGCCGCAAATCAGACAACAATGCAGCCCTGGTGCAAAAGGCTTTATCTCCACCACGGCGCTGCTGACTTCGCCTCTCCAGG